>NZ_QGHC01000007.1 GCF_003148905.1 Fulvimonas soli | reverse complement strand
GCCTGCTTGATGAACCCGATGATCTGCTCGGTGGTGAAGCGACTCTTCTTCATGTCCGTCCTCGTGGTTGACGGACTTTACAGCTTCACTTGGTACGGCTCAGTGGGGGCAGGTCACCAGCTATGATGCTAGGTGGCATACGGCCAAGAGCATAGTCTTCATAACAGTATGTGCACCGAAAATTGCATTTTTCGGTGGGCAGCAATATGAGTTCAAGGAAATCGGGGGAAAGTGCTCTAGCTAGCGTCCCTTCACCTAACATGGCTTGACTCCGATTTCGAAGCTAACATTGGCCGTAGTTATTTGCTCCTGGGCAGCTGGCGTTTGAGCAGTTCAAATTGTCGCTACCGGGACAAGAGCCATTTGTGCAATCACCAGTATTGGTTGATCTAAGCGCGGGCGACATCGCTATGTCGCGTTTAATCGTGGCTTCAAGTTTCTTATTCTGGTAGACGATAGTTCCATCAGGATTGATGTATATGCCTGATGGGTCGATTCCATTAAAAGCGAATGTATTTATCATTAGCTTTCCATCATCTAGGATGATTGGAATCGTGTACTACTCAACAGGTTTAAAGTTTGTGAAATAGATCACAGAAAATCGCAAAGACTTTTTGAGTTATCCACGCGCCGCCACCTCGTCGATGTGCTTGAGCAGGTCCGCCGGGTCCTCGTACACGCGGAACGCGCCGGCGCGCGCCAGCTCGTCCTCGCCGTAGCCGCCGGAGAGCAGGCCCACGCCCAGCGCGCGGGCGCGCTGCGCGGCCAGCATGTCCCAGATGCTGTCGCCGATCACCAGCGAGCGCTGGACGTCCACGCCCAGCCGCCCGGCGGCGGCGAGGAACAGGTCGGGATCGGGCTTGGCGTGGCGCACCATGTCGCGCGTCACCACCGGCACCTTGGCCGGATCGACGCCCAGCGCGGCGAGGTTGTGCGCGGCGGTGGCCATGCGGCCGCTGGTGGCCACCGCCCACGGGATGCGCTGTCCGTCGAGGTAGGCGAGCAGCTCGCGCGCGCCGGGCAGCGGGCGCACCGAGCCCTGCGCGTGCTGGCGGTTGAACGCCTCGACGTGGCGCTGGTGCAGGCGCGCCAGGCGTTCCTCGGTGATCTCCAGCCCGGTCTCGCGCAGCAGGATGTGGGTGAACAGCCCGCCGCTCATGCCGATCTTGCGGTGGATGCGCCACACCGAAAGCTCCACGCCCTCCGCGTCCAGCGCTTCCTTCCAGGCCAGTACGTGCTGGTAGACGCTGTCGATCAGGGTGCCGTCGAGGTCGAACAGGAAGGCGGTGGAGGTGCGGGACATGAAGGCGATCCGGGCGGCGGGGAGGGGGCCTAGTGTCGCGCATGCCGGCGGTCCGCGCAGCGCGGGGCTCTAAAGCCGCGATGCGCGCGGGATGTCGCCTTCGAAGGACGCTGGCCGTCCCGCGGCGCCGGCGCATCGGCTGGGCCGCGCGATCAGCCGGGCGGCAGCAGCGTGGCGCCGGCGTCGAGCACGGCCAGCGCCGCCGCGCCGAGCAGGCCGGGCTCCGGGTGCATCACCGCCACCGTGGGCACCTGCTCCATCGTCTCGCGGAAGCGGCCCTTGGCCTCGAAGCGCTCGCGGAAGCCGCCGTGCTGCAGCCACGGCAACAGGATCGGCAGCACGCCGCCGGTGAGGTAGACGCCGTCCCAGCCGCCCAGGCTCAGCACCAGGTCGCCGGCCACGCTGCCGAAGATGCCGGCCAGCGTCTCCACCGTGCGCACGCACAGCGCGTCGCTGCCCGCCACCGCGCGCGCGGTGATGTCCTCGGGGGTGTACTCCTCGGCCGGCTGGCCGGCGATGTCGGCCAGCGCGAGGTACAGGTTCACCAGGCCGTTGCCGCAGATCATGCGCTCGTTGGAGACACGGCCGAAGCGTGCGTTGAGCCGGTGCAGGATCTCCACGTCCTCGGCGGTGTGCGCGGCGAAGCCGGCGTGGCCGCCCTCGGTCTCCAGCACCGTCCAGCGGCCCTCGCGCAGCAGCAGGCCGGCCACGCCCAGCCCGGTGCCCGGGCCCACCACCACGAAGGTCTGCGCCGGCTTGCGGCCGAGCTGCGGCAGCAGCTTCGGGCCCACCGGGGTGAGCTGGTCGGCGGCCAGCAGCGGCACCGCCATGCCCTGCGCGGCGAAGTCGTTGACCAAGTGCACCCGCTCCATCCCCAGCTCGGCCTGCAGCCCGTGCGCGGACACCGCCCACGGGTTGTTGGTGATCTGCACCGTCTCGCCGTCGGCGATGCGGCCGGCGGCGGCGATGACCGCGCGCCTGGCGGAGAGGCCGCTGTCGGCGAAGTACTGGCGGATGGTCCCGGCCAGCGAGGGGAAGTCCTTCACGCGGTAGCGGCGCACGCTGTCCAGCCGCAGCGGCATGGCCAGCGAGGGATCGGCGAGGGCGAAGCGGACGTTGGTGCCGCCGAGGTCCGCGAGCAGGGTCGGGGCGGCCGGGGTGGAAGAGCTCATGAACAATTCCGGGATCGTAGCCTTGCAAGCCTGCCGCAGCGGCGGCTATTCGTCCAGCGCCGCGCCATGGCTGGCGATCACCTGCGCGTAGAGCCGCGCGCTGGCCTTGGGCGTGCGCTTCTGGGTGGCGAAATCGACGTGGTAGAGGCCGAAGCGCTTGGCGAAGCCCAGCGACCACTCCAGGTTGTCCAGCAGCGACCAGGCGTAGTAGCCGCGCACGTCCACGCCGGCCCCGATGGCGCGGTGCAGCGCCCGGAGGTGGCGGCGCAGGTAGTCCACCCGCAGCGGGTCCTCCAGCACCTCGCCCTCGGCCACCGGCGGGTCGTAGAAGGCCGCGCCGTTCTCGGTGACGTAGAGCGGGACGTCGCCGTAGCGGTCCTTGAACCAGAGCAGGGTGTCGGTGAGCCCCTGCTCGTAGACCTCCCAGCCGGTCTCGGTGTGGGTGCGGTTGGGCTGGCGCACCGGCGCGGCGCGCAGCGGGTACTGCGCGGGATCGTGCCGCACCACCGCGCGGGTGTAGTAGTTGATGCCGACGAAGTCGACCGGCTGCTTCGTGAGCCGGAAGTCGTCGGCGGGGAAGTCCGGCCAGGCGTCGCCGAAGATCTCCTTGAGCTCCTCCGGGTAGCTGCCGAGCAGCGCCGGATCGGCGAACTGCTGGTTCATGTAGGCGTGCGCGCGGCGCGCGGCGGCCTGGTCTTCCGCGCCGTCGCTGGCCGGGTACTTCGGCTCGATGTTGAACACCACGCCGATCTGGTGCCGGCCGTGCGCACGGTAGGCCTGGATGCCGGCGCCGCTGGCGCGCATCAGGTTGTGCGCGGCGATCGGCGCCTCGTACTTGCTGCGGTGGCCGGGCGCCACCACGCCGTGCAGGTAGCCGCCGTCGGTGACCACCCACGGCTCGTTGAGCGTGGTCCAGCGCGTGACGCGGTCGTCCAGCGCCCTGAACATCACCTGCGCGTACTCGGCGAACCAGTGCGCGCTGTCGCGGTTGAGCCAGCCGCCGCGGTCGTCCAGCGCGGCCGGCAGGTCCCAGTGGAACAGCGTGGCGTTGGGCGCGATGCCGTGCTCCAGCAATTCGTCGACCAGCCGCGAGTAGAAGTCCAGGCCCCTGGGGTTCACCCGCCCGGTGCCCTCCGGCAGCACGCGCGCCCAGTTGATGCTGAAGCGGTAGCTCTGCAGGCCCAGCGCCCGCATCAGCCGCACGTCGTCGCGGTAGCGGCGGTAGTGGTCGCAGGCCACGTCGCCGGTGTCGCCGTTGGCCATCATCCCGGGCGTGTGCGCGAAGCGCTGCCAGATGCTGGGGCCGGCGCCGTCGGCGAGCGGCGAGCCCTCGATCTGGTAGGCGGAGGTGGCAGCGCCCCAGAGGAAGCCGTCGGGGAAGCGGTAGCTGCGGCGGGTCATGGGCAAGCGTCCTTCGATGCCGCGCTGCGGCTTGCTGCAAACGTTTTCGTCCGAGAATATCCGAACGCCCGCGCTTGTGCAGCCGTGCCGCACGAGGCAGGGTCCCCCTGGCGCGTTCCGGGCCTGGCGGCCCATCCATCCAACCAGGCGGCCCCGGGCGGGGCGGCCGGAGATCCGTGCATGGCCAGCGTCCGTCTCGACCAGCTGCGCAAGGTCTATCCGAACGGCCACGTCGCCGTGGAGGAGGCCAGCTTCGAGATCGCCAGCGGCGAGCTGATGGTGCTGGTGGGGCCGTCCGGCTGCGGCAAGACCACGCTGCTGCGGATGATCGCCGGGCTGGAGCCGATCAGCGCCGGCACGCTCAGCATCGACGGCCGCGTGGTCAACGAGGTCGCGCCGAAGGAGCGCGACGTGGCGATGGTGTTCCAGAACTACGCGCTGTACCCGCACATGACGGTGGCGGAGAACCTCGGCTTCGGCCTGCGCCTGCGCGGCGCGGCGCGGGACGAGGTGGCGCGCCGCGTGCGCGAGGTGGCGCGCACGCTGGAGCTGGAGGACCGCCTGGACGCGCGCCCCGCCGCGCTGTCCGGCGGCCAGCGCCAGCGCGTGGCGCTGGGCCGCGCGCTGGTGCGCGATCCCAAGGTGTTCCTGCTCGACGAGCCGCTGTCCAACCTCGACGCGCGGCTGCGCGTGGCGATGCGCGTGGAGATCGCGCGGCTGCACCAGCGCCTCGGCGCGACGATGGTCTACGTGACCCACGACCAGATCGAGGCGATGACGCTGGGCCAGCGCATCGTGGTGTTCGACCGCGGGCGCATCCAGCAGATCGACACGCCGATGAACCTGTACCGGCGGCCGGCCAACCTGTTCGTGGCCGGCTTCCTCGGCAGCCCGGCGATGAACTTCCTGCGCGGCACGCTGCGCCGCGACGGCGGCTGGCGGCTGGAGACGCCGCACGGCGCGCTGGCGCTCGGCGAGCCGCCCGCCGCGCCCGCGGCCTGGGCCGGCCGCGAGGTGGTGGTGGGCGTGCGGCCGGAGGACCTGGAGCCGGCCCCCGCCGCCGAGGCGGTGCTGGCGGCGCGGGTGGAGGTGGTCGAGCCGGTCGGCAACGAGGTCTTCCTCAACCTGCGCTTCGACGGCCGCCCGCTGGTGGCGCGCCTGCCGCCGCGCACGCTGCCCGCGCCGGGCGACACGCTGCCGCTGCGCTTCGCCGCGGAGCGGCTGCATTTCTTCGACGCCGCGAGCGGCGGGCGGATCGGCGACTGAGCGCGCGTCGCGCGGGCTGCCCGGACGCGGACGCGCGTGCCCCGCGCCGGCATTCATCGCTTCCCCGCCGTCATTCCAGCGAAAGCTGGAATCCAGTGAAATCACGTTGTGCGCAGCACGCGAAACAGGTTTTGCGTGCTTGCGCACGAAGTACCTGACTGGATTCCAGCTTTCGCTGGAATGACGATCGAGGGCCAGGAGCGGCCTGCCGCGTCGGCGGCCGGCGGCGCCGCGCGGCGACACTTGGCTTGCCTCGCGCAAATGAGATAAATTCTCATTTGAGCCCGTGCCCGCCTCGCGCGCGGCACCGCCCATACCTACCGAAACGGCCCGCCAGCGCAGGCGCGAGTTCTCCGCCTCCTTTGCCAGCAAGCCCCCGTGCCCACCGCTTGCAAAGGACACCCGCATGTTGCGCATCACCCCGCTGGCCGCCGCGCTCGGCGCCCTCCTGGCGCTGCCCGTCCTGGCCGCCGAACCCGCCGTCCCCGCGACCGCGGACAACACCACCGAGCTGCCGCGCGTGCAGGTCACCGCGCTCAGCCCCGCGATCCAGCTCAATACCGCCGGCACCGTCTCGGTGATCGACCGCGTGCAGATGGACCGCCACCTGGTGCTCACCATCCGCGACCTGGTGCGCTACGAGCCGGGCGTGTCGGTGGTCGGCACCGCCGGCCGCTTCGGGCTGGACAGCTTCAACATCCGCGGCCTCTCGGGCAACCGCACGCGCATCGAGGTCGACGGCGTCACCCTGCCGGCCGCGTTCGGCGCCGACGTCGCCGGCGGCAGCTTCCGCGCCGGGCGCAACTTCATCGACCTGGACGACATCAAGCGGGTGGAGATCGTGCGCGGCCCCGCCTCGGCGCTGTACCCGTCCGACGCGCTGGGCGGCGTGGTGAGCCTGGCCACCAAGGACCCGGCCGACTACCTGCGCGAGGGCCGCGACACCTACCTGGCGCTGAAGGAGCAGTACGACGGCAGCGACCGCAGCCTGTCCTCCACGCTCACCCTGGCCGGCGGCGACGCGCGCAACGGCCTGCTGTTCCAGGCCGGCCACCGCGAGGGCCACGAGACCGCCAACCAGGGCGACGTCGGCGGCACCGGCGCGGCGCGCACGCGGCCCGATCCGCTCAGCTACCGGCAGGACAGCTTCCTCGGCAAGTACGTGCACACCGCCGCCGGCGGCCGCACCGACCGCGTGGTGCTGGACGGCGCGCGGACGCGCACGCGCACCGACGGCCTGTCGCAGCTCGCCCCCGGCACCGGCTACTACGACTCGCAGGACGCCGACACCCGCGTGCGCGCCAGCGTGGGCCAGTGGTTCCCGAAGCTGGACGGCGCGCTGGCCGATACGCTGGACTGGCACGCCTACTGGCAGAAGAGCCGCACGCGCACCGCCACGCAGACCGAGAACCTGGTGCGCGGCGACACCATCGCGCGCTACTACGACAACCTGCCGCTGCAGGAGAAGGTCGCCGGCGGCAAGCTGGTGGCGGTCCGGCAGCTCGGCGAGGGCGGTGCCGTCGCGCAGACGATCAGCTACGGCGTGGAGGCCTCGCGCACCTGGGCGCAGTCGCGCGTGGACGGCTACGGCGTCAACCTGCGCACCGGCGCGCAGGGCAGCAGCACCGCTTTCCTGCCGGGCAACTACCCGCTGCACCTGATCCCGGCCAGCCACACCGACCGCTACGCCGCCTTCGGCCAGGACGAGATCGCGCTGGCGGACGGCCGCTTCACCCTCACCCCGGCGGTGCGCGTGGAGCGCTACGCCTACCAGCCGCAGGCCGACGCGCTGTACAGCGCCTACAACCCCGGCTACGCGCCCGACGACTACCGGAGGACCCGCGCCGTGCCCAAGCTCGGCCTGGTGTGGCGCCTCGACGACATGCTGAGCGCCTACCTCGACTACGCGCAGGGCTTCCGTCCGCCGCTGTACGGCGAGATCGCCGGCGCGTGGAACGAGCAGCCGTTCCCCGGCTTCAACATCGCCTTCCTGCCCAACGACCGCCTGAAGGCGGAGACCAGCCAGGGCGCGGAGCTGGGCCTGCGCGGCAAGGGCGAGGCCGGCTGGTTCAGCGTGGGCGGCTACTACAACCGCTACCGCGACTTCATCTGGTCGGGCTATGCGTTGCCGACCGGGCAGGTCCCGTCCTGGTACCAGGCGCCGCCCGGCATGAACCTGCTGTTCCAGGCAGTGAACGCCAGGCGCGCCTTCGTCAAGGGCGCGGAAGCCGCCGGCGCGCTGCGCCTCGGCTATTTCGCCGACGCGCTGGACGGCTGGTCGCTGCGCGGCAGCGCGGCGGTCGCCAGCGGACGCCTGGTCGAGCCGGGCGATGACGGCTACAGCCCGCTCAACACCGTCGATCCGGCCAAGCTGGTGCTGGGCGTGAGCTACGACGCGACGGACTGGGGCGCGGAGCTGGTCGGCACCGGCGTGCGCCGGCACACGCGGCTCGGCGATCCGTCCGCGTTCCGTCCCGGCGGCTACGCCACGTTCGACCTGTACGCGCACTACGCGCCCCTCGCGCAGCTGGAGCTGTACGCGGGCGTGAGCAACCTCGGCGACCGCAAGTACTGGGACTGGGGCAACTTGAACGGTGGCGTGCTGGGCAACCTGGTCAGCGGCAACGGCCTCAACGACGCCGGCACCGGCGGCCTGCCGGCCGACCGCCTCAGCATGCCCGGCCGCGCCTTCAGCGTGGCCGCCAGGCTCGCGTTCTGAACGGAGGCTTCGCCATGTCCATTCCTTCCCCGACGACGAAGCCGGCCCCCGCGATGCCGCCGCGGCAGCTGCAGGAAGCCTGGCAGCAGCTGCGCCAGCGCGAGCCCGGCCTGCGCGCGCGCGACCTGGCCGAGCGGCTGGGCGTGAGCGAGGGCGAGCTGGTCGCCAGCCGCTGCGGCGACGGCGTGGCGCGCCTGGACGGGCCGTGGCCCGAGCTGGTCCAGGCATTGCCCGCGCTGGGCCGGGTGATGGCGCTCACCCGCAACGACAGCTGCGTGCACGAGAAGAAGGGCGCGTTCGGCAACATCGAGATCGGCGGCGCGATGGGCATGGTGCTCAACGGGGCGATCGACCTGCGGCTGTTCCTCCGGCACTGGGTGTTCGGCTTCGCGGTGCGCGAGGAGTCGCGCGGGCGCCAGCTGGAGAGCCTGCAGTTCTTCGACGGTGACGGCCGCGCCGTGCACAAGGTCTACCTCACCGAGGACGGCGACCGCGCGGCGTGGAGCCGGCTGATCTCGCGCTTCGCCGCCGCGGTGCAGTCGCCGCTGCTGGACCTGCGCGCGGTGGCCGAGCCGCTGCCGCGCCTGCGCGAGGACGCGCAGGTGGACGTCGCCTCGCTGCGCGCGGGCTGGCGCGCGCTGCGCGACCCGCACGACTTCTTCGCGCTGCTGAAGAGGCACGAGACGACGCGCACCCAGGCGCTGCGCCTGGCCGGGCGCGAGTTCGCGCGGCCGGTGCGCAACGACGCGGTGCGCGCGGTGCTGGAGAGCGCGGCGGGCAGCGGCCTGCCGGTCATGGTGTTCGTCGGCTCGCCCGGCGTGGTGCAGATCCACACCGGGCCGGTGCGCAACGTCAAGACGATGGGGCCGTGGCTCAACGTGCTCGACGCGGACTTCAACCTGCACCTGCGCGAGGACCACGTCGCCGAGAGCTGGGTGGTGAAGAAGCTCACGCCGGACGGCGCGGTGACCTCGCTGGAGCTGTACGACGCGCGCGGCGGCCAGATCGCGCAGCTGTTCGGCCAGCGCAAGCCGGGCACGCCGGAGCTGGACGCCTGGCGCGCGCTGGCCGACGGGCTGGAGGAGGCGGGGCATGCGTGATGAAGCCATCGTTTCTGGCAAGGGGGAGCGGCGTGGGGTGCGCGCTTCGGCCGGACCCTCATCCGCCCTTCGGGCACCTCCTCCCGGAGGGAGGAGGAAAAATCCGCGTGTTCCGGGAGGGAGAGGAGAAAACCCGCGCGGCGTCGGGGAGGGAATCCCTCTCCCTGCGGGAGAGGGTGCCGGCAGAGCCTGCCCCGGACCTGATCCGGGGCGGGCGAGGGTCCGGCCGAAGCGTGGCGCCGGCCACCGCCTTCACGCTTTCCTTGCCACCCTCGCACTGCTCTGCCTGCCCGCGCTGCACGCCGCCGAAACCGCCGCGCCACCGCCGCAGCGCGTGGTCGCCCTGGGCGGCGACATCACCGAGGCCGTCTACGAGCTCGGCGCCGGCGCGGCGCTGGTCGGCGTGGACAGCACCAGCCAGTGGCCCGACGCGGCGCGCAAGCTGCCCGACGTGGGCTACGTGCGCCAGCTCGCCGCCGAGGGCGTGCTGTCGCTGCGCCCGTCGCTGGTGCTGGCCACCCACGACGCCGGGCCGCCGCAGGCGCTCGCGCAGCTGCGCCAGGCCGGCGTGCGCATCGAGACGATGCCGCCGACGCGCGCGCCGGCCGACGTGGTGGCCAAGCTGCGCCGCCTCGGCGCGCTGCTCGGCCGGCCGGCCGCCGCCGAGCGGCTGGCGCGCCAGCTCGAAGGCGAGTACGCCGCGCTGGCGCGCGACGTGGCGGCGATGCCGCGGCATCCGCGCGTGGCGTTCCTGATGACGGCCGGTGCCGGCAGCCCGATGGCGGCCGGCCGCGACACCGCGGCGGACGCGGCGATCGCGCTGGCCGGCGGCGTCAATGCGGTGCATGGCTACGCGGGCTACAAGCCGGTCTCCGCCGAGGCGCTGGTCGCGCTGGCGCCCGACGCGATCGTACTGATGCGCGAGCGCGCCGACGCGCTGGGCGGCGTCGACGGCGTGCTCAGGCTGCCCGGCGTGGCGCAGACGCCGGCCGGGCGCGCGCGGCGCATCGTGTTCGTCGACGGCCAGGCGCTGCTCGGCTTCGGTCCGCGCAACGCGGCGCAGGAGCGCGCGCTGCAGCGCACCCTGGCGGCCGCCGCGCCATGAGCAGCATCGCGCTGCCGCGGGAGCGCACGCGCGCGCGCAGCCCCTACGTGCTGGGCGGGCTCGCCGCGCTGCTGCTGGCGGCGGCGCTGCTGGGCCTGGGCTGCGGCGCGCTGCGCCTGGGCGCCGGCGAGGTGCTCGGCGCGCTGGGCCGCTGGCTGGCCGGCCGGCCCGCGCAGGGCGACGACATGGTGGTGCTGATGCTGCGCCTGCCGCGCGTGCTGATGGCCGCGCTGGTCGGCGCCGCGCTGGCGACGAGCGGCGCCGCCATGCAGGGGCTGTTCCGCAATCCGCTGGTCGAGCCGGGGCTGGTCGGCATCTCGGCCGGCGCGGCGCTGGGCGCGATCGGGATGATCGTGCTCGGCGGCGGCCTGCTCGCCGCGCTGCCGGCCCTGCTCGGCTCGTTCGGCGTCGCGCTGGCCGCCTTCGGCGGCGGGCTGGCGGCCACGCTGCTGGTCTACCTGATCGGCCGGCTGCGGCCGGGCATGGCCACGCTGCTGCTGGCGGGCGTGGCGGTCAACGCGGTCGTGATGGCCGGCGTGGGCCTGCTCACCTATCTCGCCACCGAGCACCAGCTGCGCGACCTCAGCTTCTGGACGCTGGGCAGCCTGGGCGGCACCGACTGGGTGCGCCTGGCCGCGGTGGCACCGCCGATGCTGCTGCCGGTGCTGCTGCTGCCGCGGCAGGCGCGCGCGCTCAACGCGCTGCTGCTGGGCGAGCACGAGGCGGCGCTGCTCGGCTTCGACCCGGCGCGGCTGCGCCGCCGGCTGGTCGCGCTGGTGGCGCTGGCGACCGGCGCGGCGGTGGCGATGTGCGGGGTGATCGGCTTCGTGGGCCTGCTGGTGCCGCATGTGCTGCGCCTGCTGTGGGGGCCGGACCACCGCCTGCTGCTGCCGGCCTCGGCGCTGGCCGGCGGCGCGCTGGTGATCGCCGCCGACGCGGCGGCGCGCGTGGCGGTGGCGCCGGCGGAGCTGCCGATCGGCGTGCTCACCGCGCTGCTCGGCGGGCCGTTCTTCCTGTGGCTGCTGCTGCGCACGCGCATCGGCGAGGCGGCCGCATGAATCCGCCGCTGGACTGGCGCATGGACCGCGCGCCGCGCGGCCTGCTGGAGGCGCGCGACGTGACCCTGGACGGCGGCGGCCGCCGCATCCTGCAGGGCGTGAGCCTGCGCGCCTGGCCGGGCCGGCTGCTGGCGCTGGTCGGGCCCAACGGCGCCGGCAAGAGCAGCCTGCTCGGCGTGCTGGCCGGGTTGCGCCGGCCCAGCCGCGGCGAGGCCGCGCTCGACGGCCGCGCGCTCGCCGACTGGCCGGCGCCGCAGCTGGCGCGCCGCCGCGCGATGCTCTCGCAGAACGTGCGCCTGGGCTTCGCCTTCCGCGTGGAGGAAGTGGTGCTGCTGGGCCGCAGCCCGCACGGCGAGCGCCTGCGCGCCGCCGACCACGCGGTCGCCGCCGCCGCGCTGGCCGCGGTGCAGGCGGCGCACCTGCGCGGCCGCAGCTACCTGGAGCTGTCCGGCGGCGAGCAGCAGCGCGTGCAGCTGGCGCGCGTGCTGGCGCAGGTCTGGAACAGCGCGGACGGCCCGGCCTGGCTGCTGCTGGACGAGCCGGAGGCGGGCCTGGACATCGCCCACCAGCACCTGGTGCTGCGCCACGCGCGGTCGCTGGCGCGGCGCGGCTACGGCGTGGTCGCGGTGCTGCACGACCTCAACCTCGCCGCGCGCTACGCCGACGAGGTGGCGCTGCTGGCGCACGGCCAGCTGCTGCGCCACGGCAGCCCGGCGCAGGCGCTGGAGCCGGCAACGCTCTCGCGCGTCTACGGCCTGCCGCTGCGGCGCGTGCCGCTGCGCGACGACGACGGCTGGCTGCTGGCCCCGGCGCCCTAGCCTTTTCCCTCTCCCCTTTGGGGAGGGGGCAGGGTGAGGGGCCGCTCTTGCGGAGAAGTCCGGTCGTGCAGGTCATCCAACGAGCGGCTGCTTCGGGACGAAAGCCTCCCGCCGCCATCGGCTCGTCGGCAAGGGCGGCCCCTCACCCCAACCCTCTCCCCGGCGGGGAGAGGGAGCCCTAGGCCTGCGCCGCCAGCGCCTCGGCCAGCGCCTGGCCGTTGGGGCTGCCCAGGCCGGTGCACGGGTCCCAGCCGGTGCTGGCCTGGTAGTCGCCGTTGTCGCCCTGCACGATGTCGCGGAAGGCATCGTCGCCGGTGCGGTACAGCGCCGCGTGGACGTCGCCCGCCGCCTTGCCGAGCCGCTGGTTGCAGCGCGCGATCAGCGCCGCCCACAGCGGCGACACCGCGCTGGTGCCGCCGATCACCGTGTCCTGCCCGTCCACGCGCACCTGGTAGCCGGTGAGCGGGTCGGCGTTGCCGGCCACGTCGGGCACGCCGCGGCCGGCGGCGGACTGGCCCGGCGCGGGCGGCACGCCGGCGTCCTGCTGCCAGTCGGGCAGCGGGAAGTCGGTGCTCACGCCGCCGCCGGTGGCGCCCTCGTTCGCCTGCGTCTCGTTCCACACCGTCTCGCTGCCGATCGCGTCGCCGTCGGCGACCAGGGTGGTGCCGCCGCAGGCCAGCGCGTAGGGGCTGGAGGCGGGGAAGTCCACGTGCGGCGCGCCGTCGTCCACGCCGTCGGCGGAGCCGTCGTCGCCGGCGGCGGCGGTGACCGTCACGCCCAGCGCGGCGGCGTCCTCCAGCGCCGACTGCATCGCCTCGCGCGCCTGCGCGCTCCAGCCGTCCTCCGGGCCGCCCCAGCTGATCGAGATCACCGAGGGCTGGTGCCGGTCGTCGTGCGCGGCCTGCGAGATGGCGTCGTAGAAGCCCTGGTCGGTGTTCGGCGCGAAGTACACGACCAGCTTCGCGGCGGGCGCGAGCGCGCCGGCCACCTCGATGTCCAGCATCACCTCGGCGTCCGCGTCGCCGCCGGGCTGGTTGGCGCCGCCGTCGACGGACACCGCGGTCACGCCGGGCGCGGGCGACACGCCGAGCCGCCGGAAGTACTGCGCGAGGTCGTTCTCGTCGTAGCCGCCGCCGAGCTCGATGATGGCGATGGTCTGGCCGGCGCCGTCGGTGCCCTCGGGGAAGGCGTAGAGCCGGCCGACCTGCAGCGGGGTGTAGCTGGCGTTCGGCTGCGCCTGCGGCCGGCGGTAGTGCGGGCGCGCGACGGGACGGCGGTCCAGGCCCAGCACGGCGATCGCCCCGGTCGGCAGCGTCGGCGCGCGGTCGCAGCCGACGAACGGCGCGCGGCCGTCCTCCGGCTGGTAGCGTCCCAGCGTCACGCCGAAGGCCCGTTGCAGGGCCTGCGGCGTGCCGCGCAGGCGCAGCACGCGGCGGTGCGCCTGGCAGTCGGTTTCCTCCAGGCCGTGCTTGCGCGCGAAGCCGCGCAGGCGTTCCAGGTCGGCCGGATCGGCGCCGCAGCGCCGGCCGTATTCCTCGCGCGACCAGCGCGGCGCGTGCGGCCAGCTCGCGGGCGCGGGCGCCTTGCCGCGCCGGCGGCGCATGACCACGGTGACCTCGATCGGTGCTTCGCCTTCGTGCGGGCCCAGGTAGCGGGCGCCGTGCGGCAGCGGCCAGCGGGAGGGAGCGTCGGAACGGGAAGCTTTGCGCATGGCGTGGCTCCTCTTGTGGGCGGGGACCGGCCGCACCTTGCGACCGCGCGCGTAGCGAAGGCGTATGGGGAATGTTGGCGGGGCGTTCGGCGCGCCGGCCCGTCGCGGCGAAACGCCGCGGCCCCGCGGCGGAGGCGGCGGTAGAATGGCGCGGCCCTCCGTTCCATAGAGCGTCCCACTCCATGAGCTTCCCCGCCATCCGCATGCGCCGCATGCGCCGCGACGCCTTCTCCCGCGCGCTGATGCGCGAGCACACGCTGCTGCCGAGCGACCTGATCATGGTCGCCTTCGTGATCGAGGGCGAAGGCAGGGCCGAGCCGGTGCCGTCGATGCCGGGCGTGAGCCGGCTGTCGATCGACGGGCTGCTCGGGCTCGCCGGCGAGTGCGTCGCGCTGGGCATCCCCGCGCTGGCGCTGTTCCCCTCGCCGGGACAGGGCGTGAAGAGCGAGGACGCGCGCGAGGCGTGGAACCCCGACGGCCTGATGCAGCGCGCGACGCGCGCGCTGAAGGCGCAGTATCCCGAGCTCGGCCTGATCGGCGACGTCGCGCTCGACCCCTACACCACGCACGGCCAGGACGGCCTGGTCGACGCGAGCGGCTACGTGATGAACGAGCCCACCGTCGAGGCGCTGATCAGGATGTCGCTGGCGCAGGCCGAGGCCGGCATGGACTTCGTGGCGCCCTCGGACATGATGGACGGGCGCATCGGCGCGATCCGCGACGCGCTGGAAAAGGCCGGCCACATCCACACGCGCATCCTCGCCTACTCGGCGAAGTACGCCTCCTCGTTCTACGGCCCGTTCCGCGACGCGGTGGGCTCGGCCGGCAACCTCGGCAAGGGCGGCAAGCACACCTACCAGATGGACGTGGCCAACGCCGACGAGGCGCTGCGCGAGGTGGAGCTGGACATCGCCGAGGGCGCCGACGCGGTGATGGTCAAGCCCGGCCTGCCGTACCTGGACGTGCTGCGCCGGGTGAAGGACGCCTTCGGCATGCCGACCTTCGTCTACCAGGTGAGCGGCGAGTACGCGATGCTCAAGGCCGCCGCGCAGAACGGCTGGCTGGACGAGCAGGCGGTGGTGCTGGAGACGCTCACCGCGTTCAAGCGCGCCGGCGCCGACGCCATCCTCACCTACTACGCGGTCGACGCGGCGCGCTGGCTGCGCGGCGGGTGAGCGCGGCCGCGCGGCCCGGAAAAATCCCCGCAAGCGGCCGTCGAAGGCCCGAGGCGGCGCCCAGGATGGGGCAACGGGGTTTTCCCGGTTCCCTGTCCTGATCGCGCAGCCCTGGCCGGGTGCCAGGAACGGAGAGGCACCATGAAGCTGTGGACCGCGGCCCTGTGCCTGCTGGTGGCATGCACGGGCGCGCATGCGGAGTCGCCGGCCTGGCAGCCCGCCGCCGGGCACGCGCAAATGCCGGTATGGCCCGGGACGCCGCCCGGTGCGCGGCCCGTCCCGGGGCCGGAAAAGGCGACCAGCAACCCGGCCGCGCTGATCGGGGGCGGCCCGGTGACGGCGGTGACCAACGTCGCCACGCCCACGATGACCGTCTATGCGCCCCGGGGGACGAACACGGGTGCCGCCGTGGTGGTGTTCCCGGGCGGCGGCTTCGAGATCCTGGCCATCGACCTCGAAGGCACCGAGGCCTGCGATTGGCTCGTGTCCAGGGGCGTCACCTGCGTGCTGCTCAAGTACCGCGTGCCGAGCGCGCCCTACGACTGGCATTGCGACTGCCGTCCGCACAACCTCAGGTTGTCGGTGCCGTCGCTGCAGGACGCGCAGAGGACGATCCGGCTGGTGCGCTCCCACGCCGCCGAGTGGCACGTCGACCCGCACAGGATCGGCGTGATCGGCTTCTCGGCCGGCGGCTTCCTGGTGGCCGAGACCAGCACCCAGTTCAGGCGCCGCCTGTACGCGCCGGTGGATGCGGCGGACCGCGCAAGCAGCCGCCCGGATTTCGCGCTGGCGATCTATCCGGGGCACCTGGCGACCGACGCGGGCACGTTGAATCCCGACGTGCCGGTCACCCGCGAGACGCCGCCCACCTTCCTGCTGCAGGCGGAGGACGACCACGTGGATGGCGTGAACCAGTCGCTGGTCTACTACGCGGCATTGGCGAAAGCCGGCGTGCCGGCGGAGATGCACCTCTACGCGCAGGGCGGGCACGCCTTCGGCCTGCGGCGGACGGCGCTGCCGGTCACCGGCTGGACCGGGCTGGCCGAGGCGTGGCTGCGGAGCATCGGCGTGATCCGGGACTGAGCATGCTCGTGTGCCGGGCATGCCCGGCACTACTGCCATCACGGGCCGGCGCTGCGAGCGGTGCCGGGGTCGATCGCCCGCTGCGCAGGCGCAGCCAGCGGCCTCGCTTCAGCGGATGAAGAGGCCGGGGCGCATCGTCTCCAGCGGCGCCTTCGGCGTCGCGTGGACGTCGCCGTCGAAGCAATGCGCGCCGGCCGGATGGCGCCAGTCGAGCGTGGCGGAGAAGCCGTCCGCGGGCATGTCCTCGACTGGCGAAGGCAGCGCGAAGACGGCGCACAGGCGGAAGCTTCCGGGGCCGGTCACGGCATAGCCGTAGGGCGTGCCGCTCACCGGATCGACGTCCGTGCCGGCGCGCGGATGGAGTTCCGCCAGCGTCGCCGGCAGTGCCTTGTGCTGGTCCCAGTAGTTCTGGATGCCGAGCGCGAGCGTGCGCAGGTCGGCGATGAGCCGCTCGTCCAGCCGCTGCCGGCGCTGCTGCGCCGGCGAGCCGATGACGGCCAGGCCGGCGACCACCGCGCCGAGCATCGCCAGCGTGGCCAGCGCCGCGATCGCCCTGCCGCCATGCGCGTTCACGCCGTACGCTCGTCGCGGCGCAGGTCACGCAGGTAGTAGCCGAACACCGTGCCGGCGATGGCTCCCGCGATCAGCACCTTCAGCACGAAGCGCACGGTGAGCTCGCCGCCGAGCACGCGGTCGACCAGGGTGGTGAGGTCGACGATCAGCACGATCGCCGCCACGAACAGGGTCAGGTAGGTCAGCCAGCGGCGCACCGCCGACAGCCGCTTGACTGGCTCGTGCGCCAGTTCGCGGCCGATCTTTGCCGAGAGCAGCAGGAACACCGGAAAGGCGATCACGATGGATGCCACCGACCAGCGGATGCGCTGCGCGAGGCCGTAGTCGCTGACGGCGGGATCGGGGAAGGCGCGGTTGACCAGCTCGAACAGCAGATTGCCCAGGTGGTAGGCGCTCAGGTAGAGCGTGGTGAACAGCACCAGGTAGAGGAACGCCTCGCGCGCCGAGAGATAGGGCCGCGGCCGCGGCACGGGCACCGGGAAGGCGACCTCGGCATAGGCGGACAGCGCGCCCCGGATCTGCTCCGCCGTCCACCCGGCGTCGGCGAGCACCCGGGCGACGTCCTGCCGCGGGCAGCCGCGGACAAGCGCTTCGCGTACGAACGATTCCAGTTCCTGCGTGCCGCCTGCCATGCGTTGCTCCCCCGGTCCCCGCGCCGATGTGGCCGATTCAGCCGCAAGCCGGCGCCGAAGGCAAGGGCGCCGGCGGGGCGATTCAAGGCGCCGGCGCGGGCGCCACCAGCTCGATCTCGTAGATCTTCGGCCAGCGCTTGCCGGTGACGAACAGGCGGTCGCGCGCCGCGTCGTAGGCGATGCCGTTGAGCACGTCGTTGGTGGGGTCGGCGGTCTCGTCGGGCTTCGGGGCGAGGCCGGCGAGGTCGATCCACGCGGTCACCCGGCCGCTCTTCGGGTCGATCCGCGCGATGCGGTCGGTCAGCCACACGTTGGCGTACAGCTCGCCCTTCACCCACTCCAGCTCGTTGAGGTTGGCCAGCGGCTGGCCGTCGGCGGTGACGCGGATGCGCGCGGTCTCGTCCAGCGTGACCGGGTCGAGCACGCGGATGTCCGGCGTGCCGTCGCTCATGTACAGCCGCGTGCCGTCGGTGGTCAGCGCCCAGCCCTCGCCCGGGTAGGTGAAGCTGCCCAGCGGCGCGAACGTGGCCAGGTCGTAGATGTAGCCGTGCTGCGACTGCCAGGTCAGCTCGTACAGCCGGTTCTTCCAGGCCACGATGCCCTCGCCGTAGTCCGGCGGCGGCAGGTTGCGCCGCTGCACCGCCTCGCCGGTGGCCGGGTCCACCTTGCGGATGCTGGACTGGCCGACCGTGCCGGTGCTCTCGTAGAAGTGGCCGTCGCGGTAGAACAGCCCCTCGGTGTAGGCGCCGGTGTCGTGCGGGTAGCTGCGCACCACGCGGTAGCCGTACACGGGAATCGCCGCCTGCGCCGCGCCGGCGGCGAGCAGCAGGACGGGCAGCAGGCAACGGAGCGCGGGAGTGTCCATCCGCGCATCATCCCACAGCCGGACGCATGGAATAATCGGGCCAGGACGGAACGGAGACGCGCGTGGACAACCGCCACTTCCTCGCCACCGCGCTGGTGCTGCTGCTGGCGACGGTGGTCATCGTGCCGCTGACCAAGCGCTTCCGGCTCGGCGCGGTGCTCGGCTACCTGGTGGCCGGCGTGGTGATCGGGCCGCAGGTGCTCGGGCTGGTGGGCGACACCGAGGGCATCGGCGCGATCTCCGAGTTCGGCGTGGTGCTGATGCTGTTCGTGATCGGCCTGGAGCTGTCGCCGCAGCGCCTGTGGGTGATGCGCCGCGCGGTGTTCGGCACCGGCCTGCTGCAGGTGCTGGCGTGCAGCCTGGCGATCGGCGGCCTGGGCTACCTGCTGTTCGGCCTCACCGCCAACGCGGCGGCGATCGTGGGCGGCGCGCTGGCGCTGTCGTCCACCGCGTTCGGCCTGCAGATCCTCGCCGAGCGCAAGGAGGCCGGCAGCGCCTACGGGCGGCAGGCGTTCGCCATCCTGCTGTTCCAGGACCTGGCGGCGATCCCGCTGATCGCCGCGGTGCCGCTGCTGGCGCACGCCGCCGGCGCGCACGGCTTCGACCTCGCCGCGGCGCTGCGCACGGTGGGCATGATCGTGGCGGTGGTGGCGGGCGGCCGCTACCTGCTGCGCCCGGTGTTCCGCTTCGTGGCCAAGTCGGACATCGTGGAGGTGTCCACCGCCACCGCGCTGCTGGTGGTGCTGGGCACCGCCTGGCTGATGGAGCTGGCCGGCGTGTCGGTGACGCTGGGCGCGTTCCTCGCCGGCGTGCTGCTGGCCGACTCGGAATACCGGCACGAGCTGGAATCGAACCTGGAGCCGTTCAAGGGCCTGCTGCTCGGGCTGTTCTTCGTCAGCGTGGGCATGTCGATGGACTTCCTGCTGCTGCTGCAGCGGCCGCTGGCGGTGCTGGCGCTGGTCGGCCTGCTGCTGCTGGCGAAGGGCGCGCTGCTGTGGCCGCTGGGGCGGCTGGTCGGCCTGCTCGACCGCGGCGACGCGCTGCGCCTGTCGGCGCTGCTGGCCGGCGGCGGCGAGTTCGCCTTCGTGGTGCTCAAGCTGGCCGGCGAGCAGCGGCTGGTCAGCGGCCGGCAGCAGGGCATGCTGGTGCTGGCGATCACCGTGTCGATGGCGCTGACCCCGCTGCTGGTGGCGCTGGTCGGCCGCGCGCTGGGGGTCAAGGCGAAGAAGAGGGCCGCGCGCGAGTACGACACCATCGTGGCGCACTCGCCGCGGGTGATCATCGCCGGCTACGGCCGCATGGGGCAGATCGTGGCGCGCGTGCTGCGCGCGCAGGGCGTGCCGTTCGTGGCGCTGGACCACTCGGTGGAGCAGCTGGACCTGGTGCAGCGCTTCGGCAGCTGGAACGACATCTTCTACGGCGACCCGGCGCGGCCGGAGCTGCTGCGCGCGGCGCAGGCGGACAAGGCCGAGGTGTTCGTGCTGGCCAGCGACGACCCGGAGTCGAGCCTGCGCGTGGCGCGCGTGGTGCGGCGCATGTACCCGCACCTGAGGATCGTCGCCCGCGCGCGCAACCGCCAGCACGTGTGGCGGCTGATGGACCTGGGGATAGACGAGCCGGTGCGCGAGACCTACTACTCCAGCCTGAAGATGACCAAGCTCACGCTGGAGGCGCTGGGCGTGGCGCCGGAGCAGGCGGCCGAGCGGGTGGAGCGCTTCCGCCGCCAGGACGCCGAGCTGCTGCGGCGGCAGTACCTGGTCTACGACGACGAGGCGAAGATCGTGCAGACCACGCGCGAGGCGCTGGCCGACCTGGCGCAGCTGTTCCAGGCCGACACCTCGCCGGAGGCGGCGCAGGCGGCGGAGGAGGGCGAGGCCGAGCCGCCGGTGGCCTGAGGTTCTGCACGGCAACTGCAGCGTGGGGGAGCGGCCTCCGGCCGCGATGGATGCCGATTCGCGGCCGGAGGCCGCTCCCGCGCAGAGCACGCCCGAGGGCATTCCCTCCAGGAAGTTTCCGCGGCCTACTCGGCCGGCTGCGCCGGCTGGCGCAGCATCTGCCGCACGCTGGGCACCGCGCCGGGGCCGCGCGCGGCCAGCTCGTGCGCCACGTCCACGTAGCCGAGCTGGCGCGCCACGTCCGCCGCGGTGCGGCCGAAGGCGTCGGCGGCGGCGCGGTCGGCGCCGCGCACCAGCAGCACGCGCGCGGGCGCGAGCAGCGCGTGCATGGCGCAGGCGTGCAGCGCGCTGACGCCGCGCTGGTCGGCGTGCGCGTGGCTTGCGCCGGCATCCAGCAGCACCGGCACCAGCGCGCCCAGGTGGGTGGGGTCGCAGTCGCTGCCGGGGCGCAGGTGCGCGCCCAGCAGCAGCAGCAGCGGCGTCTTGCCCTCGCGGTCGGCGGCGTTGACGTCGGCGCCGCGCCGGAGCAGCGCGTCGAACAGGCGGCGTGCGCGCAGGCTGTCGCTGCGCTCGAAGCCGAACTGCGCGGCGGCGTGCAGCGCGGTGCGGCCGGCGTCGTCGGCGGCCTTGAGGTCGGCGCCGGCGTCGAGCAGCAGCTCGGCCAGCTCGGCGTGGCCCAGGCCGGCGGCCAGGATCAGCGCGGTGGCGCCGCCGGGCAGGCGCTGGTCGGCGGCGACGCCGCGCTCCAGCAGCAGTGCCACCAGCGCCTCGCGGCGCGCCGCCACCGCGGCGGCCAGCGGGGTGATGCCGGTCTGCGCGGCGAGCGCGGGATCGGCGCCGGCGTCGAGCAGGCGCGCGGCGATCTCGCGGTGGCCGGCGCCGCAGGCGTGCAGCAGCGCGGTGGCGCCCTGCGCGTCGCGGGCGTCGACCGGGAAACCCAGTTCCAGCAGCCGCTCCACCGCCACCGTGGCGCCGGCGCGCGCGGCCTCGGGCAGGTCGGTGGCGCGCAGCGGGCGGCGTGGGCGCGGCCAGTCGCCCCAGTCCAGCCAGCGCTCCACCGCGCCGTGCTCCAGCGCCAGGCCCAGCGGGGTCTCGCCGTTGGCGTCGGCGGCCTCGGCGTCGGCGCCGTGCGCGACCAGCGCGCGCACCAGCGGCAGCGCGGCCTCGCCGTGCTCCAGCGCGGCGAACAGCGGGGTGCGCCCGGCCGCGTCGCGCGCGTTCGGGTCGCAGCCGCGCGCGAGCAGCGCGGCGAGCAGCGCGGGCTGGTCGTTCGCCGCGGCCAGGTGCAGCGGGGTGCGGCCGCGCGCGTCGGGGCCGAACGGGTCGGCGCCGCGCTCGAGCATCGCCAGCGGCAGCGCCGCGCCCTGCACGCTGCCGCCCAGGCGTTCCAGCGCCAGCGCCAGCAGGCCCGCGCCGGCCGGGCTGGCGCCGGCCTGCAGCAGGTCCTCGACCGCCTCGGTGGCGGCCGGCAGCTGCAGCAGCAGCGCGTCGAACAGGCGCCGGCCCAGCGGCGGCAGCGCGGGCTCGGCGCGCTCGCCGGTGTCGGCGTCGTCGATCAGCTGCGCCGGCAGCCGCGCCTCGGCGGACAGGCCGTGCTCCAGCAGCCAGCGGCGCTGCGCGCCCAGGCCCGGCGCGGCCAGTTCCAGGTAGAGCTGGGCCAGCTGCGCGGCCGGCCACGACGCCACGCGCTCGGCGAAGCCGGAGACGATCGCCCAGTGGCCGAAGCGCAGCGCGTCGAGCAGGTGCTCCGGCGTGTCGGCGCCCTCGGCCAGCGCGTCCTGGCTGAGGTTGGCCGGCAGCGGCGTGTCCGGGTCGAGCAGCGCGACCAGGTCCCAGCGGCCGGCGGCGGCGGCGTGGTCGAGCGGGCTGCGGCCGTCGCTGCCGGCGGCCTTGGGCTCGGCGCCCAGGGTGAGCAGGGCGCGCACGGTGTCGCCGCGCGCGCGCGGCGACTGGCAGGCCAACGACAGCGCGTCGCGGCCGTGGCCGTCGCGCGCGCGCGCGTCGGCGCCGGCCTCGGCGAGCAGCGCGACGATGCCGCTGGCGCCGCTGCGCGCGGCTTCCATCAGCGCGGTGCTGCCGTGGCGGTCGGCCAGGTTCGGGTCGGCGCCGGCGGCGAGCAGGGCGCGCGCGATCTGCTCGTGGCCCTCGGCCGCGGCGGCCATCAGCGCGCTGCGGCGCTGCGCGTCCGGCGCGTTCACCGCGGCGCGGTGCTTGAGCAGCAGCCGGACGCCCGCGGGATCGTCGTCGGGAATGCCCGCCGCGGCGACCAGCGCCGGCTCGCCGCCGGCGGGCGCCGGCTTGGCGCCGCGCTCGAGCAGGAACTTCGCCAGCGGCCAGTTGGCGGCGCGGCAGGCCACGGCGAGCGGGCTGGCGCCGGCGCGGTTGAGCGCGTCCAGCGGCGCGGCGGCGTCCAGCAGCATCGCCGCGACGATCGGCTCGCCGCTCAGCACCGCGCCGTGCAGCGGCGTGTTGCCCTCGGCGTCGGTGGCGAGCGGGCTGGCGCCGTTGGCGAGCAGGGTCATCACCGCCTCGGCGCGGCCGTGCCAGCTGTCGCGGGTGGCGGCCAGCAGCGCGGTGAGGCCGCCGCTGGCGCGGTTGACGTCGGCGCCCTTGGCGATCAGCGCGCGCAGCAGGCGGGTGTCGGGCAGCAGCGCGGCGAGCACCAGCATCGGCCGCTGGTCGCGGTCGGCCGGGTCGGGCGCGGTGTTCGGGTCGGCGCCGGCCTCCAGCAACGCCAGCGCGCGCTCGATGTCGCCGTCGCGGGTGGCGGCCAGCAGCGCGGCGGCCTGCTCGGGCGTGCCGGCGGTGCGCTCCTGCTCGCTCAGCACCGGGCGCGGCGCCGGCGGCCGCGCTTCCGGCAACGGCCGGTCGCCGGCGCGGCGGCGCGGCAGCTGGCGCTCGCACAGCAGCGCGCGCAGGGTGCGGTTGGCGATCACCAGGCAGCCCAGCGGCAGCACCGCCACGCCGTAGATCGCCAGCGCCGCGGTGCGCAGCTCGGGCGGCAGCACGCCGTACAGGCCGGCCAGCGCCAGCGCGAGGAAGGCCAGCGCCAGCAGCGCGAACGAGGCGGGCAGGAAGTGCGTGAAGAAGCGCTCCTCGCGCGAGAGGTGGCGGCCGAAGGCGAGGCTGCGCGCCATCGCGGTGAAGATCCACGAGCCCTCGCTCTGCGCGGGGTAGGCGTCGTCCCAGACGAACAGCAGGCCGAACGCCGGCCACATCCGCCACAGCACCACCAGCGCCAGCACCAGCGCCGCCGCCAGGCCCAGCGCGGCGCCGAGGCTGGGCGCCTGGTGCAGCAGCAGCATCGGCCAGGCGATCAGCAGGAACACCAGCGCCACATAGCCGGTGAACAGCACCAGGTGCGCCGCGCCCCGCCGCAGCACGGTGCGGCCGAAGCGCGGCTCGGGGTCGAAGCCGATCGCGTGGCACACCGCGGCCATGGTCAGCGCGTTGGCCGCCAGCAGCGGGACCAGGCTCAGCGGGTGCGCGCCCAGCGCGGCGATCGCCACCGCGATCCATCCGGGTACGAACCAGGCGAGTGCTTGCAGGAAGGCGGGGCGGCGCGGCGGCTTGGGATCGGTCATGCGGCGAGTATAGGAAGCGGCGGCGCGGCAGAAGGTAACCCGGCGTTAACGCGATCTGCACGCCGGTTGCGCAAGCGCGGAGGGCGCGGCTCAGGCGTCGCGGTCGTCCGCCGGCTGGCCGTGCCGCTGGGCGATCACGTGGCCCACCGCCAGCGTCTCCTTCGGCGGCAGCTGCAGGTGCCAGCCCTGCGCGCGCAGGTGTTCGAGCACCACGCGGCTGTCCTCGTGCGGCAGCTGCCGCCGCTCGTCCAGCTCCACCTCCAGCACGAAGCGCAGGTCGCCCAGCAGCAGCGACAGCGACTCCGGCAGCGCGGCGAAATCGTCGCGCGCGGCGAGCCACACGTAGGTGTCGCTCTTGTGCTGGCTGGCGTAGACGTAGCAGTGCATGGGCGGCTCGGATCGGCAGGCGGGACGCGACCGCGGAATGCGGACGTCGGCGGCCCTAGGTTAGCGATGCGGCGTCACGGCGATGTCCACGGCGCGCATGCTGCGGTCGCACTTGCAAGGCCGGGAAGGGGTGGGCAGAGTGGCGCGCAGGAACGTCAAACGCGCGTATGAAAATAATCGCCGAGCGCGGTTCCGTCCACCCCGAGCCGTATCCAAACAATTAGCAGGAGCAAGCGATGCAGAAGTCTTTCCGTTCCCTCCAGGGCGCTGCGCGACCGCTGGCGCTGGCCGTGCTGAGCGTCGCCATCGCCGGTGCGCTCGCGGTCCCGCAGGCGGCCCGCGCCAGCGCCTTCCAACTGAAGGAGGACAGCGCCAAGAGCATGGGCCGCGCCTATGCCGGCTCCACGGCGGCCGGTGGTGACGCCTCGGTGGTCGCCAACAATCCGGCCGCGATGACCCTGCTGGATGGCGTCTACGTGCAGGGCGACGTTACCGCGATCAACTTCAGCGCCAAGTTCAACGGCAGCGCGCACGACGCGCTCGGCCGCCCGATCAGCGGCGGCAACGGCGGCGACGCCGGCACCACGCTGCCAGTGCCCTCGCTGTTCATCGCCGGCAAGATCGCCGATCGCTGGCACCTGGGCCTGGGCTTCACCGTGCCGTTCGGCTTCCAGACCGAATACGACCGCGACTGGGTGGGCCGCTACAACGCCGTCAAGTCGCGCTTCGAGTCGCTGGACGCGACCCTGTCGGCCTCCTACGACGTTACAGATGACTTCAGCCTGGGCGTGAGCGCGATCGCGCAGAAGACCTCGGCCGAGCTGACCTCGGCGGTGAACTTCAACGCCGTGGCGCTGGGCCTGGCGCAGCAGGGCGTGCAGGCCGGCGCGCTGCCGCCGGCGTTCCTGCAGCAGGTGGGTCTGCTGGTACCACAGGGCAGCGACGGCTACGCCAAGATCAAGGGCGACGACTGGGGTTACGGCTGGCAGGTCGGCGCATTCTGGAAGCTCACCCCACAGGACCGCTTGGCGCTGAACTACCGCTCCAAGATCGACCACAAGCTCACCGGCACCGCCAACTTCCAGGTGCCCAACAATGTGGGTGCACT
The DNA here is from genome assembly GCF_003148905.1 of Fulvimonas soli. Lineage (GTDB taxonomy): Bacteria > Pseudomonadota > Gammaproteobacteria > Xanthomonadales > Rhodanobacteraceae > Fulvimonas > Fulvimonas soli. The sequence goes on along the minus strand of NZ_QGHC01000007.1, from coordinate 245,952 downwards.
GCTGTCCAACCCGGCGGTGGCGCCGCTGCTGGCGGGCCTGGGCGGCGTGCCGTTCACGCACACCACCGGCTCGGCGGACTTCACCACGCCGGCCACCGCGGGCCTGAGCTACTGGCACCAGGACGAGAAGTTCGGCCTGGGTATCGACGTCAATTGGACCAAGTGGGACGTGTTCAAGGACCTCACGGTCAAGTACGGTAACCCGGCGCAGCCGGATACGGTGGAGCCGTTCCAGTGGCGCAACACCTGGTTCGCTTCGATCGGTGGCGACTACTACCTCAACGACAAGGTGACGCTGCGCGGCGGCATCGCGATCGACACCACGCCGACCTACAACGCCACCCGCGATGCCCGCGTGCCCGATTCCACACGCCAGTTTGCGGCGGTGGGCATCGGCTACAAGGCCAGCGATCGCTTCGAGATCAACGCCTCGTACGTGCACGTGTTCGTGAACAATGCCCACGTCAACACCACAAGCTCCACCGGCGACGTGCTGAACGGTAGCTACGACGACTACGGCAACCTGCTGAGCGTGTCGGCACAGTACCGCTTCTGAGCCGCGCCGGACGGAAGCGTTGCCAGGTAGAACGCCCCGCAATGCGGGGCGTTCTTTTCAGAAGCGGGGAGCGGTCCACCCGGCTGGGCTGCGCGCGCGAGTCAGATGGAGATTGTCTCGGCTCTAAGGTTCAGCTATCGGGTGTCGCGGCCGGAGGCCGCCCCCGCGGCTGGCCTGGTGGGAGCGGCCTCCGGCCGCGATACCTGGCTGGAGAAGCCGCCCCCGCCGGCTTCAGCCGCGCTTGAGCATCAGCGCCAGCATGCGGCGGAAGCGCGCGCCGTAGGGCGGGTTGAGCAGGCCGGCGCCGTTGAGGCGGGCCTGGCGGAACACCGGCTTGAGGTGCGAGAAGGTGCGGAAGCCCGCCTCGCCGTGGTAGCCGCCCATGCCGGACGGGCCGATGCCGCCGAACGGCAGGCCGTGCTGGGCGATGTGGTAGAGCGTGTCGTTGACGGTGACGCCGCCGGCCACGGTGAGCGAGAGCACCTTCTCGATGGCCGCGCGGTCGCGCTCGAACAGGTACAGCGCCAGCGGGTGCGGCCGCGCCGCGACGTAGGCGATCGCCTCGTCCAGCGTGTCGTACGGCAGCAGCGGCAGCAGCGGGCCGAAGATCTCCTCCTGCATCACCCGCATCGCGTCGGTGGCGCCGAGCAGCAGGGTCGGCGGCAGCCGCCGCCGCGCCGGGTCCTCGGCACCCAGCGCCTCGGCGCGCGCGCCGGCCGCCACCGCCTCGTCGCGCAGCGCGCGCAGGCGCGCGTGCTGGCGCTCGGAGACGATGCTGGCGTACTGGCCGTTGCGCGCGATGTCCGGGTACATCCGCGCCGCGGTGGCGCGCGCGGCCTGCACGAACTCCTCCACGCGGCCGCGCGGCAGCAGCACGTAGTCCGGCGCGATGCAGGTCTGCCCCGCGTTGACCAGCTTGCCGAACACGATGCGCTCCACCGCGCGCGCGAAGTCCGCGCCGGGGCCGACGATGGCCGGCGACTTGCCGCCCAGCTCCAGCGTCACCGGGGTGAGGTTGGCCGCGGCGGCGCGCATCACGTGGCGGCCCACCGCGGTGGAGCCGGTGAACAGCAGGTGGTCGAACGGCAGCGCGGAGAACGCCTGCGCCACGTCGGCGTCGCCGGTCACCACGTCCACCTCGCCGCCGGGGAAGTGCCGCGCCGCCAGCTCGGCGAACAGCGCGGAGAAGCGCGGCGTGTACTCGCTCATCTTCACCATCGCGCGGTTGCCGGCGGCCAGCGCGTCCACCAGCGGGCCGACGGCGAGATAGAGCGGGTAGTTCCACGGCACGATGATGCCGACCACGCCCAGCGGCTGCGGGCGCAGCTCGGTGCGCGCGGGCAGGAACAGCAGCTCGGCGAGGCGGCGCCTCGGCTTCATCCAGCGCCGCCCGTGGGCGAGGGCGTGGCGCACCGCCGACAGGCCGGGGAAGATTTCCAGCAGGTCGGTCTCCTCGCGCGGGCGGCCGCCGAAGTCGGCGTCGATCGCCGCGCCGATCGCGTCGCGGTGCTGCAGCAGCAGCGCCTCCAGCGCGCGCAGGCGCGCGCGGCGCGCGGGCCAGTCGGGCATCGGCTGGGCGCGCTGCGCGGCGCGCATGCGTTCGAGCCGTTCGCCGAGGGGGGATGCGGTGTCGCTCATGGAAAGGGCCTGCGATGGAAAGCCGACGGCCTGAATCGTACGCGCTGGCGCATGGCCGCGGCACGGACGCCATCGTCCGCGCCGCGGCCATGCCCCGCTAGAACCTCGCGCGCAGCTCCACGCCCCACATGCGCGGCGGCGTGATCGAGGCGTAGGGCGTGCCGAACACCGACTCGGTGATGTTGCTCACGCCGGTGACGTAGCGCTTGTTGAACACGTTGTTGCAGTAGAGCGCGATGCCCCAGTGGTCGCCCGGCGCGCGCCAGTCCAGCCGCGCGTCGGTACGCTGCTGCGCGGCGCCGGTCTCGAAGTTGGGGCTGACCTGGCAGGTGCCCTGCAGCTGCGAATCGCGGTTGCAGCGCGACTTGCCGCGGTAGGCGTGGTTGAGGTCGAACTCCAGCTCGCCGCCGGCCACGCCGTGCCAGGTGTAGGCCAGGTTGGCGGCGTAGGAGAGGTACGGCTCGCCGGTCGGCTCGCCGGACAGGTCGGCGCCGGACGGCGCCACGTAGTCGCGGTAGGTGGCGTCGATCCAGGCGAGGTTGCCGCCCAGGCGCAGGCCGTCGAGCGGCTGCCACTGCGCCTCCAGCTCGACGCCCTTGGCCTCCTGGTCGGCGCTGTTGACCAGGTAGCGCGGGATGCCGTTGCCGGTGCTGTTCGGATCGAGCGTGAGCGACTGCTTGTTGTCGTAGCGGTAGTAGTACACCGAGCCGTTGAGCAGCAGGTTGGCCTCGGGGAACACGGTCTTCAGGCCGGCCTCGTAGTTGGTCACCTTTTCCGGCGCGAAGTGCGAGCCGATCTGCACGCTGTTGTAGCCGCCGGCCTTGTAGCCCTTGGTGACCGAGGCATAGCCCATCACGTCGGGGGTGAACTTGTAGTCCAGCACCACGCGCGGGCTGACGTTGTTCCAGGTGTCGTGGCTGGTGACCAGCACGCCCACCGGCGCGCCGCTGGCGGCGTTGAAGATGATGTTCTGCTGGAAAATCGACGGGTCGATGCCGAAGGCGTCGAGCAGCGGCATCAGGCCGGCGATGCTGGCGTCCAGCTGCGGCGCCGAGCGCGGCGGGTTGAACCAGGAGAATTCCTTCTGGTCGCGGGTGAAGCGCACGCCGGTGGTGAGGTCGAGGCGGTCGCTGAGGTGCCAGATCACGTCGCCGTAGGCGGCATAGGCCTTGAAGCGGCCCACGTTGTTGATGCGCTCGCCCCACGGCAGGCCGAGCAGCGGGTACTGGTTCCACGGCGCGCCGAGGGTCTGCAATACCGACTGGTAGAAGGCGAAGGTGTCGGTGTAGGCCGCGCCCTGCACGTTGGTCGCCAGGGTGTCGATGCTGTCGGTGTAGACGTTGGTCTGGCTGGTCTGGCGCGCCTGCTCGCTGTACCAGCTGACGCCCGCCACCCAGTCGATCAGCGCGGTGTTGCCGGCCAGCTTGAACTCCTGGTACCAGCTGTTGTTGTGCTCGACGTTGGCGGTGTCGAGGTAGGTGTCGAGGTTGTCGGTGCCGTCGTAGTCGCCGAGGTTGAGCGTGTCGAAGCCGCGCCAGGCGGTGATCGAGGTGAGGCTGCCCCAGTCGAAGCCGTGGTCGATGTTGAGCGTGGCGCCGTCGAAGCGGCGCGTCTCGGCGGCGCCCACCGCGTCGTTGTAGAGCGGGGCGTGCAGCGGGTTGAGATAGGTGGAGGGATCGGCCGGGAACGGCGGCACCATCACCCCGGAGCCGGGCCGCGCCACGTAGGCCGACGCCGGGATCAGCCCGAACGCCGGATGCGGCGGCTGCTTGAGCTCCTCGTGGTCCCACGACAGCAGCACGCGGGTGTCCGGCGTGACGTTCCAGCGCCAGGACACGCGGCTGCCCCAGTCGTCGTCCTTGCCGTAGTGCTGGCCGGTGGCGGCGTCCTTCGCCCAGCCGTCGCTCTGGTTGTCCAGCACGCTCACGCGCAGCGCCATGTCCTTGTTGAGCGGCACGTTGAGCAGCGCGTCGCCGTAGCGCCGGCCGTAGTTGCCGAAGCGCAGCCGCGCCTTGCCCTCCAGCCTGTCGGTGGGCTCGTTGGTGACGATGGAGATGGCGCCGGCCGCCGCGTTGCGGCCGAACAGCGTGCCCTGCGGGCCCTTCAGCACCTCGATGCGCGCGATGTCGTTGAAGGCCAGCAGCGCGCCGCCCGAGCGCGCGGCGTAGACGCCATCGATGTACACGCCCACCGCCGACTCGGTGCCGACGCCGAAGTCGTCGGTGCTGATGCCGCGCATCTGGTAGCTGGGCTGGGTCGGCTGGTCGCCGCCGACCACCAGGCCGGGCACGAACAGGCTCATCTTCGACAGGTCGGTGGCGGCCAGCGTGTCGACCTGCCGGGCGGTGACGATCTGCAGCGGGATGGGCACCGACTGCATCTCCTGCGAGCGGCTCTGCGCGGTCACCGTGATGTTGCCGAGCTGGGTGGCCTTGGCGGCGTCGGCCCCGGGCGGCGCGGCGCTTTCCTGCGGCGCGTCCTGCGCCGCCAGCGGCGCGCACAGCAGCAGGGCGCCGCCGGCGAGCAGGCGGCGCAGGGTGGTCGCGAGTGGTCGTTGACGCATGTGCATGCCGAGCTCCCCTTGCATCGGTCGGCGCGGCGGCGAAGGCCGCGCCGCGTTGTCGAGCCTGTCAGTGGATCGCCACGCAGCTCCCCGACTGCGCCGCGATCCATGCCTTGATCAGTGCCACGCCTTCGCGGTGCACGGTACTGCGGCCCAGTTCCGGCATCATCACGCCGGGCTCCTTCGAGGCCATCCGGAACGGCAGGATCGATTCATCCGGCAGCCCCGGCACGATGTCGAACAGGTGGTCGCCGGTGCCCTGGCCGGCCGCGGTGGGCGGCTTGCAGAGGCCCAGGTGGCGGTCTTCCGGCGTGCGCCAGTCCAGCGTGAGGCCGGTGGTGTTGGCCGCGCCGTGCGCGTTGTGGCAGTGGCCGCAGTTGATGTCCAGGTAGGCGCGCGCGCGCGCGTCCAGCGGCGCCTTCGGGTCGCTCCAGTCGGCGTCGCGCGGCGCCTGCGCGGGCGCCGGCGCGCCGCTCAGGTAGCCGAGCTTGGCCAGGTGCGCGAGCTGGTTCTCGACGCCGCCGGCGTAGGCGTAGTCCTTGTTGACGTGGCGCGCCTTGGGGCCGATCGGGTGCACCTTGCGGCTGATCCAGTCCTGCGCGTGGCAGCTGGCGCACTGGCTCTCGTCGGGCACCACGTAGTTGAAGTCCTCGCGGCTGCCGTCGTCGGCGACCAGGGTGAGCGGCTCCACCGCGCCGGTACGCTGCAGGGTCGCCTCGGTCTGCGCGTCGTTCCACACGTAGGGCAGCGCGGTCCAGCCGTCCGCGCGGCGCACCAGCAGGCGCGTCTCGACCAGGTGCACGCGCGACAGGTCCAGCCCCTCGCCGGCGAAGTCCTTCGAGCTGTCGTAGGTGCGCGCGACGTGGGTGAAGGTGCCGTCGGCGGCGCGCGGGTAGTAGAAGGTCTTGCTGATGATGGTGCCGACCGGGAAGTCGAAGGTGTCGTCCGGGTCGTACCTGGCGGAGACGCCCCTGGGCATCCAGATCGTGCGCAGCTTGTGCGCGTAGTCGGTGAACAGCGGCGTGTTGAGGTCGTAGGGCACCACGCCCCGGTTCAGCACCAGCCTGCCGCCGCGCGCCTCCACCACGTGCCAGTCGCTGAGCCTCGGCGGGCGGCCCTCGGCGTGGAAGGCCACCGGCGGCATGCCGCGCTGGCAGCCGGCCAGCAGCAGGGCGAGCAGCGCGGCCGCGCGCGTCCAGCCTTTGCTCATCCGGGCGAGCCTCCTCACGCCTTCGGCGCCGGATCGAGCACCACCGGCGGCAGCTTGGGCAGGTCGCACTGGAACGGCTTGAGATCGGTGCTCGGGTTCTTGTAGCCGTGCGGGCCGTCGGCGTCGATCACGCCGTTGACGTCCTTCAGGCAGATGCGGTCCGCCGGCGGCGGCAGGCCGTTCACCAGCGACTTCTCGTCCACGTAGCCGTCCCACAGCACGTCGGGGAAGCGGCCGGTGAGGCCGTACACCGCGGCCTTGAGGGTCTTGAGCTTGAGCCCGTCGGGCGAGTCGCCGCCGCCCTTGAGGCGGTTGCCGTACACGTAGATGCCCTTCGGGTACGGGTTGTAGTCGGCCGCCACGCCGCGGGTGTTGTAGTAGTTGGTGGAGAAGTAGCTGGAGATGATGATGTTCGCCGTCTGGTTGTCGGCGATGTCGTTGTCGAAGATCTCCACCTTGTCGTTGGAGTTCACCACCACGCCGGAGCCGGCCGGCACGCTGGCCACCGCCGCGCCCTTGGCGGCGAAGTTGCCGGTGTTGTTGTCGAACACCTTGTTCCCGAACACGCGGGTGGCGTGCCCGGCCTGCGACAGGTTGGGCATGTTGAACACCAGGATGCCGCCGGTGTTCTTGGTCGCGGTGTTCGCGTAGACGTCGGCGCCGATCGAGTTCTCGACCTCGATGCCGGCCACGTTCTGCTCGGCGCGGTTGCGCCGCACCACGATGTTCTGCGACTGGCCGACGTAGATGCCGGCGTCGGAGGCGCCGATCACCACCGAGTCCTCGATCAGCACGTTCTGCGTCTTCACCGGGTACAGGCCGTAGGCGCCGTTGGTGGTCCTGGGGCCGTCGGTCCACTCCACCCGCACGCCGCGGATGGTGACGTTGCGGCCCTGGTTGATCTTCAGCGCGTCGCCCTTGGTGTCCTCCAGGGCGAGGTTCTCGATGGTGAAGTCGTTGGCGTTGACCAGCAGGCCCTCGGGGCCGACCACCTGGCCCTTGAACGACAGCACGGTCTTGTCCATGCCGGCGCCCCTGATGGTGACGCCGTCGGTGCGCAGGCTGAGGCCGCGCTGCAGGTGGTAGTGGCCGGCGGGAATCTCGATCACGCTGCCGGGTCTGGCGTCCAGCAGCTGTTCCTGCAGCCTGGCCTCGAACGCGGTGTCGGCGCCGCTCTGCGCCGGCGGCGCCGCGCGGTTGCAGGCGGCCAGCGCCAGCGGCAAGGCGAGCAACGGAAGGGTCCTGCGCATGGTCGCTTACCTCCCCGGTAGCGGATGTCGGCGTGACGCTGCAACTGTCACGGAATGCCGGGGCGGAGGGGAGGGTCGAAGCGGCGCCGCAAGGGGGGGTAATCGGCCAGTGTGACGAGCGTTTGAATGCGGGCGGGCCTTTCCGCGCCGCGCCGGCGGGGCAAGGCCGCCTGGCGGCCTGCCGGCGGCGCGCCGTGAGGCGGGATGCCCCGGACCGGTGGATCGGTCCGGGGCGCGGCGGCCGCTCACCAGCGGTAGCGCGCCGACACGGTGATCTCGCGCGGGTAGCCGTAGTAGCACCACATGGCGCTGTTGCAGGCGGTGACGTATGCGCGGTCGAACAGGTTGGCGGCGGTGACCTGGAAGCGCCAGCGATCCACGTCGTAGTGCGCGTTGGCGTCGTAGAGCACGTAGCCGCCGGTGCGGAACTGGTTGTTCGCGTCGCCGTAGTGCGGGCCGACGTAGCGCACGCCGCCGCCGAAGCCGAGGCCGGCCGGCGCGCCTTCGTGCACGGCGTAGTCGGCCGACAGCGAGGCCTGCCGCCGGGGCACCAGCGCCACCTGCTTGCCCAGCGTGGCGTCGTTGGCGCGGGTGACCTTGGCGTCGGTGTAGGCGTAGGCCGCGGTCACGTCGAGGTGGTCGGTCACCGCGACGTCCGCCTCCAGCTCGGCGCCGCGCGTGCGCGTCTGGCCCTGCTGCAGCGAGAAGAAGATGTGGTCGGGATCGACCGTCAGCGCGTTCTTCTGGGTGAGCCGGTACACCGCCGCCGTGATCAGCGAGCGCCCGCCGGGCGTCTGGTACTTCACGCCCGCCTCGTACTGGTCGCCGGTGATCGGCTTGTAGGCGCGGCCGTCGAAGGTCTGGCCCACCGTGGTCTTGAACGAGTGCGAGTAGGCGAGGTACGGCACCAGGCCGAGGTCGGTGGCGTAGTTGACGCCCAGGCGGCCGGAGAAGGCGTTGTCGTCCTGCTTGCGGCGCGTGCCGGCGATCAGGTCCTTCACGTCGTTGCTGACCCAGTCCTGGCGGCCGCTGGCGACGATGCCCCACTTGCCGAGGATGACCTGGTCCTGCACGTAGGCGCCCAGCTGTTCGAGCAGGCTGTTGGTGTGGAAGGTGTACGGCGCCGGCGGGATCGGCGCGCCGTACACCGGGTCGAAGATGTCGATCGGCGCGGCCGCGCCGAAGCCCGACTTGTAGTCGTTGCGGCTGTGCAGGTAGTCCACGCCCACCAGCACGTCGTGCCGCAGGCTGCCCTGGTCGAGCCTGGCCTCGACCTGGTTGTCCACGGCGAACACGTTCGCGTGGTCCACCAGCGGGTAGTTGTAGCGGTTGAGCGTGCGCAGGTCGTCCTGCAGGCCGAGGCTGCCGATCGAGCGGTGGTCCACCTTGGCGTTCTGCAGGCGCAGGTCCTGGCGGAACGACCACACGTCGTCGAAGCGGTGGGTGAAGGCGTAGCCGATCGACTCGTCGGTCTTGTGGTAGTAGTCGTAGCCCGGCTCGCCCGGGTTCACGTCGCGCGGGATGCGGCCGTTGGGGTTGGGATACAGCGTGCCCTGCGCGGGCAGGAAGCCGCCCACGCCGTCGGACAGCGTGCGCTGGTAGCGCGGCAGCAGGGTGAACGAGGTGTCCTCGTCCGGCTGCCAGGTCAGGCTGGGCGCGAGGTAGTAGCGGTCGTCCTGCGAGTGCCTGATGTTGGAATCGCCCTGGCGCGCCAGCGCCACCACGCGCCACAGCCAGTGGCCGGCGTCGTCGAGCTGGCCGCCGGTGTCGCCGGCCAGCTGCTTCTGGTCGAAGCTGCCCACCGTGGCCACGACCTCGTGCGGCGCCTCCAGGCTGGGGCGCTTGCTGGTCATCCCGATCATGCCGCCGGGCGGCAGCTGGCCGTACATCGCCGAGGATGGCCCCTTGTTCACCTCCACGCGCTCCAGGCCGTAGGGCTCGATGCGCGAGTCGGCGGTCCAGTCGCCGTTGGGCAGCGCCAGGCCGTCGAGGAACTTGGCCGGGTCGTAGCCGCGGACCAGGATCCAGTCGCTGCGCGGATCGGCGCCGTAGCTGCCGCCCACCGCGCCGGCCAGGTAGCGCACCGCCTCGTCCAGGCCCTGCACGCCGTGCAGCTGCATGCGGTCGGGCGTGACCGTGCTGACCGACTGCGGGATCTCCACCGCCGGCGTTTCCGTCTTGGTGGTCGAGTAGACGACGTTCACCGCTTCGAGCGTGGCACCGTGCGGGTCGTCCTGGCGCGCGCCGGCCCTGGGCGGCGCGGTGCCGGCGTCGGTCTGGCCGGCGGCGTGGGCGGTGCCGGCGAGGGCGAGCGTGAGCGCCGCCAGGAGGGCGCTGCGGGGAAGGCGGGTGGACATGGGGTAACTGGGTCCCTGCGGAAATGGATGCCCCTGCTGGCCAGGCGCGGCCACGGGCGAGCGACAAGATAATAATGATTCTTATTTTTAACTCAAGTGCCGTGCCGGCCGGTGGGGGGCTTCCACGCGCGGCGGTTCGCCGCAGGGCGCGGCGCCGGCCTGCCGCCGCGCGGCGGCCGCCGGTGCGGCGGGTACGGGGGGAGGAAGGATCAGGCCGCGTGGCGGCGGGCGCTGCGCGGGGGCATCCCGGTCCAGCGCTTGAAGGCGCGGCGGAACTCGCGCGGATCGCTGAAGCCGATCTCGCGGCCGATCTCGGCCACGCTGAGCGTGCCGTCGTGCAGCAGCTGCAGCGCGCGCTCGGCGCGCACGCGGTCGTGGATCTCGCGGAAGATGCGCCCGCTCTCGGCCAGCCGCCGGCGCAGCGAGCGTTCGCTCAGGTTGAGCGTGCGCGCCACGTCGCCGATCGTCGGCGGCTGGCGCAGGCGGCTGCGCAGCAGGCGCTCCACCGCCGCCACGATCTCCTGGCTGGCGCCGTCGCGGCTGTTCTGCTGCTTGCACAGCGCCAGCGCCTGGCGCGCGGTGAGCGGGTTGTAGCCGGGCAGCTCGCGCGCCAGCCAGGCCGCGTCCACCCGCACGCGGTTGCAGGCGGCGCCGAAGCGCGGCTCGCAGCCGAACACCTCGCGGTAGGCCGCCGCGTGGGCGGGCGCGGGATAGCTCAGCTCGACGCCGCCGGGCCGGAAGGCCGGGCCGAGCAGCTGGCGCGCGATCGCCAGCGAGCTGGCGAACAGCTCCTCGCACAGGAACGGCAGCAGCTCCGGGTCGCTGAAGCGCGGCCAGGCCACCAGCGCCACCTCGTGCTCGTCCAGCGCCTCGAAGCCGACCTCGAGCAGCGCGCCGCAGACCTTGTGGTGCTCGATGCCCACGCGCATCGCCTCGCCGAAGGTGCGCGAGGTCATCATCGCCAGGCCGAGCAGGCCGAAGCTGCCCAGCGTCTCGTTGCGGCCCACCACCAGGCCGATGTCGCCCGCGCCGAAGCTGCGCAGCGCGCGGCGGATCACCGTGCTGGCCTGGCGGTAGGACACGCGCAGCGAGGGGTCGCTGAGCTGGCCGCGCTGCAGTCCCAGCCCGGCGAACCAGCCCTCGCAGGGCACGCCGCGCGCCGTCGCCAGCTCGGTCAGGTAGACCAGCACGTTCGGCGGGATCTCCGCCGCGGTGTAGCGCGGGTCGCGGGAGGCGGACGGGACGGTGCGGAGCATGGCGAGGGCGATGGCGGCGGCGGTCGCGGCCGGCGGATGCCGGCTGCCCGCTTTTTTAGCACGCGCGCCCCGGCGCCGTTTGCGCGGCGCACAACCTGCCGTGGCATCCGCGGGCCTGTGGGAGCGGCCTCCGGCCGCGAAAAACACGCCGGCCGTGTCGCTGGGGGCGGACGTAGCGGGCCCGGCGCTGGCCGCCGGTGCCATGCGGGCGGCGATGCTTCCGGGCGGTTTCGGCGGCGGACCATCGCGGCCGGAGGCCGCTCCCACCCAGGCTGCCGCGAGCCCGTGGGAGCGGCCTGCGGCCGCGAAAAAACACCTCGGGGATTCGCCGGCTGCGCGAACCGTGCCGGCGCGCCGCCCCTCACTCGCCGATGGTCAGCAGCGAGGCGTTGCCGCCGGCGGCGGTGGTGTTGATGGTGAGCGTGCGCTCGCCGGCGAAGCGCAGCAGGTAGTGCGGGCCGCCCGCCTTCGGGCCGGTGCCGGACAGGCCCTCGCCGCCGAACGGCTGCACGCCGACCACCGCGCCGATCTGGTTGCGGTTGACGTAGCAGTTGCCCACGCGCGCGTGGCTGCGGATGTATTCCACGGTGTCGTCGATGCGGCTGTGCACGCCCAGCGTCAGGCCGTAGCCGGTGGCGTTGATCTGCTCGATCACCTTGGGCAGGTCCTCGCCCTTCCAGCGGATCACGTGCAGCACCGGGCCGAACACCTCGCGGGTCAGCGTGGCGAGCGAGGGAATCTCGTAGGCGCGCGGGGCGAAGAAGGTGCCGTGCGCGGTGGCCGCGGGGTCGAGCGGCACCTCGGCGATCCTCTTCGCCTCCTTGTCCATGCGCGCGGCGTGCTCGGCGAGGATCTTGCGCGCGTCCTCGTCGATCACCGGGCCGACGTCGGTGGACAGCTGGCCGGGGTCGCCCACCTTCAGCTCGGCCATCGCGCCGGCCAGCATGCCGACCACCTTGTCGGCGATGTCCTCCTGCACGAACAGCACGCGCGCGGCCGAGCAGCGCTGGCCGGCGGACTGGAAGGCGGAGGCGATCACGTCCTTGACGACCTGCTCGGGCAGCGCGGAGGAGTCGGCGATCATCGCGTTCTGGCCGCCGGTCTCGGCGATCAGCGCGGCGATCGGCGCGTTGCGCGCGGCCAGCGCGCGGTTGATCGCCCAGGCGGTCTCGGTGGAGCCGGTGAAGGCCACGCCGGCCACGCGCGGGTCGCGGGTCAGCGCCGCGCCGACCACCGCGCCGTCGCCCGGCAGGTATTGCAGCACCGCGGCCGGCACGCCGGCCTCGTGCAGCAGCTTCACCGCGGCGTGGCCGATCAGGCTGGTCTGCTCGGCCGGCTTGGCGATCACGCCGTTGCCGGCGGCCAGCGCCGCCGAGACCTGGCCCAGGAAGATCGCCAGCGGGAAGTTCCACGGGCTGATGCAGACGAACACGCCGCGGCCGTTCAAGTAGAGCTGGTTGCTCTCGCCGGTGGGGCCGGGCAGCTGCTCCGGATGGCCGAACAGGCGACGCGCCATCGTCGCGTAGTAGCGCAGGAAGTCGGCGGCCTCGCGGATCTCGGCGATGGCGTCGGGCAGGGTCTTGCCGGCCTCGCGCACGCACAGCGCGATGAACTCGCCGCGGCGCGCCTCCAGCTGCTCGGCGGCGTGCTCCAGGATGGCGGCGCGGCTGGCGGCGGGCAGGCGGTCCCAGTCCGGCTGCGCGGCGACCGCGTTGGCCAGCGCCCGGTCCACCAGCGCGGCGTCGGCGCTGACGTAGCTGCCGACGACCTGGCGGCGGTCGGCCGGGTTGGTCACCTGCACGGCCGGGCCGTTGCCCTGGCCGCCGGGCACCAGCGGCCCGGCGGTCCACGGGCCGGCCTGCGCGTTGACGGCCTCGGCGAGGACCTTCAGTTCGTTGTCGTTGGAGAAGTTCACGCCCATGGAGTTCTTCCGAAGTTCACCATAGAGATTCACCGGCAGCGGGATGCGCGGGTGCGGGATCGAGGCGAAGCCGCGCACCGTCTCGCACGGGTCGGCCACCAGCTCGCGCACCGGCAGCGACTCGTCCACCACGCGGTTGACGAAGCTGGTGTTGGCGCCGTTCTCCAGCAGGCGGCGCACCAGGTAGGGCAGCAGGTCCTCGTGCGTGCCCACCGGCGCGTAGACGCGGCAGGGCACGTTCAACTTGTCCGGGCCGATCACCTCGGCGTACAGGTCGGTGCCCATGCCGTGCAGGCGCTGGAACTCGAACGGCCGGCCGCGCGCGATGTGGTGCACGGCGGCGATGGTGTGCGCGTTGTGGGTGGCGAACTGCGGGTAGATCAGCTCGCTGCCGGCGTCGAACAGCTTGTGCGCGCAGGCCAGGTACGACACGTCGGTGTTGGGCTTGCGCGTGTACAGCGGGTAGCCGGCCAGGCCCTGCTCCTGCGCGCGCTTGATCTCGGCGTCCCAGTAGGCGCCCTTGACCAGGCGCACGTACCAGCGGCGGCCGCTGGCGCGCGCGGTCTCGATCAGCCAGTCGATCACGAACGGGGTGCGCTTGGAGTAGGCCTGCACCACGATGCCGAGGCCGTTCCAGCCCTCCAGCGAGGGATGCGCGAACACCTCGCCGATGATGTCCAGCGAGAGCTCCAGGCGGTCGGCCTCCTCGGCGTCCACGGAGAGCGCGATGCCCTGCTTCATCGCCAGCTGCGACAGCTCCAGCAGCTTCTCGGTGAGCTGGCGGCGCGCCTGCCCGCGCCTGGCCACCTCGTAGCGCGGGTGCAGCGCGGAGAGCTTCACCGAGATCGACGGCGCGTCGGTGTGGTTGGCGAACGGCCCGCGCGCGCCGATGCGGGCGATCGCGCGGCGGTAGTCCTCCTGGTAGCGCTCGGCCGTCTCGGCGGTGAGCGCGGACTCGCCGAGCATGTCGTAGGAATAGCGGTACATCGCGTATTCCTTCTTCGCGCAGCGGTCCAGCGCCTCGTCGATGGTCTGCCCCATCACGAACTGGTGGCCCATGATGCGCATGGCCTGGCGCACCGCCAGGCGGATCGCCGGCTCGCCGGCGCGGCCGACCAGGCGGCGCAGCGCGCCGGTGAAGTCGCGGCGGGTCTCCTCGGCCAGGTTGACCAGCTTGCCGGTGAGCATCAGGCCCCAGGTGCTGGCGTTGACGAACAGCGACTCGCTTTGACCCAAGTGTTTCTTCCAGTCGGCGTCGCCCAGCTTGTCGCGGATCAGCTTGTCCGCGGTGGCCTTGTCGGGGATGCGCAGCAGCGCCTCGGCCACGCACATCAGCAGCACGCCTTCCTCGCTGGAGAGGTCGTACTGGCGCATGAAGGACTCGACCGCGCTCTGGTCCTTGGCGCGGGCGCGCACGCGCGTGACCAGGCCGGCGGCGACGTCGATCACCTGCTCGCGCTCGGCCGGCGGCAGCGTGGCCTGGGCGAGCAGGTCGTTGACCGCCTCGGTCTCGTCGCGCAGCCACGCGGCGGTGATGCGCGCGCGCGCGGGCGACGCGCCGGCGGGAAGTTCGGGGCTGAGGATGGGTTGGCTCACGGGGAAAACCGGCGGGATCGCGGGATGGGGAAAGCGCGCGATTGTACGCTCCGGCGTCGCCCGCACGCATCCGTACGCGCCGCCGCAGGCGTCCCGCGCGGGGCCGCGCGGGGCGCCGCGCAAGCCCTGATCCAGGTCAAGCGGGTGCGACATTCTTGCCGGCCGGGGTCGGTGGGGCCTATCATTCCGCCGTTCCAGGCACGCCGGATCTTCCATGATCGTGCTTCGACCTGCCGACGGCGGCCTGCCGTGCGTGACGCTGTGGCTCAAGCCCAACCGCGCACTCAGCCGACGCGGCCTGCGTCGCTTGATCGTGGTGCTGGCGGTGTTGGCGCTGACAACGGCCGGACTGGGGGCGTGGCAGGGCAACGTGTTCGCCCCGCTGTTCGCCCTGGTGGAATCCTTCGCGGTGGCCTTCGCCCTCGGGCGGGCCTGGCGCGCGGGGGACCGCAGCGAGCGCATCACCCTCGACTCGTCGTCGCTGGAGGTGCAATCCCTGCCCGGGCGGCGGCGCGTGCGTTTCCAGTCCTACTGGGTGCGCGTGCGGCTGGCGCCGGGGCATGGACACAACCGGCTCCTGCTGCGTTCGCACGGGCGCGAGCTGGAGATCGGCAGCTTCCTCGCCGAGGAGGAGCGCGCCGAGCTGTCGGGGAAACTCAAGGTGCTGCTGGCCGGGATGCAGGGCCAGCCGCGCAGGTAGGTTCAACAAAGGTGCAAGACATGACTTCTGGCGGCATCAGGATCAAGGCATGGGCGGCGGCGGTCTGTGCGCTGTTCGCCGGCGCGGCGTGGGCCAACCCCCGGCCGGGGCAGCTGAACATGACGCGCGGCGTGACCGAGTGGTCGTACCGGCCCTACCTGCTCAACAACGTCGCCCTCGGCGTGTGCGTGGCGATCGGCATCCTGGTGTTCGGCGCGATGTTCATCGCCATGTTCCGCTTCCGCAAGTCGCGCGGCGCGGTGGCCGAGAAGTGGACCCACAACACGATGCTCGAGATCGTGTGGACCACCGTCCCGGTGCTGATCCTGATCGTGCTGGCCTACATGGCCACCGGCGGCCTGACCACCTTCGCCGACACCACCGGCGCGCAGATGACCGTGAAGGTCACCGGCTACCAGTGGAAGTGGCGCTACGACTACGTCGACTACCAGGGCAAGCCGGTCGAGCACGTCGGCTTCATGTCCCGGCTCGACGCGCTGAGCGACGAGACCCGCGAGCTGCGCTCCGGCCTGGACCCGAAGGCGGTGCAGGAGAACGGCGAGAACACCTACCTGCTCAACGTGGACCACCCGCTGGTGGTGCCGGTGGGCGTGAAGATCCGCTTCGTGATCACTGCCGGCGACGTGATCCACTCCTGGTGGGTGCCGCAGCTCGGCTGGAAGATGGACGCCATCCCCGGCATCGTCAACGCCGCCTGGACCAACATCAAGGAGCCGGGCGTGTACCGCGGCCAGTGCGCCGAGCTGTGCGGCCAGGACCACGGCTTCATGCCGATCGTGGTGAAGGCGGTGCCGAAGGCCGAGTTCGAGCAGTGGCTGGCGGCGCAGCAGAAGCCCGCCGCCGCGCCGGCCCCGGCCGCCGCCGGCAGCGCCGCTGCGCCGGCCACCGCGCAGGTGCCAGCCGCCCCGGCGCATCAGGGCTGACCGCGCTCCGCGGTCCGCCATTCCAGAGCATTCGCATTAGGTAGAGGTGCAAGGCCATGGCCCACGCAGCCACCCACGACCACCACGACGGGCACCACGGCGCGCCGTCCAACTTCTTCGTCCGCTGGTGCATGTCCACCAACCACAAGGACATCGGCACGCTGTACCTGGTCTTCTCGCTGCTGATGTTCTTCATCGGCGGCAGCTTCGCCATGGTGATCCGCGCCGAGCTGTTCAAGCCCGGCATGCAGCTGGTGCAGCCGTACTTCTTCAACGAGATGACCACGCTGCACGCGCTGGTGATGATCTTCGGCGCGGTGATGCCGGCCTTCGTGGGCCTGGGCAACTGGATGATCCCGCTGATGATCGGCGCGCCCGACATGGCGCTGCCGCGCATGAACAACCTCTCGTTCTGGATCCTGCCGTTCGCCTTCGCGCTGATGCTGTCCACGCTGTTCCTGCCCGGCGGCGGCCCGGCCGGCGGCTGGACGATGTACCCGCCGCTGGCGCTGCAGACCGACTCGCTGGCCTACGTGGTGTTCGCCGTGCACCTGATGGGCATCAGCTCGATCATGGGCGCGATCAACATCATCGCCACCATCCTCAACATGCGCGCGCCGGGCATGGACCTCCTGAAGATGCCGGTGTTCGTGTGGAGCTGGCTGATCACCGCGTTCCTGCTGATCGCGGTGATGCCGGTGCTGGCCGGCGCGGTGACCATGCTGCTCACCGACAAGTACTTCGGCACCAGCTTCTTCAACGCGGCCGGCGGCGGCGACCCGGTGCTGTACCAGCACATCTTCTGGTTCTTCGGGCACCCCGAGGTCTACATCATGATCCTGCCGGCCTTCGGCCTGGTCTCGGAGATCATCCCGACCTTCGCGCGCAAGCCGATCTTCGGCTACAAGGCGATGGTGTTCGCGATCGCCTCGATCGCCTTCCTGTCGTTCATCGTGTGGGCGCACCACATGTTCGCGGTGGGCCTGCCGCTGGGCGCCGAGATCTTCTTCATGTACGCCACCATGCTGATCGCGGTGCCGACCGGCGTGAAGGTGTTCAACTGGGTGTCCACCATGTGGGGCGGCTCGATGACCTTCGAGACGCCGATGCTGTTCGCCATCGCCTTCGTGATCCTGTTCACCATCGGCGGCTTCTCCGGCCTGATGCTGGCGCTGGTGCCGGCCGACTTCCAGTACCACGACTCCTACTTCGTGGTGGCGCACTTCCACTACGTGCTGGTGACCGGCGCGGTGTTCGCCATCATCGCCGCCACCTACTACTGGCTGCCGAAGTGGACCGGCCACATGTACTCGGAGTTCTGGGGCAAGGTGCACTTCTGGAACAGCGTGATCTGGGTGAACGTGCTGTTCTTCCCGCAGCACTTCCTGGGCCTGGCCGGCATGCCGCGCCGCATCCCGGACTACAACGTCGCGTTCGCCAACTTCAACATGATCAGCTCGATCGGCGGCTTCCTGTTCGGCGCCTCGCAGCTGATCTTCCTGGGCGTGGTGATCCACTGCGTGTTCTTCTCCAAGAAGAAGGCCGCCGACCGCGTGTGGGAAGGCGCCAAGGGCCTGGAGTGGACCGTGCCGTCGCCGGCGCCGTTCCACACCTTCGAGGTGCCGCCGGTGATCCACGACGAGGAACTGGCGCACGGGCACGTCGAGGATTGACGCGACCGGCCGGGCGCGCCGCCCCGCGGCGGCCGCGCCCGGCGGAACCGGACCGATGACGAGCCCGCAAACGATGGACCAGCAGCAGGAGGCACGCCGGCGCGGCGTGCGCCGCACCCTCTGGGTGACCGGCACGATCGCGGTGGCGATCTTCCTGCTGTCGATCCTGAGCATGCTGCGGATCTCGTAGCGGTCCGGAGCGGCGCGCCGCGGCCCCGGCCGGCGGCGCATCGCATGCAGTACCCGCGCGGTAGGGCGGGGTGGTAAGCCAAATCAAGAGAATTCCACGGGGATCTCACCATGGGTCAGCAGCAAGGCGCTTATTTCGTTCCGTCCAAGAGCCAATGGCCGATCGTCGCCGCGGTGGTCATGTTCGTCACCGTGTATGGCGCCGCACACTGGCTCAACGCCGAACCGGGCGAGTCGGGCTTCGGCAAGACGGTGCTCCTGATCGGCGCGCTGGGCATCCTGGCGATGTTCTTCGGCTGGTTCCGCTCGGTGATCAAGGAATCGCTGGCCGGCAACTACAACGACCAGGTGGACCGCTCGTTCCGCATGGGCATGATGTGGTTCATCTTCTCCGAGGTGATGTTCTTCGGCGCGTTCTTCGGCGCGCTGTGGTACGCGCGCAGCTACTCGGTGCCGTGGCTGGGCGGCGAGGGCCACGGCGTGCTCACCCACCAGTTCCTGTGGAGCCAGTACAGCGCGGCCTGGGGCGCCACCGGCGGCAACGGCCCCGAGCACGTCGGCGGCGACTTCCAGACCATCGCGCCGTGGGGCCTGCCGCTGCTCAACACGCTGATCCTGCTTTCCTCCAGCGTCACCATCACCATCGCGCACCACGCGCTGAAGGCCGGCCACCGCGGCAAGGTGCTGCTGTTCCTGGGCCTGACCGTGCTGCTGGGCGCCACCTTCCTGTGGTTCCAGGCGCACGAGTACATCGAGGCCTACAAGGAGCTCAACCTCACCCTGCAGAGCGGCGTGTACGGCTCCACCTTCTTCATGCTCACCGGGTTCCACGGCATGCACGTGACGCTGGGCACGATCATGCTGGCGGTGATCTGGCTGCGCGTGCTGAAGGGCCACTTCAACAAGGACCACCACTTCGGCTTCGAGGCGGTGGCCTGGTACTGGCACTTCGTGGACGTGGTTTGGTTGGGGCTGTTCATGTTCGTTTACATCCTCTGACGCCTGCTGAAACGATATTGATTTCGGTCATAGATGGCAGGGTTGTGAGCTGAGTCTTCTGTATGCTTCGATGAGGCTGGAGTGAAAGTGCTCCGGATCACGGCGCACGATCGCGACCTCAATGACAAAATCGTAGCTTCAATGGTGCCGGAGCGAAGCGCTCCGGATCATGCTGCACATCGAGCAGTCGCCACTGTCGCGTGCGATCCTTCAATGATGCCGGAGCGGAGCGCTCCGGATCACCAATCACGATATCCGCTTCGACCGCCTGCTGGCCACGCTTCAATGAGGCCGGAGCGAATCGCTCCGGATCACTTCCTGAAGTACGTCGAGGGCGTCCTGGACCATTTCCCGCTTCAATGAGGCCGGAGCGAATCGCTCCGGATCACCGACAAGGTGCAGGCGACGGCGAAGCAGAGCACCGGGCTTCAATGAGGCCGGAGCGAATCGCTCCGGATCACGGGCTGATTGGTAGGGGCAAGGGCATCTCTGGAGCCAGCTTCAATGAGGCCGGAGCGAATCGCTCCGGATCACAGAGATCGTTGACGAATACGAGCTGACTGGCAAGGCGCTTCAATGAGGCCGGAGCGAATCGCTCCGGATCACCCGTCGATACCAACGACAACGGCACCGGCGAGCTTCAGCTTCAATGAGGCCGGAGCGAATCGCTCCGGATCACCGGCCTGATTGCCCACGGCCACGGACGGCCACCAACCAGCTTCAATGAGGCCGGAGCGAATCGCTCCGGATCACCTGCGCGCACGACTGAAGCGACAGTCAGCGGCTGGCTGCTTCAATGAGGCCGGAGCGAATCGCTCCGGATCACACGTTCGCCAATTGAAATATGCTCGGCAAGAATGGGATGCTTCAATGAGGCCGGAGCGAATCGCTCCGGATCACCGGCGATCCGGAGCCGGGTGTGAGCGGCAACGCGAGGCTTCAATGAGGCCGGAGCGAATCGCTCCGGATCACCCACGGCATCGAGCCGATCTTTTCCTGACCACCTCTGCTTCAATGAGGCCGGAGCGAATCGCTCCGGATCACTCCCTTGCGCGTCGCATCGTGCGGGCGGCAAACGACGCTTCAATGAGGCCGGAGCGAATCGCTCCGGATCACCGCCTTCCAGCGGTGGGGCGACGACGAGAATATCGGGCTTCAATGAGGCCGGAGCGAATCGCTCCGGATCACGGCCGAATCGCTCATGGCTACCGTGGCCTCGACACTCGCTTCAATGAGGCCGGAGCGAATCGCTCCGGATCACATCCGGCGGTGCTCGACTACGAGCACCAGACCCTCCAGCTTCAATGAGGCCGGAGCGAATCGCTCCGGATCACTGCCGCCCTCAAGGGCGTGCAGCACGCGCACGTCGCCGCTTCAATGAGGCCGGAGCGAATCGCTCCGGATCACGATTCGGAGGGGGAACTCCCCCGCAGGGGGATGAGCGCTTCAATGAGGCCGGAGCGAATCGCTCCGGATCACCGACCGCCGATCCTGTGCGCGTCGCCGACATCAGGATGCTTCAATGAGGCCGGAGCGAATCGCTCCGGATCACCGCCGCCTGTTCTCGCCCCTCGACGACATCTACAACCGCTTCAATGAGGCCGGAGCGAATCGCTCCGGATCACGCGTGCTTCAGGATCAGCAGAACGCCGAGAACCAGTGGCTTCAATGAGGCCGGAGCGAATCGCTCCGGATCACGCGAGCGTAGGCAAATAGGAAAAGCCGCTATCTTTAGCTTCAATGAGGCCGGAGCGAATCGCTCCGGATCACCGCCGTGACCCAAAAATGGAGATTTCTCCGGCGCTCAGCTTCAATGAGGCCGGAGCGAATCGCTCCGGATCACCCCGGTGCGCGTAGTATCCATGACTTGACGGATACTGGCTTCAATGAGGCCGGAGCGAATCGCTCCGGATCACTTTCCGCGGCCGCGGTATCCGTCTGCATCAGCTTATGCTTCAATGAGGCCGGAGCGAATCGCTCCGGATCACACCCGACACCGATTGGAGTACTGACCATGAGCAATATGCTTCAATGAGGCCGGAGCGAATCGCTCCGGATCACTGCTGGGCCACCTCGAAGATGTACGGGGCGCCCACCTCGCTTCAATGAGGCCGGAGCGAATCGCTCCGGATCACCGAAACTAGCGCGCCCATGGGGCGCGCCATACGTGGCTTCAATGAGGCCGGAGCGAATCGCTCCGGATCACCTTCAAGTCGGCGAGGAAAAGGAGCCGCTGGCCGTCGCTTCAATGAGGCCGGAGCGAATCGCTCCGGATCACCGACGAATACGCCGACGCCGAGACGGATCAGGTCGGTGCTTCAATGAGGCCGGAGCGAATCGCTCCGGATCACCGCGGGCGATCTCAGCGACCTTTGCCCAGGTCTCGCGCTTCAATGAGGCCGGAGCGAATCGCTCCGGATCACTGCGGCGGATGGGATTCAGCGGTACGGGGGCGTTGTAGCTTCAATGAGGCCGGAGCGAATCGCTCCGGATCACCCCAGCAGTGGAAGAGCAAGACCGGCCGGGTCTGGGGGCTTCAATGAGGCCGGAGCGAATCGCTCCGGATCACCGTAGCGGTCGTTCTCGTTCGAGCCGGCGGAGGGGTAGCTTCAATGAGGCCGGAGCGAATCGCTCCGGATCACTCTCTGTGGTATCAGGATTAAGTCCCCTGTTCTCACAGCTTCAATGAGGCCGGAGCGAATCGCTCCGGATCACTGTGCCCCCGGTATCCATTTTTTCATCACCCGCGCCGCTTCAATGAGGCCGGAGCGAATCGCTCCGGATCACATGCAAATCGCGTCCAGCATTGCCCCCGTTTCCTCAGGCTTCAATGAGGCCGGAGCGAATCGCTCCGGATCACGGCGTAGGCGGCATTCGCCGGCGCAACGACCAGTCCGGCTTCAATGAGGCCGGAGCGAATCGCTCCGGATCACAGCTGGAGCCGAGCGCATTGATTGAGACCTCGCCTGGGCTTCAATGAGGCCGGAGCGAATCGCTCCGGATCACAGCCCTCTCGCAAGTCACTGTTTCAAGAACGCTGTCGTTCCGACAGCTCGAGCGCTGTGTTGCAACGGCATCAGTGTACACAACAAAGATTGACATCATGATACACCAAGTTCGGGTAGTATACTGATTATCAAAGATAATATTCCTGCGAGCGGTAGGAGCGTTTCGCGCCATCACCGAAGCGCTCGCAGAAGTGAGGCGAAGCAGCGATTGCCCGCAAATCTGTGCTCAGACGATGATTGGCTCACGTTCGATGGGTACGAATTTGTCTCCGAGGCTCACCACGCGGGGCTTGACTTTGTCGGCAGGTCCCAGGTCGATGACCAACAGGGCATCGACGCGCCGGTTGATGATACCGTCCAGTAGTTGCAGCATTTCGGCATGACGACGGCGGCTCAGGCGGCATTGGAAGACGGAAAGCTGTAGCCACTCGCCAAATCCTTTCATGAGCTTGAATACGCGGCGCCAACGTTTGTCGTCGCGGATGTCGTAGGTCACCAAGTACAGATGCTCGTCCATGGTCGTCTCACGGCGTGCGAAAGCTA
The DNA here is from genome assembly GCF_003148905.1 of Fulvimonas soli. Taxonomy (GTDB): domain Bacteria; phylum Pseudomonadota; class Gammaproteobacteria; order Xanthomonadales; family Rhodanobacteraceae; genus Fulvimonas; species Fulvimonas soli. The sequence continues at coordinate 223,549 of NZ_QGHC01000007.1, read as the reverse complement.
GCGAGTGGTGAAGTTCGGATAGTCGTCCAACTCGCCGAGCAGGAAACGACCAAGCAACCGCGCTTGCAATTCCAGCAACCGGCGATAGCTGAGTCGATAGCCGAACAACGGGTGCGTGATCTCCTGGCTGAGCCGCCGTTCGAAGGCGGCAATGAAGCGCTTGCGCCCAGAGGCATCAAGGTTGACGCTGCCTGCAGCGCTGACGAAGTCGCTGGGATGTATTTCGCCGTTATTGATGACCTGCATGACCACCGAATCAGCCAACAGTGGTCGGAATGGCTCCATCATGTCCAGCGCCAGGGCAGGACGGCCATAGCGCGGCTGGTGATAGAAGCCGCGGAATGCGTCGAATCCCACGGCACTCAACGTGGTCGTCCAAGTTCTGGCCAGCATGGTATAAGCAAACGACAACATGGCATTGACCGGATCGGAGGGCGGGCGTCGATTGCGCTGGGTGAAGTCGAAGGCCAGCAGCGATTCGTCCTCGATCGCGACCGGTTTGAGGGTCTTTTGGAAGTGGCCGAAGTACAGCGCAGCGGCGTGGCCTTCGATGCCGAGCAACATTTCCAGGTTCTCGGCGCGTTCGGCCTGCTGGCGGATGCGCTTCAGGTCGGTCAGCAGGCGCTCGGGTTTTTCATCTGGCTTCCAGTTGCGCCGGATCTGCGTGCGGCTGTTGGCGATCTTGGCGGCGACAAGTCCGCGTGCGATTCGCAGACAGGTACTTTCGTTGAAGCTGGCACGGTACTGCGCAGTGCGCAATTCGACGTTCTTGTGGCCGTTGCCCTGAGTATGTCCGAAGAAGAAACCGCTGTAGCTATGCCAGCTCACGGGGATATCACGCTGCATCAGTTCCTGCAGGCATGGTGTGGTGACGTAGACGTTGCCCTGGATTACCACCTGCGAAACTTCGCCAAGCCGAGCAGTGGCTAGTATGCGGCCTTCCTTGTCGGTCACCTCCAGCGTTTCCCCTTTCTTGGAAAGCTTGGCGCTGTAATGCTGGATGTACAGCGGCAGGGCCTCGTGATGTGGCACGGCCAGCGGCCGCGGCGACAGTTCGGCGCGCCGCAGGAACTGCACCTCGTCCGGCAGGCAGATGGTCACCAACGAACAGCGTGGGCATTTCGGGCTGTCCATCAGTGGCTCGGGGATGCGTCCGCCGGCGGCCATCGCGCGCAACTCGGCAATGGCGTTGCGGGTAAGGGCGAGCAGATCCTCGTCGAAGGCGACGCTCACCCGTTCCTTGCTGGCGACGTAGTAGATGGCGCCTTCTTCACAAATGTAGCCATGCTCCCTGAGCAGCAGTCCCTGCGCGCAAAGCTGCACGCGCTCAGGATCATAGATACCACGCGCGGTATGCGGGCGCTTGCCGCGCTTGTAGTCCACCGGTATGACAACATTGCCTTCGCCTTCGATCAGGTCGAGCTTGGCGATCAATCCAAGCGTGTTGGACGACAATGTGACAGAGCGGGCATGAATCTCGGCCTGTCCCTCTGCGGCAATGTCAGCGTCGGGAAGGTCGCCGGAAGGTTTGTCTACGCGCTGGTGCTTGTGACGGCCGTCCACGGTGTCGACCGAATCGGCCCACTCGCCCTGCACCCATTCGAGATAGGCAAGTCGTGGGCAGTACACATGCTCGTTGAGCATGCGCACCGGGATCAGCGGCTGGTCGCCGCCCAGTTCAGGGAATGGCAGTTCCAGTTCCGCTTGCTTGGGCTCCATCTGCGCCTCTCCGTAAGTAGCCGGACCGTCATCGTCCTGATGCCTTGGCTGTCCCGCGCTTTCAAGCGCAGAGCGAACGGCTACGACATCGCCCTTCCGATCCGTGTCAGCACGGTTTCGCGGTCGAACAGCCATTCAACGCCGTCGACGTGCACGACGCGCCAACCACGTCGCCGAAGTGCGGCTGCGCGTTGCGTACGGCGGTAAGCGCCGTCGTCGCCGTCGCCTTCGTCGCACAGGATGGCGACCTGGTACGTCTTTCCGTCGAGGCTGCCTTCGAGCGCAACGTCCACCTTGAAGCGTGAAGCGCCGACATATATGGATACTTCGATGCCGCGCGCCAACAGCGCTTCGGCCACTTGCCCGGCCAACGGTACGAAACCTGGAAGGGCGAGAGTGGCTGCCGTCGGCATTGCGGCGTCCGATGGCGTGCGTACGAGATCGAGCGTACGTGCCGCAAGCGTGCGCGCACCGGACGACAATTGATGCACGTATTCGAGATAAGCTTTGAATAGGCGTGGGCCGTCGTTCTTCGCACGTGCTACGCTCAATTGATCCGGGTGGAACGAGGCGACGACGATAGCTTCCTCACGCGCACGCGATACGGCGACGTTCAGTCGCCGCTCGCCGCCCCGCTGCCCGAGCGGACCGAACCGGGCCGGCACGTAGCGCTGCACACCGCGCGTTTTGTGCACCCGCTCCACCGGCGCGTGGCCCAGCGTGAATAGGATCACGTCGCGTTCATCGCCCTGCACGTTCTCGATGTTCTTGACGAAGGGGCGGTCGTCGAGCTGCTCGTGCGCCTCCGCGGCTGCATAGCGCTGGGCGAACTCGCCATCCGAGGCGCGCCGCTTGTCAATGGCGTCGAGCACCGCAAGTCGCTGCGATAGGTTGAACGTGATGATGCCGATGGTCGGCGGCTGCAACCTGCCCAGCAGCTCGTGGACGAGATCGACCACTTTCTCGGCCTCGACGTCGTTGCGTCCATCCTCGTAGCGGGCATCCGGCACGGCCACCCAGCGCATGGCCGGTGGCACCGGCGGCCTGGCCGATGCGGGACAGGTCATCAGCGAACCGCCATACATGGCATGATTGGAGAATGCGATCAGGTCTTCATCCTGGCAGCGGTAGTGCCAATCGAGGCGTCGCGACGGCATGCGTTGCCGCGCGAGGGTGAGAAGCGATTCCGATTCCAGAAAGTCAGCGGGTTCGCCTTGCCTGCTCGCTTCGTCCTCGCCGTCGTTGCGCGCGGCCTTGAAAAAGGACGTAGGCGGCATCTGTCGATCGTCGCCCGCGATGGCCACGCGACGCGCACGTAACAAGGCGGGGAAGCCGTTCGCGACAGTGCATTGCGAGGCTTCGTCGAAGATGACGATGTCGAACACGGGTTTGCGCGGAAATAGTACGGCCAGTGTTTCCGGCGACAGCAGCCAGACAGGAAGCGCGTCGAATAGACCCTGTTCGACATGGTTGCGCACGAAGGTACGCAGCGGTGGCAGGCCGCGTTGCCTCGCGGTCTCGTGCTGGAGCTTTTCGCGGGCGGCCTGTTCCGGTGTCCGGCGCACGTATTTCCCGGTGGCGGCCACCTTGAGCAGCGGCGTTGAATTCGCGCGTTCCAGGATACGACGGCGGGTAACGAGCGCCTGTGTTTCGAGCGCTTCGTTCAGACGCTCGGTCGCGTTGTCGTCGACGTGGCCACTGCGCAGGTGTGCCGGCAGGTCGTTCCCGGCAGCTTTCACGCGATCAATGGCCCACGCCTTCAGCACGAGATCCGACCATTGATGCGTGTTTGCGTCGGCGCAGGCGGCGACGATCGAGCCGCCGCAGCCGTCGATGGCGCAGGCTTCGGCCAGGCATATGTCCAGTTCGGCCACGCGGTCGGATTGTTCGATGAAGCGTTGGTGCAGGTCGTGCAAATCGGTCACCGGAGTGCGGGTATCGATGTGGTGGAAAATTCGGGCGGCCTCATCGATCGCGGCGCGGTGCTTGCGCCACGCCTGCGCGGCGGCGAAGCGCTCGAGTACGGCCTTTTGCCATGCGCCTGCATCCTGCGGCAACCACGCATCGAGCGATTCCAGCGCGCCGCGTATGCGCCGCAAGGTTCGCACGGAATCGGTGATTTCGGCCACGTCCTGAAGCGCCTGTGCGATCCGCTTTGCATCGCCGTTCAAATGGCGGCTCAATCCTGTCTCCGCCAGGACGGCGTCGGCTCGTACCCACAGCCCGGCGAGCCTCAAGCGCTGATGCAGATCGCGCAACAGGGTTGTGTCGATGCGGCGACCCAACGCATCGGGCCAGACGCAGGGCAATTGTCGTGTAATGGCTCCTCGCGCCTTCCACCAGTCCGGTGACAGGAAACGCAGCAGCGAAGTACCGCGCGCCAGCATGGTGTGCACGGCCTGTGCGAATTCGGGGCTTGCGCTTACCCGTACCGGCGCGGGATGTGCCTGCCAGGCGGCAGATTCGCTCATCCACTCCGCGTGCAGGGCAAGTAGCGGACCGCACAGATCCTCCCGGTTTTCCAGCAGCGCCGTACGCAGCGCATCGGTCTGCTTGAGCGACTGCAAGGCCTTGTTGCCGGTCAGGATGGCGTCGACTTGCCGCGCACACAATGCCGGATCGACGTGCTGGCGCGCGGCCAGCACTTCCACGGACTCGGCCGTTTGCACGGCGTGGCCCAGCGCCTGCGCGAACGACGCACGAGTCTCGCGCGAACTCGGGGCCAGCGATTGCCGTGACCTGCCTTCGGTCGGGCGCCATGGACTGTCCGGTGCCAGCAGGTCTGCCCATGGGCGGCAAGCCGCCACCGCACGTGCCAGCTTCAGCGCGGACGCGGCGGGAACGTCGGCTAGCGGTGGCATGTTCGGCGGCACCGTGGCCGCGATACCCGCCGCAAAAGTGGCAAGCTGCCCCAGCGTCGGTTCGCCCGAGGTCGTGAAACGCGCATGCGCGATGCGCGAGCGCAGCAGCTCGGCCAGCGGCGCGGGATCATTGGCTTCTATTGTGGGAGCCGGATCAGGTTCTTCCGCCTTCGGCTCCAGTCGCGCGTGAATCTTGCGGAACAGCGCCTTGCGGTCGTCCGCCACGTCGTGGACGACACCCACGAGCTTGCTGAAGCCGATGCCGGCCAGACGGTTCGCCACCACGTCCAGCGCGGCGCGTTTCTCCGACACGACGGCGACACGCTCGCCGCGGGACAATGCGTCCGCGACCAGGTTCACGATCACCTGGCTCTTGCCGGTGCCGGGCGGTCCGTCGATGACGAGGGCCGGCAAGGCGCCGGCCATACGCACGACTTCGACCTGCGATGGATCTGCGCCGATCACCAGCGCAGGCGCCGACGGCACGGCTGCGGAGGGGGCTGGTGCGCCGGGTTGCCGCAGCGAGGCCGGCAAGAGTTCGTTCGCACAGCCGAGCAGGGCACCGACGTCCGCGTTCGGTCGGTCGAGATCGGCAAGCAGCTGTTCGTAGTCGTGCAGCAGTTCGGAGCGGGATTGTGGGAACAAGCCGATGACAGCACAGGCTTCGAGCTCCAGCCGCCGGCCCGTCCAGGCCGGCACGTCGTCGTCGAGCGGGTCAAGCACATGCAGGTCGCCATCGACCTCGAACAGGTCCACGCCGATCTGGCGCAGGTGCTCTGCTAGCGCGGGCGCACCCGCGCTGGCATCCGCGGCCAGGGCATCGAGCCGGTGCGCAAGATCGTCGGGAAACGGCAGATTCGCCTTGAGATGGATGAGTCGGAACAGTGCCTGGTTGGCGGCGGGAGGCTCGTCACGCACGGGCACCAGCGCCATGCCGCCGCTGCCCTCCGGTTCAAGCTCCACCGAATGCAGCAACAACGGCGCGCGCACCACATAACCCTCTATTGCGCCGCGCACAAAACCGGTGCCAAGGTACAGGTCGCGTGCGCCGGTTTCCTCGCGTCGGGCGAGGTGTTCCCGCCGCAGTTCGACGAGCTGGCGGAGCAGGATGGCCGCGTCCTTCGATTGACCGGCCTGCTCGCCTTGTACCAGTGTCACGCGGCGCCCTTCATGTGCGAGCGCGAGGCAGCGGTCGCCGTGCCCGACCGAGACGCGCGACAACGCGGCGAGATCGAATGCGCGCCCGGTACGGATTTCGCGCAGGCGCACGGAGGGACTGTGTCCGTCGCCGCTGACCAGTTCATCGCGCAGGCGACGGATCGCGCGGCGCAGCGCATCGCGTGTCGGCAGCGGTTGCTGCGGGACGGTCGGCGCGGCGTGTCTGGGCGTCAGGATGAAATCGTCGTCCAAGTCGATCGTGGAAAGATCGGCCTTGGTCATGAGTGCGGCGCGATCCAGCGCTGCGGCGATCTGGACAAGCACGCCGTCGTTGCGGTCGGTGCCGCCAAGCATGCGCAGCAGGCGGCGAAGTGTGACTTGCGCGCCGCGCCGCCGAGCGATCGCGGCGAGATAGGCATCCAGCGCCGGAAGCGCGTCTTGCGTGCGGATGGGCAGGGGTTTGGTTGCTGTTTCTTCGCGCCGCTCGACCGTGATACGCCGCATGACCGGGCGCATCAGCGAACCGAACAGCTCCTCGCCATCGAGCAGGCGGCCGATCTCGATCACGCGTATGAGTTCCCGTGCGTCCACCACGCCGTCGGCCATCAATACATGATGAAGAAGGTTGAATAGCGGCCTCAGGAAAGCCGCCCCCCAGGCTTTCGCAACGGGCGCGAGCGCCTCGACGCGGCGCGCCGCTTCATCCGGATCGAGCAGGCGGCGCCAATCGGGTACCAGCGGCGCGAAGGTTCTTTCCAGAATCTCCGCCTCGTCGTCGCTCAGCAGTTCGTCGGCCATGGCGACCAGCACGGCCGATGCCAATGCCAGTTCATGCAGCTCCGCCGGCGGTGGTTCCAGGTATTGGAACGTGCCGTCGAGACCGGGTCGACGCAACACGCGTTCGATCAACGCATCGACGTCGGCAATGGCCCGCGTGGCGGGGCCGCATCCGGTCAGTTCGTGATACAGATCGGATTCGCTGAAGAGCCACGCTGCCCAGGCGCGTACGCCGTGTTCGGGGTGCGTGACGCCTTGCGCGCCGTCACCATCGGCCAGGCAGCTTTCCACCAGCTCGCGGCATTGCGCGAGGTATCCCGCAGTGTCACCGCCGAGGGCCTCGGCCGGCAGGCCCGTGGTCGCCACCATCTCGAGGCGCAGCAGGGCGTCGAGATCGCGGGTGGCGAGCAGGGCGTAGCGGTCGGCGGTCAGTTCGCGCGCCATCGACAGCATCGAGGCGAGCAGTGCGACTTCTCCCGGAACATCTTCCGCGGCGGCAAGATACGTCGCCAGTGCGCTGACGTGGGCGTGCGGGGAATCCGGCCCGTGCGCGATGAAGTGGCCGAATTCGTGACCGATCACGGCACGCAGAGCGCCATTGTCGAGCAGGGACAGCAGGCGTCCCTGGATCTCCATTAGGATCGGCTCGCGCAGCAGGTGCATCGCGGCGTTCTCGCGCCCGGCCGATTGGTAGATTTCCACGGCGGCCTGCAGGCCAAACGCATCGCGAATCTCGTTCGCGGCGGCAGTGGCGGCTGGCGCCATCGTCTCGGTGAGCCGCACCGCGCGCCCGAGCAACTGGCGCCGCACGGCTTCTGGTTCGGGTGGCGCGCATTGCACGCCCATCAGGGCCACCCTTGCGTCCTGGGCGAGGCGATCGAGCAGCGGTATCTCGAGCGCCACGCGCACGCGCGCGGCAGTCGCGATCTTCCCTGTATCCATGGCTACTGGCTACTCCTCGCCGGCCCCCCGTGCTGGTCGCCGATGACCAAATCGTCGTTGATAACGTATCCATGGCTACTGGCTACTCCTCGCCGGCCCCCCTGTGCCGGCCTGGTGCCCGTTCTAGCAGGGGAGGGCGACGTGGGCAAGTTGGATCAGCGGAGATCGGGAATGGCTCATTCGGCCACCCTGTGCGTCGACGCTCTATTAGCGCGCTTCAGTACGAGAGGAAGTTATCAGGCATGCCCTATACGGCATGCCTTCGAATGCGTGCAAGCTTGGCCTTTCAGGCATGCGGGACGGGGGAGCCCATCGTGAAGTTGCGGAATTTTCCGGTGGTCAGCCGCCGGCTGCGGTAGACCTCAGCAATCCCACGGGCGCTGAGCCCCTTCGGCTGCACCCTGGCACGGTCGCTGCGTTGCACGTCGGCCATGTCGAGCAGGGAGCGCACCGTATCCACCCCCGCGAACACATCCCAGATCGGCCAGCTCCAGTGCGTCTTACGTGCGCCTTGCGTATGGAAACCGACCGTTTCCAGTTGCCGGTACGTAGGCAGTGTCGGGAACAAGGGCAAAGCTTCGATCGCCAAGCGGTTGGCACCCCACATCGAGCCCATCGACTTGCGATCCGGGTCCCCGCTCGGGTCGGACCAGCGCAAGGCATAGCGGTTGTCGTCGGACGGATCCCAGCGCAAGGTCATATTTTGCACAGGGTCGTCGTAGCGCCAGTGGTCGAATAGCGTCTTGCGCAGATGTTCCGGTTGCACCTGTTCGATGAAGTTGCGCATGAACTTGAGGAAGTGCTGGTGCCCGGCGCCGCTCATCGTGCGCAGCGCGGTATCCGGAACCTTGCCTTCCTTGTCGATGGGATGTTCGCCAGCGAATGCCGTGGCAAAATCCGAACGAGTGCGGTCGCCATCCAGGGACGCTTGCGCGCAGGACTGCGCATAGGGGCGGAAGACACCGAGTGGAACGGAAGGGTTGTCGCCCAGCGCGAAGACTTCGGAAGGTACCGAAGCGGCCAACTTTGCAGACAGGTGTTCGACAAAAGCGTGTTCTTCGAGCGCGGTCTCCATCGCCAGGACGGGACGCCAGGCATTTTCATGCTTCATCCATCGCAATCGGACATCGTCCGAATCGAGCGATAGTACGCGCAGGGTTCCAATTGCGGCGAGGAAGCCAAGCGGATTCGCGCCGTCGATGCCGTGCAGCAGGATGTCATTCGCCATCGCCTATCTCCTGTTCCGGTTCGCTGGCGGTTCGTTCCTCGAACTCGCTGCGCCGGTGGTCGGCAAGCATGTGGATCGCTTCGAGGTAGGCTAGCCCCCACCACCCATACTTGCGTACGAGCCGCCAGAAACGATCACTAATGCCGCTGTCGATGCGTTCGGTGCCAGTCGGTCCGAAGTGCCGGTACGAACGGCCGTTATCGGCCAGAACCAGTTCGCAGCCTTGAGCATCCTCGACAACGGGCGCGAACGGGCGACAGCGGCCGTGGTGACTGGCGATCAGGTGCAATACGAGGTCGAGGTCGTGCGCCTGCGCTTTCACTTCGTCGCTCGATTGCGCGAGTTTCAGCGACAATAATTCGTGACGGCCGCCTTCGGGATAGCCCGAACGATGGCGGGCGCGATCGCGGGAGCGTCGATCCTGCGCGCCATTCGATTTCGCGAGCAGGCCATCGAGCTTGCCCGAGGCGAAGGCTGGTGCGCCGCCGCGCAGCATAGACTGGAAACGTGGATCGGCCTTGCCGAGATCGTGCAGGCTTGCCGCGAGCGCGATGTCGTCGACGAGAACAGCCGGCAATCCACAGGCCGTCGCGTAGGCACGTGCGAAATCAGCAACGCCAGCGAGGTGCTTTTTCAGTGGTACCACGGTGGTGAACGACGAACTGTCGTCCTCGGTGGTGAAGTCGCCAACATGGAAAGCTTCACTGAAGTTCGGCATGAGCCGAAGTGGAAGCGGGTGCTTGCGTTCGATGATCCAGCCCTTGCCGGGAGCATCTTTCGACCCGGGGTACTTCTTGACGCGGAACGATGAACGTCCTTGTTGTGTACGAAGGCTGCGTGCAGCGATGGTGCGCCAGTCGCCGTTTACGCCCGTGGCAAAAGACGCCAAGGCATCGGTCAGCGCATCGAGCACATCCCCGGCGTCCGGATCGGTTTCTTCGGTGTCGGCCTGTTGCTTGAGGAGGTCGGCAAGCCGCTGGCGCGGTGGGCCTTCTGGAAACCGGTCGAGCAATGCCGGATGCACGCGCATGACGAGTCGCCGACGCGCCTGCAGCATGGCCTGCTCGGCCAGGTCGATGTTCGTCGCGTCCGCCTGTGGCACGTAGCCGAGTGAATTCCAGCCACGTCGCGTCGCCGGGACGACCAGCGTGTGCCCAGGACGGATGTGCCGAGGTTCGCCAGCAACGAAGCTCTGGTCGCCACGCCAGACGAGCACGCTTCGGTCAGTCGTCGTGTCGTCGTCTACGGTGACATCGTCCGGCGCATCGAAGCCTTCGACATCGCCCGCGGCCATGTCCTTTTCACCGCGCATCCAGCGCTGGAACTGCACCAGCGGCACACTCATGCACTCGCCGACGCTGGGAGGGCACAGTGCCACCACATCGGCCCAGGTTTCGGGCTTGTCCCGGTCAAGATCGGCGCGCCAGCACACCTGTACGTCCGGTGATTCGTCGCGCGCTCCGTGCAGGAACAGCGAAGGCTCCGCTTCATGCTCGGGTTTCGGACTGGTCTGTACCCACTGATCAAGATAGGCGGGCTGCATGACCGGTGCGTCGATTGCCTCAACCAGGGTCTGCGCCGGTGCACCACCTTCGAGCCGTGGCTTCATCGCCGCGATGCCGAAATCGACACGGCCCTGCTCATCGGCTTGTTCCCCGAGCCAGGCCCAGGTGCCGCGCAGGGCAGATCCATAGATTGGGTCATCGTCTTTCAGGCTGTCCTTCGTGATGACAACGACGCCTGGTGGATACGCTTGCGGGTCGACGCCCTCGGGTTCGCCGAGGCGGTACAGGCGCCCGAAGCGCTGACGCAATGCGTCCAGACTGGCGCATTCGGTGACCAAGGCGTCGAAGTCGAGATCGGCGCCCACCTCGATGCATTGGGTGGCCACGACGTACACCGGTTTGTCCGGCGATGCAGTGGAGCCGCTGCGCAGTACGTCGCGCCATTGCCGCATACTCGCGTCGCGGTCGAGCGGGCGCATGCGGCCGATGAACAGCGCCTTTTGCGACGAAGGAGCGGTTAGGCGATCGAACACGAGCTGTGCGCTGCGCACGCGATTGACGATGATGCCGATGCGATTCGCACCGGCTTTGGCCAGGGATTCCGCCTGTTCGGCTAGGCGGACGGCAAACGGGTCGGTGGCCGTGCGCTCCCCGAGTTCGATCAACCGCGCCGGCTTGCGTGCACGAAGTCGGCGTCCCAGCGTGTCGTTTGCTTCGTCCGCGGCATCCAGCTCGAACGAAAGTGTTTCAGCATTGTCCTCGCCCGTGGCTCGGGGTGTTGCCGACAGCAATGCATACGCGAATGGTGTCGTCGGGACGGCTGATCCGAACGCCGTCCGATACCGGGCAATCGCTTCCAATGTCTGCCGGAACGGGTTGGAGCAATGCGCTTCATCAAGCAGGATCAGTGTGTCGTTGGCGACGAGTCCAGCGTGCAGAGGCTGCAGGTAGTCGCTCACGCCGTAGCCGCGGAACAGCAGGCGCGAGCCGACTTGATCCACGGTCGAGCAGACCACCGTCGGCTGGCTTGGCGTGCGCGCCCAGGCATTGTCACGATAGGTGCCGCCGCGCAACTGGAAGCAGGCGAGTGGATCGGTATCGCCACCAGGGTCGACGCCGCGGCGCTCGCGCAGGCCATCGGCGACTTCGAGAAGAATGCCGTCATCCGCGGTGCGAAGGCGCTGCGCGATGTCGTTGGCGTGGTCAAAGGCCTCGTCCACGATGACGCGCCGGTCGACCACGAACAGGATGCGCCGTGGCGCCCGTGGTGCACCGGCCGCGAGCGCATACAGCGCAATGTCGATGCATGAGGTCTTGCCGGTCGCGGTCGGCAGTGACAACGTGTGGGGCCACTCGCCCCGCATGACGGCATGGCATAGCCGCTTTTGCCATGGGAACGCCTGTTGTCCGGGATGCAGTGCCGCGAAGAATTCCTCGAACCGTTCTGGCGTCAGGCTCATGCCTTGTCCCTCCGGTAGGGCATGCACAGACCATAGCCACGGAAGCGGCCGGCGCCGATCAGCATCGGGCCACGCACCGCCTCCGGGAATTCCAGGCAGACGTGTACCTGCTGGCGCGCGCTGCCGTCCTTGCGACGCAGGGCAGGCACGGAACGGGCATGAGGCACGCCGGTCAGGAAGCCGGTGGAGGAGATCTGGACCTTCTTCGGGCGCGGCAGCCCAATGCGCGTGCAGGCATGGGCGATCTGCTCCCTCGTTTCATCGTCGAAACGACTGCGCTTGCTGTGCCGGTCGAGCGCGACCGGCGTGACGCTGGCCCACACGGTCGCACCACCGGCGTCACCACACCAGCGCTGCGCCCGGAACGCCTCGCGCTCCGACTCGCCAAGGTCGAAGACGACATCGATGTCGAAGTCGTGACCGTGGTAGATCGTTAGAGGTTTCGGATTGCCGTCGGAATCAAGATCGAACAGCGGCCCCAGGCAGCGACCGACCTCATGGCCCGGTACGTCGCGCGGGATGGCGAGCGCGACGCCCATCACGTGGCCTTGGGCATGCGGATTGGCGACGTTTGCGATCGGCAGTACCGCGAGATGCGGCTGCGTCGTCGGAGTGCCATCGGCGCGGTGGCCACACAGCCATTCCGGCGGCGGCTGTATTTGGCTGTGTGCCATGACGGTATGACGCCATGCGGCCATTAGCAGCGGCATGTTGTCGAGCCATAGCCGCTTGTCGGCGGCTTCGCCGCGATCTTTCGGCGGCCTGCCAGGGTCTTCGCGGGAAGGCTGGCGCGGGATCTGCCGGAACATCAGCAGGCGATCGCTGAAGATCGTATGCGGAATGACCGGCTGTTCGGGTGTGATGGATGCATACGCGATGGAAGTCGCCGGTGGCGGGCGGCGTGACGGTGGAGCACCTTTGCCGAAACGCGTCTCCTGTTCCTCACGCAGTTTTTTCCTGGCCGCACCCTTGGCACTGGCTATGGCACTTTCGAGTGCGATCCATGCCAGGCGTTCGCTTTCGTTGTAAGCCTGTTCGAGCTGGGCCAGCCGGCCGGTTTCCGTCACGCGCAGGGGCAGCCCCGCGCCCTTCGTGGGTCGCATCGTCGGATCCGGCGGCTCCGGTTCGATCCAGGCCTGTACCAGCGAGGCCGAGTGGCCAAGACAGGTCAACTTGGCGCACAGCGCGGCCAGTGCCGTGCGGATGCCTTCGTCGGGCTCGGCATCCGGCCAGATGAAATATACGGTGTCGTTTTGCGGCACGACCACCGGGAATTGCCGCGCCTGACGCAGCCGTCGTTCCGGCAACAGCAGCAGTCCTTCGGCAACTTGTTTGGCGGTCGCGTTCTCCGTAGTGCGCGGTGGGACGACGTCGTTGACCGGTACGTAGTGTGTGACGATGGCGCGGTGCGAAACGTCCTGGCCCATGCTTGCGTGCAGCCCGGGGGCCGCCTGCTGTTCCAGCCACAGCAGCGCCGCGCGTTCGGTGGAATCTCGGTCGGTTTCGAAGTGGGCGGCGGCCAGGGCCATGAACAAGCGGTCGGGGTGCGGCGGCCATTCGGCCGTCGACTTGTCCGATCCGTCCGCCGTTGCCGCCATCGACCAACCGTTCAGGTAACGGATGCCGATGGCGATCATCAGCCTTCTCCCGCCTCGGTCGTGGCGATCGCCAGGTCCTGGCTCTTGCGCACCAGCGCGGCGAGCTGCGGCGACGGCACCAGTTCGAGCGGCTCGTCGAGCCATGGCAGGCCGGCGGCCTTGGCCGCCTCGACGGCTTCGCGATACAGCGCGATCGCGCCGGCACGATCGAGCACATAGGACTTCGGCTCCTCGCCCGGCATGTCGAGCAACTCCCAGCGAGAGGTTTCCACCGGTACCAGGTGGCAGCGCGAACGCAGGTCGCTGCCGGCGGATTGCGCCAGCGTCGATCCGCACAATGCGAGCGCGGCCAGCGCGGTCTGCGCGGCACGATCACGCGCGGGGTCGCGCTGGCCGTCGATCGGGAAACGCAGGCGGCGCAGCGCGGGCAGTGACAGCGTACTTGTACGCAGCGCATAGGCGATCGTGAAGCCGCCATCGCTGATGCTTGGCGTCACATTGCCGTGGTTGACTTCGGACGGTTTGCCGTCTTTTCCGGCTTTGACGGGCTTGCCCTTCTCCTTGGCCGCCTCTTTCTCGTCGAGCGTCCAGCCGCCGTCGGCCCGCAGGTACACCGGACCAGCGCCGAGTCGGACCTCGGCGGGATCGATGCGGCTCGCGGTCTTTTTGCCCGGCACCGCATCGATGCCGACCACTTCGGATACGTAGGCGCGCGCGAATTTCGCGCCGAGACCGCCGCGTGGACCGGTGGAATCCCACAGTCCAAACACGAGTGCGGTGGGACACAGTTCGAACAGGGCGGTCGCATTACGCAGGTCGACATGATCGATCTTGCTGCCATGTACAGACTTACGAAACTCAATTCCGTCCAGCAGGCTGTCGCGCAATAGCGCGTCGGCGATGCGGTGCGGCGCTTCCAGGCTGGTCACGCGGAGGTCGCGGCGCAAGCCTTGCCCCGCGAAATCAACGGTGATCACCGGCAGCGGAATCTCCTTGTCGTCCCACGCATCGAGCAGTGCAAGCTCGACGTGGTTGGCTTCTGACTGCACGGAGTTCAATACCACGCATGGCACCGGTGCTTCGCGCCCGGGGATGCGACGTTCCTCTGTTGCGTATTTGCCGCCTTCGTAGGTGGCGGGAAACACCGGGCTACCTTCGCCGCCGGCCGGCTGCAACTTCTGACGGCAACGGAAAGCCGCAGCCGAACCGGCGACGGCATTGCGGACGAGATCGAGCGTGAGCTTGTCGTTCATGTTGATTCCCCTGGTGAGTGATGGCGCCATACGTGCCCATGCAGCTTAGGAGGAGTGTGTCTCCCATCATGAGACGGGATTGCGGGACGAATGAGGCCCGCAATGACTTGCGGGGATGTTCGCTTTTGGCGAAGAGGTGAACCGTTGCGTTCAAGCTTCAATGAGGCCCAGGCTCAGGTTGCCCGAGGTGGCTGTATACCCCCGTCCTACCGGGCTTGACAGATTTTGGTGGGAGAGTATCTTTAAGCTTGAGTGTTTAGATGTCAAGGTTGTATGAGAAGAGATAACTGTTGCTTTCAAGAAAGTAATTTTTGAACCTTGCTGTGGTCTAGACACAGCTAAGGAGTGCGCGACTCAACGCTCGGATGGTTTCGCGCGTTGCCATGTAGTTTCACGGCTCGCATAGCATATCGCTTTCGCGTCGGTTGGCAATCCTTTTGATCTGAGCGCCAATGCCGGTTGGAGGCGAAAGTCATGCTCAGAAGATGAAGTGAATCTGCAAGTACAAAGCCAGAGAGCGGCGAACTCACAGTTCGCCGCTCTCTATTACTTGTTCGTCCGAACAGTGCTTCCAGATCTTCCTCGTCAAACCTCAACTTCGTACTGGCCCCGCCGCCTTCCAACACGGCCTGGGCCAAGCGTGGGGCCGCGTTCCAGCGGCTGGATGCCGCGCTCGGACCAGACCGGGTAATGAGTCAGCGGATATTCCAGGGCGCGCTCGGCCTGGATGGAATGGAGTGGATCACGACCCACGCCAGGCCGCCCAGGGGTGCGGATGGTGCGGCGAGCAACAGGGCCAGTATCGTGGCCGTCGGTTCCGGCCAGCCGTCCGGTGGCGCGGGCACGGGGCCGAAGCGTTCGTTCGCCCGCAGCGATTGCGGGTCGACCCATGACTGGTGGGCGGCACGACTTTTCGAAGGGCGCAGCCAGGCCGATAGTGCCAGCAGCCTGTCCCCCTGGCCGTCGCGCAGGAGAATGCCGAAGCGTCGCTCCGGTTCCGCCGGCGGGGCCGTTTGGACGATACGGTCGAGTGAAGCCAGCCACTGGTTCCATGAGGATAATTCGGCGTCGGCCTCTCGCATGGCCGCGATTGTCCGCCAGTCGGGCGGCGCGGGCGAAGGGACGGTAGGAAGCCTGTGCCGGCGCCGCGATATTGCCCGCCATGCCCAGCAGCATCGCAGCGGCGTGCTTGCAGTCGCCCCCGACCGGGCAACTGCAACCGGTTTCCATCAGCAGGTGGCGCTCGTGCCGGGAAATGCGGATGCGGCATTCGTAGACGCACTTGCCGCTGCCGGATACGGAACCCTCCAGCAGGATGCCGCTTGCGTCCGGGGAGGGCCGCAGGTCGAGTACTTTTCCGCGCCTGGCGTAGTCGAGACCGCGCTGCAGCGCGCGCTCGTCGATCGCCATTCGCATTGCTGTAGCCATTGCGGGAGTTCGGTGGTGGGCATGGTGCGCAGTGGGCGAGGGGATCGATATCCTGGCGGTCTTCCGGCGCCGGGACGAGCGGCCGCATCTGGCCGGAAATGGTCGCCGTCGACGTCCTGCGGACGAATCGCCAGGCATAGGAGACATGGCTGCTTCCGCTTTCGGTCGGGGAGCGAAAACGCGACAATGTCCGGACGTCGAGCATGGATGCGGCCGCGCAGGTCCTGCGCGCCGTCCGTGTTGCGGCGGTCCGATTCACCTTCCCGGTCGCGCCGGGGCGGCCGGTAGCTACGACACCGGTCGCCATGGGCGGACCGAGACCGAGCCTATGCCGCCCACGAGGTCGAAGCACGCCATGTCCCAGTCCCCCCGCATCATCTACACCCTCACCGACGAAGCCCCCTTCCTCGCCACCCAGTCCCTGCTGCCCATCGTGCAGGCGTTCGCGGGCACCGCGGGGATCGCGGTGGAGACGCGCGACATCTCGCTGGCCGGGCGCATCCTGGCGCAGTTCCCCGACGTGCTGAAGGACGGCCAGAAGATGGCCGACGATCTGGCCGAGCTGGGCCGGCTGGCGACCACGCCGGAGGCCAACATCATCAAGCTGCCCAACATCAGCGCCTCGGTGCCGCAGCTGAAGGCCGCGATCAAGGAGCTTAAGTCGCAGGGCTACCCGCTGCCGGACTACCCGGACGAGCCGAAGGACGACAAGGAGAAGGACGTCAAGGCGCGCTACGACAGGGTCAAGGGCAGCGCGGTGAACCCGGTGCTGCGCGAGGGCAACTCCGACCGCCGCGCGCCGCTCTCGGTGAAGAACTACGCGCGCAAGCACCCGCACAGGATGGGCCCGTGGAGCAAGGACTCGAGGACCCACGTGGCGCACATGGACGGCGGCGACTTCTACGGCAGCGAGCAGTCCACGGTGGTGGAGCAGCCGACCACGGTGAAGATCGAGTGGTTCGGCAAGGACGGCTCGCGCAAGGTGCTGAAGGAGAAGACGGCGCTGAAGGCCGGCGAGATCATCGACGCGGCGGTGATGAGCCGCAAGGCGCTGGCCGCCTTCGTCGACGCGCAGATCGAGGACGCCAAGAAGCAGGGCGTGCTGTTCTCGCTGCACCTGAAGGCCACCATGATGAAGGTGTCCGACCCGATCATGTTCGGCGTGGTGGTGGGCGAGTTCTACAAGGACGCGCTGGCCAGGCACGCCGACGCGCTGAAGCAGGCGGGCTTCGACCCCAACAACGGCATCGGCGACCTCTACGCGCGCATCGCCACGCTGCCGGCCGAGCAGCGCGCCGCCATCGAGGCCGACGTGCGCGCGCAGTACGCGAGCCGCCCGCCGCTGGCGATGGTGAATTCCGACAAGGGCATCACCAACCTGCACGTGCCCAGCGACGTGATCATCGACGCCTCGATGCCGGCGATGATCCGCGACTCCGGCAAGATGTGGGACGCCGAGGGCAAGCTGCAGGACACCAAGGCGGTGATCCCCGACCGCAGCTACGCCGGCGTCTACCAGGCGGTGATCGAGGACTGCAAGGCGCACGGCGCGTTCGACCCGGCCAGCATGGGCAGCGTGCCCAACGTGGGCCTGATGGCGCAGGCGGCCGAGGAGTACGGCTCGCACGACAAGACCTTCCAGATCCCCGCCGACGGCACGGTGAAGGTGACCGACGAGGCCGGCCGCGTGCTGCTGGAGCACGCGGTGGAGGCCGGCGACATCTGGCGCATGTGCCAGACCAAGGACGCGCCGGTGCAGGACTGGGTGAAGCTGGCGGTGACCCGCGCGCGCCTGTCCGGCACGCCGGCGGTGTTCTGGCTCGATCCGCAGCGCGCGCACGACCGCCAGCTGATCGCCAAGGTGGAGCGCTACCTCAAGGACCACGACACCAGCGGCCTGGACATCCGCATCCTCGACCCGGTGGCGGCGACGAAGCTGTCGCTGGAGCGCATCCGCCAGGGCCAGGACACCATCTCGGTGACCGGCAACGTGCTGCGCGACTACCTCACCGACCTGTTCCCGATCATGGAGCTGGGCACCAGCGCCAAGATGCTGTCCATCGTGCCGCTGATGGCCGGCGGCGGCCTGTTCGAGACCGGCGCGGGCGGCTCGGCGCCCAAGCACGTGCAGCAGTTCCTGGAGGAGGATTACCTGCGCTGGGATTCGCTGGGCGAGTTCCTCGCGCTGGCCGCCTCCTTCGAGCACCTGGCCAACCGCTACGGCAACCGGGCCGCGGGCGTGCTGGCGAAGACGCTGGACCAGGCCAACGGCAAGATCCTCGACAACAACAAGTCGCCGGCGCGCAAGGTGGGCGAGCTGGACAACCGCGGCAGCCACTTCTACCTCGCGCTGTACTGGGCGCAGGCGCTGGCGGCGCAGGACGACGACCCGGCGCTGAAGGCGAGGTTCGCCCCGCTGGCCAAGGCGCTGACCGAGCACGAGGCGAGGATCGTGGCCGAGCTCAACGGCGCGCAGGGCAAGCCGGTGGAGATCGGCGGCTACTACCACCCGGACCTGGCCAAGGTGGGCCGGGCGATGCGGCCGAGCGCGACCTTCAACGCCGCGCTGGCGGCGCTGTAAGGGGCGCGGGGAAGACGGCCACGGGCGCCGCGTGCGTCCGTGGCCTCGGGATGGCGCGGCGTCGGCGGACGGGCGCCATGCCGCGCGGCCGGAACCCTGCGCGCGTTTTCAGGTCCCAATGGCGCGTCGCCGAATCTCCCCGTTCCACCGTTATCCGGCGCAGGCCGGACGAGCGCGTGGCGCAGAGCGTCTGCGCAGCAGGCGGCCCCGAAAGGGGTGCAGCCAGTCATCCGGCGCGCATGGCGCGCGGAACATGCGACATGGGTTTTTGTCCGCTTCGCGGGGCATGTTTGGACTGGATTCCGGCCTGCGCCGGCATGACAGGAAGGCCGGCCGCCGAATGGGGCGGGTTGCGCCGCCTGCGCCCCGGCATCCGCCGGCGATGCGGGAGCGGTGCCGGTGGCATGCCGTGCCCGCGCCACCGCGCTGGAATGACTGTTGAACACGGTCGATGGTCCGCATCGGCCGGATGCCAAGGAACCGCCCGCTTTCATGTCCCAAGGAATCCCGCGCATGCTCCTGGTCCGATCGTCCCTCCTGTGGCTGGCGCTCGCGCTCGCGTCGCCGGCATTCGCGCAGACCGCCGCCCCCGCGCCGCCGTCCACCGCCGCCGTCACCGAGCTGCCCGCGGTCAGCGTGAGCGGCGTGCAGCCCGGGCCGGGGCTGTGGAAGGTGAGCAAGGGCGACCACGTGCTGTGGGTGCTGGGCACCATGGCCAACCTGCCGGCCAGCGTGCAGTGGCGCTCGGACGAGGTGGCGCAGACCCTGGCCGGCGCGCAGGAGCTGATCCAGCCGCCGCGGGTGAAGCTCAAGGTGGACACCAGCTTCTTCGGCAAGCTGTTCCTGCTGCCCTCGGCCTACAGCGCGCGCAAGAACGCCGACGGCAAGACCCTGCAGGAGGTGCTGCCCGCGCCGCTGTACGCGCGCTGGGCGGCGCTGAAGGCGAAATACATCGGCCGCGACGGCGGCATCGAGCGCTGGCGGCCGATCTTCGCCGCGATGGAGTTGTACAAGCAGGCACTGAAGAAGAGCGGCCTGCGCGGCGGCGGCCAGGTCGGCGACGCGGTGGCGGCGATCGCCAGGCAGCACGGCGTGCGCGTCACGTCCACCGACTACACGCTGGAGATCAAGGAGCCGCGCGCGGCGATCAAGGCGTTCAAGGCCGCGGGGCCGGACGACGTGGAGTGCTTCGCGCGCACGCTGGACAGCATCGAGCGCGACCTGCCGGCGATCGCGCAGCGCGCCGCCGCCTGGGCCACCGGCGACATCGCCACGCTGCGCCGGCTGCCGGACAGCCGCTACCGCGACGCCTGCGCCGCGGCGCTGTCCGAGGCCGGCTTCGCGCGGCAGCTCGGCATCAGCGACGTGCCGGCGCGCGTGGAGGCGGGCTGGCTGGTCGCGGCGCGGCGCGCGCTGACGATCGACCGCAGCAGCTTCGCCATGCTGCCGATGGAGGAGGTGCTCGACGCGGACGGCTATCTCGCCAAGCTGAAGGCCGCCGGCTATGCGGTGGAGGCGCCGGACGAGGACGATGGCGAGGACGCGCCGGCGGCGGCGGGGAGCGTCGGGCGGTAGCCGGGCCAGGCCGGGCGCCCGGTTTTCGCGGCCTCCGGCCGCGATGTCCCGGACGAAAGAGTCCGCCGACTCAGGCCGCCATCAGCCGCCGCTGGCCGCGTCCAGCCGCGCGATCTCCTCGTGCGACAGCGCGAGCTTCGCCGCGCCGAGCAGCTCCAGCAGCTGCTCCACGCTGGTCGCGCTGGCGATCGGCGCGGTGATGCCGGGCCGCGCCATCAGCCAGGCCAGCGCCACCTGCGCCGGCGTGGCGCGGTGCGCGGCGGCCACCTCGTCGAGCGCGGCCAGCACCGCCAGGCCCTGCGGGTTGAGGTACTTCCGCACCGCGCCGCCGCGCGCGGCGCTCTTGGCGAGGTCCGCCTCGCTGCGGTACTTGCCGCTCAGGAAGCCGCTGGCCAGCGAGTAGTAGCCGATCACGCCCAGCTCCTCGCGCCGCGCCAGCGGCTCCAGTTCCCTTTCGTAGCCGGCGCGGGCGACCAGGTTGTATTCCGGCTGCAGGCTCTCGTAGCGCGGCAGGCCGTGCGCGGCGGAGACCTTCAGCGCCTCGGCGAGGCGGTCGGCGTCGTAGTTGGAGGCGCCGATCGCGCGCACCTTGCCTTCCTCGATCAGCCGGCCGAACTCGCCCAGCGTCTCGGCCAGCGGCACCGAGGGATCGTCCTCGTGCGCCTGGTACAGGTCGATGCGGTCGGTCTGCAGGCGCCGGAGCGAGCCCTCCACCGCGGCGCGGATGTTGATCGGCGCCAGGCCCTTGTGCTCCACCCACTTGCCGACCTTGGTGGCCAGCGTCACGCGGTCGCGCTTGCCGCTTGCCTTCAGCCACCTGCCGACGATGGTCTCCGACTCGCCGCCGCGGTTGCCCGGCACCCAGGCCGAATAGACGTCCGCGGTGTCGATCAGGTCGAAGCCGTTGTCGACGAAGGCGTCGAGCAGCTCGAACGAGCGCTTTTCGTCCACGCTCCAGCCGAACACGTTGCCGCCGAAGGCGAGCGGCGCGACATGCAGGGACGAACGGCCGAGTCTGCGCTTGTGCATGGGTCTCTCCGCAGCGGGGTGGGTATGATCGGAGGCTCGCGCCCGTGTCCGCGCGCGGCGCCATCGTCCAGACCATATGGGAGGTTGCATGAAAGGCAAGTCCAGGCACGCATTGCGCACCGCCGCCCTCGCGGCGTCGCTGCTGGGCTGCGTCGGCGCAGTGGCGGCGACGCGGCCCTGGATGGACGCCGCGCAGCCGCCCGACGCGCGCGCGAACGCGCTGCAGGCGCAGCTCACCCTGGAGGAGAAGCTGCAGCTGGTCCGCAGCGTGTTCGCCCAGCCGGATGCCGCCAAGGGCCGGCCGATGCCGGCCGGCGCGCTGGGCTCGGCCGGCTACGTGCCGGGCATCCCGCGGCTGGGCATCCCGGCGCTGCAGGAGAGCGACGCGGGGCTGGGCGTGGCCAACCCCGCCAACGTGCGCCCCGGCGACGGCGCCACCTCGCTGCCCGCGGGGCTGGCGGTGGCGGCCAGCTGGGACCCGGCGGTCGCCTACGCCGGTGGCGCGATGATCGGCGGCGAGGCGCACGCCAAGGGCTTCAACGTGCTGCTGGCCGGCGGCATCGACCTGCAGCGCGAGCCGCGCAACGGCCGCAACTTCGAGTACGCCGGCGAGGACCCGCTGCTGGCCGGCACCCTCGTCGGCGAGGCGATCCGCGGCATCCAGGGCAGGCACGTGCTCTCCACCATCAAGCACTACGCGCTCAACGACCAGGAGACCGCGCGCAACACCATCGACGTGCGCATCGGCGAGCGTGCCGCGCGCGAGTCGGACCTGCTCGCCTTCGAGCTGGCGATCGAGCGCGGCCGGCCCGGCTCGGTGATGTGCTCGTACAACAAGGTCGACGGCGACTGGGCCTGCGAGAACGACTTCCTGCTCAACCAGGTGCTCAAGGGCGACTGGAAGTACCCGGGCTTCGTGATGTCCGACTGGGGCGCGGTGCACAGCGTGGCCAAGGCGGCCAACGCCGGCCTCGACCAGGAGTCGGCCGGCGACGTGTTCGACGCGCAGGTGTTCTTCGACGCGCCGCTGAAGGAGGCGCTGGCCAGGGGCGAGGTGAAGCCGGCGCGGCTGGACGACATGGTCCACCGCATCCTGCGCAGCATGTTCGCCGCCGGGCTGTTCGACCACCCGGCGGCGAAGGCGCCGATCGACGAGCGCGCCAGCCTCGGCGTGGCGCGGCGCGCCGAGGAGGCCGGCGCGGTGCTGCTGCGCAACGAGCATGCCCTGCTGCCGCTGGCGCGGCCGGCGTCCATCGCGGTGATCGGCGCGCACGCGGACAAGGGCGTGCTGGCCGGCGGCGGTTCCTCGCTGGTGATCCCGCGCGGCGGCAACGCGGTGCCGGGGCTCAAGCCCGAGACCTGGCCGGGCCCGGTGGTGTACCACCCGTCCGCGCCGCTGGCGGCGATCCGCGCGCTGGCCGGCAAGGCCAGGGTGGACTTCGCCCCGGGCGACGACCCGGCCGCCGCCGCGGCGCTGGCGGCGAAGGCGCAGGTGGCGGTGGTGTTCGTGCAGCAGTGGGCGGCCGAGTCGGTGGACGCGGCGGACCTCGCGCTGCCTGACCATCAGGATGCGCTGGTCGAGGCGGTGGCCAAGGCCAACCCGCGCACCGTGGTGGTGCTGGAGACCAACAGCCCGGTGGCGATGCCGTGGCTGGACCGCGTCGGCGCGGTGCTGGCGGCCTGGTACCCGGGCAGCGCGGGCGGCGAGGCGATCGCCAACCTGCTGTTCGGCAGGGCCGACCCCTCCGGGCGCCTGCCGATCACCTGGCCGCGCGACCTGGCGCAGTTGCCGCGGCCGGTGCTGGAAGGCGCGGGCGCTGCGCCGGGCACGCCGCCGCCGGCCTCGGTGGACTACGCCATCGAGGGCGCCGACGTCGGCTACCGCTGGTTCCAGCGCCAGGGGCTGGAACCGCTGTTCCCGTTCGGCTACGGGCTTTCCTACACGCGCTTCGAGCACGGCGCGCCGAAGGTCGCGCTGAAGGACGGGCTGCCGCGGGTCAGCGTGGAAGTGCGCAACGTCGGCAAGCGCGCCGGCGCCGACGTGGTGCAGGTGTACGCGCAGGTGCCCGGCTCGCCGATCCGCCGGCTGGCCGGCTTCGCCAAGGTGGCGCTGCAGCCGGGCCAGGCGCGCACGGTGGAGGTGGCGCTGGAGCCGCGCCTGCTGTCCGACTTCGACACGGCCAAGCGGCACTGGGTGCTGCGCGGCGGCGACTACGCGCTGTACGTGGGCCGCTCGGCGACCGACCTGGCGGAGCCGGTGCACGTGCAGCTGCCGGCGCGCGAGTGAGCGGCAGGGCGGGGCGGGGACGCCGTTCCCGCTTCCGCTCTCGCCGGTTGCGCGGCCGCGTCGCGCGCGGAAGCCGGCGGCTGCGGCGTGCCTCGGAGCCTGTCCACGCGCTCCTCGTGACCACGGGGGCCGATCGCGCGCGGGCCAAGCAAAGAGCGTCAAGGAATGGATGCCGGTCCGCGACGGCGCGGCATGGCGGGGAGCGGGAGCGGGGCGATGGTCGGGGCATCGCGGCCGGAAGCCGCTCCCACGAGGCTTGCGCGGCTCCTGTGGGAGCGGCCTCCGCCCGCGATCGGCCTGACGCGGGACCGCCAGCGGCCGAGTGCCATCTCCACACCCGCCTGCGGTTCATCCAACTGG
Source organism: Fulvimonas soli (assembly GCF_003148905.1). GTDB lineage: Bacteria > Pseudomonadota > Gammaproteobacteria > Xanthomonadales > Rhodanobacteraceae > Fulvimonas > Fulvimonas soli. The sequence goes on along the minus strand of NZ_QGHC01000007.1, from coordinate 199,788 downwards.
CCTTCCTGGCGCTCTTCCCCGGCTGGCTCTCAGCCGCCTTCGGGCGACTCGGCGGCCAGCCGCAACGCCGGCCGCGCCACCGGCGCGCGGTCCGGCCGCGCCGGCGCGGCGCCGGCGGGCGCCTTGCGGCCCAGACCCGGCGCGGCGTCGCCGGTGCGCGCCAGGCGGCGCGCCAGCGCCGGGTCGTGGATGTAGCCGTGCAGGAACAGCAGGTCGGTCCAGGGCGAGCTCATGGCGGGGATGTCCATGGGGTGCGGGCATGTTGCGTCGCTCAAGCTAGCGCCGGCCCATGACCCGAAAAAGCGATATATTCGCAAGCCAGGCTTGAGGGATATTCAAGATGAGTCGGGTTCCGCTGGGACTGCTGCAGCAGTTCGTGCTGGTCGCCCGGCAGGGCAACCTGTCGCGCGCGGCGGCGCAGGCCAACCTCACCGTCAGCGCGCTCAGCCACCAGATCCGCCAGCTGGAGGAGCGGCTGGAGCGGCGCCTGTTCGAGCGCGGCCCGCGCGGCGTGGCGCTCACCGTGGAAGGCCGCTGCCTGCTGGAATCGGTGGGCGAGCATTTCGACGGCATCGAGCGCGCGCTGGCGCGCTACCGCGTGCGCCGGCACGACGCGCTCACCCTGAGCGCCAGCTCCGGCATCATGTCCAGCTGGCTGATGCCGCGGCTGCCCAAGCTGGTGGCGGCGCACCCGGAGCTGGAGCTCAACCTGCAGACCGGCTCGGCGCTGGTGGACTTCGCGCGCGAGCCGGTGGACGCCGCGCTGCGCTACGGCCGCGGCGACTGGGAGGGCCTGAGCTGCGAGCGCCTGTTCGGCGAGTGGCTGGCGCCGGTGGCGACGCCGGCGCTGGTCGAGCGCATGCGCGCGCGGGGCGTCGGCGCGGACGAGCTGGCGCGCTGGCCGCTGCTGGGCGACCCCGGCGACCGCTGGCGCGAATGGTTCGGGCAGTTCGGCGGTGCGCCGCCGCCGCGCTACGTGGCGCACTTCGACAACACCGACGCGCTGCGCCACGCCGCGCTGGAAGGGCTGGGCGTGGCGCTGGGCCGCATGGTCACCTCGCGCTCGCTGATCGAGGCCGGCCGGCTGGTGGTGCTGGGCCAGCGCTACCTGGCGGTGAAGGAGGCCTACCACCTGGTCTGCCCGCCGCGCTCGCGCGAGCACCGCGGCGTGCAGGCGTTCCGCGCCTGGCTGCTGGACGAGGCGGCCGCCTACCGCCGCCAGCTGGCCGAGGCGCACGCGGTGCCGGCCGGCTGAGCGCGGCGGGCCCGCGCTCGCGTAGAATGCGCACCGCGCCGCCGCCCGGCGGCGTTCCAACATCCCGCAACACCCACCATAAGGACGTCCTATGCAACGCACCGCCATCCTCGTCGACGGCGCTTTCTTCCTTGCGCGCTACCGCAAGGTGTGGGCCGACCGCGATCCCAACGACGCCCGCACCGTGGCCAAGACCGTGTTCGGCATGGCGCTGGAGCACCTCAAGGCGCTGGACCGCCCGCGCGACGCGCTCTACCGCATCTTCTTCTACGACTGCCCGCCGCTGGAGAAGACCCTGACCAAGCCGATCAGCGGCGAGACCTTCGACTTCGCGCGCACCAACGCCGCCGGCTTCCGCCGCGACCTGCACGACCAGCTGCGCCGCCAGCGCAAGCTGGCGCTGCGCCTGGGCCGGCTGGCCGACCGCGGCGAGTGGCAGTTGAAGCGCAACGTCTACCAGCAGCTGCACGACGCCGAGCTGGAGTGGGAGGACCTGAACGACGAGCATTTCGAGCCGGACATGCGCCAGACCCAGGTGGACATGAAGATCGGCATCGACATCGCCACGCTCACCCACAAGAAGCTGGTCGACCAGATCATCCTGGTGGCCGGCGACGGCGACTTCATCCCGGCCGCCAAGCTGGCCCGCTACGAGGGCATCGACTTCATCCTCGACCCGATGTGGCAGGGCATCGCGCCGGACCTGCACGAGCACATCGACGGGCTGCAGTCGGTGTGCCCGCGGCCGTTCTGACGCCTTCCACCCGCGCTACACGCGGCCGGCGGCAGTCTGGCCGCCAGGCCTGACAGGAAAAGGGAGTTCCCATGCGGTATCCGTCCATGCTGCTGCTGGGGCTGGCGCTCGCGGGCGCCGCGTCCGCGCAGGACCAGCCCTCCGGCGCGCTGGTGCCGCCCACCAGCGCCAGCGAGTACACCGCCGGCCAGCTCGACCGCGTGCTGGCCGGGCCGTGGCGCCCGGCCGCCGAGCGCGCGCGCGACGCCTGGCGCCACCCCAAGGCCACGCTGGACTTCTTCGGCGTGCGGCCGGACCAGACGGTGGTGGAGATCACCCCGGGCGCCGGCTGGTACAGCGCCATCCTCGCCCCGCTGCTGCGCGACGACGGCCGCTACGTGGCGGCGGTGCAGGCCGGCGGCGGCGGCGAGGCGCGCCGCGACGAGGCCGCGCTGCGCCAGCGCTTCGCCGCCAACCCGGCGGTGTACGGCAAGGCCGTCATCGTCACCTTCGACCCGAAGGCGCCGGTGTTCGGCCCGCCCGGCTCGGCCGACGTGGTGCTCACCTTCCGCAACGTGCACAACTGGGCCGAGGCCGGCACCGCGGCGGCGATGTTCAAGGCGTTCTACGCCGTGCTCAGGCCCGGCGGCGTGCTCGGCGTGGTCGACCACCGCGCCGCGCCCGGCGCGAAGCTGGAGGCGGTGAAGGACAGCGGCTACCTGCCGGTCGACTACGTGGTGAAGCTGGCCACCGACGCCGGCTTCGTGCTGGACGGGCAGAGCGAGGTCAACGCCAACCCGAAGGACGACCGCAACCATCCCAGGGGCGTGTGGACGCTGCCGCCCACGCTGGCGCTGGGCGAGCAGGACAAGGCCAGGTATCTGGCGATCGGCGAGTCCGACCGCATGACGCTGCGCTTCGTCAAGCCGCAGGCACCGGCATCGTCCGCCTCCGCGCGCTGAGCCTGCCGCGGCGGCGCCGGTGCTGGTCGCGCTCAACAAGCCCTACGGTGTGCTGTGCCAGTTCACCGCGGGCGACGGCCGGCCCACGCTGGCCGCCTACGTGCGGCAGAAGGACGTCTATCCGGCCGGACGGCTGGACCACGACAGCGAGGGCCTGTTGCTGCTCACCGACGACGGCCGCCTGGCGCACCGGCTCACCGACCCGCGCCACAAGCAGCCCAAGACCTACCTGGTGCAGGTGGACGGCGAGGTCAGCGACGAGGCGCTCGCCGCGCTGCGCCGCGGCGTGCTGCTGAAGGACGGCCCGACCCTGCCCGCGCAGGCCGCGCGCGCGGCCGAGCCGGAGTGGCTGTGGCCGCGCGACCCGCCGGTGCGCTACCGCAGGAGCATTCCCACCAGCTGGATCGAGATCACCCTGCGCGAGGGCCGCAACCGCCAGGTGCGGCGGATGACCGCCGCGGCGGGCTTTCCGACCCTGCGGCTGATCCGCGTGCGGATCGGGCCGTATGCGCTGGACGGCCTGGCGCCGGGCGAGACGCGCGTGCTGGGGTGAAGTGGCGCCGATGCCGGAGATGTTCCGGGTTTTCGGGTAAAGGCATCGCGGTCTCCGGCCGCGAAAAAATCCCTCGCCGCCCACGCTTTCCCCAAACGCCGATAATCAGCACCTCCCACCCGTCCGGAATCCCCATGGACTTCAAGGACCACTTCTCCGCCCACGCCGAGTTGTACCGCGACGCGCGCCCGCTGCCGCCGGCCGACTGGTTCGACTGGCTGGCCGGGCAGGCGCCCGCGCGCGGGCTGGCCTGGGACGCCGGCTGCGGCAACGGCCAGGCCAGCGTGGGCTTGGCCGCGCACTTCGCACGGGTGGTGGCCACCGATCCCAGCGCCGGCCAGATCGCGCAGGCGTCCGCGCACGAGCGCATCGAGTACCGCGTGGAACCGGCCGAGCGCAGCACGCTCGCCGCCGCCAGCGCCGACCTGGTCACCGTGTCGCAGGCGCTGCACTGGTTCGACCTGCCGGTCTTCTACGCCGAGGTGCGCCGCGTGGCGCGGCCGGGCGCGCTGCTGGCCGTGTCCGCCTACGGCAACTGCAGCGTGGATCGTGCGGTGGACGCGGTGGAGCGCCGCCTCTACGCCGACACCCTGGGCGGCGACTGGCCGCCCGAGCGCGCGCTGGTGGACGCGGGCTACCGCACGCTGCCGTTCCCGTTCGCGCGCGTCGGGGCGCCGAGCTTCCTGATGCGCGCGGACTGGAACCTCGACCAGTTCCTCGCCTACCTGCGCTCGTGGTCGGCCGCGCAGCGGCACCTGAAGCGCACCGGCGTCGACGCGGTGGAGGCAGTCGCGCCGGAGCTGGCCGCGGCCTGGGGCGATCCCGCGCGGGTGCGCGCGGTGCGCTGGCCGTTCTTCGCCCTGGCCGGCCGCGTGGACTGAGGCTTCCGCCTCGCGCCGGGCAAACAGTGCGATGGACCGGCGTTCCGACAAGCCTGCTCCCTCTCCCCTCCGGGGAGAGAGTTGGGATGAGGGGCCGCCTTGGCGGCAAGCCGCCATCCTGCCGTCGCTTGAGCGAGGCGCTACCGCGAGCCCCGTCCCCTCACCTCATTCCTCTCCCCGGAGGGGAGAGGAGGCGCAATGGCCGGTCGCTGCCGCAAGCCGTGCGCCCTCTCCCCGCCGGGGAGAGGGTTGGGGTGAGGGGCCGCCCTGGTGCCAAGTCACCATCCTGACGTCGCTTGAGCGAGGCGCTACCGCGAGCCCCGTCCCCTCACCTCATTCCTCTCCCCGGAGGGGAGAGGAGGCGCAATGGCCGGTCGCCGCAAGCCGTGCGCCCTCTCCCCGCCGGGGAGAGGGTTGGGGTGAGGGGACGTACCAGCGCCAAGCCACCATCCTGCCCTCACTTGGGCAAGGCGTTGCCGCGAGCCCCGTCCCATCACCTCATTCCTCTCACCAAAGGGGAGAGGAGGCGCAACGGCCAGCCGCTGCCGCAAGTTGTGCGTGTCCCTCGGGGAGAGGATGCGCGAAGGCCCCCCGCGGGCCTCAACCCTCCGCCAACCCGAAGAACGCCACCGCCGCCGCCGTGCTGTGCGCCGCGGTCGTCTCCGCGCTCTCGCCGCGGTCGCGCGCGATCTCTTCGCAGATGTGCTTCAGGTACATCGGCTCGTTGCGCCGGTGCGAGGGATGCGGGCGCACCGTGCGCGGCAGCAGGTAGGGCGCGTCGGTCTCGATCAGCAGGCGGCCGGCGGGGATGTCCTTCACCAGCTCGCGCAGGTGGGTGCCGCGCCGCTCGTCGCAGATCCAGCCGGTGATGCCGATGTGGCAGTCCAGGTCCAGGTAGTCGCGCAGCGCCTCGCCGGTGTCGGTGAAGCAGTGCACCACCGCGGTGGGCACGCGGTCGCGGTAGCGCCTGAGCAGCGCCAGGAAGTCCGCGTGCGCGTCGCGCTGGTGCAGGAACAGCGGCTTGCCCAGCTCCGCCGCGATGGCGAGCTGGCGCTCGAACGCCTCCAGCTGCGCCTCGCGCGGCGAGTAGTTGCGGTGGTAGTCCAGCCCGGTCTCGCCCACCGCGCGCACCGCAGGATCCTGCGCCAGCTCGCGCAGGCGCGCGTCGGTGGCCTCGTCGTAGTCGACCGCGTGGTGCGGGTGCACCCCGGCGGTGGCCCACAGCAGGCCCGGATGCGCGCGCGCCAGCGCCAGCGCGTGCTCGCTGCCCTCGCGCGAGGCGCCGGTCACCACCAGCCGCGTCACGCCGTGCGCGCGGGCGCGCTCCAGCACCGCGTCGAGGTCGTGGCGGAAGGATTCGTGGGTGAGGTTGGCGCCGATGTCGACGAGCTGCATGCGCGGTCTCCGCTGCGGGACCGGCCATTATCCGGGCGGCCGCGGCCGCGCGTCACCCGCCCGCCGCGCGGCGCGGGCGGGGGCGCCCGGCGCCGGCCTTTTCGTGACCGGCGTCGCCCCCGACTCGCGTTCGTTCGGGCGGATGTGCTAACTATGGGCCTCTTTGCCGGCGAGGGGGCGTCGGCAGCGGGATGTCTTTCCTATATACGCGGTCAACGGGGTGGATGCATGTCGGCAGTGTCGGAGCCGGCGGCCAACGGGGCGGGGACGGCGCTGGGCGACCGCGAGGCGGCCGTCTGCGCGCTGCTGGTGTCGCGCGGCAGCCTGAAGGACAGCGACCTGGGCCGGGCCCGGCGGCTGCACGAGGAAGCCCCCGAGGGCACCCTCACCGCGCTGCTGGCGCGGCTCGGCCTGGTGTCCGAGCGCGACCTGGCGCAGGCCTGGTCCGAGCTGCTCGGCGCGCCGCTGCTGGCCGCCGCCGAGGCGCCGGAGCTGGCGCCGCCGGAGCTGGAGCTGTCGGTGCGCTTCCTCAAGCAGCAGCACGTGGTGCCGGTGCGCGAGGGCGAGGACGGCCTGGCGCTGGTGGTGGCCGACCCGGCCGACCCGTACCCGCTGCACGCGGTGGAGCTGGCCGCCGGCAAGCCGGTCAGCCTGCGCATCGGCCTGCGCTCGGAGATCGACGACCTGATCGAGCGCTACTACGGCGCCGGCCGCTCGGCGATGGGCACCATCGTGGAGAACCTCGACGGCAGCGCCGCCGAGGAGGAGGACGTGGAGCACCTGCGCGACCTCGCCTCCGAGGCGCCGGTGATCCGCCTGGTCAACCTGATCCTGCAGCGCGCGGTGGAGCAGCGCGCCTCGGACGTGCACATCGAGCCGTTCGAGAACCGCCTGAAGGTGCGCTACCGCATCGACGGCGTGCTGCACGAGGTGGAGGCGCCGCCGGCCTCGTCCACCGCGGCGGTGATCTCGCGCGTGAAGATCATGGCCAAGCTCAACATCGCCGAGCGCCGCCTGCCGCAGGACGGCCGCATCCAGCTGCGCGTGCAGGGGAAGGAGCTGGACCTGCGCGTGTCCACCGTGCCGACCAGCTTCGGCGAGTCGGTGGTGATGCGCATCCTGGACCGCGAGACGGTGGCGTTCGACTTCGCCGAGCTGGGCTTCACCGACGCCTTCCGCGAGCGCTTCGTGGAGGTGCTGGAGCGCCCGCACGGCATCCTGCTCGTCACCGGCCCCACCGGCTCGGGCAAGAGCACCACGCTGTACACGGCGCTGTCGAAGATCAACACGCCGGACGTGAAGATCATCACCGTGGAGGACCCGGTCGAATACCAGCTCGAGGGCATCAACCAGATCCAGGTGAAGCCACAGATCGGGCTGGACTTCGCCAACGCGCTGCGCTCGATCATGCGCCAGGACCCGGACGTCATCATGATCGGCGAGATGCGCGACCTGGAGACCTGCCGCATCGCGATCCAGTCCGCGCTCACCGGCCACCTGGTGCTGTCCACGCTGCACACCAACAGCGCCGCCGGCGGCGTCACCCGCCTGCTCGACATGGGCGTGGAGGACTACCTGCTGGGCTCCACCGTCAACGGCATCCTGGCGCAGCGGCTGGTGCGGCGGCTCGACCCGGCCACGGCGGTGCCCTACGAGCCCGCGTCCGAGGTGGTCGAGCAGTTCCAGTTGGAGAAATACGCGCAAGGGCGACCGATCCGGCTGTGGAAGCCGGTCCCCAGCGCGGCCAACCCCACCGGCTACCGCGGCCGCCGCGCGATCATGGAGTTCCTGGTGATGAGCGACGCGCTGCGCCGGCTGGTGATGCAGCGCGCCGACGCCGGCGAGATCGAGCGCCAGGCGCGCGCCGAGGGCATGCGCACCATGTACGAGGACGGCATCGCCAAGGCGCTGGCCGGCGTCACCACGCTGGAGGAGGTGCTGCGTGTCACGCAGGAGGGCTGACGCCATTGCTCCCTCTCCCCAAGGGGGAGAGGGGGCAAACGTGCCGGGCGGGGTCGCATGGGCTTGCGCTAGCCGGAAGCCGGGGGCGGCGGGTCCCATGAGTCTGTTCGTACTATCGCGAGCACCCGCCCCTCACCCCAACCCTCTCCCCGGCGGGGAGAGGGGGCAAACGTGCCGTGCGGGTTCGCGTGCGGTCGAGCTTGCCGGAAGCCGGGGGCGGCGGGCCCTATGAGTCTGTTTGTATATCGGGCGGTCAGCGCCGCCGGCGAACTGCTGCAGGGGCAGATGGAGGCCGCCAGCGTCGAGGAGGTGGTCGGCCGCCTGCAGGACCAGGGGCATACGCCGCTGGAGGCGAAGCCGGCCGACGCCGGCGGCGGCGGCTCGGGGCTGGCCGCGCTGTTCCGGCGCGGGCCGTTCGCCGGCGACCAGCTCGCCCAGTTCACCCACCAGCTGGCCACCCTGCTCGGCGCAGGCCAGCCGCTGGACCGCGCGCTGGGCATCCTGCTCGACCTGCCCGAGGGCGAGCGCGCGAGGAAGCTGGTCGAGCGCGTGCGCGAGCGCGTGCGCGGCGGCGCGCCGCTGTCGCAGGCGCTGGAGGAGGAGCACGGCGTGTTCCCGCGGCTGTACGTCGCGCTGGTGCGCGCGGGCGAGAGCGGCGGCGCGCTGGAGGACACCCTGCGCCGCCTGGCGGACTACCTCGAACGCGCGCAGCAGCTCAAGGGCAGCATCGTCAACGCGCTGATCTACCCGGCCTTCCTGCTGGTCGGCGTGCTCGGCTCGCTGGTGCTGCTGCTGGCCTACGTGGTGCCGCAGTTCGTGCCGATCTTCGAGGACATGCAGGTGCCGATCCCCTTCATCACCCGGGCGGTGCTGGCGCTGGGCCAGTTCCTGCAATCGTGGTGGTGGCTGCTGGTGCTGCTGGTGGTCGCCGGCGTCTTCTACTGGCGCGCGCGCCTGCGCGACCCGGCGGCGCGGCTGGCCTGGCACGCGAAGCTCCTGGGCCTGCGCGTGGCCGGGCCGCTGCTGACCAGGGTGGAGACGGCGCGCATCGCGCGCACGCTGGGCACGCTGCTGAAGAACGGCGTGCCGCTGCTGTCGGCGCTGGGCATCGCGCGCCAGGTCACCTCCAACCGCGCGCTGGACGAGGCGCTGGCGCAGGCCGCCGAGCAGGTCAAGGGCGGCTCGGGGCTGGGCCTGGCGCTGGCGCAGTCGCAGCGCTTCCCGCGGCTGGCGCTGCAGATGGTGCAGGTGGGCGAGGAGGCCGGCCAGCTCGACGCGATGCTGCTCAAGGTGGCCGACACCTTCGAGCTGGAGAGCAAGCGCGCGATCGACCGCCTGCTCGCCGCGCTGGTGCCCGCGCTCACCATCGCGATGACCGTGCTGGTGGCGATCATCATGGCGGCGATCCTGCTGCCGCTGCTCAGCCTGACCAGCAATATCCAGTGACTTTTGGCCGGAGTGAATGACGATGAGGATGCGGATGAGGACATGGGGGGCACGGGGCACGGGGCACGGGGCACGGGGGGCCGTGGCGCAAGAGCGCATGTCGCCGGAATGGGTGCGATGGCGCGGCACACCAGCCACCCGCACGCATCCCCGTTCGCCGTGCCCCGTGCCCCGTTCCCGGCGCGCTCCGCGCGCCAACGGTTTCACCCTGCTCGAAATGCTCGCCGTGATCGTGCTGATCGGCATCATCGGCGCGGTGGTGGTGAGCCAGGTCGGCAAGAACGTGGACAAGGGCAAGTACGGCGCGGGCAAGGCGCAGCTCACCACGCTCTCGCAGAAGATCGAGAACTACGCGCTGGACAACGGCTCGCCGCCGGCGCAGCTCGGCGACCTGGTGGCCAAGCCCTCGAACGCGGCGAACTGGCAGGGCCCCTACGCCAAGCCGTCCGACCTCAAGGACCCGTGGGGCCACGACTTCGGCTACAAGTACCCCGGCGAGCACGGCAGCTTCGACCTGGTGTTCTACGGCCAGGACGGCCAGCCCGGCGGCGAGGGGTACAGCGCCGACGTGGGGAATTGGCAGTAATGACGGGGGAACGGGGAACGGGGAACGGGGAACGGGCGTGCGCGCGGAGCGCGTGCATGCCGCGCCGCCGTTCCCGTTCCGGCGTCGCACGCTCTTGCGCCGCGCCCCCCCGTTCCCCGTTCCCCGTTCCCCGTTCCCGGCGCGCCCCGCGCGCCAGCGGCTTCACCCTGCTCGAGCTCCTCGCCGTGATCCTGCTGATCGGCATCGCCGCCGCCGCGGTGGCGGTGTCGGTGACGCAGGGGCTGGCCGGCGCGCGCGTGCGCGCGGCCAGCGGCGAGCTGGCCGCCGCGCTGCGCGCCACGCGCGCGCAGGCGATCGTGAAGGGCGGCGAGCAGAGCTTCGAGCTGGACGTGCGCGACGCCAGCTACCGCGCCGCCGGCGGGCGCCAGGTCAAGCTGCCCGAGGGCATGCGCGTGTCCATCACCAGCGCGCGCGAGGACCAGCCCGACGGCCACACCGGCCGCATCCGCTTCTTTCCCGACGGCAGCTCCACCGGCGGCCACATCACCCTGCAGCGCGGTGCGCGGCGCTGGCAGGTCAACGTGGCCTGGCTGACCGGCGCGGTCAGCGTCACCGACGGCGTGGCCGCGCGATGAGGCGCGCGCGCGGCTTCAGCCTGCTGGAAGTGGTGGCGGCGATGCTGCTGCTGGCGATCGCCTTCGCCGCGCTGATGCAGGTGGCCGGCGGCGCGATCCGCCTGAGCGGCAGCGCCGCCGACTACAGCCGCGCCGCGCTGTGGGCGCGCAGCCTGCTCGACGGCGCCTTCGTGCTGGAACCGCTGCAGCCGGGCAGCCGCAGCGGCCGCTTCGACGGGCGGTACCGCTGGCAGCTCGACGTGCGGCCGTGGCGGCCGGCGCAGGAAGCGAACGCGCCGCCGGGGCCGGCCAGCCCGCTGGTGCTGTACCGCCTGGACCTGGCCGTGTCCTGGGGCGCGGCCGGGCGCGAGCGGGTGGCGCGTTTCAGCACGCTGCGCGTGGCGTCCGCGCCGGCGAACGGGAATGCGCCGTGAGCGCGCCGGTCTTCAGGCCTCCTCCGGGAGCAATCTCCGTGGGAGCGGCCGCCGGCCGCGATGGCCGCACTGTCCGAGCCAGCCGGCATCGCGGCCGGCGGCCGCTCCCACGGAGACCGCTCCCACAAAGGCTGCTCCCACAGGAGGCACTGCCACGGAAGTCGCCGTCGCCCCCGCGCGGCTTCAGCCTGCTCGAGGTGCTCGGCGCGCTCGCGCTGCTGGCGCTGCTGCTGCTGGGCGTGTACTCGGGCATCCGCACCGCCACGCAGAGCGTGCAGGCCGGCGGCGCGGCGATCGAGCGGCTGGACCGCATCCGCTCCGCGCAGGAGTTCCTGCGCCGCGAGCTGGCGCAGGCGATGGCGCAGCCGATCGGCCGCGACGACCGCGGCGACGCGCTGTACTTCAAGGGCACGCCGCACGAGCTGAGCTTCGTCGCGCCGCTGCCCGGCTACCTCGGCAAGCTCGGCCCGCAGGTGCAGACGCTGGCGCTGGTCGACAACGGCCGGGGCGGCCAGCGGCTGGAGATCCGCTTCGCCGCGCTGCCGTTCGACGGCCAGCCGCCGAAGCCGGAAGGACGGCCGGAGGTGCTGCTCGACGACGTGCGCGAGGGTGCCTTCAGCTACCGCGGCATCGACGCGCAGGGCCGTCCCGGCGACTGGCAGGGCAGCTGGCCGGACGGCCGCCTGCTGCCCTCGCTGGTGCGCATCGAGCTGACCCCGCCCGCGCCCGAGCGCTGGCCGCGGCTGGACGCGCCGCTGCGCGTGGACGTCAGCGCCAGCTTGACCCGGCCCGGCCTGCTGCAGGGCCTGCGCATCCAGAGGATGCGGCAGTGAGCGCGCGCCGCCCCGCCGGCCGCACCCAGCGCGGCATCGCCCTGCTGGTGGTGCTGTGGGCGTGCACGCTGCTGGCGATCCTGCTCGGCGGCTACGCCGCGCTGGCGCGCACCGAGGGCCTGCAGGCGCGCTACCAGTTCGCGCAGACGCGGGCGCACTACGCCGCCGAGGCCGGGCTGGCGCAGGCGGTCTACGCGCTGCAGGACCCGCAGCCGCAGCGGCGCTGGGTGCCCGACGGGCGCAGCTACGAGCTGCGCTTCGACGATGCCCGCGTCAGCGTCAGCGCGGTCGACGAGGGCGGCAAGCTCGACCTCGACGCCGCCACGCCGGAGTCGCTGCAGGCGTTCTTCCGCGCCGCGGGCATGCCGGCGGCGGACGCGCAGCGGCTGGCGGCGGCCGTGGCGGCCTGGCGCAGCCCGCCGCAGCCCGGCCTGGATGCGTCCGGGCTGGCCGGAAGCGCGCCGGCGCGCCACGCGCCGTTCGCCAGCATCGAGGAACTGCAGCAGGTGCCCGGCATGACGCCGGCGCTGTACCGGCGCATCGCCGGCGACATCACCATCTGGTCCGGCCGCGCCGCGCCCGATCCGGGCAGCGCCTCGGCGCTGGCGCTGGCCGCGGTGCCCGGCATGACGCCGCAACAGATCGCGCAGATCCTTGCGCGGCGGCAGCGCCCGGACCGCGCGGCTTCGCTGGCCGTGGCGACGGGGGTCACGCATAGTATCCGCGCCGAGGCCACGCTGGCTGACGGCACGCGCGCGGTATTGCGCGCCACGGTGCGCCTGCAGGGGGGCAGGTCCGGGGCGCAGCCGTACGCGGTATTGCATTGGCAGGAGGGTGACGGGGGATGAGTAACGGCGCGATGCAGACGTTGCGACCGCCGCTGGAGCGCGCGCGGCGCGCCTGGCGCGCGTCGCCGCTGCCGGGGTTCCTGCGCTGGTGGGGCGGCGAGCTGGCCGCGCTGCTGCCGGCCGGCTGGCGGCGGCGCTTCGGCGGCGGCGCCGCGTGGTTCCTGCTCGAGCGCGACGGTGCGCACTGGCATCTGCGCGGCGGCGCCGTCGTCGCCGCCTGGCCGGCCGACGCGCCGGCCGGCGAGCAGCGCGCCGCGCTGGATGCCGCGGTGCGCGGCGTGGACGCGGAGGACCTGCGCCTGGCCCTGCTGCTGCCCGCGGGGCAGGTGCTGCGCCGCACGCTCTCGCTGCCCGGGGCCGCCGCCGAGAACCTCGCCCGGGTCGGCGCCTTCGAGATGGACCGGCAGACGCCGTTCCGCGCCGAGCAGGTGCACTACGCGGTGCGCGAGCTCGCCGCGCCGGCCGCGCCCGGCCGCCTGGCGGCCGAGCTGGTGGCGGTGCCGCGCGCCACGCTCGATCCGCTGCTGGCGCAGCTGCGCGAGGCCGGCATCGCGGTGGACGCGGTGGACGTGGCCGAGGGCGGCGGCCGCCTCGGCGTCGACCTGCTGCCGCCCGGCCAGGCGCCGCGCCGGCGCCGGCCGCGGCTGCGCCTCAACCTTGCGCTCGGCGCCGCCTGCCTGGCGCTGCTGGCGCTGGTGCTGGCGCAGTGGCTGCACAACCGCGAGCAGGCGCTGGAGCAGATGCGCGCCGAGGTCGAGTCGATGCGCGCGCAGGCGCAACAGGTGGCGGCGCTGCGCCAGCAGTGGCAGGACAACGTCGGCGCCGCCGGCTTCCTGGTGCAGCGCAAGCAGCGCAGCGTGAGCCGGCTCGCGCTGCTGCAGGAGCTCACCCGGCGGCTGCCGGAGTCGGCCTGGCTGGAGCGCTTCAGCCTGGACGGCAGCGGCCAGCTCGGCTTCCAGGGCCAGGCGCAGCAGGCGGTGAAGCTGATCGACGCGCTGAAGGACTCGCCGCTGATCGCCGACCCCAACTTCCAGGGCAGCATCCAGCCCGACCCCGGCAGCGGCAAGGACCGCTTCTACATGCTGGCGCAGCTGCGCCAGCCGCCCGCGCCGGCGGCGAAACCCGCCGCGGGAGGCACGCCATGAAGGCGCCCGCCCTCAAGCCGCGCGAGCAGCGCGTCGCCGCGGTGCTGCTGTTGCTGCTGGCGCTGGCGCTGGCCTACCTGCTGCTGCTGCACTGGTGGTTCGTGGCGCCGCTGCGCGCGATCGCCGCGGAGATGGACGACCTGCGCGACACGCACAGCCGCTACGCCGCCGCCATCGCCGAGAAGCCACTGCTGGAGAAGCGCATTGCCGCGCTCGGCGCCGGCCAGGCCGCCAGCGCCGCGTTCCTGCCGGAGGACGACCCGGCCGCGGCCAGCGCCGGGCTGATGCAGCGCGCGGTGGACGTGGCCGCCGCGCATCCGCAGAACGGCGGCTGCGAGGTCACCCAGAAGATGCCCGTCCCCTCGCCGCCGCCGGCGCCGGGCGAGCCCTACCGCAAGGTGGCGGTGACGATCAGCATGCGCTGCGACATCGAGCCGCTGGCCGCGGTGCTGTACGACCTGGAGCAGGGCACGCCGTACCTGTTCGTCGACGACCTCAGCATCTACCGCAACCCGGTGGCCGCGCAGGAGAAGGGCGCGGGCGTGCCGCTGGAGGTGCAGTTCGCGCTGTCCGGCTACGTGCGCCCCGCGCGCGGCGCGCCGCCGGCGGAGCCGCCGCAGGGCCAGGGAGGTGCGCCGTGAACGCCGCCGCGCAACGCCGGCTCACGCCGCCGCTGGCGATCCTCGCCGCGCTGCTCGGCCTGCTGCTGCTGGCGCTGCTGGCCGGGCTCGGCCGCGGCGTGCGCTGGGACCCGCCGCGCGCCGCCGCGGCGCCGCCCGACGCGCACGCCGCGCGGCCGCTGCCGCCGGCGCCGCCGCTGCAGCAGTTCGCCGAGGTGTGGACGCGCCCGCTGTTCAACCCGTCGCGGCGGCCGGTGGCGCGCGCCGCCGCCGGCAACGGCAACCTGGGCGAGCTGCAGCTCACCGGCATCATCCTCACCCCGCAGCTGCGCATGGCGCTGCTGCGCGGCCGCGACGGCACCGAGGTGCGCGTGCGCGAGGGCGCCGCGCTGCCGGACGGCAGCAGCACCCTGGTCGAGGTCCGCCCGCGCGGGGCGGTGTTCGAGGGCGCCGGCGGGCGCGTCGAGATGGAACTGCCCGCCGGCGCGCCGATCGACGCGCCCAGCCGCGCCGGCGGCCCGGTGCCGCAACCGCCGCCGGCCGGAGGCGCCGCCGCGCCGCCGCCGGCGGAGCTGGTCAGGCCGGTGGGCCGGCCCGTGCCGATGCGGGTGGTCGCCGGCGGCGACAGCCCGGACCGCGAGGAACGCCCGCGCCAGGACGAGGCCGCCACCCAGGCCGCGCGCGTGCAGCAGCTCAAGGCCCTCATCGAGAAACGCCGGGCCGCGCAGGCGGCCGGGAACCATCAAGGAGATCGCTGATCCATGTCCCGCCTGTTCAAGCTCCCGCTCGCCCGTGCCGGCCTGGCCGCCCTGCTGGTCTGCCTGGCCGGCTGCGCCAGCCTGCCGCAGCCGCAGGACAACGGCGAACTCCAGCGCGAGGCCATGGCCGGCACCGAGCTGCCCGCGCCCGCGCCGCTGCCGCTCAACAACCGCAACGCCGCGCCGGCCGAGGGCGCCACGCGGCCGCAGCTGAGCAACGGCAGCGGCCGCTTCATCCGCCCCACGCCGCTGGCCGCGCCGCGCGCGCCGGCCGCCGGCGACGGCGCGGTCACCCTCAACTTCGAGAACCAGCCGGTGCAGGCGGTGGTGAAGGCGATCCTGGGCGACCTGCTGAAGAAGAACTACACCATCGTGCCCGGCGTGCAGGGCAACGTGTCCTTCTCCACCGCGCAGCCGGTGGATTCCAGCCAGGCGCTGCCGATCCTGGAGACCCTGCTGTCCTGGACCGGCAACGCGCTGGTGCAGCGCGGCGACGGCTACGTGGTGATGCCGGCCAAGGAAGCGGTGGCCGGCAACCTGGTGCCGGGGCTGGGCGCCAGCGCGCCGGTCGGCGGCCTGCAGGCGCGGCTGTTCCCGCTGCGCTACATCGGCGCGGCGGAGATGCAGAAGCTGATCAAGCCGTTCGCGCGGCCGGACTCGGTGCTGCTGGTCGACCCGGCGCGCAACCTGATCGTGCTGTCCGGCACGTCGGACGAGCTCGCCAACTACCAGCGCACCGTGCAGACCTTCGACGTGGACTGGCTGCGCGGCATGTCGGTGGGCGTGTTCAGCCTGGAGCGCGCCAACGTGACCGAGCTGATGCCCAAGCTCGACGCCATGTTCGGCAAGAGCGGCGACACGCCGCTGGCCGGCATGCTGCGCTTCATCCCGATCGAGCGCACCAACGCGCTGGTGGTGATCAGCACGCAGCCGGACTACCTGCAGGAGGTGGGCGAGTGGATCGCGCGCATCGACCGCGGCGGCGGCAACGAGCCGCAGCTGTACGTGTACGACGTGCGCAACATCAAGGCCTCCGACCTGGCGCGCTACCTGGCGCAGATCTATGCCAACGGCGCCGGCGGCGGCTCGGAGCAGGGCGGGCAGGTGGGGCCGGGCCTCACCTCGGGCACGCTGGGCAGTACCGGCGGCGCCGGCGGCGCAGCCATGGGCAGCCTGGCCGGCAGCTTCGGCAGCGCCGGCGGCTTCGGCAATGCCGGCAACGGCGGCCTCAACGGCACGTCGGCCGGCGGGCTCGGCGGCACCGCCGGGGGAGGCCGCGACGCGGGGACGACGGGCACCGGCTTCGTCAACGGCGGCGGCCTGGCCGCGGGCGGCGGCGGCGCGACCGGCGCCAGCGCCGACCAGCAGTACAGCTCGTCCGACGGCGTCACCCGGATCAGCTCGGTGGACGCCAACAACCAGTTGCTGGTGCGCACGCGGCCCTCGCAGTGGAACGAGATCGAGACGGCGATCAAGCGCCTGGACAACGTGCCGCTGCAGGTGCAGATCGAGACGCGCATCCTGGAGGTCAAGCTCACCGGGCAGTTCAGCTTCGGCGTGCAGTGGTATCTGGAAGGGCTGATCGGCGGCTCGGTCGACAGCAACGGCAATTACACGCCCGGCCAGCCCGGCAACCAGCAGCAATGGGCGCTGGGCCAGGGCGGCGCTACTTATAACCCGGGCTCATCGACTTCGCCTGGCGACGGGTTCTTCTATTCCTTCGTGAACCACAATCTGCAGGTGGCCTTGCGCGCGCTGGAAGTCAGCGGCAATACCAAGACCCTGTCGGCGCCGTCGCTGGTGGTGCTCAACAACCAGACTGCCATGTTCAATGTCGGCGACCAGGTGCCGATCAACCAGACCAGCGTGTCCGCCATCGGCACCGACAACACCTACAACTCGGTCACCTATTTGAACACCGGCGTGCAATTGGCGGTGCAGCCGCGGGTGAACCCGGGCGGCCTGGTCTATCTCAACGTGCAACAGATCGTCAGCACGCCGGACTATACGCACGCCACCAACGGCAACCCCTCGGTGTCGCAGCGCGCGATGACGACCGAGGTGGCCGTGCAGAGCGGGCAGACCGTGCTGCTCGGCGGCCTGATCCAGCAGGACGAGGGCCAGACCGACACCGGCATCCCCGGCCTCAACCGCATCCCGGTGCTGGGCCGCCTGTTCGGCAGCACCAGCCGCAGCCGCAACCGCACCGAGCTGATCGTGCTGATCACGCCGCGCGTGATCAGCAGCAGCGAGGAGGCGCGCCAGGTCACGGACGAGTACCAGCGCAAGTTCGAGTCGCTGGCGCCGCTGCGGGCGGGAAGCAGGGAAACGGGAGCGGCGGCCAAGCCCTAGGAGCAGGGAGCGCGCCGACTCGCATTCCCGTGGCGCGGGCGACGAGCGTCGAGCCGCACGCAAGGTCCGGCGCCGTGACGCCCTCTCCCCTCCGGGGAGAGGGCCGGGGTGAGGGGCGGACTCGCCGCAGCGTCCGTGGCTTCCGTGGGTCGACGCCCGCCGGGGGGCCGTGCCCGCGCCGCTATCATGGGCGCGATGACCGCGCCGCCTTCGTTCCCCATCACCCCGCTGCTGCCCGGGATCCGCGCCGCGCTGGCCGTCGCGCCGCGGCTGGTGCTGGAGGCGCCGCCGGGCGCCGGCAAGACCACCCAGGTGCCGCTGGCGCTGCTCGACGCGCCGTGGCTGGAAGGGCGGAAGATCGTGATGCTGGAGCCGCGCCGCATCGCCGCGCGCGCGGCGGCGCAGTTCATGGCGCGCCAGCTCGGCGAGGAGCTCGGGCGGACGGTGGGCTACCGCATCCGCTTCGAGTCGCGCACGAGCGCGGCCACGCGCATCGAGGTGGTCACCGAGGGCATCCTCACCCGGCTGATCCAGGACGACCCGGAGCTGGCCGGGATCGGCGCGATCCTGTTCGACGAGTTCCACGAGCGGCACCTGGCCGCCGACCTCGGCGCCGCGCTGGCGCTGGACGTGCAGGCCACGCTGCGCCCGGACCTGCGCCTGGTGGTGATGTCGGCCACGCTGGACGGCGAGCGCATCGCGCGCTGGCTGGACGCGCCGCGCCTCTCCAGCCCCGGCCGCAGCTTCCCGGTGCGCATCGAGCACCCGCCGGCGCGCGCGCAGGAAAGCCCCGAGCAGCACCTGGCGCGCGTGGTGCGGCAGGCGCTGGCGGAGAACGAGGGCGACGTGCTCGCCTTCCTGCCGGGCCGGCGCGAGATCGCGCGGGCGCAGGCGCTGCTGGCGCAGCAGTCCGCTTCGCTCCCCTCTCCCGTCGGGAGAGGGGCTGGGGGTGAGGGTTCGACCGTAGCGGGACGTTCTGCTTCGACCGGACCCTCATCCGCCCCTGCCGGGGCACCTTCTCCCGACGGGAGAAGGGAAGGCATGGAGATCGAGATCGTCGCGCTGCACGGCGAGCTCTCCCTCGCCGAGCAGCAGCTCGCGCTGGCCCCCGCCGATCCCGGCACCCGCCGCGTGGTGCTGGCCACCAACGTGGCCGAGTCCAGCGTCACGCTGCCGGGCATCCGCGCGGTGGTGGACTCGGGCCTGGCGCGCGAGCCGCGCTTCGATCCCAATACCGGCTTCACCCGGCTGGAGACGGTGTTCGTCTCGCAGGCCTCGGCCGACCAGCGCGCCGGCCGCGCCGGCCGCGTGGCGGAGGGTGCGGCCTACCGGCTGTGGCCGCAGAGCCGGCGGCTGGAGCCCTCGCGCACCGCCGAGATCGTGCAGGCCGAGCTGTCCGGCCTCGCGCTGGAACTGGCCGCGTGGGGCGTCACGGCGGATGGCGCCGCCGCGCTGCTCTGGCTCGACCCGCCGCCCGCCGGCGCGCTGGCGCAGGCGCGCGAGCTGCTCGCACAGCTCGGCGCGCTGGACGCGGACGGCCGCATCACCGCGCTGGGCCGGCGCATGCTGGAGCTCGGCGCCACGCCGCGGCTCGGCGCCGCCGCGCTGCGCGCGCCGCCGGAACGCCTCGCGCTGGTGGCCGACCTGCTGGCGCTGATGGAGGCGCGCTCGCCGCTGCGCGGCGAGGCCGCGCGCAGCGACGACTTCCGCGCGCGCGTGGCCGCGCTGCACGCCTGGCGCGACCGCCGCGGCGGCGGCACACCCGGCGTGCAGGCCGACGCCGGCGCGCTGGCCGCGATCGAGCAGGCGGCCAAGGGCTGGCGCCGGCGCCTGGACGTGCGCACCGCCGCCAGCGGCGTGCCCGACAGCCACGCCGTCGGCGACCTGCTGCTGCACGCCTTCCCCGACCGCGTCGCGCGGCGCGACGTGGCCAACCCGCTGCGCTACACGCTGGCCAGCGGGCGCGGCGCGTGCCTCGCCGAGCAGACCGCGCTGCTCGGCGAGCCCTGGCTGGTCGCGCTGGACCTGCGCCACGAGGCGCGCGACAGCCTGATCCTCGCCGCCGCGCCGCTGGACCCGCGCGTGCTGGAGGCCGAGCTCCCGCACGGCTTCGCGCGCGAGCGCGTGGCGCGCTGGAACGAGGCGCGCGGCGCGGCGGAGGCGTTCGAGGAACGCCGCTTCGGCGCCATCGTGCTGGAGCGGCGCAGCGTGCCGGTGCGGCCGGAGGACGCGCTGCCGGCGCTCATCGCCGCGGTCCGCGACCGCGGCCTGGACGCGCTGCCGTGGAGCGAGGCGGCGCAGCGCCTGCGCCTGCGCGTGCAGGCGCTGCGCGGCTGGATGCCGGAGCTGGGCCTGCCCGACCTGTCCGACGCGCGCCTGCTCGCCACGCTGGGGGACTGGCTCGCGCCGCACCTGGCCGGCAAGCGCCGCCTCGACGCGCTGGCGGCGGAGGAACTCTCGCAGGCGCTGGCCGCCATGCTCGACTACGAGCAGCGCCGCGCGCTCGACGCGCAGGCGCCGGACAGCCTGGTGGTGCCCAGCGGCCAGGCGCGCCGGCTCGAATACGTGCCCGGCGCGCCGCCGGTGCTGGCGGTGAAGCTGCAGGAGCTGTTCGGCCTGGCCGACACGCCGCGCGTGGCCGGCGGCCGCGTGCCGGTGACGCTGCACCTGCTCTCGCCGGCGGGTCGGCCGATCCAGGTCACGCAGGACCTCAGGGGCTTCTGGGAACGCACCTACCCGGAAGTGAAGAAGGAGCTGAAGGGCCGCTATCCCAGGCATCCGTGGCCGGACGACCCGTGGACGGCCACGCCCACGCACCGCGCCAAGCCGCGCGCCGGCTGACCGCCCGGCGCTGGTGCCGGGATGCCGGCTGTGCTATGCACGTCGCCTGGGCCTGGATGGGGCCCGGGGAAGGGGGCTGGGTGAGAGCGGTCAGCGAATCGCGGAGACAGGCGATCACGCCCGGGGAGCGCGCCAGCGCCTTCGCCGCCGGCGACGAGCTCGCGCTGCCGCATCCCGGGCGCTGGCCGACCTGGCTCTGGGGCGTGCTGGTCCTGGCCGGCGCGCTGGCCGTCGCGCTGGCGCTGTACCAGCGCCAGCGCGTCGAGCAGGCCGAGCGCTACCAGGCCGAGCTCACCGTGGTGGTCGACCGCAGCCAGACCCAGCTGCTCCGGCAGCTGCAGTCCACCGAGCTGCTGGTGCGCTCGGTGCAGACGGTGTTCCTCGCCTCCGACGACGTGACCCCGGTGGAGTTCGAGCGGCTCTACGAGAACCTGCATGCGCGCGAGCTGTTCCCGAGCCTGCTCGCGCTGGCCTACGCGCCGCGCGAGGCGCGGCCGGACGGCGAGCACTACGTCACCCGCATGGCCGCCCCGCGCGAGGGCAACGCGCAGCTGCTGGGGCTGGACCTGGCCGCGCAGCCGGGCAACCTGGCCGCGGCGCTGAGCGCGCGCGACACCGACCGCGGCACGCTGTCCGGCCCGATGCACCTGATCCAGGACGTGGCCCGGCGCCATCCGGGCATGGGCGTGGTGATGCGGCTGCCGATCTACTCGCCCGGCGATCCGCCGCGGACGGTGGAGCAGCGGCGCGCGCGCGTCATCGGCACGATCGGGCTGTCGTTCCTGGTCGACGACCTGGTGCGCACCGCGCTGCCGGCCGACGCCGCCGCGCGCATGCACGTCCAGCTCGCCGACGTCACCGGCGGCCAGCCGCAGCCGCTGTTCGACTCCGCCCCGGGCCGGCCGATACCGGCGCTGGTCGCCGAGCGCGGGCTGAGCTTCGAGCGCCGGCTGCCCTACGGCGGCCGCGAGTGGCTGCTGGTGATGGCGCCGTTCGACGCCGGCCTGCCGCCGCCGCCGTGGCAGCAGTCCGTGCTGCTGCCCGGTGCGATCATCAGCGTGCTGCTCGGGGTGCTGGCCTGGCTGCTGGGCGACACGCGGCGGCGCGCGCTGCAGGCCGGCTGGCGGATGAGCCAGCGCTACCGCGAGAGCGAGGAGCGCTTCCGCGCGCTCAACGAGATGCTGCCGGCGCTGGTGCTGCTGGCCGACGCCGACGAGGGCCGGGTCGTGTACGCCAACCAGGCCGCGCGCGCCCGGTTGGGCGGCGCGGTCGGGCGCATGCGGCTGGCGGACGTGTTCGTCGACCCGGAGCAGCAGCTGAAGCTGGCGCACGCGGAGACCCCCGCGGTCGACGGCGTCGAGGCGCTGCTGCGCGCCGGCGCGGACGCGCAGTTCTGGGCCAACGTCTCGCTCGCCCCGATGCAGCTGGACGGCCGCCGCCAGCTGGTGATGGTGGCCGCCGACATCTCGCGCCTGCGCGAGCTGACCGAGCAGCTCGGCTACCAGGCCAGCCACGACAGCCTCACCGACCTGTACAACCGCCCGGAGTTCGAGCGGCGCCTGGAGCGCGCGCTCGGCGAGGTCGGCGCGGCGTCCGCCTGCGCGCTGCTGTACATCGACCTGGACCAGTTCAAGCTGATCAACGACACCTCCGGCCACGCCGCCGGCGACCAGCTGCTGGCCCAGCTGGCGGTGCTGCTGCGCCAGCACCTGCGCGCCGGCGACGTGCTGGCGCGGCTGGGCGGCGACGAGTTCGGCCTGCTGCTGGCCGGCATCGGCGACCGCGAGGGCGCCGCGCGCATGGCCGAGCTGCTGCGCCAGCGCATCGACGGCTACGTGTTCGTATGGGGCAAGCGCAGCTACACCATCACCGCCAGCATCGGCGTGGTGATGATCGACCGGCCGGGCCTGGCGCGCGACGAGCTGTTCGCGCAGGCCGACGCCGCCTGCTACCTGGCCAAGGAGCAGGGGCGCAACCGCGTGCACCTGTACTCCGAGCAGGACGACCGCACCCTGCGCCGGCGCAGCGAGATGGAATGGGTGAACCGCCTGCGCTGGGCGGTGGACGAACGGCGGCTGGTGCTGGCCTACCAGGAGCTGCGCCCGCTGGTGCCGGAGCCGGGCCGCGGGCCGCGGATCGAGCTGCTGCTGCGCTTCCGCGACGACGACGGCCGGCTGGTGCTGCCCGGCACCTTCCTGCCGGCGGCGGAGAACTACGGCCTGATGCCGACCATCGACCGCTGGGTGATCGAGACCGCGCTGGCCAACTTCGACTGCCTGCATCCGGCCGGCGCCGCGCTGGAGGTGGCCACCATCAACCTCTCCGGCGCCAGCGTCGAGGACGACGCGCTGGCCGGGCGCATCGTCGAGCTGCTGGCGCAGCACGGCGTGGCGCCGGGGCGGGTGTGCTTCGAGATCACCGAGACCGTGGCGGTGCGCCACCTCTCCAAGGTGGCGCGCTTCATGGGCCGCCTGCGCGCGGCCGGCTGCAAGGTGGCGCTGGACGACTTCGGCGCCGGCATGTCCTCCTTCAGCTACCTCAAGAACCTGCCGGTGGACCTGATCAAGATCGACGGCAGCTTCATCCGCGACATGCTCACCGACCAGGTCAGCCACGCGATGGTGCGCGCGGTGTGCGACATCGGCCACCGCCTCGGCCTGCAGGTGGCGGCCGAGTGGGTGAACGGGGAGGACATCGTGGCCGAGCTCACCGCGCTGGGCATCGATCTGGCCCAGGGCTTCGGCCTGCACTACCCCGAGCTGGTGCCGTTCCATCGCCGCTGAGCGGGCGCCGGCGCGGCATGGCCGGAGCGGGGCGAGGGGCCGGGCATCGCGGCCGGAGGCCGCTTCCCCCAAGGCTTGCGGAGCCTCTGTGGGAGCGGCCTCCGGCCGCGATCGTTCCTGGCGCTCCTGCCCCGGAAGCCCTTGAACGGGGGGGCGCTCAGGCCCGCCTGCGCTTGAACAGCCTGGCGAACAGCCCGCCGATGGCGGCGATGCCCAGCACCACGAACTTCTTGAACGCCAGCAGCAGCACGCCGAGCTTGGCGAACAGCCCGGCCTTGGCGGCGATGCCGCCGGCCACCAGCGCGCCGATGCCGTAGGCGGCCAGCCGGTCGGTGCCCGGGTTGTAGTCGGTGTAGCGCTGGCCGGGATCGAACTCGGTCATCGCCAGCACCTGCGGCATGTCCGCGCGCACCTGCGCGAGCTGGCCGATCGGCGCCACCGCGTTGAGCGAGAGGTAGCCCTGGCGGCCGAGCACGCGGATGTCGTAGTTGAGCGTGCGGCCGCCCTCGCTGCCGTCGGCCTTGCTGAACTTCAGGTCGCGCGCCCAGTACAGCTTGTGCGAGGCGCTGTCGTAGTGCGGCGGCTCGGCCCAGCCGAGCAGGTCCACCGCCGGATAGCCCTGCTTGAGGCGCTCGGGGTTCTCCTCGCGGTTGGCCTTCTGCATGTCCTTGAGCATGTCGTCGTAGTCGATCTTGGCGGCATCCTCGTCGGAGACGTAGCCCTCGCCGGTGTAGGTGACCACCACCGCCCAGCTGTCCTCGTCCAGCAGCACGTGCGGGTCGCGGCTGGGCAGGATCATGCCCAGCACGCCGTCGTCGGGCGGGTTGTTCCACAGCCCGCTGAGCACGCGCTGGGCGTCCTTGGCGGGCAGGAAGCCGTAGCCCGGCGCGAGGTCCAGCGAGGCCTTGGCCGCGGGGATGGCGACCTTGCCGGTCTGCAGGTGCAGCGAGCCGAGGAAGGCCTCGACCTGCGCCTGGCGGTCCTTGCCTTCGTCGGCGTGCAGCGTCGGCGCGAAAGCGGCCAGCGCGAAGGCGGCCAGCAGCCCCAGCGCTGGCAGGAAAGACTTGCGTGTCATGGATGTTCCTTGTCGTCCGTTGAGGCACGCCGGTGCGGCGCGGCACGGCCGCTCCCCCATGGCGCGGCCGGCAGGGCTTTGTACCACGGCGCCCGCCGCCGGCGGCGGGCGGGCGTCTCGGAGCCTGTTCACGATCTACCGCCGGTCCGGCCATTCCCTCTCCGTCATTCCTGCGAAAGCAGGAGGCGCTTTTCAAAGCCGAAGGGCTGGCCATCCAGCGACTTTCGACCCGGCGCGCCTACAGACACTGGATCCCTGCTTTCGCAGGGATGACGGGCATGGGAACGCAGCGGAAACCTGAAAGTAAAGACTTTGAACAGGCTCTCAGGACGACGGCGCGGGCGGCGGCACGGCGCCGGCGCGGCCGGCGGGCGCGCCGCACTCGGGGCAGAAGCGGCTGCCGGCGGGCAGCGGCGCCCGGCAGCCGCCGCAGCGGGCCGGCGCGGCGAGCGCCTGGCCGCATGCGGGGCAGAACCTGCCGCCGCGCGTCTCGTGGCCGCAGGCCGGGCAGACCAGCTGGCGCTCGCCGCGCACGTCCACCTGCGCGGCCTGGCCCTTGCCGAACTCGCGCGCGCTCTCGGTGGCCGCCTGTAGCCGGCCGTCGAGGCGGGCGGCCTGCACCTCGGCGGCGAGGTCGGGCGCGCAGCGCTGGCACAGGCCGCTGTCGGCGTTCCAGCAGCGGTCGCAGGCGTAGTCGTGACACTTGGCGCAGCGGTGGAAGTGCGCCTGCGCCGCCTCGATCGCGCGCTTGAAGGCCTCGTCGCGCGCGTTGCCCCAGCCGGCCTTGGCCAGGCCCTCGACCGCGTTGTCGAGGCCGCTGCCCAGGCCGCCGAGCAGGTTGCTGGCGAAGCTGCCGATCTCGCGCATCCAGCCGGAGGCCTGGCCGCTGCGGTAGGGCTCGAACGGCGAGCGCCAGGTGTCGCGGCAGCACTCGCAGTAGAACTCGAACTGGAAGCCCGCGCCGGTGCCGTACTGCTGGCTGAGGTCGCGGTAGTTGTCGGAGAAGTGCAGGTCCTCGCGCATGCGCGGCGGTTCCCTCGGCTGGCGGTCGGAGCGCCGATTATGCCGGCCCGCCGCGGCGTGCCTGAAGGCTGCCGGCGCGCCGCGCGTCGGCGGCGGTTCAGGCGCAGCCGGCGACCGCGGCCTCCAGTTCCTCGTAGCGCCCCTCGGGGGCGCGCTGCAGCACCTGCAGGGCGCGCGGCAGCTCCGCCGCCATGAACTCGATGAAGCTGCGCACGGCGGGCGTGTGCCCGTGGCGCGAGGGATACACCGCGTGCACGTTGCCCGGCGGCAGCGTGTAGGCGCCGAGCAGCGGCACCAGCCTGCCGCGCCCGATCGCGTCGTGGCACAGCCAGGCCGGCAGCTGCGCCATGGCGATGCCGCCGGTCACCGCCTGGAACAGCAGGTGCAGGTCGTCGGTGGCCAGCCGCGGATGGTGCTCGACCTGGATGGAGCGACCGTCCGGCCCGATCAGCGTCCAGAAGTGCCGGCCCTCGGTGCTGACCGCGCCCACGCTGGGCAGGCGCTTGAGGTCCTTGGGCCGCTGCGGCCGGCCCAGCTGCTTGAGCAGCGCGGGGCTGGCCACCAGCATCTGCGGGTCCATGCCGAAGCTGCGCACCACCAGGCTGGAGTCCTTCACCGACTGGCGCACGCGGAAGGCGATGTCGAAGCCGCTGGCGACCACGTCGGCGTCGTGGTCGCAGGTGTCCACGTCCACGTGCACGTCGGGATAGCGGCGCAGGTATTGCACCAGCGCCGGCGCCAGCAGCAGCTGCCCGAACAGCACCGGGCAGCCCACGCGGATGCGCCCGCGCGGCGCGGCCTGGGCCTCCTCGATCACGTTCTGCGCCTGCTGCGCCGCGGCGAGGATCTGCAGGCACTGCTGGTAGTACAGCTGCCCGATGTCGGTGACGTGCGAGCGCCGCGTGGTGCGCTGGATCAGCCGCACGCCGAGGTTCTCCTCCAGCCGCGCGATGCGGAAGCTGAGCTGCGACTTGGCCACGCCCAGCGCCTTGCTGGCCGCGGTGAAGGTACCCAGCTCGACGACCTGCACGAAGTAGTAGATGTCGTTCAAGTCCTGCATGGACGCGCATCCTCCTGCCGCCATCGCAACGCATGGCGCAGGCTAGCTCAATGCGCGCGGCACCCATGCTGCGGCGCGGCGAAGCGTGCCATTGTTCGGCGATTCTGGACACTCATTTTGAGGTGCGGCGACTTAACGCACCCGCCGCCTTGGGTGAATACTGCGGCCGCGATGTCGCCGCCGTGGCGGCGCGCGGGCCAGGGGGCTGGCCCGCATCGCTCACGCAAAGCCAAGGGGTTGTGCAGCCATGCGTGTCCTACCGCTTTCGTTCGCGGTCGTGCTTGCCGTCGCGTCGGCCCTCGGCGGGTTGCTGGTGCTGCCGGGCGGCGCGCGGGCGCAGCAGCAGGCCTCGCCGGGAACGGCGTCGTCGTCCGGCGGCAGCCTCAGCCAGGACGACATCGCGCGCATGCTGCCGTCCACCGACATGGGCGCCAACGCGGCGCGCAACGCCGATCCGCACCTGGCGCCGGTGAACGACAGCCCGGCCACGCCGTTCGACGCCGCGCCGATCCCGCACAACCCGCTGGCGCCCGACGCGCAGGCGATCGGCGCGAAGACCTGCGTGGCCTGCCACTCGCTGGAGAACGTGCAGGCCTCGCACTCGCTGCACGTGGCCTCGTTCCGCGCCGGCGCGGCCAACACCGGCCCGCAGGCGGCCTGCGAGAGCTGCCACGGTCCCGGCTCCGAGCACGCCAAGAACCCCACCGCGCCGGGCTCGATCATCGCCTTCACGCACGGCTCGGCCACCACGCCGCAGACCCAGCAGGAGGTGTGCCTGGGCTGCCATGCCGGCGGCGCGCGCCAGCACTGGATCGGCTCGGTGCACCAGGAGCGCGGGCTGTCGTGCAGCGACTGCCACAACCCGATGGCGCGGCTGTCGCCGGAGGGCGTGCTGGCCAAGCCCTCGATCAACGAGGTCTGCGCCACCTGCCACAAGGACATCATGGCCAAGTTCAACCGGCGCTCGCACATGCCGCTGCCGGAGGGGCAGATGTCCTGCGTGGACTGCCACAACCCGCACGGCACGCTGACCCGGCCGCTGCTCAAGACCGACACCGTCAACGAGACCTGCTACACCTGCCACGCCGAGAAGCGCGGGCCGTTCCTGTTCGAGCACGCGCCGGTGCGCGAGAGCTGCCTCAACTGCCACGACCCGCACGGCTCCAACCAGCAGACCCTGCTGGTGGCGCCGCTGCCGATGCTGTGCCAGCAGTGCCACACCATGACGCGCCACCCGAACGACCTGCAGGTGCCGACCAACCTCGGCAACGGGTCGACGCCGGACGAGCGGCTGATGGGCCGGGCCTGCCTGACCTGCCACACCAACATCCACGGCTCGAACAACCCGTCCGGGTCGCGCTTCCACAAGTAGCCGGGCGGAGGAGGAGCGGACGATGCGCACGATCAAGCCGATGCCCTTCGCCATCCTGCTCGGCCTGGCCGGCTGCTGCATGGCCCTGCCCGCCGTGGCCGGCGACGGCAGCGACAGCATGCGCGTGGGCGACCTGCAATACGGCAACGGCCTCGACCCGCGCGGCTGGACGCCGCTGATGGCGCCCGGCGACGAGGGCATGTCCTGGCTGCACCCGGGGCAGCTGCGCACGCCCAGCGGCGCGCTGTACCCGTACCCGTACGGCCCGCCGACCAGGCCGCTCGGCGGCGGCGACTGGACCTACTGGGGCCTGCTGGAGCTGGGCTACATCCACGTCAACGGCGACAGGAACGCGGAGTTCTTCCGCCAGTACACCGACTGGAAGAACGGCGCCGCGCTGGGCCTGTTCGCGCTGGGCTTCGACAACAGGAAGACCGGCGGCTACGTGGAGTTCCGCGGCAGCCGCCTCAGCGCCGACGACCAGTACTACCGCCTGCGCGCCGGCCGCTACGGAAGCTACAAGATCGAGGCGTTCTACCGCGACATCCCGCACACCGTGTCCACCAGCGCCTATCCGGTGTGGAACGGCGTGGGCAGCACCGACCTCACCCTGCCGTCGGGCCTGACGCCCGGCGACAGCACCATTGCCGCCGTGCAGCAGGCCTCGCGCGACGCGCCCCGGCGCAGCATCGGCCTCACCCGCACGCGCGAGGGGCTGAGCCTGGAGGGCGAGCTGTACCGCCACTGGATCGGCTACGCCTCGGTCACCAACGAGGAGCGCAACGGCACGCGGCTGTGGGGCGGGCCGATGTTCTTCAGCTTCGCCTTCCCCAGCACCGGTTCACCCTACGGCGGCAACGGCGGCGTGCTGGAGACGGTGCGGCCGATCGACTTCACCACCACCGACGTCAACCTCGGCCTGCGCAACGTGGGCAAGCTGTGGCGCTTCAACGCGGTCTACACCGGCTCGTTCTTCCGCGACCACAAGGACCACCTGAACTACCAGAACCCGTTCCTGATCACCAACGTGGTGGGCCTGCCCAACGCCGGGCTGGTCACCGACGGCCAGTTCTCGCTGGAGCCGGACAACGACTACCACAACCTGCGCCTGGAGCTGTCGCGCGAGCTGAAGTGGCACGGCGAGCTGTCGCTGGCCGCCGCCTACGGCACCATGCGCCAGAACGACACCCTGCTGCCGCCGGTCAACTGCACCGGCACGCTGGGCTTCGCCGGCGGGCCGTTCCAGCAGCTGATCCCCTGCGCGGACTGGAACACCACCGCCGCGCTGTCGGAGAGCAGCGCGCACGCGCGCATCGACACCGGCCTGTTCGACGCCAAGCTCAGCTTCCACCCCAGCAGCGCCTTCGGCTGGCACGCCGACCTGCGCTACTACAAGGAGGACAACAAGACCCGCTACCTCGCCTACAACCCGCTCACCGGGCAGTACGGCTACATCTCCGAGAACGGCTCGCAGGGCAGCGTGGTGCCGGGCGAGGTGGGCATCTTCGACAACGGCTACTACAGCACGTCGAACGTGCAGATCGCCAACATCCCGTTCGGCTACGACGACACCCTGTTCGAGCTGGGCGTGGACTGGAACGCCAGCCGCGACAACAGCTTCAACCTGGTCTACACCTTCGACCACAACGAGCCCAAGCACCGCGAGCGCAAGCGCCTGGACGAGCAGCGCCTCAAGCTGAGCTGGGTCAGCAAGTCGCTGGGCGACGCCACCCTGCGCGCCAGCATCGAGTACGCCGACCGCACCGGCGGCCACTACGACTACGACCCGTACGAGGCGTACTACTCCGCCTCGCTGCCGGGCTACGTGCCGGCCGACGGCATCGCGCCCACCGCCTTCACCGTGGACGCCATGCGCAAGTACGACATGAGCGACCGCAAGGAGAGCAAGGCGCGGGTGATCCTGCTCTACCCGCTGGGCGAGAGCAGCACGGTGTCGGCCACCTTCTACGGCAGCCGCGACCAGTACGACGCGCAGGTCGGCCGGCAGAACACCCGCACCACCGGCTTCACCGGCGAGTGGGACTGGCAGCCCTCGCCGCGCACCAACGCCAGCGTCTACGTCGGCGCCGAGAGCACCCACCTCAAGTTCGCCAACGTGGCCGACAACGAGGCCATCGTGGGCGCGGCCGGCAGCGAGGACCCGTCCCTCGGCGGCCCGCTGTACCCGCTGGAGAACTACTGGCACGACCTGGACAACGAGCGCGACTACAACGCCGGCGTCAACTTCTCGCACGACTTCGGCAGGGTGCGGCTGGACCTCGGCTGGAACTACACGCAGTCGCTGTCCAAGCTCGACTACGCCTACGCCTCCACCGCCGCGCTCACCCACCCGGACGCGGCCGCGCTGACGCCCGATGACGCCTTCCCCAACAACCACTACCGTTCCAGCACGTTCAGCGCCAGCCTGGGCTTCCCGGTGACGCGCAGCGTGGGCGTGCGGCTGTTCGGCCAGTACCAGAGCGGCAGCTTCCTGGACTGGCACTACCTGGGCTTCGACGACACGCTGGTCTACGACCACCGCATCTACACCGACGAGGGGCCGCAGCTGCACTACAGCGTGACGGTGGTCGGCGTGATGCTGAACGTGAAGCTGTGAGGACGACGCCATGACGCGCACATCGATCCTGCTGCTGGCCATGGCACTGGCCGTCGCCGCGGCCGGCCGGGCGCAGGACGCGGCGACGGCCGCCAGCGCCGCCGCGCCCGCCGCCCCCTTCGCCGACCTGCGCCGCCAGGCGCCGGTACGGGGCGACGCCCAGGCGGGCGCCGGCAAGGCGACCGTGTGCGCCGCCTGCCACGGCCCGCAGGGCGTGGCGGTCGCGCCCACCTTTCCCAACCTGGCCGGGCAGTCGGCCACCTACCTCTACGTGCAGCTGAAGCAGTTCAAGGAGGGCCAGCGCCGGGACCCGGTGATGAGCGGCCAGGCCGCGCCGCTGAGCGATGCCGACATGCGCGACCTGGCCGCCTACTACGCCTCGCTGGCGCCCAAGCCGGCGGGGCCGGCCGACGAGAGCTCGCGCGGCGCGCAGCTCTATGCGGCCGGCGACCCGGCCAACGGCATACCGCCGTGCCAGGGCTGCCACGGCGCGGACGCGCAGGGACCGCGGCCCGTGCCGAACGGCAAGCCGCAGCCGCCCTGGGCCAGCTTCCCGCACCTGCGCGGGCAGTCGGCGATCTACCTGGCCAAGGCGCTGGGCGACTACAAGAGCGGCGCGCGCGCCGACAACAGCAACGCGCGCGTGATGCAGGGCGTGGCGCAGACGCTGGGCGACGAGGACGTGCAGGCGCTGGGCGCCTATCTCTCCACCCGCTGAGCAGGCCGCTCGACAGCTACCGCCCCCACGTTCGAAGCGGAGCTCCCTCTTCACTTCCGGGGAGAGGCGGCACATGGTCGACCGCCATCGCAAGCCGTGCTCCCTCTCCCCTCCGGGGAGAGGGCCGGGGTGAGGGGTCGCCCTGGCGACGGGCCAACCATCCATGCCGTCGCTTGAGCGAGACGCCGCCGCGAGCCCCACCCCTCACCTCATTCCTCTCCCCGGCGGGGAGAGGAGGTGCGATGACCGGCAGACACCGCAAGCCATGCTCCCTCCTTCGGGAGAGAGGGAGCGGTTCCGCAAGCCGGGAGTGGCGCGACGATCAGTCCCGCATCTCCTCCAGCTCCATGCCCTTGGTCTCGCGCACCGCGTACACCACGAACACCAGCGAGATCAGCGCGAAGGCGGCGTACAGGCCGTAGGCGAAGGCCAGCCCCAGCTCGGCCAGCGCGGGGAAGGTGCTGGTGATGACGAAGTTGGCCAGCCACTGCGCCGCCGCGGCCACCGCCAGCGCGATCGCGCGGATGCGGTTGGGGAACATCTCGCCCAGCAGCACCCACACCATCGGGCCCCAGCTCACGCCGAAGAACACCACGTAGGCGTTGGCCGCCACCAGCGCCACCGGGCCCCACGGCGCCGGCAGGGCCAGCGCGGCGCCGCTGCCGCTGGCCTGCGAGAAGCACCAGGCCATCAGCGCCAGGGTCAGCGCCATGCCGGCCGAGCCGACCACCAGCAGCGGCTTGCGGCCCACCTTGTCCACCAGCGCGATGGCGACCAGGGTCACCAGCACGTTGACGATCGAGGTGGCCACGGTGATGGTGAACGAGTCCGCCTCGCTGAAGCCCACCGAGTGCCACAGCGTGGAGGAGTAGTAGAAGATCACGTTGATGCCCACGAACTGCTGGAACACCGACAGCAGGATGCCGATCCACACCACCGGCAGCAGGCCGAAGCGCGGGCCGCGCAGGTCGGCCAGGCGCGGGCGGTATTCCATCTTCAGGCTGTGCTCGATCTCCACCAGCTTGCGGTCCAGCGCGGCCTCGTCGCGCAGGTCCAGCACCTGGCGCAGCACCTCGCGCGCCTCCGGCAGGCGCGCGCGCGCGACCAGGTGGCGCGGCGACTCGGGCACGCCCAGCACCACCGCGCCGTAGACCAGCGCCGGCACCACCGCCACCAGGAACATCCAGCGCCAGGCCTCCAGGCCCAGCCACAGCCGGTTCGCCGCGCCGCCGGCGCTGCCGGCCAGCCAGGCGTCGCTGAGCAGGGCGACGAAGATGCCGAGCACGATCGCCAGCTGCTGCAGCGAGCCCAGCCGCCCGCGCACGTGCGCCGGCGACACCTCGGCGATGTAGGTGGGCGCGATCACCGAGGCCACGCCCACGCCGATGCCGCCGACCATGCGCCACAGCACCAGGTCCCACATGCCGGTGACCAGGCCCGAGCCCAGCGCCGCGGCGGCCAGCAGCAGCGCCGCCACCTGCATGGTGCGCACGCGGCCGAAGCGGTCGGCGAGCGGGCCGGCGTACCAGGCGCCCAGCGCCGAGCCGAGCAGCGCGCACGACACCGCCAGGCCGATCTGCCCGGCGCCGAGGCCGAAGCCGGCGCGCACCGCGTCCACCGCGCCGTTGATCACGGCGGTATCGAAGCCGAACAGGAAGCCGCCCAGCGCCGCCGCCGCGGCGATCAGCACCACGCGCGCGGTGGCGCGCTGCTCCAGTCCGTCGTTGCCCATCACGACCCCCATCGCGTTCCCCTCGTGGCTTTCTTGTGGAAGCGCCCGATTCTGCGCTGCCGTGCGCGCCGGCGCATGCCTGAATACGTATGCAGCGCCGCGCCCCGCATGCTGCGATGCAAGGTTAGCGGAGCAGCGCGCCGCGTGTTGTTGCGGCGCAAGGCGGCGGGGGAGAGGGCGGCGCCGGCGCTCAGGAGCGCAGGCCGATGCCGCGCTTGAGCAGGAACAGGGCGAAGGCCGCGAGGCTGGCCACGAACACCAGCATCACCACGAAGGACGCGCCCACGTGCACGTCGCTGACGCCCAGCACGCCGTAGCGGAAGGCGTTGACCATGTACACGATCGGGTTGATCCGCGAGATCGTCTGCCACGGCTCGCCCAGCATGCTGATCGAGTAGAACACGCCGCCCAGGTAGGTGAGCGGGGTGAGCACGAAGGTCGGCACCAGCGCGACGTCGTCGAACTTCTTGGCGTACATCGCGTTGACGAAACCGGCCAGCGAGAAGATGGTGGCGCCGAGCAGCACGGACAGGAAGGTGATCAGCGGGTGCACCACGTGCAGCGAGGTGAAGAACAGCGCGATCAGCAGCGCCAGCAGGCCCACCGCCAGGCCACGCGCCACCGCGCCCAGCACGTAGCCGAGCAGGATCACCCAGTTGGGCATCGGCGAGACCAGCATCTCCTCCACCGAGCGCTGGAACTTGGCGCCGAAGAACGAGCTGGAGATGTTGCCGTAGCTGTTGGTGATCACGTTCATCATCACCAGGCCGGGCACGATGTACTGCATGTAGCTGAAGCCGCCGGCGATCGGGCCGATGCGGCTGCCGATCAGCTTGCCGAAGATCACGAAGTACAGCGTCACCGTGATCGCCGGCGGGATCAGCGTCTGCGTCCAGATGCGCAGGATGCGCGCGATCTCGCGCCGCACGATGGTGTACAGCGCGACGAGGTTGGGCGAGCCGCTCATGCCGCGCGCTCCTGGCCGAGGCGGCCGTTCTCGACCAGGCGCACGAACAGCTCCTCCAGCCGGTTGGTCTTGTTGCGCATCGAGGTCACCGTCACGCCCTGCGCGGACAGTGCCGCGAACAGCGAGTTGAGGTCGTGCGAGCGGGCCATCTCCGCCTCCAGCGTGTGCTCGTCGATGCGCCGTACCGTCACCCCCGGCAGCGCCGGCGGCTGCTCGGGCGCGTGCGTCACGTCCAGCACGAAGGTCTCCACGTCCAGCTTGGCCAGCAGCCGCTTCATCGAGGTGTTCTCCACGATCGTGCCGTGGTCGATGATGGCGATGTTGCGGCACAGCTGCTCGGCCTCCTCCAGGTAGTGCGTGGTGAGGATCACCGTGGTGCCGGCCGCGTTGATGCCGCTGACGAACTGCCACATCGAGCGGCGGATCTCGATGTCCACGCCGGCGGTGGGCTCGTCCAGGATCAGCAGCTTCGGCTCGTTCATCATCGCGCGGGCGATCATCAGGCGGCGCTTCATGCCGCCGGAGAGCATGCGCGCCTGGTCGCGCGCCTTGTCCCACAGGCGCAGCTCGTTGAGGTACTTCTCCGCGCGCTCGGCGGCGATCTTGCGCGGGATGCCGTAGAAGCCCGCCTCGTTCACGCAGATGTCGAACGGCTTCTCGAACTGGTTGAAGTTGATCTCCTGCGGCACCAGGCCGATCAGCTTCATCGCCTCGTTGCGCTGGCGGTTCACCGACACGCCGAAGATGCGCGCGTCGCCGGAGGTGGAGTTCACCAGCGAGGAGAGGATGCCGATCAGGGTGCTCTTGCCGGCGCCGTTGGGGCCGAGCAGGGCGAAGAAGTCGCCCTGCTCCACGGTGAGGCTGACGCCCTTGAGCGCCTCCACGCCGTTGCCGTAGGTCTTGCGCAGGTTGTCGACGACGAGCGCGGGGACAGTGCTCATGGGCTGCACCAGGGGGGACGAGCCTTCTATTATAGCGGGCCATCCGCCGCCGACCGGTTCCGCCGGACGCACGCACCGTTTCCCCCGGAATCCGCCATGGCCGACCATTTCACCCTGCGCCTCGCCGACAGCCGCATGCTGGCGCCCACCGTGCGCCACCTCGCCTTCGAGCGCGAGGACGGCCAGCCGCTGGCGTTCGTGCCGGGCCAGTTCCTGCAGGTCCACTTCCACTACGACGACGGCACGCCGACCAAGCGCAGCTACTCCATCGCCACCGTGGGCGACGGCAGCGCGCCGGTGGAGCGCATCGAGATCGCGGTGAGCTACGTCGAAGGCGGCGCGGCCACCCGCCTGCTGGGCGGGTTGCGGCACGGCGGGACGGTGCAGGCCAGCGGCCCCTACGGCCGCTTCTGCCTGCAGCCGGGCGACGCCCATCCGCGCTACCTGCTGCTGGCCACCGGCACCGGCGTCACTCCCTACCGCGCGATGCTGCCGCAGCTGGCGCGGTGGCTCGCCCAGGGCGGCCGCGAGGCGGTGCTGCTGTACGGCGCGCGCAACGAGCAGGAGCTGCTCTACGGCGAGGAGTTCGAGGCCTTCGCGCAGGCGCATCCCGGCTTCGCCTTCCACGCCTGCCTGAGCCGCCAGCCGCGCGCGGTGCCGCGCCCCGGCGACCGCACGGGCCACGTGCAGAGCGTGCTGGCCGAGCTGGCGCCGAGCGCGCAGCGCGACATCGCCTACCTGTGCGGCAACCCCAACATGGTCGACGCGGCCTTCGCGGCGCTCAAGGACTTCGGGCTGCCGGTGGCGCAGATCCGGCGCGAGAAGTACGTCTCCTCGCGCTGACCGCCGGGCGGTGCCGCGCGAGTCACTGCTCGACCAGTTCCACGCGGCGGTTCCTCGCCCGCCCGGCCTCGTCGCGGTTGCTCGCCACCGGCGCGAAGGAGGCCAGGCCCTTGGCCGCCAGCCGCGCGGGCGCGACGCGGTAGTCGTCCACCAGCGCCTTGACCACCGCCTCGGCGCGCTGCTGCGACAGCGCCAGGTTGTGCGCCAGGCTGCCGGTGTCGTCGGTGTGGCCCACGATGTAGACCTTGAGCGAGGGCTGCCTGGCCAGCAGCGCGGCCATCTGCGCCAGGGTATCCTTCGAGGCCGGGTCGAGCGCCGCGCTGTCGGTGGCGAAGCGGATGCCGTACAGCGCGATGTGGCCGGCCTGCGCCAGGCCTTCGCTCATGGCCTTGGCGTCCACCGTCACCTGGGCCGTGGCCATCGCCTTGCTTTCGCAGATCTGCAGCAGGATGCCGGTGGGGTTCCGATCGCTCTTGCTGACCAGTAATGCTACGTCGACCGGCCCCCCTTGTCGCTGCAGCCGGGCGGTAATTGCATGCACATTGCCGTTGACGGCATTGAGCGTCTGAACCATGACGTTGCGGGCGTGCAATGGGTCGAACAGGGGTGTCGTTACCGCGTTGGCGAACTCAAAGCCGTCTCCGCAACCGTTGGCGCCGTCGCTGCCATGACACTCGAAGCGCGTCTGGAAACCCGCCACGGCCAGTGCCTGCTGGAAATTGCGGAACACCTCCAGTGCCTCCTTGCCCTCCGGCGCGACATAGGCGATGCGGGTAATGCGCCCCTCGATGGCCTCGGTGGGCAGCTTGCCGTGTTCGTACTTGCCCATGGGCAGATCCATGCGGCCATAGTCCAGTGCCTGGTAACCGACGATCACCGAACCCCGGAAACGCGAGACGATGGGACTGTCGTGGCTGCCCGGCACGTCCGTCGCGGCGATATGGGTCGCCGGGACGGCGAAGGCTGTGGCCAGGCCGGCCGCCAGCAGGCACTTCAGCGCGAGGCGGGAACGTTTCGCGAAGCCAGTCATGCGGGTTTCTCCTTCATTTGTCGCGTCCGGGACGAAAGAGCTTTAACGCGATTGGCTGCGCATCCCCCTACCTCCCCGTGCACCGCATTTTTC
Organism: Fulvimonas soli; assembly: GCF_003148905.1. GTDB lineage: Bacteria > Pseudomonadota > Gammaproteobacteria > Xanthomonadales > Rhodanobacteraceae > Fulvimonas > Fulvimonas soli. The sequence continues at coordinate 163,355 of NZ_QGHC01000007.1, read as the reverse complement.
GCGTTGTGATGGAAATCGCGTTTTGGCGTTTGAAAACGCATGGCGTCACGAAACAGGCACACGAATTTGCTAACTTCGGTGGCGCTGCGCGCAAGAGCGGAACGAAATTGCGTGGCGGCATGCATGGCCTGCGGCCATACAGGGGGGCTTTCCAAGTAGGGACCCGCTCTGTGGACATCGTGATGTCCTCGGCGGGAAGGGACTTTCTTTACGTTTGGGGAAAAAGCCATGAAAGTGAACGTCTACCGCCGCAACGGCGCCCGTGTCCTGCAGCGCGGCCAGGGCATGACCGAGTACATCATCATCACCGCGCTCATCGCCATCGCGGCCATCGCGGCCGTCACCTACTTCGGCGGCACCGCCCGTGCGCAGATCGGCGGTATGGCCAGGGAGCTTTCCGGCCAGAGCGCTACCGAAGATATCAATCGCGCCAAGAATGAAGGCAATAGCGCACACGCCGAAGGTACCCAGGACAAGACCCTCAGCAGCTACAACAACCAGACTGCGCAGTAACGCCTGATTGGCCGCTCTCATCCCGTCGGTGCGACGCTTCGTGCGTCGCGCCGAGGGAGCGGTTCGGTCTGTCTGATGAGATTGCAGTGTGGCGTTGCCATGGCCATGGATGCCGTGGCGGAGGGACGATCGTGGCTGGATCCATCGCTATTCAGGGCCGGCAGTCTGAATCCGGCGGCCGCCCTATTCCAACGTGCGTTGACCTGCACGTCGCATCGTTGCGCCGGCAGGGAGGACAGGCGCTGATCCTGGCTGTGGTGGCGCTGGTCGTGCTCTGCCTCGGCGTCATCGTGCTGTTCAATACCGGGCAGTCCGTCAGCAAGAAGGTGCAGCTGGTCAACGCGGCCGACGCCACCGCCTACAGCGTGGCGGTGCAGCAGGCGCGCGCCTACAACCTGATCGCCTACATGAACCGCGCCACGGTCGCCAACGAGGTGGCCGTGGCGCAGATGGTCAGCTGGTACTCGTGGACCAACTTCGCGCTGCGCGGTACCGACAATTTCAAGGACGCGGTGCAGGCGATCGCCGTGGTGTTCGACGTGACCGTGGTGCTGGCCGAGATCGGCGCGGCGCTGCAGGAGGTGGTCAGCGCGCTCAACGAGGTGAAGCAGGTGGTGCAGGAGGTGCGCGACGCCATGCAGGCCGGCTTCTCGGCCGGCGTGACCGCGATCGCGGCGTTGAACGAGGTCTACGCCAAGGCTTCCTGGCTGATCGCCAGCGTGGATTCGCAGGAGGCGCTCAAGCTCGCCACCGACCTTGCCGGACGCAATACCGACGGCCAGGGCAAGATCGGCGCCCGCGGTCTGGGGTTGCTCGAGCAGGGCGTCTTGCAGGCGCGCGACTACGCGAGCACCTACACCATCGGCGGTGGCACGCGGCCGCGTTCCAGCAGCGCGGGCGACCGTTACGCGAACGTCGTGATGGAGGCGCGCGACGGCTTCTCGCGCAGCCGCAGCGACGGCATCAGCCTGAACTTCGGCTTCGGTTCGTTCAGCCTGCTCAAGCGCGGTGGCACCGATTTGGTCAACTACCGCAGCTGGGTCGGCACCGACACGCTGGACGCGAAGGCGAGGATGTTCTGCTTCCCTCTCGCCGGTTGCGCGATCAAGTTCGACGTGCCGATGGCCTGGGGCGGCGGTGCGGCGGTGGACAAGACGTCCGGCTCGTTCCGTTCGGTGGCCAGTCCTGGCATCAACAACGGCCGTGGCTGGGATTCGCCCTACGACATCGACCGCGGCCACTACACCCGCTACGACGGCGGCATCGACAACGGCTCGGCCGGTTCGATGGCGCTCAATAGCCCGGCGATGGGTGGCCAGGACAAGGCCTGGCTGCGCAACTACGCCTCCAGTGCGGGCGCACACGTGGGCCTGCCCGACAACTACCAGGACACTGCCGCGAACAAGGCGACCGTGCCCTATCTGAACGGCTACGGCGCGGCGCAGAACGGCGTCGATGCGCTCGATGTGGGGCCGGTGTTCACCGTGCTGATCGAGCAGCCGATGAACACGGTGCGCACCGCCAACAACGTGCAGGGCATCGGTGGGCCGCCGGATTTCCAGGCGCCGGACAAGGCCGTGTCGGACGACATGACCGCCCTGTCCTCCGCGCAGGTCTACTTCAGCAGGCCGCGCGAACTGTTCCCGCGCGCCATCGATTCCAGGCGCGAGCTGGGCAGCCTGTTCAGCCCGTACTGGCAGGCACGGCTGGTCGACACGCCCTGCGCCGTGCGCCAGGAAGTGGCCGTGATGTACGGCTCAGCGGCGCCCTGCCTGCCCGGTTCCCATTGACGACGCCATGAAGATCCTTACGCAACATCCGTTATCCGTTGGCCCGGCCATCCTGCTGCTCTCGCTGGCACTGACGGCCTGCGGAAGGGGTGCGGCCAGCCAGGCCGCCCCCGGGCCGTCTTCGGCGCTGGACCTCCCGCCGATCCACGTGGAGCAGACCGAGGAGCTGCGCAAGGACGGGGCGGTGGTGGACGAAAAGAACTACCGCGTTGCCTGGACGAATTGCCAGGCGATCCCGAATGTTCCGAAGAAGCCCCTGGACGAGGACGTCGCCCGGAAATTGGGACGCACCTACTACCAGCTCTGGTATGCCGGACAGCGCCTGGCAGTGCGTTCGGACCACTGGACGTTCAAGCCGGACTCCATGTGCCAGTTCTCGCCGGTGCGTCAGTCGGATATGGCGATCGTCGGGCCGGAAGGAGCGCAGCTGATCGACCTGACGGCGCACACCAGCCATTTCGATCCCAACGTCCGGCTGCAGCCGCGGGCCGCGGCCGTGCCAGCCGACGACGACGAGGCGTTGCGCGCGAAGGTGCAGGCGCAGCTGCAGCAGCAGGGCTACGGCGCTGCCATGGCGCAGTCGCAGGGGGCCGGTACCGAAGCCGGCCAGCCATGCCGCCGCTTCAAGGACGCGACAAGCGAATCCTGCGTGTGGAGTGGCGGCGATCAGTGGGGCTTCGGCGCCAGCGCCGGTGTCGGCGTGGTGAGCTGGAGCGACTACGCATTGGCACTGCGGATGGAGCCGGTCGATCGGGGTGACGGCCAGTACCTGACCACGCAGCGGATGACCGTCGGCCAGCCGTTCGATCGGCACGTGTTCGACAAGCCATCCGGCCTTGCGGACAAGTGAGCGGAGGCGCGTATGGCGAGCGGGCCAGGCAAGAGGGCAGGGACGGCAGGCCGGCAGCGCGGCCAGAGTCTCGTCGAGATGGCGGTGGCGCTGATCGTGCTGGTGCCGCTTGCGGCTGGCATCGCCGTGCTCGGCCAGTACATCCACGTCAAGCAGCAGGCCCAGGCGGCCGCCCGGCAGGCGGCGTGGGCCGCCACCGTCGACCACAGCCTGAGCGGCAAGGGGTTGCCCGACCAGGACGCGGTGCAGGAGGCGCTGCGCGGGCGCATCTTCGGCGATCCGCAGGCTGCGATCCGCAGCGACGACCATACGCCCGGTGCTTTCGCCGACACCATGCTCACCACTTTCGCCGGCGGCGAGCTGGTCAAGCCGGGCGACCTGCAGCTGACGGTCTACAAGCAGGAGGCCGCGCCCAGTTTCCTTGACCAGGGCGTCAACATGGTCGGCAAGGTCGCCGGTGCATTGGGCAACTTCCCGCCGAACGACAAGGGACTGGTCACCGCGGAAGTCGCCACGAAGACGGAGAAGCTGACCGGACGCGACGGCAGCCCGCTCGCCTTCCTCGATCCGCTGGACAGTCTGCAACCCAGCTTCACCGCCAGGACGGTGCTGCTGGCCGATGCCTGGGACGCGGCGGGGAGCGGTGAGAAGTCGGATGGCGACCCGGCCGGTGGCGCGTCGCCGCGCGCGGTACGCAACGTGATCCGCCCGTTGGTGCCGACCAGCTGGCTGGGCAACTCGTCCGACAAGATGATCGACGGCGTGGTCCACGTGCTGGGCGAGATCCCCATCGTGGACAAGGTGTTCACGCCGGGGCTCAAGAACTTCCATCTCGGCCGCACCGCGCCCGACGTCGTCCCCGCCGACAAGCTGGTGAAGTATGAAGACGTGCGCTGAGCTGGCCCTGGCCGCCGCGGCCCTGCTGCTGCCGGCGCTGGCGAGCGCGGGGCTGTTCGGCTGGCCCGAGCCGCCGCTGCCGGCGGGCACGCAGGCCGAGCCGGTTGCCGAGCGCATCGTCTTCAACGGGCTGGACATGCGGGCGCGGGTCTTCCGCTCGTCGCAGGGCGTGCAGGACATCGTCGATTACTACCGCAAGGCCTGGAACGGCCAGGTGGTGGTCAACAAGGTCGGCGACGCCACCGTGATCGGCCATCGAGACGGCGACTACTTCGTCACCGTGCAGGTCAGCGCCGCCGGCTCCGGCAGCAAGGGCGACATCGGCATCGTCGATGTCGCTTCTGCGCCGAAGCAGCCGGAGCTTGGCAAGGGCCTGCCGCGGCCGATGGGATCGAAGGTGTTCAACGACATCGCCTATCCGGACGACCCGGTGCCGGCGCGCACCGTGGCCATGCGCAACTCGCTGTCCCCGCAGCAGAACGCGAGCTTCTTCCGCGAGCGGCTGGCCGGCGATGGCTGGAAGCCGGCGGCGGACGGTCGCTGCACCGACGACGGCTGCGTCCTCAGCTATGCGCGCGGCGACGGCAAGATGACCCTGGTGGTGGCGCGCGCCGGCGACGGACAGTCGCAGGTGGTGATCAACGTGCAGCAGCCATGAGCGGCGGGAGGAACGGTATGGCGGCGATGGGGGACGGGCGGCACGGCAGGCGCCGGCGCGGCGCGCGACACGGGCAGCGCGGCGGCGCGCTGGTCGAGTACGCGGTCGTCGCGGGGTGCCTCGTGCTGATACTGCTGGTGCCGGTGCCGCCAGGCGACAAGAGCGCGATCAGCGAGCTGCTGGATAAGCTGCGCGAGGCCTACACCAGCTTCGTCTACGCGCTTTCCGCTTCATGGATCTGAAGGAAGAAACACGGACATGCCGAAAGTCAATCGCAACCTCATCTACCTCGCGGTGGCCGTGGTGCTGGGCATCGCCGCCAGCCTGATGGCGGTGCACTACATCAACTCGCAGGTGGCGGCGCGCACGGCGCGGCCGGCCGAGCAGACGCGCCAGGTGGTCGTGCCGGTGCACGACCTCAAGGCGGGTGCCACGCTCACCGCCGACGACGTGGCCTCGCGCGACGTGCCGGCGGATTTCGTGCCGGCCGACGCGCTGACGCCGGACACCTACGGCCGCTACATGGGCCAGCTGCTGCGCGCGCCGCTGGCGCAGGGCGCGCCGATCCCGGCCAGCGCGGTGGAGACGGTGACGGACCATTTCTCCAACATCATCACGCCCGGCAACGTGGCCTACACCATCCAGGTGGACGAGGCCAGCTCGATCTCCGGCCTGATCGTGCCGGGCGACCACATCGACGTGCTGATGCTGACCTCGGGCGAGGACAGCGACAGCGTCCGTCCGCTGCTCAGCGACGTGCTGGTGCTGGCCACCGGCAGGCACGCCAAGGGCGTGCGCGGCGGCGACAAGGACGACGACAGCTATTCCAACATCACCTTGCAGCTCACCCCCGCCGACGCGCAGCGGGTGGGCATCGCCAAGAAGATCGGCCAGTTGCTGGTGATGCTGCGGCCGGCGGGCAGCAGCGGGCCGTTCGACCTCAAGACGCTGAGCAAGGCCGACCTGTTGCGCATGGGGCGGCGCGTGCGCGGCACGGGCATCGAATTCATCGTGGGCGGGAGCGGCTGAGCATGGCTTGGAAGGCATCACGGAAGTGGGCATGGATCGCGACGGCGGCCCTGCTGGCAGGGGCGGGCGCGGCACTGGCGCCGGTGCGCGAGGCGCGCGCGGAGGCGCCGGCCATCCCCGACGCGGTCAACATGTACGTCGGCCAGGCGCTGGTGCAGAGCGCGCCCGGTCCGCTCAAGCGCGTGGCGGTGGGCGACGGCAAGCTGCTCGAGGTCAAGGCGCTCGGCAGCCGCGAGCTGGTGCTGATCGCGCAGAAGCCGGGCGACACCTCGCTGCAGCTGTGGATGCAGGACGGCAGCCAGCGTAGCGTGGCGGTGCACGTGGGCGTGGGCAACAGCGACCAGGCCGCCGAGCTGGTGAAACGGCTGCTGGAGCGCAGCCCGGCGATCTCGGTGAACAGCGTGGCCGGCAGCGTGGTGCTGACCGGCAGCAACCTGTCGCCGGCGGACATGGCGCAGGTGGCGGCGATCAAGAAGCTCTACCCGCAGGTGGTCGACTTCACCACCGCCAACGCGGTGGAGATGAAGCCGATGGTGATGATGCAGGTGCGCATCATGGAGTTCGACAAGAAGGCCATGAACGAGATCGGCATCAAGTGGGACACCATGATCGACGGCCCGAGCGGCGGCCTGGTGCACGACTGGCAGACCAATCCGTACTACCGGATCACCTCCGGCGGCTTCGCCGGCACCTTCCCCGGCGGCGGCGACGGCCTGCCGCTGCGGGTGCCGGGCACGGCCTCCTACTTCGGCATCACCACCTCGATCACCTCCAAGATCAACCTGATGATGCAGACCGGCAACGCCTGGGAGCTGGCCACGCCCCAGCTCGCCGCGCGCAGCGGCGGCGTGGCCGACTTCCTGGTCGGCGGCGAGGTGCCGATCCCGATCACCCAGGCCTTCGGCGAGACCACGGTCGAGTACAAGCAGTACGGCATCAAGCTGCACATCGAGCCGGTGGTGAACAGCCAGGGCGACATCGCCACCAACCTGGAGACCGAGATCAGCCGCATCGATCCCAGCATCAACGTGCAGGGCTATCCCGGCTTCATCACCCGCCGCGCCAGCGCCGAGGTGAACGTGCACGAGGGACAGACCATCGTGATCTCCGGGCTGGTGGATGCCACCGCCTCCAAGACCTTCGACAAGGTGCCGGGGCTGGGGCAGATCCCGATCCTCGGGGCGCTGTTCCGCTCGCGCAACTTCCAGAGCAACCGCACCGACCTGGTGATCTTCGTCACGCCCGTGGTGGTCGATGCCGATTCGCCGTCCAACCGCGCGCTGATCGAGAAGAGCGACCACCTGCGCGACGACATGCGCAAGACGGCCGGCGCGGACGTGGTGGACTAGGAGCCTGTTCATGGTCTCCCCATGCCCCGCGTCGTCATCGAGTGGCCGCCAGGCGGTAGGGCGTGGCGCCGGCTTGCCTGGCCGGCAGGCCAAGCCACGCGCTGCCGCCTGGCGGCCACTCGGTGACAGCCCTCCGGGCCGGGGTTGTTTGCCCGCAGGCCCGCGTCATCACTCAGTCGTGGACGGACGTCCACTCCTCGCTCCCCCAAGCCGGCGCCATCCATGGCGCCTCCCCGCGTTCCTTCGTTCTTCCTTGGCCTGCGCGCAAACAGCTCCCGGCGCGGGGCATGGGGAGACCATGGACAGGCTCTAAGGCAGAGGCAAGACGATGTTCGAGGTACTGATCGAGACCCCCAACCGCGACCCGCGCCAGGTGCGCTGCCTGCACGAGACCTGCGGCATCGGCCGCGGCGAGGACAACCTGGTCGTGCTGCAGGGCTGGAACATCGCCCGCGAGCACGCGATGCTGCGCATCCGCAACGGCGGCGTGTTCGTGGAGGTGCTGGGCGGGCGCGCGCCGGTGACGGTGAATGGCACGCGCGTGCAGAACGAGCACGGCCCGCTGCACCGGGCCGACATCGTGGCGATCGGCGACTACCGCCTGCGCGTGCTGGTGGACCAGGCCGCCGCGCCGATCCAGGTGCCGCGCCAGGCCGCCAACGCCTCGGGCGATTCGACGCGGGCGCCAACACCCTGGCCCGAAGCGGGCGCCGGCAACGCCGTGGTGAACCTTCCCGCTCCGCGCACCTCGCCGGACATGCTCGAATGGCGCCAGCGCGTGCACCAGTCGCTGGTCAAGCAGATGGACCTGCGCCGCGTCGACGTGCGCGGCATGAGCGACGAGGAGCTGCGCGAGAAGACCGCGGCGCTGATCGAGGAGATCATCGACCGCGAGTTCGCCGCCGCGCTGCCCAAGTCGATCAGCCGCCGCCGCCTGGCCAAGGAGGTGCTGGACGAGGCGATCGGCCTGGGCCCGCTGGAGGACCTGCTCGCCGACGACAGCGTCACCGAGATCATGGTCAACCGCGCCGACGAGATCTTCATCGAGCGCGCCGGCCGCATCGAGCGCTCGCCGGTGATCTTCACCGGCGACAAGGCGGTGCTGGCGGCGATCGAGCGCATCGTCGCGCCGCTGGGGCGGCGCATCGACGAAAGCTCGCCGATGGTGGACGCGCGCCTTCCGGACGGCTCGCGCGTCAACGCGGTGATCGCGCCGGTGGCGTTGCGCGGTCCCAGCATCAGCATCCGCAAGTTCAGCAAGCGCAAGCTCACCGGCCAGGACCTGCTGCAGTTCGGCTCGATCAACGAGCCGATGCTGGAGTTCCTGCAGGTGGCGGTGCGCGAGCGCAAGAACATCGTGGTCACCGGCGGCACCGGCTCGGGCAAGACCACGCTGCTCAACATCCTGTCCAACTTCATCCCGGACGAGGAGCGCATCGTCACCATCGAGGACGCCGCCGAGCTGCGCCTGAGCCAGCCCAACCTGGTGGCGATGGAAGCGCGCCCGCCCAACCTGGAAGGGCGCGGCCAGATCACCATCCGCGACCTGGTGCGCAACGCGCTGCGCATGCGTCCCGACCGCATCGTGGTCGGCGAGTGCCGTGGCGGCGAGGCGCTGGACATGCTGCAGGCGATGAACACCGGCCACGAGGGCTCGCTGACCACGGCGCACGCCAACTCGCCGCGCGACGCGCTGTCGCGCCTGGAAGTGATGGTGCTGATGTCGAGCATGGACCTGCCGATGACGGTGGTGCGCGAGCAGATCGCCTCGGCGGTGGACCTGATCATCCACCAGCGGCGCTTCCCGTGCGGCTCGCGCAAGATCACCCACATCTGCGAGGTGACCGGCGTGGAAAGCGGCACCATCCAGACCCAGGACCTGTTCGTGTTCCGCGCCCGCGACCAGGGCGGCGAGGGCGGCCGGGTGCGCGGCCGCTTCACCGCCACCGGCGCGGTGCCGGAGTTCTACGAGGAGCTGGCCGAGCGCGGCGTGCCGGTGGACCTGTCGATCTTCCAGCCGGACGGCGAAGCATGAACGGCAACCTCGTCGCCGTCGCCGCGGTGGTGTTCCTGAGCGTGACGCTCGCCGGCTTCCTGCTCGCGCGCGGCGCGGTGGTGTTCTGGGGGCGCTACCAGAACACCTTCACCGAGCAGGCGCGCTTCAACCTCGCCGACATGTTCCTGTTCATCGACCCGGCCAACCTGTGGCGCGCCAACGCCGTGGCGCTGGTGGCCGTGCCGCTGCTGCTGTGGCTGGCCACCGGCAACCTGCTGCTGGTGGTGCTGGCGCTGGTGCTGGTGGCGGTGCTGCCCAAGAAAGTCTACGCATGGCTCAAGCAGCGCCGCATCGACCGCATCCAGCAGCAGCTGCCCGACGGCCTGATGATGGTGGCCGGCAGCATGCGCGCCGGCCTCGGTTTCACCCCGGCGCTGGAGAGCCTGGCGCGCGACGTCGAGCCCCCGCTGGCGCAGGAGTTCGCGCTGGTGCTGCGCGAGCAGCGCATGGGCGTGAAGCTGGAGGAGGCGCTCGGCCACTTCAACGACCGCGTGCCGGTGCAGGACGTCACGCTGTTCGTCTCCGCGGTGAGCATCTCGCGCGAGATCGGCGGCAACCTGGCCGAGAGCATGGCCTCCCTCTCCGACACGCTGCGGCGCCGCCTGATCATGGAGGGCAAGGTGAAGTCGCTGACCGCGCAGGGCCGGCTGCAGGGCATCGTGATGGCGATGATGCCGGTCGGGCTGATCGCCTTCCTGAGCTTCGCCTACCCGGAAACGATGCACGACCTGTACCACACGCCGATGGGCTGGGCGGTGATGGGCGTGGCCGCGGTGATGGAGTACCTGGGCTACCGCATGTGCCGCAAGATCACGAGCATCGACATATGAGCGTCGCCGTCGTCCTGCTCGCCCTCAGCGTGGCCGGCTGCGTGGCGCTGGCGTTCTGGGCCGTCTACGGCTTCATGCGCGAGGTGCCGGAGGCCGACCGCCACTACCAGGACCCGTTGCCGTTCGGCCTGCGCCTGCTGTGGCCGCTGGTGAACGCGGCCACCTACGTGCTGGGGCCGCGGCTGAAGCCCGACAAGCTGGAGAAGGCGCACCGCGAGCTGCAGACCGCGGGGCAGGACTTCGTGCTCAGCCCCGAGCAGCTGTACGGCCTGCGCGTGGTCGCCGCGCTGCTCGCGGCGGCGTTCTTCTGGCTGCTGCTCGCCATGCTCGGCAAGGGCGGCGCGATGCTGTACCTGCTGATGCTGGCCTTCGGCGCGGTGCTGGGCTGGTTCTACCCCACGCTGTGGCTGAGCGAGCGGCGCAACCGCCGCCGCCGGCAGGTGATCAAGGACCTGCCGGTGTACCTGGACTTCATCACCATGGCGGTGGAGGCCGGGCTCAACATCACCGGCGGTATCGAGCAGGCCACGCAGAAGGGGCCGAGCGGTCCGCTGGCGCAGGAGTTCGCGCGGCTGCTGCGCGACGTGCGCTCGGGCCTGCCGCGCGCGGAGGCGCTGCGGCGCATGTCCGAGCGCATGGACATGTCGCAGATCTCCAGCTTCACCGGCACGCTGATCCAGGCCGACCGCGTGGGCGCCAGCCTGGGCGCCACGCTGCGCGCGCAGGCCGCGCAGCGGCGCGAGGAGCGCTTCCTGCGCGCCGAGAAGCTCGCGCTGGAGGCGCCGGTGAAGATGATGCTGCCGCTGGTGATGTTCTTCTTCCCATTGATCTTCCTGGTGCTGGCGTACTTCATCTACTTGCGCATGAAGCAGGAGGGGATCCTGTGAGGCGCGGCGTGATCCTGCGCGGCGGCGTGCCCATCGTGCCGCTGGCCTGGCGCGCCGACCGCCCGTGGAGCCGCATGCGCGGCCTGCTCGGCCGCGCGCGGCTGGCCGACGGCGCGCGGCAGGCCCTGTGGCTGGTGCCCTGCGGCAGCGTGCACACGGCCGGCATGGGCTATCCGCTGGACATCGTCTTTCTCGATCGCGGCGGGCGCGTGCTCGACTGCTGCGAAGGCGTGCGGCCCTGGCGCATGCGCCTGGGCCGTGGCGCGCACCAGACCGTGGAAATGGCGCCCGGCGGCATCGCCGCGCTCGGGCCCGTGCGTGGGGAGGAATGGCAATGGCTCAGAAGCGAACCGTGAGGCCGCGATGCGCGGCCGTCCTGCTGCTGCTCGCGCTCGGCGGCTGCGCCTCCGCGCCCCGCCACCGGGACCCGGCCGCGGTGCTGGCGCTGGAACGGCAGGCCGCCGCCGCCTACGAGCAGGGCGACATGACGCAGGCGCTCTACCGCTACCGCGACCTGCTGCGCGACCTGCCCGACGACGACGGCGTCTGGTTCCGCCTGGGCAACATCTACGCGAAGCTGGACCAGCCGCAGGATGCGATCGAGGCCTACCAGCGGGTGCTGCAGCACGACGGCTCGAACGCCAAGGCCTGGCACAACCTGGGCGTGATGCTGGTGCGCCAGGCGCAGGCCGCGTTCGCGCAGAGCGCGCAGGCCGCCAGGCACGACGACGCGCTGCGCGACGACAGCCTGGCGATGGCGGGCGACCTGGCCAGGCTGGGCCGGTCCGCGGCCACGGGCAGGAAGGCCGCCCCCGCCGAGGCGCCGCCGGCTCCCGCCGAGCGGGCAAGAGGCGCGGGAGCCTCGCCATGAACGCGCGCCGTCGCCAGCGCGGGCAGAGCCTGGTCGAGACCATCGTGGTGATCCCGGTGTTCGGCGCGCTGCTGCTGGGCATCTTCCAGGCCATCCTGTTCTACCGCGCCAAGGCAGTCGTCGACTACGCGGCACTCGAGGCCGCGCGCAGCGGTGCCACCGGGTTCGCCGAGACGGATGCGCTGCGCGCCGGCCTGATCCGCGGCCTGCTGCCGCTGTACAGCCACAGCGCGGACAACGAGGGGCTGGCCCGTGCCTACCTGGATGCGCAGGTCGACGTGCGCGCCGGCGCCGCCGACATCGACGTCGTCAGCCCGACCCGCGCGGCATTCGACGACTGGAAGGTCAAGCAGTTCGACGGCACCGAGGCAATCCCCAACGACAGCCTGCCGTTCCGGTCCGCCGGCACCGGCTCGCGCAGCGGCATGACGGTACAGGACGCCAACCTGCTGAAGATCCGCGTCACCTACAAGTACCCGCTGATCGTGCCGGTGATCGATCGCCTGATCGGCAGGCTCGACCCGGTGCGTTCGCTGGCCAAGGGGCACGAGGTCTACAGCCTTGACATCGAATCCCAGGCGATCGTGCGCATGCAAACGCCGATCCGCGACCGCAACCTGCTGGCCGATGCCGCTGCGCATGGGGGTGGCGGTGACGATTCCGGGGGCGGTGGCGCTGGCGACACCGGTGGCGGCACCGGCGGAGGGGGTGGAGATAGCGGCAGCGGGGATGGAAGCGGCGGCGATGGAGACGCGGGCGGTGGTGCGGGTGGCGGAGGCGACCAGGGTGGAGGCGACAACGGGGGCGGCGATGGCGGCGGCGGTGGCGATCATCCGGTATGCACGTCATGAATCGATGGCTCATGGCTAGGAAGCTCCGCCGGCTGGCGGCTCTTGCGGTGGTCGCCTGGTGCCTGGCTGGGGTACCGGTCCACGCACAGGAGGTGCAATTCAGGAGCATGCCACCGTCCACCTGGCAGCTGGCCGAGGCGGCGGAAGGCGTCGTGATGGGCGGGACGCCCGGGGCAAAACCCTCCATCCAGATCATCTTCGATGCCAACTGTCCGTATTGCGCACGGCTATACGCGCTGTTGCGGCAAGAGGCCCGCGGCATCGCCGTACGCTGGGTGCCGATCGCCTACTTCCGCGAAGACAGTGCGCGTCTCGCGGCGGCGATCCTGCACGCCGGCGACCCGCGCGCCGCGCTGGACGCCAATTTCCGCCAGTACGACTTCCATGCCCATCATGGCGGATACCGAGTGCCGGCAGGGGCGACGCAGGGCTTGCAGGCGTCCAACCTGGCCCTGCAGCGCCAGTGGCGAAACTGGGGCGGCTATACGCCGATGTACCTGGTGAGGGACTCGCACGGCGCGACTCTGCTCACGGGTGGAGCGGCGCCCGACATTGTGCGGAGCGTGCTGGGCAGGGCCGCCGGGCCGCTGAAATCCTACGGTGGAGAGTCTCCGACGGAAGGAAGGAAATGAAGATGGGCGTGTCTACGCTGGATGGACCCGGAAAAACGGGATGGAACGCCGACGGCGGGAGGGCGGCGATGCTGCGGCGGCTCATGGCACTTCTCGCGATGCTGGTGCTCTGTACTGCCCTGCCGGTGCGGGCCGCGGCGCAACAGCAATGCGCGCAGCCACGCAATCTGTGCGCAGACCCGCAGATGTGCTTCATGACGCAGAAAGCGCAGGACGACTGGGCAGACGCGCACAACTGCACCTTCATCACCATGCAGATGCTGGAAGCGGCCGATCCGGACGGCAGCTCCGCCACCCACGAGGCCGTGCTCGGTTATCTGAACAAGTTCGCCAGGGAATATGCAGTGAACACACCCGCGCGCATGGCCCATTTCCTGTCCCAGATCGGCCACGAGAGCGGTTTCCAGGCCACCACCGAGTCGCTCAGCTACAGTGCCAAGCGCATGCACCAGATCTTCGGCTGCAAGGGCGGGCCGAAGAACTACAGCGCGGCGCAGGACGACTGCACCAAGGGCAGGTTGCGGGACAAGCTCTGGACGCAGCAGTCGGACTACGAGCACAACGCCGAAAACCTGGGCAACTACGTCTACGCCAACCGCAATGGCAATGGCGACGAAGCCAGCGGCGACGGCTACAAATACCGGGGGCGCGGCCTGATCCAGCTTACCGGCAGGACCAATTATCAGGGCTTCCAGGACCGGCACAACGCGCTCAACCCGGACGACCAGCAGTCCTTCATCGATCATCCCGAACTGGTCGCCGACAATACGGAATACGCCGTAGAATCGGCCTTCTATTTCTGGGATGCCCACGGCATCAACGCAACCGCCGACACCGGCACCGTCAAGGACGTCACCGAGGCCGTCAATGGCGGGACCAACGGCTACGACGACCGCAAGAAGCGATACAACGCGGTGGCCTGTCTGCTCGGTGCCACGCAGGAGACATGAGAGTGTTCAATCGAGTATGCCTGTGGCTGTTCCTCGGCGCGGCGCCGATGGCCGCATCGGCGTCCGTTTCCACGCCGGCGTGCCCCAAGGCGGATGCCGCCCATCAGGTCTACGCTTCGGGGGTCTATGCCGATGGCGTCGTCGCTTTCGAGCCGTCGTCCGATGCCGACTATCCGGTCGATGTGGTGCTGTATCGCGCGACGAACGGCGCATGCAGCAAGTCGAGGATCGACAGGTATTCGTTCGAGGGCGCGCCACCGAAAGTGGAGGCGGCGTTTCCCTATCCCTTGCGCGGCCAGCCGCGCCTGTTCGTCATCGTCTCGTGGGCGGTCAACCACCGCGGCGAGGGGACCTACGGCACGCTGTACCAGGTCTATGCCTATGGGCAGGACGGCAAGGGCGGCCTGGTCCCCGACAAGACCATCGCGAACAGCGACGCCATGACGGGCGTCGAGGGACAGGCGGATGGCGAGCCGACGCATTTTTCCGGCAAGACGCCAGCGGAAGTGCGCAAGCTGGTGGATGCGATGAAGAACTAGAGTCGCTGCCGCCGTCTGCGTGGGTCGGAAGGGCAGTGCGCCAGAAGAATTTGTCGCGTGCCGCGGCGGTTTCCGCGCCTCCGCCCCAAGCCTTTCGGCGGCAGTGATGCAATCATCTTCGGAGACAACGAGATGAGGCATTCCTTTCTCGATGCTCGCCCCGCGAAGGCCAGGCGCCGCGACCGAGCCTTGCCGAGCACCACGCCCGATGAAACGGCTGCCCCGAAACCTGCCCTTGCTCCGGTGCGCCGGCTGGCACGGATGCGGGCCCTGCTTCTCCAAGCCGCATTCGTGGCGGTTCTGTGCGTGGCACCGCCCGTCGCGCGGGCTGCCGACATGCCGCCCGTGCGCCAGGACGCCGTGCTGACCGGCGACGCCATCCAGGGCGCCATGACCGAGACGATCTATCTCGACGGCGACCGCGCGCGCATCGATTTCGAGGCGGGCCCGAAGCTCCGCGGGCGATGGTTGAGCGACGGCCGGCACAGCTGGCTGCAGCGGGAACCGTCGCGGGCGTGGCTGCCCGCGGACGGCTTCCGCATCGGCCGCGTCGTCCGCCTGGACCCGCAACGGCCCTGCTGGCAGGCGGACCTGTCCTGCGCTCCCGCGGACGGCCGCACGGTCGCCGGCCGACCGGCGAAGGGCTGGCGCTACCGCCATGCCGGGCAGGAGGGTCCGATGGGCACCGACAGCGGCGAGTTCTGGCTCGACGCCGAAACGGGTCTGCTGCTTGCCTTCAGGGGGCGCGACCTGGGCGGGCACGACTACCGCATGGAGACCGTTGCGCTGGCCTTCGGGCCGCTCGATCCTTCACTGTTCGAGCGCGAGCGCGCCGGCGAACCGGCGGTCAGCAGGTAGCCGGCACCGTGCCGCGCAAGTGGTCCATGGACGGCGTGCCTGGCGAAGGGCGCACTGGCCCGACAGGAGCCGCCGAACCCAGCTGGCCGATATGGGCCCCGTCGACATTCGGAACCAAGGGGTCAAACCGGCGGCATTCCTGCCGATAGCTTCCGACGGGCTGGGCCGCGTCCGGCCGGCCGCGTCAAAAATGTGACGCCCATCGCAAATCCGGCGGTTGCGCCGGCGTAAGCCGTCAAGCAGGTCCCCTCGGCCGCCGATAGGCAGACCGAGAGCTTCCGAAGTGGAGCTGGAGGGCATGGCCATGAGGCGAATCGTTGCGGTGGCGGGGATGTTGGCGTTGGCCATGGCCGCACCGCTGGCGCATGCGGACGGAGGGAGCATCGGTTTCAGCGGCGCCATCGTCGAACCCACCTGCAGCGTCGGGGCCGGACGCATCAACGAGGCGCAGAACCTGGGCGCACGGCACTACCGCTGCACCGAACAGGCCGATGCCACTCCCGGCCAGGCCGCACAGTCCTACGTACTGTCGGTCACGGAGGGGAGCGCGCTGTCCTCCGACCGCTTGATCGGCTACTTCGCCGGTTACTTGAATGCCGAGCCGAAGCTGGTCACGCAGACCTACGAATGAGCCGGCTCACGGATAGCTGATGGTGAAGGTGGCCGTCGCGGTCAGGTTGCCCGGGGTGACCGACGCGGCGGTCGCGTAGTAGCGGGCGTAGTAGGTGAGGTTGTAGAGCCCGCTGGGCGTGGTGCCTACCGTGACGGGGTGGGCGAAGACGACGGTGGGCGACAGGCTGCTGTCCACCAGTTGCACGCCGACGTTCCTGGCCGTGCCGGCGGTGGGGATGATCACGCCGTTCGCGCCGGAGAACGACTGGGCGGTGTCGAATTGGATCGCCATCGTGCGCCCGGCTGCGCTGCTGGGACAGTTCAGCCCAATCGTGAAGGCCGTGGCGCCGGCCGTGGCGCCGGTGCCGGCGAGCGCGGTGTTGGACACCGTGGGCAGCGTCACCGCGATGTTCGGCGTGGTCACCGTGCAGCTTGGCGCCACGAACGTCACGGAGTTGGCGAGGACGAAATCCTCCGCGCGCAGGTTGGTGCGGCGGCCGCCGTATTGCCAATAGCCCAGCGTGCCGGCGTTGAGCGTCGCACCGCTCGTGATCGGGCCGGTCTTGACCAACTGCAGGGCCGAGCCGACCGAGAGTTCGTAGGTGCCCGAATCGATCGAGTCGTAGCCCCAGGGCGGCAGGTAGTAGCTCGAGTCCGGATGCAGGATGCGGTAGCCGACGCCCGAGACGCCGGTGGGATAGATCGTCGAGCTGCCGCTCGGCTGCGAACCCACCAGATTGATGACACCGATGGTGGTGCTGCCCGAGCAGGAGACCTGAGTGGTGTTTGGGCTGGGCGAGACGACCGGCGAGGTGGCCAGCACCGTACCTACCGCCGCGTTCGGATCGAGCGTGATGGGCGAGCTGATCGTCATTCTGACGGTCTCCGTGCCACCGGACATCGTGCAGCTCGCCAGCGTCGCCTTGGGCCAAAGCACCAGCAGCAGAGTGAGCAGGCAGGCGTAGCGCAGCGGTTTCATGAGCGGCTTCCGTCGGCGACAGGCGTGCAGGTCGCCTCGATCTTCTCGTAAGTCTGCGCCTGGCCCTTGGCCGGCGCGGACAGCTGGTAGGGGAACGCGCAGCGCATCGGCTGGCCGTCCTCGGCGCTCCAGCGCACGGTGAGCCGGCCGCTGTCCTTCACGCCGCGCAGCAGGATGCGCCCGGCCTGGCCGACCACGCCCACGGACTGTTCCTGCGCGTCCACCACCTCGGCGCCGAACGGCAGCGGCCTGCCGTCGGCGCGGCGCACGCGCGCGATGGCCGTGCGGCCGCTCTCGGTCTTGAACTTGAGCAGCACCACCGCGCCCGCGTGCGGCGCGACCTGCGCGCTGGTGGCCTCCAGCTGCACCGTCAGCGGCAGGCCCTTGGGGTCGAGCTGGATGGTGTTGAGGTTGTACGGCGTCAGGTAGGGCACCAGCGCGTGGCCGAAGTGGTCGACGCGCACGCCGGCCGCGTTGACGACGCGCGCGCCGCTCGCCTGCGGGGCCTCGACCACGGCGATGGTGTCGCCGGTCGGCTGGCCGAACACGACGCCGCCGGCGTACGCCACCACGGCGCCGGCCACGCCCAGCGAGGCCTGCGAATAGCCGCTGCCCGCGCCGACGCTGCCGTTGAACTGCGCGTAGGGGCTGCGGTAGCCGGCGTAGACGGTGCCGGCGTTGCCGCCGCTGCTGCCGCCGTTGCCGACGCCGTTGTCGTGCGAGACGGTGGCGCCGTAGTTGAACTGGTTGTCCACGCCCAGCGTGCCGTTCACCGTGGCCTGGTCCAGCGTGTGGCCGCTGTTGTCGTGGGTGAGGCTGCCGCCGAACATCGGCGCGTGCACGCTGTCGCCCAGCGGCAGCGTGAAGCTCACGAACAGCTCGTTGCTCATGCGCGAGTAGGCGTTGCGCGTGCGCGTGGCCGAGACGGTGTAGCTCAGCCGGCGGAAGGTGTTGTTGTAGCCGGCCTGGAACTGCACGTCGGTGCCCTTGCGGTTCCAGTAGTCGATCGCCGAGCCGGTGACGTAGAGCGAGCCGCCGCGCTGGCCCAGCCGCTGGTTCAGGCTGATGTCGAAGCGGCTGCGCTGGCGGTCGAGCTGGCTGGTGTAGGTGGCGAAGGCGCCCTGGTTGACGCCCTGCAGCGCACGCAGCTGGTCCGGCGTCAGCAGGTTGGAGACGGCCACGCCGTCGATGGTGGTCAGCGTGGCCGGGTCCACGTAGCGGTAGCCGTTGGCGATGTCGCGCATGGTCATCGCGTCGCGCAGGCCGAGGTAGCCGCTGGTGGAGTAGCGGTAGGTGGCCAGGGTCAGCGAGGTGTCGGTGTCCGGCAGGATCTTGCTGTAGCTCAGGCGCAGGCTCTGGCCGTTCTGCGTCGACTGGCCGGGGATCTCGGTGCGCGCGTCGGTCAGGTCCACCGCCAGCGCGCCGTACCGGGTGTTGAGGGCGGTGCCGACCTGGACGGCGCCGTAGCCGTTCAGCGCCACCACGCCGGCGTAGCCGGTCAGCAGGTTGGTGAAGCCGTGCTGGATCGTGCCCTGCACGATGGCCGGGTGCGCGTGGATCGAGGCGTCGTGCAGCTCGCCGGCCGCCACCGCGAAGCGGCTGAGCCCGGGACGCAGCAGCTGCGGCACCGAGGCATAGGGCACGGCGAAGCTGCGCACGCGGCCGTCGGCCTCGGTCACCGCCACTTCGAGGTCGCCGCCGTAGCCGGTGGGATAGAGGTCCGAGATGACGAACGGCCCCGGCGCCACCGTGGTCTCGTACAGCACGATGCCGTTCTGGCGGATGGTCACCTTGGCGTTCGTCTCCGCCACGCCGCGCACGGTGGGCGCGTAGCCGCGCAGCGAGTCGGGCAGCATGCGGTCGTCGGTGGCCAGCTGCGCGCCGCGGATGCTCACGCTGTCGAACAGGTCGCCGCTGGTGTAGGAGTCGCCCAGGGTGAGCTGCGCGCGCAGCGAGGGCAGGTCGCGGCGCACGTAGGTGTCGATGCTCTGCCAGTGGTGGCTCGAACGGGTGCCGGCGGAACCGGACTGCATCACGAAGGTGGAATCCTGGCGCAGGTGCCAGGGGCCCGCGTTGAGGCCGGCGTTGAAGCCCGCGAAGGTCGAGGTCTGGGTGACGCCGTTGCTGCGGTTGCGGTAGCTGTTGACGTTGTAGTTGAGCAGCGCCGCGGGCACGCCGGCGTCCCAGTTCTCGGGGCTGACGTAGCCGCGCGCCCGCGCGCCCAGCCAGGCCTGCGGGATGCTCACGTCCAGCCGCAGGTTGGGCTGGTCGAAGCTCGCCGTGGCGGCCGGGATCAGCTCGCCGATCGGCGCGCAGCCGTTCGGGTCGGCCAGCCTGGCCTGCTGCTCGGCCGACAGCTTCTGCAGCGGCAGGCCCAGCTGCTCGAACAGCGCCTTGTTCAGGCAGGGGACGGCGGACGCATCCGGCCGCGGCGCGGCGAAGCGCACGTCGGCGCGGCCCACCCAGCCGTTGTTGAGGAAGATGTCGGTGCGGTACACGCCCGGCAGCACCAGGTTGCCGCGCTCGAAGCGCGAGAGGTCGCTGGTGTTGCTGCCGGCGCCCGGCAGCAGGTTGCGGTCGAAGCTGGCGTCGGCGCCGGACGAGGCGTCGGCGCCGGTCGCGGCCGGCGTGGCCGCGGCGGCGTCGGCCGCGCGGGACGGCGCGTGCCAGCCGAGCAGCGCGCCGGCGATCGCCATGCACAGCAGCGCGCGGGCACCCACGGCCTGGCCGTGGACGTCCGTGCGGCCGTGCGTGGCGCGCACGGCGTTCACGGCGCGACCGTGCCCTTGAAGCTGACGGCCGCGCCGAAGTCGTTGATCGCGGTGTACGTGACGGCGCTGCCGGGCGCCGGCTTCTGCGCCGCGTCATGCAGCGGCAGGCGCAGGTCGGAGAGCGGCGCGACCATGCCGATCTCGGCCGTGGCGTTGCGGCCGCCCGCGGCGACGGACAGCTCGGAGATCGTGACGTGGTACGGCGTGGGGTTGTGCGCTTCGAGCGCATAGCCCTTGCCGTCGGCCACGACCTTCCAGGCCAGCTCGCCCGGCGCCTTGAGCGGGTCGCCCGGCAGGCCGGCCGGACGGTAGAAAAGCTTCAGCCGCGAACGCAGCGCCAGCTGCAGGATGTTCTGCCCTTCGGTCTGCGGGCCGGTGGGCTTCGGGGGGACTTCGAGCACGTTGAGCCAGAACAGCGATTCCCGGTCGGCCGGGAGCTGCTCGTGGGTGAAGACGATGCGCAGGCTCTGCTCCTTCTTCGCCTCCATGCGGAACAGCGGGGGCGTGATCAGGAACGGCACGTCGACCGATTCGGGCGTGGAATGCACGTCGCCGCGGTCGATCCAGGACTCCACCAGCACCGGGTGGTCGTTGTCGTTGGTCAGGCGGACGGTGACTTCCCCGTCCTTGGCCGGGAACACCACGCGGGTGCCGCCGATCAGCACGTTGGCTTGCGCGTGGGGAACGCCCAGGCACAGGGCCAGCAGGCCCGCGCCCAGGGCGCAGACGAACCTTTTCATGGGAGCTTCCTCGGTGGGATCAGGGGCCGCCGAGCTGGTCGCAAGGGCGCCGGGACCGTGGGTTCCGGCGCCCTGTCGACTTACTGGTAAAGCATCGTGAACTGCACGCTGGTCGACACGGAGCCGGCGCCGGCGGCGGCGGTCGCGTAGTACTGGGCGTAGTAGTTCAGCGTGCCGGCGCCGCTGGCCAGGGTGGCCTGCTGGGAGTTCTGCGAACCCGGGGCGCCGGCCAGGTTGATGGAGCTGAAGTCGTTGTTCAGCAGCTCGACTTCCACGCCGGTGGCGGTGCCGGAGGCGTTCTTCAGATGCCCGTCGGACAGCACGGTCGGGCCCGGCTCGAAGAAGGTGGTGGCCTTGGTCAGCGAGCCGCAGCCGGTCAGCGCGATGCTGAACGGGGTGCGGCCGGCGACGGCGCCGGCGGCGTTCAGCGACGTGGTCGACACGGTCGGCAGCGCGACGTCGATGGTGGCCGGGCCGTTGTCGCCGTTGATCTTGCAGGTGGACGAGTTGACGGTGCCGGTGATGTTGATGGTGCCGTCCACGGCGGAGGCCGTGCGCGGAGCCAGGGCGACGATGCCAAGACCGGCGACCAGGGCAGTAGAAAGGAGAATCTTGTTCATACCGTGTCCTTCGAAACGTGTGGTTGGTCAAGCGGATTTCGACGCGCTCCCGGACAAGCAGGCCATGGCCTCCGACTGCGTCTGTACTGGGCCCGACGCCCGACACTTTTCTGTGTTGTCGGATACCCCGAGTCGCTCCCCGGGCCTAAAGCAACCCTCGTGCCATGTGGCGCGATGAGTGGCTATGGGCTTGAATTGCAACGCTTTTGCCGGTCGGAAACCGGCAGGCTGGACCCGCGCTGCGACCGAAGGAGTGGACAATTTTCGGCATACCGGGCCGATAAATGCAAACTGGATCACATTTTTGAGCTCAAGTTTTCCGGTCCTGGGCCGAACCGGGACGTCTTTTGTCAAGCATGCTTGACATGGCTCCCGGGCGGCCCTACGCTGCATGTCAAGTTCACTTGACAGAGGGCGGGGAGATGTCGAAGTCGATGAAGCGTTTCGCGGCGCGCCTGGCGGCGGGCTGCCTGGTGCTGGCCGCCGCGCTGCCCGCAACGGCGGCGGACCTGAAGGTGGAGGTCCACGGCGACCATGGCCGCCCGGTGATCCTGGTGCCCGGCCTGGGCGGCGGCGCCTGGGTGTGGAAGGACACGGCCGCCGCGCTGCGGGGCGGCCACACGGTCTACGTGGTGACCCTGCCGGGCTTCGACGGCACGCCGCCGCCGGCCGGCGGCAACTACCTGGACCAGGCCGGGGACGCGCTGGTCGGGCTGATCCGCGAGCGGCACCTGGACAAGCCGGTGCTGGTCGGCCACAGCCTGGGCGGCACGCTGGCGCTGAAGCTGGCCAGCGAGCACCCGGAGCTGCTCGGCGGCGTGGTGGCGGTGGACGGCCTGCCGGTGTTCCCCGGCAGCGAGGGCCTGCCCGCCGCGCAGCGGTCGGCGATGGCCGCGGCCATGCAGGCGCGGATGCGGGCGGCCACGCCGGCGCAGTTCCAGGCGCAGCAGATCGCCTACATGCAGAAGATCGGCGTGCTCGACCCGGCCAAGGCCGAGGTCTACGGCAAGCTCAACGCGAAGAGCGACCCGAAGGCCACGGCGCAGTACATGGCCGAGGACTTCGGCCTGGACCTGCGCGCTGCGCTCAAGCGCGCCGACCTGCCGGTGCTGGAGATCTCGCCCTACAACGCGCCGGACTTCGCCGCCGGCCCGATGGCGATGAGCGAGCAGCAGAAGGCCGACTACTACCGCAGCCTGCTGGCCAGCGCGCCGAAGGCCCGGGTGGCGTCGATCGGCCCGGCGCGGCATTTCGTGATGCTCGACCAGCCGGCGAAGTTCCAGCAGACGCTGGACGCTTTCCTCGACACGCTCTGAGGGCCCGCCATGCGCCGCCTCACGCCCAGGCAGTACGACCGCCGCGCCAGCATCTCGATGTGCGCCTATGTCGCGCTGATGGTGCTGGTGTGGCCGCTGGTGCGCGGCACGCCCGCGACGGGAATCAAGTTCCTGCTCGCGGTGGTCCCGGTGCTGCCGATGCTCTACGTGATCGGCCTGATGGCCCTGCGCATCCGCTATAGCGACGAGCTGGAGCAGCGCACCCACCTGGTCGCGCTCGGCGCGGCGACCGCGGTGGTCGGCGCGCTGAGCCTGGTCGGCGGCTTCCTGGCCGCCGGCAAGGTGGTGGCGCTGGACGGCTCGATTCTGATCTGGGTGTTCCCGGCCCTGGTGATGGTCTACGGTTCGACGCGCTGGTGGGTGATGACGCGCCTGTACGGCGGCGCGCCGGACTGCGACGACGGGCATGCGCCGATGTGGCGGCGGATGCTGCTGGTCGCCGCGCTGATGGGCTTCGTCGGCCTGGCGGCGTGGTGGAAGGGCGACCGCGATCCGTTCCGCCTGGGCATGTTGTGCGGCATGGGCGCGAGCTTGCTGGTCGCCGCGCTGGTCGTGCTGTTCCGGCGCCGAAGGAAGCTGCCGTGACCCGCCCGGCCAGTCCGTGGAGGACGCGCGATGCGTGAGGTGCACAGGCGCTACCTGCGCCGCTTCCTGCCGGCGATGGCGGTCTACGTGGCGCTGATGGTCGCCTACGGCTTCGTGGCGCGCCTGATTCCCGGCGCCGCGCCGCGCGCGCTGCTCGCCCTGGTGCCGCTGCTGCCGCTGGCGGTGGCGATCCGCGCCTTCGTGCGGGTGCTGCGCGAGCAGGACGAGCTGGAGCGGCGCATCGACCTGGAGGCGATCGCGGTCGCCGCCCTGTCCACCAGCTTCGGCTTCTTCACGCTGGGGCTGGTGCTGGGCGCCGGCGGCTGGCCGCGGTGGTCGGCGGCGGCGGTGGCGCTGTGGGTGCTGCCGTGCTTCTTCGCCACCTACGGCCTGGCGAAGTGGTGGGTGATGCGGCGGTACCTGCGTGCATGAAGAACCAGGTGCGCGAGCTGCGCGGCGAGCAGGGCTGGTCGCAGGCCGATCTGGCCGAGCGGCTGGACGTGTCGCGGCAGACCGTCAACGCGATCGAGACGGGCAAGTACGACCCGAGCCTGCCGCTGGCCTTCAAGATCGCCAGGCTGTTCGGGCGGCCGATCGAGGCGATTTTCGAGCCGGACGCCTGAGCGCCGGACGCATGGGAGACGGGAAGTGGGAAGACGCAGTGAAACGCCGTTCGCGCCGCCGGTGACGGCGGCGGGCGGGCCGCCGGCCCGCGCGCGGGCACGCCGCCGCCGCCACGGGCGGTCGCGGTCCGGACAAACCTGGGCATGAGGAGCAAGCGAGAGATGGCAAGCAAGGGTCGCACGGCCTTTCGCGTCGCGGTGTTCGCGGTGGCGATCGGCGCATTGGCGTGGAAGCAGTTCCACCCGTCGCAGCCGCCGGCCGAGGCATCCGCCGCGACCGCGACGGACACTCCCGCCGCTCCGGCGGCGCCGGCCAGGCCGCGCACCTGGCGGCTCGGCCGCCTCACCCTGACCGCCTGCGAGCTGGGCCAGCCGAACAGCGGCCTCAGCGCGGCGGCCTGGTGCGCGCCGTTCGAGGTGGCGGAGAACCGCGCCGACCCGCACGGCCGCCGCATCAGGCTGAAACTGGCGGTGGTGCGCTCGCAGGCGCAGGTGCCGGCGAAGGACATGCTGGTGCTGCTGGCCGGCGGCCCCGGCCAAGCGGCCACCGAGACCTGGCCGCAGGTGGCGCCGGCGCTGCAGCCGCTGCTGGCGCACCGCAACGTGCTGCTGCTGGACCAGCGCGGCACCGGCGGCTCCAACCCGCTGGACTGCAAGGCGCCCGACGGCGCCGAGGGCGACGCCGCGTTCGACCCGGCGAAGCTGCGCGAGGAGACCGCGCAGTGCCTGAAGGAGGTCGAGGCCAGGGCCGACCCGCGCTACTACACCACCACGGTGGCGGTGCAGGACCTGGAGGAAGCGCGCCAGGCGCTGGGCGCGCCCGGCCTCGACCTGGTCGGCATCTCCTACGGCACGCGCGTGGCGCAGCAGTACGCCATGCGCCACCCGGATGCGGTGCGCAGCCTGGTGCTGGACGGCGTGGCGCCGAACAGCCTGGTGCTGGGCGAGGACTTCGCGCGCAACCTGGACGACGCGCTGAAGGCGCAGTTCGCCCGCTGCACCGCCGAGCCGGAGTGCAAGGCGCGCTTCGGCGACCCGTACCAGACGCTGTACCAGCTGCGCGACGCGCTGCGCGCCAACCCGCACAAGGTCAGCTTCCGCGACCCGCAGACCTACCAGAGCGTGCAGCGCACGCTGAGCGAGGCCTCGCTGGCCAGCGTGGTGCGCATGTTCGCCTATTCGCCGCTCACCGCGGCGCTGCTGCCGCTGTCGATCGACGCGGCCGCGCACGGCGACGTCGGCCCGCTGCTGGGCCAGGCCAAGCTGCTCTCGGGCGACCTGTCGGACACCATGAACGGCGGCATGCAGTCCTCGGTGATCTGCAGCGAGGACGCCGACCTGCTGGCGCCGCGCCCGCAGGACGCCGGCACCATCCTCGGCACGCGCATGATCGACGCGCTGCAGGCGGTCTGCTCGGTGTGGCCGAGGGGCGCGCGCCCGGCCGACTTCCACCGGCCGCTGCGCAGCGACGTTCCCGCGCTGCTGCTGTCGGGCCAGTACGACCCGGTGACGCCGCCGCGCTACGGCGAGGAAGTGCTCGAGGGCCTGCCCAACGGGCGCCACCTGGTGCTGAAGGGGCAGGGGCACAACGTGATCGGCGCCGGCTGCGCGCCGGAGCTGGTCAAGCATTTCATCGAGGACCTCGAACCGAAGAAGCTCGACGCCTCCTGCCTGGACCGGCTGCAGCCCGCCCCGCTGTTCATCGACTTCAATGGAGCCACGCCGTGATCGAAGTGAAGGACCTGCACAAGACGTTCGGCGCGGTGAAGGCCGTGGACGGGGTGAGCTTCGCCGCCCGCGACGGCCAGATCACCGGCCTGCTCGGCCCCAACGGCGCCGGCAAGACCACCACGCTGCGCATGCTCTACACGCTGATGGCGCCCGAGCGCGGCCAGGTGCTGGTGGACGGCGTCGACGCGGCGGCCGATCCGCTGGCGGTGCGCCGCCGGCTCGGCGTGCTGCCGGACGCGCGCGGCCTGTACAAGCGCCTCACCGCGCGCGAGAACATCGACTACTTCGGCCGCCTGCAGGGCCTGCCGGAGGACGAGCTGCGCGCGCGCCGCGAGGCGCTGGTCGCCGCGCTGGAGATGGCCGACATCGCCGACCGCCGCGCCGAGGGCTTCTCGCAGGGGCAGCGGGTGAAGACCGCGATCGCCCGCGCGCTGGTGCACGACCCGCGCAACGTGATCCTGGACGAGCCGACCAACGGGCTGGACGTGATGGCCACGCGCGCGCTGCGCCAGTTCATGCTGCATCTGAAGGCGGAAGGGCGCTGCGTGCTGTTCTCCAGCCACATCATGCAGGAGGTGGGCGCGCTGTGCGACCGCATCGTGGTGATCGCGCGCGGCCGCGTGGTCGCCGACGACACCCCCGACGCGCTGCGCGCGCAGACCGGCCAGGCCAACCTGGAGGACGCCTTCGTGAGACTGATCGGCAGCGAGGAGGGCCTTGCCGCATGAACGCCGCCACCCAGCCCCTGCGCCGCGCGCGCGGCTTCCTCACCGTGTTCCTCAAGGAGGTGCGCGAGAACCTGCGCGACCGCCGCACGCTCACCAGCGCCTTCCTCACCGGCCCGCTGCTGACGCCGCTGCTGTTCGTCATGCTGGTCAACATCTCGATCAACCAGCAGCTGGACAAGGCCGACAAGCCGCTCGCGGTACCGCTGATCGGCGCGCAGTACGCGCCCAACCTGGTCGACGCGCTGAAGGCCGGCGGCATCGTGCCGCAGCCGGCGGTCGCGGACCCGGAGGAGGCGGTGCGCCGGCAGGACGCCGACCTGGTGCTGCGCATCGCGCCCGGCTACGCCAAGGCCTGGCGCAAGGGCGAGCCGGTGCAGGTGGAGGTGATCTACGACTCCTCCCAGCGCGGCGCCGACACGCCGGTGGAGCGCGTCACCAAGCTGCTGGAGACCTACTCGCGCCAGCAGGGCGCGATGCGGCTGGTGGCGCGCGGGCTGTCGCCCGCGGTGGCGGTGCCGGTGCAGGTGGCCAAGCGCGACCAGGCCACCGCGCAGTCGCGCGCGGTGCTGATGTTCAACATGCTGCCGTACCTGTTCGTGCTGACCATCTTCATCGGCGGCATGTACCTGGCGATCGACCTCACCGCCGGCGAGCGCGAGCGGCAGTCGCTGGAGCCGCTGTTCGCCAACCCGGTGCCGCGCTGGAAGATCTTCCTCGGCAAGCTGGCGGCGATCTGCGCGTTCTCCGCCGCCAGCCTGGTGATCTGCCTGCTCGCCTTCGGCGTGATCGGCGGCTTCGTGCCCACCGAGAAGCTGGGCATGGAGATCGACCTCGGCCCCGGCTTCGCCCTGCGCGTGCTGCTGCTGCAGCTGCCGATGATCGTGCTGCTGGCGGCGCTGCAGTCGATGGTGGCGGCCTTCGCCAAGAGCTACCGCGAGGCGCAGACCTACCTGTCGTTCCTGATGATGCTGCCGCTCCTGCCGAGCATCATGCTGATGATGCTGCCGTTCAAGCCGCAGGGCTGGATGTACGCGGTGCCGCTGCTCGGCCAGCACCTCGGCATCCTCGACCTGGTGCGCGGCAACGGCCTGTCGCCGCAGTCGCTGGCCATGTGCCTCGGCGGCACCGCGCTGGCCGCGCTGCTCGCCGCGGGCGCCACCGTGCAGCTGTACCGCAGCGAGCGGCTGGCGATCTCGGCCTGAAGCGCGTGGACGGGCCCGCCGAGGGAGGGCGAGGCGCATCGCGGCCGAGGACGTGCGGGGTCCGGACGGGCCGTGGCCGGGGCGCCGTGCGTGACGGCATCCCCGGCCGCCCCGGTGCCGTCGCGTGCCCGTCCCGTCGCCGGGGCGCTACTTGGCCGCGAGATCGCGCGCCCGCATTTCCAGCACGCGGCCGTCGGCCAGGGTGAGCGTCACCGCCGTGCCTTCCGGCAGGTGGCTGGTGAGGTCGCGCAGCTCGCCCAGCCCCAGCGTCGCGGCCTGCCTGCCGTTCACCGCCATGATCGCGTCGTTCCGCCGGAGGCCGGCCAGCTGCGCGGGGCCGCCGGGCGTCACGTCGATGACCTGGTAGCGGTCCGGCTGTCCCGCCTGCTTGGCCGCGCGAAAGCCGGCCATGCCGTAGTGCCACGCCGGGGGTTTCGCGCGGGACGTCAGCACCATCTGCTGGCGGCGGTAGTCGAAGTGCACGTTGAAGCGCGCCAGGATGTCCTGGCCGATGTTGCCGGCCTCGCTGGGATTGCCGGTCGCGCCGGCGTCGCCGCGGGTCAACATGGCCACCAGCGGCGCCACCCGCTGCCGGCCCAGCGTGAAGCTGCGGGCGTGGGCGATGTGCGCGGTGAACAGGCCACCCACGCCGCCGGTGGGCAAGGGCGCACCGGCAGCGTAGCGCGCGGCGATGCCCTCGCGCTCGGCCCATTGCGGAAAGGTCAGCAGGTAGCCGGAGTTGCCGGTATCGATGCCGAAGACGCCGCGATGGCCGTCCTGGGTGGCCGCGACCAGCGGCATGTCGTCGGTGAAGCTCAGCGCCAGCGCGTCGCCGTCGGGCTGCGGCGGTGCGGCGCCCTGGTCGTAGGGCTGCAGGCGCAGCTGGCCCTTGTCGTAGTCGAAGCTCACCGCGAAGCGCTCGAAGATTTCCAGTCCCAGCAGGCCGGCGATCGGCGCCTTGCCCTCGCCGCGCTCGTAGAAGCTGTAGGGATAGGGCATCACCAGGTAGACCAGGTCGCGCACGTGCGCGGCGCCCAGCGCGGTATCGCCGACGCGGGCATAGGCGGTGCGCATCGAGCCGGGACCGGAGCCGGCACTGACGCCCTCGCCCTGCGTCTTCAGGCCCAGCTTGCGCGCCGCGTCGCTGGTGAGGATGGCATGGCCGCCGGTGTCCAGGATGAAGGGCATCGGCGCGCCGCCGTCGATGGCCACGTCCACCAGCACCATGCCGCCTTCGACGCGCATCCGCGTGACGGCGGCGCGGGCGCCGCCGGCCATCGCCACGTCGGTCACCCTGTTGTCGGGACGCCGCGTGTCGACCACGGCCCCCGTGCCGAGCACGCGATAGCCGGTCACCGTGTCCACGCTCTCGCCGTCGTTGGCGCCGGTGACGGTGACGGCTGACGTGGCGATGCGGTACGGCAACTGCAGGCCGCCGACCGCGCGGTAGTCGGCGAAGCGCCGGGTGACGGTCACGAAGGAGCGCCGCCACACCGCGCGATCCACCCGATGGCTGGCCGGATCGATCCACAGGACCAGCGCGCGGCCGCCGGCCGGCGTGGCTTCCAGGCGCCGATAGCGCCGGCCGGCCTCTTCCGCGTCCGGCAGCCGGCGGTAGGCCACCGCGCCGGCGTCGCTCATGAAGCCGTAGCGGCGCAGCCAGTCCTCGCCGATGGCGGCGGTCTTCGCCTCCCCGGAGTCGAGCGGATGCAGCAGGCCCGAATCGTCCTGCCGCCAGTGTCCGGACGCGTCGGCGCCTTCCGCCGTGGCGAACAGCGCGTTGCGCGCCTGTGCGCGGTAGCGGCCGCTGCGCAGGTCGACGACGGACTGCCAGGGGCCGTCGAGCCCCGCGCTCGACTCGCGCCCATCGGCCAGCAGGGCGCCCACCGCGTGCCACCGGGCGCCACCGTGCGCCTGGCGCAGCATGTCCAGTAGCCGGGACGCGCCGTCGTCGGCCGCCAGCGCGGGGCCCGGCAGCCAGGCCAGCAGCAGGAGAAGGCGGGTGCATCGCGTCATGGGAAAGCTCCTCGCGGGGAGTCCCATGCTCACCGGCGGCGAGCGGCGCGGTCTAGCACGCGCGTGACCGATCAGGACGCGCCTTGCATCCGGCTCCGGTAGTCTCTCGGCGTCAGCCCGACGGCACGCCGGAACACTCGCGCGAAATGGCTCTGGTCGCTGAAGCCCGTCGCGGCCGCCACCTCGGCGATGGAGAGGCGCGCGTCGCGCAATGCCCGGCGCGCCAGCTCGACGCGCAGGCCGCGCAGGTATTCGCCCACCGGGACGCCGTGCACTCGCCGGAAGCTGCGCGCCAGATGCGCGGGATGCACGCCCGCCAGTGCGGCCAGCTCGTGCAGCGACGGCGCGACGAGCGGATCGTCGTGCAGGCGTTGCCGCACCCGCTCCAGCCATGCGGGGCGCTGCTCGCCTTCCATCCGGCAGGCCCGCGCCGCCAGTTCCAGCACGGCCGCCTGCAGGGCCAGCGGAGCCGCGTCGTCGGTCGCGCGCAGCTCGTCTTCGATTCGCGCGGCGAGCCGGTCGGCGCCGGGCAGGCGGAACCGGCGATGGTCGGAGAGCAGCCGCGCAATGCCGCCGCCGGGTTGGCCGTCGAAGAAGATGCTGATGCAGCGCGCGCCGGCAGGTCCGAAGCGGTTGGAATGGCGGTGTCCCCGCGGATGCGTCAGCAGCAGACCCGGCATGCAGTCGTGCTCGCCCGCGGACGAATCCTGCCGGTAGCCGCCGGCCGCGACCAGGCACAGGTAGGGTTCGTCGTGCTCGTGCCGGGGCAGGGCACCGTTGCCAGCGTAGGGCGTGGACGAGACCTGCAGGCCGTCCGTGTGGCGCAGGTGGTCTGGCCGTCCGTAGTTGGCGCGTTGCAGGTGCCGCATGGGGGGCAGTCTAGGGCGGCGCGGCGGCGGCTGCATGTGGCGCCGGTCAGGCGGCCGCGCCGATCCACCTGGCGACCGCGGCCGGATGCTCCAGGTGCAGGTGGTGGCCGCCGTCCAGGTGCGCCACCGCGATGCGCGGCACGCAGGCGGCGCGTTCGCGCATCATCGCCTCGGGCAGGTAGGGCGTGGCCGGGCGCGCCAGCAGCAGCGCGGCGGGCGCCTCGATGCCGGCGAGCAGGGCGCGCACCTGCGGTTCGGCCAGGCGCACCGCGCTGGGCCGGGTGAGCCGCGGGTCGCTGCGCCACTGCCAGCCGCCGCCCTCGGCCTCGCGCAGGCCGCGCTCGACGATGGGTCGCGCCAGCTCCGCGCGCAGGCCGCCGGCGACGCTGCGCGCGCGCACCGCCTGCCCGACGTCGGCGTAGCGGCGCAGCGGCTTGCCGTCGGCCGGCGCGGCCAGCGCCTCGCGGAAGCGCTGCAGGGTGTGCGCGCCGTCGTCGCCGAGCGGGCCCAGCCCCTCGATCAGCCACAGCCGCTCCACGCGCCCCGGCGCGGCGGCGGCGACCAGCGAGGCGATGCCGGCACCCATCGAGTGGCCGAGCAGGGCGCAGCGCGCCAGGCCCAGCGCGTCGAGCGCCTCCAGCACGGCGCGCACGTAGTCGGCGAAGGCGTAGCCGCCGGCCGCGGGCGGCAGGTGGTCCGAGCGGCCGTGGCCGGGCAGGTCCGGCGCGATCACCCGCCAGCGCGCGGCGAGCCGCGGCGCCAGCCGCGCGAAGCTGGCGGCGTTGTCCAGCCAGCCGTGCAGGGCGAGCAGCGGCGGCGCGCCGGCGTCGCCCCAGCACTGCGCGGCCAGCGCGAGCCGCGGCAGGGCGAGGCGGAGCTCGGTCGGCGCGGCCGGGCGCGGCGTCATGCGGGCGGTCGCGCCCCGGCCGCGGCGCCGTCCGCCGCGAAGCCGGGCCAGCCCTGCGCGTGGCGCAGCACCAGGCCGGCCAGCTGCGCCACCTGCGCGGGGGCGTCGTTGAGCGCGGGGATGTAGCGCAGTTCCTCGCCGCCGGCCGCGCGGAAGAAGTCGCGGTTCTGCATGGCGATCTCCTCCAGCGTCTCCA
This sequence comes from Fulvimonas soli, assembly GCF_003148905.1. Lineage (GTDB taxonomy): Bacteria > Pseudomonadota > Gammaproteobacteria > Xanthomonadales > Rhodanobacteraceae > Fulvimonas > Fulvimonas soli. The sequence goes on along the minus strand of NZ_QGHC01000007.1, from coordinate 131,879 downwards.
GGCAGTCCACCGCGAAGCCGGGGCAGGCCACGTCGAGCCGCCTCGCGCCCTCGCCGGCGAGCCGGCGCACGGTGGCGTCGGTGTAGGGCGAAAGCCAGGCCTCGCGGCCCACGCGCGACTGGAAGCTGACCTGCAGCGCTGCCTCGTCCAGCCCCAGCCGCGCGCGCAGCAGGCGCGCGGTGGCCTGGCACTGGTCGAGGTAGGGATCGCCCAGGCGCACGTAGCGCTCGGGGATGCCGTGGAAGGACAGCAGCAGCTTGTCGCCGCGGCCGTGCGCGGCCCACCAGCGCTCGATCGACCGCGCCAGCGCCTCGATGTGCGCGGGGTCGTCGTGGTAGTCGTTGACGATGCGCAGCTCCGGCGGCCAGCGCAGGCGCTTGAACGCATCGGCCACCGCGTCGATCACCGAGCCGGTGGAGGTGGCCGAATACTGCGGGTACAGCGGCAGCACCAGCAGGCGGCGCGCGCCCGCGCGCTGCAGCGCCTCGACCTGCGCGGCCACCGGGGGCCGGCCGTAGCGCATCGCCAGCGCCACGCGCGCGGCGCCCGGCCGGCGCCGGTCCAGCTCCGCCTGCAGCGCCGCGGCCAGCGCCTCGCTGCCCACGCGCAGCGGGGAACCCTGCGGCGTCCAGATGCGTCCATAGGCATGCGCCGAGCGCCGCGGCCGGACGCGCAGGATCACCCCGTGCAGGATCGGCCGCCACAGCCAGCGCGGGTAGTCGATCACGCGCGGGTCGGCGAGGAACTCGGCCAGGTAGGGGCGCACCGCCGCCGCCGTCGGCGCGTCCGGTGTGCCCAGGTTCACCAGCAGTACGCCAGTCTCGGCCGGCGGGCGGTCGTGGGAATGGCCGGCGGGGCCGGTATAGTGACTGCTTGGCATCGTGGCGGCGGCGGCGGGACGAGCCGCAGAGTCTGCCACAAGGTCTTCGCGGCGCGCCGTGTCGCGCGGTCGCAGCCGCGTCGTCGTTTCCGGGAACTGGAGTGGAGTCACCCATGTTGAAAGCATCCCTGCGCCGTCTGTCGCTTCTCGCCCTCGCCCTGCTGCTGCCCGCGATGGCCGCGCACGCGGAGGATCCGCCGCTGGTGCGCGCGAAGAACGCCGTGCGCGTGCTCAACGAGATCATGGCCGCGCCGGACAAGGCGATCCCGCAGGACCTGCTGCGCGACGCCAAGGCGATCGCGGTGATCCCCGACCTGGTCAAGGCCGGCTTCATCTTCGGCGGCCGCCGCGGCGAGGGGCTGATCTCGGTGAAGACCGCCGACGGCACCTGGTCCAACCCCAGCTTCATCACCATGACCGGCGGCAGCATCGGCTTCCAGGCCGGCGTGTCCTCCACCGACGTGATCCTGGTGTTCCGCACCCAGCGCGGGGTGGATTCCATCGTCGACGGCAAGTTCACCCTGGGCGCGGACGCCGCCGCCGCCGCCGGCCCGGTCGGGCGCACCGCCAGCGCGGCCACCGACAGCCAGCTCAAGGCCGAGATCTACTCCTACTCGCGCTCGCGCGGCCTGTTCGCCGGCGTGGCGCTGGACGGCTCGGCGCTGCGCATCGACTACGACGCCAACGCGGCGGTCTACGGCGCCGGCATCACCCCGCGGCGCATCTTCGAGGGCGGCGTCGGCAACGTGCCCGGCCCGGTGGTCGACTTCCGCGACCGCCTGGAGGAGTACACTGCGCGCTGATTCCCCTTAACGACGATCGAGGCCCCCGCCATCGGCGGCGGGCCGTGACAGAGGTTGAACATGGGTCTGGACAGTTTCTGGCATTGGATCATCCTGCTGGTCGTGGTGCTGGTGATCTTCGGCACCGGCAAGCTGACCAAGATCGGCCCCGACCTGGGCAAGGCGGTGCGCGGCTTCAAGAAGGCGCTGCACGACGACGAGGACGGCGGCAAGGACGCGGCCGCGCAGGAGAAGCTGCGCGCCGACCCGCCGGCCGGCGCCGACGCCAAGCAGGGTCAGCGCGACTCCAGCGAAACCAAGTAAGCGCGCGGTGGCGCGATGATCGAGCTCAGCTTCGCCAAGCTGCTGCTGCTGGCGCTGGTGGCGCTGATCGTGCTGGGGCCGGAGAAGCTTCCCGGCGCCGCGCGCACCGCGGGCGCGCTGCTGCGCCGCGTGCGCCAGGGCTGGGACAGCGTGCGCGCCGAGGTCGAGCGCGAGCTGGAGGTGGAGGAGATCCGCCGCGCCGCGCGCGAGGCGGCGGCGCAGGCCGAGGCCGCGCAGGCGCAGGTGCGCGAGGCCGTGCACGGCGTGCGCGAGGCGGCCGAGCGGACCCGCGCCGAGGTGAGCGCGCCGTTCGCCGAGGCCGCCGAGGCGCTGTCCGGGGCCGGGCCCGCGCCGGCCGATGCCGGCGGTGGCAGGGATGCCGCGAAGCCGGACGCCGCCGCCGCGATCGCGCCGCCGGACGAGCCGGACCCGACCGGCGACCTGTTCGCCGACGCCCCCGCCGCGCCGCCGGCTTCCGCCGCCGCGCCGCGCAAGGAACCCACGCATGGCGGCGCCTGAGCCCGAATTCGACCTGCAGCAGGGGCTGTTCTCGCACCTGATCGAGCTGCGCTCGCGCCTGCTCAAGGCCTGCGCCACCGTGCTGCTGGTGCTGCTGGCGCTGGTGCCGTTCGCCAACCGCCTGTACGCGGAGCTGGCCGCGCCGCTGGTGGCGCGCCTGCCCGAGGGCGCGCACCTGATCGCCACCGAGGTGGCCAGCCCCTTCATCACCCCGCTCAAGCTGGCCTTCTACGCGGCGCTGTTCATCAGCATGCCGATGATCCTGTACCAGCTGTGGGCCTTCGTCAGCCCCGGCCTGTACCGCCACGAGAAGCGCCTGGCGCGGCCGCTGCTGGCGGCGGCGCTGGCGCTGTTCTACCTGGGCTGCGCGTTCGCCTACTTCCTGGTGCTGCCGGCGGCGTTCCGCTTCCTCACCGCGGTGACGCCGCAGGGCGTGGAGATGATGACCGACATCACCCACTACCTCGACTTCGTGATGCTGATGTTCTTCGCCTTCGGCCTGTGCTTCGAGGTGCCGGTGGCGGTGGTGATCCTCGCCGCGGTCGGCGTGGTGAACCTGGAGAAGCTGCGCAGCGGGCGCCGCTACGCCATCGTCGGCGCGTTCGCCATCGCCGCGGTGATCACCCCGCCGGACATCACCTCGATGATCATGCTGGCGGTGCCGATGTGCCTGCTCTACGAGCTGGGCGTGCTGGCGGTGCGCTGGCTGCTGCGGCCGGCGGCGGTCCAAGGCTAGGAGACCACCGCTTTTCTTTTTTGCGGGAGCGGCCTCCGGCCGCGCTGGCTCAGCGCGCGGGCGAAGGCGCGCCGCGCCCCAGCGCCAGCCCCTTGAGCACGTTCAGCGCCTGCGACAGCGCGTAGTCCTCGGTGGCGAGCCTGGCGTTCTCGGCGCTGCCGTCGTTGTCGATGTCCTTGGCCGAACCGTCCTCGTTGGCCAGGTGGTTCTTCAGGTCCGCCTCGGAGGTGATCAGGGTGGCCGGGCTCTCGGCCTTGTTCACCGCCAGGTCCGCCAGCGCGATGTCCGGCTTGATGCCCTCGGCCTGGATGGAGGTGCCGCTGGGCGTGTAGTAGCGCGCGGTGGTGAGCTTCACCGCGTGGTCGGCGTCCAGCGGCAGCACGGTCTGCACCACGCCCTTGCCGAAGGTGCGCCGGCCCATGATCAGCGCGCGGTGGTTGTCCTTCAGCGCACCGGCGACGATCTCGGCGGCCGAGGCGGTGCCGTTGTCGGCCAGCAGCACGATCGGCGCGCCCTTGAGCAGGTCGCCCGGGTGCGCGGAGAACTGCATGTTGGCGTCCTGCAGGCGGCCGCGCGTGGTGACGATGGTGCCGCCGTCGAGGAAGTCGTCGCTCACCGCCACCGCGGCGGTGAGCAGGCCGCCGGGATTGGAGCGCAGGTCCAGCACCGCGCCCCTGGGCGCGCCGTTCTTCTTCGCGTAGTCGGCGAACTTCTTCTCCAGGTCGTCGGCGGTGTCCTCCTGGAACTGGCTGATGCGGATGTAGGCGTAGCCGGGCTCGAGCGGGCGGATCTTCACGCTGGTCAGCGAGATCTTCTCGCGCACCAGGTGGTAGTCGACCGGCTTGTCGCCGTTCTCGTGCACGACGGTCAGCGTGATCTTGCTGCCGGGCTCGCCGCGCAGGCGCTTGAACATGTCGTCCGCGTTGTCCGCGTCCACCGCCTTGCCGTCGATCTTGACGATGGTGTCGCCCGGCTTGATGCCGGCGCGCGAGGCGGGCGTGTCGTCGATCGGTGCGACCACGCGCAGGCTGCCGTCCACCTGCAGCACCTCGATGCCCAGGCCGCTGTACTGGCCGGTGGTGTCCTCGTCCAGCTGCGCCAGGCCCTCCTTGTCGAGGTACTCGCTGTGCGGGTCCAGGCCGCTCAGCATGCCGCTGATCGCGGCGTTCATCAGCGTCTTGTTGTCCACCGGCTCCACGTAGGCCTGGCGGATCACCTCGTAGACGCGGCTGAAGTTGCGGATGTCGTCCAGGTCGACCCGGTCGGGCTTGCCGGCGGCCGTGCCGGCCGCGGCCGGCGCGCTGGCGGCCGCCGCGGGCGCGGTCTGCGCAGGCAGCGCCGGGGCCGCCAGCAGCAGGGCGAGCAGACCGCAGGTGGTAAGGCGCATGGGGGACTCCGTGGGGAAAGGCTGCGTGGTTCGACCGCCGGCGGCGGCCGGAATTCCGTGCCGGTGATGCTCCGCCCAACGCGGGCCGGGCGTCAACGCTGGCGCGCCAGCCAGCTGCGCGGGTCGACCGGGCGGCCGTTGCGGCGCAGCTCGAAGTACACGCCGGTGTTGTCGCCCAGCGGCGGCGCGGCGGTGCCCAGCGCCTGGCCGGCCTCGACCTGGTCGCCGACGCCGCGCAGCAGGCTCTCGTTGTTGCCGTACATGCTCATCCAGCCGTCGCCGTGGTTGAGGATGATCAGCATGCCGTAGCCGCGCAGGAAGGCGGCGTAGACCACCCGCCCGCGCGCCACCGCGTGCACCTCGCTGCCGGCCGGGGCGCGGATCAGCACGCCGTTGCCGTAGCTGTTGACCGGCCCGGCGGCCGGCCAGGGCAGGCTGCCGCGGATGTTCGCGGTGCCCTTGCCGGACGGCACGCCCGGCGCGGCCGGGCTGGGCCGGGCGTGGCGCGCCGCCTCGCGGGCGGCCTCGTCGATGGCCTGCTGGATCTTCGCCAGCAGCTGGTTGAGCGAGGCCTCGTTCTGCTTCAGCGCGGCCAGCCGCTGCGCCTGGTCCTTGTACTGCGCGTCGACCTGCGCGGCCAGCTTCTGCCGCGCGGCGCGCTGCTGCGCCAGCGCCTGCGCGCGCTGCTCGCGCTCGGCGCGCGTCGCCAGCAACGCCTGCCGCTCGGCGTCGATCGAGGCTTCCAGCTCCTGCAGCCTGGCCAGGTCGCCCATCAGCGCCTGCACGCGCTGCACGCGGTCCTGCTGGAAGTACTTGGAATAGGCCAGCGCGCGGGCGATCTGCGCGATGTCCTGGTCGCCCAGCAGCAGGCGCAGGTCCGAGCCGCGGCCCAGCGCGTAGGTGGCGCGCAGCAGCTCGGCGATGGCGGCGCGCTGGCCGTCCAGGCGGGACTGCAGTTCGGCGCGCTGCCGCTGCAGCTGGTCGAGCTGCTGCTGCTTGGCGGCCAGCGCGGCGTCGGTCTCGCGCACCGCGCGGGCGGCGGCGGCCAGCGCCTCGGCCTGCCTGGCGAGGGCGGCGTTCATGCTGTCGCGGCGCGCGGCGGTCTGCGCCTGCTCGCGGCTGAGCGCCTCCATCTTCTGCCGCACCTCGTTCAGTTCCTTCTGCGCGGTGGCCTTGTCCTGGCGCTCGGCCGGCCGCGCGGCGGCGGACGACTGCAGCAGCGCGCCGGTCAGGAGGAGGGCGGCCAGCAGGCCGGGGCGGGGGCGGACGGCGTGGACGGGTGGCATCCGGGGATTATCCCCGACCGTCGCGGTTGCGGCGAGATGGCGCCGCGGGGCGGCGCCGGCGGTCCGGTCGGACGGAGCGGCGGGCGCGCCGGCGGGGCAGGGGCAAATGGACGTATGGACGTCCAGGCGATCCATGGGGAAGCGAGGCTTGGCGCGCCGGTTTCTTGTTGCGACGCAACGACTTGAAGCATCACCCGTGCCATTCGCGGCGCGCCCGCAAAAAAAGAAATCAAGGCGCGCTTAAGCGCTTGTGATGTTTTGGCAATGGTGGAAGACTGGCCCCGCAACTTCCCCCCATCCGAGGGTTCGGACGCCGCCTGCGCGACATCCCCTCCGGCTCCCGGATGCGTTGCAACCCACAACGAGGACACGACGATGAAGCGTAACAAGCTCGCTTTGGCGCTTGCTGGTTTGCTTTTGTCCCCCGCAGGCGCCGCGCTCGCCCAGACCGGCAATGCCCCCTCCGCCCCGCCGCAGGACCAGACCGGCCAGCAGGCCACCCAGCTGCAGACCATCACCGTCACCGGCTCGGCGATCCCGCGCATCGACGTGGAGACGCCCTCGCCGGTGACCACCATCTCCGCCCAGCAGATCGAGCGCAGCGGCCTGACCACGCTGTCCGACGTGGTGCGCGCGATCTCGGCGGACAACAGCGGCTCGATCCCCAATGCGTTCTCCAACGGCTTCGCCGCCGGCGCCTCCGGCGTGGCGCTGCGCGGCCTCACGGTGAACTCCACGCTGGTGCTGATCGACGGCCATCGCAGCGCCAACTACGCGGTGGCCGACGACGGCCAGCGCTCGTTCGTGGACCTCAACACCATCCCGCTGGCGGCGGTGGACCACATCGAGGTGCTGAAGGACGGCGCCTCTTCGCTGTACGGCGCCGACGCCATCGCCGGCGTGGTCAACGTGATCCTCAAGCCGCACTACCAGGGCGTGGAGGGCACGGTGGACGTGGGCACCTCGCAGCACGGCGGCGGCTTCACCCGCAAGGCCACCTTCCTCGCCGGCGGCGGCGACCTGGAGAAGGACGGCCACAACGGCTACCTCGCGGTGCAGTACCAGAAGGACAACGCGATCTGGCTGCGCGACCGCGGCTTCCCGTACAACACGCTCGACCTCACCCGCATCGGCGGGCAGAACAACAACATCGGCCAGCCGGCGCTGGGCGTGGGCTCGGTGTACGGCTCGGTGACGCCGGGCACGCTGGCCACCCCCGGCGACATCACCAGCGGCGTGCCCGATCCCGGCGCGCTGTCGCAGCCGCTGCGGCCGTGCGGGCCGGACTCGATCGCGCGCACCGACGCCAACGGCAGCTACTGCGAGCAGAACCCGCTGGCGCTGTTCGGCCAGGCGCAGCCGGCGATGGAGCAGGGCGGCATCTACGGCCGCTTCACCGTCAAGCTCAACGACGACACCCGCGCCTACCTGGCCGCCAGCTACTTCGAGGCCAAGACCGAGGCGCCGGGCGGGCCGCGGCAGATCCAGACCGGCACGCCCAACAACACCAACAACATCGCGTTGCCGCCCACGCTGGCCGATGGCAGCCTCAACCCGAACAACCCGTATGCCGCGCAGGGCAAGTACGCGCTGATCAACTACGCCTTCGGCGACATCCCCAGCGGCTTCGACTACGACAACCACAACGCGCGGATGGTCGGGGGCGTGTCCGGCGCGCTGGGCGAGTGGAACTACGACGTCACCGGCGTCATCAACCACACCTGGCTGGACACCAAGCAGTACGGCTTCATCAACTACCAGGCGCTGATCGACGCGATCACCACCGGCAGCTACAGCTTCGTGAACCCGGGCTCCAACAGCGCCGCGGTGCGCGCCGCGCTGGCGCCGGGCTACTCGAAGACCTCCACCAGCGACCTGGACGCGCTGGACTTCTCCGCCAACCGCCAGCTGTGGGACCTGCCCGGCGGCCCGCTCGGCCTGGCGGTGGGCGCGCAGATCCGCCACGAGGCGCAGGACGACCCCACGCTCAACCCCGACTTCGAGTTCCAGGGGCTGGGCAACGCGCAGACCAAGGGCTCGCGCAACGTCGCCGCCGCCTACGCGGAGTTCGACGCGCCGCTGCTGGAGTCGCTGGAGGTCGACGCCTCCGGCCGCTTCGACCACTACACCGACACCGGCAACGGCTTCACGCCCAAGGTCGGCTTCAAGTGGAAGCCGGTGGACTGGTTCGCCCTGCGCGGCACCTACTCCAAGGGCTTCCGCGCGCCGAGCTTCGCCGAGAACGGCTCCAGCTCGACCCAGGGCTTCGTCACCTACACGCCGCCCGACGACTTCGCCGCCGCGCACGGCAACAACGCCTACGTGCAGCCCTACGGCCTGTCCGAGTACACCCTGGCCAACAAGGACATCAAGCCGGAGAAGGCGCGCAACTACACCATCGGCATCGTGCTGCAGCCGACCGACTGGCTGAACGCCTCGATCGACTACTACAACATCAAGAAGACCAACGTGATCGCCCAGGCCGACACCTCCTCGGCACTGGACAACTACTACGCCGGCCTGCCGCAGGCGCCCGGCGTGACGGTGATCCCGGACAAGCCCGACCCGGCCCACCCGGACGCGCTGCCGCGGCCGATCGAGGTGGTCGGCACCTACATCAACGCCAATTCGCTCAAGACCGACGGCATCGACGTGGACCTGCAGGCGCACTTCGACTTCGCCGACAACGTGAAGTACCTCAGCGAGTTCACCGGCACGCAGATCTTCAGCTGGGTGCTGACCCTGCCGGACGGCACGCGCCAGCAGTACGTGGGCACGCACGGGCCGTACAACCTGTCCTCCGGCGCCGGCACGCCGCGCACCCGCCTGTCGTGGAGCAACACGCTGGTGTGGGGCCCGGCCACCGTCACCGGCACGCTGTACCACACCAGCGGCATGGACAACTACGCCGAGGACATCGGCTTCGGCCCCGGCGACTGCATCTCGGTGCTGCCGGTCAGCTGCCGCGTCGGCTCGTTCACCGACTTCGACCTCACCGGCAGCTACGAGATCAACAAGCACTTCGAGATCACCGCCTCGGTGATGAACGTGTTCGACCGCAAGGCGCCGCTCGACCCGGCCAACTACGCCGGCCCCGGCGCCAACTACAACCCGACCTGGGCGCAGGCCGGCGTGGTCGGGCGCTTCTACAACCTCGGCGTGAAGCTCAAGCTGTAGCCGTCCGCCGCCCCCGGGCGGCCATCGCGGGGCGCGCCGGCCGGACCGGCGCGCCCCGCCTGTTTCGGGGCCGGCCGCCGGCCCGGCGCGGTGGCTGTCGCGGCAGGCAAGCGTTTGGACGTCCAGCAGTCCGTTCGCCACCCTTTGACGCATCGCAGCAAGTGTGCTGTAGTCGGGGCGAACCACGCGCGGAACCACGATGCCGGGAGCGTCGCGGGGCCGCGTCCGCCCAGCACATCCACATCCGGGGAGACAGGATGGCCACGCCAGGCGCCAAGACGCTCTACGACGCCGCCTTCGAGCACGACAGCTGCGGCTTCGGCCTGATCGCGCAGATCGACGGCCGCGCCAGCGCGGCGCTGGTCGACACCGCGTTCGCGGCGCTGGCGAAACTCTCCCACCGCGGCGGCGTCAACGCCGACGGCGTCAGCGGCGACGGCTGCGGCGTGCTGGTCCGCCGGCCCACGCGCTGGCTGCGCGCGCTGGCCGCCGAGGCGGGCATCGTGCCGGCGCCGCGCTTCGCCGCGGGGCTGGTGTTCCTCGACCCGGCCGGCGACGACCGCGCCGCGCACGTGCTGGAGGCCGAGCTGGCCTCGGTGGGCCTGGTGGTGTCCGGCTGGCGCGAGGTGGCGGTGGACACCGCCGCCTGCGGCCCGCTGGCCGCCGCCGCCTGCCCGCGCGTGCGCCAGGTGTTCGTCGACGCGCCCACCGGGATGGACGAGGCGCGCTTCGAGCGCACGCTGTTCCGCGCGCGCCGCCGCGCCGAGCTGACCCTGGCGAACGACCCGCACTTCTACGTGGTCAGCCTGTCCTGCCAGGTGGTGGGCTACAAGGCGATGGCGACGCCGGGCCGCCTGCGCGACGTGTTCGCCGACCTGCGCCACCCGGCGCTGGAGAGCGACGCGGTGGTGTTCCACCAGCGCTTCTCCACCAACACCATGCCGCAGTGGCGGCTGGCGCAGCCGTTCCGCCTGCTGGCGCACAACGGCGAGATCAACACCATCCGCGCCAACCGCAGCTGGATCCGCGCGCGCGAGGCGGTGTGGCGCTCGCCGCTGATCGACCTGTCCGACATCGGCCCGTTCGTGCGCCAGCAGGGCTCGGACTCGGAGAGCCTGGACAACGCGGTGGAGCTGCTGCTCGCCGGCGGCCTGGACCTGCTCGCCGCGATGCGCATCCTGGTGCCGCCGGCCTACGCCGCGCGCGAGGACATCGACGAGGACCTGGCCGCCTTCTACGAGTACTACGCGCTGCACACCGAGCCGTGGGACGGCCCCGCCGGCCTGGTGATGTGCGACGGCCGCTACGCCGCCTGCGCGCTGGACCGCAACGGCCTGCGCCCCGCGCGCTGGGCGCTGTCGGACGACAACCACCTGATCGTGGCCTCCGAGGCCGGCCTGTGGGACGTGCCCGCCGCGCGCACCATCGCCAAGGGGCGGCTGGGGCCGGGCGAGATGATCGCGGTGGACTTCGCCCAGGCGCGCCTGCTGCGCGACGCCGACGTGGACGAGATCAACCGCCGCCGCGCGCCGTTCCGCGACTGGCTGCGCGCGGGCGTGAGCTACCTGGAGCAGGACCTGATCGATCCCAGCCTCGCCGCCGAGCCGCTGCCGGCCGACGAGCTGCACCGCTACCAGAAGCTGTACGGCCTCACCCGCGAGGAGCGCGAGAGCGTGCTCAAGGTGCTGGCCGAGACCGAGGCCGAGGCCACCGGCTCGATGGGCGACGACACGCCGGTGGCGGTGATGTCGCGCCAGGTGCGCCCGCTGTTCGACCGCTTCCGCGAGGCCTTCGCGCAGGTCACCAACCCGCCGATCGACCCGCTGCGCGAGAAGCTGGTGATGTCGCTGGTCACCCAGATCGGCCGCGAGGGCAACGTGTTCGCGCTGGGGCCGGAGAACGCGCGGCAGATCCTGCTCAACTCGCCGATCCTCTCGCAGCGCAAGCTGCGCCAGATCCTGGCGCTGCCGCAGTACCTCAACGCCACCGTGCGCATCGATCTGTGCTACGCGCCTGGCGAGGGGCTGGAGAAGGCGCTCAGGCGCTTCTGCCGCGAGGCCGAGCAGGGCGTGCGCGGCGGCGCCGAGATCGTCTTCCTCACCGACCGCTACCCGCGCCGCGACACGCTGCCCGCGCACGCGCTGCTGGCCACCGGGGCGATCCATGCGCACCTGATCGAGCGCGGCCTGCGCTGCCACTGCAACCTCGTCGTGGAGACCGCCACCGCGCGCGACCCGCACCAGTTCGCCTGCCTGATCGGCTTCGGCGCCACCGCGGTGTACCCGTGGCTGGCCTACCAGAGCCTGTTCGAGCTGGGCGGCGAGGGCCGGCTCAAGCGCGGCGAGGGCACCCTCGCCGAGATCGGCCGCAGCTACCGGCGCGGCGTGCGCAAGGGCCTGCTCAAGATCCTCTCCAAGATGGGCATCTCCACCGTGGCCGGCTACCGCGGCGCGCAGCTGTTCGAGATCGTCGGCCTGGCGCGCGAGGTGGTGGACCTGTGCTTCCCCGGCGCGCCCTCGCGCATCGGCGGCGCCGGCTTCGCCGAGCTGGAGGCGGACGCCCGCGTGCTCGCCGCCGAGGCCTGGGACGAGGCGCGGCCGCTCACCGCCGGCGGCCTGTACAAGTTCGTGCACGGCGGCGAGTACCACATGTACAACCCCGAGGTGATCGCCACGCTGCAGAAGGCGGTGCGCACCGGCGACCCGGCGGACTACCGCGCCTATGCCGACGCGGTGGACCACCGCCCGCCCTCGGCGCTGCGCGACCTGCTGCGGCCGCGCCCGCTCGGCCCGCCGGTGCCGCTGGAGGAGGTCGAGCCGGCGGAGGCGATCCTGCGCCGCTTCGACTCGGCCGGCATGAGCCTGGGCGCGCTCTCGCCCGAGGCGCACGAGGCGCTGGCGATCGCCATGAACCGGCTGGGCGCGCGCAGCAACTCCGGCGAGGGCGGCGAGGACCCGGCGCGCTACGGCACCCAGAAGATGTCCAGGATCAAGCAGGTCGCCTCGGGCCGTTTCGGCGTCACCCCGGCCTATCTGGTCAACGCCGAGGTGCTGCAGATCAAGATCGCGCAGGGCGCCAAGCCCGGCGAGGGCGGCCAGCTGCCCGGCCACAAGGTCAACGAGACCATCGCGCGGCTGCGCTACGCCAAGCCCGGCATCGGCCTGATCTCGCCGCCGCCGCACCACGACATCTATTCCATCGAGGACCTGGCGCAGCTGATCCACGACCTCAAGGAAGTGAATCCGGACGCGCTCGTCTCGGTCAAGCTGGTCAGCCACGCGGGCGTGGGCACGGTGGCCGCCGGCGTCGTGAAGGCGGGCGCCGACCTCATCACGGTGAGCGGCCACGACGGCGGCACCGGCGCCAGCCCGCTCACCTCGATCAAGTACGCCGGCACGCCGTGGGAGCTGGGCCTGGCCGAGACGCAGCAGACCCTGCGCCGCAACGACCTGCGCGGCCGCGTGCGGCTGCAGACCGACGGCGGCCTGAAGACCGGGCTGGACGTGGTCAAGGCCGCGCTGCTGGGCGCCGAGAGCTTCGGCTTCGGCACCGGACCGATGGTGGCGCTGGGCTGCAAGTACCTGCGCATCTGCCACCTCAACAACTGCGCCACCGGCGTGGCCACCCAGCACGAGGTGCTGCGCAGGCAGCACTTCGTGGGCCTGCCCGAGATGGTGATGAACTACTTCCGCTTCGTCGCCGAGGACGTGCGCGCGCACCTGGCGCGGCTGGGCGCGCGCTCGCTGGACGAGCTGGTCGGCCGCGCCGAGCTGCTCGAGCAGCAGGCCGGCGCCACGCCGGCGCAGCGCAAGCTGGACCTGTCGCCGCTGGTCGCGCCCGACGCGCTGGGCGAGCGGGTGGACTTTGCCTGCACCAGCGCGCGCAACCCGATGCGCGACCCGGCCGCGCTGGCCGCGCGCATCGCCGCGGACACCGCGCAGGCGGTGGCGCAGGGCACCGGCGGCAGCTTCAGCTACGCCATCGCCAACACCGACCGCGCGATCGGCGCGCGCCTGTCCGGCGAGGTGGCGCGGCGCTGGGGCGATGCCGGCATGGCCGCGCAACCGGTCACGCTGCGGCTGGAGGGCTCGGCAGGGCAGAGCCTGGGCGCGTGGAACGCCGGCGGCGTGCACATCGAGCTGGTCGGCGAGGCCAACGACGGCGTCGGCAAGGGCATGGCCGGCGGCCGCATCGTGGTGCGCCCGCCGGCCGACGCGCGCTACGCCAGCCAGGACGCGGCGATCGTCGGCAACACCTGCCTGTACGGCGCCACCGGCGGCGAGCTGTTCGCCGCCGGCTGCGCGGGCGAGCGCTTCGCCGTGCGCAACTCCGGCGCGCTGGCGGTGGTGGAGGGCGCCGGCGACCACTGCTGCGAGTACATGACCGGCGGCGTGGTGGCGGTGCTGGGCCGGGTCGGCCTCAACTTCGGCGCGGGCATGACCGGCGGCTTCGCCTACGTGCTGGACCTGGAGCGCGCCTTCGTGGACCGCTACAACCACGAGCTGGTGGACATCGTGCGGATCAGCCCGGAGGGCATGGAACACCACATGCAGCACCTGCGCGGCCTGATCGCCCGCCACATCGAGCTGACCGGCAGCGCCTGGGCGCAGCGCCTGCTGGCCGATTTCCGCGGCCTGCTGCAGCGCTTCTGGCTGGTCAAGCCCAAGGCCGCCAGCCTCGACGCGCTGGCCGAGGAACTGCGGAGGGCCGCATGAGCGCGCCGCACGCCTTGCTCCCTCTCCCCTCCGGAGAGGGGGCCGGGGTGAGGGGCCGCCGCTTGCCGCAACCTTCCACCCATGCGCCGGTGGGAGCGGCCTCCGGCCGCGATCAAGCCACACGCGAACTCCTCCATTCCACCGGACAGCCCGGAGCCGCCCCATGAGCGACAAGCTGTTCCAGTTCCTCAGCCTGCCGCGGCAGACCCCGCGCACCGTGCCGGTGGCGATCCGCGTGCTCGGCTACGGCGAGATCGCCGGCGACTTCGCGCCGCCGGAGGCCGCCGCGCAGGCCGGCCGCTGCATCGACTGCGGCAACCCGTACTGCGAGCACGCCTGCCCGGTGCACAACTACATCCCCAACTGGCTGAAGCTGGTGCAGGAGAACCGCCTGTTCGAGGCGGCCACGCTGATGCACGAGACCAACCCGCTGCCGGAGATCTGCGGCCGCGTGTGCCCGCAGGACCGCCTGTGCGAGGGCGCCTGCACGCTGGAGCAGGGCGACTTCGGCGCGGTGACCATCGGCAGCGTCGAGCGCTGGGTGGTGGACGAGGCGTTCCGCCAGGGCTGGCGGCCGGACCTGTCGCGCGTGCGCGAGACCGGCCGCCGCGTCGCCGTGGTCGGCGCCGGCCCCGCGGGCCTGGCCTGCGCCGACCGCCTGCGCCGCGCCGGCGTGGCGGTGGACGTGTACGACCGCCAGCGCGAGATCGGCGGCCTGCTCACCTTCGGCATCCCGCCGTTCAAGCTCGACAAGCAGGTGGTGCGCACGCGCCGCGCGGTGCTGGAGGAGATGGGCGTGGCCTTCCGCCTCGGCGTGGAGATCGGCCACGACCTGCCGTTCCGCGAGCTGCTGGAAAGCTACGACGCGGTGTTCGTGGGCACCGGCGCCTACACCTACGTGGACGGCAAGCTGCCCGGCCGCGAGCTGCACGGCGTGCACGACGCGCTGCCGTTCCTGATCGCCAACGTCGACCGCCTGCTCGACGACGCGCCGCCGCCGCCGCTGCTCGACCTCAAGGGCAAGCGCGTGGTGGTGCTGGGCGGCGGCGACACCGGCATGGACTGCAACCGCACCGCGGTGCGCCTCGGCGCCGCCTCGGTCACCTGCGTGTACCGCCGCGACGAGGCCAGCATGCCCGGTTCCGCGCGCGAGGTGGGCTACAGCCGCGAGGAGGGCGTGCAGTTCCTGTTCAACCGCCAGCCGGTCGCGCTGCTCGGCGAGGACGGCCGCGTCGGCGCGGTGCGCGTGGTGGCCACCGAGCTGCACGACGACGGCAGCGGCCGCCTGGCCCCGCGCAACGTGCCGGGCAGCGAGGCGGACCTCCCCGCCGACGTGGTGATCCAGGCCTTCGGCTTCCGCGCCAGCCCCGCGCCGTGGTTCGCCGAGTTCGGCATCGCGGTGGACAAGGACGGCCGCGTGCTCGCCGGCGGCGAGGGCCGCCTGCCGTTCCAGACCACCCACCCGCAGGTGTTCGCCGGTGGCGACAACGTGCGCGGCGCGGACCTGGTGGTGCGCGCCGTGCACGACGGCCGCGAGGCGGCGGCCTCCATCGTGCGGATGCTGCAACGGGTCGAAGCCCCCGCGCTCGCCCACGCCTGACGCCTCCATTCGATCCTCAGCGTAACTCCCTCTCCCCTTCGGGGAGAGGGTCGGGGTGGGGGCCACTCTTGCGATACGGTGCCCTACCTCGCCGCCCCGCCACCGCGGCCGAAGGCCGTTTCCACAGGGTTGCGGCAAGCCCTGTGGGCCTCCGGCCGCGACGGATGCCCGCCCCGCAAAGGCTTCAGACGCAACACCCCCAAGCTATCCTGCAACCATCCGACCACGGCACCACGGAACCCGCCCATGCGCCTCGGCCTCGCCGCCAACCAGCTCCACCACGCCCACGCCGACGCCGCGCTGTTCCGCTGGCTGCGCGCCTGCGAGGCGGGCATCCGCGAGCTGGAGCTGGGCCTGCATGCGGTGGGCCGCACCTACGACGCCATCCTGCGCAGCGGCCACCTGGAAGGCTACGCGCCGCTGCGCCGCTACCCCTACGGCCGCGAGGGCGGCCTGATGAAGCTGGTCGCCGAGGTGGTGGGCCTGGACGGCGGCCGCACGCTGGACGGGGCGATCTACCTGATCGACCCGGTCGATCCCTCCTCGATCTTCCCCGAGGCGGTGGCGCTCAAGCGCCAGTGCGTGATCCACGGCAAGCCCTTCGTCTCCACCGTGGCCTCGGCGCGCGACTGGATCGAGGCCGAGCGCATCCACGCCGGCCTTGCCCCCGATCCCGCCGCCGACGTTTTCCATGCGCTGGAGTCGCAGACCGTCGCGCTGATCGCCCACGACGCGATGAAGCCGGACATGCTGGCCTTCGCCGACGCCGCCTTCGACGTGCTCTCGCGCTATGCGCGGCGCATCGCCACCGGCACCACCGGCCAGCAGCTCAACGAGCTGGCCTGGGGCCGCGGCTGGCCGCGCGACACGCCGTGGGTGGAGCGCTACCGCAGCGGTCCCATGGGCGGCGACGCGCAGATCGCCGACCTGGTGCTGGAGCGCCGCTGCCAGCGCGCGATCTTCTTCGAGGACCCGCAGGTCGCGCGCCAGCACGAGGCCGACATCCAGCTGCTGGAACGCGCCGTCACCACCCGCACCGACGAGGCCGTGTGCATCACCTCGCCGCGCGTGGCGGCGCGCTGGGTCGAGGCGGTGCGGCGGCGCACGGCGAAGCGATAGCGTCAGAGCCAGGAGACGTAGGCCAGGCGCGAGGCAGGCAGACGATCGGCAGCGGAGGGTAGCCGCGTCAATCGGCACGCCGCATGGCGGGACGGCCGGCTTGGCAGCCGAGTGAGCGGTGCGCTTCGTGGACCGTATGGGACGGACGCAGGGCATGGCCTTACCCTTGGCCGATGCCCAGTCACGCTCTCCTTGCGCCATGTGCCTGATCGCCTTCGCCTGGAACGCCCACCCGCGCTGGCGCCTGCTGCTGGCCGGCAACCGCGACGAGTTCCACGCGCGTCCCAGCGCGCCGCTCGCGCGCTGGACCGACCTGCCGATCATCGGCGGCCGCGACCTGGAGGCCGGCGGCACCTGGCTCGGCGTCACCGACGCCGGCCGCTGCGCGGTGGTCACCAACGTGCGCGACCCGCGCGATCCGCAGCGCGGCGCCTCGCGCGGCCTGCTCGCCACCGACTACCTCGCCGGCGCGGCGGACGCGCGGGCGCACGCGCAGGCCCTGCTCGCCACCGCCGCCGACTACCGTCCCTTCAACCTGCTCACCTTCGACGCCCGCGACGCCTTCTACCTCGGCAACCGCCCCGAGCCGCGCGCGCAGGCCGTCACGCCCGGCATCCACGGCCTCTCCAACGCCGACTTCAACACCCCGTGGCCCAAGACCCGCTTGCTGATGCGGCGCCTCGCGGCCTGGCTCGACGCCGGCGGCGAGGACGACTTCGCCCCGCTGTTCGCCGCGCTGGCCGACCAGACGCATCCGCCCGACGCCGAGCTGCCCGACACCGGCGTGGGACTGGAGCGCGAGCGCATGCTGTCGAGCGCCTTCATCCGTGGCGAGCACTACGGCACGCGGGCGAGCACCGTGGTCGCCATCGGGTACGACGGCGCGGGGCGGATCGTGGAGCGGCGGTTCGGGCCGGAGGGGATATTCGAGGGAGAGTCGGCGTCAGGAATTGGTTTGCCCGGATAAGCGGTCTGGCTTGCCGGGTGCCGTCATTTGGGTAGTCGAGACCCGGAGCGGGTTCCGCTTCACCCCTCCGGGAACTCCCCATCCACATAGAACCACCGCCCGTCCTCCCGCACGAACCGGCTGACCTCGTGCATGCGCTGGGCCTTGCCGCCGCCGTAGCGCAGGCGGGCGACGAACTCGACCACGGCGCGGTCGCCGTCGGCCTCGTGGCGCTTCACGTCGAGGCCCAGCCAGGTGGGGACGGGCTGCTGCGCGGCGAGCTTGAGGTGGGCGGGCCGGGTGGAGGGGTGCCAGGTGGCGAGCAGGTAGTCCTCGCGCTTGAGCACGTAGGCGCTGTAGCGCGAGCGCATCAGCGCCTCGGCGTCGGGCGCCGGCGCGCCCTCGTGCAGCGGGCCGCAGCAGCTGGCGTAGCCGGCGGGGTTGCCGCAGGGGCAGGGGGTGAGGGTGTCGATGGCGCGCAAGGTCGCGGTTCCGTGCATGGCCCGTCCATCCTCGCCGCCCGGCGCGCAAATGCAAGGGGCGACCGTGCCGGAAGTCATGTCGGGCGGCGCGGCGGGCTGGCGTAAAGTGCCGGAGGGAACCCCGGCCGGGCCTCGCATGGCGTCATGCCCGCGCGAGCGGGCATCCGGAGCGTTGTCGCAAGAAGCCGCTGGATTCCAGCTTGCGCTGGAATGACGGCCTTCGGGTCCGTGGGCCGTGGCGGCCCCCGGGCAAGCAGGCGAGGGCTGCGGGTTTCTCCTCGATCGATGCCTTGCACGGAACGCGCTCCCCACCCCACGGATGTTCCACCGCCGGCCGCGGCAACGGCCGGTCCCGCAGCGGAGGTTTGCCCATGCCGTCCGGTCGTTCCCTGCTCGTCCTTTCCGTCCTTGCCGCCGCGCTGTCGGCCGGCCTCGCCGCGGCGCAGACCGCGCCGCTCACGCCGGACATCCCGGCGAAGTTCGACGCGCCCGTCGCGGCCAACGACTACGTCAAGCGCGAGGTGATGATCCCGATGCGCGACGGGGTGAAGCTGCACACCGTCATCGTGATCCCCAAGGGCGCGCACGACGCGCCGATCCTGCTCACCCGCACGCCGTACAACGCCAGCGGCCGCGCCGAGCGGCTGCTCTCGCCGCGCATGCTCGACACCCTGCCGCAGGGCGACGAGGTGTTCGTCAGGGCCGGCTACATCCGCGTGTTCCAGGACGTGCGCGGCAAGTACGGCAGCGAGGGCGACTACGTGATGACGCGCCCGTTGCGCGGCCCGCTCAACTCCAGCGAGGTGGACCACTCCACCGACGCCTGGGACACCATCGACTGGCTGGTGAAGCACCTGCCCGAGTCGAACGGCCGCGTCGGCATGCTCGGCTCCTCCTACGAGGGCTTCACCGTGGTGATGGCGCTGGTGAACCCGCACCCGGCGCTGAAGGTGGCCGCGCCGGAGAGCCCGATGGTGGACGGCTGGATGGGCGACGACTGGTTCCACTACGGCGCCTTCCGCCAGACCAACTTCGACTACATCCGCGGCCAGACCGCGCAGAAGGGCAAGGGCGACGGCGTGCCGCGCGCGGGCTTCGACGACTACGCCAACTTCCTCGCCGCCGGCAGCGCGGGCGACTACGCGCGCGCCAACGGCTTCGAGCAGCTGCCGTTCTGGCGCAAGCTGCACGAGCACCCGGCCTACGACACGTTCTGGTCGGAACAGGCGCTGGACAGGGTGATGGCCAAGCAGCCGCTCAAGGTGCCCACCCTGTGGCTGCAGGGCCTGTGGGACCAGGAGGACATGTGGGGCGCCATCCACTGCTACGAGGCGGTGGAGCCGAAGGACAAGGGCAACAGCATGAACTTCCTGGTGATGGGCCCGTGGCGGCACAGCCAGGTGAACTACGACGGCAGCGCGCTGGGGCCGCTGCAGTGGAAGGGCGACACCGCCGAGGAGTTCCGCCGCGACGTGCTGCTGCCGTTCTTCAACCAGTACCTGGTGGCGGGCGCGCCCAAGGCGGACACGCCGCCGGTGCTGATCTACAACACCGGCGAGAACCACTGGGACCGCTACCGGCACTGGCCGCTGTCGTGCGACCGGGGCTGCGCCTCGAAGCCGCGGCCGCTGTACCTGGAGGCCGGCGGCAGGCTCTCCTTCACCGCGCCCGCCGCGGGCGAGGCGAAGTACGACGAGTACGTCTCCGACCCGGCCAAGCCGGTGCCCTACCAGCCGCGCCCGGTGCACTTCGCCGACCACGAGGCGTGGACGCGCTGGCTGCTCAACGACCAGCGCTTCGTCGACGGCCGCCCGGACGTGCTCACCTACGTCAGCGAGCCGCTCGCCAAGCCGCTGCACCTGGGCGGCGCGCCGCAGGTGAACCTGGTGGCCTCCACCAGCGGCAGCGACAGCGACTGGGTGGTGAAGCTGATCGACGTGTACCCGGACTCGGTGCCGTCGAATCCCGCAATGGGCGGCTACGAGCTGCCGATCGCGCTGGACATCTTCCGCGGCCGCTACCGCGAGAGCTTCGCCGAGCCCAAGGCGATCACGCCCGACACGCCGCTGGCCTACGGCTTCCGCCTGCCCACGGTGAACCACGTGTTCCAGCCCGGCCACCGCATCATGGTGCAGGTGCAGTCCACGCTGTTCCCGCTGTACGACCGCAACCCGCAGACCTTCGTGCCCAACATCTTCGACGCCAGGCCCGGCGACTACGTGAAGGCCACGCAGCGCGTGTGGCACGCGCCGGGGCAGGCCAGCTACGTCAGCCTGCCGGTGGTGGAGGAGCGCTGAGGGCGGGCGCATGCGCCCGCCCGTGCCGCGACGGGACCGCCGCCTGACGGTGGCGGCGGCCGTGCCGCTCGCGCTCGCGGGCGCCGCGGCGGCGGCGCAGCAGGCCGCGCCGCTGCCGGCGGTGCAGGTGAACGCCACGCGGCTGGACATCCCGCCGTTCGACCTGCCCGCCGCGCTGAGCGTGGTGTCGGCGGCGCCGGCGGACGCGGGGTTGCCGGGCGTCAATCTCTCGGAAGTGCTGACCGGCGTGCCCGGCATCCTCGCCCGCGACCGGCAGAACTACGCGCAGGACGAGCAGCTCTCGATCCGCGGCTTCGGCGCGCGCGCCACCTTCGGCGTGCGCGGCATCCGCCTGTACGTGGACGGCGTGCCGGCCACGCTGCCGGACGGGCAGGGCCAGGTCTCGCACTTCAACCTGGACGCGGCCGAGCGCGTGGAGGTGCTGCGCGGGCCGTTCTCGGTGCTGTACGGCAACGCGGCCGGCGGCGTGGTGCAGCTGTGGAGCGCGCCGGGCACGGCGACGCCGCAGACCGTGCTGGGCGTCGACGGCGGCAGCCACGACAGCTTCCGCTACAGCGTCGACACGCGCGGCACGGCCGGCGCGCTGGACTACAACGTCGCCGCCGCGCAGTTCCTCGCCGGGGGCTACCGCGCGCACAGCCGGGTGGACCGGCGCAGCGCGCACGCGCGGCTGGGCTTCGACCCCGGCCGCGGGCGGCAGCTGGTGCTGGTGCTGGACGGCTTCGACCAGCTGCGCGCGCAGGACCCGCTGGGCCTCACCGCCGCGCAGGTGCGCGCCGACCCGCGCCAGGCCGATCCCGCGGCGATCCGCTTCGACACGCGCAAGAGCACGCGGCAGGGCCAGGCCGGCCTGGTCTACGCCTGGCGGCCGGAGCAGGCCGACGAGATGCGCGCGATGGTCTACTACGGCCAGCGGCGGATCGAGCAGTACCAATCCATCCCGGTGGCGACGCAGGCCGATCCGCTGCAATCCGGCGGCGTGGTGGCGCCGGCGACGAACTACGGCGGCGTCGACGCGCGCTGGACGCACCGCGGCGAGCTCGCCGCGCGCGCCTACGAGTTCGTGCTGGGCCTGGGCGGCGACTACCAGCGCCAGCGCCGGCTCGGCTACGAGAACTTCCTCGGCGACGCGCTGGGCGTGCGCGGCCGGCTGCGCCGCGACGAGAACGACAACGCCGCCGACGTCGACGCCTACGCGCAGTGGTACTGGCGCGTCGCGCCGCGCTGGACGCTGCTGCTGGGCCTGCGCCGCGACGCGGTGCGCTTCGCCGAGCACGACTTCTACGTCACGCCGGCCAACCCCGACGACAGCGGCCACGTGCGCTACGCCGCCACCACGCCGGTGGCCGGCGTGCAGTTCCGCCCGGCCGACGCGCTGCGGTTTTATGTCAGCTACGGCCGCGGCTTCGAGACGCCCGGCTACAACGAGCTGGGCTACCGCAGCGACGGCCGGCCCGGGCTGGCCTTCGACCTGCGCCCGGCGCGCAGCCGCCACTACGAGGCGGGCGTGAAGTGGCGGGCGAGCCGTGCGCTGGAACTCGACGCCGCGGCGTTCCGCGCCGATACCCGCGACGAGCTGGCGGTGGCGAGCAGCCTCGACGGCCGCACCACCTACCGCAACGTGGGCGCCACGCGCCGGCAGGGCGTGGAGCTGTCGCTCGACGGCGAGCTGGCGCCACGCTGGCGGCTCGCCGCCGCCTACACGCACCTGGACGCGCGCTTCGGGCGCGGCTTCCTCGCCTGCACCGGCACGCCGTGCGCGACCGCGGCCACGCCGATCCGCGCCGGCACGCGCCTGCCCGGCGTGCCCGCCGACTACGGCTCGCTGCGCCTGGCGCACGGCGGCGCGCTGGGCTGGCGCGAGGGCCTCACGCTGAGCGCGACGGGTGCGACCACGGCCAACGACGCCGGCACCGCGCGCGCGGCCGGCTACGCGCTGCTCGGGCTGGACGCGGCCTACGTCCTCGCGCTGGGCGAGGGCGCGCGGCTGCAGCTGAGCGCGCGCGTGGACAACCTGGCCGACTGCCGCTACATCGGCTCGGTGATCGTCAACGACGGCAGCGGCCGCTACTTCGAGCCCGGCCCCGGGCGCAGCTGGATGCTGGGGGCGCGGCTGGCGTTCTAGCGCGGGAACGCGCCTGGCCCGGGCCTGCGGCCGCGTACCGCACCTTCGCGCCGATGCCCGCGGCACGCGGCCTGCGCCGTGCGCACGGGTCACAGCGTCGGCGCCGGCATGGCGCGCAGCTGATCCTGGTCAATAAGCCCGCCGGTCCGCGGCGCGATGCTGGCCGCGTCGTTCCGGGAGGTCCGCCATGAACACGACGATGAAGGCCGCGGTGGTGCGCGCGTTCGGCCAGCCGCTGGCGATCGAGGAAATGCCCGTGCCGCGCCCCGGCCCCGGCGAGCTCCTGGTGAAGGTCGCCGCCTGCGGCGTCTGCCACACCGACCTGCACGCCGCGCAGGGCGACTGGCCGGTGAAGCCCAGCCCGCCGTTCATTCCCGGCCACGAGGGCGTGGGCGAGGTGGTGGCGGTGGGCGCGGGCGTCGCCCACGTGAAGGAGGGCGACCGCGTGGGCGTGCCCTGGCTGTATTCGGCCTGCGGCCACTGCGAGCACTGCCTGGGCGGCTGGGAGACGCTGTGCGAGGCGCAGCGCAACACCGGCTACTCCGTCAACGGCGGCTTCGCCGAGTACGTGCTGGCCGACGCCGGCTACGTGGGGCACCTGCCGCGTGGCGTGGGCTTCGTCGAGATCGCGCCGGTGCTGTGCGCGGGCGTCACCGTGTACAAGGGCCTCAAGCAGACCGGGGCGCGGCCCGGCCACTGGGTGGCGGTGTCCGGCATCGGCGGCCTCGGCCACATGGCGGTGCAGTACGCCAGCGCGATGGGCTGCAACGTGGCCGCGGTGGACGTGGACGACGACAAGCTGGCGCTGGCGCGCCGGCTCGGCGCCGCCGTCACCGTCAACGCGCGCGACACCGATCCGGCGGCGTACCTGAAGAAGGAGATCGGCGGCGCGCACGGCGTGCTGGTGACCGCGGTGTCCACGCGCGCCTTCGAGCAGGCGCTGGGCATGGTCCGCCGCGGCGGCACGGTGTCGCTGGTGGGGTTGCCGCCGGGCAGCTTCGCGCTGCCGATCTTCGACGTGGTGCTGGGTGGCATCACCGTGCGCGGCTCCATCGTCGGCACCCGGCTGGACCTGCAGGAGGCGCTGGACTTCGCCGCGCAGGGCAAGGTGGCCGCCACCGTGGGCACCGCGCGGCTGGAGGACATCAACGCGGTGTTCGGACGCATGCGCGAGGGCCGCATCGAGGGCCGCGTGGTGCTGGACTTCTCCTGAGCATGGGAGAGGGGCGCTGCGCCCGGCGGCCCGCGGGGGCGGCCGCCGGGCCGTGGCGTTTCGTCGTGCTGCGGGGATGCGCGAGTCGGTGGTGGAGTGACCCGGGCGCCTCCGTGGGCGGCCTTGTGGGAACAACCCTGGGGGAGCGGCCTCCGGCCGCGATGGCCCCGGCGCGAAGCGCGCAGGACGCCCGCGCGGCAGCAGCAGGCCATCCCGTGACCGCGAGGCTTGGGCAGGCCTTGTCGCCACTGGATTCCGGCTGCGCCGGAATGACGAGCAGAAAAGCCCCGGCATGAGCCACTGCCAAGCGCCATCAACGCGCCGGACGGTTCCGGCCAGGCCGGCAGGGTCGCGCGGGAAGAACAGCCCGACCCTCCGCCACCCGCCTCAGCCCGCGCGACGCGGCGAGACGATCAGCGGCGCGAGGTCATAGCCCATCCGCCGCGCCCGCGCCTTCAGCTCGTCGAACCGCTGGCGCGGCATCTGCGGCTCGCGGCCGAGGATCCACAGGTGGCGGCGCTTCGGCTCGCCGATCACCGCCCAGCGGTAGTCCTCGTCCAGCGCGATCACCCAGTAGTCGCGCCACGCGGCCGGCAGCCAGCCGAGCCAGCGCGGCGCGAGGCGCAGCCGGAGCTGGGCCGGTTCGAGCTGCGGTTCCGGGCGCACCGCCGTGCCGTCGATGCTGCGCGTGCGCCCGTCCGCGCCGGTGCAGGCGCCGTGCACGCCGAGGCTGCCGTCCGCGCGCTGCTCGTAGGCGACGATGATGTCGCGGTCGCCCTCGCGCTGGAAGCGCACCGGCAGCCGCGCGATCTCGTGCCACAGGCCGGCGAAGCGCTCAAGGTCGAGCCGCGCCACCGCCTCCACCGGGCGCGGCGCGGTGCTCGGCGGGATCACCGTGTCGGTCGGCGGCTTGGTGGGCGTCCATGGCGTGGCGCGCAGGCTCATCGCAGACTCCCGGCGGAAGGGCGGAGGCCCATCAAGCCTCGCGCGGCATCAAGCCGGCGTCAACGCGCGCCGAGCCGCCACAGGCGCAGCAGGTTGTGCGCCGGCATCGCCAGCTCCCGTTGCAGCGCGAAACCGTGCAGGCGCGCCAGCGCGTCCACCGCCGCCGCGTCGCGCACGCCCATGTGCGCGGCCTGCGCGCGCAGCCGGGCGTCGAAGGCGGCGTTGCTCGGGCTGGTCGGGCGGCCGTCGCGGTGGAACGGGCCGTAGACCGCCAGCAGGCCGCCGGGAACGAGTGCGCCCGCAAGGCGCTCGAACATCCGCGCCACGTCCTCCCACGCCATGATGTGCAACGTGTTGGCGCTGAACGCCGCGTCGTAGGGGCCGCGCGGCCAGGTGCCGCCGACGTCCAGTTCGAGCGGCGGCGGCGTGTTCGGCAGCGCGGCCTCGTCCAGCCAGAGGCGGATGCCGGGCAGCTGTTCCGCGCGGTCGGAGCACTGCCAGCGCAGATGCGGCATCGCGGCGGCGAAGTGCACGGCGTGCTGGCCGGTGCCGCTGCCGATCTCCAGCACGGCGCGGCGGTCGGCGAACCACTCGCGCAGCGCCGCCAGGATCGGCCCGCGGTTGCGCTCGCAGGCGGCCGAGAACGGCCGGTCCATCGAATTTCAGGCGGGATGGCCGCGCAGCACCCGCGCCGGCAGCATCAGCAGCGCGCCGAGGAAGGCGAACACCGCGCTCACCGTGATGCCGACCAGCCGCAGCGGCAGGCAGACCAGCCACACGATGGGATAGAGCACCAGCGCCAGCAGCGCGATCGGCCAGCAGAACACCAGCAGCAACAGCCAGAGCAGGAAGGCGACCATGGGCAGCGGCCTCGCGGGGGGAAGGGCGTGCGGCGACTCTAGCGCGGCCGTCGCCGGCGCGCAGGTGGCATCAGTCACCCTTGCGCACCGGCGGCAGCGCCCGGAGCCTGTTCAAAGTCTTCCGGGGAAGGCCAGGAAGGCCGGCTGGATGAATCGCGGCGGGTTTGGCGGTAGCGTTCGGCCGCTGGCGGTCTCGCACCGGATCGATCGCGGCCGGAGGCCGCTCCCACCGGGGCCTTCGCAAGCCTTGTGGGAGCGGCCTCCGGCCGCGATGCATGCCGCGTCGTCGTGGACCGACGTCCACGCCCCGCTCCTCGGCGCGTGGGTCCTCGGGCGCTCAGTGCATCGGGTCCACGCCGATCAGCACGCGGTGCAGCCAGAACGCGAACAGTGCCCACAGCGCCACGCCGGCGACCACGGCGACCAGGTCGCCGCGCAGGCCGCCCGGCGGGTAGACCGTGCCCTCGCGGCGGTCGCGCCGGCGCGCCGCGGCGTACAGCGCCACGCTCCACAGCAGGAAGGGGCCGAACAGCACCACGTCGTGCAGCATGCCGGCGGCGAGCAGGTGGCCGAACGACCACACCTTCACCGCCAGCGTCTGCGGGTGGTGCAGCCTCGCCTTGATCCGGTTGCCCGGCACGCGCGCGGCGGCCAGCAGCACGAACGCCACCAGGGTGAACAGCGCGTTGAGGTGCGCCAGCCACAGCGGCGGCGCGTACAGCAGCACCGGCTGGCGCCGCGCCAGCCCGAAGCCCCAGCAGATCAGCACGAAGCCGGCGAGCGCGCCCACCGAGTACAGCGCCTTCCAGCGCATCGGCCCCAGCCGCGCGACCTGCCGGCCGCGCCAGTCGTCGGCGAAGATGCGGATGGAGTGCAGGCCGAGGAAGAGCACGAGGCCGAGGATCAGCACGGGCATGGGGGACTCCGGTAGCGGCGGCTGCGGCGAGTATAGGCATGATCGGCGCCCGGTTCCGTGCCGTAACGGTATCGGTTCCGTGGGCGCCATTCCGGCGCAGGCCGGAATCCAGGGACGACGAGGCCTGCTCAAGCCTCGCGGTCGCGGCATGCCTGCCGCGCCTATCTGCCGTGCAGGCGTCCTGCGCGCTCCGCGCTGGGCCAATCGCGGCCGGAGGCCGCTCCCACAAAGGTCGCCCCCACGAAGGCCGCTCCCCCAGGGGCTGCTCCCGCAAGGCCGCTCCTGCAAGAAGGCGGCGCCGGCGCGGCGGCGCCTCAGGCCCGCTCGATCACCCGCCGGAACGGCGGCAGCGCGCGCAGCATGCCGGCGCCGTAGCGCTTGGTGACCACGCGGCGGTCGAGCAGCACGATGCGGCCGCGGTCGGCCTCGCTGCGGATCAGGCGGCCGCAGTACTGGGTGAGCAGGCGCGTCGCCTCGGGCACGCTCACCTCCAGGAACGGGTTGCGGCCGCGCGATTCCAGCCATTCCGCGTAGGTGGCGCCGACCGGGTCGGTGGGCACCGCGAAGGGGAGCTGGGTGATCACCACCGTCTCGCACAGCCGGCCGGGCAGGTCCAGGCCCTCGCCGAACGAGGCCAGGCCGAACAGCGTGCTGCCCTTGCCGGCCTCCACCGCGGCGACGTGCTCGGCGATCAGCTGCGCCTTGCCCAGCGAGCCCTGCGCGCGCACCTTGCGCACCTTGTCCAGCGGCAGCAGCTGCAGCACGCGGTCGAGCTTGGCGCGCGAGGTGAACAGCACCAGGTTGCCGGCGTCCCAGTCGAGGTGGGCGGCGAGCCAGTCGCTCACCGCGCGCGCGTGCTCCTCGCGCGCGTCGGGCAGCGCGTCCAGCGCGGGCACCTCCAGGCTGGCCTGCGCGGCGAGGTCGAACGGCGAGGGCAGGCTCAGCGTCACCGCCTCGTCGGGCAGGCCCACCGCGTCGGCGTAGCCACGGAAGCTGCCGCCCGCGCTGAGCGTGGCCGAGGTCAGCACCACCGCGCTGGCGTTGCCCCACAGCACCTCGCGCAGCAGGCCCGCGGCCGACACCGCCGAGGCGTGGCAGACCAGCTGCTGGTCGGCCGCCAGGGTGACCCAGCGCGCCAGCGGCGGCGCGTCCTCGGCGTCCCCGGTGCTCCACGCGCGCCAGGTGTCGAGCTGGTTGCCGATGCGCTCCAGCGCCATGCCCAATTCGCGCGACAGCGCCTCCTGGGTGGGGCCGCCCTCGCTCATCTCCACCACCGCGCGGCGCACCGCGCCGAGCCAGCGCTGCACCTCGGCGGTGAGCAGGTACAGGCCCTGCGCGTGCGCCGCCCAGGCTTCCGGCAGGCGGCCCAGCGAGCCGCGGAACATCGGTTCGCGCTCGGCCGGGTCGGGCAGCCAGCCGAGGCGGATCTCCTTCTCCAGCGCCTCCAGCGCGTCGCTGAGCTCCTGCAGCTTGGCGTCGCCCGCGTCGAGCGCGAGCTTGCCCAGCGTCTCCTTGTCGGTGAGCGAGTAGGCCGCGTGCACCTGCCGGCCCAGCCGGCTCAGCTGGCGCACCGCGGCGCCCAGGTACACCTCCGAGGCGCCGCGGTCGATCGCCTTGGCCGGCACGCGGTGGGCCTCGTCGAACACGTACAGGGTCTCCTCCGGCTTGGGCAGGATCACCCCGCCGAAGCCGTCCTGCCCGTTGGGCATGGTCAGGTCGGCCAGCACCAGGTCCTGGTTGGCCACCACGATGTCGGCGTCGCCGATCGCGCGGCGCGCGGCGAACAGCGGGCAGACCGCGAAGTAGCCGCAGCGCCGCCCGGTGCAGCCGCCGGAGCTGGTGGTGACCAGTGGGCGCAGGACGTCGCCCACCGGCGCGGGCGCGGCGTCGATGTCGCCGTTCCACTCGCCCTTGTCGAAGGCGGCGGCGAGCCGGCCCAGCGCCTGCTTGTCCTGCTCCTGCGGCGGCTTGCTCCACAGCGCGAGGTCGTCGCCCAGGCCCAGCCCGAGCTGGGCGCTGCCGGCCAGGCTGTTCTGCGCCATGCGCAGGTTGCGCAGGCACAGGTAGCGGCCCATGCCCTTGGCCAGCGCCACCTTGGCCTCGCGGCCGTCGAGCTTGAGGTAGAGCGGGATGTCGCGCTCCACCAGCTGCTCCTGCAGCGCCACCGTGGCGGTGGCGATCAGCAGCTTCTTCTTCTGCGCGCGTGCCACCTCCATGCCGGCGACCAGGTAGGCCATCGACTTGCCGGTGCCGGTGGGCGCCTCGATCGCCGCCGCGCCGCCCTCGGTCGCCAGCGCCTTGGCGACCTCCGCGATCATCCGCCCCTGCGCGACGCGCGGGCGGAAGCCGGGCAGGCCTTCCTTCAGGCGCGCGTAGGCGGCGCGGATGGCGTCCTTGGTGGCGTCGGTGAGCATCGGGCGGGGCGGGATCGGGCCGACGATTCTAGCCGCTGCCCGGGCCCCGCGCCGCCGCTCAAGCCGGCGGCGGTTCCGCCGATCCCGTGGTTGCGGCTGCCGGGCGGTTGCGCGCTACCATCGCGGCAAAGGCGGGGGCGCGCCGCCGCCGCAGGTCCGCGCAGATCCCAACGGCAGACTATCCGTGCGATGAGCCAGCAGCGCATCCCGCAGGACCGGCAGGACGACGCGGCGACGCGGCTGGCCTGGCTCGGCCGCCTGATCGGGGCGACCTCGCCGGAGGCGGTCGCCGCGCTGGTGGTCGAGCGCGCCGAGGCGCACGCCGGCGGCGCCTCGGCGCGGCTGGTCTGGCAGGACCCGGCGCCGGGCGTCTACCGCGGCAGCCACGGCGAGCCCGCGCACGCGGACGTGCTGCAGCTCAGGAACCTGCTGCGCGAGGCGGCGGGCCTGCGGCTGGACGGCGACCGCCTGGCGCTGCGCCTGCGGCCCGACCTGGCCGCCGCGCTGCTGCTGGAGGTGCGCGACGGCGCCGCGGCGGCGGCGCTGCAGGCGGCGCTGGCGCCCGACCTCGAGCTGGCCGGCCGCCAGCTGCGCCAGGCGCTGGCGCTGGCCGAGCTGCACGACTCGCACCGCCAGCTGGAGCGCTCCGAGAGTCTGCAGCGCGCGCTGTTCGCGATCTCCGACCTGGCCGGCTCCGACCTGGAGATGCCCGAGCTGCTGCGCGGCATCCACGGCATCGTCAGCATGCTGATGTACGCGGAGAACTTCTACATCGTCCGCTACGACGCCGAGCGCGGCACGCTGCGCTTCCTCTACTTCGCCGACGTGGCCGACCCCGGCGGCGTGGACACCACGCGCGAGATGCCGCTGGGGGCCTGGCGCGGCTCGCTCACCTGGCACCTGCTCACCGGCGGGCGCGCGCTGATGGGCAGCTCGGAGGAGCTGGCCGCGCAGGTGGACGGGCCGCTGAACGTGATCGGCCCGGACAGCGAGGACTGGCTGGGCGTGCCGATGCTGCGCGAGCACCGCGTGCAGGGCGCGCTGGTGGTGCAGAGCTACCGGCCGGGCATCCGCTACACCGGCGAGGACCGCGCGCTGCTCGCCTTCGTCGGCAGCCACATCCTCACCGCGCTGGAGCGCAAGCAGAGCAAGGACGAGCTGGAGCAGCGCGTGCGCCAGCGCACGCAGGAGCTGGCCGAGGCCAACCGCGGCCTGCAGCAGGA
This sequence comes from Fulvimonas soli, assembly GCF_003148905.1. Lineage (GTDB taxonomy): Bacteria > Pseudomonadota > Gammaproteobacteria > Xanthomonadales > Rhodanobacteraceae > Fulvimonas > Fulvimonas soli. Next base: position 101,912 of record NZ_QGHC01000007.1, on the reverse strand, counting down.
GGTGCTGGAGCGCCAGCGCGCCGAGCGGCTGCAGGAGGCGCTGTTCCGGCTCGCCCAGCTGGCCACCGCCGACATCGGCGAGGGCACGTTCTACGAGCGCGTGCACGCGGTGGTGGGCCGCCTCATCGACGCGGAGAACTTCTTCATCGCCCTGCTCGACGACGAGCGTCGCCGGCTGGAATTCCCCTACTACGTCGACGCCGGCGTGCGGCGCACGCTGAGCCGCCCGCTCGGCCGCGGCCTGAGCGAATACGTGCTGCGGCGGGGGCGGCCCTGGCTCGGCCGCCGCAGCGACATCGAGGCGCTGTACGCCGCCGGCGAGGTGGTGCCGCACCACATCGGCGCGCCGTCCACCTGCTGGCTGGGCGTGCCGCTGCGGGTGGACGAGGAGGTGATCGGGCTGGTCGCGGTGCAGAGCTACGACGAGGGCCACGGCTACGGCCCGGCCGAGCAGGAGCTGCTCGGCTTCGCCGCGCTGCAGATCGCCAACAGCATCTACCGGCGCCGCTCCGCGGTCGCGCTGCGCCAGTCCAAGCAGCAGCTGGAGCAGCGCGTGGCCGAGCGCACGCAGGAGCTGCGCGCCGAGATCGCCCGGCGCGAGCACGCCCAGCAGCTGCTGCGCCACCAGGTGATGCACGACCCGCTCACCGGCCTGCCCAACCGCGGCCTGCTGCGCGAGCGGCTGGAGGCGCTGCTGGAGCGCGCGCAGCGCGAGCCCGGCCGCCGCTGCGCGCTGCTCTACCTGGACGTGGACCGCTTCAAGGTGATCAACGACAGCCTCGGCCACCTGGCCGGCGACAGCTTCCTCAAGGCGGTGGCCGAGCGGCTGGTGCAGTGCGTGCGCGAGCCGGACCTGGTGGCGCGCCTGTCGGGCGACGAGTTCGCCATCCTGCTGGAGGACGCCGGGCAGGTCGCGGCGGTGGAGCAGGTGGCGCGGCGCGTGCTGCGGGCGCTGGCGCGGCCGCTGCAGCTGGCCGGGCGCGAGCTGGAGCCCTCGGCCAGCATGGGCATCGCCATCGGCGGGGAGGCGCACCTGCAGGCCGACGCGCTGCTGCGCGACGCCGACATCGCGCTGTACCGCGCCAAGGAGCTGGGGCGCAAGCGCTACGTGCTGTTCGACGAGACGCTGGCGCGCGACGCCGAGGACGTGCTCACGCTGGAGGGCGAGCTGCGCCAGGCGCTGCAGCGCGGCGAGTTCGAGCCGTACTTCCAGCCGATCTGCCGGCTCGACGGCGGCGGGATCGTGGGCTACGAGGCGCTGCTGCGCTGGAACCACCCGCGCCGCGGCGTACTGGCGCCGGGCGAGTTCCTGCGCGTGGCGCAGGACAGCGGGCAGATCGAGGCGATCGACTGGCAGCTGTTCGCGCGCGCCTGCGAGCGCTTCGCCGCGTTCGGCGGCGGCGGCTACCTCACCGTCAACGTGGCGCCGCTGCACCTGCGCCACGCCGACTTCGACCGCCGCCTGCTGGCCATGCTCGAGCGCAGCGGCCTGGCGCCGTCGCGGCTGGCGATCGAGGTGACCGAGGGTGCGCTGCTGGACGACACCGGCCGCGTGCGCGCGATCCTGGAGCGGCTGCACGCGGTCGGCGTGGAGGCGGCGCTGGACGACTTCGGCACCGGCTATTCCTCGCTGAGCTACCTGCACGCGCTGCCGCTGCGCAAGCTGAAGATCGACCGCGCCTTCGTGCAGATGCTCGACCACGAGGCGCCGGACAGCGGCACCGCGGTGGTGGCGGCGATCCTGGCGCTGGCGCGCGCGCTGGGGATCGAGGTGATCGCCGAGGGGGTGGAGACGGCGACGCAGGCCGAGGCGCTGCGGGCGATGGGGTGTGCTTACGGGCAGGGGTATCTGCTGGGCAGGCCCGGGGTGGCGGAGGGATGGTTGGGGCGGGAGGGGTAGTGGCGCGCCGTTGAAGCCGTGGCGCGTCATTGGAACTGGCGTCGTTCCCGCGTCAGCGGGAATCCATGTTGCTTTTTTTTGGTGTGGCTGCCGCCTGCTACGAGCCCGGTCGGAACCTGGGCCGCCTCCGGCGGGGTTCCGCCTGCCGACGGGCGGGCTACTTCTCTTTGCTTGCCCACGCGCGCGCTTGGAGCGCGAGCGAACGGCGAAGCCGGCCCGAAGGGCGGAGGGCCACCCTCCGGGCTTTTCCGCCACCCACCCGCCGCGCCATAGGGGCCCCGAAGAGCAGCGCGCTTCCTGCGCGCACGCCTCACGCTCGCTGCGCGAGCGAGAAGCGGGAGGCGAGGGACGAGAGGCGAGCAGCGAGTGGTGAGAAGTGAGTGGTGGGGCGAATCAGGGCGGGACTTTCGGACGTGCCGCGCCTTGCTCCCTCTCCCCTCCGGGGAGAGGGCTGGGGTGAGGGGCGGGGCTCGTGAAAGCATGGCCATTCCTGGAAACGCAACGCCGCCACGCCAGTGCCCCTTTGTTCGAGGGGGCCGTCCCCTCACCCGCCCACGATATCCCGCGCCACCGCCTCCGCCACGCGGATGCCGTCCACGCCCGCCGAGAGGATGCCGCCCGCATAGCCGGCGCCCTCGCCGGCGGGGAACAGGCCGCGGGTGTTGAGGCTGTGCAGGTCCTCGCCGCGGCGGATGCGCACCGGCGAGGAGGTGCGCGTCTCCACCCCGGTGAACACCGCGTCGGGCCGGTCGAAGCCGCGAATCTGCCGGCCGAAGGCGGGCATCGCCTCGCGGATCGCCTCGACCGCGTAGGCCGGCAGCGCGTCCGCCAGCGAGCCCAGCGTCACGCCGGGCTTGAACGAGGGCAGCACCTCGCCGAGCTGCGTCGAGGGACGGCCGGCGACGAAGTCGCCGACCAGCTGGCCGGGCGCGTTGTAGTCGCCGCCGCCCAGCTCGAAGGCGCGGCTCTCCAGCGCCCGCTGCAGCGCGATGCCCGCCAGCGGGTGCACCGCGCCCTCGCGGGAGGCGGGGTCGAACGGCACGAAGTCGGCCGGCTCGACGCCCACCACGATCGCCGCGTTGGCGTTGCGCTCGTTGCGCGAGTACTGGCTCATGCCGTTGGTGACCACCCGGCCCGGCTCGCTGGTGGCGGCCACCACGGTGCCGCCGGGGCACATGCAGAAGCTGTACACGCCGCGTCCGTTCCTCGCGTGGTGCACCAGCTTGTAGTCGGCGGCGCCCAGCAGCGGATGGCCGGCCTGCGGGCCGAAGCGCGCGCGGTCGATCATCGACTGCGGGTGCTCCACGCGGAAGCCGATCGAGAACGGCTTGGGCTCCAGGTACACGCCGCGCGCGTGCAGCATGGCGAAGGTGTCGCGCGCGCTGTGGCCCAGCGCCAGCACCACGTGGTCGCTGCGCAGCTCCCCGCCGCCGGCCAGGCGCACGCCGCGCACGCGGCGCGCGCCGGCGGCGTCCGTTTCGACGAGCAGGTCTTCCACCCGCTGCGAGAAGCGGATCTCGCCGCCCAGCGACTCGATGCCGGCGCGCATGTTCTCCACCATCGACACCAGCCGGAAGGTGCCGATGTGCGGCTTGCTGACGTAGAGGATCTCCTCCGGCGCGCCCGCGGCGACGAACTCGGTGAGCACCTTGCGGCCGTAGTGGTGCGGGTCGGAGATCTGGCTGTACAGCTTGCCGTCGGAGAACGTGCCCGCGCCGCCCTCGCCGAACTGCACGTTGGACTCGGGATGCAGGTTGCGCTTGCGCCACAGGTCCCAGGTGTCCTTCGTGCGCTCGCGCACCGCCTTGCCGCGCTCGAGCACGATCGGGCGGAAGCCCATCTGCGCCAGCACCAGCGCGGCGAAGATGCCGCACGGGCCGAAGCCGACCACCAGCGGGCGGTGCGCCAGCCCGGCCGGCGCCCGCGCGACGAAGCGGTAGCGCGTGTCCGGCGTCGGCTGCACGTGGCGGTCGTCCCCGAAGCGCGCCAGCAGCGCGGCCTCGTCGTCCACCTCCAGGTCCAGCGTGTAGACCAGCAGGATCGCGCCGCGCCGGCGCGCGTCGTAGCCGCGGCGGAACACGGTGAGCTGGCGCAGCGCCGCCGGCGCGATGCCCAGCCGCGCGCAGGCCGCCGCGGGCAGCGCCTCGGCGGGATGGTCGAGCGGCAGCTTGAGGTCGGTCAGTCGCAGCATGCGGGCGGGCGCCGGGAAACGGGTGGCGATTTTCGCATGCGCGCCGCGCACGCGGCTGGCGCGCTCAGCGCCGCGCCAGCCGCTCCGCCAGCCGCAGCGCGTCGAACGGCGCTGCGCCCCTGGCGTCGTTGTCGAAGTAGCAGTACACGTCCCGCGACTTGCGCTTGGGCGGCGGGGCGCGGCTCGCGGTGCAGGCACCGCGCGGCTGGCCGCCGCGGGCCCAGGCGCGGATGCGGCGCGCCCAGCCGTCCAGCGCGGCGTTGCCGTAGCCGCTGGCGTAGAGCTCGGTGTCGCCGTGCAGGCGCAGGTACATGAAGCCGGCGGTGACGTCCTCCAGCCGCGGCCAGCGGCCGGCGCTGTCGGCCACCGCCAGCGCCACGCGGTGCCGGCGCAGCTGCGCCACGAAGTCCGCGCAGGCGTAGCTGCCGTGGCGCACCTCCACCGCGTGGCGCAGGCGGCGGTTGCGCGGCGCCGCGAGGTCCGCCTCCGCCACGTGGCGGTCGTGCCGCCGCGCCAGCGCACGCGCCGCGGCGAAGTCGCGCGGCAGCCGCGCGAGGAAGCCTTCCAGCCGCTCCGGCTCGTAGGCCAGGCCGGGCGGGAACTGCCACAGCAGCGGGCCGAGCTTGCCGCGCAGCGCCAGCACGCCGGAGGCGAAGAAGTTGGCCAGCGGCGCCTCGACGTCGCGCAGCCGCTTCACGTGGGTAACGAAGCGCGGCCCCTTCACCGCGAACACGAAGCCGCGCGGCGTGGCGTCGTGCCAGCGCCGGTAGCTCGACGGGCGCTGCAGCGCATGGAACGAGCCGTTGAGCTCGACGCTGGGGAAACGCCGCGCGGCGTAGGCCAGCTCCTCCCGCTGCGGCAGGCCCGGGGGATAGAAGCGCCCGCGCCACGCGGCGTAGCGCCAGCCGGAGATGCCGATGCGCAGCGTCATGCGCGTTGCGCGGCGCGGCGGACGGAAGGAGGGACGGGCCGGACGGTCGCCATGCCGCGCACGATGGGCGCGCCGGCGTCGAGGCCGCGTGGCTGCACCGTGGGAGCCTGTTCACGCGCCCGCGCCAGGAGTCGTCCGCGCGGGTCAAGAGCGCGAAGGAGTGGGCGCCGGTCCGCGACGGCGCGAGTAGGGCGAGGGTCGGAGTATCGCGGCCGGAGGCCGCTCCCGCAGGGTCTTCGCAAGCCCTTGTGGGATGGCCTCCGGCCGCGATCAACCTGACGCGCGGCCGTCGACGACCCCGACGCCAGCACGTGCAGCGCGCGTGCACGGTCGGCGCCGGTTCATGCCCGCGAGGCCGGATTGACGGCCTGTCCACGGGCGGGGTGGAAAGGTCGGGCAGGTGCGGGCGCGCACCGCGTCCGCCCCAGCCGGAGGGCCCTTCCCCATGCCCGAGAAACGCACCCGCCAAGCCGCCGCCCGCGACAGGCGCGAGGGCAAGTCGCCCAGCACCCGGGCCGGCGAGTTCGTCCGCGAGGAGATCGAGCACGTGCGCCACGGCAAGCACGGCGCGCGCTCGGCCCGGCAGGCGATCGCGATCGGCCTGTCCAAGGCGCGCCGCGCCGGGGTCGAGGTGCCGGCGAAGAAGACCGCCAGCGCCGCCGCGCGCAAGCGCGCCGCCCGCGACGAGCAGGCCGGCGAGCACCCGCACAAGCCGGCGGCCACGCGCTCGCGCGCGACCAGCCGCGCGCTGGAGAAGGAAGGCCGCGCCGCGGCGTCGAAGCGCGCGCTGGCCGGCCATGCCCGCAAGAGCGCCGCCAGGCGCGGCGCCGCCGCGCGCTCGGCCGCCGCGAAGAAGGCCGTGCGGACCAAGGGCGCTGCCGGCCGCTCGGCGGCGGCGAAGAAGGCGGCCCGCACGCGGGCGCGGCGCGCGCACGCGCGCTGAGCCGCCACAGGCTCCCTCACCGGCCCGCGGCGCGGCGGCGCCGCCGGGCTCAGCTGCGCCCGAGGAAGTCGTTCTTGCCGAGCTCGGCGCCGGCCTTGCGCAGGATCGCGTAGGCCGTGGTGCAGTGGAAGAACACGTTGGGGATCACGAAGTGCAGCAGGTAGGCCTGCCCCTCGAAGTGGAGCTCGCCGCTGCGCATCCTCAGGGTGATCGGGCGCGTCTCGCTGCCGTCGATCTGCTCCGGCACGAAGCCCTTCAGGTACTCGACCACGCGGTCCAGCCGGGCGTACAGCTCGGCCAGCGTGGTCTCGTTGTCCTCGATCACCAGCGGATCGACGCCGGCCAGGCGCGCGGCGCCGTTCTTGGCCATGTCGGTGGCGATCTGCACCTGCCTGACCAGCGGCAGCATGTCGGGGATCAGCCGGGTCTGCAGCAGCACCTCGTCGCTGACGTTCCGGGCCTTGGCGTGCGCCTCGCCCTTGCGCAGCACGTGGCGCAGGTTGGTCAGCGCGCGGATGAACACGGGAACGGAGGCCTGGTACATCGAGAGGGTCATGGCTAGCTCCTCGGATCGGCGGGGGGAACGGGAGGAAGGGGCGGCGCCTCGCCGGGCCGCGCGCCGGCGCCGTCCGCGGCGGCCGGCGCCGCGGGCGCGTGCGCCGTCCCGCGCGCGGTGACGCGCAGCGCGATCGCGGTGCCCGCGGCCAGCAGCAGCGCCGCCAGCACGAAGGCCAGCCCCGGCAGGTGCACCGGCGAGTGCGGCGCGATCGACAGCGCGAACACCTGCGCGAACAGGTACGGCCCGAAGATGCCGGCGAAGCTGGCCAGGCTGGACAGCGCGCCCTGCAGGCGGCCCTGCTCGGTGGGGTCGACCTGGTGCGTCATGATCGACTGGATCGGCGGGTTGGCCAGCCCCCACAGCGCCATCAGCGGGACGCCGAGCAGGAACACCCAGCCCGTGCCGGCCAGGCCCATCAGCAGGAAGGCCGCCACGCCGCACAGCATGCCCAGCGCCAGCACGCGCCGCTCGCCCAGCCGCGGCGCCAGCCGCCCGGTGAGCAGCGCCTGCACCGCGCCGTCGCAGCCGCCCACCAGCATCAGCACGTAGCCCACCGCCTGCGGGCCCCACTGGTAGCGGTAGTCGGCGTACAGCACGAAGGTGGTCTGCAGCACGTAGTGCGACAGGTAGACCAGGAACATCACCACCGCGAGGCCGAGCACCTGCGGGTAGCGGCGCAGCAGCTTCAGCGAGCCCAGCGGGTGCGCGCTGTGGATCTCGAAGCGCGCGGTGCGGCGCTCGGACGGCAGCGACTCGGGCAGCACCAGCAGGCCGTACAGGAAGTTGCACAGCGCCAGCCCGGCCGCCACCCAGAACGGCAGGCGCAGCGAGATGTCGCCGAGAAAGCCGCCCAGCCCCGGGCCGATGATGAAGCCCACGCCGAACGCGCTGCCGAGCAGGCCGTAGGCGGCGGCACGCTTCTCCTTCGGCGTGATGTCGGCGATGTAGGCGTTGGCGGTGGTGAAGCTGGCCGCGGTCATGCCCAGCACCACGCGCGCCACGAACAGCAGCCACAGCGTGGGCGCCAGCGCCAGCACGGTGAAGTCGAAGGCCAGGCCCAGGTTGGAGATCAGGATCACTGGCCGCCGCCCGAAGCGGTCCGACAGCGCGCCCTGCACCGGCGAGAAGGCGAACTGCACGATCGCGAACACGGTGGAGAAGGTGCCCACCCACCACGCCGCGCGCGCGATGCCGCCGCCGGCGAGCTGCTCGATCAGGTGCGGCAGCACCGGGATGATGATGCCGAACGACAGCATGTCCAGCAGCACGGTGACGTAGATGAAGGCGACGGCCGCGCGGCGGCGCGGTTCGCTGATCGCGGTGACGGTCGGTTCCATGGGGGCTCTGCCGGGCAAGGCGCGCACGATAGCGCATGCGCCGCGTCCATGGCTGCCGCAATGCAGCGGCGGGGCCGCGGGACGCGCGTGGCGTGCGCGGGTGCACGCTGGCTGTCGTTCCGGTGGGATCGGAGATGCGGCGAGTGGAATGCCCGCGATGCGTGCGGCGACGTCATCCGGAAAGTGGAGGATGGCGAGGGAGCAGGCGTCTATTGGCTGGCTCCCAGCCATTGACGAGACCCCATGGCCCGAAGGCGCCCGGCACCCCCGTCCGTCATTCCGGCGAAAGCCGGAATCCAGTCAAGTAACCCGTGCGGAGCACACAAAACCTGTTTCGAGCGCTTCGCACGACGCATTTCACTGGATGGCTCGCTACGCCCGCCCCTCCGGGGCCGTCTGCTGCGCAGACGTTCTTCGCGCTACGCGCTCGTCCGGCTTTCGCCGGAACGACGGCGATGAGGGAAGCGGAAACGACCTACCCCTGCGGCGGCTGCATCAGCTCGCGCAGGTTGAGGAAACCGTCGCGGTCGCGGTCGAGCTTGCGGAACTGGTGGCGCAGGTTGGCCTGGTAGTCCGGCAGCGTCACCGGGCGGCCGCGGCCGCCGGGCAGCTCGTCGCGCTCCAGCACGCCGTCGCCGTTGGCGTCGAGTTGGCCGAAGCCGCGGCTCATGTGCTCCACGTATTCGGCCTCGCTCACGCGCCCGTCGCCGTCGCGGTCGAACTGCGCCAGGTAGGCGGCGGGCGAGCCGGCGTCCTGCGCGTGCAGGGCGGCCGGGACGGTCAGCAGGAGCAGGGCGGCGAGGCGGGAGCGCATCGGCCGATTGGAGCAGCCGGCCGGCATCGCCGGCAAGCGCACCCGGTCACGGCGGGGGCGACGGCTCCGTCCCGTCGCGGCCATCGGCCAGCGCCTCCGGCGGCGGCACGGCCACGCGGTTGCGGCCCTCGCGCTTGGCCGCGTACAGCGCGCGGTCGGCGCGGCGCACCAGCGCCGCCGGGTCGTCCTCGTGCGGCTGGCGCACGGCCACGCCGAGCGAGAGGGTGATCGCCTGCGGTTCGCCGTCCAGCGCCATGTGCAGGCCGGCCACCGCGCCGCGCAGTGCCTCGGCCAGCGCCAGCGCGGCGGCCAGATCGGCGCCCGGCAGCAGCACCAGGAACTCCTCGCCGCCGACACGGCCGAGCACGTCGCCCGCGCGCAGGCGCGCGCCCACGCAGGCGACCAGCGCGGTCAGCACGCGGTCGCCGCCGGCGTGGCCGTGGCGGTCGTTGATCCGCTTGAAGTGGTCCACGTCGAGCATCAGCACCGCCAGCGCCGCCGGGCCGGCGCGGAACAGCCGCGCCAGCTCCTCGTCCAGCGCCAGCCGGTTGAGCGTGCCGGTGAGCGGGTCGGTGCGCGCCAGCCGGCGCAGCTCGGCCTGCGCCGCCTCGTTGTACATCAGCAGGAAGCCGATGCTGGCCAGCACCGGCTCCAGCGCGCCGTAGATCATCTGGGCCACGTTGCCCGGCGTGGCCACCAGCAGGCCCGGGCGCGGGACGGCGCCGGGCGCCAGCTCCCGCAGCCGCAGCAGCCAGCCGGCGGCGGCCGCCAGCAGCACCAGCAGCATCACCCGCTGCGCGATCGAGCCGCCGCGCCGCGCCGCGTGGCGCAGCGGCCACAGCAGCATCGCCAGGTAGACGCCGAGCGAGAGCGTGGCGATGTACACGCGCATGGCGTAGTCCGGCGCCACCACGGCGAACCAGGCGATGCCCAGCCAGCCGGCCAGGCCGATCGCGGCGAGCAGCGACCGGCGCGGCGGCACGCCCAGCAGCAGGCGCAGCGCCAGCGCGGTCCCGGCGTAGGAGGCCATCAGCACGCCGTTGGCCAGCACCACCGAGATCCAGTCGCTGATCCGCCCGCGCAGGCCCAGCAGCACCCAGCCCAGCGCCTGCAGCAGCAGCACGCTGCCCCAGATGCGCAGGCTGGCGCGCGCCACGCCGCCGTAGGCGCGGGTGGCGGCGAGCAGCAGCGGCGCCAGCAGCAGGGCCTGCAGGGCGCCGAGCAGGGCAACGGTGGCGAGGTCGATGTGCACGTGGGGGACGGGAAGCGCCGCGCGGCCGGGCCGACGGCTTCCTGCCCCGTATCGGCCGGACCCGGGAAGACTTCAGCGGTGGCCGCGGTCGATGCCGATGAACTGCAGGAACTCGGCGCGGGTGCGCGCGTCATCGCGGAACACGCCGAGCATCTGGCTGGTGATCATCGACACGCCGCGCTTGTGCACGCCGCGGGTGGTCATGCACTCGTGGCTGGCGTCGATCACCACCGCCACGCCGCGCGGCATCAGCGTCTCGCTGATGCAGTTGGCGATCTGCGCGGTGAGCTTCTCCTGCACCTGGAAGCGCCGCGCGTAGCCCTCCACCACGCGCGCCAGCTTGCTAATGCCGACCACGCGGTGGGTCGGCAGGTAGCCGACGTGGGCGCGGCCGATGATCGGCGCCATGTGGTGCTCGCAGTGGCTCTCGAACTCGATGTCGCGCAGCACGACCATCTCGTCGTAGCCCTCGACCTCCTTGAAGGTGCGCTTGAGGAACTCGGCCGGGTCCTCGGCGTAGCCGGAGAACCAGTCGCGGTACGCCTTCACCACGCGCTTGGGCGTGTCCAGCAGGCCCTCGCGCGAGGGGTCCTCGCCGGCCCAGCGCAGCAGGGTGCGCACGGCCTCCTCGGCCTGCTCGCGGGTCACGCTGGGCGGGTTTGCCGGCTCGCTCATGCCAAGTCCTCGGATGGAAAGACGGCCAGTTTAGCGCACCCCGCCGGGCGGGGCCGGGTCAGCGCGGCGGCGCGCAGAACGCGCCCAGCGCCACCTCGCCCACGCGCATCAGCGCGATGTGGGCGAAGCCGCCGCCCAGCGGCAATGGGGCGTGCCATCGCTTCCCGAGCAGGCCGCGCCGCTCCTGCGTGCGTTCGGGGCAAGGAAGAGCGATGGCGTGGACTGGTGGTCCACGCCTGAGCGATGACGCAGCACCGGGCGCGCGCAGGAACGGCCCTTCGGGTTGGGCCTGGAAAGCCCCCAGCCGGCGCCGAGGCCGAGCCAGCGCGCGCCGAAGTAGCCGAGCGTGACGCCGGCGACCGCGCGCAGGCCCTGCGCCAGCCCGGTGCGCAGCCGCTCGCGCAGCGGCAGGTCCCGGTGCAGCGCGACCAGCTCCGCGGCGGCCTCGCGCAGGCGTTGCGGCAGCTCCAGGCGCGGCGGCGCGCTCATGCCTCGTCCGCGGGCTCGTCCGGCGGCTCCGCCGCGTCGCCGAGCAGCGCCTGCGCGGACTCGCCGGACAGCGACTCCACGTCGCGCAGCCGGCGCGCGATGGTGGTGGTCTTGCCGGACGCCTTCCGCAGCGTGTTGCGCACGGTGTCGACCTGCTTGGCCGCGGCGTCGAGGATGCCGCCGAACTTGCCGAACTCGGTCTTCACCGCGCCGAGCAGCTGCCACACCTCGCTGCTGCGCTTCTCGATCGCCAGCGTGCGGAAGCCGAGCTGCAGGCTGTTGAGCAGCGCCGACAGCGTGGTCGGGCCGGCCACCGTCACGTGGTGCTCGCGCTGCAGCGCCTCGAACAGGCCGGGGCGGCGCAGCACCTCGGCGTACAGGCCCTCGGTGGGCAGGAACAGCACGGCGAAGTCGGTGGTGTGCGGCGGCTCGACGTACTTGCCGCGGATCGCGCGCGCCTCCTCGCGCACGCGCCGCTCCAGCGCCGCCGCGGCCTGCTCGGCCGCCGCGGCGTCGGCGCGCTCCTGCGCGTCGAGCAGGCGCTCGTAGTCCTCGCGCGGGAACTTGGCGTCGATCGGCAGCCACACCGACGCCTCGTCCGCGCCGGGCAGGCGGATGGCGAACTCCACCCGCTCGCCGCTGCGCGGCACGGTGGCCACGTTGGCGGCGTACTGCTCGGGGGTGAGCATCTGCTCCAGCAGCGCGCCCAGCTGCACCTCGCCGAGGATGCCGCGCGTCTTGACGTTGCTCAGCACGCGCTTCAGGTCGCCCACGCCGGTGGCCAGCGACTGCATCTCGCCCAGGCCGCGCTGCACCGCCTCCAGCCGCTCGGAAACCAGCTGGAAGGACTGCCCCAGCCGCGTCTCCAGCGTGGCGTGCAGCTTCTCGTCCACGGTGGCGCGCATCTGCTCCAGCTTGGCCGCGTTGTCCTGCTGGATCGCGCCGAGCTTGGCCTCCAGCGTGGCGCGCACCTCGGCCATGCGCTGCTCGTGGTCGGCGGTGAGCGCGGCCAGGCGCTGCTGCAATTGCTCGCCGAAGCGGGCCAGCGCGAGCGCGTTCTCCTCGCGGTTCCGGCGCGCGTCCTCGGTCAGCCGCTGCGCCAGCGCCTGCAGGCCGGCGTCGGTGCGCTCGGTGAGCTGGGCGAGGCGGCCGTCGAACGTGCTGCGCAGCTCGGCCATGCGCTTGTCGTCGGCATCGGCGAGCGCGGACTGGTGCGATTGCTGCTGCTCGCCGAAACGCGCCAGCGCGGCCGCCAGCTCGCCGCGGCCGGCGCGCTGCTCCTCGCGCAGCAGGCGTTCCAGCCGCTCGCCGTCGTCGCGCAGCGCGTCCAGCCGCGCGCGCAGCTCGCCGTCGCCGCGGTGGCGCAGCAGGGCGACCATCTGCAACGCGAGCACCGCCAGCACGGCGACGACGAGGACGATCAGCAGCAGGTCGACGAGAGACATGGAAGCATCCGCTGTGCGATGGGGGGCATTCTACGATCCGTCGTCTCAGCGCTTCGGGCGACCCGGCATGGGCGTGCCGCGGGACGGCGGCTCAGGCATCCGGGCCGCCGCGGCTGCCGTTGCCGCCCGGGATCGTCAGGAGAAAACCGGCGGCCCCCGCGATGTACGCCCACAGGCCGCCGATGCCGGCCCTGGCATGGAGCTGCCAGAGCGCGACGGCCGCGATGCAGGTGAACAAGCCCGTCGCTTCGAGCGCGCCGATCGGCCGGTTTCCGATGCGGTAATGCCTGCCGTCGTCCCGGTTGGCCCACCGCCTGAGTCTGGCAAGGCATTCCATCGGTTCAGTCCACCCGGCAGAACACCGCCTTGAGATAGCGCCCTTCCGGCACGTCGGCGCGCACCGGGTGGTCGGGGCCGGCGCCGCGCACTTCCAGGAGCTGGATCTCGCGGCCGGCGTTGAGCGCCACCCGGCGCAGCATCTCCAGGAAGTCCGCCTCGCCGACCAGGCCGGTGCACGAGCAGGTCAGCAGCAGGCCGCCGGGCGGGATCACGTCCAGCGCCAGGCGGTTCATCGCGAAGTACTTCTTCAGCGCGTCGAGCACGCGGTTGCGGTCGCGGGTGAGCTTGGCCGGGTCGAGGACCACCGCGTCGTATCGCTCGCCGCGCGCCACCGCGTCGCGCAGCCAGTCGAAGATGTCCGCCTGCCGGAAGTCCACCGCCAGTCCATTCGCCGCGGCGTTGGCGCGGGCGATCTCCAGGATGCCGGCGTCCATGTCCACGCCGGTGGCCTCGCGCGCGCCGGCGGCCATCGCGTGCACGGCGAAGCCGCCGGCGTTGCAGCACAGGTCGAGCACGCGGCGGCCGCGGGCGAGCCCGGCGAAGCGCCTGCGGTTGTCGCGCTGGTCGGCGAAGAAGCCGGTCTTGTGGCCGGCGCCGGGCGCGGCGTGGAAGGCCAGGCCGTGCTCGTGCACCGCCACCGGCGCGGGCGGCGCGGCGGCGCGGCAGTCGAAGGATTCCTGCTTCTGCACGTGGCTCTCGGCGAACCAGTACAGCCGCGCGCCGGGGAAGTGCTCCAGCAGCGCGGCGTGGATCGCCTCGCGGAACCGCCACATGCCGGCGGCGAAGTATTCGACCACCAGCACGTCGGCGTAGCGGTCCACGACCAGGCCGGAGAGGCCGTCGCCCTCGCTGTGCACCACGCGCCAGGCGTCGCTGTCGCGGTCCAGCCGCAGCAGCTCGCGGCGCAGCCGCACGGCGCGCGCGATGCGCGCGGCGATCCAGTCCGCGTCGATCGCCTCGGCGGGGTCGTGGGCGAGCAGGCGCAGCGCGATGCGCGCGTGGCCGTTCCAGAAGCCGCGGCCGACGAAGCGGCCCCGGGCGTCCTGCACCTCCACCACGCTGCCCGGCGGCAGCCGCTCCTCCGGCTTGTGCACCTGCGCCGACCACACCCACGGGTGGCCGGGCGCGCGGTCGGACTTGAGCCGGATCACCGGCACGGCGGCGGAGGGGGCGGGCATCGTCATCCGCCCATGATAACCCGCGCGCTCAGCCGGCCATGCCGGCGGGCGCGCCGTCCGCGGTGCCGGCGCGGGCAGGCCGTCCGGGCCGAGGTTGACGAACACGATCTTGTCGATGGTGAGGATGCTCTTGCGGGTGATCACGTTGCGCACCTCGCAGCGCAGGGTGATCGAGGTGCGCCCGAACGCGGTGGCGGTGATGCCCAGCTCGATGATGTCGCCCGGCCGCGCCGAGCTGACGAAGCCGATCTCGGACATGAACTTGGTGACCGCCAGCGGGTTGTCCAGCCGGGTGATCACGTAGACCGCGGCCTACTCGGAAAGGGATGGCACGCCCTGACGCAGCGGGCTGCCGCCGAACAGCGTGCCGTTCGGGTTGAGGTCCTCGGGCTTGGTCCGCTTGCGGGCGCGGAAGTGCATCGGCGGCAGGTTCATGGGATGGCCTCGCGGTCAGCGCAGCTTGAGCACCAGCCAGGACAGCAGCGCCAGCAGGTTGACGCCGAAGCGCGCCACCGAGGGGCCGGCGACCGCCAGCGCGTAGCCCTGCGTGCCGAAGCTGCCTTCCAGCCACGGCCGCGCCAGGTGCGCGGTGGTGTAGAGGTTGAGGTAGGCGCCGCAGTGCAGGGCGTAGCTGAACACCGGCGTGGCGACCAGCGGCAGTTGCAGCAGCTGCGCCCAGCCGGACAGGCGCACGCCGCGCTCCTGCCCGTCCACCAGCAGGATGCCGGCGGCCAGCACGAAGCCGAACAGCACCAGCCCGATCAGCGCGTGCAGGCTGTCCAGCGTGGAGCCCAGCGGCCACAGCCGGCGCAGCATGGCGCCCACGCCGTACAGGCCGCCGGCGATTTCGAGGATGCCGATCAGGCGGAACAGGAAACTGCGCATGCGTGGCTCCGGGAGAGGCAGATTGAAGATGAGGTCGCAAGGATGCGGCAAAGCCTACCCGAGCGCGTCGGCCAGCTCGGCGAGGTCGGCCACGTGCTGCTCCCACCACGGCGCCTCGGCGGCGAACGGGAAGGCGGCGGGGAAGGCCGGGTCGGCCCAGCGCTCGGCGATCCAGCCGGCGTGGTGCACCTGGCGCATCGCGCGCAGCGCGGGCACCAGCGCCAGCTCGCCATGGTCGAAATCGCGCATGGAGGCATAGCCGTCCAGCAGGTGCCGCATCGCGGCCTCGTCGTGGGCGAGCATCCACAGGTCCTGCACCGCCGGGCCCATGCGCGCGTCGTCGAGGTCGACGAAGTGCGGCCCCGCGTCGGTCCACAGCACGTTGCCGGGGTGGCAGTCGCCGTGCAGGCGCAGCGCGCGCACCGGGCCGGCCGCGGCCTCGCGCGCGGCGATGGCCGCGTCCAGCCGCGCCGCCGCGGCGCGGTAGCGCTCGCGCAGGTGCGCGGGCAGCAGCGGCGAGGCGAGTACCGCACGCGCGGGGCGCTCCACCAGCGTGGCGCGCTCGACCGCGCCGCGGTGCGCGAAGGCGCCGCGCGCGCCCACCGCGTGCATCCGCGCGATCAGCCGGCCCAGCCATTCCAGCTGCTCGGCCGACTCCAGCGCCGGCGCGCGGCCGCCGTGGCGCGGCGCCAGCGCGTAGCGGTAGCCGCCGTGGTGCAGCAGGGTGCGCCCGCCGAAGGCGAGCGGCGCCACCACCGGCAGCTCGGCGTCGGCCAGCTCGCGGGCGAAGGCGTGTTCCTCCAGGATCGCCGCGTCGCTCCAGCGGCCGGGGCGGTAGAACTTGGCGACCACCGGCGCGGCGTCCTCGAGGCCCACCTGCCACACGCGGTTCTCGTAGCTGTTGAGCGCGAGCAGGCGGCCGTCCGGCCACAGCCCGCACGCGGCCACCGCGTCGAGCACGCGGTCGGGGGTGAGGTCGGCGTAGGGGGCGGCGGCGGTCATCCGCGCAGCGCCTTGCTCCCTCTCCCCGCCGGGGAGAGGGATGGGGCGAGGGGGCGGGGCTCGCGGCAGGGCCCGCCCGAAGCGGGGTTTGCAGGATCGCCAAGCCACGTACTCGCCCGGCGGCGTCGCCAGTGCGGCCCCTCACCCCAGCCCTCTCCCCGGCGGGGAGAGGGAGCAGGGTGCGGCGGGGTGTGGGGGCGAGAGGAGGCCGGTAGCGGGTTCACCGCTGCGCCACCCGCGCCGGGATCACCGCCATCGTCAGCCGCGAGATGCACACCAGCGCGCCGGCCTCGTCCTCGATGCGGATCTCCCACACCTGCGTGCTGCGGCCCAGGTGCAGCGGCCGCGCGGTGCCGGTGACGGTGCCCGTGCGCACGCCGCGCACGTGGTTGGCGTTGATGTCCAGGCCCACCGCCGCCTCCTGCGCCGGGTCCAGCGTGAGCATCGCCGCGGTGCTGCCCAGCGTCTCGGCCAGCGCCACCGAGGCGCCGCCATGCAGCAGGCCGTAGGGCTGGCGCGTGCGCCGGTCCACCGGCATGCTGCCGGCCAGCCAGTCCTCGCCCACCGCGGTGATGCGGATGCCCAGCGCCTCCATCAGCGTGTTCGCGCTCCAGCCGTTGAGGCGGGCCAGGTCGGTGTCCTGCTTCCAGATCGCCATGCGAGTTGATTCCTGCGGGCCGAGTCCGCATTGTCGGCCGACTGCCATCGCGCCGACAATGCACCGCGTGTTCACCGTCACCCTCCACGGCTCCGGCCGCCGCTTCGACGTCGCCGCCGGCCAGACCGTGCTGGAGGCGGCGCAGCGCGCCGGCATCGCGCTGCCGTATTCGTGCCGCGCCGGCGTGTGCGGCAGCTGCAAGGCGATCCTGCGCCAGGGGCGCTGCGCCTACCCGCGCAACCCGCCGGTGGCGCTGGACGCGGACGAGCGCGCGCACCACGCGATTCTGCTGTGCCAGGCGGTGCCGTGCGGCGACCTGCTGATCGAGGCGCGCGAGGTGCCCTCGGTGGAGGACGTGGCGCGCCGCCGGCTCGAGGTGACGGTGGCGGCGAAGTGGCCGCTGGCGCCGGACGTGATCGGGCTGCGCCTGCAACCCGCGCCCGGCGAGACGCGGCTGCTGTGGCTGCCGGGGCAGTACCTGGACGTGCTGCTGCCGGACGGCCGCCGCCGGCCGTTCTCGATCGCCAACGAGGCGCGGCCGGACGGCGCGATCGAGCTGCACGTGCGCCACGTCGCCGGCGGCGGCTTCACCGGCTGGGTGGCCGGCGGCCTGCGGGTGGGCGACACGCTGCGCATCGAGGGCCCGCTGGGCACCTTCGTGCCGCGCGAGGACTCGGAGCGGCCGATGCTGTTCATGGCTGGCGGCACCGGCTTCGCGCCGGTGAAGGCGATCGTCGAGCACTTCCTCGGCCTGGGCACGCGCCGCTCCATCGAGGTGTATTGGGGCGCGCGCAGCGCGGCGGACCTGTACCTGCGCCCGCTGGCCGAGCAGTGGGCGCGGCAGTCGCCGCAGCTGCGCTTCCACCCGGTGCTGTCCGACCCGGAGGCGGCCGCCGCCGCCGGCCTGCGCGCGGGCCTGGTGCACGAGGCGGTGCTGGCCGACTGGCCGGACCTGTCCGGCCACGACGTCTACATGAGCGGCCCGCCGGCGATGATCGACGCCGCGCGCCACCGCTTCCTGGCCGCCGGGCTGCCGGAGGAGCGGCTGTACTACGACTCGTTCGACTACGCGCCGGACGTGCTCACCCAGATCCTGGCTGGCCGCGCCGGCATCCGCGGGCGAATAGAGAGTGGAGAGTGGTGAGTGGCGAAAGGAGCGCCTTTCACTCACCACTCACTCCTCGCTCACTTGCCGCCCTTGGCCACCGGCATCTGCGCCTGCTGCCAGGCCGCCACGCCGCCGCCCAGCGTGTAGACCTTGGCGAAGCCGGCCTTGACCAGGCGCTGCGCGGCCTTGTCGGCGCCGCGGCCGTCCTTGTCCATCACCACCACCGGCAGCTCCTTGGCCTTGGCCAGGTCCTTGTGCTCGGGGTCGAACTGGCTGGGCATCACGTGGCGCGCGCCCGGCACGTGGGCCTTCTCGTAGTCGGCGCGGGCGGACAGATCGATCAGCAGCGGGTTGTCGCGGTTGATCAGCAGGGTCAGCCCGGCCGGCGTCAGCTCCTTGTACTTGCGCAGGCGCAGCATCACCTCGGTGGCGACGAGGCCGAGCAGGAGCAGCGCGAACAGCGCCGACAGCGCCAGGTGGTTGCCCAGGAACGCGGGCAGCTTGTGCAGGAAGTCGTTCATCGCGAGAAGGGTCCGCCGGCGCGGCCATCCGCGCGCGAACCGGCGATTATCCGGGAGCGCCGGCCCCGGCGCAAAGCGCGCCGGCGGGCGTGCCAGAATCCGGCCGGACGGAATCCCGCGGAGATGCGCCCATGCAGCTTTGGTATGCCCCGACCTCGCCCTTCGCGCGCAAGGTGCGCATCGCGGCGGGCGAGCTGGGTCTGGCGGGGCGGATCGAGCTGGTGCGGGTCGATCCGTGGACCGACGTGCGGCTGCGCGCGCTGAACCCGCTGGCGAAGGTGCCCACCCTGGTGCGCGACGACGGCGGCGTGCTGTACGAGTCGGCGGTGATCTGCGACTACCTCGACGCGCTGGCGCCGAGGCGCCTGCTGCATCCCGCGGACGGCGAGGCGCGCTGGCGCGCCCTGCTGCTGCAGGGCCTGGCCGACGGCGCCGCCACCGCGGCCGGGCGCCTGTACGCGGACGAGCGCCGCCCGGCGCACGAGCGTTCCGAGGCGATGATGGCGCGGTTCCGCGAGGCGATCGGCACCTCGCTCGACGCGCTCGACGCGGATCGCCACTTGGCCGACGGCGTGGGCATCGGCCAGGTGGCCGTGGCGGCCTTCGTGTCCTACCTGGATTTCCGCTGGCCGGAACGGGACTGGCGAGAGGGCCGGCCGCGGTTGGCGGCGTGGTTCGACGCCTTCGCCCGCCGCGACTCCATGACCGGCACGCCGTACGCTACTGCTGGCTGACGTCGGGCAGGCCGCTCGTCAGCCACCAGCGGTTCTTCGCCGGGTCGTAGCGCCAGATCTGGTGGTCGATCACGCTGCGCTCGGTCTGCGTGTGGATGTTGACCAGGTTGATCTGCACGGTCTGGCGCACTTGGTTCTCGCCGTCGGGCACCGGGCCGGCGTCGTCGTTGTAGTCGCTCACCTTGAGCTGCTGGTAGCGCGCCCGGTCCAGCGCGCTGACCGGGTGCTTCTCGCGCACTTCCGGGTCGACGAACTGCTCGGCGGTCTGGAAGTCGCCCCAGCGCAGCGTGTTGGCGTAGGCGTTGAGCGTGGCGGTGAGCGACTGGTTGCGCTTGTCGGTGGCGCAGCCGGCGAGCAGCAGCGCGGCGAGCAGGAGTGGCAGGAACAGCAGTCGGCGCATGGCGGGACCCCCCGATGGATACGCCGCCCATTCTGCCCGATCAGCCGCGCCGCTTGGCGACGAAGCGCGCGGCCAGCGTCGCCGCCGGCGCGCCGTCCTCGCCCGGCACCGCGCAGGCCACCGCGACGCGCGCGCGGCCGCGCGCGGCGAGCGCGGCCAGGAAGCCGTCCCAGTCCGCGCCCTCGGCCGGCCGCGCCTCGGCGCGGAAGTCGCCCCACACCGGCGCCAGGTAGCGCACGTCGGACTCGGCGACGAACACGTCGCAGTCCAGCCCGCGCCGGCGCAGCGCCAGCTCCACCAGCGCCCAGCCGGCCAGCGTCATCAGGCTGACCAGGCTGCCGCCGAAGGCGCAGCCCTTGTCGTTGACGTTGGGCGCCAGCGGCACGGCCAGGCTTAGGAAGTCCTCGCCGCTGTCGTGCAGGTGCAGGTCCATGGCGCGCGCCAGCGGGATTTCCGCGCGGATGAAGTCGACCAGCTCGCGGGCCGGCCGGGCGTTGTCGGAATCGCTCACGGTGAAGGCATGACGATGGGGAGGGGCCGCACAGTGTAGGCCGCCCGCGCCGGGGCTGCCGCTACACTGCGCCGATGGCCTCTCCGTCGCGCGCACGAACCGCCGTCGTCCCCGCCCTGCGCGGCCGCACCGTGGTGGTCACGCGCCCGGCCGGCACCGCCGGCGCGTTCGCGCGGCAGGTGCGCGCGGCCGGCGGCGTGCCGCTGCGCCTGCCGGGGCTGGCGCTGCGCGCGCCGGACGACCCGGCCGTGGCGCGCCGCGACCTGCGCGCCGCGCTGCGCGCGGACCTGCTGGTGTTCACCAGTCCCGCGGCGGTGCGCCACGCGGCGGCGTTGTGCCCGCTGCGCACGCGCGCGGCGGTGTACGCGGTGGGCGAGGGCACCGCGCGCGCGCTGCGCCGCCATGGCCTGCGCGTGCGATCCCCGGCGACGCGCCAGGACAGCGAGGGCCTGCTCGAACTGCTGCCGCCGGCGGCCTTGCGCGGCCGCGCGGCCGCGCTGGTCGGCGCCGCCGGCGGCCGCGGCCTGCTGCGCGAGCGGCTCGCCGCGCATGCCGCGAGCCTGCGCGAGGCGCACGTCTACCGCCGCGTCACTGCGCGGCTGGACCGGCGCCATCTCGACCCGCTGGCGCGGTTGCCGCGCGGCGCGCGCGTGCTGCTGTCCAGCGCCGAGGCGCTGGACAACCTGCGCCGCGTGCTGCCCGACGCGCTCTGGCGCCGGCTGTGCGCGGCCACCGCGGTGGCGAGCAGCGCACGGCTCGCCGCCGCCGCGCGCGCGGCCGGCTTCGCGCGCGTGGCGGTCGCCGCCTCGGCGCGGCCGGCCGACCTGCTGGCCGCCGCGGCGCGCTGAGAGGGTCCGTCATTCCGGCGCGAGCCGGAGTCTCAAGGAACCTGTTCAAGATCTTCCGGGGAAGCGCGCCAGGCCGGCCGGCTGGATGAATCGCGGGCGGGTGGAAAGGCGGCGCTCGGCCGAAGGCCGGCGCCGCTCATCCCTTCTTAAATGGAACCGCGCTGCGCACCCGCCCGGCTTGCGCCCGTAGCGACGAGGAGAAGGCGGAGCCCCCGGCTGCGTGCCGGATTTTGCAACGCCGGCGCCATTGCCGCCGCATCGCGCGTGGTGCCACAAGGCAATTTCCGTCTTCACCGCGTGCCGGAGACAGCGGCGCGTGATGCACCTTGGAGGCCGGCGGATCGCCGCGGCTTTCACGGCGCCTTGATGCGGCCCCCGCGGTGCGGGCTGCTAGCATGGCGCGCATGAGCCATGACGATCCCGCCTCCGCTGCCTCCCCCGCGCCGGCCCCGGCGCCCGTCCCCGCCCGCCCGTCGCCGTCGCGGGCCGCCGCGCCGAGCCGCGGCGGCAGCGTGGCGCTGGCCCTGCTGCTCGCGCTGCTGGCGCTGGTCGGGGTCGGCTACGTCGGCTGGCGGCAGTGGCAGCAGAGCCAGGGCGGCGCGGCGGACAGCCGCAACCTGGCCGCGCTGCAGGCGCGCGTGGGCACGCTGGAGAACACCCTGCAGAGCGTCGAGGGCGAGCGCGCCGCGCTGCGCCAGCGGCTGGGCGACGCCGACCAGGTCAACCGCTCGCTGCGCGAGGAACTGCTCGGCCAGTCCGAGCGCCTGCGCAACCTGGAGGACGCGGTGGCCAAGCTCGCCGAGAAGAGCCTGTCCGGCCACGACGCGATGCTGCTGGACGAGACCGAGGCGCTGCTGCGCATGGGCCAGCAGCGCTACGAGCTGTTCCACGACGCCGAGGGCGCGGCGGCGGCCTACGCGCTGGCCGACCAGAGCCTGGCGGCGGTCAACGACGGCGCCTTCTCCGGCCTGCGCCAGAGCCTCAACGCCGAGCGCGAGGCGCTGGCATCGCGGCAGAACCGCACGCTGTCCGCCACCCTGGCCGCCGTGCAGAAGCTGCGCGACGGCCTGGCCGCGCTGCCGCCGAAGCCGCTCGACCTGCCCGCCGCCGGCAAGGACGACGGCGCCTGGGCGCGCCTGCGCCATGCGCTGGCCAGCGTGGTCAGCGTGCAGCGCGACGACGGCGCGCCGCTGGCGGTGGCCGACGCGCGGCTGACCCGCCAGCTCGTCGCGCTGGACCTCGCGCAGGCGCAGGCCGACCTGCTCGGCCACGACGAGGCGGACGCCGCCGCCGCGCTGCGGCGCGCCGACGCCGGCCTGGCCGCGCAGTTCGACGGCGCCGACGCCGGCGTGCAGCAGGCGCGCGCGCAGCTGGCCGCGCTGCTCGACGGGCTCAGGCCGGCGCCGCCGGTGCAGCTGGGCGGCGCGCTCGCCGAGCTGCGCAACCTGCGCGCGGTGCATGCGCTCAAGCCGGACAGCGCGCCGGCGCCGGCCGCTTCCGCCGGAGCCCGGCCGTGAAAGCCTGGCGCTGGATCCTGCTGCTGGTGATCGTCGCCGCGCTGGCCGCCTTCGGCTGGCACTGGGTGGCGGAGGACCCCGGCTACGTGCTGCTGCGCCTGCGCGGCTGGCGGGTGGAAACCACCGTGGTGGCCGCGGTCGTACTGCTGCTGCTCGCCTGGGCGCTGCTGGTGCTGCTGTGGCGCCTGCTCGGCTGGCCGTTCGGCGCGCTGACCCGCCGCCACCGGCGGATCAGCCGGCAGCGGCTCGGCGAGGGCCTGGTGGCGCTGATGGAAGGCCGCCACGGCGATGCCGAGCGCGACCTGCAGCGCGCCTCGCGGCTCGACGCGCTGCGCGGTCCCGCGCTGCTCGCCGCCGCCGAGGCGGCCTCGCGCCGCGGCGAGCACGGTCGCGCGCTGGAGACGCTGGACCAGGCCGGCCAGGCCGCGCCGCGCGCCGCGCGCGTGCTGCGCGCCCGCGTGCTGCGGCGCGACGGCAAACCGGCCGAGGCGCTGGCGCTGCTGGCGCCGGAGGCCGACGCCGGCACGCTCACCCCCGGCGGCTGGCGCGAGCTGGCGCTGGCGGCGCTGGCCAGCGGCGACCTGCGCCGCGCCCGCGCCGCGCTGGAGCCCTTGCAGCAGAGCGGCGCACTGGGTCCGCGCGGCTATGCGGCGCTGGAGGAGCGCGTGCTGGTCGCCAGCCTGGATGCCGCGCCCGACGCGGCCGCGCTCAACACGCTGTGGACGCAGCTGCCCAAGGCGCAGCGCCGCCTGCCCGCGGCGGTGGAGGCCTACGCGCGCCGCGCCGCCGCCTTCGGCATGATCCTGCCGGCGATGGACGAGCTGGAGTCGGCGCTGCGCCGCGAATGGTCCTCCGAGCTGGTGCAGGCCTGGGGCGCGCTGGGCGATGAGGACCTGGATGCCCGCCTGCGCCGCGCCGAGGGCTGGCTGGACGCGCACCCGAACGACGCCGGCCTGCTGCTCGCGCTGGGCCGCCTGTGCGTGAAGCTCAAGTTGTGGGGCAAGGCGCGCCAGTACCTGGAACGCTCGCTGGCGCTCGCGCCCGGCGCGGGCGCATGGGAGGCGCTGGCCGACGTGCACGCCGGGCAGGGCGACGCGGCGCAGGCGCAGCGCGCCTACCGCAACGCGCTGGCGCTGACCCGCGGCGAGGCGGCCCATCCGCTGCCGACCGGCTCCGCCGCGGTGCTGATCGACACCCGGCCGATCGCCATCGAGGAACGCGACGAGCATGGGGTGCCGCGGTTGCGGCCGTAGGTTGCGGCGAGGGCATGGCCGCCGATGGCGGCCGCGGGGCGCGGCGCGGATGGTCTCGGTCTCGACCGTGGGAGCGGCGGCGGCGGGTTGGCCGGTGCGCTCGCTTGCTTGCACATCGGTTGCTGGCCGGTGGGGTGACGTCTCTTTTGGGTTGGGATCTGGCGCTGTACAGACGCTTCCGCGAGTGGGACGCCTACGGCGGGTTTCGCTGGCCTGCCGGCCAGCGAGTTCCCTTGCTTTGCTGACCCAAAGAAAGGGAACCGAAAGAAACGGCCTGGTTCATCCCGATGAAAGGGAAGAGCGTGCACGGCTGCGCCTTGCCTTGCCAGCTTGCGGCTTCCAGAGGAGCCGGCGCGGCGACCCCGCGACCGCTCGGGAACCGAAGCAAGAGAAGCGGAGCGGTGCACTCAGGGACATCGAGCTGCCGCACGCACCCACCCACAACCCGACCGCACGTGGTGCGACACCCTGTGCCCCGGTTCCCGAGCGGGGCGGAGTGGCCGCACGGTAGATCGGAAGGCGTCCCGTTGATCCAGCTTCCTCGACATAGCGGGCTGGTAGTCCCGGCGGGCTCATCGAGGCCGTTTCTTTGGGCTACTTTTCTTTGGGCCAGCAAAGAAAAGTAGCTCGGTCGCCGGCAGGCGACCGAAACCCGCCGCAGGCGACCCAGTTGCGGCAAGCCCCACCGGCAGGCGTCTAGAAATCCGGTTCAAGCCAGCCCCATTCGCGGAGCACTCCACCGACGGGCGCCTAGAGGGAGCGGTCTCCGACAAGAGGCGCGGTTCCGAAGCGTCCGGAGACCACCCGTTCCGGCGAGCCTTCGAGCCTCCGACTTTCCGCCCCCGTTCCGGTCATCGCCCCTTCCGCAGGCCGGCGACAGCCAGACGCCACACGCGCCGCGCCCACGGCGCAACTCCAGGTCGAGGCGAACGCGCCTACAGCGGCGTCAGATTGGCGTAAGCCGCCACCAGCCACTTGCTGCCATCGTTCTCGAAATTCACCTGCAACCGCGTATGCGCGCCGCTGCCCTCGGCGGCGATCACCACGCCCTCGCCGAAGCTCGGATGGCTGACGCGCTGTCCCAGCTTCACCGGCAGCCCCTCCTGCAGGGCGGGCATCGGCGCGGCGAAGCGGCCGGCATAGAACGGTCGGCTCACCTGCACGCGCGGGCGCACCTCGTCCACCAGCTCCGGCGGCAGCTCGGCGATGAAGCGCGAGGGCCGGGTGAGCAGCTCGCTGCCGTGCATGCGGCGCGACTCGGCGTAGGTGAGCACCAGGCGTTCGCGCGCGCGGGTGATGCCCACGTAGGCGAGCCGGCGCTCCTCCTCCAGGCGTCCCTCGTCCTCCACCGAGCGCTGGCTGGGGAACAGGCCTTCCTCCAGCCCGACCAGGAACACCAGCGGGAACTCCAGGCCCTTGGCCGAATGCAGCGTCATCAGCTGCACGCAGTCGTCCCAGGCCTCGCCCTGGCCCTCGCCGGCCTCCAGCGCGGCGTGCGCGAGGAAGGCGGCCAGCTCGGAGAGGCCGGCCTCGACGTCCTCGGGCGTCGGCTCGAAGCGGCTGGCGACGTTGACCAGCTCGTCCAGGTTCTCGGTGCGCGACTCGGCGTTGCCGCGGCTGTCCTTCTCGTAGAACTCGCGCAGGCCGCTGTGCACGATGGCGTGCTCGACCTGCTCGGCGAGCGACAGGCCGCCACTCCCCTCTCCCCCCCGGAGAGGGGGTGGGGAGGAGGGTTCGGTCGGAGCGGAGGCTTCCGGCAAGTCCGGCCCCTCGCCCCGGCCTTCTCCCCGCAGGGGAGAGGGAGCAAAGGCCGCGGGATTGAAGGTGCGCGCCATGCCCTCGATGAATTCGAGGAACGCCTTCACCGCGTTCCTCGCGCGGCCGGCCAGCTCGCGGCCGTCCGCCAGCTCGCCCAGCGCCGCCTCCCACAGCGAGCCGCCATCGCTGCGCGCGCGCCGGCGCAGCGCGTCCAGCGTGCGCTCGCCGATGCCGCGCGGCGGCGTGTTCACCGCGCGCTCGAAGGCGGCATCGTCGTGCCGGTTGGCGGTCAGGCGCAGGTAGGCCAGCGCGTCCTTGATCTCGGCGCGCTCGAAGAAGCGCAGGCCGCCGTAGACGCGGTAGGGGATGCCGTGCTGGACCAGCTGCTCCTCGAAGTTGCGCGACTGCGCGTTGGAGCGGTACAGGATGGCGCAGTCGCGCGCGTTGCCGCCGGCGGCGATGTGCTCGCGGATGCGCTCGACCACGTAGCGCGCCTCGTCCTGCTCGTTGTAGGCGGCGTACAGCGCGATGCGCTCGCCGTCCGCGCCGGCGGTCCACAGCTCCTTGCCCAGGCGACCGCCGTTGCGCGCGATCACCCGGTTGGCGGCCTTGAGGATGGTGGCGGTGGAGCGGTAGTTCTGCTCCAGCTTGATCGTGCGCGCGCCGGGGAAGTCCTTGAGGAACTGCTGCATGTTCTCGACCTTCGCGCCGCGCCAGCCGTAGATCGACTGGTCGTCGTCGCCCACCGCGAACACCTGCCCGGTGTGGCCGGCGAGCACGCGGATCCAGGCGTACTGCAGCGCGTTGGTGTCCTGGAACTCGTCGATCAGCAGGTGCCGCCAGCGGTGCTGGTAGTGCTCCAGCAGGGCCGGATGCTGCAGCCACAGCTCGTGCGCGCGCAGCAGCAGCTCGGCGAAGTCGACCAGGCCCGCGCGGCGGCAGGCTTCCTCGTAGGCCCGGTAGATCTGCACCAGCGTGCGCGCGACCGGATGGTCGCCGGGCTCGATCCCGTCCGGGCGCTTGCCCTCGTCCTTCCACTGGTTGATCTGCCAGGCGGCCTGGCGCGGCGGGAACTTCGCCTCGTCCAGCCCGAGCCCGGCCACCACGCGCTTGACCAGCCGCTGCTGGTCGTCGGCGTCGAGGATCTGGAAGCCCTCCGGCAGCCCGGCCTCGCGCCAGTGCCGGCGCAGCAGGCGGTGGGCGATGCCGTGGAAGGTGCCCACGGTGAGGCCCTGGGTGCCGCCGGGGATCAGCGATTCCAGCCGCCCGCGCATCTCGCCGGCGGCCTTGTTGGTGAAGGTGACGGCGAGGATCGCCCACGGCGGCACGCCCATCGCCTGGGTCAGCCAGCCGATGCGGTGGGTCAGCACGCGGGTCTTGCCGGAGCCGGCGCCGGCGAGCACGAGGTAGTGGCCGGGCGGGGCGCACACCGCTTCGCGCTGCGCGTCGTTCAGCCCGTCGAGCAAATGCGAGACATCCATCCGGCCATTGTAGCCGGCAAAGAAAAAACCGCCGCGCGGAGGCGGCGGTTCGTGGCGTGCGGGGGAAGGAAGGTCAGTTCTTCCTGACGAAGCCGCCGATCGCCAGCAGGCCGCCGACCACGATGCCGGCGATGCCGATCCACTGCGGGATGGCCTTTTCCTCGGTGGCCTGGATCTTGACCGGGCCCAGCTGGGCCTTGGTGTCGGTCTCCTTGTAGCTGC
Organism: Fulvimonas soli; assembly: GCF_003148905.1. Taxonomy (GTDB): domain Bacteria; phylum Pseudomonadota; class Gammaproteobacteria; order Xanthomonadales; family Rhodanobacteraceae; genus Fulvimonas; species Fulvimonas soli. Next base: position 74,961 of record NZ_QGHC01000007.1, on the reverse strand, counting down.
CGTTGCCGAGCGTGATCCAGATGCCCGCCACCAGCAGGATGATGCCGACCACGATGAGTCCTGCGCGCATACACAGCCTCCGTCCGGGATGTCCGCCGATCATAGGCGAGAGCGGCGTGCATGGGGCAAGAAAAAGGCCCCGGAGGCTAGGGGGCGCCTTCGGGGCCGGGTGGAAGCGCGGCCCAGGGGAGAGGCCGGCGTTCCGGTACGGGTTCGTCAGGGAGGTGGCGAACCCCGAGCGGATGCCGTTGCGTGCATCCGGTGAGTGAGAACGCACGGGGCGGCGGAAAGTTGCATCCGCCGGCGGCGGGATTTAGCCGCAATTCATTTGACGGAAATCCAACAAATGCGCCGCTGCGCGCGGATGCGCGGGCGAGCGGGGCTCAGTGCGCCTCGTCCCAGTTCGCGCCCACGCCGGCTTCCACCAGCAGCGGCACGGCGAGCGAGGCCGCGCCGGACATGCGCCCGACCACCGCCGCGCGCACCGCGTCCACCGCGTCGGCGCGCACCTCGAACACCAGCTCGTCGTGCACCTGCATCAGCATGTGGGCGTCGTCGCGGCCTTCCAGCCAGCCGGCCACGGCGATCATCGCGCGCTTGATGATGTCGGCCGCGCTGCCCTGCATCGGCGCGTTCACCGCGGCGCGCTCGGCGCCGGCGCGCAGCGCCTGGTTGCGCGACCGGAGGTTCTCCAGGTACAGCCGGCGGCCGAACAGGGTCTCCACGTAGCCGTCGCGGTGCGCGCGCTCGCGGGTGGCCTCCATGAAGGCGTGCACGCCGGGATAGCGGGCGAAGTAGCGCGCCATGTACTCGCCGGCCTCGCTGCGCTCCACGCCGAGCTGGCGGGCCAGGCCGAACGCGCTCATGCCGTACATCAGGCCGAAGTTGATCGCCTTGGCGGCGCGCCGCTGGTTGGGCGTCACCTCCTCCGGCTTCAGGCCGAACACCTCGGCGGCGGTGGCGCGGTGCACGTCGCCGCCCTCGTGGAAGGCCTTGAGCAGGCCCTCGTCGCCGGACAGGTGGGCCATGATGCGCAGCTCGATCTGCGAGTAGTCCGCCGCCATCACCACCCAGCCTTCCGGCGCGATGAAGGCCTGGCGGATGCGCCGGCCCTCCTCGGTGCGCACGGGGATGTTCTGCAGGTTGGGGTCGGAGGAGGAGATGCGCCCGGTCGCCACCGCGCCCTGGTGGTAGCTGGTGTGCACGCGGCCGGTGCGCGGGTTGACCATCGCCGGCAGCTTGTCGGTGTAGGTGGAGCGCAGCTTGGCCAGCGCGCGGTAGTCCAGGATCAGCCGCGGCAGCGCGTGCTCGTCGGCGATCGCCTCCAGCGCCTCCTCGTTGGTGGAGGGCTGGCCGGTGGGGGTCTTGAGCTTGGCGGTGAGGCCGAGCTCGTCGAACAGCAGCGCCTGCAGCTGCTTGGGCGAGTCCAGGCTGAACTCGCGGCCGGCGGTGCGGTAGGCCTCCTGCTGCAGCTCGAACATGCGCTTGGCCAGTTCCTGGCTCTGCTGCCGCAGCGCCGGCACGTCGATCAGCACGCCGCGCCGCTCCATGCCGGCCAGCACCGGCACCAGCGGGATCTCGATCTCCTCGTACACCCTGCGCAGCTTCGGCTCGCCCTCCAGCCTCGGCCACAGCGCGCGGTGCAGGCGCAGGGTGACGTCGGCGTCCTCGGCGGCGTAGCGGCAGGCGCTGTCCAGGTCCACCTGCGAGAAGGAGATCTGCCTGGCGCCCTTGCCGGCGACCTCCTCGTACTTGACCGTGTCGTAGCCCAGGTACTTCCTTGCCAGCGAGTCCATGTCGTGCCGCGTGGCGGTGGCGTTCCACACGTAGGACTCCAGCATCGAGTCGTGCGCCAGGCCCTGCACCGCGATGCCGTAGTGCGACAGGATGTTGATGTCGTACTTGGCGTGCTGGCCGAGCTTGGGCCGCGCGGGATCCTCCATCACCGGCCTGAGCGCGGCCAGCACGGCGTCGCGCGGCAGCTGCGCGGGCGCGCCGGGGTAGTCGTGCGCCACCGGGATGTAGCAGGCCCGGCCCGGCTCCACCGCGAAGGAGAGCCCCACGATGTCGGCCTGCATCGCGTCCAGGCTGGTGGTCTCGGTGTCGAAGGCGATCAGCGCGGCCTCGCGCAGGCGCGCGAGCCAGGCGTCGAGCTGCGCCTGGGTGGTGACCAGCTCGTAGTGGCCCGGCGCGTTCGCGGCCTCGCCGGACGGCGGCGCGGCCGCCGCCTCGGCGGCCGGCGGGACGGCGGCGGGCGTGGCGGTGTCGGCCGGCGCGGCGGCCGCGGTGGCGTCGCCGGCGTCCAGCTCCTTCAGCGCCGCCTTGAATTCGTAGCGGGTGTACAGCGCGCGCAGCGTGGCGACGTCGCGCTCGCGCCGCACCAGCGCGGTGACCGGCAGCTCCAGCGGCACGTCGGTCTTCACCGTCACCAGCATGCGCGACAGCGGCAGTCGCGGCAGCGCCTCGCGCAGGTACTCGCCGATCTTGCCGCCGACCTTGTCGGCGTTGGCGATCACGCCGTCCAGCGAGCCGTACTCGGCCAGCCACTTCGCCGCGGTCTTGGGGCCGCACTTGGTCACGCCCGGCACGTTGTCGATGCTGTCGCCGGTGAGCGCGAGGAAGTCCACGATGCGCGCGGGCGGCACGCCGAACTTCTCCTGCACGCCGGCGACGTCGGTGACGGCGTTGGTCATGGTGTTGACCAGGGTGACGCCGGGGCGCACCAGCTGGGCGAGGTCCTTGTCGCCGGTGGAGATCTCCACCTCGATGCCCTGCGCGTGCGCCTGCTCGGCCAGGGTGCCGATCACGTCGTCGGCCTCCACGCCGGGAATGCGCAGGATCGGGAAGCCCTGCGCCTCGACGATGGCCAGCATCGGCTCGACCTGCGCGCGCAGTTCCTCCGGCATCGGCGGGCGGTTGGCCTTGTACTGCGCGTACAGCTCGTTGCGGAAGTTGGGGCCGGGGGCGTCGGCGACGAAGGCCAGGTAGTCGGGGTTGGCCTTCAGCGTGGCGCGCAGCATGTTGACCACGCCGAACAGCGCCCCGGTGGGCTCGCCCTGCGCGTTGGAGAGCGGCGGCAGCGCGTGGAAGGCGCGGTACAGGTACGAGGACCCGTCGATCAGGATGAGCTTGGCCATGCGGCGGATTCTCGCACGCGCGGTCGCCGCCGGTCCGCCGCTGCGCCGCGCTGCTATGCTGCAGCCTCCCCACGGAGGCTGCCCCGATGAAAAACGTCGCCTTTTCCGTTGCCGGCCTGCTGCTCGCGTCCGCGGCGTTCGCGCAGTCCGCGCCGCCGCCCGGCTCGGGCCTGCCGCCGCCGGGCCTGCACGATCCCGGCGTGAAGCCGGCGCCGGCCGCCACCGCGCGCGCCGCCGCCATGCCCGCGCTGCCGAGCATGCGCAGCGACGCGCCCGCCGCCGCCGCGCCCGCCGAGCCGCTGCCGGACGTGCGCGTGCGCAGGGAGGGCGACGACACCATCCAGGAATACCGCCGCAACGGCCAGGTCTACATGGTGGTGATCACGCCCAAGGGCGGCGTGCCGCAGACCTACATGGTCGATCCGCAGGGCCGGATGGTCGACGAGCACGGCAAGAAGCCGGTCGGCCCGGTGATGTACAAGGTCATGGAGTGGGGCAAGAGCCGGCCGGCGGAAGCCTCCTCCAGCGGCGACTGAGGCGAACCGGGCGCGGGCGGGTGTGGAGGTGTGGCGCCCGCCGTGCTTCCCGTGCTTCCCGCGCTGCTCCGGCCAGGCAAGGCCGTGCCTGGCCACCCGGTGCGGGAGCATGGTCTCGACGGGTCTGGCATCGAGGCCGTTGGCGGTCTCGCGCCGGGTTGATCGCGGCCGGAGGCCGCTCCCACAGGGGGCTCCGCAAGCCTTGTGGGAACGGCCTCCGGCCGCGATGCCTTACTCCCGCCATGTCGCTGCCATCATGGACCGACGCCCATTCCTTCGCTCTTTCTTGGCCTGTGCGCAGACGGCTCCCGACGGGGCCATGAACAGGCGCTCAGCCGTCCAGCTCCGGGTAGTGGCGGAAGATGCCCGACTCGTTGAACGGCAGCCGCCGCGGCGAGGCGAGGTAGGCGGCGAGGCGCGGGCGCTGCGCCACCCGCTGCGCCAGCGCGCGCAGCCGCGGCGTGCGCCGGCGCAGCCGCCGCATCGCGGCGGGGAAGGCGTAGTCGAGGCCGGCCATCAGCTGGAACAGCGACAGGTCGACGTAGGAGTGCCGGCCCAGCGCGTGCGCGCCGCCGGCGTCCTCCAGCACGCGCTCGAAATAGCCCAGGTACTTCGGCAGCCGCTCGCGGCGGAAGGCGGCGGCGAGCTCGCGCGCGGCCGCGCGCTGCTCCTCGTAGTAGAGGCCGGCGGCGATCGGGTGATGGGTGTCGTGCGCCTCGGCCACCAGGTCGGCGACGGTGAGCTGCAGCTGGTGCGCCTTCCAGCGCGCCGTTTCCGCATCCGGCACCAGGTCCAGCCGCGGCGCGAGGTACTGCAGGATCGCCGCGGTCTGCGCCAGCACCAGCCGGCCGGCCTTCAGGAACGGCGGCGCGAACGGCGTGGCGCCGGGCGCGCGGCCGTCGAGGAACGCGCCCATCGCGCCGTCGCCGCGTTCGCGGCAGACGTCCACGTAGTCCGCGCCGGCATCCTCCAGCGCCAGCCGCACGAACTCGCCGCGACCCTGGATGCCGGTCCAGTAGTAGAGCGCGTAGCGCATGGCGGTTCTCCGGCGGGAAGTCCGCGCGAGTCTGGGGCCGACGGCTTCAAGGCGGCGTGAGCGGAGAAAGGGCCGGAAGCGAGAGATTAGGAGTGAGGCGTGAGGGAAAACCGTTTCCCGGCCTTTCTCTCGCTCCTCTCCACTCCCGCTCGCCCCTCAATGCCGGAAATGCCGCATCCCTGTGAACACCATCGCCATGCCGTGCTCGTCGGCCGCGGCGATCACCTCGGCGTCGCGCATCGAGCCGCCCGGCTGGATCACCGCGCTGATGCCGGCCGCCGCCGCCGCGTCGATGCCGTCGCGGAACGGGAAGAAGGCGTCGCTCGCCATCACCGAGCCGCGCACCTCCAGCCCTTCGTCGGCGGCCTTGATGCCGGCGATCTTCGCGCTGTACACGCGGCTCATCTGGCCGGCACCGATGCCGATGGTCTGGCGGTCCTTCGCGTACACGATGGCGTTGGACTTGACGAACTTGGCCACCTTCCAGGCGAAGATCAGGTCGTCGACCTGCTGCGGCGTGGGCGCCACCCTGGTCACCACCTTGAGGTCCTCGGCCCTGACCATGCCGGTGTCGGCGGTCTGGATCAGCAGGCCCGAGCCCACGCGCTTGACGTTGTTGCCCGGATGCGCGGCGACCAGGTCGGTGCCGGGCGGCACCGGGATCTCCAGCACGCGCACGTTGCCCTTCTTGGCGAACGCCTTGAGCGCGTCGTCGGCGTAGGACGGCGCCAGCACCACCTCGACGAACTGGCGCGCGACGATGGCCTGTGCGGTGGCGCCGTCCACCTCGCGGTTGAAGGCGATGATGCCGCCGAAGGCCGAGGTGGGGTCGGTCTGGTACGCGAGGTCGTAGGCCTTGCCGATGCCCTCCGGGCTCACCGCCACGCCGCAGGGGTTGGCGTGCTTGACGATCACGCAGGCCGGCTTGACGAAGCTGCGCACGCATTCCCACGCCGCGTCGGCGTCGGCGATGTTGTTGAACGACAGCTCCTTGCCCTGCAGCTGGCGGAACGTGGCCAGCGTGCCCGGCGCCGGATGCAGGTCGCGGTAGAACGCCGCTTGCTGGTGCGGGTTCTCGCCGTAGCGCAGGTCCATCACCTTCACGAAGCGGCCGTTGGCCTGGCCCGGGAAGGCTTCGTGGCCGGCGATGGCCTCGTGCGCCTCGTCGAGCTTCAGCGCGGAGAGGTAGTCGCTGATCGCGCCGTCGTAATTGGCGACGTTGTTGAACGCGGCCACCGCCAGCCTGAAGCGCGTGGCGCGCGACAGGCCGCCGTGCCGCTCGATCTCGGCCAGCGCCTCCGCGTACTGCGAGGGATCGGTGAGCACGCCGACGTCGTTCCAGTTCTTCGCCGCCGAGCGCAGCATCGCCGGGCCGCCGATGTCGATGTTCTCGATGGCCTGCTCCAGCGTGCAGTCCGGCCGGGCGACGGTGGCCTCGAACGGGTAGAGGTTGAGCACCAGGAGGTCGATCGGCGCGATGCCGAGCCCGGCCATCACCGCGTCGTCGGCGCCGCGCCGTCCGAGCAGGCCGCCGTGCACCTTCGGGTGCAGCGTCTTGACGCGGCCGTCCATGATCTCGGGAAAGCCGGTCAGCTCGCTCACGTCCCTCGCGGCGATGCCGGCCTCGCGCAGCGCCCTGGCGGTGCCGCCGGTGGAGAGCAGCTCCACCCCTGCGGCGGCCAGGCGGCGGCCCAGCTCGACCAGCCCGGTCTTGTCGGAGACGCTGAGCAGGGCGCGGCGGACGGGAACGACGGCGGGGGCGGGCATGGCGGTGTCCTGCGGGGGAGAGCCGCGCATTATAGCCGAGCGGCGGCGCGGGTCGCCGCCGGCCGGGCCGTTTGGACGTCTATCCGCCCGAGGCGGGCGGCGCGCTCAGAGCAGGCCGTACTGCGAGAGCTTCTTGCGCAGCGTGGCGCGGTTGATGCCCAGCGCCGCGGCGGCGCGGCTCTGGTTGCCGTCGTGGAAGGCCATCACCTCGCGCAGCAGCGGCACTTCCACCTCGCGGATCACCAGCGCGTGCAGGCCCTCGTCGCACACGGTATCGCCGATGTCGGCGAGATAGCGGCGCACGGTCCGCGTGACGCACTCGCCCAGCGCGCTCTGCGACGAGGTCTCGCGGGTGGCCTCGTTGACAGGCAATCTGACGGCGTTCACTGGCGTTCCCTCACGAAGCGTCGCAGCGACTGCATCGGCCGCTGCTCGGGTTTATGGCAATGCCGCCGCGGGCGGCGCGCGTCGCGGACCGGGCGGCCCGCGCGAAGGGACCGAGTGTACCCGCGCGAACGGAGAAATTTAAGCCCTGGTGCTGGCGCGAACGATGCTTGGCACGCCGCCGCCGCGCTCACTCGAAGCCGAGCTCGAAGGCGACCGCCTTGACGCCGGGGTCCACCACCTCGAACAGCAGCGCGGCGTTGCCGCCCGGCGGCAGGCCGGCGCGCAGCACCGCCTCGTCGCCGAGGTATTCGGCCGGGCGCAGCCGGCGCATCGCCACGCGGCGGCCGCCGGCGTCGGTGAGCACCAGGGTGACGATCGGGTAGGGCTGCGCGAACGGCGCGTCGTTGTGGATGGTGGCGCTGACCATCAGCGCGCCGGGCACGCTGGGATGTGCCTGCACGTCGCGCGCGAGCAGGCGCAGCCGGTGCACGTCCTGCACCAGCGGCAGCGTGCAGCCGAGGCTGGCGCAGCCGCGGCGCAGCCAGCCGCCCACGGTCGGGTCGGCGATCAGCACGTCGCGCTTGGCCCACGCCAGCTGTGCGCCGAGCAGCAGCGCGAACAGCGCGCAGACGGCCACCCACGGCCAGCGCCGCTCGCCGCTGCGCCGCCGCGCGGGGCGCTCGCGCCGCGGCTTGCGCGCGCCGCGCGCGAAGCGCGGGGTGAACACCAGCTGCGAGAAGTCCTCCGCGCCGGCGGCCTCCGGCGCGGCCGCCGGTTCCGCCGCCGCGGGCTCGGCGCGGGGGCGGTACACCGCCAGCTCCAGCCGCGGCGGCTGGCCCGACGGCGCGTGCGCCGCCAGGCGCTGGAACGGCTCGGGCGGCAGCTGCGCGGCCAGGCAGGCCAGGGCGTCGAACGGCGCCGCGCAATGCCCGCACACGACCTCGCCGCGCGCCTGCGCGAGCACGGCCGCGTCCAGCGAGAACACGGTGAGGCATTCGGGGCATTGGGCGTACATGCGCCGCAAGCTTAGCAGGAGCCCACGGGGCGATTTTGTGGCCGGAGCCTGCTCCCGCGCGGTGCGCCGGCTACATGGAGCAACCGTTTCGCGGCGAGAACTGGCGGCGCGTCCTCAGCCGCGGCGCCGGCCGCTGATGCGGACCCAGTCCTCGCGGCGGTCCACGCGCAGCGCGTCGAACCATTCGGCGTAGCGCGCCAGCAGTTCCTCCTGCTGGCCGTCCAGGATGCCGGAGATGGCGAACGGCGCGCCGGGCTTCGCGGCGGCCGCGAAACGCGGGGCGAGCTCGCCCAGCGGGCCGGCGAGGATGTTGGCGACGAACACGTCGGCCGGTGCGCCGGGGAAATCCTCCGGCAGGAACAGCGCCAGGCGCCCGGCCACGCCGTTGCGCGCGGCGTTGTCGGCCGAGGCGAGCAGCGCCTGCGGATCGTTGTCGACGCCCGTCGCGCCGGCCGCGCCCAGCTTCAGCGCGGCGATGGCGAGGATGCCCGAGCCGCAGCCGTAGTCGGTCACCGTCCGGCCGGCGAGGTCGAGCGAGTCGAGCCATTCCAGGCACAGCGCGGTGGTCGGGTGCGTGCCGCTGCCGAAGGCCAGGCCGGGATCGAGGCGCACCACCACCATGTCCCCGTCCGCCGGCGGCTCGACGTTCCACGGGTAGATCCACAGCCGGCGGCCGAACGGCATCGGCCGGAACTGGTCCATCCAGGCGCGCTCCCAGTCCTCGTCGGCCACCTCGCGGAAGGCGAGCTGGTCCGGCTCCAGCCAGGGCAGCAGCTCGCCCAGCGCCTCGGCGAGGCCGCGGCGGTCGGTGCCGGCGTCGAACAGCGCGTCGAGCACCAGCGTGGGCCACAGCGGCTGCTCGCCCACGCCGGGCTCGAAGATCGCCCGCTCGTCGGGCGTCTCCGCATCGGCATCGCGCAGCGTGACCGACAGCGCGCCGAGATCCTCCAGCGCCTCCTCCACGCGCGGCTGCTGCTCGGCGCGGAGGGTGAGGGTGAGTTCGAGGAAAGGCATGGGAAAGCGAGGAGCGAGTAGTGGGTAGTGAAAAAAGCGGAGGCTTGGCGGGCGGAGGGGAGTGCGCGCTTTCTCTCGCTACGCACTCCTCTCCACTCACTTCTCTTCACTCCCGCTTGCCTTGTGCTCCCGCTGCTCCGCCATCCGCTTCTCCAGATAGTGGATGTTCTGCCCGCCCTGCTGGAAGCCCACGTCCGCCATGATCCGCTGCTGCAGCGGGATGTTGCACTTGACGCCCTCGATCACCGTCTCGGCCAGCGCCAGGCGCATGCGCGCGATCGCGGTCTCGCGGTCGGGGCCGTGCACGATCAGCTTGCCGATCATCGAGTCGTAGTTGGGCGGGATGCGGTAGCCGTCGTACAGGTGCGTGTCCACGCGCACGCCGGGGCCGCCGGGCGCCTCGAAGCGCTTCACCGTGCCGGGCGAGGGCAGGAAGCTGTCCGGGTCCTCGGCGTTGATGCGGCACTCGATCGCGTGGCCGGTGATCTTGATGTCCTCCTGGCGGATCGACAGCTTCTCGCCGCCGGCGATCAGCAGCTGCTCGCGCACCAGGTCGACGCCGGTGATCAGCTCGGTCACCGGGTGCTCCACCTGGATGCGGGTGTTCATCTCGATGAAGTAGAAGCGGCCGTTCTCGAACAGGAACTCGAAGGTGCCGGCGCCGCGGTAGCCGATGCGCAGGCAGGCGTCCACGCAGACCTGGCCGATCTGCGCACGCAGCTCCGGGGTGATACCGGGCGCGGGCGCCTCCTCCACCACCTTCTGGTGGCGGCGCTGCATCGAGCAGTCGCGCTCGCCCAGGTGGATGGCGTTGCCCTGGCCGTCGGCCAGCACCTGGATCTCCACGTGGCGCGGGTTCTCCAGGAACTTCTCCATGTATACCTGGTCGTTGCCGAAGGCCGCCTTGGCCTCCTGCTTGGTCATGGTGACGGCGTTGGCCAGGTGCGCCTCGGTGCGCACCACGCGCATGCCGCGGCCGCCGCCGCCGCCGGCCGCCTTGATGATCACCGGGTAGCCGATCTCGCGCGCGATGCGCATGTTCTCGTCCGCGTCGTCGCCGAGCGGGCCGCCGGAGCCGGGCACGCAGGGCACGCCGGCGGCCTTCATGGCGCGGATCGCCTCCACCTTGTCACCCATCAGGCGGATCACGTCCGCGGTGGGGCCGATGAAGACGAAGCCGGACTGCTCCACCTGCTCGGCGAAGTCGGCGCGCTCGGAGAGGAAGCCGTAGCCGGGGTGGATCGCCTGGGCGTCGGTGATCTCCGCCGCGGCGATGATGCGCGGGATGTTGAGGTAGCTGTCGGCCGACGGCGCCGGGCCGATGCAGATGGCCTCGTCGGCGAGGCCGACGTGCTTGAGGTTGCGGTCCGCGGTGGAGTGCACCGCGACCGTCTTGATGCCGAGGCTGTGGCACGCGCGCAGCACGCGCAGCGCGATCTCGCCGCGGTTGGCAATGACGACTTTCTCTAGTAGGGGCATGGGAATAGGGAATCGGGAATAGGGAATCGGTGGGTCATCGCGGCGCCTCGCGCGTCCGGAGGGCGTTCACCCGGCCGGTGGGTACCGCGAACACGTCGTCGATGCACGAGGCCATGTCGGACGGAACCTTTCCATAGCCAGGCCGGACTGCGATCTGCAACTGCGTGTCCAGTTCCGAGAGCGAACCGCGGGCGATCGAGAGAAAGCGCAGGTATTCGGGAGTCGAGCGGCGAGCGGCGCCCTCGGCGATGTTCGAGGAAATGCTGACTGCCGCGCGTCGCATCTGCGCCGTCAGGCCGAACCGCTCGCTCTCGGGAAACGTCGACGAGCAGGCGTAGACCTGCTCGACCGGCGACATCGCACGCTGCCAGACCGAGAGGTCCTGATGCGGCCGCTTTGCCGGTTCCCTGTTCACGATTCCCTGTTCCCCGTCTTTCAGGCGATCACGAACATCGGCTGGTCGAACTCCACCGGCTGGCCGTTCTCGACCAGGATGGCCTGCACCGTGCCGGCCACGTCGGCCTCGATCTGGTTGAACATCTTCATCGCCTCGATGATGCCCAGCGTCTCGCCCTGCTTGACCTGCTGGCCGACTTTCACGAAGGCGGGCGCGCCGGGACTGGCCGAGGCGTAGAAGGTGCCGACCATCGGCGCCTTTACCACGTGGCCGGCGGGCAGCGCGTCGGCGGCCGGGGCGGCTTCCGCGGGAGCCGCGGAGGGCGTGGCGGCGGGGGCGGCGGCCGGGGCCGCGGCGGCCTGCACCGGCGCGCTGGCCACGGTCACGCCGCCCTTGGGCACGCGCGACAGGCGCACGACTTCCTCGCCCTCCTTGATTTCCAGCTCGGCGAGGTTGGATTCCTCCAGGAGGTCGATCAGTTTCTTGATCTTGCGCAGATCCATGGGACAAGGCCTCTGTCTTGGATGCCGCCGCGGCGGCAGGAAAGGGAAAGGGGTCAGTTCGCGGACCGCGCCAGCCGGCGCAGCGCCGCCTCCAGCGCCAGCGCGTAGCTGTCGCCGCCGAAGCCGCAGATCACGCCGACGGCGAGGTCGGACAGGTAGGAGTGCCGCCGGAACGGCTCGCGCGCATGCACGTTGGACAGGTGCACCTCCACGAACGGGATCGCCACCGCGGCCAGCGCGTCGCGCAGGGCGATGCTGGTGTGGGTGAAGGCGCCGGGGTTGATCAGGATCAGCGCCACCCCTTCCTCGCGCGCCCGGTGCACGCGCTCGACCAGGGCGTGCTCGGCGTTGCTCTGGAAGCTCTCCAGCGCGTGCCCGGCCTCGGCCGCGCGCGCGGCCAGGCGCGCGTCGATGTCGGCCAGCGTGTCGCGGCCGTAGATCTCCGGTTCGCGGGTGCCCAGCAGGTTGAGATTGGGTCCGTGCAGGACCAGGATCTTCGCCACGTGTCCGGTTTCCAGCGCATCCGGGCAGGCCCCGGGACCGGCGAAGTGTGCGCGTGGTCAGCAAAGTTGTCCAGTTCGGCGCAGTTCGGCGATGTTTGAAGGAGAAGCGCGCGTTAAACCGTGCGGAAGCGTATGTGGGCGCGAAGCCGCTCAGGGCTTGGGCTCGGGAGCGAGCCAGCGCTCCAGCGTGGCCGCGTCGAGCGTGCCGCGCCGCGCGGCCCGCACACGGCCGTCGGCGTCGAGCAGCACGCTGTAGGGCAGCACGCCGTCGGCGTCGCCGAGGGCGGTGGCGGTGTCGGGCGGTTCCAGCCGGCCGAGCAGGATCGGGTAGCCCACCGGGTGCGCGGCCAGGAAGGCGCGCGCGCGCGCCGGCTCGTCCATCCCGATGCCGAGCACGATGGCTCCACGATCGCCGAACTTGGCCTGGGCGGCGGCCAGCGCGGGCATTTCCTTCAGGCACGGCGCGCACCAGCTCGCCCACAGGTTGAGCAGCACCCGCCGGCCGCGGTAGTCGGCCAGGCGATGCGGCCTGCCGTCCAGGTCCGGCAGGGTCAGCTCTGGCGCCGGCTGGCCGAGCAGCGCCGCGCCGTCGCCGTGCAGCTGCGCCGAGCGGCGCTGCAGCCAGCCGCCGGCGGCGGCCGCCAGCACGGCCAGCGCCAGGATCAGCCAGCTGGCGCGCGTCATCATCGGCGCGCGGCCTCGGTCAGCGCGCGCTCGACCAGCGCGGGCGTCAGCACGGTGGGCAGTTTGCGGCCCGCGCCGCCGCCGGCGGGGAACACCACGTACAGCGGCACGCCGGGCGAGCGGTAGGCCTGCAGGAAGGCGGTGATCGCCGGGTCCTCGTCGGTCCAGTCGCCCTGCATGTAGACCGTGCCGGTGCGCGCCAGCAGGGCGCGGAAGGCCGCGGTGTCGAGCACGGTATGCTCGTTGGCCTTGCAGGTGACGCACCAGTCGGCGGTCATGTCCACGAACACCGGCGTGCCGGCCTTGCGCAGCTCGGCCAGCCTTGCAGGCGAGTAGGCGACGATGCCGGACTGCGCGGCCGCGGCGGCCACCGGCCGCGGCAGGCCGGCCAGCCAGTACAGCGGCAGCGCGGTGAGCAGCGCCAGCGGCAGCAGCAACGCGCGCGCGCCGGCGCCGCGGCCGCGGCTGCGCTCGAACCACCACAGCGTCATCGCCAGCAGCACCGCGGCGGCCAGCAGCAGGCCCACCGCGTCGGCGCCGCGCTGGTTGGCCAGCACCCAGGCCAGCCAGGCGGCGGACAGGTACATCGGGAAGGCCAGCACCTGCTTGAGCGTCTCCATCCAGCGGCCCGGCCGCGGCAGCAGGCGCGCCAGCGCGGGCACGAAGCCCACCGCCAGGAACGGCAGCGCCAGCCCCAGCCCCAGCGCCAGGAACACCGCCAGCGCGTGCAGCCGCGGCGCGGCGAAGGCGTAGGCCAGCGCGGTGCCCATGAACGGCGCGGTGCACGGGCTGGCCACCACCACCGCCAGCACGCCGGTGAAGAAGTCGCCGGCCGGGCCCGCGCGGTTGGCCAGCGCGGCGCCGGCGTTGCCCAGCGAGGCGCCGAACTGCACCACGCCGGACATCGACAGGCCCACCGCCAGCATCACCAGCGCCAGCGCCGCCACCACCAGCGGCTGCTGCAGCTGCACGCCCCAGGCCGCCTTCAGGCCGGTCACCGCCAGGCCCAGCGCGACGAAGCTCGCCAGCACGCCGGCGGTGTAGAGCAGCGCGTGGCGGCGCAGCCGCGCGGGGTTCTCGCCGCTCTCCAGCAGCCCCACCGCCTTGAGCGAGAGCACCGGCAGCACGCACGGCATCAGGTTCAGCACCAGGCCGCCGGCGAGGGCGAGCAGCAGCGCGAGCGCCAGGCCGCTTTCCTCCGCCGGCGCGCCGGCGGGCCGCGTCTCCGGCGCGGTCTCGACCGGCGTGCCGCCGGCCGCCGCGCCGGCGCCGAGGTCGACGTCCAGCGCGCGGGTCATCAGCGGATAGCACAGTCCGCCGTCCTGGCAGCCCTGGAAGCTGGCCTCGACCCGCAGCCGGCCGCGGCCGCCGAGGTCGCCCTCGACCGCCACCGGCAGCTCGAGCTGGCCGAAATACACGGTGACCTTGCCGAAGTGCGGGTCGTCCTTCGGCACGCCGCCGGCCGGCCAGGCCGGGCGCAGCGCGAGGCCGGGGGCGTCCGGCGCGCGCAGCGCGGTCTGGTCGCGGTAGAGGTAGTAGCCGGGCGGCATGGTCCAGCGCAGCAGCAAGTGGTGCGGGTCCTGCGCCAGCGCCTCCAGGCGGAAGGCCTGCTCGGCGGGCAGCGCCGCGCCGCCGGCGGAAGCCTTGTCCGCGCCCAGCGTGCCGAGCGCCCGGCCGAGCGGGTCGCCGCCGGCGGGTGCGGCCGCGGAAGTCGCCGCGCCGGCCGCCGGCACGGGCAGGTCGAGCTGTTCGGTGTGCGGCGGATAGCAGATCTTCGGGTCGACCTCGTGGCAGCCCTGGAACTGCACGCCCAGCGTCAGCCGCGTGGTGCCCGGGGCCAGCGTGTACGGCACGCTGGCGTCGATGCCGTGGTGGTAGATCTCCACGTCGCCGAGGTACTCGTCGTGATGCTTCTCGCCATCGGGAAAGGACGGCGCGCCCAGCGTCACGCCCGGGCCGGGCTTGAACTCCATGCGGCCGCGGTAGAGGTAGTAGTCCGGCGCGATGGTCCAGTGCAGCTTCAGCACGCCGGGCGTGGCGGCGTCGGCGCCGAGCCTGTAGGCCTCGGTGACCGGCAGCAGGCCGTCCTCCGGGTCCTGCGGCCGCGCCGCCGCGGGCAGCGCCAGCAGCGCGGCGAGCAGGATCGACAGCCAGGCGCCCGCGTGGGCGGAACGGAACGGATGCATTGCGACTCCAGCGTGGGGAAGCCCGCGCCGCGGCGCGGGGCAAGGCCCGATTATGTCGCAGCCCGCCGCGCGGCGCCGGCACGCCGCCGCTCAGGCTTCCTCAGCCGCGGCGACGGGAAGGCGCGGATGCAGCAGCCCGGTGGTCAGCGCCACGCCGAGCAGGATCACCGCGCAGCCGCCGGCCATCGCCAGCGTCACCGGCTCGTGCAGGAACACCAGGCCCCACAGCACGCCGAACACCGGGATCAGGTAGAGCACCGCCATGCTGCGCGTGGCGCCGACGCGCGCCAGCAGCCGGTAGAACAGCACGTAGGCCAGCGTGGTGCACGCCGCGGCCAGGCCGAAGGCGGCCAGCCACGCGGGCAGCGCGGGCGTGCGCGCCGGCCACCGCCACACGGTCAGCGGCAGCAGCATTGTGGCGGCGGCGAGCTGGCTGCCGGTCGCCACGACGAGCGGCGCCACGTCGCGCAGGCGCCGCTGGCTGTAGTGCGCGCCGAAGGCGTAGCAGACGTTGGCGCCGCCGCAGGCCGCCATCGCCCAGCCGGACGCCGGCCCGGCGTGGCCGAGGCCCAGCGTGCCGGCGACCAGCCACACCACGCCGGCCAGGCCGACGACCAGGCCGACGATGCGCGCGGCGTCCAGCCTCTCGCCCAGCCACAGCCAGCCGGAGGCCGCCACCAGCAGCGGCGCGATGGCGTCGGAGATGGCCGATACCCCGGCCGGCAGGCTTTGCGCCGCATAGGAGAACAGCACGAACGGCAGCGCCGAGTTGGCCAGGCCCACCACGGCGAGCGGGCGCCAGTGCGCGCGCAGCTGCGCCAGCCGCCGCCGCGAGGCGAGCAGCGGGATCGAGCAGAGTGCCGCGCCGATCGCGCGCAACCCGGCCAGCGCCATGCCGCCGAACGCGCCGGCGCCCATGCGCATGAACAGGAACGAGGCGCCCCACAGCGCGCCCAGCGCGAGCAGCACCGCGATGTCGGATTTCCTCATGGCCCGGCCCGTGTGGAGGGAACTCCGGCAGGCTACGTCCGGGCACTGACAGAACCTGTCAGCAGTGTTCGCCGGTGCGGAGGCGGCGCTCAGTCGCCGCCGCGCACCCAGTCCAGGTAGGCCGCGTGGCCGCGCTCCACCGGCACGGCGATCAGCTCGGGCAGCTCGTAGGGATGCAGCTCCAGCAGCCGCGCCTCCAGCGCCGCGAAGCGGCCCGCGGTGGTCTTGATCAGCAGGAGCTCCTCGCTGTCCGTGTTCACCTCGCCGCGCCAGCGGTAGGTGGAGCGCACGCCGGGCAGCCGGTTCACGCAGGCGGCCAGGCCCTCGCCGACCAGCGCGTCGGCCAGCGCCTGGGCGCTGGCGGCGTCGGGGCAGGTGCAGTAACAGAGCAGGACGGGATCGGGCATGGCGGCGGGCGGGTGGTGGCGGGAAGGTGATCGTAGCGGTCCGGCGCGGCCGGAGCCGACGCCCCCTTGAAAGCCGCCGCGGCCTCCCCCATTGCGGTGCGGGTCGCCGGCAGGGGCCTCTTGCGGGGGAATTCCACGTCGCTAGAATTGGCACTCACCGACCATGAGTGCTAACAAGGCGCCTCCCGGTCGATTCTCTTTTGTCCAACCTCAGCCATAGCTGGAGCCATTCCATGAGCAAACTGCGTCCGCTGCACGATCGCGTCATCGTCAAGCGCCTCGAAGAAGAGCGCGTCTCCGCTGGCGGCATCGTCATCCCCGACAGCGCCACCGAGAAGCCGACCCGCGGCAAGGTGATCGCCGCTGGCGCCGGCCGCATCCTGGAGGACGGCAAGGTCCGCCCGATGTCGGTGAAGGAAGGCGAGACGGTGCTGTTCGGCAAGTACGCCGGCCAGGAGATCAAGATCGACGGCGAGGAGCTGGTCTTCCTGAAGGAAGACGACATCGTCGCGGTGATCGAAGGCTGATCTGAGGCGGGGAACAGGGAACGGAGAACGGGGAACGTGCCGCGCTCGCAGCGCGCACCCCACGACTCCGTACCCGCCGCGTTCCCCGTTTCCCGTTCCCCATTCCCATTTGCTTTTACGAGGTTACTGAACCATGGCTGCTAAAGAAGTCCGCTTCGGCGAAGACGCCCGCGCGCGCATCCTCAAGGGCGTGAACACCCTGGCCAACGCGGTCAAGGTCACGCTGGGCCCGAAGGGCCGCAACGTCGTGCTCCAGAAGAGCTTCGGCGCCCCGACGATCACCAAGGACGGCGTGTCCGTGGCCAAGGAGATCGAGCTGGCCGACGCCTACGAGAACATGGGCGCGCAGATCGTCAAGGAGGCCGCCTCCAAGACCTCCGACAACGCCGGCGACGGCACCACCACCGCCACCGTGCTGGCGCAGGCGTTCATCCGCGAGGGCCTGAAGGCCGTCGCCGCCGGCATCAACCCGATGGACCTGAAGCGCGGCATCGACAAGGCGGTGACCGCCGCCGTCGAGGAGCTGAAGAAGCTCTCCAAGCCCACCGCCGACGACAAGGCGATCGCCCAGGTCGGCACCATCTCCGCCAACTCCGACAGCGCCATCGGCGACATCATCGCCACCGCGATGAAGAAGGTCGGCAAGGAAGGCGTGATCACCGTCGAGGAGGGCTCGGGCCTGGAGAACGAGCTGGACGTGGTCGAGGGCATGCAGTTCGACCGCGGCTACCTGTCGCCGTACTTCATCAACAACCAGCAGAGCCAGCAGGTCGAGCTGGAGGACCCGTTCATCCTGCTGCACGACAAGAAGATCTCCAACGTGCGCGAGCTGCTGCCGATCCTCGAGGGCGTGGCCAAGGCCGGCAAGCCGCTGCTGATCGTCGCCGAGGAAGTCGAGGGCGAGGCGCTGGCCACCCTGGTGGTCAACACCATCCGCGGCATCGTCAAGGTCGCCGCCGTGAAGGCGCCGGGCTTCGGCGACCGCCGCAAGGCGATGCTGGAGGACATGGCGATCCTCACCAACGGCCAGGTGATCTCCGAGGAAGTGGGCCTGCAGCTGGAGAAGGCCACCATCCAGGATCTGGGCCGCGCCAAGAAGGTCGTGGTCACCAAGGAGAACACCACCATCATCGACGGCGCCGGCGAGGCGGAGAAGATCCAGTCGCGCATCGCGCAGATCAAGAAGCAGATCGAGGAGACCACCTCCGACTACGACCGCGAGAAGCTGCAGGAGCGCGTGGCCAAGCTGGCCGGCGGCGTGGCGGTGATCAAGGTCGGCGCGGCCACCGAGGTCGAGATGAAGGAGAAGAAGGCGCGCGTCGAGGACGCCCTGCACGCCACCCGCGCGGCGGTCGAGGAGGGCGTGGTGCCGGGCGGCGGCGTCGCGCTGATCCGCGCGCAGAAGGCGATCGAGAGCCTGAAGGGCGACAACGAGGACCAGAACCTCGGCATCGCCATCACCCGCCGCGCGCTGGAGGCCCCGCTGCGCGAGATCGTGGCCAACGCCGGCGCCGAGCCGAGCGTGATCGTCAACCAGGTCAAGGAGGGCAAGGGCAACTTCGGCTACAACGCCGCCACCGGCGAGTTCGGCGACATGATCGAGTTCGGCATCCTGGACCCGACCAAGGTCACCCGTTCGGCGCTGCAGTACGCCTCCTCGGTCGCCGGCCTGGCGATCACCACCGAGGCGATGGTGGCCGAGCTGCCGAAGAAGGAAGAGCACAACCATGGCGCCGGTGCCGGCGGCATGGGTGGCATGGGCGGCATGGACTTCTAAGTCCCCCGCGCCGTTCGCTCGGCATGAAAAAAAGCCCCGCCGCATGGCGGGGCTTTTTCTTTGCCGCGTCCGGGCCGGGCGGGTTCCGGGATCGGGTCCCGGAACCTCCGGCCCGCGCGTTCAGTGGCCGTGGGCGTCGGCCGCGGCGCTGGCGCCGGCGCTCACACTCGCCCCGGCCGAGCCCTGGGCGGCGCCGCCGACCGTGCCGGCCGCGCGGCCGACGTCCCGGGCCGTGTCGCGCACGGTGCCGCGCGCCTCGTTCCCGAGGTCGCGGCCGGCGCCGGCCGCCTGGCTGGCGGCGGCGCCGGCATCGACGTCGGCGCCGGCCTGGACGCCGGCGCTGGCGCCGGTCCGCGTGCCGGCCTGGCCGTTCGCGCTCGCGTCCACGTCGGCGCTGGCGCCGCTCCGCGCGGCGCTGCGGGCATGGCCGGCGGTCGTGCGGCCGGCGTGGCGGACGTGATGGCCGACGTCGCCCGCGGTCTGGCCGACCTGGGTGCCGAGCTGGCTGCCGGTGCGCATGGTGTCGTGCACCACGCCGCCGGCGCTGACCCCGGCCCCGACCTGGCCGGTGGCGCCGAGGCGGACCTGCGCGATGGCCGGGGCGGCGGCGAAGGCGGCCAGCACGCCGGCGATGGAGAGGGCGGACAAGGTCTTGCGCATGACGAACCTCCTTTGGGAAGCCGCGAAGGGCGGCTGCGCGGAGGACGTTAGGTGCGCCCCGTGCACTGCTTCCTGAACACGCGGCGGCGGCCTTAAGCGGGCGGACAGATGCCTGAATGCCCGCCCGCGGCGGGCGCATGCCGCCCGGGTCGGCCCGGAACTATTGCGAGGCGCCCTGCACGTCGTCCTGTTCCGGCTGCGGCCGCGGCGGCACCGCTTCGTGGCTGGCGGCGACCAGCTGCGGCGGCAGCAGCCGGTCCAGCTTGCCCTTCAGGCGCAGCTGGGCGACGCTGGCCATGGCGCGGTCGGTGTGCTGGTCGGCGGCGTCGTCCGCCTCGGGCGGCGCGCCCGGCGCGCGGGTCAGCGGCGCCAGCAGCGGGGCCAGCACCTGGGTCAGCGCGAAGTAGGGCTCGTCGCGGATCCCGGCGGCGTCGAGCAGCTTGCCCGGCAGCATCCACGAGGCCAGGCTCTCGCGCTCGGACGGGCCGATGCTGCGCGGGTCGACCAGCAGCCAGGTGCCGGCCTGGCTCAGCATGTCGCGGCCGTCGACGAAGCCGGTGG
Source organism: Fulvimonas soli (assembly GCF_003148905.1). Lineage (GTDB taxonomy): Bacteria > Pseudomonadota > Gammaproteobacteria > Xanthomonadales > Rhodanobacteraceae > Fulvimonas > Fulvimonas soli. The sequence goes on along the minus strand of NZ_QGHC01000007.1, from coordinate 55,395 downwards.
TGTTGAAGCTGTTGGTCAGTGCGGGCAGGTGGTCGCCGTAGAACAGCAGCAGGGTCGGGCGGTCGCGCTGGGCGAGCAGCGCGGCCAGCCGGCCCAGCTCCGCGTCGGCGTGGCCGATGTGGTAGAGGTAGTTCTGCAGCTCCAGCTTGTCCTTGCCGCTGATGCCGGGCGGCACCGGGATCGCGTCGCGCGCGGCCGGGTCGCGCGGCACGGTGTCGTAGGGGCCGTGCGCCTCGATGCTGATCGCGAACAGGAACTGCGGCGGGCCGCTGTCCTTGAGCTGCGCCATGATCTCGTCGGTCATCGCGCTGTCGGCCATGTACATGCCGTCGTTGGGCGCGTTCTTCGGGAAGGCCGACTGCGCGACGAAGCGGTCGAAGCCCAGCGCCTTGAACGCGCTGGTGCGGTTCCAGAACGCCGGGTCGTTGCCGTGGATCGCCACCGTCTCGTAGCCGTGCGCGCGCAGCGCGCGCACCAGGCTGGGCACCACCTTCCGGTTGCTCAACTGCAGGTAGGGGAACTGCAGGTTGTCGAAGTAGCGCAGCGACAGGCCGGTGAGCACCTCGAACTCGGTGCGGATGGTGCCGCCGCCGAAGGTGGGCACGTGCAGCGGGCCGCTGGCGCCGTGCCGCGCCAGGCGGTGCAGGTTGGGGGTGAAGTCGCTGTGCTCGTAGCCGCGCATGATGCGCGGGTCGAAGAACGACTCGCTCTGGATCACCACGATGTCCGGCCGCTCGCCGGACGGCGTGTCGGTGCCGGCGCGCAGGCGCTGGCGCAGCGCCAGCCCGGCCTCGCCCAGCAGCTCGGTGGCGGCGCGCGGGTCGGGCTTCTGCTGGGTCTGGCTGTACTGCAGGTGGTAGAGCATCAGCGAGCTGACCAGCCCCGAATGGGTGGCGGTGACGCTGGGCGACCACGGCTCCAGCCACAGCCGCTGGCCGTTGTAGAGGTAGGCCCAGGCCGGCACGCCGGCGAACAGGCTGGCCAGGGTCAGCGCCAGCGCGCCGCCGGCCAGCAGGCGCTTGCCGCGGGTGCGGCGGGCGAACAGCGGCGGCTCCCAGCGCCACAGCGCGACCACCACCGCCACGCCCGCCAGCAGCGCCAGGTACGGCCACGGGCTGTGCGGCAGGTAGCCGCCCAGCAGGTGCGCGCCGCCCTTGCGCAGCTGGCCGATCATGTGGAAGTCGGCCGGCATCAGCGGCGTGCCCAGGTTGCCCACCTTCAGCGCGTTGACGCCGTACACCACGCCCTGCAGCAGGAACACCAGGCCGAACGACAGCAGCAGGCGCCGCGTCAGCACCAGCAGCAGGCCGGCCAGCAGCAGGCCCGGCCAGGCGTTGGCGAGCAGGTACACCGGCTGGTCGAACAGGTGCTGCGGCGCCACGCCGACGCCGCCGTCCACCAGTCCGGTGAGCAGCACGTAGGCCAGGCACGCCAGCAGCACCAGGGCGAAGCGGCCCAGGAGGCGGCGGGAGGGGCTGGCGGTGGCGAACATCGGCATGGCAGGTCCTGCTGTCATGGCTCGGGAGCCTGACTGTAACCGTACCGAAATGAACCGGATGTTGGGCCCCGGTAAGGGGTTGGTGGCGGTTCATCCGGCGCCGCTGCGGCACAATGGGCCGATGTCCGCCCCCGAATCCCCGGCGCTGCGCGCCCTGGTCGACGACCGCTACGCCGAACTGGCCGCGCGCTGCCGCGCCGCCGGCGTGCCGCTGCACGACGACGCCGGCGTGGCCGAGCGCATCCGCCGCACGCTGGCGGCGAGCGACTTCGCCTTCGAGACCTGGCGCAGCCAGCCGCAGCTCCTGGCGCCGCAGGGGCTGGAGCGGCTGCGCGCCAGCGCCGACGCCGGCACCCGCGTCGACGCGCTGCGCCTGCCGGAGGACGAGGCGGCCGCGCTGGCCGCGCTGCGCCGCTTCCGCCATGCCGAGGCGCTGCGGCTGGTGTTCCGCGACGTCAACGGGCTGGACGACCTGGCCGAGACGCTGTCGGCCACCACCGTGCTCTACGAGGCGCTGCTCGGCGCCGCGCTGGAATGGTCCGAGCGCGCGCTGGCGGCGCGCTTCGGCCAGGCGCGCGACGCGCAGGGCGAGCCGCAGCGGCTGGTGGTGGTCGGCTTCGGCAAGCTCGGCGGCGGCGAGCTCAACTTCTCCTCCGACATCGACCTGGTGCTGGCCTACCCGCACGGCGGGCACAGCGACGGCGCGCGGCCGCTCGACAACAGCGAGTACTTCGTGCGGCTGGGTCGCCAGCTGGTGCGCCTGCTCAACGAGCCCACCGTGGACGGCATCTGCGCCCGGGTGGACCTGCGCCTGCGCCCGTTCGGCAACGCCGGGCGGCTGGCGCTGTCGTTCGCCGCGATGGAGCAGTACTACCAGAGCGAGGGGCGCGACTGGGAGCGCTACGCCTGGATCAAGGCGCGCCCCGTCGCTGGCGACCGGCTGGCCGGCAAGCGCCTGCAGGAGCTGCTGCGGCCGTTCGTCTACCGCAAGTACCTCGACTACACCGCCTTCGCCGGCCTGCGCGAGATGAAGGCGCTGATCGACGCCGAGGTGGCGCGCAAGGACCTGGCCGACAACCTCAAGCTCGGCCCCGGCGGCATCCGCGAGATCGAGTTCATCGTGCAGCTGGTGCAGCTGATCCGCGGCGGCCGCGAGCCCTCCCTGCGCGTGCGCGGCCTGCTGCCGGCGCTGGCCGCCTGCGAGGCGCGCGGGCACATCCCCGCCGCGCGCGCGAAGGCGCTGCGCGAGGCCTACGCCTTCCTGCGCCGGCTGGAGAACCGCGTGCAGATGCTGCGCGACGCGCAGACCCACGACATCCCCGACGACGCGCTCGGCCGCGAGCGCATCGCCCGCGGGCTCGGCTACGCGGACTGGGCGCCGCTGGCCGCCGAGCTGGCGCGGCACCGCGCCGTGGTGAGCGAGGAGTTCGCCGCGGTGCTGATGCCGCAGGGCGGGCGCAGCGCCGGCGCGGCGGTGGCCGACGCGGCGCTGTGGCAGCGCGTGTGCGCCGAGTCGCTGGACGCCGCGGCGCTGGAGGCCTCCGGTTTCGTGCCCGGCGGCGAGGCGGCCGAGGCGCTGCTCAAGCTGCCGCAGGCCGCCACGGTGCGCGCGATGTCGCCGCGCTCGCGCGAGCGGCTCGACCGCCTGATGCCGCAGCTGCTCGCCGCCGCACGGGCGAGCGCCGCGCCGGTGCCGTGCCTGCTGCGCCTGTGCCGGCTGGTGCAGGCGGTGGCGCGCCGTTCCTCCTACCTGGCCCTGCTGGAGGAGCAGCCGGCGGCGCGCGCGCGCCTGGCGAAGCTGTTCGCCGGGAGCGCCTTCCTCGCCGAACGGGTGATCGCGCAGCCGCTGCTGCTGGACGACGTGCTCGACCCGCGCATCGACCAGCTGCCGCTCAAGCGCGCCGACATCGGCGCCGAGATCGCGCGCGTGCTCGGCACGCTGGACGAGCGCGAGGCGGAGGCCGAGCTGGAGCGGCTCAACGAGTTGAAGTCCTCGCTGGCCTTCCGCCTCGGCCTGGCCTTCAGCGACGGCCGCGCCGACGCGGTGGCCACCGCGCGCCGGCTCGCCGCGCTGGCCGAGTCGGTGGTCGGCGCGGTGCTGGCGCTGGCCGAGCGCGAGCTGGCCGCGCAGCACGGCCGCCTGCCGGGCGAGGGCTCCGGCTTCGCCGTGCTCGGCTACGGCAGCTTGGGCGGCGAGGAGCTCGGCTTCGCCTCCGACCTGGACCTGGTGTTCGTCTACGACGGCGCGCGCGCGGCGGCGGGCAGCGACGGCGCGCGGCCGCTGGAGGGCTCGCGCTGGTACCAGCGCCTCGCCCAGCGGGTGCTCAACTGGCTCACCGTGCTGACCCGCGCCGGGCGCCTGTACGAGGTGGACGCGCGGCTGCGCCCGGACGGCTCCAAGGGCCTGCTGGTGAGCAGCCTGGACGCCTTCGTCGCCTACCAGCGCGGGCGCGCCTGGACCTGGGAGCACCAGGCGCTGCTGCGCGCGCGGCCGGTGGCCGGCGACGCCGCGCTGCAGGCCGCGCTGGCGCAGGTGCGGCGCGGGGTCCTGGCGGCGCCGCGCGAGCGCGCGGCGGTGTTCGCCGAGGTGGGCGGGATGCGCCGGCGCTGGCGCGCCGAGCGCGACCGCTCCAACGCGCGCGAGCTCGACCTGAAGCAGGGCGCGGGCATGCTGCTGGACATCGAGTTCGCGCTGCAGGGGCTGGTGCTGGCGCACGCCGCCGAGCGCCCGGCGCTGCTGGCGACCACCGCGAACGCCGCGCTGATCGAGGCCTGCCGCGCCGCCGGCCTGCTCGACCCGGCGCAGGCGCGGCAGCTGGCCGAGGCGCATGCGGAGCTGCTGCGCCGCGCGCTGGCCTGCACGCTGGACCTGCGCCCGCGCATCGCGCCGCGCTCGGCGGCGCTGGAGCGCATCGCCGGCGAGGTGCGGGCGGTGGTCGCGGAGCTGGGATTCGTGTTCTGATCGCCGCACCGCCGCCGCGCGGCCGCGCGTCGCGTGGCATCCCGCTGGACGATTGCATGGAGTCCGCCGCCATGATCGCTACCTGGGACATCCTGCTGCGCCTGCTGCTCGCCGCCGCGCTCGGCGGCGTGATCGGGCTGGACCGCGAGCGCCGCGAGTGGGCCGCCGGCCTGCGCACGCACATGCTGGTGTGCGTGGGCGCGGCGCTGACGATCATCGTCTCCGCGTTCGGCTTCGCCGACGTGCTGGCGCTGCCGCACGTGGTGCTCGACCCCTCGCGCATCGCCGCGCAGGTGATCAGCGGCATCGGCTTCCTCGGCGCCGGCACCATCCTGTTCGTCGAGCGCGAACAGGTGGTGCGCGGCCTGACCACCGCGGCCGGGCTGTGGGCGGTGGCGGCGATCGGGCTGGCGGCCGGCGCCGGGCTGTACGCCGCGGCGGCGCTCGCCACCGCGGTGGCGTGGGCGATCCTGGTGCTGCTCAAGCCGCTGCAGCGGCGCCTGCTGGCCCGCCGCGACGGCCGGCCGCAGCTCGCGCTGAGCCTGGATACGGCGCAGGCGCTGGCGACGGTGGAGGCGATCGTGGCGCGGCAGCACCTGCCGCTGGCCCGGATCGTGCTGCAGCGGCGCGCCGACGGCGGCGACGACCTCACCCTGCGCTTCGCGCGCACGGTGCGCCGCGAGCAACTGCTGGCGCTGGCCGAGGCGCTGCGCGCGGTGGACGGCCTGCGCGCGCTCTCGCTGCAGCCGGGGCCGCGCGCGAACGCGCCGTGAGGCGCTCAGCCGCCGCGGTCGAGCCGTTGCTGGTGCGCTGCGATCCGCTCGCGCACCGCGCGCGCGATGGCCTCCGTCTCGCGCAGCGGCGGGGGCGCCGCCGCCGGCGCGCCGGCGGCCAGGTCGAGCAGGCGGCCGGCCTCGCGCAGCGCCTGGTGGAAGCGCGCCAGCTTCGGCGGCAGCGGCGCGGAGACGCAGGTGCGCACCGGGACGCCGACCGCGCAGGCCTCGGACAGCATGTTCACCGAGTCCGGCGTCACCACCAGCTCGTCGGCCCAGCCGAGCACGCCGGGGTAGGGGTTGGGGCCGTCGGCGGGCCCGCGCCACAGCAGGTCCGGCGCGGCCTCGGCGCGGAAGGCGTCGAGCAGGGTCGGCGGCGTGCGCCGCGAGGCGAGCACCAGCAGGCTGCCGCCATCGCGGCGCTGGCGTTCGCGCAGGGCCGCGGCCAGCGTGCCGGCGTAGGCCGCGTCGAGCTCGACGCCGCGGCGCGGGCCGCCGAGCAGCACGCCGACGCGCGGGCGCGGCAGCGCGCCGAGCGCGGGGAAGGCCTCGCGGCCGTCGGCCAGCCAGGCCTCGTCCACCGGGTTGAGCGAGCCCAGCGGCGCCAGCGCGCCGGGGCCGGCCAGGCGGTCGTGGCGCGGGGCGATCACGCAGTCCCAGTGCACCGGGTCGAGGCGCGGGTCGAGGATCTGCACGGCGTAGCAGTCGCCGCCGGTGAGGTCGCGCAGCATCCGCGTGAACAGCGCGGCGGCGCGGCCGCAGCCGATCGCCACCGCCGGCCAGGGCGGGGCGAACAGCGCGCGCTGCGCCGGCCGCAGCGCCAGGCGGCCACCGAGGGCCAGCCGCGGCGCCAGCCACGACCAGGGCGCGCGCGGCTCCAGCACCAGGTGGCGCACCGGCAGGCCCAGCCGCTCGGCCAGCGCCAGCGCCTGGCGCTGGTTGCCGGCGGCGTGGTCGGTGATCGCCCAGCAGGCGCCGCGCAGCGGGGTCATGGCGCGCCGGAACGGGGCATTGTTGCTGGAATCTGCACAGTACGTTCCCCTGTCCCGTATCCTGCCCGTCCGGCGCGCGGCTTAAACTCGTCGGCTGTTGCGCCGGTCGCGGCGCGTCCGACCCGAAGGATACCCATGAGCGAGATGCTTTCCGAGGCCGCCCTCGACCAGCTGTTCCGCAGCGCCCGCACCTACAACGCCTTCCTGCCGAAGGAAGTGAGCGACGCGCAGCTGCGGCAGATCTACGAGCTGGCCAAGATGGGCCCGACCAGCGCCAACTCCTCGCCGATGCGGCTGGTGTTCGTGAAGTCGCGCGAGGCCAAGGAGAAGCTGGCCCCGCACCTGTCCGAGGGCAACCGCGCCAAGACCCTGGCCGCGCCGGTCACCGCGATCGTCGGCACCGACCACGCCTTCTACGAGCGCCTGCCGCAGCTGTTCCCGCACGCCGACGCGAGGAGCTGGTTCGCCGGCAACCAGCCGCTGATCGACACCACCGCGTTCCGCAACGCCACCCTGCAGGGCGCCTACGTGATCCTGGCGGCGCGCGCGCTGGGGCTGGACTGCGGCCCGATGTCCGGCTTCGACAACGCCGGCGTGGACGCGGCGTTCTTCGCCGGTACCGCGGTCAAGTCCAATTTCCTCATCAACATCGGTTACGGCGACGCCAGCCGCGACCTGTTCCCGCGCAGCCCCCGGCTGTCGTTCGACGAAGCCTGCTCGATCGCCTGAAGCCCCGCCCACCAGGAGGAATCGCCATGCGTGCACTGCAATACCTCGCCTTCGCCGGCCTGCTCGGCGCCGCCGCCGCGGCCCAGGCCGATCCGGTCACCTACAAGCTCGACCCCGGCCACACGATGGTGCTGTTCAGCTGGAACCACTTCGGCTTCTCCAACCCCACCGCCAATCTCGGTCTGGGCGAGGGCACGCTGGTGTTCGACGAGAAGAACCCGGCCAAGTCCTCGGTGGAGGTGACGCTGCCGCTGGCCAACCTCGACACCCACGTGGCCAAGCTCGACGAGCACCTGAAGAAGCCGGACTTCTTCGACGCCGACAAGTACCCCACGGTGACCTTCAAGAGCACCAAGGTGCAGGCACTGGGCGGCGGCAAGTTCAAGGTGACCGGCGACCTCACCGTGCACGGCGTGACCAAGCCGGTGGTGCTGGACGCCAGGCTCAACAAGCAGGGCGAGCACCCGATGCTCAAGACCCGGGCGATCGGCTTCGACGCCACCGCCACGCTCAAGCGTTCGGACTTCGGCCTGGACGCCTACGTGCCGAACGTGGGCGACGAGATCAAGGTGCGCATCACCACCGAGGGCGAGGTGCCGAAGGACGAGGCGGCGAAGTAGGCGGTTCGCCGTTCCGCTGAAAAAAAGCCGCGCCGGCGCCGGCGCGGCTTTTTCGTACCCGGCGCGCGGCGCGTCAGTTCGAGGCCGCGCCCTGGTTCCCCAGCGATTCCAGCTTCGCCAGGTCCACGCTCGCCACCGCCTGCCTGAGCCGGTCGATGCCGTCGACGCGGCCGCTGGCCTTCACGGTGAAGCGCCGGCCGACGACCACGCTGAACTCGCCGCTCTTGTCCGCGTCGTCCCAGGCCTCGTGCACCAGGCGGTCGCCGTCGCGGTAGGTCTTCTCGTAGCCGTGCCCGGTCTGCCTCTCCTGCTCCGGCGCCATCGCCGCGGCCATCGCCACCAGACCGCGGGCGCCGCCGGTGTCGGCGACCTGCAGGGCGATGCGCTGGCCTCCGCCGTCGCCGTACTCGGCCTCCGCCTCGGCGACCTGCAGGCCGATCGCGCCGTTGCGCTCGGCCGAGAGGCTGATGCGTGCGAGGCCGGGCAGGCTGTCGGGCAGCAAGGCCTTGAGCTGCCCGGTCGGCAGCGCCGCGCCGCCGCCCGCCGGCTGGCCCGCCGTCGCGCCGCCGTCGGCCTGCTGCGCGGCTTCCAGCTGCTTGCCGGCCTGCGCCGCCTGCTCGCCCACCGCGGCCAGCCGGCCCAGCGCGCTGTCGCGGTCCAGGGTGACGCCGCTCCCGTCGGCGGCGGCGTGCATCGCGCCGCCGGTGAGCGCGGCGGCGCCCACCACGCCGGCCACGACCAGCCCCACCAGCCAGCTCAGCACGATGGCGACCACCACGGTGAGCGCGGCGTAGCCGCCGGCCTTCTCCGGCGGGCACCGCATGGTGTGCGGCAGGCCCAGGTAGAGCAGGTAGACCGCGTAGACCGCGCCGGCCAGGGCGATCAGCCAGCCCAGCCAGGGCACGGTCACGCCGATGCCGGCGATCCAGGCGGCGGTCCATGCGTAGGCGACCGTCTTGAGCGCCTGCACCAGGTCCTTGCGCGCGCCGAAGGTGCCGGCCAGCGCGTCGACCAGCAGTGCCACCAGGTAGGCGACGGCCAGGCTCAGCGCGTAGCGCAGCAGCATGCCGGCGAGGCCCATGCCCAGCGGCGTGCGCACGCTGACGCCGAAGGCGCCGTAGCCGATCAGGCTGCCCTTGACGAAGCCGGCGAGCGCCGGCAGCGCGGCGACCAGCGCGATGTAGCCGGCGTAGAGGCCGCCCACCGTGGCCGGTTCGGCCGCCGCGACCGGCCATTCCGTTCGGGGAGTGGTCAGGATGTTCCTGGCCCGCGTGAATATCCTTGCGAAATCCATGGTCGTGCCCTCGCTGGGTCCGGCGCGGCGGCCGCAGGCGGATTCTTCGCCCGCCGCCGCCGGGCCGGTAGCCGGCCGCTCGGGCTATGCCCTTCGGCGGGTGGCGGGGCGGCGCGGCAGCGGGCGGTCGCCGCCTGCTACCATCCGCGGTCGACCGAGTTGCCTGTGGAGTTCCCCCATGTCGCGTTCCCCGACCGTGACGCCGATCGCGGCCAACGCCGAGAACCGTTACGAAGTGACGCGGGCCGATCTGCCGCTGTCCTGCCCGATGCCGGGCATGGCGCTGTGGAATTCGCATCCGAAGGTGTACCTGCCGATCGTGGACGACGGCGGCGAATCGACCTGCCCGTACTGCGGCGCCCGCTACGTGCTGCGCGACTGAGGGCGGAGGTTCCCCTCGACAGGCGGCAGTAGGCACGATCGCTGCTTGATTTCACGGATGAGGCTCACGATCCAACAGCTCATGAATGTCGCAGCCCGCTCGACCAGGCGCCTGACCGTCGTCCAGCTGATCCCGGCGCTGCAGTCCGGCGGCGCGGAGCGCTCGGCGCTGGAGGTGGCGCGGGCGCTGGTGGAGGCCGGGCACCGCTCGGTCGTGATTTCGGCCGGCGGCCGGCTGGTGCCGCAGCTGGAGGCCGAGGGCAGCGAGCACGTCACGCTGGACATCGGCGCCAAGTCCCTGCGCACCCTGGCCAAGCTGGGGCCGCTGCGGCGGCTGCTGCGGGAGCTGCGGCCGGACATCGTGCATGCCCGCTCGCGCCTGCCGGCCTGGCTGGGCTGGTGGGCGCTGCGCGGCACCTCGCCGGTGCCGCATTTCGTCACTTCTGTACACGGATTGAACTCCCCGGGCCGCTACAGCTCGATCCTGCTGCGCGGCGAGCGGGTGATCGCGGTGTCGCAGACCCTGCGCGACTACGTGCTCAGCCACTACCCGTGGCTGGACCCGGCGCGGATCCGGGTGATCCCGCGCGGCATCGACCCGGCGGCCTTCCCCTACGGCCACCGCCCGGACGAGGCCTGGCAGCGGGCCTTCTTCGCCGAGTACCCGCAGCTGGCCGGCGCGCCGCTGCTCACCCTGCCGGGCCGGGGCACGCGGCTGAAGGGCCACCACGACGCGATCGAGCTGGTCGCCGAGCTCAAGCGCCGCGGCATCGAGACCCGTCTGCTGCTGCTGGGCGTGGTCGAGCCGGGCCGCGAGGACTACCTGCGCGAGCTGCGCGCACTGGTGAAGGCGCGCGGGCTGGAATCGCAGGTGGCGCTGACCGGGCCGCGCCCCGACGTGCGCGACATCTACGCGGTCTCCGCGCTGGTGCTGCAGCTGTCCAACAAGCCCGAGTCGTTCGGCCGCACGGTGATCGAGGCGCTGTCGCTGTGCCGGCCGGTGCTGGGCTACGCGCACGGCGGCGTGGGCGAGCTGCTGGCCGAGCTGTACCCGGCCGGCCGCGTGCCGCCGGGCGACCGCGAGAAGCTGGTCGAGCGCGCCGCCGAGCTGCTGCGCGTGGCGCCGCCGATCCCGATGCTGCAGAACTACCGCCTGGCCGACATGCAGCAGGCCACGCTGGCGCTGTACGAGGAGCTGGCGGCGGCCTGACGCCGCGCCCGCGTGCCGCCCGCGCGGGCCAGCCCCTACAATCGGCCGCCCGCCGCCTGGATTCCGCGATGCCGATGCCTTCCGCCCTGCGCGCCGCGCTGCGCTCGCCGCTGCTGCCGTTCTGGCTGGTGATCGCGCTGCTGCCGTTCGGGCGCAGCGCCGAGCTGGGCACCGCGCTGTGCCTGCTCGGCGCGGCCTGGTGGCTGTACCGCGACCCGCGCGCGCTGCGCGGCCACGCCGGCGCGCGGCTGCTGCTGTGGCTGCTCGGCGCCTACGTCGGCGCGGCGCTGCTGTCGGCTTTCGCCGCCGTGGCGCCGGGCAAGAGCTGGGGCACCGTCGCCGCGCTGCCGCGCTACGTGCCGCTGGGCCTGTACGCCTGCCTGGCGGTCCGCCGCGCGGGCCGGCCGGCCGCGCTCTACGCCGCCGTCGCCGCGGTGCTCGCGCTGTGGACGCTGGACGCCTGGGTGCAGATCCTCACCGGCTGGAGCCTGGGCGGCCCGGCCGAGGCCGAGCGCATCTCCGGCATCTTCGGCGCGGGCAACCTCAAGCTGGGGCCCGCGCTGGCGGTGCTGTCGCCGTTCGCGCTGTGGACGGCGCGCCGGCGCTTCGGCAGGACCGGCCTGGTACTGGCCTTCCTGCTGCTGCTGGGGCCGGTACTGCTGGCCGGCGCGCGCTCGGCCTGGCTGTGCTACGCGCTGGTGGCGCTGGGCTTCGCCTGGCGCGAGGCGGGGTCGGCGCGGCGGTTCCTCGCGCTGGCGGCGGCGGGCGCGGCGGCGCTGGCCCTGGCCGGGCTGCTCGCCTGGCACGCATCGGGTCGCTTCCACGCGCGCATGGAGCGCACCCTGGCCGCGCTGCACGGCGGCGGCGCCGGCCTGGACCAGGCGCTCACCGGCCGGCTGGAGATCTGGCGCGCCAGCCTGCGCATGATCCAGGCGCATCCCGTGACCGGGGTGGGCGTGCGCGGCTTCCGCTACGCCTATCCGCAGGTGGCGCCGCCGGGCGACCACTTCCTGGTGGCCGAATCCTGCGGCGCGGGCGAGGGCGCCTGCCATGCGCACCAGCTGGTGCTGGAGGTGCTCGCCGAGACCGGCATCGTCGGCCTGGCGCTGTGGCTGGCCGCCGCCGCGCTGGCGCTGCGCGCGTGGCGGCGCGCGGGGGCGGCGGCGCGCGCGCGCGCCTTCCCGGCGACGCTGGCGCTGGGCGCGATGCTGTTCCCGCTCAACAGCCACCTGGCCTTCTATTCGGCCTGGTGGGGCCTGCTGTTCGCCTGGCTGCTCGGGCTGTGGTGCGCGGCGCTCCATGCGGAGGCGGACGATGCGGCGTGAACCGCTGTCGGTGGTGGTGATCACCTACAACAATGCCGACACCCTCGACGCCTGCCTGAGCCGGGTGGACTGGGCGGACGAGATCGTGGTGCTGGATTCCGGCTCCACCGACGACACGGTGGCGATCGCGCGCCGCCACGGCGCGCGCGTGGCGGTGCACCCGTTCGACGACTACGGCCCGCAGAAGCAGCGCGCGATCGACATGGCCTCGCACGACTGGGTGCTCAACCTCGACGCCGACGAGATCCTCTCGCCCGGCACGCGCGAGGTGATCGAGCGCGCGCTGGCCGACCCGCGCCACGCCGGCTTCCGCCTGCCGCGCCGCGAGCGCATGTTCTGGACCGTGCAGCACCGCTTGAGCTGGCGCAACGGCCACCTGCGCCTGTTCGACCGCCGCCGCGGCCGCATGAACGACGTGGAGGTGCACGCGGCGGTGGAGGTGGACGGGCCGGTGAAGACGCTGCGCGCGGCCGACTTCGTCAACGACGGCGACGGCGACATCGCCGCGCGGGTGGAGAAGATCAACCGCTACACCTCGGGCATGGTGGCGCACAAGCTGCGCAAGCGGCAGCGCTTCACCGGGCTGCGCATGGTGTTCTACCCGCCGGTGTTCTTCCTGCGCCAGTACGTCGGCAAGCGCTACTTCCTCAGCGGCTGGGCCGGCTTCATCGCCAGCGTCTGCGGCGCGTTCTACGCCTTCCTCAAGTACGCCAAGCTGCACGAGGCCTACCGGCGCGAGCGCCGCGGTCAGTAGACCGGCGGCTGGCCCGGCGGGCGCGTCTTGAAGCGCTTGTGCACCCACAGGTACTGCGCGGGCGCCTCGCGCGCCATCTGCTCGATGCAGGCGTTGACGCGCGCGGTGTCCTCGAGCACGTCGGCGCTCGGCAGGTGCTCCAGCGGCGCGCCCAGCCGCAGCGCGTAGCCGCCGCCGGGCAGGCGGCGGTGGAAGAACGGGATCACCCGCGCGCCGGACATCCGCGCCAGGTGGTGGGTGGCGGTGATGGTGGCCGCCGGCACGCCGAAGAACGGCACGAACACGCTGTCCTTGCTGCGCATGTCCTGGTCGGGCGCGTACCACAGCGTGCCGCCGCCGCGCAGGTACTTCACCGTGCCGCGGATGTCGTCCTTCTCGAACATCGCCTCGGCGTAGTCCAGCCGCGCGCGCAGCACCGCCCACTCGAACACCGCCGAATCCATCCGCCGGTACATGCCGGCGATGCGGATGCGCCGCGAGACCAGCCGCGCGCACAGCTCCAGGTGCGAGAAGTGCCCGCCGACCAGCAGCACGCCCTTGCCCTGCGCGCGCGCCGCCTCGAGGTGCTCGAGCCCTTGCACCGTCACCGGCACGCGGGCGACGGCGCGGTCCGAGCCCATCCAGCCGAGCGCGAACTCCACCATCATCAGGCCGATGTCGCGCAGGTGCGCGTCGACCAGCGCGGCCTGCGCGGCGGCGTCGAGCGAGGGAAAGCACAGCGCGATGTTGCGCTCGGCCACCTTGCGCCGCGGCGAGGGCACGCGCACCACCAGCGCGCCGAGGAAGCGGCCCACGCGCAGCAGCGCGCGGTAGGGCAGGCGCGCGACCAGCCAGATCGCCGCCACGCCCAGCCAGGCCGGCCAGTGCTGCGGCGCCAGCAGGGCGCGGTGGAAGGGGGGACGGGGCATGCCGGGCATCGCCGCATTGTAGCGGGCCGCGCCGCCGGCCCGGCGCGTGGCGCCGGCTATACTGCGCAGCCTCGCCGCGCCACCGGACCCGTTCGTGCGCTACCTCTACACCCTCGCGATGTATCTGGTGACGCCGTTCATCGTGCTGCGGCTGCTCGCGCGCGGCATGCGCTACCGCGGCTACCACCTGCGCTGGCGCGAGCGCTTCGGCTTCTTCCGCGCGCCCGCCGCGCCCGGCGGCATCTGGGTGCACGCGGTGTCGGTGGGCGAGGTGAACGCCGCCGAGCCGCTGCTCAAGGCGCTGCGCGTGGACTACCCGAACGCGCCGCTGGTGGTGACCACGGTCACCCCGACCGGCTCGGAGCGGGTGCGCCAGCTGTTCGGCGAGGAGGTGTTCCACGTCTACCTGCCCTACGACCTGCCGTTCGCGGTGGCGCGCTTCCTCGCGCGCATCCGGCCGCGCCTGGCGATCATCGTGGAGACGGAGATCTGGCCGAACCTGTACTTCGCCTGCCGCAACCGCGGCATTCCGCTGATGATCGTCAACGCGCGCCTGTCCGAGCGCTCGCTGCGCGGCTACGCGCCGCTGCGCGGGGTGGTGCGCTCGGCGCTGCGCTGCGTGCGCCTGATCGCCGCGCAGTCGCGCGCCGACGCGGCGCGCTACCGCCTGCTCGGCGCCGAGACCGAGCGCATCGTGGTCAGCGGCAACCTGAAGTTCGACATGCCGCTGCCCGACGGCGCCACCGACCGGGGGCAGCAGCTGCGCGCGCAGTGGGGCCGCCTGCGGCCGGTGTGGATCGCCGCCAGCACCCACGAGGGCGAGGAGCTGGCCGTGCTGGAGGCGCACCTGGAAGTGCTCCGGCGCCTGCCCGACGCGCTGCTGCTGATCGCGCCGCGCCACCCGGAGCGGTTCCGCCCGGTCGAGCACGCGGTGCGCAGCCTGGGCTTCTCGGTGGCCACGCGCAGCGCCCAGCAGGTGCCCGGCGCGGCGCACCAGGTGTTCGTGATCGACTCGATGGGCGAGCTGATGCCGTTCTACGCGGCGGCCGACCTCGCCTTCGTCGGCGGCAGCCTGGTGCCGATCGGCGGGCACAACGTGCTGGAGCCGGCGGCGCTGGCGCGGCCGGTGCTGGTGGGGCCGCACACCTTCAATTTCGAGGAGATCACCCAGACGCTGATCGCCGAGGGCGGCGCCGAGCGGATCGGCGCGGCCGACGCCCTGGGCGGGGCGGTGCAGCGGCTGCTGCGCGATCCGGCGCGCCGGGGGCGCATGGGCGCGCAGGCGCGCAAGGTGTTCGACAGCGAGCGCGGCGCGGTGCGCCGGGTGATGGGCCTGATCGACGGCCTGCTGCAGGAGTAGGGCCGCGAAACGCGGAGGCCGGGCTTGCGGCCCGGCCTCCGTCGACGGCATCGCTTGCCTGGCGTTTACTGCAGCAGCGAATTGACCGCTTCCAGGTCCTTCAGGTCGATCGTGCCGGCCGCCTGCTTGAGCTGCAGCTGGTCGAGGATGAACTGGTGGCGCGACTGCGAGTAGCTGCTCTCGGCCTGGGTCAGCGTCTGGATCGCGTTGAGCACGTCGAGCATGGTCTGCGTGCCGACGTCGAAGCCCGCGCGGGTGGCCTCCAGCGACTTCTGGCCGGCCTCCACCGAGGCCTTGTTCGCCTGCACCTGGCTGATTCCGGCCAGCACCGAGCGGTAGAAGTTCAGCGTGTCGCGGGTGACCTGGCGGCGCTGGCTCTCCAGCGCGTCCTCGGCGGCGTCGCGCTGGTAGATCGACTGGCGCACGCGCGACTGCGTGGCGCCGCCGGCGAAGATCGGCACCGACAGCGTCACGCCCACGGTGGTGCCGTAGCGGCCGTTGCGGTCGGCGAAGGCGCCGCCGATCTTTTCCATCCAGCTCGACGAGGTGCCGCGGCTGACCTGGGCGTTGAGCGTCGGCAGGTGGCCGGCCTTGGCGGCGTTGACGCTGTGCTCGGCCGCCTCGACGTTGTACTGCTGGGCGGCGATGTTCGGGTTGCTGCGCAGCGCCTCCTGCACCCAGGTGTCGGGGTCGTTCGGCGTGGGCGGCAGCAGCGGCAGGTCCTCGCGCAGCTTCTTCAGCTCGCCGACCGGCTTGCCGGTGATCTGGCGGAGCGCCTCGCGCGCGTCGTTGAGGGTGTTCTGCGCGGCGATGGTCTGCGCGCGCGCCAGCTCGTAGGCGGACTTGGCCTGGTACTCGTCGGTGATCGCGGCCAGGCCGACGTTGAAGCGCTGCTCGGCCTGGTCGTAGGCGCGCTTGAGCGCCTCCTCGTTGGCCTTGGCGAAGGCCAGCTGGTCCTCGCTGGTGAGCACGTTGAAGTAGGCGGCGGTGACCCGCACGAACAGGTCCTGCAGCGCCGCCTGGTAGGTCGCGTCCTGCGACTGCGCCTGCGAGCGCGCGGCGTGCAGGTCGGCGATCTTGCTGAGGTCGAGGATGGTCTGGTCCAGGGTCAGCGACTCGCTGCGCGTGCGCACGTGGCCGCCGTTGATCTGCGCGCCGCTCTCGTCGAGGGCCGTGCTGGCGTTGGCGCCGCTGGACTGGCTCAGCGAGGCGCTGCCGTTGACCTGCGGCAGCAGCAGCGCGCGCGCCTGGGTCACGCCTTCGCCGGTGGCCAGCCGCGTGGCCTCGGCCTGCGACAGCACCGGATCGTTCGCGCGCGCTTCCCGGTATGCATCCAGCAGGTCCTCGCCATGGCCGGGCAGCGAGATTGCCGACAGGGCCAGGGCCAGGGTCAGAAGCTTCAAGCGCATGGGGTGCCTCGTGGGAAGGGTGGGGATCGGGGTCAGAACTCGAACCGGCGCGGCGGCTCGGCGTGCTTGAGGTAGGGCAGGTCGGTCTCCAGCAGGCCGGTCTCGCGCAGCGCGCCGCCGGCCTCCTGGGTCAGCAGCACCACCTGCTGCACCGGCGACTCGCCGCGGACCGCCAGCAGGCGGCCGCCCGGCTTGAGCCAGCCGAGGATGCGCGCCGGCACGCGGTACACCGCGCCGGTCAGCACGATGGCGTCGAACTGGCCGGACGGCTGCCAGGCCTGCACCGCCTCGCCGACCTCGAGGGCGACGTTGGCGATGCCGGCGGCGGCCAGGCGCTGGCCGGCCGCGGCGACGAAGTCGGCGTGCATGTCCACGCTGGTGACGTGGCCGGCGAGGCCGGCCAGGCAGGCGGCGAAGAAGCCCGAGCCGGTGCCGATCTCCAGCACGCGTTCCTGCGGGGTCGGCGCCAGCGCCTGCAGCATGCGGCCCTCCAGCACCGGCTTCATCATCACCTCGCCGTGGCCCAGCGGCAGGCACATGTCGGCGAAGGCCAGCTGGCGCTGGGCGGGCGGCACGAAGTCCTCGCGCCGCACGCGGGCGAGCACGTCCAGCACGCGGGCGTCGAGCACTTCCCAGGGGCGCACCTGGTTCTCCACCATGTTCTGCCGCGCCTGCTCGAAGTTCATCGCCATCTGCCAAGGGTCCCGTCGGAATCGAAAAAGGTCAGAAAGGATAAGCGCTTAGGGCTGTTCCGACAATGACTAGCCTGCGGTCCGACGGGCGTCGGACGAAGTGCCGGAAGTCATCGCGCGCGGTTGACGGAAGTCATGCGCGCCGCCGGCTCAGGCGCTCAGCATGCGCGAAGGCTCGCGCATCGGCGCCATGCCGGCGGGCAGGAGCGGCAGCGCCCGTTCCACCGCGCGGTGCAGGCGGGCGTCGAGCCGGCGCAGGCGCGCGGGCAGCGCGTCGTCGCCGCGGCTGCGGCCGGCCACGCACAGCCAGGCCAGCCAGCGCGCCAGCCGCGCGCGCTCGGCCGGGTCCAGCGGCGCCAGCGCGCTGCGCGCGTGGAATGCACGCTGGCGCAGCCCTGCGCTACCCTGTTCCAGCCATGCGCCGAGATTGCGCTGGGCGAGACGGTAGGCGGCGCTGAGCTGCAATTCGGCGATGGTCATCGTGTTCAGGTTCGTCGCGGAAAATAATTGTACTATTTCGTATAGTAAAACTCGACCGCATGTTTGTGAAGGTGTGACATGACCGCTGTGCCGCAAGCCAAGAATCCGGGTCCGGGCCGTCCGAAGGACATGGAGAAGCGCGCGGCCATCCTCGAGGCGGCCAAGGCGCTGTTCATCCGCAACGCCTTCGCCGGCACCAGCATGGACGCGGTGGCCGCCGAGGCCGGCGTCTCCAAGCTCACCGTCTACAGCCACTTCGGCGACAAGGACAACCTGTTCCGCGAGGTGATCCGCGCCCGCGTGCAGGACCTGCTGCCGGAGGAGACCTACCAGTTCGAGCCCGGCGCGGACGTGCGCGAGGCCCTGCTGCGCATCGCCCTCACCCATGCCCGGCTGGACTGCGACCAGGAGAACGTGGGCACCTTCCGCGCCATCCTCAGCGATTGCCGCCAGGGCAACCCCCGCTTCGGCCGGCTGATGTGGGAGGAAGGCATGATGCGCACCCACGCGCTGATGGAACGCCTGTTGCAGCAGGCGGTTGACGCCGGCCAGCTGGACATCCCCGACGTGTCCCGCGCGGCGGTGCAGTTCATGGCCCTGATCAAGGGCAACCTGATGCTGCGGCGCATGTTCGGCTGCGTCGAATGCAACGACAGCTACGCCGCCGAGGTCGAGGCCAACGCGCGCGCCGGCGTGGACATGTTCCTGCGCGCCTACCTGCCGCGCTGAGCCCGCGGGCCGTCCGCCCGATCTCTCCTCTTCGCCGATCCGGCGCCCGGATGGCCGCCCGCCTTCCCGCAGGCCCGCCCCGCGGCCTTCACATTCGCGCCCGCGCCCGCTTCGTGCTTGAATAGCCGCCGATGAAGCGGGGGTGCCGGCGCAACGGCCGGCTGAGAGAGTCCCTTCGAACCTGATCCGGTTAGCACCGGTGTAGGGAGCTTCGCCGCGCGGTCCTTCCCGTCCGCGCGTCCGGCGCCGTCGCTTCCGCCTGCGAATGTCTCGCAGGGGACCCGCGCCTCCCGCGGGCCTCTCCAACCAGCGAAAGCGCGTCCCGCGTGGCGCCTTCCCGGAACCGGACGATTGCCATGAATGCCCAGCTCTCCGACCTCGCGCGCGCCGCGCAGGAACTCTCCGAAGCCGTCACCCGGCCGATCCCCGGCTCGCGCAAGGTCTACGCGCAGGGCAGCCGCGCCGACCTGCGCGTGCCGCTGCGCGAGATCGCGCAGGCGGACACGCCCACCCTGTTCGGCGGCGAGAAGAACCCGCCGATCACCGTGTACGACACCTCCGGCCCGTACACCGACCCGGACTACCGCGTCGACCTCGCCGCCGGCCTGCCGCCGCTGCGCGCGGCGTGGATCGCCGAGCGCGGCGACACCGAGCGGCTGGCCGACCTCTCCTCCAGCTTCGGCCGCCAGCGCGCCGCGGACCCGAGGCTCGCGCCGATCCGCTTCGCCGCCACGCGCGCGCCGCTGCGCGCCAGGGCCGGTGCCAACGTCACCCAGATGCACTACGCGCGGCGCGGCATCGTCACGCCGGAAATGGAGTACATCGCCATCCGCGAGAACCAGCGCATCGAGGCGCTGGCCGGCAGCGCGCTGCTCGACCAGCACCCGGGCCAGTCGTTCGGCGCCGCGCTGCCCAGGCTGATCACGCCCGAGTTCGTGCGCGACGAGGTGGCGCGCGGCCGCGCCATCATCCCGGCCAACATCAACCACCCGGAAAGCGAGCCGATGATCATCGGTCGCAACTTCCTCACCAAGATCAACGCCAACATCGGCAACAGCGCGGTGTCCTCCGGCATCGCCGAGGAGGTGGAGAAGCTGGTGTGGGCGATCCGCTGGGGCGGCGACACGGTGATGGACCTGTCCACCGGCAGGCACATCCACGAGACGCGCGAGTGGATCATCCGCAACTCGCCGGTGCCGATCGGCACGGTGCCGATCTACCAGGCGCTGGAGAAGGTCGGTGGCGTGGCCGAGGAGCTGACCTGGGAGATCTTCCGCGACACGCTGGTCGAGCAGGCCGAGCAGGGCGTGGACTACTTCACCATCCATGCCGGCGTGCTGCTGCGCTTCGTGCCGCTCACGGCCAGGCGCGTGACCGGCATCGTCTCGCGCGGCGGCTCGATCATGGCCAAGTGGTGCCTGGCGCACCACAAGGAGAACTTCCTCTACGCGCACTTCGAGGACATCTGCGAGATCATGAAGGCCTACGACGTGGCCTTCAGCCTCGGCGACGGCCTCAGGCCCGGCTGCGTGGCCGACGCCAACGACGCCGCGCAGTTCGGCGAGCTGGACACGCTGGGCGAGCTGACCCAGGTCGCCTGGAAGCACGACGTGCAGGTGATGATCGAGGGCCCCGGCCACGTGCCGATGCAGCTCATCAAGGAGAACATGGAGCGCCAGCTTACGAAGTGCCACGAGGCGCCGTTCTACACGCTGGGGCCGCTCACCACCGACATCGCGCCGGGCTACGACCACATCACCAGCGCGATCGGCGCGGCGATGATCGGCTGGTTCGGCACCGCGATGCTCTGCTACGTGACGCCGAAGGAGCACCTGGGCCTGCCCAACAAGCAGGACGTGCGCGACGGCATCATCGCCTACAAGATCGCCGCGCACGCGGCGGACCTGGCCAAGGGCCACCCGGGCGCGCAGGTGCGCGACAACGCGCTGTCCAAGGCGCGCTTCGAGTTCCGCTGGGAGGACCAGTTCAACCTCGGGCTCGACCCGGACAAGGCGCGCGAGTTCCACGACGAGACGCTGCCCAAGGACGCGCACAAGAGCGCGCACTTCTGCTCGATGTGCGGCCCGAAGTTCTGCTCAATGAAGATTACCCAGGACGTGCGCGACTACGCCGCCGGGCACGGCACCGGCGAAGCGCAGGCGGTGCAGGAGGGCATGGCCGAGAAGGCCGCCGAGTTCCGCGCGCAGGGCGCCGAGGTGTACCGCAAGGCCTGAGGCCGCCCTTGACGCCGCCGCTACATGGCGGGGCTAGACTGGCTGGACGCAGCCATCCGCCACGCAAAGGGGTCCTCATGGCCACCCAGCCGAAACCGCAGCCCTTCCTTTCCGACATCCAGACCATTCGCAAACGCGCGCGCGAGCACATGAAGCGCGGCGCGGTCACCGACAGCTACACGCTGGACCGCGACACGGTGCTGAAGCTGCTCAACGAGGCGCTGGCCACCGAGATCGTGTGCGTGCTGCGCTACAAGGCGCACTACTACCTCGCCTCGGGCATCAACGCCAAGAGCGTGGCGGCCGAGTTCCTGGAGCACGCCAACGAGGAACAGCAGCATGCCGACCAGATCGCCGAGCGCATCACCCAGCTCGACGGCACGCCCAACTTCGAGCCCGACGGCCTGTCCACCCGCAGCCACGCCGAGTTCGTGGTGCCGGAGGAACTGGCGGCGATGATCGAGGAGAACCTCGTCGCCGAGCGCATCGCGATCGACAGCTACCGCGAGATCATCAACTTCGTCGGCGACCAGGACACCACCACCAAGCGCATGCTGGAGGGCATCCTGGCGATGGAGGAGGAGCACGCCGAGGACATGAAGACGCTGATGGAGAATTTCGGCGAGAAGGGCGAGCCGGCCAAGCCGACGTCGACCCGGCGGGCCGGCAAGCGCGGCTGACGCGCAGGGCGCGGTGCGCGCCCTGCGCCGGTGCGGGTCACCAGCCGGCCAGCACCAGCTTGCCGACCGTGGTGCCCGATTCCAGCCGCCGGTGCGCCTCGCGCAGGTTGGCGGCGTTGATCGGCGAGAGCGTCTCGCGCTGGATGCTCTTGAGCTCGCCGGCGTCGACCAGCTGCGCGACGCGCGCGAGGATGCGGCCCTGCTCGGCCATGTCCGGCGTGCGGAAGCGCGGGCGGGCGAACATGAATTCCCAGTGGATGCCGATGCACTTGGCCTTGTACGGGTCGCCGATGCGCAGCGCGCCCTTCGGCTCCACGATCAGCCCCACGTGGCCCTGCGGCGCCAGCAGTTCGCCCAGCGGCTCCCAGTAGGCGTCGGTGTCGGCGAAGTCCACCGCCGCGTCGACCTGCGCGAAGCCCAGCGCGGCGAGCTGCGGCGCCAGCGGCCGGTGGTGATCCACCACGTGCTGCGCGCCCATCGCGCGGCACCATTCGGCGGTCTCGGGGCGCGACGCGGTGGCGATCACGGCGAAGCCCGCGCGGCGCGCGAGCTGGATGGCGATGGAACCGACGCCGCCGGCGCCCGCGATCACCAGCAGGCTCTTCCCGCGGCCGCCCTGCTCGCTGTCGAACGGCATGCGCTGGAACAGGAGTTCCCACGCGGTGATCGCCACCAGCGGCAGCGCCGCGGCCTGCGCGGCGTCGAACGAGCGCGGCGCGTGCGCGGCCAGCCGCGCGTCCACCGCCTGCAGCTCGGCGTTGCTGCCGGGACGGGTGACGTCGCCGGCGTAGTACACGCGGTCGCCGGGCCGGAAGCCCTGCACGGCGGCGCCGACCGCCTGCACCGTGCCGGCGGCGTCGAAGCCGAGCACGCGCGGCCGCTCCTCCACCTGCGGCCTGGGCGCGCGCAGCTTGGTGTCGACCGGGTTGACCGAGACCGCCTCCACGCGCACCAGCAGGTCGTGCTCGCCGGGCACGGGCGCGGGCAGCTCGACGTCGAGCAGCGCCTGCGGATCGTCGATGGGCAGGTAGCGGGTGAGCGCGACGGCTTTCATGCGGCATCTCCGGCGGGGGCGGGGAGCACGGCGGGCACCGGCGGCGGATTGCGCTCGGCGAACATGCCGTTCCAGTAGGGATAGTAAGGATACGGCGGCATCACCGCGCTGGCGGCATCCAGGCGCGCCACCTGCCCGGCGCTCAGCGCCCAGCCGGCCGCGCCGAGGTTGTCGAGCAGCTGCGCCTCGTTGCGCGCGCCGATCAGCACGGTGGCCACGGTCGGGCGCCGTAGCAGCCAGTTGATCGCCACCTGCGGCACGCTGCGGCCGGTCTCCGCGGCCACGGCGTCCAGCGCGTCGACCACGCGGTACAGGCGCTCCTCGTCCACCGGCGGGGCGAACTGCGCGGTGTCGTGCAGGCGGCTGCCGGCGGGCAGCGGCCGCCCGCGGCGGAGCTTGCCGGTGAGGCGGCCCCAGCCCAGCGGGCTCCACACCACCGCGCCGATGCCCTGATCCAGGCCCAGCGGCATCAGCTCCCACTCGTAGTCGCGGCCGACCAGCGAGTAGTAGGTCTGGTTGGCGACGAAGCGCGTCCAGCCGCGCTCGGCGGCGGCGCGCTGCGACTTCATCAGCTGCCAGCCGGCAAAGTTGGAGGCGCCGAGGTAGCGCACCTTGCCCGCGCGCACCAGCTCGTCCAGCGTGCGCATCACGTCCTCCACCGGCGTCATCGCGTCGAAGTGGTGCAGCTGGAGCAGGTCGATCCAGTCGGTGCCCAGCCGCTTCAGCGCGCGTTCCACGCCGCGCACGAGGTGGTGGCGCGAGGCGCCCACGTCGTTGGGGCCGTCGCCCGCGCGCAGGGTGAGCTTGGTGGAGAGGATCGCCCGCTCGCGCCGGCCCTTCAGCGCGGCGCCGAGGATCTCCTCGGAGGCGCCGTCCGAATAGACGTCCGCGGTGTCGAACAGGTTGGCGCCGGCGTCCAGGCAGAGGTCGACCAGGCGCTTCGCCTCGGCGGCGCCGGTGCTGCCCCAGGCGCCGAACAGCGGGCCCCTGCCGCCGAAGGTGCCGGCGCCGAAACCCAGAGCGGGCACCTTGAAGCCGGAACGGCCGAGAAAGCGGTATTCCATGACGAAGCTCCGTGACGCGGGACAAGGGACTCAGGCCTGCGGGCAGGCCGCGACCGCCCGCGAAACGCGCCGGCCGCGCAAGGCATACGCGGCCAGCGCGATGCCGGTCGCCGTCACCAGCGCGGCGGCCCAGGGCAGCGCCGCCAGCCCGGCGCCGCGCGCGATCACCCGGCTGCCCAGCCACGCGCCCAGCGCGTTGGCCAGGTTGAACGCGCCGATGTTGAGGCTGGACGCCAGGCTGGGCGCGGCGGCGGCCTGGCGCAGGATCCACAGCTGCAGCGGCGCCACCGTGGCGAACATCGCCATGCCGAGCAGGCCGGTGAACAGCGCCATCGACCAGCGGCCATGCTGCGCGAAGCCGAGCACGCACAGCACCGCCGCCAGCGCCGCCAGCGTGCCGACCAGCGCGGCGGACAGGCGGCGGTCGGCGAGCCGGCCGCCGAGCGGGTTGCCGATCATCATGCCCACGCCGAACACCAGCAGCACCGGCGAGACCATCGCGTCGCCGAAGCCGCTGACGCGGGTCAGCAGCGGCTCGATGTAGGTGTACACCACGAACACGCCGGCGAAGCCGAACACCGTGGTGGCCAGGCCGAGCAGCACCGGCGCGCCGGCGATGGCGCGCAGCTCCGTGCCCAGCGCCACCGGCGCCGCTTCGTCGTCGCGCGTGGGCGGCACCAGCACGGCCAGCGCCGCCATCGCCAGCGCGCCGATCGCGGCGACCGCCCAGAACGCCGCGTGCCAGCCGAAGTGCAGCCCCAGCCACGCGCAGGCCGGCACGCCGGCCAGCGTGGCCAGCGCCAGGCCGTGGAACATGGTGGCGATCGCCGAGGCCTTGCGCTGCTCCGGCACCAGCGCGGTGGCCACCACCGCGCCCACGCCGAAGAAGGTGCCGTGCGCCAGCGAGGTGAGCACCCGCGCGGCCATCAGCGCGGCGTAGCTGGTGGCCAGCGCGCAGGCGAGGTTGCCCGCGGTGAAGACGGCCATCAGCGCCAGCAGCACCGCCTTGCGCGGCAGGCGGCGGGTGGCCAGGGTGATCGCGGGCGCGCCCGCGAACACGCCCAGCGCGTAGCCCGAGATCAGCAGGCCGGCGGTGGCGATGCTCACGCCGAGATCGGCGGAGACCTGCTGCAGCAGGCCCATGATCACGAACTCGGTGGTGCCGATGCCGAAGGCGCCGGCCGCCAGCGCGTACAGCGCCGGCGGCGTGCGGAAAGCGTTGTCGGATGCCATGGGGAAGCGCTCTCTCCTCGAGGGACGGGGCGCAGCCTAGGCACTTGCACTCTCAGCGGAAACCACCAACATGGCGATTCATTTTCAATCAAGCGTTGAAGATCATGGACCGCCTGGACGACCTCGCCCTGTTCCTGCGCGTGCTGGACCAGGGCTCGATCAGCGCCGCCGCGCGCAGCCTGGGCCTTTCCGTGGCGGTGGCCAGCCAGCGCCTGAAGCGGCTGGAGCGCGGACTGGGGGTGCGCCTGCTGCAGCGAACCACGCGGCGCCTGCATCCCACCCCGGAAGGGCGATTGCTGGCCGAGCAGGGCCGCGCCCTGGTGGAGGATCTGGACGCGCTCACCACCGACCTGCGCCAGAGCGCCGCCAGCGTGTCCGGCACGCTGCGCATGACGATGTCCGCCGCGTTCGGCCGCCAGTACATCTCGCCGCTGCTGCCCGAGTTCCTGGCGCGCTACCCGAAGCTGCGCCTGTTCGCGCACCTCAGCGACGAGCTGGTGGACGTGGTGGGCGCGGGCTTCGACCTGGCCATCCGCATCGGCGCGCTGAGCGATTCCAGCCTGGTCGCGCGCCGGCTGGCCTCGAACCGGCGCCTGCTGTGCGCCTCGCCCGACTACCTGCGCCGGCACGGCCGCCCGCGCACGCCGGCCGAGCTGGCCGGGCACGAGTGCGTGCTGCTGTCCGGCCGCGACGGCCGGCAGGACGTGTGGCGGCTGGTCGACCGCCGCGGCCGCGAGCACGCGGTGCGCGTGCAGGGCCGCTTCGAGACCACCCTGGGCGAGCTGGTGCGCGACGCGGCGCTGGCCGGCCAGGGCATCGCCCTGCATTCGCTGTGGCACGTGCACGAGGACCTGGCGGCCGGCCGGCTGGAGGCGGTACTGCCGGACTACGCGCTGCCCGAGAGCGGCATCTGGGCGGTGACGCCGCAGCGCCGGCTGGTGCCGCCGCGCGTGCGCGCCTTCGTCGATTTCCTGGCCGAGCGCTTCGGCGAGGTGCCGCCGTGGGAGCGTGCGCATCCGCCGCGACGGACGGCAGGCCCCGCGCCGCGCACGGCGCGGTCGCGCACGCGGCGTTAGTGCCGTTGTCGCGGCGCCAGGCCGTCGTCCCAACCCGGCCGCGCGCAGCCGCCGCTGTTGCTCGCCATTCCGGCGCAAGCCGGAATCCCGTTGAAACATGTCCCGCGCAGCGGGCGACATCTCTTGATGTCGGGTGCTGCGCACGGCATTCCTCACTGGATTCCGGCTTGCGCCGGAATGACGGCGAGGAAGGTGCGAGCGGTCGGCGCTTACTGGATCGTCAGGCGATAGACGAAGGTGAGGTCGGTGCCGTTGCTGTCGCGGTTGTGCCGCACGATCGTGTGCATGCCCGGCGCCATCGGCCGGAACATCAGGAAGTAGCCGTACACGATGCCGGGCTGGTAGCCGCCGGTGATGCAGGGATCGAACGCCGTCTCGCTGAGGTCGCCCTTGAGCGCGAACAGGTCCTCCGAGGTGTAGAGGTAGCGCTTGGGGTTGAAGACCGGCCGCCCGTCGAGCTTCAGGTCCAGCTGCACGACCATGTTGTAGGCGAGCGCGTCGGCGACCAGGAAGTCGTACAGCGATTGCCCGGGCCCGGGCGCGAAGGCGGGATCGGGGCACGGCCAGTCGTCGGCGATGCTGCCGACGTTGAGCAGGATCGCCTTGCCGCGCGGGATGGTGCAGCTGCGCGTGTAGACGCCGGAGCCGGGCGCCGCGATCGGCGCCAGGAACCACACCGGGCCGTCCTGGCCGACCGCGCAGTCCGCGCCGGTGGGGTCGATGTACGGGTTGTGCGCGAGCGGCTGCGCGTAGATCCACTGCCACGACAGCTCGGCCCAGCTGGCGATGCCCTTGTCGAAGGGCCGCGCGTCCTTCGGGTACAGCATGGGGTTGAGCAGGTCTTCGATGGAGGCGGGTTCGGCGGCATGGGCCGCGGCGACCGCGCCGCAGGCGACGAGCAGACTGCACAGCAGCTTGAGCTTGGTCATGGCCTGATCTCCTTGGACTTGCCGAAGGGACGGTCCGGCATCGATGGGGAGGGGGGAGCGCCGGACCGGGTGCGTCCTCGACGGGATGCGCCGCCAGCTTCGCGCCGCCGTGCCGGGCGCGCTTTCACAAACCTGCGCGCGGGGAATGCGATGCGGCGCGCGGCCCGAAGCACGGCGGCTGCGTCGGCCCGGCAGCCGCGCCGGCGTTCCGCTTTCAAAAACGTGCGCCCGCGTTCCGTTCCGCGGGGCGCCGTCCGGCGCAGCCGGGCGTATGATCCGGTGCGGTTCCCGGATGAGCGGCGGGGCGTCCGATGTCGATCATGCAGACCGTGCTGCGATCGCCGCGCTTCGAGGTGGTCAGCCACGTCTGCCGGCACCCGCGGGTGGACTGCGGGTACTCGCCGGGCGGCGAGCCGGCGCGCTTCATCTTCACCCGGCGCGGCGCCTTCGGGGTGCATGCCGGCGGCCGCAGCTGCATGGCGCGGCCGGGCCAGGCGGTGCTGCTGCGCGCGGGCGTCGAGTACCGCATCACCCATCCCGACCGCGACGGCTGCGATTGCTGCACCGACGTGTGCATGGACGAGTCCGTGCTCGCGGAGCTGGGCGTGGCCGGCCGCGCCGGGCCGGCCTGCCAGGCCTTCGGGCACGACCTGGCGTTCCAGCAGATCCACGTGGAGCTGCTGCTGGGCCTGCGCCGCGGCGCCCTGGCCGGCGAGGCGGACGCGGCCCTGCTGGACCTGTTCGACCGCCTGTTGCAGGCGCGCCAGCCGGTGCGCCTGCGCCCGGCCGCGCTGGCGCGCCGGGTGGCGCGGGTGGAGGAAGCCATCCTCGCGCGCGTCGGGGAGAACCTGGAGGTCGACGCGCTGGCCGCGCTGGCCGGCTGCTCGCCGTTCCACCTGTGCCGGATCTTCCGCGCCGTCACCGGGCTGTCGCTGCGGCAGTTCCGCCTGCAGCAGCGGCTGGGCGCCGCGCTGGGGCGGCTGGGCGAGGGCGAGGACGATCTCGCGGCGCTGGCCTGCGACCTGGGCTTCTACAGCCACAGCCACATGACCGAGGCGTTCCGCCGGGCGCTGGGCCGGTCGCCACGGCAACTGCGCGAGGATCTGCGGTGCAGCGACCTGCGCCACCTGCGTGCGCGGCTGCGCGCGCCGTCACGCGCGGCGGCGCGCTGAGAGCCTGTTCAAGGTCTTTCCGTGTCCTGCCCGTCGGGAACCGATTGCGCGGGCCAGCCGAAGAGTTGACGTGGGTCCGCAACGGCGGCATGGCGGGAGTGGGCGATGGTGCGCCGTCGCGGCCGGAGGCCGCTCCCACCAGGCTTGCGGGGCCCCTGTGGGAGCGGCCTCCGGCCGCGATCGACCTGGCGCGGGACCGCCAGCGGCCCCGATGCCAGGCCCGTCGAGGCCATGTCCCAGCACCGGGTGGTCAGGCGCGGCTTTGCTCAGCCGGAGAAGCATGGGAGGCAAGGAAGGAGCGGCGAGCGCTGCCTCCGCCCATGCTTCATCCCGCTGCCTTCCTGGCGCCCTTCCTCGGAAGCTCTTGAACAGGCCCCGGGGACGAGGCGCGCGCCGCGGAAGGGATCAGCCCTTGCTCGACCGATAGCGCTCGATGCCGTCGCGGATCTGCGCCTTCGCCTCGTCGGCGCCGGCCCAGCCGTCGAGCTTCACCCACTTGCCCTTCTCCAGGTCCTTGTAGTGCTCGAAGAAGTGGCCGATGCGCTCCAGCCAGTGCGGCGAGACGCTCTTGATGTCGTCGATGTGCGCGTAGCCGGCGAAGACCTTCGCGGTCGGCACCACCACCAGCTTCTCGTCGCCGCCGGCCTCGTCGGTCATCTTCAGCATGCCCACCGGGTGGCAGCGGATCACCGAGCCGGGCACCAGCGGCAGCGGCAGGATCACCAGCGCGTCCAGCGGGTCGCCGTCGTCGCCCAGCGTGCCCGGCACGTAGCCGTAGTTGCACGGGTAGCGCATCGGCGTGGAGAGGATGCGGTCGACGAAGATCGCGCCGCTCTCCTTGTCCACCTCGTACTTGACCGGTTCGGCGTCCTTGGGGATTTCGATGATGACGTTGATCTCGTCCGGCACGTTGCGGCCGGCTTGCACCAGGTCCAGGCCCATGGCGGGGCACTCCTTCGAAGGGATGGGGAAAGAAGCGAAGTCCGTCAGGATAAGCCAATCCTTGCGGCGGCGCACCATGCGGGCGCCGCGGCGGCGGCGGGCCGAAGCCCTCCCGGGCGGCCCGCGGGAGGTCCTGCCGGATCAGCGGAACGGCCGCTCGCGCAGCCACTTGGTGGCGATCCACTTCTCGCCGCGCGTCACCGGCAGGCCGGCGTGCAGCGAGGCCTCGTCGCCGGCCTCGTAGGCGAAATAGACGGCCGAACCGGCCAGCGCGGTGACGGTGAGGCCGAGCGCCGGGAAGCCGGTGCCGCCGCCTTCCTCCGGCGTGTTGAGGTACATCACCACGCTGGCCACGCGCTGGCCGCCCTTGGCGGTGATCGCGGCGAAGCCGGGCTGGGCGGGGTCGAACCAGTCGTAGTGCGGCTCGTATTCCTGGCCGGGCAGGTAGTGCAGCACCTGCAGGCCCTCGCCGTGGTCCGCCGGCATGTCCAGCAGCGCGGCGATGCGCCGCTCGATGCGCGCCACCAGCGGCGTCTCGCCGGGAGCGAAGAACATGCCGGCGCTGGTGCGCCGCTCGTCCACCTGCTGGCGGCCGTCCTCGGCCACGGTGCGCGCGCGGGCCAGGCGCGGCCGCGCCAGCGCGATCAGCTCGGCGCATTCGCCCGCGTCGAGCAGGCCGTCGAGCACGCGCAGCGGCGGCGCGTCCACGCCGAGCGCGACGCGCACGCGGCGGTCGCCGGCCTCGGCCAGCGGCGCCTGCGGATGGCGCGGCCGCCGCCCGGCCGGGCCCGCGCCGGCGCTGATCGCGCTCAGCGGGATCTTCAGCACCTGGGCGAGGGCGACGCGGCTCTGCGCCGGCGGGTAGCCGGCGTCCTTCATCAGCTTGAGCACCTCCGGCACGCCGTGGCCGGCGCGGGTGGTGGCGAGGATCCACTCGCGCAGTTCGGGGGTGATCGTGGCACGGGAAGACATGGCGGGAAGCGGATGGCGTCGGGTGGGGATGGCGTCGCGGGCCCGCGGGCGCCGCCGGCCGCCACGCAAGCTTAGGGCCTGCCCGGAATCCTGCAATGCCGGCCGCGCCGTTGGCCGGGGCACGGGTTCAGGGCATGGCATTTCACGCGGCGTCCGCCGGTTCCGGCGTGGATGCGCGCTTGTCCCTCGTCGTCATCGCGGTGCGGATCGAACGGGCGTGCAGAGCGCCCGCGAAGCGGATGGCCCGCAGGAGCGGGGCGTAGCGAGCCATCCAGTCATGCGCGTCGTGCGAAGTAGGCGAAGCCTGCTTTCGAGTGCTTCCGCACGACATCCTTT
Organism: Fulvimonas soli; assembly: GCF_003148905.1. GTDB lineage: Bacteria > Pseudomonadota > Gammaproteobacteria > Xanthomonadales > Rhodanobacteraceae > Fulvimonas > Fulvimonas soli. Next base: position 25,587 of record NZ_QGHC01000007.1, on the reverse strand, counting down.
CGCTGGGTTCCGGCCTGCGCCGGTATGACGGGCGGGAGCCGCGGGCGTGGACCGGAAGCGCGGCCCGGGCGCGGCGCCGCGGCGGGTCCTCCCGCCGCGGGCGGGATCAGGCGCGTGTCCCGGGCCGCCGCCGGCGCGTCATTTCAGCTGGTCCCACAGGAAGTCGTAGGCCAGCGCGTGCATGTGCGCGGACTGCTTGTTGTCGGCGCCGGCGCCGTGGCCGCCTTCGAGGTTCTCGAAGAACCACACGTCCTTGTAGCCCATGCCCTGCATCTTGGCCGCCATCTTGCGCGCCTGCACCGGGCCGACGCGGTCGTCGCTGGTGGTGGTGTAGAACAGCACCGGCGGGTAGTGCATGCCCGGCTTGAGGTTCTGGTACGGCGAGAAGGTCCGGATGAACGCCCACTGCCCGGGATCGTCCGGGTCGCCGTACTCGGCGATCCACGAGGCGCCGGCGGACAGGTGCACGTAGCGCTTCATGTCCAGCAGCGGCACCTCGCAGGCGATCGCGCCGAACAGCTGCGGGTACAGCGTGAGCATGTTGCCCATCAGCAGGCCGCCGTTGCTGCCGCCCTCGGCGCCCAGGTGCCTCGGCGAGGTGACGCCGCGCCTGACCAGGTCCTGCGCCACCGCGGCGAAGTCCTCGTAGGCGCGCAGGCGGTCGGCCTTGAGCGCGGCCTGGTGCCAGCGCGGGCCGTACTCGCCGCCGCCGCGGATGTTGGCGATCACGTACACGCCGCCGCGCTCCAGCCAGGCGCGGCCGATGCTGCCGCTGTAGAACGGCTCCAGCGACACCTCGAAGCCGCCGTAGCCGTAGAGCAGGGTGCGGTTGGAGCCGTCGAGCTTCAGGTCCTTCGGCGCGATCTCGAAGTAGGGCACGCGGGTGCCGTCCTTCGAGGCGACGAAGTGCTGGTTCACCTGGAACCGCGAGGCGTCGAAGAAGGCCGGGCTCTGCTTCAGCGTCTCGGCCGCGCCCCCGCCCAGCACGCCGCGCTGCAGCGAGGAGGGGGTGAGGAAGCCGGTCACGCTGAGCCAGTACTCGTCGCTGTTGTCCGGGTCGGTGTCGGCCACGGTCACCGTGCTCATGCTGGGCGCGCCGGCCATCGGCGCGCGCGGCCAGTCGCCGTTGCCGGACGCCGGCGGGGTGAGCACCTCCAGGCGGCTCTTCACGTCGTCGAGCACGTCCAGGATCAGGTGGTGCCGCGTCCAGGCGAAGGAGGACAGCGCGGTGTGCTCGTCGGGCCGGAACAGCACGGCGAAGTCGCGCTTGCCGGCCATGAAGTCGTCGAAGCGGATCGCCAGCAGCGCGCCGCCGGGGTAGGTGGCGCCGCCGGTCGTCCACGGCGTGCGCGTCTGCACCAGCAGCCATTCGCGGTGGGCGTCGAAGCCGGCCGCGTCGCTGGGCAGGTCCAGGTGCACCAGCCCGCCGTCCTTGCGCAGGTAGTTCTCGGTGTGGAAGAAGTCGGTGACGACGACGACGAAGTCGCGCTCGAAGCCGGGCGTGCGGTCGTGGAAGGCGCTCACCGTCATGTCGTCCGGCCTGGCCTCGTGCACCGCGGCCGCCGCCGCGAGCGGCGTGCCGCGCTTCCATTCCTTGACGATGCGCGGATAGCTGGAGCGGGTCATCGAGCCGGGGCCGAAGTCGGTGCCCACGTAGATGCGGTCCTGGTCGATCCAGCCGACCTGGCTCTTGGCCACCGGCAGCTCGAAGCCGCCCTTCACGAAGGACTTGCTCGGGATGTCGAACTCGCGCACCGCCACCGCGTCGCCGCCGTCGGGCGAGAGCGAGACCAGGCAGCGCTCGTAGGCCGGCTTCAGGCACTCGGCGCCCTTGAACACCCAGCGCTTGCCCTCGGCCTTGTTCAGCGCGTCGACGTCCAGCAGCACCTCCCACTTCGGCTCGGCCTTGCGGTACTCCTCCAGCGTGGTGCGCCGCCACAGGCCGCGCGGGTGCGCCTTGTCCTGCCAGAAGTTGTAGAGATGGTCGCCGTGGCGCGCGACGTAGGGGATGCGCGCGTCCGAATCGAGCACCTCCAGGATGCGGTCGCGGGTGCGCGCGAACTCCGGCGAGCTGGCGAAGCGCCGCTCGGTGACCGCGTTCTGCGCCTTCACCCAGTCCATGGCGCGCGCGCCGTGGATGTCCTCCAGCCAGAGGTAGGGATCGTCGGAGGCCTGCGTGCCGGCAGGCGCGGGCTGCTGTGCGTGGGTCATGCCGGCCAGTGTGAGGCCGAGGGCCAGCGCGATCCAGGGCGCGCGATTCGTCATGGGAAAGTCCTCGTCGGTCGGCGAAGGGACCAGTGTGGGGCGATGGCGGGCCGGGCGCCTGTGACTAAAGTCAGGGCCGGCCCCGCCCCGCGATAACGCCCTCTCCCCTGCGGGGAGAGGGCTGGGGTGAGGGGTCGATCTTGCGGGGAGGCTTCGGTAGTGCGTGGGAGTTGGAGTCGCGGGTTTCTTTCGCCCTCGCAGGGTGCGGCTCCAGGGCGGGACCGGGGCCAGTGCGGCCCCTCACCCCAACCCTCTCCCCGGAGGGAGAGGGGGCGAACGTGGCGGGCGGGCTTGGCCGCCCGCCTCCGGATCACAGCAAGGGGATCAGCAACAAGGCCACGATGTTGATGATCTTGATGAGCGGGTTCACCGCCGGGCCCGCGGTGTCCTTGTAGGGATCGCCCACGGTGTCGCCGGTGACCGCCGCCTTGTGCGCGTCCGAGCCCTTGCCGCCGTGGTGGCCGTCCTCGATGTACTTCTTGGCGTTGTCCCAGGCGCCGCCGCCGGTGGTCATCGAGATCGCCACGAACAGGCCGGTGACGATGGTGCCGATCAGCACGCCGCCGAGCGCCTGCGCGCCGGCCTCGGCGCCGCCCAGCCACTTGAAGCCGAACACCACCAGGATCGGCACCAGTACCGGCAGCAGCGAGGGCACCAGCATCTCGCGGATCGCCGACTTGGTGAGCATGTCCACCGCGCGCGAGTAGTCCGGCTTGGTGGTGCCCTGCATGATCCCGGCGATCTCGCGGAACTGCCGGCGCACCTCCTCCACCACCGCGCCGGCGGCGCGGCCCACCGCCTCCATCGCCATCGCGCCGAACAGGTACGGGATCAGGCCGCCGATCAGGAGGCCGATGATCACGTAGTGGTTGGACAGGTCGAAGCTCACCGCGCCGGTGCCGAAGTGCTGGCCGAGGTTGTGCGTGTAGTCGGCGAACAGCACCAGCGCGGCCAGGCCCGCCGAGCCGATCGCGTAGCCCTTGGTCACCGCCTTGGTGGTGTTGCCCACCGCGTCGAGCGGGTCGGTGACGCCGCGCACCTCCGGCGGCAGCTCGGCCATCTCGGCGATGCCGCCGGCGTTGTCGGTGATCGGGCCGTAGGCGTCCAGCGCCACCACCATGCCGGTCATCGACAGCATCGCGGTGGCCGCGATGGCGATGCCGTACAGCCCGCACAGCGCGTAGGCGCCCCAGATCGCCGCGCACACCGCCAGCACCGGCAGCGCGGTGGCCTTCATCGACACGCCCAGGCCGGCGATGATGTTGGTGGCGTGGCCGGTGGTGGAGGCCTGCGCCACGTGCCGCACCGGCGCGTACTCGGTGGCGGTGTAGTACTCGGTGATCACCACCATCGCGCCGGTCAGCGCCAGGCCGATCAGCGCGCAGCCGTACAGCCGGCCCACGCCGAACGCCGAGGCGCCCATCAGCTGCGCGGTGATCGGCCAGAACGCGATCGCGGCGAGGACCGCCGAGACCGCCACGCCGGCGTACAGCGCGTTCATGATCTTCGGGCCGCGCGCCTTGACGAAGAAGGTGCCGATCACCGAGGCGAGGATCGAGGCGCCGCCCAGCAGCAGCGGGTAGAGCACGCCGTTGCTGCCGGTCTGCTCGGCCATCACGCCGCCCAGCAGCATGGTGGCGATCAGGGTCACCGCGTAGGTCTCGAACAGGTCGGCGGCCATGCCGGCGCAGTCGCCCACGTTGTCGCCCACGTTGTCGGCGATCACCGCGGGGTTGCGCGGGTCGTCCTCGGGGATGCCGGCCTCCACCTTGCCGACCAGGTCGGCGCCCACGTCCGCGCCCTTGGTGAAGATGCCGCCGCCCAGGCGCGCGAAGATCGAGATCAGCGAGGAGCCGAAGGCCAGGCCCACCAGCGCGTGCAGCGCGTGCATGGTCTCGTAGCCCATGCGGCTCAGCGCCACGTAGTACGCGGCCACGCCCAGCAGGGCCAGGCCGACCACCAGCATGCCGGTGATCGCGCCGCCGCGGAACGCCACGGCCAGTGCCGCGGCCAGCCCGCCGCGCGCCGCCTCGGCGGTGCGCACGTTGGCGCGCACCGACACGTTCATGCCGATGTAGCCGGCCGCGCCGGAGAGCAGCGCGCCGATCGCGAAGCCGATCGCGGTGCCCCAGTCGAGGGCGAAGCCGATCACCAGGAACAGCACCACGCCGACGCCACCGATGGTGGTGTACTGGCGGTTGAGGTAGGCGCGCGCCCCTTCCTGGATCGCCGCGGCGATCGCCTGCATCCGTTCGTTGCCCGGCGACTTCGCCAGCACCCAGCGCACCGACAGCGCGCCGTACAGAACCGCCACGACCGCACATGCCAGCACGATCCACCAGCCAAACTGCTGCAGCATCGGAGCCTCCCCATGAGTGGTACCGCCAGATTCGATTGTCGCCGCTCCCCGGCGGCGGGCCGCCAGGCGACGGCTGGGGTCGAGTATAGGCAGACGCGGCGCGGCGCAGTGTTGTGCGGCGCAACGGATCGGCGGATGACCGTGGGATGGCGCGACAAAAAAGGCGGCGCCGGAGGGCGCCGCCCGTGTGGGCGCGTGGGCCGCGCCGTGCCGCCTATTGCAGCGCCATGTCCACGATGATGCCGGTGGCGATGGCCACCAGCAGGAAGCCGTCGTCGCTGCGGATCCAGTGGTAGCCGTACGGCGGCGGACGCAGGCGGTAGTGGTGGTAGTCGTTCACCACGTAGACCGGGCCGTAGTAGCGGCTGCCGCGCACCCAGTGGTGATACACCGGCCGCGGGTAGTAGCCGCCATGGTAGTAGCGGGGCGGCGGCGGGCGATGGTCCCAGTGCGGCGGGGGCGGCGGCCGGTGCGCCCAGTGCGGCGGCGGGCCGGGGTGGCGGTCGTAGTGCGACGGCCCCGGGCGGCCATGGTCGCGGTGGTCGTAGCGGTCGCGGTCGTGGCCGCGATCGTGGTCATGGTCGGCCAGCGCCGCCCCGCTGGCGGCGGACAGCACGACGAGGGCGAACATTTTCAGGATGGTCTTCATCCGTCCTCCTTGGGCCGGGCGCCATGCCCGCCTGGAAAGGCAGCCTAGGCAGGCATGTCTGAATCGCAGCCGCGCTTTGGCCGCCCGCGCCGGCGTCCGCTCAGCAGGCAGTCAGTCATCCGGCGTTGCCGGTCGGGACACGGTGAGGATGTGCCGCCGTCGCGGCCGCATCAGCGGGGCGACCGCGGCCGCCATCGCGTCGAAGCCCTCGCGCAGCGCCGGGAAGAGCTGGCGGCCCTCGGCGGTGAGGACCACCCGGCGCGCCTTGCGCTCGAACAGCGCGATGCCGAGCAGCGCTTCCAGCTGGCGAATCTGGTGGCTGACGGCCGTGGCGGTCACCGCCAGCTCCTCCGCGGCGAGGCGGAAGCTCTTGTGGCGCGCGGCGGCCTCGAAGGCGCGCAGCGCCGCCAGCGGCGGCAGGCGCCGGCGCTGGCGTTCCAGGGATGAACTGGGCTCAGGCATCGGATGAGAAAATATCGTTTTTCCCGACGGAAAAGCCTCCATCGCATGCGCCGCACTTGCCATTCCGTGAATGGCTTTCGTGCGTGAGGAGTGCCGATGGCCACCCTGCTTCACCTCGACGCCAGCGCCCGCGGCGGGCAGTCCGGCCTGCACAGCCACGGCTCGCACACCCGCCGCCTGGGCGCGCGCTTCGTCGCCCGCTGGCGGGAGGCCCGTCCCGCGGACCACGTGCTGTACCGCGACGTCGGCCAGCGTCCGCCCGCGCCGGTGGACGGCGACTGGGTGCGCGCGGCCTTCACCCCGGAAGCGGCGCGCGCGCCCTGGATGCGCCAGCGCCTGGCCGAGAGCGACGCGCTGGTGGACGAGCTGCTCGACGCCGACCTGATCGTGGCGGGCGTGCCGATGTACAACTTCGGCGTGCCGGCCGGCTTCAAGGCCTACATCGACAACATCGTGCGGGTGGGGCGCACCTTCGGCTTCGACCGCGCGTGCGAGGGCGCGCCCTGCTGGCCGATGCTGGACGACCGGCCGCGCACGCTGGTGCTGCTGAGCGCGCGCGGCGACCACGGCTACGGCGCGGGCGGGTGCATCGAGGCGATGAACCATGCCGAGCCGGCCGTGCGCGCGGCGTTCGGCTACATCGGCGTGGCGGCCGTGCGCGCGGTGGCGGTGGAGTACGACGAGTTCGGCGGCGAACGCCTGGCCGCCTCGCTGCGCGAGGCGGAGGCGGCGGTCGACGCGCTGGCGGCGCGGCTGCTGGACGAGCGCGCCGCGCGCGCCGTCCCGCCGGCGGTCACGGCGTGAACGCGGGCAGCTGGCGCGCCACCGCCACGTTCTTCAGCTGCACGTACCGCGGCAGGCCGTCCCTGCCGTAGGGTGGCGGCGCCTCGCCCTGGATCAGCGGCGCGAGGTAGCGCCGCGCCGCGGCGGTGATGCCGAAGCCGTCGCGGGCGAGGAAGGACTTGGGCAGGGTCTTCTCGTGGTTGGCGATCCGCGCCAGCGGCGCGGGCTCGATCTTCCAGCGGTAGGGCGCGTCGGCGGTGCGCACGATCACCGGCATCACCGCGTTGCGGCCGGCGAGCGCGTACTCCACCGCCGCCTTGCCCACCGCGTAGGCCTGCTCGGCGTCGGTCTTCGAGACCAGGTGCCGCGCGGAACGCTGCAGGTAGTCGGGCAGCGCCCAGTGCACCTTGAGCTTGAGCTTCTCCTTCACCAGCGCGGCGAGCACCGGCGCCACGCCGCCGAGCTGGCTGTGGCCGAAGGCGTCGCGCGTGCCCGCCTCGGCGAGGAACTGGCCGGCGGCGTTGCGGATGCCCTCGGAGGCCACCACCGTGCACCAGCCCACGCGCTCCACCGTGGCCTTCACCTTGGCGAGGAAGGCGTCCTCGTCGAAGGTGCGCTCGGGGAACAGGATCAGGTGCGGCGGCGCGTCCGCGCCCTCGCCGGCCAGGCCGGCCGAGGCGGCGATCCAGCCGGCGTGGCGGCCCATCACCTCCAGGATGAACACCTTGGTCGAGGTGTCGGCCATCGAGGCCACGTCCAGGCTCGCCTCGCGCACCGCCACCGCGGTGTACTTGGCCACCGAGCCGAAGCCGGGGCAGCAGTCGGTGACGGCGAGGTCGTTGTCCACCGTCTTGGGCACGCCGATGCAGCGGATGTCGTAGCCCATCGCCTTGCCCAGCTGCGAGATCTTCAGCGCGGTGTCGGCCGAGTCGTTGCCGCCGTTGTAGAGGAACCAGCGGATGTCGTGCGCGCGCAGCACCTCGATCAGCCGCGCGTACTCGGCGCGGTTGGCCTCCAGCGACTTCAGCTTGTAGCGGCACGAGCCGAACGCGCCGCCCGGCGTGTGGCGCAGCGCGGCGATCGCCGCCTTCGATTCCTTCGAGGTGTCGATCAGCTCCTCGCGCAGCGCGCCGAGGATGCCGTTGCGCGCGGCATACACCTGCACGCCCCGCGCGCGGGCGGCCTCGATCACCCCGGCGGCGGTGGCGTTGATCACGGCGGTGACGCCGCCGGACTGGGCGTACAGCAGGCGGCCGGAAGGGCGGGGGCGGGCGGCGGTGCTCATCGGTCGGGACTCCTTCGGCGGGCGGATGACGGCATGGTGCGACAATCTGCCCCACGGGTGGGGTGAAAGGTCGTTCCTGCCGCCGCGCCGGCGTGTTTCCGGCGCCGGCCTTCGTTTGACTATGGCCGGCGTCAAACGCTACCGTGACGGCAGTTTTTTTCACGGAATCGGCGGCCGTTCGCCGATCGTTGCGGAGCATTATGCGACTCGTCCTACTCGGTGCACCCGGCTCGGGCAAGGGAACCCAGGCGGCCCGGCTGAAGGCCGACCTCGGCGTGCCGCACATCTCCACCGGCGACATGCTGCGCGCGGCGGTGGCCGCGGGCACGCCGCTGGGCCTGAAGGCCAAGGCGGTGATGGACGCCGGCCAGCTGGTCTCCGACGACATCCTGCTCGGCATGCTGGAGGAGCGCCTGGCCCAGCCCGACGCCAAGGCCGGCTTCATCCTCGACGGCTACCCGCGCAACCTGGCCCAGGCCGACGCGCTGGACCACCTGCTGGCCAAGCTGGGCCAGCCGCTCGACGCGGTGGTCAAGCTGGAAGTGCCCAACGACGCCATCATCGGCCGCTGCGAGATCCGCTTCGCCGCGGAGGGCCGCGCCGACGACAACCCCGAAACGGTGCGCAAGCGCCTGGGCGTGTACGCCGAGCAGACCGCGCCGGTGGCCGACTTCTACGCCCGGCGCGGCAAGCTGCAGGTGGTCGACGGCGTGGGCGCGCTGGACGAGGTCACCGCGCGGATCAAGCGCGCCATCGCGGGCGGTTCGGCCGCCGCGAACGGCTGACAGCCGCTCCCTCTCCCCGCCGGGGAGAGGGCCGGGGCGAGGGGCCGGTCGAAGCCATCCCATCGCCTCCAAGCGCCGATGGCCTGAACCTCCAAGCAAGACCCGCACCCTCTCCCCCGACCCCTCTCCCGGCGGAGAGGGGAGACAACCTGAGGCGGCACGAAGGAACCCACGCACCCATGCGCCTGCACATCCTGGGCATCTGCGGCACCTTCATGGGCGGCGTCGCCGCGCTGGCGCGCGAGCTGGGCCTGGAGGTGGAAGGCTCCGACGCCGCCGTCTACCCGCCGATGAGCACCCAGCTGGAAGCGCTGGGCATCCGCCTGATGGACGGCTATGCGGCCGAACACCTGCGGCCCGCGCCCGACCTGGTGGTGGTGGGCAACGCGATGACGCGCGGCAACCCCGCGGTGGAATACATGCTCGACGCGCAGCTGCGCTACGTCTCCGGCCCGCAGTGGCTGGGCGAGACGCTGCTGCCCGGGCGCGAGGTGCTGGCGGTGGCCGGCACCCACGGCAAGACGACGACGACCAGCCTGCTCGCGCACCTGCTGGAGAGCGCGGGCATGGCGCCGGGCTTCCTGGTCGGCGGCGTGCCGGGCAACTTCGGCGTGTCGGCGCGGCTGGGCGCGGGCAGGCCGTTCGTGATCGAGGCGGACGAGTACGACACCGCGTTCTTCGACAAGCGCTCGAAGTTCGTGCACTACCGCCCGCGCATCGCCATCCTCAACAACCTCGAGTACGACCACGCGGACATCTTCCCCGACGTGGCGGCGATCCAGCGCCAGTTCCACCACCTGGTGCGCACCGTGCCGGGCAACGGCCGGCTGGTCGTCAACGCGCACGACGAGCGCCTGGCCGAGGTGCTGGCGATGGGCTGCTGGACGCCGGTGGAGACCTTCGGCATCGGCCGGGGCGACTGGCAGGCCGAGCTGGTCGCCGCCGACGGCAGCGCGTTCCGGGTGAGCCGCAAGGGCGAGGCGATCGGCGAGGTGCGCTGGGCGCTGCTCGGCAACCACAGCGTGATGAACGCGCTGGCCGCGCTGGCGGCCGCGGCCGCCGCGGGCGCCGACCCGCGCGCGCTGCTGCCGGCCTTCGCCGGCTTCCAGAACGCCAAGCGCCGCATGGAGCTGGTGGGCGAGGTGGCGGGCGTGCGCGTGTACGACGACTTCGCCCACCATCCCACCGCGATCGCCACCACCCTGGCCGGCCTGCGCGCGAAGGTGGGCCGGGCGCGCATCCTGGTCGCGCTGGAGCCGCGCTCCAACTCGATGCGGCTGGGCGCGCACGCCGACGCGCTGGCGCCCTCGCTGGCCGACGCCGACGCGGTGGTGTTCCTGCACCGCCCGGAGCTGCCGTGGGACGCGCAGCGCGTCACCGCCGCGCTGGCCGGCCGCGGCGCCACCGCGCCCACCGTCGCCGCGCTGCTCGCCGCGCTGCGCGCGCAGGCGCGGCCGGGCGACCACGTGGTGTTCATGTCCAACGGCGGCTTCGAGGCCGCGCCGCGCCGCTTCGTCGAGCTGCTGCGCCAGCCCGCCTGACCGCTCCCTCTCCCCTCCGGGGAGAGGGCCGGGGTGAGGGGCCACCCTGGCGAGTACCTGCGCCTTTGCCGAAAGGCCCGACGCCGGAAATAGAGAGCGGGGCGCCGCCTACCCGAGCGGCGCGTCGAAGCGCGGCTCGCGCTGCTGGTACTCCTTCTGCGCCGCGAACCACACCGCGACGCCGAAGCTCAGCGCCAGCACGCCCAGGGTCGCCGCGCCCAGCGCCAGCCCCAGCGCGCCGAGCAGCCAGTAGCCGCCCCAGTAGGCCAGCATCGCGCCGAGCACCACCACCAGGTTGACCAGCCCGCGCCCCACGTTGCCTTCCGGCCCGATCAGGTGCACGCCCAGCGCGACCAGGCTGGCGGCGGCGCCGACGATCGCCGCGGCGACCAGCATGCGGCCCGGCTCGGCCGCGTGCACCAGCGCGATGCCGAGCAGGGTGTAGGCCAGTGCGGTGAGCGTGCTCACCGGCACCAGCAGCCACAGCGCGTCGGCGACGGTCTTCTGGTATTCGCCGCGGGTCCGCGGCGCCAGCGTGAGGTAGAGGTCGGCCAGGTTGGGGCGCATGCGCAGCATGCCGCGGCCCAGCTGCGGGAAGCGCGACAGCGCGAGCAGGATCGCGTAGGCGCCCACCGCCGCCGCGCTGAAGCGCTGGCGGTGCATCGCCGCGAAGAAGTAGAAGGTGACGAAGGCGGCCACCACCGCCAGCCGCAGCACGATCGCCTCCGGGTTGTCGTGCGGCAGCAGCAGCCGGCGCACCAGCGCGAGCCGCTGCGCCGCGCCGGGCGAGCGGCGGTAGCGCGCCAGCGCGCGTTCCAGCGCGCGCTGCGCGGCCTGGTCGAACAGGCCGCGCAGGCGCCGGCCCAGCGCCCCGCGCGCGGGCGGCGTGCCGTCGCCGCGCACCGCGTTCGCGCGGCCCAGGCTGGTGCTCTCCAGCGGCGAGTCCTGCACCGGCAGGTCCGTCACGCGCAGCAGCGGGCGCAGCGCCCAGGTCAGCAGCAGCGCGGCGGTCGCCAGCAGCAGCGCCGGCGTCAGCGGCGAGGCCAGCAGCGCCTGCGCCAGCTGCGCGGCGGCGCGCGGCATCCAGCCGGCGGCGATGGCGATGGCCCAGAACGCCAGCCCCGTGCGGCGGCCGCTGCCGCCGGCCAGGCCGAAGGCGGCCACCAGCACGCCGCCGGCGGCGATCACCGGCAGGTGCGGCAGGCCGGCGACGGCCGCCAGCAGCGCCGGCAGCAGCACCCATTGCGCCAGGTCGAGCAGGCCCAGCCACAGCAGCGCGCGGCGGAAGCCGGGCAGCAGCAGGATCTCCGGCCGGCACAGCCCGCGCAGCACCATGCCCAGCCCGAGGTGCCAGAACAGCGAGCCGAGCCCGCCCAGCGGCAGCAGCAGCGCCGCGCTGCCGTCGCCGAGCCACGGCGGCAGCGCCAGCGCGGCCAGCCACAGCAGGGAGGCGAGCGCGGCCAGCACCGGCAGGCGCTTCCACAGCTGCAGCCACAGCTGCCACACCGCGCTCATGCCAGCTCCACGAACAGGTCTTCCAGACTGGGCGTTTCCAGCCGCAGCGTCGCGCCCTGTTCCTGCGCCAGCGCGTGCAGCCGCTCGGCGGGCACGTCCTCGGTCAGCAGGTGCAGCTCGTCGCCGGCGATGCGCGCGCCCAGCGCGCCGGGCAGCGCGGGCGCCTGCGTCCAGCCGCCCGGGCGGGCGAGCACGGCGCGCGCGTAGTGCCGGCGCAGCTCGGCCAGCGGCCGGGTGAACTGCATGCGGCCCTCGCGCAGCAGCGCGATGTCGGCGTCGGCGCGCTCCAGGTCGGCGGTGATGTGGGTGGAGAAGATCACCGTCTTGCCCGGCGCGCGCATCAGCGCCAGCAGCTCGCCCATGAAGGCGCGGCGCGCCTGCGGGTCGAGGCTGGCGACCGGCTCGTCCAGCACCAGCAGGTCGGGCTCGGGCGCGATCGCGCGCACGATCGCCAGCTTCTGCCGCTGGCCCTGCGAGAGCTCGCCGATCTTCTGCCGTGGGTCCAACTCCCAGTCGGCCAGCAGGCGCCGCGCCAGTTCGTGGTTCCAGCGCGCGTAGAAGGCGGCGGTGAAGTCGAGGTAGCCGCGCACCTTCATCCACGGGAACAGGTCGAAGCTCTGCGGTACGAAGCCGATGCGGTGCAGGCGCTCGCCGCCCGGCTCGGTCATCGGCTCGCCGAACAGCTCCACCTCGCCCGCATCGAGCGGCGACAGGCCGAGCAGGCAGCGCAGCAGGGTGGTCTTGCCGGCGCCGTTCCGGCCGAGCAGGCCGATCACGCGGCCGGCCGGCACCTGCCAGTCCACGCCGCGCAGCACCTCGCGCTTGCCGAAGGCCTTGCGCAGGCCGCGCACGGCGAGCGCGGGCGCGGCGGCCCGGACGGCGGGCGGATCGACGACGGCGATGGAACCGGACATGCCTGCTTCTCCCTGTGGCGGTCCCGACAATGTGCGTGGCGCGCGGCGTCGCGTCCAGTGACGGCCGTCATCCGGCGGCGGGCTACACTGCCCGGCATGGCCGCGCCCTCACCGCCGATCGAGATCCCGCTGTTCCCGCTGGGCACGGTGCTGCTGCCGGACGCGCAGCTGCCGCTGCGCATCTTCGAGCGGCGCTACCTGGACATGGTGCGCGACTGCGCGCGCCAGGGCGGCGGCTTCGGCGTGTGCCTGATCCTCGAGGGGCGCGAGGCCGGCGAGCCGGCGGTGCCCGCGGCGGTGGGCACGCTGGCGCGCATCGTCGATTTCCACACCCGCGAGGACGGCCTGCTCGGCATCCTGGTGCGCGGCGGCGAGCGCTTCCGCGTGACGCGCTGCCGCGCGCGCGCCGACGGCCTGCTGCGCGGCGAGGTGGAGCTGTGGCCGGCCGAGCCGGCGATGCCGGTGCCGGTGGAGTTCGCGCTGCTGCAGGGCATCCTGGAGCGGCTGGTCGAGACGATGGCGCCGCAGTGGCGGGACGCGCCGCGCGGGGCCTACGACGACGCCGGCTGGCTCGGCTTCCGCCTCGCGGAGCTGCTGCCGCTGGGCGACGAGGAGCGCCAGCGCCTGCTGGAGCTGACCGACCCGGTGCAGCGCCTGGCCGAGCTGCGCGATATCCTGCCGCGCTTCCAGAAACCCTGACGCGGAGCGGACCATGGCGACCCTGGCCGGCAAGACCCTGTTCATCACCGGCGCCTCGCGCGGCATCGGCCTGGCGATCGCGCTGCGCGCCGCGCGCGACGGCGCCAACGTGGCGATCGCCGCCAAGAGCGGGGTGCCCAACCCCAAGCTGCCGGGCACCATCCACACCGCCGCGGCCGCGGTGGAGGAGGCCGGCGGCCATGCGCTGGCGCTGCAGATGGACATCCGCGACGAGAGCGCGGTGCACGCCGCGATGGCGCAGGCGGCCGAGCGCTTCGGCGGCATCGACATCCTGGTCAACAACGCCAGCGCGATCTGGCTGGCCGGGGTGGAGGGCACGCCGATGAAGCGCTTCGACCTGATGAGCCAGGTCAACGTGCGCGGCACCTTCCTCGCCACCCAGGCCTGCCTGCCGTACCTGAAGCGCGCGGCCAACCCGCACGTGCTGATGCTGGCGCCGCCGCCCAGCCTGGACCCGAAGTGGTTCGCGCCGCACACCGCCTACACCATCGCCAAGATGGGCATGAGCCTGTGCGTGCTGGGCATGGCCGCGGAGTTCGCCCCGCTGGGCATCGCGGTGAACGCGCTGTGGCCGCGCACGGTGATCGCCACCGCGGCGATCGCGATGATCGACGGGGTGAAGCCGGAGCAGTGCCGCACGCCGGCGATCGTGGCCGACGCCGCGCACGCCATCCTCGCCCGCCCGGCGCGCGAGTACAGCGGCCGCTTCGCGATCGACGAGGACGTGCTGCGCGAGGCGGGCGTCGACGACTTCGACGGCTACGCGGTGCAGCCGGGCGCGCCGCTGCTGCCGGACCTGTTCCTCGGCTGAGCGGCGCATCGGCCGTATGGCCTAGTTTCGCGGCCGGAGCGTTGTGCCACGCTGTTTTCCCGCCGCGCGGACGGCGGCGGGTGGTCGCACGCGCGACACAATCGCTCGACTATAATTTGTGAACTGCGTCACAATACTGTCTTGCCGCCTGGATGACGGCATGCCTTTGGCCGGCGCTCCGGCCAATCGACACATGGCCCGCGAGGGTCGGGGGAGGTGGCGATGCATACCAGTGGAGCGGCCACGCGCCGTTGCGTGGTGTGGTTCGGGCAGCCGGACCGGGCGGAGCAGGACGCGCTGGCATTGGCGGGCTGGCCGGTGCGGGTGGCCGACGCGGGCAGCGACGGCGTGGGCATCCGCAATGGCGACATCGTGGTGGCGCTGGCCGACCTGCGGGTGGACGACCGCGGCGTGCACGAGGCCATGGAGCGCATGGTGGCGGAGCATCCGGGCGTGCCGTGGATCGCGCTGGTGTCGCCGGAGACGCCGGCGCGCGAGCCGACGGTCAAGCGCGTCCTGCGCGACTGCATCGACTTCTTCACCAGCCCGATCGACACCGAGCGCCTGCAGCAGGCGCTGGCGCGGCTGTCCGGCAGCGGCCGGCTGCGCGGCGGCGGGCCGGCGGACATCGCGGGCATGGTGGGCGAGAGCCGGGTCATGCACCAGCTGCGCGCGACCATCCGCAAGTACGCGCCGGTGGACCTGCCGGTGCTGATCACCGGCGAGACCGGCACCGGCAAGGAGGTCGCCGCCAGCGCGCTGCACCGCCTGTCCGCGCGTGCCGAGCGGCCGTTCGTGCCGATCAACTGCGGCGCGCTGCCGCCGAACCTGGTGCAGTCGGAGCTGTTCGGCCACGAGCGCGGCGCCTTCACCGGCGCCAACGCGCGCCGCGTCGGCCACATCGAGAGCGCCAGCGGCGGCACCGTGTTCCTCGACGAGATCGGCGACCTGCCGCTGGACGCGCAGACCAGCCTGCTGCGCTTCCTGCAGGAGGGCACCTTCGAGCGGCTGGGCAGCAGCCAGCCGATCCGCGCCGACGTGCGCGTGCTGGCGGCCACCCACGTGGACCTGGAGAAGGCGGTGGCGGAAGGCCGCTTCCGCGAGGACCTGTACTACCGCCTCAACGTGCTGCGCCTGCCGATGCCGCCGCTGCGCGAGCGCGGCGGCGACGTGGAGCTGCTGGCGCAGTTCTTCCTGGAGCAGTTCCGCCAGCAGCACCGGACCGGCCAGCCGGTGTCCTTCAGCGCGTCGGCGCGGCGGGCGATGCGCGCGTTCGCTTGGCCGGGCAACGTGCGCGAGCTGCTCAACCGGGTGCAGCGCGCCGCGGTGGTGGCCGAGGGCCCGCTGATCGACACCGCGGACCTGGATCTGCCCGCGCAGCCGGCGGAGCGGAGCGTGGCGGCGGGCCTGGGCGAGGCGCGCATCCTGGCCGAGCGCGACGCCATCCTGGCCTGCCTGCGCGAGACGCGCTTCAACATCAGCGAGTGCGCGCGCCGGCTGCGCATCTCGCGCGTCACCGTGTACCGGCTGTGCAAGAAGCACCGCCTGGCGCTGGACGAGCTGCGCTGAGCGGCCCCGCCGCGCGCGGCGGGGCCGCAAGCTTCAGAAGATGTACGGGATCTTGAAGGTCAGGCTGTAGTTGGCCGCGTCCGGGGTGAGCCCGATGCCCAGCATGGTGACCAGCGTGGTGTGCTGGCTCATGGCGTAGGTGAAGCCCATGTTGAAGGTGGCGGCGTTGGCGTCGCTGCCGATCACCCGGGTCCAGCCCGGCGCGCCCTGCGCGCGCAGCTGCGCCTTCTGGCTGAACTTGTCGCTGAAGGACAGGCTCAGGCTGGTGCGCTCGTTGAACGCCAGCGCGACGCCGGCGCCGAAGTAGTACGAGTCGCGCAGGTCGACCCGGCCGGGCGTCCTGGTCTGCGGGTCCGTGTCGATGTCGCCGAAGCTGTGCGCGAAGCTGTGGATGTAGCCCAGGTTGGCGAAGATGATCGCCGGGTCCATGGTCTTCACCGCCGACACGCCCAGCGAGGCCTGCCACACGCCGTTGCCGGTGGGCTGCTTGTCGGGCACCGCGAAGCGGCCGTCGTCGGCGCTGGTCTGGCCGTTGGTGCCGGGGACGACCCAGTCGATGCCGTAGGGCTCGCGGCCGGTCGGCGCGGTGAGGCCGAAGGTGAGCACCGTGTCGGGCCGGCGGCCGTTCTCGGCGAACAGCTTGTAGTTGGCGCTGAGCGCGATGTCGCCCAGGCCGCTGCCGCTGTTGGACTCCTCCTGCAGGGTCGCCGCCGCGCCGCCGGCGCCGCCCTGGATGTAGGAGGTGTGGCGGGCCAGGTAGGGCACGTCCACGTTCAGCACCAGCCGCGGCGTGACGCCGTAGCGCGCGGTCAGGGTATAGGTGCCGGTGTGCGACTTGACGTCCTGCAGCGCGATGTTGCCGAGGAAGATCGCGTCCAGCGCGAGGAAGCCGTTGAGGGTGAGCTGGCGGCGGTCGTACCAGGCGTAGTTGATGCCGTTCTCGATGGTCAGCTTGCGGCTGAACAGCGCGTGCTCCTGCTGCAGGGCGTCCTGCAGGCTGCGCCGCTGCTCGCCGTCCTCCGGCGGCCGGGTGGCCGCGCTGGCCTGCGCCGCCCCCTCGGAGGCGGCGGCGACCGTCGTCGCGCCGGACGCGGCCGCGGCTTCCGGCGGCGGCGCGCCGGCCATCGCCGGCAACGGCGCGCCGCCGGCCTTGCCGGCCAGCCGGGCCTGCAGCGCCTGCACCTGCATGTCCAGCTCGCGCAGGCGGCGGACCTCCTGCGCGTAGCTGGCCTTCAGGGTCTGCAGCTCGCTCGCCAGTTTCTGCACGTCGGCCTGGTCCGCGGCGTCCGGCGGCGGGGCCGGGGTCGGCGGGTCCTGCGCGGCCTGCGCGCGGGCGCCGAGGCTGGCCGTCAGCGCGCAGGCGACGGCGATGGCTGGCAATGTCTTGCGCATGTGACTATCCCCCTGCAGCTGGCGGTCGCCGGGCGGCGGCGAGTCGTCAGCGGGCTCCGATGCCATGGTTGAGGCCGATCGCCTGCGCCACGTTCAGCGCGAGCTGGCCGTTGCCGGCCGCCGCGGCGCGGCGGACCAGGTCGATCTGCAGCTGGTTGCTCACCAGCTGGTTGTCGGCGGTGAGCGTGATGCCCTGGCCGACGCTGCCGCTGCGGATCCATTGCTGCACCACGCCCTGGCCGGCGACCGAGAGCTGCACGCTGGCGGTGCGGCCGTCGTAGCCGACGATCGCGCCGATGTCGCCCGCGCTGGCGCTCGCCTGCGCCGGCGCATCGGCGGCGGCGGCGGGCACGTTCCCGCCGTCGCGCACGCTGAGGCTGGCCAGGTTGCTGGCGCGGTTGCCGTCGCCGGCGACCTGCACGCTCTGCACCACGCCGCCGGCGTTGGCCAGCCCGCTGCTGTCGATCCGGCGCGCGGGCTGCTGCGCCGCGGCCAGGCCGGAGCCGGCGGCGGACGCGGTGTCGGGCAGCGGCGCGTTGGCCGCCGTGATGGTGACGGTCGGCTGGAAGCTGACCTTCGGCCGGGCGCCGCTGAAGTCCATCGCCAGCGTCAGCGCGCCGCTGACGGTCTGGCCCGACGGCGTCTGCCAGGTGGAGATCATGCTGACCCCGAACCAGGCCACGGTGTGGTCGTCGACGGTGTAGCGGCCGCGCATGGTGGCCAGCTCGCCGTCGTCGATCTCCTCGATGCCCCGCGAGGGGCGCGCCGCGCCGTCGGCGAAGGCGGCCGGGCCCCAGTGGGCCAGCGCCAGGCCGATCGCGGCGAGCAGATGGGTCCTGTTCCTCATGATGGCGTCCGTCCCTTAGAAGAAATCCGCGTGGGTGAAGCCGAAATCCAGCAGCTCGGCGTCGGTGATGGGGCCCTGCCGCGCGAACAGCGAGCGGATGTCCGGCCGGCTGGTCGGCTGCAGCAGCACGGTGTTGCGGTCGAAGTCGCTGCCGATCACCACGAACAGCGCGTGCGAGGGCCAGGCCTTGACGAAGGCGTCCAGTGCGAGGCTGCGGTTGCCGAGGATCGGGTCGGCCAGCTCCACCGTGTCGTCGTGCACCTGCTTGAGCACCACGAAATGCCGGTAGCCGTTGACGTCCATCAGCACCACGGCCGGGATGCGCAGGCGGCGCAGGCGCGCCTCGTCCACGCGGTAGCCGTGGGCGCGCAGGCCCAGCTCCTCGACGTAGTGCTTGAGGTCGAGCAGCGAGAAGCCGCGCTGGCGCACCAGCTGCGGATCGGCCACGCCCATCAGGCCGTCGATCACGGTGGTCTCGTCCACGTCCAGGTGGTAGGCGTAGCGCAGGATCGTCGCCAGCGCGGCGGCGCCGCAGCTGAAGTCGGTGTGCTGGCGCACCATGTTGCGGTAGCGCCCTTCCTGCATGCTCTCGACGCGGCCCACGTACAGCGCGCCGTTCGGCAGCACGCCGCTGAAGCGGATGTCGCCGGCGCGCGCGCCGGCGGCGCAGGCGAGGCCGAGTCCGAGCAGTGCGATGGTTCGCGCGGTGCTGTGCATGGTTCCGTGTCCGTGGAGGAAGTCCCCCCGGCCCGCAGGGGCCGGGCCGGGGGGATTCCGTTGGTGCCCGGCTACAGGGGTCGCCGGGTTACCGCCCTCGTTGCCGCCGCGAGGCGGCGGAGTCGATCACTGGCCCGCTACCGCCATGGCCAGGCTGTTGGACTGCAGGTTGCCGGTGCCGGCCGCCACGTTCACGCCGATGTTGCCGCTGGCGTGCGCGAAGGCGTTGTCGCCCAGGCTGGCCGTGTTGGTGGTCGGGTCGCAGTCCCAGCCGTTCAGCGTGAAGTTGCCGTGCGACTGCTGGTCGGACGTGGCCGTGGCCAGCGCGTAGACGTCGTTCTCGGCGGTGGCGGCGGCGAGCGAGTTGATCTGCTCGTTGTTGTCGCCGGCCGCGGCGTTGACGCCGACGTTGCCGCTCGCGTTCTCGAACGCGCTGCCCTTCACCTTGGCGTTGTTGGTGGTGGCGTCGTTGAAGGTCACGTTGCCGTGGCCGTCCTGGCGGGCGAACGATTCGGCGTCGGCCATCCCGCCGGCGGAGCTGGAGGGATCCTGCGGATCCGACGGGCCGCAGTCGCGCGTGCAGTGGTTGTCCGGGGTGAACACCAGCTGCTCGTCGCTGGAGCTGGCCGCGCCGGAGGCGGCGATCGCGGCGGAGTTGCTCTGCGAGTTGTTGTCGCCCGCCGCCACGTTGGCGCCCACGTTGCCCGTGGCGTTCTGGCCGGCGTTGCCGTTGATGGTCGCCTTGTTCTGGGTCTCGTAGTCGTTGACGACGCGGTTGTACTGCACGCCCTGGGTGTTGTCGGAGATCGCCACGGCGGCCGAGTCGACGGCGATCTGGCCCTTGATGCCGATCCAGCCGCCCAGCCACACGTCGGAACTCACGGCCACGTCCTTGCTGATCTTCACGCTGGTGCTGTGGCTGTCGCGCCCGTGGCCGTAGGCCATCGAGGAGCCGAACAGGGTGGCGATGGCCAGCGCCATCAGGGTGTTCTTCATTTTCGCGTTCATGGTGTCCTCACCTGTGTTGTCCGTACCGATTGCTCAATGCGAGGGGGCTGGCACGGACAGCTGCAAGGCATTGCCCGTGACGTTGTCCGACCCCGCGACCTGATTGAGTTGCAGGACCCCCTGGAATCCACGCAGGGCGGACGACTCCACCGCTGCGTTGCGCGAGCCGCCCACGGAGGGGCGTGGATTCCGGGAGGCCTGCCCCCCTGCCGACGCGGAAACGTCGTCCGCCAGGCTGGCGTCCGTCGCTTCGCGTATGCCCTGGTCGGCCGCGGCGAGGGCGATCGCGTTGATTTCCGCGTTGCCGCTGCCGCTGGCCTGATTGATCGAAAGCACCCCGCGCCCGCCCGCGTAGGCCTGCCCGCCGATGGTGGCGCTGGCCGCCAGGTCCGCGGGATGCAGGTCGCCCGACCGGCGCTGGCGCGCCGCGTAGAGCGCCTGCGCGTACTGGCCGCTGGCGACCGCGCGCAGGTTGCTCTGCAGGTTCATGTCGCCGGCCGCGATGTTCACCGCCAGCGCGCCGCTGCTGCCCCGGAAGGCCTGCCCGTCGATGCGGCTGCCGGAATTGAGGTAGCCCAGCATCGAGGCGTAGTCGTCGTCGCCCGCCAGGACCAGGCCGGGCAGGGCGAGCGCGAGCAGGAG
Source organism: Fulvimonas soli (assembly GCF_003148905.1). Classification (GTDB taxonomy): domain Bacteria; phylum Pseudomonadota; class Gammaproteobacteria; order Xanthomonadales; family Rhodanobacteraceae; genus Fulvimonas; species Fulvimonas soli. The sequence goes on along the minus strand of NZ_QGHC01000007.1, from coordinate 5,323 downwards.
CAGTGCGATCCGTGCCATGGCCGCGCTCCCTCAGTGGCCGGCCGCGGCCGGCATCGGCAGCGGCAGCTGGCCGATCGCGCCGGTCACCTGCGCGCCGATGCCGCCGGTGGCGCCGCCGACCGCGCCCAGCGGCCCGCTCACCACGTTGCTGACGCCGTTGCCGGCGACATTGCCGCCATTGCCGTTGCCGGTGCCCAGCACCGCGCCGAGCGCGCCGCCGGTCACCCGCTCGACCGTGGTCTGGTGGCCGGTGGCGCCGCCCGCGCTGAGGCCGGAGGCGTCGGCGTCGGAAAGTTCTTCCGTGCCCAGCGCGGCGCCGATCTCGGCGCGCGGCGAAGGGTCGACGATCAGCGCCATGCCCGGCGTGCCCTGCCTGTAGGCGGGCCGGCTGGCGACGTCGCGCATCAGCACGATCTCGCCCGGCTTGGCCTGCACGGCGCGGTGCGTGTCCACGGCGCGCGCGGCGCGGGGCAGCGGCGCGACCGCGCAGCACAGCAGCGGTGCGGCCACGAGCACGCGACGCACGAATGATCGGCTTGCTGGGTGGAGCATGGCGATTCCCCCCTCTCCTTGGCGGAGGAAGGCATGGCAATCGGCGTGCCAGACGCCGCAAACGCGGCAACGGCGCGCCCTGGCGGCGCATGGCGCGGCATCCGGGGGTGGTCGCGCTGTTACAGCGGCGACCACGGCGGCACGGGCGGCGACGCCGCTCCGTCCGGCCGCAGGCCGCGCCGCGACTGGCTTTGCCGGCGCTGTAACGGCGCTGATACAGCCGGCGCGCGCCGACACATCGGCGATCCGGCTAGTCCGACCGGACGAGGCGCCGCGGCGGCCGGATGCAAACGCCGCGGGCTGGCTCTACGATGCGCCGCACGGCGCGCGCGCCGCGCCCATCCCCTTTCCCCACCGCAAGGCATGGCCCGGCCATGCCCGGAGCCAGCCATGCACCCGCAGCACCCGTCCGCCGCCTCCCTCATCGACCTCGGCAAGCGCTACTGGCTGCCGGTGTACCGGCCGCGGGACGTGGTGCTGGACCGCGGCCAGGGCTCGCGGGTGTGGGACACCGAGGGGCGCGACTACATCGACTTCGGCGCCGGCATCGCGGTGAACGCGCTGGGCCACCAGGACCCCGACCTGCTCGGGGCGCTCGTCGCGCAGGCGCACAAGCTCTGGCACAGCAGCAACGTGTTCTACACCGAGCCGCCGCTGCGCCTGGCCGAGGAGCTGGTGCAGGCCTCCGGCTTCGCCGAGCGCGTGTTCCTGTGCAACTCCGGCGCCGAGGCCAACGAGGCGGCGATCAAGCTGGTGCGCAAGTGGGCCGCCGCGCAGGGACGGCCGCCGCAGCGGCGGGTGATCGTCACCTTCCGCGGCTCCTTCCACGGCCGCACGCTGGCCACCGTCACCGCCACCGCGCAGCCGAAGTACCAGGAAGGCTACGAGCCGCTGCCGCAGGGCTTCCGCTACCTCGACTTCAACGACGCCGCGGCGCTGGAGCAGGCCTTCGCCGCCGGCGACGTCGCCGCGGTGATGCTCGAGCCGGTGCAGGGCGAGGGCGGCGTGCTGCCGGCCGCGCCGGGCTTCCTCGCCCGCGTGCGCGAGCTGTGCGACGCGCACGATGCGCTGCTGGTGCTGGACGAGATCCAGTGCGGCATGGGCCGCACCGGCACGCTGTTCGCGCACGTGCAGGACCGCGTGAAGCCCGACATCGTCACGCTGGCCAAGGCGCTCGGCTGCGGCCTGCCGATCGGCGCGATGCTGGCCGGGCCGAAGGTGGCCGAGGCGATGCAGTTCGGCGCGCACGGCACCACCTTCGGCGGCAACCCGCTGGCCGCCGCGGTGGCGCGCGTGGCGCTGCGCAAGCTCGCCTCGCCGCAGGTGCTGGTGAACGTGGAGCGGCAGGCGAACGACCTGCGCGCGGGCCTGGCGAGGATCAACGAGGCGCTGGGCCTGTTCGCCGAGGTGCGCGGCCGCGGCCTGATGATCGGCGCGGTGCTGGCCGAGGCGCACAGGGGCAAGGCCGGCGCCATCCTCGACCACGCGGCCGCGCACGGCCTGCTGCTGCTGCAGGCCGGCCCGGACGTGCTGCGCTTCGTGCCGCCGCTGGTGATCACCGACGAGGAACTGGCCGAGGGCCTGGGGCGGCTGCGCGCCGCGCTGGCGGACTACGCCGGCGCGTAAGCGGGACAGTCCCTTTCCGCGCCGTGCCGCCGGCCGCGCGCCGGCGGCCAGGATGCCCCACGAGGCCGCTGCTCGACGAGGCGGCGCGCGGGGAGACGGCAGGCCGCCCTACATGGCGAGGACGGGCGATGTTCCTCAGCAGACCAGGCCCGAGCCCGGTGTGGGAGCGGCCTCCGGCCGCGACACCCCGCCGCCAGGTGCGCATCACTGCACCGCCATCAACCCGCGCCCACGGCTCGGCCCTTGGCCTCCCGCATCGCCTCCCGCGCCGCCTGCAGCGTATCGGCAATGTCCCGCTCGCTGTGCGCGCTGGAGACGAAGCCCGCCTCGAACGCGCTGGGCGCCAGGTACACGCCGCGCTTGAGCATGCCGTGGAAGAAGCGGTTGAACAGCGCCGTGTCCGCCGCGGTGGCCTGCACGTAGCTGGTCACCGTCCCGGCGGCGAAGAACAGGCCGAACATGCCGCCCACGCGGTTGGTGCTGAAGGGGATGCCCTCGCCGTCCGCGACGGCCTGCAGGCCGTCGCACAGCAGCCGCGTGCGCGCGGCCAGCGCCTCGTGGAAGCCGGGTGCCTGGACCAGCTCCAGCATCGCCAGGCCCGCCGCCATCGCCACCGGATTGCCGGACAGCGTGCCGGCCTGGTAGACCGGGCCGGCCGGCGCGACCTGCTCCATCAGCTCGCGGCGCCCGCCGTAGGCGCCCACCGGCATGCCGCCGCCGATGATCTTGCCGAAGGTGGTCAGGTCCGGCGTCACGCCGTAGTGGGCCTGCGCGCCGCCCAGGGCGACGCGGAAGCCGGTCATCACCTCGTCGAAGATCAGCAGCGCGCCGTGCTTCGTGCACAGCTCGCGCAGGCCCTGCAGGTAGCCTTCCGCCGGCGGAATGCAGTTCATGTTGCCGGCCACCGGCTCGATGATCAGCGCGGCGATGTCGGCGCCGTGCTCGGCGAACAGGATGCGCGCCGCGTCGAGGTCGTTGTAGGGCAGCGTCAGGGTGAGGTCGGCGGCCGCCTTGGGCACGCCCGGCGAGGTCGGCACGCCGAAGGTGAGCGCGCCGGAGCCGGCCTTCACCAGGAAGCTGTCGCCGTGGCCGTGGTAGCAGCCCTCGAACTTCACGATCTTGCCGCGGCCGGTGACGCCGCGGGCCAGGCGGATCGCCGACATCGTCGCCTCGGTGCCGGAATTCACCATGCGCACCATCTCCACCGAGGGCACCAGCCTCACGATGGTCTCGGCCATGGTCACCTCGGCGGGGCAGGGCGTGCCGTAGGAGAGGCCGTCGCGCACCGCGCGTTCCACCGCCTCGCGCACGTGCGGGTGGTTGTGGCCGACGATCATCGGCCCCCACGAGCCGACGTAGTCGATGTAGCGCGTGCCTTCCACGTCCCACAGGTAGGCGCCGTCCGCGCGCGCGGTGAAGAACGGCTCGCCGCCGACCGACTTGAAGGCGCGCACCGGCGAGTTCACGCCGCCGGGCATCAGCTGGCGGGCACGCTGGAAGAGTTCGTGGTTGTTCATCGCTCGGAAGCTCGCTGGCAGGGATGGAGGTCGGCAAGCCGCCGCGCGGCGGCGGCGATGTCGGCGGCGCCGAACACGGCGGAGATCACCGCCAGGTAGTCGGCGCCGGCGTCGACCAGGGGCCTGGCATTGTCGGCCGTGATGCCGCCGATCGCCACCCGCGGGACGCCGAGCGCGGCGCTCTGTCGCAGCAGTCCGGGATCGGCGCGGCGCGCCCGCGGCTTGGTCGGCGAGGGGAAGAAGGCGCCGAAGGCGACGTAGCTCGCGCCCTCCGCCGCCGCAGCGCGGGCGCGGGCCAGCGAGTCGTAGCAGGACACGCCGATGATCGCGCGCTCGCCCAACTGTGCACGCGCCTGGGCGAGGCTGCCGTCGTGCTCGCCCAGGTGCACGCCGTCCGCGCCGGCGGCCTGCGCCAGCGCGATGTCGTCGTTGACGATCAGCGGCACGCCATGCGCCGCGCACAGCGCCTTCAGCGCCCGCGCCTCGGCCAGGCGGCGCGCCGCATCGGCGGTCTTGTCGCGGTACTGCACCAGCCGCGCGCCGCCGGCCAGCGCCCGCGCCACGGCATCAAGCAGATCGTCGCGCGGGCCGTCGGTGATGACGTAGAGGCCGCGGGGAGGGAGCGGAGGCATGGGCGGTCCGTGGTCTGGCGGGCCGGCGCTTTCGCCGCGCCGGTCGAGTTGCGAGAATGTCCCATTCTGCCCGAGCAAGCGACGTCACCCATGAACAACGGCTCCACCGACACTCCGCTGCGCAAATGGATGTGCGTCGTCTGCGGCTTCATCTACGACGAGGCGCTGGGCCTGCCCGAGGAGGGCATCGCGCCGGGCACGCGCTGGGAGGACGTGCCCGACACCTGGACCTGCCCGGACTGCGGCGCGACCAAGGACGACTTCGAGATGATCGAGGTCGACTGATTCCGCCCCGCCGCCACGTCTTGCCCGCAAACGGCCCGAAGCCGCCGGCCTGGCGGCCGGGCCGTTTGCTTTCATGGGTTCCGTCCGCGCCAGGCGGTCACGACGGAGCCCGTGCCATGCAGCGATTCATTCCCTTCGAAGACGACTGGGACGCACTGGAGCATCTGGCGCCCGAATGCCTGCGGCCGTACCGCGCCGGCTTGCCGTTGCTGTCCACCGCGCAGCGCGAGGCGGCGCAGCGGCAGGACGCGCCGCGGGCGCTGGCCACGGCTTGCTTCGACCACGGCAGCGAAGTCGCGCGCACGTACTGACACGAGCCGCCCGCGCGGCGATGCGCCATCCAGCCAGGCGCGGCGGCGTCCACGATCGGGCGAGGCCGCGCATTGCCGCGCGAGCGAAAACCGGCGGGCGCTCGCCGGCGATGACGAAAAAGTGTCGCGCCCTCTTCCCACCCGCGCGCGCCGGCGCTATGATTCATGCCCCTTTGACGCAGGCCCGCCGTCGAAGGATTCCAAGACGCTCGAAAGTTTCGCTTCGGGTGTTGACGGCCCCCAAAAGGGATGTAGAATGGCGGGCTCACCGGGACGAAAGGTTCCGGAGCGGTTCTGAAGAGGGGGCCGCAAGTGATTGATCTTTGACAGTGTGCACAGGTGACTTGTGTGGGCGCCTTGCGGTGGACGGGATGACTGTCCACAGATGCAAGCGTCCAAC
>NZ_QGHC01000006.1:40285-291318 GCF_003148905.1 Fulvimonas soli | reverse complement strand
TGTGCATGTTGTTCCCCTCGCCGATGGAAGCTGGCTGTTTGGCGACATCAGCTTCGCCCTCCGGTCAGAGGGGAACAACCTCTTGAAACATCACAGCTAGGCCAGGCGGTCGCGCACCTGCGCCAGGATCTCGTAGGAGCGCCGGCGCAGCGCGTGGTCGAAGACGTTGCTGGCGACGATCAGCTCGTCCGGACGGTGCCGCGCGATGAAGTCCACCAGCCCCTGCTCGACCGTCGCCGGCCCGCCGACCACCGCGCAGGCCAGTGCGTTCTCCACGCCGAGCCGCTCGGTGGGCGTCCAGTAGCTCTCGATGTCGTCGATCGGCGGCGGGATCAGCCCCGGCCGCCCGCGCCGCAGATTGACGAAGCTCTGCTGCTGGGTGGTGAACAGCCGCCGCGCCTCGGCGTCGCTGTCCGCCGCCACCGCGTTGAGGCCGAGCATGGCGTAGGGCGCGGCCAGCCGCGGCGAGGGGCGGAAGTCGCGGCGGTACAGCGCCAGCGCCTCGTCCATCAGGTCCGGCGCGAAGTGCGAGGCGAACGCGAACGGCAGCCCGAGCTGCGCGGCCAGCCGCGCGCTGAACAGGCTGGAGCCGAGCAGCCACACCGGCACGTCCAGGCCCGCGCCGGGCACCGCGCGCACCGGCTGGTCCGGCGCGGCCGGCTCGAAGTAGTGCAGCAGCTCGCGCACGTCCTGCGGGAAGGCGTCGGCGCTGTCGAAGTAGCGGCGCAGCGCGCGCGCCGTGGCGTGGTCGGTGCCCGGCGCGCGGCCCAGGCCCAGGTCGATCCGGCCCGGGTACAGGCAGGCCAGCGTGCCGAACTGCTCGGCCACCTGCAGCGGCGCGTGGTTGGGCAGCATGATGCCGCCCGCGCCCACGCGGATGGTCGAGGTGCCGCCCGCCACGTGGCCGATCAGCACCGCGGTGGCCGCGCTGGCGATGCCCGGCATGTTGTGGTGCTCGGCCAGCCAGTAGCGGCGGTAGCCCAGCCGCTCGCCCAGCCGCGCCAGGTCCAGCGTGTTGCGGAAGGACTGCGCGGCGTCGCTGCCCTGGGTGACCGGGGCCAGGTCGAGAATGGAAAGCGGGATCATGCGGCGGCCTCGTCGGCGTCCAGTTCTGCCGGCAAGTGGGGGCATCCCCGCGCCATGCAACCGCCGTCCTCTACATTTCGTCCCGTCCCGGCCGATAACCGGGCGTGCGAGGACGGGCGAGGGAGCATGGACCAAGGCAAGTGGAACCTGTGGCGGCGGCTGTTCGGCGCGCCGGCGCGTCCGGCCGTGCCGGCCGGGCGGCCGTCGCGCGCGGCCGCGCCGGAGCCGGCCGCGGAAGCGGCCGGGCCCGCGCCCGCCGAGCCGATCCGGCTGGAGCGGCTGGCCGACCTGTTCCACCGCTTCGTGCTCGGCCTGCCCGAGGACCGCGAAGCCGGCGCGATCCGCGAGGGCGAGCAGGCCCTGCTGCGCCGCCTGCAGGCGCTCACCGAGCGCTTCGACGTGCGCAGCCTGCCGCGCCTGCCCACCGTGCTGCCGCAGCTGCTGCGCATGCTCAGGAACGACAACAGCGCCGGCTCGCAGCTGGCCGCGCTGATCGGCCGCGACCCGGTGCTGGTCGGCGAGGTGATGCGGGTGACCGGCAGCGCGCACTACCGCACCGCGCAGCCGATCCACAGCCTGCAGCACGCGGTGGTGCTGCTCGGCCAGGAGGGCCTGCGCCGCGTCGCCACCCAGCACGTGATGAAGCCGATCCTGCAGGCCAGCGCCGGCATGCACGGCCACATGGCCGGCCAGCACCTGTGGGACCACGCCGAGCGCTGCGCCCACGCCAGCGCCTGGCTGGGCCGCCAGCTCGGCTGCGAGCCGTTCGAGGCCTACCTGGTCGGCATGGTCTGCCACGCCGGCACCGGCGCGGTGGTGCGCCTGCTGGACCAGGAGGCGCCGCCCGCCGCCGCGCCGTACTCCGGCCCGTTCCTGGCCGGCGCCATGCAGCTGGGCGCGCAGCTGTCGCTGCGCGCCGCCGAGTACTGGGAGCTGCCCGCCGGCGTGGCGCGCGCGCTGACCGAGCGCGCCGAGGCCGCGACGCCGCCGGCCTCGCCGCTGGGCCGCGCGCTGCAGGCGGCCGACGCGCTGGCGATGGCGCAGCTGCTGGCCGAGCGCGGGCGGCTGGAGCCCGAGGCGGACCTGAGCCGGCTCTGCCCGGACACGCTCAACCCCGCGCTGCTGCAGCGCTGCCAGCAGGACCTGCGCCGCCAGTTCCGCGAGGCGGCGTGAGCGCGCCGCGCCTCAGCGCCGGTTCGCGCTTTTCCATCGCCCCATGCCCGCCATGCCCGTCATGCCGCGCCGCCGTGGGCCCGATGGTCTGGGCATCGCGGCCGGAGGCCGCGATCGGTCTGACGCGAGACCGCGCCCCGGTGCCAAATGCGCGAGCGCGGCCTTGCATAGCCGGAGAAGCACGGGAAACGATGGAAGCACGGCTCGCGCCACCCCACGCCCGCCCGCGCTTCATCCTGCCAGCCTTCCTGGCGCTCTTTCCCCGCAAGATTTGGAACAGGCGCTCAGCGCCGGCTGGCGTGGATGTCGGCGGCCAGCCGGCCGGCGACGTCCTTGCCAGCCGCATCGAGCAGCGCGGTGAACAGCCGGGCGTAGTTCTGGTCCGCCGGCACCGGCAACGTCGGGTGCGCGGCGTAGCCGCGGTCGGTGAAGATGCCGCGCGCGTTGATGCGGCAGTGCAGGGCCAGGTCCAGCGTCGCGCTGCTCGGGCCGTCCTCCGGCGTGTCCACGCGCATGCCGGTCTTCAGACCATCGCAGGACACCACCAGGTCGGTGTAGTACTCCGGCTGGGCGGCGTGGCGCAGCTGCGCCTGCAGCACCTCGGGCACCGACGGCGACGGATTGAGCACCACCTTGCCGTCGGCGCCGCGCACCGGCACGTCGAACGCATCCTGCGGCAGCGTCAGCCAAGGCGCCGAGGCGGGTTGCACCAGTTGCTGCAGCGGCACCGGCGTGCGCGTGTCCTGGCGGCCGCAGGCGGCCAGCAGCAGCGTCGAGGCCGCGAGGGCCAAGGCTCGTTTCGTCATGGAACTCCCCCATCCGGTCAAGCTGGGGACTGTAACCGGCCTGCCGGGATCGATCAATGCACCGCAACATGAAGCCGTGGCGGCGATCACGCCGCGCCGCGATTGGACGTCTGGCAGTCCGGACGTCCCACGCAGCGGCGCAGGCCGTCGGCCGCCCAGGCCAGCCAGCCCGCGATCAGCAGGATCAGCAGCTTCTGCTCCAGCCCGCGCAGCGGCGCCCGCCACAGCACCTGCAGCCACATCCCCGCGAAACAGGCCCCGGCCCACGCGAGGCCCAGGGCGAAGCGGCCGCGCCAGCGCGGGTCGCCGCGCAGCCGCCACGATTGCAGCAGCATCGCGCAGGTGGCGCAGAGGAAGCTGGCCGAGGCCGCCACGCCGTGCACGTAGCCGGCCAGGTTGGACGGCCGCTCCGGCACGTCGGTGCGCGCCAGCGCGGTCACCGCCAGCGCCAGGCCGGCGGCGACGAACAGCAGCAGCGGCGCCGCGCTGCGCGCGGGCGGCGCCAGCGCGCGGTAGTAGCCGGCCCCGAGCGCGGCCAGCGCGCAGGCGAGCAGCAGGTAGGCCGCCTGCACGGACGCGCCGCCGGCGCCGAGCAGGTAGCAGCTGAGCGGCGCGCGCAGCCAGTCCAGGTCCGCGCAGGCCCAGCGCCGCCGCGCAGACCAGCACGAACACGGCGATGCCCGCCAGCGCCGCGGCGCCGAGCCGCGCCGGAACCTGGCTCACGGCGCGGCCCCGGGATGGCGGCGCAGCCATGCGGCAAGGGCCTCGCGGTAGGCCGCCAGCTCCTCCGCGTAGCGGTCGTTGACGCAGTACGCGCAGCCGCCGCCGCAGCAGTCGCCGGGCGCGGGCTCCTCCGGCGGCCGCGGGCGGGGGTCGTCCGGCACGGGATCGGATGGCGGGGGCGGCGCTGGGGGCTGCATCGGCGGCTGGCGGTCGTTGCGGAGCGGGCATCTTGGAACGGGCATCTTAGAACCTGTTCACGATCTCCTCGTACCTCGTGCCGGAGCCGTCTGCGTGCGGGCCAAGGAAAAGCGAAGGCACGCGGGGAGGCGCCATGGATGGCGCCGCCTTCGAGGAAAGGGGAGTGGACGGCGGTCCGCGACGGCGCGGCATGGCGGGTGCGGGGCGAGGGTCCGGGCATCGCGGCCGGAGGCCGCTCCCACCGGGCTTGCGAGGCTCCCTGTGGGGGCACGGATGGGAGCGGCCTCCGGCCGCGATCATCCCGCCGCGACCGCCGACGGTCCCGATGCCAGGCCCGTCGAGGTCATGCCCGGTGCCAGGTGGTCGAGCATGACTCGGCCTGGCCGAAGCGCGGGATGCGATGGAGGAACGGCCAGCACTGTTCCACACCCACCTGTCAGCGCTTCATCCCGCTGCCTTCCTGGCGCTCTTTGTTGAACAGACGCTTGCGCAGGCCGGCCAAGGCCGCGCGTTGCCGCCGCAACGGCGATTTCATCCGCCGATGACGCGACTTTCAAGCCGGGCCGTGCAGGATCGGTCGACGTCCGGTGCCGGCCATGCACCGCGCCGGCCCTTTCTGGATTCCTGCCCCGGAGGAAACAGCATGAAACGACAACCGATCTACTGGAGCCTGCTGCTGGCGACCACCGTCGGCCTGGCGGCCTGCGGCAAGCAGCAGGGCGGCGACGAGACCCAGCCGGCCGCGCCGCCGCCGGCCTCCACCGCCCCGGCACCGACGACGCCCGCCACGCCCGCCCCGGCGAGCACGGCGATGCCGCCGCCGTCCAGCACCGCGCCGATGTCGCCGCCGCCCAGCGAGCCGGCGCCGTCCAGCACCACGCACTGACGGCGCAGCGCCGAAGCAGCGCGGCGGCGGAGTTCGCTCCCCCGCCGCGTTCGGCGTGCCCGGTCAGCGGCGCTCGGCGACCGTGCGGTCGCGGAGCGCGCGGAACTCCGAGTCATTCGCCCAGTTCGGCCACTCGCGCGAGTTGGCCAACCGCGCGCCCAGCGTGTAGAGCATCCCCAGGTCGTGCGCCATGCCGGTGAAGCTCCAGTCCGCCTGCCATTCGTCCGACGGCTGGTGGTAGTGCGCCTCGGTGTAGGCCTTGCTGGCCGCCTCGCCCGCCGCCACGTCGCCGTCCACCCAGTCGTTGCCCGACTCGTAGGAGATCGCCGGCACGCCCTGCTTGGCGAAGGAGAAGTGGTCGGAGCGGAAGAAGCTGCCCGCCTCCGGGTGCGGGTCGGGCGCGTAGCTCATGCCGTGGGCCTTCGCCACGGCGACCAGGTCGTCGAGCAGGCCGAGCCGGGCGCTGCCCGAGATGGAGAAGTTGCGCGCCGGGCCGTGCGGGTCGAGCGCGTCCATGTTGATCACGCCCACCGTCCTGCCCGCCGGGTAGAGCGGGTGGGTGGCGTAGTACTCCGAGCCGAGCAGGCCCTTCTCCTCGGCGGTGACGTTGAGCAGCACCACCGAGCGCTCGGGCCGCGGGCCGCGCGCGAAGGCGCGGCCCATCTCGATCAGCGCGGCGGTGCCGGTGGCGTTGTCCACCGCGCCGTTGTAGATGCGGTCGCCCTTGGCGTCGGGCGCGCCGACGCCCAGGTGGTCCCAGTGCGCGCTGTAGATCACCGTCTCGCCGGGGTATTTGCTGCCCGGCACGAGGCCGACGATGTTGTGCGTGGTGATCACCTTCGCGTCCACCGCGAACTTCGCCGACAGGCTCTCGCCCTTCAGCTCCACCGGCCTGAAGTCGCGCGTCTGCGCCTGCTTCTTCAGCGCGTCGAAGTCCAGCCCCGCGGCCCTGAGCATCGCCGCCGCGAGGTCGCGCTGGATCCAGCCCTCCAGCCTGGTGTGCGCCTCGGCCGGATGCTCGCGCACGATGTCGAACATCGCGTTGGTGTTGGAGTTCTTCACCGTGGCCCAGCCGTAGGAGGCCGGCCTGGTCTCGTGCACCACCAGCACGCCCAGCGCGCCCTGGCGCGCGGCTTCCTCGTACTTGTAGGTCCAGCGGCCGTAGTAGGTCATCGCCTTGCCGCCGAAGTCGCCCTGGCCGCTCTCGAAGTCGGGGTCGTTGACCAGCACCACCGCGATCTTGCCGTGCAGGTCCACGCCCTTGTAGTCGTCCCAGTGCCGCTCCGGCGCCTTCACGCCGTAGCCGACGAAGACCAGCGGCGCGTTCTCGATGTCGACCCGGCGCGAGCCGTCCAGCGCGGCGCGCACGACGATCTGCTCGCCCTGCGTCAGCGCCTGCGTGCGGCCGCCCAGACGCAGCGACAGCGCCGGCGCGCCGACGATCTCCGCGCGCAGCAGCGGCACCGCCTGCGTCCAGCCGCGCCTGCCGTCCTTGAGCTCGCCGCCCGGCTGCACGCCGGCGGCCCGCAGCTGCGCCACCACGTAGTCGATCGTCTTCGCCTCGCCCGGCGTGGCCGGGCCGCGGCCCTCGAAGGCGTCGGAGGACAGGGTCTTCACCTCGGCGGAAAGGCGGTGCGGGTCGAACGCCGGCGCGTCGGCCGCCACCGCGGCGGAACCCAGCGCGAACGCGACGGCACAGGCAAGCAGCTTCTTCACTTCGTCGTCCTCGGTTGCGGGCGGAAAGCCGGGCCATGGTAGGCAGCCGGCCGGGCCGCGTCCATGCGCGCGACGTGCTGGAAGTCATGCCCCGCCCCCACCGCTTCGGGCGCACAATCGGCGCACCCTTCCCCGCCAGGAGCACGCCATGCGCACCACCCTGCTCGCCGCACTGCTCGCGCTCGCCCTGCCCGCCGCCGCCGCCGCCGCCGGCAAGACCCCCGCCGCGATCCCGGACTACGTCGCCAAGGCGGTGGCCGATCCCGCCCGCCAGGCCGACGCCGTCAACGACGACCGCCGCAAGATCGCCCAGCTCGTCGCCTTCAGCCAGGTCAAGCCCGGCGACAAGGTGCTGGAGCTGATCCCCGGCAGCGGCTACTTCACCCGCGTGTTCAGCGCCGTGGTCGGGCCCGGGGGGCACGTCTACGCGCTGTGGCCGGACGAGTACGCCAGGGAGGACGCCGACGGCCTGTCCGCCTCGCGCACGCTCGCCGCCGACGCGCACTACGCCAACGTCAGCGTGCTCACCCAGCCGGCCGCCAAGCTGGGCGCGCCGGAGCCGGTGGACGTGGTGTTCACCTCGCAGAACTACCACGACTATCCCGACCCCTTCATGGGCAAGGTGGACCTGCTCGCCTTCGACAGGCAGGTGTTCGCCGCGCTCAAGCCCGGCGGCGTGTTCGTGGTGATCGACCACGTGGCGCCGGCCGGCTCGGGCCTGCGCGACACCGACACCCTGCACCGCATCGACCCGGCCATTGTGAAGAAGCAGGTCGAGGCGGCCGGCTTCGTGTTCGACGGCGAGAGCGCCGTGCTGCGCAACCCGGCCGACCCGCACACCGTCAAGGTGTTCGACAAGTCGATCCGCGGCCACACCGACCAGTTCGTCTACCGCTTCCGCAAGCCGAAGGGCTGATGCCGGCGCGCAGGTTCCCGCGCTGGAGCCTGCTGCTGGGCCTGGCCTGCGCCGCCGCGGGCCAGGCCCAGACCGCCGCGCAGTGGCGCGCCGCGCAGTTCGCCGCGGCCGACAGGGCCGAGCGGATCATGCACGAGGCCGACCGCCGCCACGGCCTGCTGGCGCAGTACCTGGCGATGATGGACGCGCTGCAGGCGTCCGACCCGAAGGATCGCGCCTTCGACCTGGTGTTCAGCCAGTACCTGGCCTGGTACCAGAGCTACGTCGGCGACTACCCGCACGCGCAGGCCAGCTTCTCGGTGCAGGAGAGCCTGCAGCCCGGCGACCGCCCCTCGCCGCTGGACGCGGGCTACGCGGCGGTGCCCGCGCTGGAGGCGATCCCCGCGCTGGCGCGGAACTACCGCGCAGTGTTCCTCAACGAGGCGCACCACATCCCGCTCACCCGCAGCCTCACCGTGCAGTTGCTGGCGAAGCTGCGCGCGGAGGGCTTCGACTACTTCGCCGCCGAGACGCTCTACCCGGACGACGCGCAGCTGCAGGCGCGCGGCTACCCCACCGCGGCCAGCGGCTTCTACACGCGCGAGCCGGTCTGCGCGGAGATGGTGCGCACCGCGCTGAAGCTCGGCTTCAAGGTGGTCGCCTACGAGGCCGGCGACGGCGGCAGCGACGACGCGCGCGAGCGCGCGCAGGCGCGCAACCTCTACGAGCGGGTGTTCGGGCGCGATCCGGCGGCGCGGCTGGTGGTCGACGCCGGCTACGCGCACATCGTCGAGGAAGGGCCGTACCTGGGCGGCGCCTCGATGGCCGAGCACTTCCGCGCGATCAGCGGCATCGACCCGCTCACCGTCGAGCAGACCATGCTGATCCCGCACCCCGACGCCGCGCAGGACCATCCCTACTACACGGCGGCGGTGCAGCGGCTGCACCCGCAGGCGCCCGTGGCGTTCCTGCGCGACGGCCGGCCGTGGGCGCTGCGCGCCGGCTACGACGTCAGCGTGCTGTTCCCGCCGCCGCGGCTGCGCCGCGGGCGGCCCGACTGGCTCGCGCTGGGCGGGCTGCGCCGGCCCTACTTCGTCAGCGGCGAGGTGCCCTGCCGCGGCGACTATCCCTGCCTGGTCGAGGCGCGCTACGCCGGCGAGGGCGACGACGCGATCCCCGCCGACCGCCTGCTGTTCGATCCGCCGCCGCCAAGGCCGCCGCCGCGCGACCGCCCGCGTCCCGCCGGCGGCGCCACCGCGGGCGAGCTGTACCTGCGCCCCGGCCGCTACGAGCTCGTCTTCAGCGACCGCGACGGCCGCCGCCTCGCGCGCTGGCGCATCGACGTCCCCGGCGGCGGCGCGGCGCGCTGACGCCGGCGCGCAGGCAGACGCGCGCGACGATCGCTTCACTTCGGGGCAACGCGCCGGTCACGCGCGAAGGAGCAGCATGACGGGCCTGAAGTCCCCACACGCCCGGCCTGCCGATCCCCGGCTGCGCCGCCGGGCGCGCGGCCTGCCCGGACCGGAGACCGCCATGAAGACCCGCTGCGTATTCGCCACCCGCGACCTTGCCACCGCCCGCGCCGCGATGGCCGCCGCCCACCGCGCCGGCGTGGACGACGCGGACATCGCCTTCCTCGCCCGCGAGGACATCGAGCAGGCGCAGATCCCCGACCACCGGCTGCTCGGCCGCAACGACTTCTACCCCGCCGCGCGGCGCGGCGTCGTCTGGGGCGGCGTCAGCGGCCTCGCGCTCGGGCTGGCCGCCGAATGGCTGGCGCCGGCCTTCCAGTTCTCCACCGCGCTGGTGATCGCCGCGATCGGCGCCATCGCCGGCGCCTGGATCGGCGCGCTGGTCGGCTCCGAGGTGCCCGACCCGGTCGACCGCAAGTTCAGGAGCGAGATCGACCGCGGCCACATCCTGGTGGTGATCGACGCGCCCGGCGACCGGCTGGCGCAGATCGAGCCGGCGGTGGTCCACGCCGGCGCGCGGCCGCTGCCGTTCCACGCGCGCACGATCTTCAGCTGAGGCGGCGACAGGCCGTTTTCATTCCTCCGTGCCCAGCCGCCGGCGCGCCAGCACCCGGTAGTGCGGCTCGCCCGCCACGCTGTGGACCAGCGCGAGCTCGTCCACGCGCCAGTCCACCGGCTCCACCGGCGTGTTCTCCAGCAGGCCGCCGCGGCTGTAGGCCAGCGTGACGTGCGGCGTGAAGCCGCGTTCGACCGGCACGCCGCGCAGCGACGCCGCCAGCGTCCGGCGCAGTTCCTCCCGCAGCTGCTGCAGCGGCGCCGGCGTGGCCGAACCGCGCAGCACGCATGGCGGCAGGCGGCCGCGGAAGCTCGCGGCGTAGTCCAGCGTCCAGGCGAACGGCGCGACGCGCAGCGTGGCCATGGCCGCCTGCGCGGCGGCCACGACGTCCGCGCGCAGCCCGGCATGGTCGCCGAGGAAGTACACCGTGGCGTGGTAGCGCGCCGGATCGACCCAGCGCGCCCGCAGCGCGGGATGCCGCTCGCGCAGCGCGCGCGCGAGCCGCGCGAGCCGCTCGCGGACCGCCGCGTCCGGCATCAGGGCGAGGAACAGGCGATGCACCGCCGGCGGCGCGGCATCGCCGAGCAGGTCGGGCTGCCTATCGGATGGTGGACGGCGAGCGGGCATGGCGGTGGATGATGAAGCGCGCGACGCCGGCGATGGTGCCGCTTCGCGGCGCGGCAGGAAACACGCGGCGCGCCCGCGCCTCGGAGCCTGTTCACGATCTCCAAGTATCCCCCCCATGAAACGTCATCCCAGCGAAAGCTGGGATCCAGCGGCGCTGACTTTTCCAGGGAAAGTCACTGGGTTCCTGCTTCCGCAGGAATGACGGAGAGGGAATAGCCGGACCGACGGTAGATCGTGAACAGGCTCTCAGAGCAGGGCCAGCAGCACCGGCACCGCCACGCCCGCCGCGAGCAGCGCACTGACCAGCCGCGGCCGGCGGGTGAAGCGGTAGGCCATGTAGACGCCGGTCAGCGTGGACAGCAGCAGCCCCAGCGAGACCAGCACGAAGAAGATCTTCATCGGCAGCAGGTGCCTCGGCGGCGTGCGCGGCGGCCGCGCTTCCGCGCCGGCCGGCGGCCGGTGCTCGCCCGTTCCGGCCTGCGCGTCCGCCGTCGGGGCCGCGGCCCGCTCCGCGCCGGCCGCCTCCGGGCGCGGCCGGCGCGCCGGCGCCACCGTGGTCTGCTTCTTGTGCAGCATCGACAGGCTGGCCAGCCAGGCCGGCGGGCGGTAGCCGCTGCCGTCGCGCGCCGCCTCGTGCCAACCGAAGGTTTGCAGGCCGCCGGTGACCGCGAAGAACAGCAGCATCGGCGCGGTGAACACGCCCAGGTACAGGTGCAGCTGGCGGGTGAACTTCAGGAGACGGTGGCCGGCGGACATGATGGGCATCTCGGGCGCGCGTGGAGCGCGGACTTTAAGAGCAAGCCGCGCCGGCCAACAAGCGCGGCCATGCGCCAGCAGGCGCCCGGCGTTGTCCGGGCCGGGCGCGCAGGGCGCCGCGCCGCGATGACGGCCGCGCGCCGGCCGTGCAGGTCGACGCCGGCGCGCACCTCGCAGCGGCCGCGCGAAATCCCGAAGCCCGTCGCCACGCGCGGCACCGGCGCCCCGTCGCCACGGCGGAAAGCCGGCAAGACAGGCGCGAACCGCTCAGCCCGCCGGATGCACGGCCGCCAGCGCCTCCCGCAGCGCGCGCAGCCGGGCCTTCGCCGCGGCCTCGCCGTCCGGGCCGAGGCGGATCATCAGCTTCTGCCCCGCCGACCGCGCCTCGAGGCCGGGATCGGCGAACTCGTAGAACACCTTCGGCCGCACCAGCGCCGGCGGCGCGGCCGGCTCGGGCGCGGCCAGCATGTCGTCGATGGCCGCCAGCAGGCGGTCGTGGAACTGTCCCTTGGGATAGCCGAGCTCGCGGTAGGCCTGCTGGAACAGCGGGTACGCGCGCGCGTACCAGCGCGCCAGCGCCTGCGGATCGGTCGCCGCCGCCAGGCGCAGGTAGGGCTGGTAGCGCGCCGCGTTGCGCGGATCGATCGTGGCGCCGCCCGCCTGCTCCGCCACCAGGAACGCGCCGCGCGGCGTGCGCAGCGGCAGCAGCCGCACCGGCAGCGCCTGCCGCGGCAGCGCGTCCACCGTGGCGACGATGCGCCGCACGACCTGGTCGGGCAGCAGCAGCGCGCGCAGGTCGCCGCCGGCCAGGCCGGCCAGCGCCGCGGCCACGTCGGCGTCGCTGTCGTCCAGCGCGGGAAGCTGCGCGGTGGAGGCCGGCGCGGGCGCGGCGGTCGGCGCGGCGAGGGCGGCGGACGGAGGCATGCCCGCCGGCCTCGCCGCGGAAGCGGCGGGAGCCGGCGCCGGCGCGGGCGCGCCGGCCGGCGTCGGCGCCCACTTGCGCCAGACCAGCACGCCCGCCGCCGCCAGCGCTAGCAGCACCACGATGGTCACCAGCCAGCGGTCCGAGGATTGCCGTTGCTTCTTCGCCACGCTCGTCATCCCGTTTGCCCGTTCCTGCTGAGACTGGCTCCCGGCCGGATGGTTCACTCCCTGTGCACCCGCGCGGTGCGCGAAGGACGCGCCTGTAAGCGGATGTGGCTGCGCGCCGCCTGGAAAAATCCGCTCACATTTGCGTCGCCGCGCGCCGCGCCACGGCGCGCGGGCGCGCCTAAGCTGGCGCGCACCGCCGCACTGCGGCACGCACCGGAGAGAACCCACGATGCCATCCCACCTGCCACGCCTGGCCCTCGCCGCGGGCCTTGCCCTGTTCGCGGTATCCGTCGGCGCCTGCGCCCAGGGCGGCGGTCGCGCCCAGCAGATCGCCGCCAAGCTGAAGGAACGCTTCGACGCCGCCGACGCCAACCACGACGGCCAGCTGAGCCGCGACGAGGCCGCGCAGGGCATGCCGCGCCTGGCCGGGCAGTTCGACGCGATCGACGCGAACCATGACGGCCAGCTCTCCAGGGACGAGCTGGCCGCCTATCTGCGCGAGCGCCGCGCCGCGCGCCAGTCCGGCGGCTGAAGCCCGCCGCCGCGCCGGAGCCGCGGCCCCGCCGGGCGCCGCGGCGATGCCCGCGAAGGCGCGGACGCTCAGCCGTCCACCGGCGGCGGGTTGCGCTCGGCGAAGCCGGCCTGGTGCCAGTACGGATACGCCTTCGCCGGCCGGCTGGCCGCGTCGAGCCGGGCCACCTGCTCCGGCGTCAGGTTCCAGCCGGCCGCGCCGAGGTTCTGCCTCAGCTGCGCCTCGTCGCGCGCGCCGACGATCACGCTGGACACGGTCGGCCGCTGCAGCAGCCAGTTCAGCGCGATCTGCGGCACGCTCTTGCCGGTCTCGGCGGCGATCTCGTCCAGCGCGTCGACCACCTCGTAGAGGTACTCGTCGGCCACCGGCGGGCCGGCCTCGCCGGTCTTGTGCAGGCGGCTGGTGGCGGGCAGCGGCTGGCCGCGGCGGATCCTGCCGGTGAGGCGGCCCCAACCCAGCGGGCTCCACACCAGCGCGCCCACGCCCTGGTCCAGGCCCAGCGGCATCAGCTCCCACTCGTAGTCGCGCCCGACCAGCGAGTAGTAGGCCTGGTGCGCCACGTAGCGCGGCCAGCCATGGCGGTCGGCCACGGCCAGCGACTTCATCAGGTGCCAGCCGGAGAAGTTGGAGCAGCCCACGTAGCGGATCTTGCCGGCGCGCACGAGGTCGTCCAGCGTGGACAGCGTCTCCTCCACCGGCGTGAGCGCGTCGAAGCCGTGCAGCTGGAACAGGTCGATGTAGTCGGTCTGCAGGCGCCTGAGCGCCGCGTCCACCGCCTCGATCAGGTGGAAGCGCGAGGACCCCACGTCGTTGGGCCCCTTGCCCGCGCGGAAGGTGGCCTTGGTGGAGATCAGCGCCTCGTGGCGCCGGCCCTTCAGCGCCTCGCCCAGCACTTCCTCCGAGCGGCCGGCCGAATAGATGTCCGCGCTGTCGAACAGCGTGACGCCGGCCTCGAGGCAGATGTCGACCAGGCGGCGCGCCTCCTCCACCTCGGTGTGGCCCCAGGCGCCGAAGAAGTCGCCGCGGCCGCCGAAGGTGCCGGTGCCGAAGCTGAGCGCGGGGACGCGAAGGCCGGAACGGCCGAGTTGCCTGTATTCCATCGATGTGCTCCTTGGGGGACGGATCGCGGGAGAAGCTAAAGAGACCGGACCGTCGAGGCATGCGCGGCGCGCCATGCGGATGCCGTGCGGCATGCGTCCCTCGCCGGCCCCGTTCCATGGTAGCGCGCCGCGCCGCCGGCGCCGGGCGCGCCGGCATGAAGAAATTTTCATGCGCGCGGCGGCACGCCCGCGATGGCAACGACGAGCGGCCTAGGGCGTCGTCGCAGGAGGGTCCGAATCCAGCACCTGCAACGGGCCGCCGCTGGTGCCGGGGAGGATCGGCGCGTCGGTCGCCAGCAGCACCACGCCGGGCGTCAACAGCGGCATCAGCCGCGCCATGAACTCCGGCGGCACGGTGACGCGGTTGATCAGTTCCGCCTCCACCGGCTTGCCGCCCTCGTCGGCATGGCCGGGGATGCCGATGGTGATCCAGTTGGGCATGCGCACGCCGGCCCACTGCAGCTGGTCGGGCATGTAGCCGTCGGCCACGATGAAGGCGTGCGTGCCGGGCAGCGGATCGCGCACGGCGATGCGCGAGCGGCCGATCTCGACGCCGCTGCGGTACACCACCACGCGCTGGTCCGCCACGCTGAGCACCAACGACAGCGGCCCCGCGGGCGCGTCCTGCGGATGCCAGCTGAAGGCTTCGCCGTCGGCCAGCGGCGGGATCGCGCGCTCGTTGCCGCTCTGCGGGTCGATCGGGCTGATCGCGCGCGGATGCACCACGCTGACCGGCGCGCTGCCCTCCTTGGACACCACCACGGTCATGCCCAGGTTGGTGACGTCGAACAGCCGGCGCGCGAACTCGGTGGGCAGGTGCACGCAGCCGTGCGACTCCGGGTAGCCCGGCAACCCGCCGGCGTGCAGCGCCACGCCGTCCCAGGTCAGGCGCTGCTGGTAGGGCATCGGCGCGTTGTCGTACTTGTTGGAGCGGTGGTTCCTGTCCTTCTGCAGGATGGCGAACACGCCGGTCGGCGTCTCGTAGCCGGGACGGCCGCTGCTGATCGTGCTCACGCCGATCAGGATGCCGTTGCGGTACACGTAGGCGCGCTGCTCGGTGAGGCTGACGATCACCGCCAGCGGCCCCTCCATCTTCTCGCCGCCGGCCCAGATCCACTCCCCGGGCCGGAGGCTGGCCGGCGGCGTGTCCACCGGGCTGGACTGGCGCGCGCCCCAGGTCGGCACGGCGCTCGCCGCCCACACCGACAGGCCGCTCAGCGCCAGCAGGACGAAACACAGCAGGAGACGCGGCATCATGGGCCTCCGCCGGCGAAGCCGGCTGGCTACGCCGAGCCGTTGCGCGCGGTGCCGCGCCGCTCGGCCGTCACCGCGGCCTTCCCGCGCGCCGCGGCGCATTTCAGCAGCGCCGAGCGGGCCAGCCAGGCCTGGTCGGGATAATAGGAAAACACGAACTGGCCGCCCTTCATCACGTCGATGATCGGCCTGGCCACCGCGCTGCGCAGCGCCGGGCAGCCCCAGCTGCGGCCCAGCCGCCCCATCTGCCGGCCGGCCGCGGGATTCACGTAGGCCGCGCCGTGCATCACGATCGCGCGCGCCATCGCCGCGTCGTTGAAGCCCGGGTCCAGCCCCTGCAGGCGCAGCGAGTAGCCGTTGTGGCCGACGTAGGTGTCGCGGGTGACGAACAGGCCGAGGCTGGAGGCGTGGCTGTTGTCGTCGTTGGAGAAGCGCGTGGGCACGTCGCCGCCCGAGCCCTGCCCGTGCGCCACCACCTCCTCGTACAGCAGGCGGTCGGCCGCCAGGTCGAACACCCACAGCCGCGGCCGCAGCGAGGAGCGGCTGTAGTCGATCACCGCCAGGCGCCGCGCGTCCCGTCCCACGCCGCCGGCCTGCGCGCAGCGCATCGCGGCGAGCGCCAGGTCGAGCACGCGGGGATCGGCGGCCGGCGCCAGCCGGGCCAGCTGCGTGGCGGCGGGCAGGCCGTCGCCGGACGGTTCCGCGGGAATCCGCGAACGGGAGGCGGACGGTGCGGCGCCGGCGGCATCGGCGGCGGCGGCATCCTTGCCGGAAACGGACGCGAGCAAAGCCAGCGCCACGGGAAGCGCCAAGTATTTGTTACGCATTCGGGTGACTCTACGGACGCCAAACTGAATCGGATGTTCGGGCGGCCGGGGAGGCCGCGCGCCCGATGGTGCACGAGACCGCGCGTCCTGGCGAGCCCCGCCCTCGCCGGGTGCCGCGCGGGGCGGCCGATGCCGCGCCGCCCCGCCGGCTCCGTGGCTCAGCGTCCCAGGTCGCTGAGGAAGCGCTTGCTGTACTGCAGGGGCGAGGTGCCGCTCACCGAGTTGCAGGTCGGCGAGGCCGTGGTCATGTTGCCCGAACACGGCGTGTCGCGGTCCAGCGACCAGAAGTGCAGGCCGGCCAGGCCGTGGCTCGCCGCGTAGCTGACGACGGTGTCGACGTCGGCCGCCGTGAAGGTCTCGCTGGAGACGTCGTTGACGCCGATCATCGGGGTCAGCTCGATCTTGCCGGCCGGCACGCCGTAGGTGTGCTCGAGGTTCAGCGCGGCCTGGATCGCCGACTGGCCCATGTCGCACTTGCCGCCCGACACCACGCAGATGCCCGGCCCGGCGCTGCCGTAGTCCATCGTCATCAGGTTGATGGTGTAGTTCTGCAGGCCGGAGGCCAGCACCGCGCGCACCACCATGTCGCCCAGGCCGTTCACGCCGCCGTAGCTGCCGTCGGAGGCGGCCAGCGTGGCCAGGGTGAAGGAGAAGCGCAGGTTCGGGTACAGCCCCTGCGCGTACACCGCCTGCGCCACCAGGCTGTTGATCTGCGCCTGGGTCTGGCCGCCCTCGATGTCGAAGTCGATGCCGACCAGGTGCGGCGAGGCGTAGCGCGCGATGAACGAGGCCATGCCCGCCGGCGACGAGCAGGTGAAGGTGCCGGCCTGGCCGCCGGTGGAGACCACGTAGTCGATGCCGGCGTTCGACAGCGCCTGGATGTTGGCGCTGGCGAAGCTCGACGCCGGCACGCCGCCCCAGTTCTCGCTGCCGCACTCGCCGGTGGCGAAGGCCAGGGTGATCGCGCCCAGGTTCGGCAGCGCGGTGGACACCAGGCTGCCGGCCCCCACCACCGGGATCGGGCTGCCGGTGGCGGCGGCCGTGCGCATCACGTTGGTGTTCCAGTCGAGGTTGATGGTGACGTCCTTGTACGGGCTGAACAGCAGGCCGCTCGGCGAGCCGGTGCCGCCGGAGCCGCCGTCGCCGCCCGAACCGCCATCCCCGCCCGAGCCGCCGTCGCCACCGGAGCCGCCGTCGCCGCCCGAGCCGGAGCCGGTGCACGAGCCGATCGCGGTCCAGGGCTGGCCCGAGCCCGTCGGGCCGTTGTGCGTGGCCGGATCGTCGCCCTGCGTCCACCAGTTGGCGCGGTAGTTCACGCCGTTCTCGCTGACCGTGGCGCCGCCGTTGTAGGCGGTGGCGGCGTTCCAGGCGGCGTCGCAGTCACCCGAACCCGGCGGAGTGCCGCCGCCTCCGGAGCCGCCGCCCGAGCCGCCGCAGGCCCCTTGCGAGGTCCACGGCTTGCCGCTGCCGGCGGGGCCGTTGTTGGTGGCGGGGTCATCGCCCTGCGTCCACCAGTTGGCCAGGTAGTTGACCCCGTTCTCGCTGGCGGTGGCGCCGCCCGAGTAGGCCGTCGCGGCGTTCCACGCCGCCGCGCACGCGGGCAGGCTCTGCGCGAACGCCGCGCCCGTGGGCAGCGCCGCGAGCAGGGTGACGGACGCCCCCGTGCCCACCGCGCTTCCCAGCATGCCGAAAACCAAGCTTGACCACACAGCCGATCGCTTCACGAACATGGCTCTGTCTCCAGGTTGAGTGCATCGCTACGGGTCGCCTCGGCGATCTCGCGGCCCTTCCTGGCGTCCGCGCGGGGATCGTCGCCTCCCTGCCTCCATGCGTGCCGGCGCTTGCAGTGGGGGTGAAGCGACGCCTTCTTTAACCGTTTATGACAACGTTGTCTATGGATATGCCGTGAAAATGTGATGCCCCAGCCGAAACCGCCTTCCGCCCGGTCGCCGCCGTGCGCGGCGGGCGGCCGGGTGCCGGGAACCGTCGCCGTTGCGCATGGCGGGAGGGGGAAGGATCCGGCCAGGCCCCCGGCGTCACGATGGCCGGACGCCGGCCGCGGCCGCGCCCCGCTCCCGCCGGTGGCGGGCCTCGCGGCTCGCCGCGGGATCGACGCGCGGGTGCCGGCAGGTCAAGGGCTGACAACGATGTCCACCATGGGCGGAACATGCGCGCCCATGCCGGGTTCCACCTGCCGGCGCCCGGTGCGTTCCCCCGCAAGATCGCGGGCACGCGCTCGCGCCGCCCGTGATCGGCACGACGCATCGAGGAAGCCGAAGCGCAGGACCGGAAGGCCATCCAGCGAATGGCGCGCGCCTACGCGGCTCGCGCAGACAAGCAGGACGATCCGGCAAAGGAAGCGGGGACACCCTCGTGCGGCGAGGCCGGCGGCTTCGACGCAGCGGGCCGGTCGATGACCTCTGGCCGTGCCGCCGCGCCGCGAGGCAGGCCTTCAGCGGCGGCGGTACACGCCGTCGAAGCGCACGTTCATGCCGCCGCACCCGCCGTTGTCGGCCACCACCAGCAGCGACCCCACCAGGGTGGCGGTGACGCGGCACTCGCCGTCGACGAACACCGCGCGGTTGCCCGCGGGCGCGGCCTTGCCTTCCAGCCCGCCCACGTTGGGGCCGCCGGGGAACTGCTCCTGCGGCGGGTCGGCCGAGGGCCAGTACGCCTCGCCCTTCGCCGCCAGCATCCCGCCCTCGCGCCGCAGGACGAGGGCGTTGTCGCCGTCCTTCCACTTGCCGAGCCAGGCGTGCGGCGGCGGCGCGGCGGGCACGGGCTGCGGCTGCAGGCGGTCCGCCCGCACCCAGCCGGCGCTGCCGCCCGCGTCGTTCGGGTAGAAGGCGCAGCGGAAGGCGCCCAGCGCGCGGCCGGTCAGCACCGTGTCGCCGGGCACCACGTAGCCGCCGGCATGGCAGGCCCGCTCGTCGCGCGGGCAGCCGTCCATGTCGCCGAGGAAATAGAGCCGCCCCGCCCCGGCCACCTTGGCCAGGGCGAACCCGTCCTGCATCGACGCAAAGGCGCCGTTGCGGCACGAGCCGCCGTCCGCCGCCTGCGCGTGCAGCGCATGGGGCGGTACCGCGCCGGCGAAGGCGATGGCCAGCCACAGCGCGCGAGTCCGAGTCATGCCGATTCCTCCTTGAGTGTCGTTGGCATTCCGCGAGGCAGGAAGGATAAGCCGGAATCGCCCGGCGCTCCCCATCAGTGCCGGGCACCCCACCATCGCACCGCGGGAGGAAGGAACATGGCTTTCCCTGCTCGCGCCGCCCAGGCCGATCCCGCCGCCGTCAACGTCACGCCGCCGGTCGACGTGCTGCTGGATCTGCATGATCCGCGCCCCCGTGGTCACCCACCGGCCCAAGCTCGACCTGCCGCCAACCACCGAGCACCGCCTCCACGCCCGCCCGCGCTTCATCCCGACGGTCCTTCCGACACTCTTCCCCGGAAGATTTCGAACCGGCTCCGACGCCGTGCGGCCGCTCTCAGCGCACGTGCAGCCAGTGCACGTGCACGCCGTGCAGGCGGTCCTCGGCGCGCTGGCCCTCGCGGCTCTCCACCACCATGCCCCACACCACGCGCAGGCCGTCCGCCGCGATGCGGTCCACGCGCACGTGCTCGCCCTGCTGGATCGGGAAGGTGGTCTCCAGCACCATCACCTGGTCGCGCTCGTAGACGAGCACGCCGGGCCGGCCGGTACTGGCGCCCCAGCCGATGTGGACCTGCACGTCCTGCGGCGCATGGCTGCTGCGGTTGTCGAGCTTCCAGTGCTCGGTCCGGCTGAGCAGCGACTGCAGGTGCGGGTCGTTCCAGTCCACGCGGTTGCCGTGCCGGCCGTGCGGCTTGTGATGGCTCATGCGCGCCTCCCGCGGCTTGCCCGGAAGGTGCGCCCGACCGGGCCGGCCAGCGGAGGCCGTGCGCGGTCGCCGGACGCGGCAATGCCGCAGCAACGGCAGGAACGAAGGCACATATGCCGTGGATACCGAGGTTGTGGCGCCAGCCTTTTTATCGGCCAGCCGGCGTTTTCCTGAAGTGAACGCCCGCACATCCGCGACAACCGGACGGCCGGAACGCTAGTCGACCGCGGGCGGCGAGCGCCACAGCGCCAGCAGGGTCAGCGCCGCCGCGCCGGCGAGGTAGCCGCCGACCCACGCCAGGCCATGCTCGCGCGCCAGCCAGGTGGCGATGTACGGCGCCAGCGAGGCGCCGACGATGCCCGCGAGGTTGAACGCCAGCGAGGCGCCGGTGTAGCGCACCGCCGTGGGGAACATGTGCGCCAGCACCGTGCCCAGCGGCCCGTAGGTGAATCCCATCAGGCCCAGGCCCAGCGCCAGGAACGGCAGCGCGCCGCCGGTGCCGCCCGCGGCGAACAGCGGCGCGAAGACCAGCCCGAAGGCCAGGATCAGCGCCGTCGCCTGCACCAGCACGCGGCGCCCGCCGCGCCGGTCGGCCAGGCGGGCGGACAGCGGGATGGTCGCCGCGAAGAACAGCACGCCGACCATCTGCAGCAGCAGGAACCGCTCGCGCGAATAACCCAGCCGGCTGGTGGCCCAGCTCAGCGCGAACACCGTCATCAGGTAGAACAGCACGAAGGTGGCCAGCGCCGCGAAGGTGCCGGCGAGCAGCGCGCGCGGATGCCGCGCCACCACCGCGAGCATCGGCAGCCGCACGCGCTCGCGCTGCGCCATCGCGCGCACGAAGGCCGGCGTCTCGGTCAGCCGCAGGCGCATCCACAGGCCCAGCAGCACCAGCGCCGCGCTGCCCAGGAACGGCACGCGCCAGCCCCAGGCGAAGAACGCCGCGTCGCCGATCGCCGCGGTCAGCCACAGGAACAGGCCGGTGGACAGGAAGAAGCCGATCGGCGCGCCCAGCTGCGGGAACATGCCGTACCAGGCGCGCTTGCCCGGCGGCGCGTTCTCCACCGCCAGCAGCACCGCCCCGCCCCACTCGCCGCCCAGCCCCAGGCCCTGGCCGAAGCGGCACAGCGCCAGCAGCGCCGGCGCCGCCACGCCGATGCGGTCGTAGGTGGGCAGCAGGCCGATCGCCACCGTGGACAGGCCCATGGTGAGCAGCGCCGCCACCAGCGTGGCCTTGCGCCCCACGCGGTCGCCGAAGTGGCCGAACAGCGCCGAGCCCACCGGCCGCGCGAAGAACGCCAGCGCGAAGGTCGCCAGCGACTGCAGCGTGGCCGAGGCCGGGTCGCCCGCCGGGAAGAACAGCCGCGGGAACACCAGCACCGCCGCGGTGGCGTAGATGTAGAAGTCGAAGAACTCGATGGTGGTGCCGATCAGGCTGGCGAACAGGACGCGGCTCGGCGCATTCGCCGGTGCGGCTTCGGCACGCATCAGGACTTCCCCGGAGGCTGTGGAGCCGTCGATTCTGCCAGAGCGCGACGCCGGCGGACGGCCGGTGGATGCCCATGTGACGGGACCCGCATCCGCCTGCGGTGCAAGAGCCAATCGCTACACCGTCGCCCCGGCGCGGGCCGGGGCCCAGGGCCTCGTCGCTCATCCATGCCGCGTCGCCCTGGATGCCGGCCTGCGCCGGCATGACGAGCCGAGGCATGCCGGCGCAGGCCGCACGCGCGCGGAACCTTCCCCGCCGCCGCTACGGCGTGACCACGAACTCCGCCTGCCGGTCCGCCAGCGAGCTGCCGCCCACCCACGCGGTGTAATGCGTGGGCTCGACCACGCGCCGGCTGTGCACGTCGTAGAACGACAGCTCGTCGAAGCCCAGCGGGAAGCTCACCTGGCGCGATTCGCCGGGCCTGAGCGTGACGCGCCGGAAGCCCTGCAGACTGCGCACCGGCTGCTCCACGCTGGCGCCGAGGTTGCGCACGTACAGCTGCACCACCTCGGTGGCCTCGCGCGCGCCGGTGTTCTTCACCGTGGCGGTGACCGTGACCAGGCCCTTCGCATCGGCGCGGTTGGCCTCGGCCAGCGGCAGCGAGGCGCGCGAGACGCGCACGTCCGAGTAGGCGAAGGTGGTGTAGCTCAGGCCGTAGCCGAACGGGAACAGCGCGTCGTTGGGCACGTCGATGTAGCGCGAGATGAAGCGCGTGTCGCCGGCCGGCGGCTTGCCGAGGTCGGCCGCGCCGGCCGGGCGGCCGGTGGGAAACTGGTTGTAGTACAGCGGCTCCTGCCCCACCGCGCGCGGGAAGCTCATCGGCAGCTTGCCGCTGGGCGCCACGTCGCCGAACAGCACGTTGGCCAGCGCGTTGCCCGCCTCGGTGCCGGGGAACCAGGCCTCGAGGATCGCCGGCACATGCTTCGCCGCCCAGTCCAGCACCAGCGGCCGGCCGGAGAACACCACCAGCACCACCGGCTTGCCGGTGGCGGCCACCGCCTCCAGCAGCTGCTGCTGGTTGCCGGGCAGGTCCAGGTGCGCGCGCGAGCCGGCCTCGCCGCTCATCGCGCTCGACTCGCCCAGCGCCATCACCACCACGTCGGCCTGCCCGGCCGCGCGCTTCGCCTCGGCGAAGCCGGCCTGCGAGTCGCCCTCGATCCCGGTGCCCTCGGCATAGAGCAGCGTGCCGCCGGCGGCCCGCATGCGCGCCTGCAGCGCGTCGCGCAGGGTCACCACGTCGGGCACGTGCTGCGCGCCGCCCCAGGCGCCCTGCATCTCGCCGCTGGCGTCGGCCAGCGGGCCGATCAGCGCGATGCGCTTCACGCCCTTCGCCAGCGGCAGCACCGGCGCGCCGCCGGCGGGCTCGTTGCGCAGCAGGACGAAGGATTCCTCCGCGGCGCGGCGTACCAGCGGGCGGTGCTCCGGCACCGCGCGGGTCACCTCGCCGGGCCGCGCATACGGATGCTCGAACAGGCCCAGCGCGAACTTCACCCGCAGCACGCGGCGCACCGCCTCGTCCACGGTGGCCATCGACAGCTTGTGCTCCGCGAGCAGCCTGGGGATCTGCGTGTCGTAGAAGTGGGACATCATGTCCACCTCCACGCCGGCCTCCAGCGCCTTCTTCGTCGCCGTGGCGGCGTCCAGCGCGACGCCGTGGTTGGTCAGCTCCATCACCGCGGTGTAGTCGCTCACCACGAAGCCGCCGAAGCCCCATTCCTTGCGCAGGATCTCGTCCATCAGGTACGGGTTGGCGCTGGCCGGCACGCCGTTGAGCGCGTTGAAGGCGCTCATCAGGGTGGCCGCGCCCGCCTCCACCGCCGCCCGGTACGGCGGCAGGTAGACCTGGCGCAGGCGGATGTCGGACATGTCGGTGGTGTTGTACTCGCGCCCGGCCTCGGCGGCGCCGTAGGCGGCGAAGTGCTTGACCGAGGCGGCCACCGCGTCGGGCCTGGACAGGTCGTCGCCCTGGTAGCCGCGGATGTAGGCGCGCGCCATCGCCGCGCCGAGGTAGGCGTCCTCGCCCGCGCCCTCGGTGGAGCGGCCCCAGCGCGCGTCGCGCGAGATGTCCACCATCGGCGAGTAGAACCATTTGACGCCGGCGGTGGTGGCCTCCCCGGCCGACATGCGCGAGACGTCCTCGACCAGCTGCGGGTCCCACGAGGCGGCCAGGCCCAGCGGCACCGGGTAGATGGTGCGGTAGCCGTGGATCACGTCGGCGCCGAACAGGATCGGGATGTGCAGGCGGCTGGCCATCGCCGCCTGCTGGAAGGCGCGCGTCTTGTCCGCGCCGATCACGTTGAGCATGGAGCCCAGGCGGCCTTCCTTCGCCAGCTGCATCGCGTCCACGTGGACGCGCGTCTCGGGGTTGGCCGCGAGCGCGGGCGAGCCGCCGTCCGCGGTGGTCGGCGCGGTGTAGCCCACGTCGTTGTACTGCACCAGCTGGCCGATCTTCTCCTCCAGCGTCATCTGCTTGAGCAGCGCCTCCACGCGGCGCTCGATCTCCGGCGAGGCGAGCTGCGCGTTCGGGGGCCGCACCGCCGGACGCGGCGCGGCCGCGGCCGGCAGGGACGCGGCGCCGGCCAGCGCCAGGCCGAGCAGCAGCGCCAGGGGACGCAGGGAAAGGGGGGATGGAAGCTTCATGAGTCCTTGAAGATCGTTGTGCGCAGCCGCATGGCCCCGGCGCGGGAAAGGCATGGACGTAAACGTTTACATGCGGTGGCAAAAAAAAACCAGCCACGGTTCTCGAAGGGTACGCAAGCCGGCGGGAAATCGCCATGCCCGGGCGCCGGCGCGGCTCAGCCGGCGGCGGCGCAATCCTCCGCATCCGCATGGCCGGAGACGACGCGGTTGCGCCCGGCGCGCTTGGCCCGGTAGAGCGCGGCGTCCGCGTCCACCAGCAGCTGGCGCAGCTCGTAGCCGGAGCGGGCGGTGGAGGCCACGCCCAGGCTGGCGGTCACCACGGAATCGTGGCCGTCGCCGGAGAGCGCCTCGATCTCGCGGCGGATCCGCTCGGCCCGCGCCAGCACCTGGTCGATCGGGCACTCGGGCAGCAGGATGCCGAACTCCTCGCCGCCCAGGCGACCGAAGATGTCGGTGGAGCGCAGGTGCTGCTGGCACACCGCCACGGCCTGCTTGAGCACCTGGTCGCCCACCGCGTGGCCATGGCTGTCGTTGATCTGCTTGAAATGGTCCAGGTCGAGCAGGACCAGGCTGGCGCCGCGCGCGGAGCGCCTGGCATAGGCCAGCGCCTGCTCGGCCTCGGCCACGAAGTGCTGGCGGTTGTAGATGCCGGTCAGGCCGTCGCGGCGCGCCAGCCGCATGAAGCGCAGCTGCGAGCGCTTGAGCCGGTACAGCCAGAGCGCGATGAAGCCCAGCACGGTCAGCAGCAGGACGATGTACAGGCGGCTGGTCTCCACCGCCTTGCGGTCCAGCGCCTGCTGCAGCTGCAGGATCTGGTTCTGCTTGTTCAGCGCGTCGACCTGCTCCTTCCGCGCCTGCACCTGCTGGCGCACCATCTGGTAGGCCAGCGTCCTGGCGCCGACGTCGTCCAGGTAGCCCTTGTCGGCCGCCATGTATTTCTCGTGCCAGGCCAGCGCCGCGGGGAAATCGCCGCGCTGGCGGGCGATCCGGTAGAGCACCTCGTAGGCCTGGCTCAGCGGCTCGGTGTATTCCCCCTTGATGCCGTTGTCGATGACGGCGTGCGCGAAGTGCTCCGACTTCTCGACGTTCCCCTGCGTCCAGTAGGCCTGCGCCAGCAGGCCGTCGACCTGCGCGGTCAGGCTGGGGTACTGGTCGCGCCGGACGTCGGCGTAGTTCTTCTCCAGCAGCGCGATGGCGTCCGCGACGCGCCCGCGCCTCATGTCCAGGGCCGCCACGTCCGCGCGCATGGCGTTGGCGACCAGGATCTCGCCCGCCTTGACGCAGGTGTCGACGCCTTCCTGGAACACCGCGTCGGGCTCGCGCGCCTCGCCGCTGCGATAGCGGGCATGGAGCTTGAAAAACATCGCCTTGCAGGCGCTTTCGCCGGGAGGAAGGTCCGCCAGCATCTGGTCGGCGTAGCCCACCGCCAGCTCGTACTGGCCCGCCGCGATGAGCAGTTGCGCCGCCTCGCCCAGCGCCTGGTAGCGCACCGCCTTGTCGTCGATCCGCGGCAGCTGCTCCAGCATCTGGCTCATCCGGGCGAAGGCCTCCTCGTAGCGGTGGCCGACGCCGAGAATGTTGACCAGCGTGGCCAGGGCCCGGACCCGCAGCACGGGATCGTCGGACTGGCCGATGACCGCGCCGAGCTGCGAGCTGGCCCTTTCGTAGTCGCCGGCGTAGGCGACCTGCCAGGCTTCGAGGTAGCGCAGGTAGCTCTGCTGCTCCGGCGGCAGCCGCGCCCTCTCCTGCTCCAGGCGGTGCAGGATCTGCACGAACTCGGCATGGTTCGACGTCTTGATGCGGTCGGCGCGCTGCAGCGACGCCGCCTCGCCGCCGGCCATGGGCGCGTCCGTCGCGGCCGCGCCCATGGCCAGGCCGAGGAACATGCCCGCCGCCAGGCATCTTCGGCGCATGCTGCCGGGCCTGGACATGGATGTCAGGCGGCGGATGCGCGGATGCCATGCGACGCAGCCAGCTGCTCGTCGCCTTCCTGCTCGCGCTCCTCGTCCTCGTCTTCCTGCTCTTCCTCTTCTTCTTCCTCCCCCGGCATCAGGATGGAGAAATGCGCGCCCTGGCCCAGCAGGTCCTGCAGGCGGCCCGCTCTCCCGTCCAGGATCGCCGACCGCACGGCCGGTTCCAGCCCCGCCTCTTCCATCGCCTGCGCCATTTCCTCGGGCGAGGCGTCGCGCAGCTGCGCGTCCTGGCCCATGCGCTCCAGAAAATCGATCACGTCCGACATGGCATTCCCCCTTGGCATCTGGAAGCGGCCGCCGGGTGACGGCCGGCAGCCGCTCGCTGGCCGGTCCCGCCGGCCACGCCTGTCGATCATATCCCGCCTTGGTCCCGGGCGGCCGGCCGGTGCGCGATGGGTGGCTCGACGCTGCGGGACGCGGCCCGGGCCACGAACGGGGCGTCCTGCGCCATGGGCATGCGGCCAATCGCCCGCGGGGCGCGACGCGCTAGTCGCCCTTCTGCGCCACCGCCAGGCCGATCAGCCGCGACACCACCAGCGCCAGGTACATCACCCCGGTGAGCATCTCGACGTCGGCCACCGCGCGGGCGAGGCCGGACAGCGGCACCACGTCGCCGATGCCGGTGCTGGAGAGCAGCGCGAAGCTGAGGAACATCAGGTCGGTCCAGCCGCGCGGCGTGCCGGCCTGGGTGGCGGTGAACGCGCTGGGCTGCAGCGCCTGGCACAACGCCAGCACGTAGGTGAACGCCCATACCAGCAGCGTGAAGGTGGCGCCCGCGGCGAACAGCTCGTCGGTGCTGGCGCGCCGGTCGGCCAGCATGTAGCCGACCAGGCAGGCCGCCGCGTAGAAATAGAACACCGCCTCCATCGCCGCCTGCCACGGCAGCAGGCCGGCGTAGCCGCCGATCAGGTAGCCGGCGTTGAGCGCCACCGCCGCCGCCGCGAGGGCGATGCCCGTGGCCAGGCGGCCGCGGGTATGGCGGATCATGCGCAGGGCCAGCAGCAGGATCAGCACGCCGGCCACGCCAAGCACCGTGTTGGCGGCGCGCAGGTCCTCCACCAGCGGGTACAGCAGCACGCAGAGCAGCTGGACCAGCAGCAGCAGCGCCGAAGGGTTGCGGCGGGTCAGGATTCGCCAGCGCCGCAGCCACCTGTCGCCCGCGCCCTCCGCCTCCGTCGCCTCGACACGCATGGATCGCACCCCGGCCATGGACGAGCGCACAGGATAGCGCGGCCGCGCGGACGAAGGCCCCGCCATGCCGGCCGGCGAAGGCACCGCCTGCTCCGCCCGCCTTCGGCGCGAGCCGCGCGTCCCGGCCTCAGCGCAACTGGCTGTCCTTGCTGCCGCGGCGGTTGTACAGGCTGGCGCCGCGCTGCTCGGCGTCGTGCGCCTCCTGGCAGGCCACGCACAGGCGCACGCCGGGCACGGCCTTGCGCCGCGCCGCGGGGATGGCCGCGCCGCATTCCTCGCAGTGCGTCAGGCCCGGTCCCTGCTTGAGCTGCCGGCGCGCCCGCTGCACGGCGTCGTTGACCGTGGCGTCGATCTGGTCCTGCACGGCGCCGTCGCCTGCCCAACCGGTTGCCATGGAACCCTCCGCTGCCGCGTGATGCCTGGGACGAAAGATAGCGGGTGGCGGCGAAAGCCCGCGCGAAGGGCGCGCTGCCATCCCACGAAAGGGAATCTGGGGGCGTCGCGGACGGATTCCAGCGCCCACGCGCCGTTCAGCCGCCGCGCAGGCGCAGGCGGCAGCGGCTCGACAGCGCCCCCTGCGGCACGCGCGCCTCGTAGGTGGCGTAGTGCAGCTCCCCGACCGGCAGCGGGACCGGCGGCGCCTCCAGCCCGGCCAGCCGCGCGCGGACGGTGGCGGCGTCCACCCGGCGCCGGTACAGGCCGAGCGTGATGTGCGGCACGTAGGGCGCCCGCCTCACCTCGCGCGCCGCCCGCGCCAGCCGGGCGCGCCAGCCGGCGAGCCGGCCCTCCGGGTCGCCGACCGGCACGAAGGCGGCGCTGGCGAAGCTGTCCGGCCGGCCGAGCGGCAACGCGCCGGCGGCGCCGTCGTCGCGGCCGAGCAGGTCGATCTGCCGCCGCAGCTGCGCCGGGGTGAAATCGTCGTCCGCCACGCGCGCCGCGCTCTCGAAGCCGCAGACGAACAGCGTCAGGTGCGGCTGCCGCCGGGGACACGGATGCAGCAGGTCGGCCAGGCGCCGCCGCGCGTCGCGCAGGTAGGCGAGCAGCGCCGGCTCCTCCACCGGGATCATCCAGATGCCGTAGCGCGTGCGGCCGCGGCGCCATTCCGGGTAGTCGCGCAGCTCGGCGACGATGGTTTCGGCCGGCCCGTTCGCCCGATCCGAGAACAGCATGCACTAGTCCCTCCGAAGCCGGCCCGCCGCGGCCACGCTGGCTCTGGCAACCGCGGCGCGCGCACTCGCCCCGCATCGGGCGCGCGCCGTGCCGAAGGGTGCGTCCCCCTCCGGCCCATCCCGCGAGCGCGGGCCACACCGGCATCCAACGGCGGCGGGACGGACGGGAAGCGGAACATCGGCGGCTCTCCGCAAGGCACGGACGGATTCTCGATGGACCGGGCCGTTGGCCGGAAGCCCGTCGCCCGCTCCGGGCCTACAATCGCCGCGCCCTCCTCTCCGGTGACGCGCATGAAGCCTGGACTTTCCGCATGGTTGGGCGCGGCGCGCGCCACCGCGGCCGCGCTGCTGCCGCCGCTGGCCGAGGCGGTGACGACCATGCTGGCCGCGCTCGCCACCCTGCTCTGCACGCTGCCGCTCGCGCCGGGGCGCGGGCCGGCGGTGCTGGCGGTGGTGCTGAGCCTCTCGCTCTCGCGCAGCCAGCTCGACCGCGATCTGCGCGGGCGCCTGGAGGCCGCGCTGGCGCTGCCGCTGGTCGGCCTCGTCGCGGTCGGCGTCGGCCTGCTGCTGCGGCACGCGCCGTGGCTCGGCGCGGCGGCCTTCGTCGCGGGCATGTCGGTGCCGGTCTGGCTGCGCCGCTTCGGGCCGTTGGCGCGCCGCGCCGGCGCGCTGGTCGCGCTGCCCTTCGTCACCCTGCTCACCGTGCCGCACGCGCGCGCGGAACCGGGCGGCCTCCTGCCCGCGCCGCTGGCGCCGGTGGCGGTCGCGCTGCTGGCGCTGCTGTGGGTGTCGCTGTGCCACGCCCTCGCGCGCCGGCTGCGCCTGCTGCCGCGCGTGCGGCCGCCGGAGCCCGCGCCCGCCGCCGCGCGCGAAGGCACGCTGCGCCCGGCGGCCAGCACGCGCATGGCGATCCAGATGGCGGTGGCGCTGGCGGCTTCCTTCGCGGTGGGCTACCTGTGCTTCGCCGAGCGCTGGTCGTGGATCGTGCTCACCGCCTTCATCGTCAACAGCGGCAACCGCGGCCGCCTGGACGTGGCGCACAAGAGCGGCCTGCGCGTGCTGGGCGCGGCGGCGGGCACGGTGCTGGCGCTTACGCTCAGCCTGCACGCCGGCGCGGGCTGGCCGACCGCCGCGCTGATCCTCGCGGCCCTGTTCCTCGGCGTCTGGCTGCGCCCGCTGGGCTACGCCTGGTGGGCCTTGTTCGTGACGCTGGCGCTGGCGCTGCTGCAGGGCTTCGCCGGCGCGCCGCCCGCGGCGCTGCTGTGGCAGCGCCTGGAGGAAATCGTGATCGGCGCGCTGATCGGCGTGGCCGCCGCGTGGTTCGTGCTGCCGGTGCGTTCGACCGACATGCTGCGACGGCGGCTGGCCGACGCGCTCGCGGCGCTCGCCGAGGCGCTCGATCCCGCGACGGCGTCCCGAAGCCCCGCAGGCTTCGTGGCCGCGCTGGAACGGCTGCAGCAGGCGGCGCGGCCGTTCCGCTCCGCCCGCCTGCTGACGCGCCGCTTGCGCCGCCGGCAGCCGGCCGACTGGGCGGACGCGCTGGCGGCCTGCCGGGCCGACGCCGTGCGCCTGATCGAGCAGGGCGCCACGCCCGGCCGCGCGCGCCAGGCCGTCGGCCAGGCGCGCCGGGCGCTGCGCGAGCCGGAGCGCCTGCTGCCCGCCCTGCAGGAGCTGCGCCGCGCGCTCGCCGGCTGAGCGCGACCGCTACCGCAGCTCGTCCGGCCGGTAGGTGTAGCTGCGGTATTTCCAGCCGTGGGCGATGCCCATGTCGTAGCCGTACACCAGGATCACCACGAAGGCATCCTCGGCGCGGCCGTCGTCGCTGGCGGCCAGCACCCCGGCGGCGCGCCGGGCCAGGCCGGCGTCGTCGAGCAGCGGCGCGTCGAGCCGCAGGCTGGCCTGCAGGTAGCGACTCCCGGTGCCGTTGAACGAGGCCGACCCGCGCATCACCAGCGCGTTCAGCACGTGCGGCTCGCGCGTCAGCGTCCGGTAGGCCGGCAGCATCCCGGCGAAGGCGTCGCCGCCGGCCAGCCGGTGGAGCGCGAGCGGCAAACCGAGGGCGAGCACCGCCAGCAGTCCCAGCACCACGTAGTGCCCGCGCCAGACCGCGGCGACCGGCCTCGTCTCTCCCGGTTCGGCGCGCACCACGCAGGAGCCCACCGCCAGGTCGTGCAGCGTCTGGCGCGTGCGCCGGTTGAAGACGTACAGGTACGCGGTGCCCAGCAGGCCGCCGAACACGAGCAGCGACAGCAGCGCGTCGAGCGGCAGCGGCGCGTCGGGCCCCAGGACGGGAGCGCCGTTGAGGAAGCACGGTACGCCCAGCACCGCGTAGCGCAGCATCGCGCGCGGCACGGAAAGCGGCGCCCCGGCGCGGTCGACCACGCGGATGCCGAGCAGCATCTTGCCGACGGTCTGCCCGCCGCGGAGGCGGCTGTTGCACAGGCCGAAGTAGAGCAGCGCGAGCGCGAAGCCCGGCAGCCGCGCATAGCCGCCCATGCGCGCGAGCGCGTCGAACAGCAGCCCGCCCACGATCATGCCCGCCACGCCGAGCAGGAACAGGTCCACCGCCAGCGCCACGAGCCGCCGCCAGAAACCGGCGATCTCCACGGCCGCGCCGCGGCCCCCGATATCTGCATCCATGGACATTCCCCCTTGGCGCGCAACGATGGCGCAGCAGCGCGGACGGCACAAGCGGGCATCGATTTCCGCCCGGCAAAAACGGCCCGCCGTTGCCTGTGGCCGTTACGCGACGGAGCGCTTCGTGCTATTCGTGGCACGGATGGGCAAGAACAAAGACGAGGAACGCCTGCACCGCCGGCTCGACCGCCTGGAACGACGCCTGCCGGGCTGGATGGCGCGCGGCTTCCGCCGCCTGCGCGAACCGTCGGCCCGCTCGCTGCGCGCGCTGGTCGGACTGCTGCTGGTGGCCGCGGGCCTGCTGAGCTTCCTGCCGGTGCTGGGGCTGTGGATGCTGCCGCTGGGCCTGCTGCTGCTCGCGCAGGACCTGCCGCCGCTGCGCCGGCCGATCCGGCGCGCGCTGGTGCTGGCCGAGCTCCGCTGGAAGCACTGGCGCCGCCGCCGCGCGGGACGCTGACCGCCGTGGCCCCGCGGGGCTACTTCCCCTTCGCCTGCACCGCGTCGATGTACTTCAGCTCGCCGAGCGAGCGCGGCTCGTCCGGCACCAGCTTGAGGCAGGCGCGATAGGCCGCCCGGGCCTCCTCGTAGCGGTGCAGCTCCACCAGGTCGTAGCCCTGCCCGCGCAGCGCCTTGCACTTGATCTCCGGCACGTCGGCGGTGGTGAGGTCGGCATTGGCCTCGGCGTCCTTGTACAGCGCCAGCGATTCGTCCCACTGGCGCTTCTGCTGGTAGGCGTAGGCCAGCTCGATCTTGTACTGGCTGTCCATCGGCGCCAGCGCGAGCGCCTTGCGCAGCTCGACGATGGCGTCGTCGTAGCGCGCCATCTCGTTGTAGGCGTAGCCGCGCCCCCAGTAGGCCATCGCCCAGGCCGGCCCCAGCACCCGCGCCGAGAACGGCGGCTTCGCGCTCACCGCCAGGCTGGCGTACAGCAGCGCGTCGGCGGTGCCGCGGGCGCTGAAGATCTTCTCCTTGCTGGCGCCGTACTGCGCCTCGTAGCGCCGGGCAACCTCGTCGAACGGGCCGTCGATGGCCGCCTGGATATGCCCCTGCTGGATCATCCGCACGCCGTCGACCACGCGCTGCACGTCGGGGTCCGGGCGTTCTTCCGCCGGCCCGGCATCGCCCGACTTCGGCGGCGCAGCCGGATGCGTGGCGCACGCGCCCAGCATGAAGACGGCGGCGGCCAGTGCCGCCCAACGCAAGCCCGTTCCCATCACCGCCTCCCTGTCCGTGCCGGCATGGCCGGGAGCATAGCGGAACGCAGGCCGCCGCCGTTTCCGGCGAAGGCGCCTTCCCGCGCTCCGCTCCGGGAAACCGCCGCCCGGCGCGCTTCATCGGCGCGACGAACCGGCGCGGGCGGAATCGATAGCGGCCGCGAATGGCGGGCGACCCGGTTGTCGATTCCGCCGGCGGCCGTTCGTCGTCCATGGGAACCCCTCCACCGAAGGACACCTCGATGCCGCAGTTGCCCAGGCTCTACGCCCACCCGTTCTCCTCCTACAGCCAGAAGGCGCTGGTGGCGCTGTACGAGAACGGCACGCCGTTCGACTACCGCTCGCTGGAAGACCCCGCCGCCAACGAGGAACTGGCCGCGCTGTGGCCGATGAAGCGCTTTCCGGTGCTGGCCGACGGCGGCCGCACGGTGCTCGAGGCCAGCTGCATCGTCGAGTACCTGGACCAGGCCTATCCGGGCCCCGTGCGGCTGATCCCGTTCGACCCGCGGGTGGCGCTGGAGGTGCGCATGCTCGACCGCTTCTTCGACAACTACGTCTCCACGCCGCAGCAGAAGGTGGTGTTCGACCGCCTGCGCCCGGAAGCCGAGCGCGACCCTCGCGGCGTGGCGGAGGCCAGGGCCATGCTCGAGACCGCCTACGCCTGGCTCGACCGCCACATGGCCGGCCGCGAGTGGGCGGCCGGCCATGCCTTCAGCCTGGCCGACTGCGGCGCCGCGCCGTTCCTGTTCTATGCCGACTGGACCCACCCCATCGACCCGTCCTTCCGCCACGTGCGCGCCTACCGCGAGCGGTTGCTGGCGCGTCCCTCGTTCGCCCGCGCGGTGGACGAGGCGCGGCCCTACCGCCGCTGCTTCCCGCTCGGCGCGCCCGACCGCGATTGATCCCACCCGGAGACCGGCCATGACCCAAGCCCCCGCCCTCGTTCCCGCCGCCGAACTCGCCGCGCGCAACCGCACGCGCTTCCCCAACGAAAGCGCGGCATACCGCCGCGCGCGCCAGGCCCTGCTCGCCGAGGAGATCGAGCTGCGCCGCCACATCGAGCGCGTCGCCGAACAGCGCCGCGCGCTGCCGCCCGGCGGCGAGGTCGGCGGACGCTACCGCTTCCAGGGCGAGCACGGCGAGGTCGATCTCGCCGGCCTGTTCGGCGACAAGCCGACCCTGGTGGTCTACAGCTACATGTTCGGCCCGCAGCGCGCGCGTCCCTGCCCGATGTGCACCTCGCTGCTCTCCGCCTGGGACGGCGAGGCGCGCGACATCGGCCAGCGCGCGGCGCTGGCGGTGGTGGCGCGCTCGCCGCTCGCGCGGCTGCTCGACTTCAAGCGCGAGCGCGGCTGGCGCCACCTCAGGCTGTACTCGGACGTCGACGGCGCCTACAGCCGCGACTACTTCGGCGTCGCCGAGGACGGCAGCGACATCCCCGCCTGCAACGTGTTCACCCGCCGCGGCGGCGTCCGCCATTTCTGGAGCGGCGAGATGGGCCCGGAGACCGCCGACCCCGGCCAGGACCCGCGCGGCGCGCCCGACCTGATGCCGCTGTGGACGGTGCTCGACTGCACGCCGGAGGGCCGCGGCACGGACTGGTATCCCAGGCTCGACTATCCCGGCTGAGCGGGCCGATGCCCAATCCGGAAGAAGCTGCTCCTTGCGTGACCCTGTCCCCACGACGCTGCCGGGGCGTCAGCGGCTTGCCGCGGCCACTCGCCGCTCCACACCTTTCATCCAAGGCGGGAAACAGGCACCTTAGGCACGCCATTTCAGGGGGAGTGGAGTATGAGGAGCATCTGGTTCCTGGTCGGCCTGCTGCTCGGCGCAGGCGCCGCGCAGGCTTCGATCACGCCGCAATCGCCGCCGCAGACCATTTCGTCCGATATCGCCGCGAGCCTGCGCGGCAAGCTGGTGCAAAGCGCCATCCTGGCCAGGCAGGGCCAGCTCGGCGCGGCAGCCGCGATGCTGGACAGCATCGTCAATTCCGACGGTTTCATGCTCCTGCCGGAACCGGAGCGCTACCTCGCGCTCACCCTGGACGGCACCATCGCCCTGGAAAACGGGCGCTACGACGCCGCACACGGCCTGCTGGTGCAGGCCAGCCACTACGACGAAGCGGACGACGCGGTCTGGTCTGCGCGGCTGCGCGCCGCCTTCGTCCTCTACAACTACCGCGATGCCGCGCTCTGCGTGGCGACCCTGTCACGCCGATGGCCCGGTTCCATGGAGAGCGTCCGGAGCAATGCCATCTACGCCATCCAGCGCGAACTGGCCAAGCACGGCAACGATGCCGAATCGCTGGACATGCTGCAGGCGCTGTTCGATCTCAAGTGGACGGACGAGGACGGCGAGCCTAGCGGCCTGTGGCGGGAGCTGGCGCGCCTGCTCATCGACAAGGGCGACCTCTCCAGGGCGAAGGCCGTCGCCACCCGCATCCGCTCGGCGCGCGTCGCGCTCAGCATGCGCGTCGACAAGCGCTTCGACCCGATCACCCAGGCCGCCCCGCAAGCCTTCGACGTCGATCGGCTGATGACCGCCGAAATCGCGGAAGCCCAAACGCGGATGAAGGCGACGCCCGGGCTGCTGGAACCCCGCGTGCATCTGATCAACCTGCTGCTGTCCACCCGCGAGTATGGCCGCGCGCTGGCGCTCGCCGACGAGGCCATCGAAAAAGTGCAAGGCAGCCAGGACGCCAAGCCTTATCTCGACTTCGACGAACAATACATCTGGCTGCTCAATGCGCGCAGCGACGTGCTGGAGGGACTGGGCCGCTGGGACGAAGCCGCCGTGCAACTGGCGCGCGCCACCCGGCGACCGGAGAATGGCGAATTGAACGTGAGCCAGGCGATCAACCTCGCCAGCCTGTACGACAGCCTCGGTCGACCCGACAAGGCGTTGGACGCCGTGGCCGAGGTCGGCCCACTGAGCGACTTCGGCCGCATGCAGTTGGAAGGCGTCAAGCTGCGCGCCTTCCTCCAGAACGGGGACGCCGCCGCCGCGGCCAAGTCCGTGGCCTACCTGCGCGAGCATCGCATCGATGCGATTGCGACCTGGCAGAACGCCCTGCTCGCACAGGGCGACATCGACGCGGCGGCCGACGTGATGGTGGAGCGCCTGGACAATCCCCGCTGGCGCAGCGACGCCCTGGTTGCCGCACAGGAGTATGCGGACGTGCCCATGACTCCGGTGAAACAGAAGATCGATGCGCTCCGCCAGGCCATGCTCAAACGGCCCAGGGTGCAGGCGGCGCTGGCCAAGGTGGGGCGCGTGGAGCGCTTTCGCTTCGCGCCTTGACCGGAGAGACACGACGGCACCACCCGCTGCGCCGGGCGCCGCGCATGCCGCTCACTGGAGCGGCACGGCGTGGCAAGGCCAACCGGCCACCCTACGAACGCCGCCGCAGCCCGCGTTTCTCGAACCAGTGGTGGGCATAAGGATTGGCGTTGTATGGCGCGGTCTCCGCATAGCCATTGCGGACATACAGCGAGCGGGCCTCGTCGAGCGCGCGATGGGTATCCAGCCGCAGCACGTTCACGCCGGCCTCCGCGGCGTGCCTCTCGAGCGCATCGAGCAGCCGCTGCGCGATGCCGAGCCCGCGCGAGGCAGGCTCCACCCACATGCGCTTGATCTCGCCCATGCCCTTGCCCCGGAGCTTCAGCGCACCGCAGCCCACGGGCCGCCCGTCCAGGCGCGCGATGAGGAACAGCCCGGCCGGCGGCACGAGTTCTTCCGGTTCGGCGCTGGGACCTCGCGCAGGGTCGAAGCCGCCCTCGAAGCGTTCGTCCAGCTCGCGGAAGTACGTCTCGATGCACGCACGGGCGTCGGCGCTGTCCGGGTCGGCCGGCTCGATCGTCACTGCGGCCGCGCGCATGAGCCGCTCCACCTCGCCCATCGCCGCCACCAGGCGCTCCCGCTGCCGCTCGCCGAGCGGCGCCAGCAGGGCGGCGGCGGCGTCCTGCGAGCGCCGCTCGAGCGCGTCCAGCTCGCTGCGCCCCTTCGCCGTCAGCACCGCGCGCCGCACCCGGCCGTCGTCGGCGGCGCGGCGCGAGGACACCAGCCCCTGCCGCTCCAGCGAGCGCAGCAGCCGGCTGAGGTAGCCGGAATCCAGCGCCAGGCGCGCGCGCAGGTCGCGCACGTCCGCGCCTTCGCGGCCGATCTCGAACAGCAGCCTCGCCTCGCCCAGCGGGCGCCCGCAGCCGAGGTAGTCGTCGGCCAGCGCGCCGATCCGCCGCGTGACCGCGCGGTTGAAGCGGCGTACCTGTTGCAGATGCCTCGAGTCCATTACCTGACTTTAGTCAGGTAAATGACGGGCGTCAACCATGCCCGCCCCGCCGACAGGCAATAACGCCCCGCATGGCCGGCCGGGGATCGTTCAAGCGAAAGGAACCGGATCGCGCGCCCGCCCAGCGGCAAGACGCACCGGGTGCACATGGTCGGCATCGCGCCGGCCACTTCAGGCGAACGCCGGCCACGACCCGCCTGCGGGCCGCCTCCGCGAGGCGACTCAACCGGCGGCCTGACGCTTTAGCTAGTGCTTCGGCGCCACGACCCACGAGGCATACGGTGGCAGCGTCGCGCCGTCCAGCGTCGTGGCCCTGGCCAGCGCGGGATCGGTGGCGGCCAGCGTGCGCACCGCGCCCTGCACGAGGCCCGCCCCGACCCGCCGCGGCCCGCCGCTGAAGTTGACCAGCACGGTGACCGGCTCGGCGCCCTCGCGCCGGTAGACCAGCACGTCGGGGTCGGCGCGGTCGAGGAAGGTCATCGCGCCGTCGCGCAGCGCGGGGTTCGCGCGCCGCAGCGCGATCAGCGTGCGGTACCAGTTGAGCAGCGAGCCGGGCTCGGCCAGCTCGGTCTGCACGTTGACCGTGACGTGGTTGGGGTTGACCGGCAGCCAGGTGCGCGGGCTGGTCGAGAAGCCCGCCTGCGGCCCCGGCGTCCACTGCATCGGCGTGCGCTCGCCGTCGCGGCCCTTCTCCTTCGGCCAGCCGGTGATGCCGATGGGGTCGCGCACGTCCTCCTTGCGCGTCGGAGTGGCCGTGGTCATGCCCAGCGGCGCGCCGTAGTAGGTCAGCGCCGCCGCGCGCGTGGTCAGCAGCAGCGTGGCGATGGCCTTGGCCCGCTGCACGTCGTGGCGGCCGTCGCCGAAGCGGTCGATCGAGCGCGGGTTGTCGTGGTTGTCGAACACGATCAGCGGCTGGCCGTGCACGTCCTGCGCGTCCTCCAGCGCCTTGCGGAACCAGCCCGCGTCGAACCTGGCCTGCGCGCCGAAGCCGGGCAGCGTGTTCATCGGCAGGTGCAGCTCGTCGCGGCGCGCGCCGCCGTACCACTTGTCCAGCTCGGCGACGTCCGGCGTGTAGGTCTCGCCGATCAGCACGCGCTCGCCCGGGTAGCTGTCCACCATCGCGCGCATGCGGCGGATCACCTCGTGCACCTCGGGCAGGTTGTCGCTGTGCAGGGAATGCAGGTTCGGATCGCCCTGCGCGTTGGTGCCGGGGCGCTGCGGGTCGTTGCGCAGCGCGGGGTCCTCGAACAGCGTGGAGATCGCGTCGAGGCGGAAACCGGCCACGCCCCGGTCCAGCCAGAAGCGCATGGCGCCGAACATCGCCTGCTCGACCGCCGGGTTGCGCCAGTTGAGGTCGGGCTGCTGGCGGTAGAAGCGGTGGTAGTAGAACTGCCTGCGGGCCGGCACCCACTCCCACGCGGAGCCGCCGAACACCGACTCCCAGTTGTTCGGCGGCACCTTGCCGTCGTGCTCGAAGCGCTTCTGGAACGGCGTGACCCCCGGCGCATCCGCGTCGACGCCGTCGTTCCAGACGTACCAGTCGGCCTTGGGGTTGTCGCGCGAACGGGCCGACTCGACGAACCAGGGGTGCCTGTCCGAGGTGTGATTGAGCACCATGTCGAGGATCACGCGGACGTGCCGCCGGCCGGCCTCGCGCAGCAGCGCGTCGAAGTCGGCCAGCGAGCCGTACTGGGGGTCCACCGCCTCGTAGTCGGCAATGTCGTAGCCGAAGTCCACCTGCGGCGAGGGATACATCGGCGCGATCCAGATCGCGTCGACGCCCAGCTTCTGCAGGTAGTCCAGGTGTTGCG
This sequence comes from Fulvimonas soli, assembly GCF_003148905.1. Classification (GTDB taxonomy): domain Bacteria; phylum Pseudomonadota; class Gammaproteobacteria; order Xanthomonadales; family Rhodanobacteraceae; genus Fulvimonas; species Fulvimonas soli. The sequence continues at coordinate 253,350 of NZ_QGHC01000006.1, read as the reverse complement.
CGATGCCGCGCAGGTCGCCCACGCCGTCGCCGTTGCTGTCGCCGAAGCTGCGCGGGTAGATCTCGTAGATCACCGCGTGCTTCCACCACGGGTCCGTCGCCGCGTGCGCGCCGGCGACGGCGAGGGACAGGGCGAAGCCCAGGGCGAGTCGGCGGACGAACGGCGGCATGGAACGGCTCCTCGGTTGGCCTCGCCCCATCCTACGCCGTGCGTGGCCGGCATGGCCGCAGCCGCGGGCGCCCGGCGCTCAATCCGCCGGCTTGCCGCCCCGCGCCGTGACCAGCCGCAGGAAGGTCTCGTGCTGGTAGCGGCTCATGCGCAGCTTCTGGCCGGTGTCCATGGTGACGACGTGGTAGCCGTTGAACCACGGATGGATCGCCTGGACGCGGCGCACGTTGATGATGGCCGAGCGGTGGATGCGCGCGAACCGCCGCGGGTCGAGCCGCTCGGCCAGCGCGCCCAGGGTCTCGCGCAGCTCGTGCACGCGGTCGGACAGGTGGATCAGCACGGTGTTGCGGCTGGCCTTGATCCACACGATGTCGTCCACGTCGACGAAGACGATGCGCTCGTCGACGCGCACCGGGATGCGCTCGAGATAGTCGTCGCGCCGGCGCAGCGCCTCCAGCGCCTGCGCGATGCGCGCGGACATGGCGGTGCCCGCGGCCGCGCCGGCGGCCAGCCGCGCCTTGGCACGCGCCAGCGCATGGGCGAAGCGCTCGCGGCCGAACGGCTTGACCAGGTAGTCCACCGCGTTGGCCTCGAACGCGCGCACCGCGTACTGCTCGAACGCGGTGACGAACACCGTGGCCGGCATGCGCTCCGCGCCGACCGCCGCGACCACGTCCATGCCGCTCATCGCGGGCATCTGGATGTCGAGGAACACCAGGTCAGGCGAGCGGGCGCGGATCGCCCGCACGGCGGACGCGCCGTCGCCGCACTCGTCCAGCAGCTCCACCTCGGGGTCGTCGCGCAGCAGGCGCACGATCGCGTGGCGCGCGATCGGCTCGTCGTCCACCACCAGCACCGCGATGCTCACGCGGACGCGACCTCCGGCGCCTCGTCCGGCTCCTCGATCTCGCGGAACGGCAGGCGCAGCCGGCACGCCACGCCCTGCGGCCAGAGCATGTCCAGGCGCACCTGGGCGGCGTCGCCGTACAGCTCCTGCAGGCGCAGCGCCGTGTTCGACAGGCCGATCCCGTGCCCGGACGAAGGCGAAGGCCCGGCCTCCAGCGTGCTGTTGCGGTTGCGCACCTCGATGCACAGCGCGTCGCCCTCGCGCCGGCTCTCCACCTCGATGCAGTCCTCGCCCACGCGCGCGCCGATGCCGTGGCGGATGGCGTTCTCCACGATCGGCTGCAGGATCAGGCTGGGCACCGCGCAGCGCAGCGTGCCGGGGTCGACGTAGATGCGCGTGGCGAGGCGGTCCTTGAAGCGCGCGCGCTGGATGCCGAGGTACAGGTTCAGCAGCACCAGCTCCTGGCGCAGGGTGATCTCCTGGCCGCGGCAGTCCTCCAGGAAGGCGCGCAGCAGGTCGCTCAGGCGCAGCAGCATGTCCTCGGCCGACGGCACGTCCTCGTGCAGCAGGGTGGCGATCGCGTGCATGGTGTTGAACAGGAAGTGCGGCTGCAGCTGCGTGCGCAGCACCTGCAGGCGCGACTGCGCCAGCTCGGCGGCCAGCCGGCTCGCCTCCAGCTCGCGGCGCGTCGTCTCCTCGCGGAACCGCATCGCCTGCTGGATCGTGAACAGCGCCCAGCAGGTGAGCATGCCGGTGGCGGCATGCTGGCCGACGAACTGCCGCCACTGCTCGGCCAGCCCGCTGGGCTCGAAGAAGGTGGACACCATGGCGCCGATCATCAGCGCCAGCGCGGTCACGCCCAGGCTGGCGAGCAGCGGCATCCACAGCTCGCGCAGGCGCAGCGGCACCCGCACCGGGTAGCTCGCCGCCAGCCGGAACACCAGCGGCGTCAGCGCGGCCCAGGTGTACCACTGGATCGCCGACCAGCGCAGGTAGTCGGAGACCGACCACGTGTGGCCACTCAGGTCGTCGCGCAGGTAGCCCTGCACGGCGAACACCAGGGCCACCACGCTCCACAGGCCGAGGTAGCGGGCCAGGCCGATTTCCGTGCTGCCCAGGCGGACCTTCATCGCGGACGTCCAGACGGTCGATGGCCGCATCCTAGGCGCGCGCCGCCATGTCTGAAAAGCGCCGCGCGCCATCGCTACGATTCGCCGCCGCGCCACGACGATTCGTCCCGGAACGCTTCCGCGCGGGCGCCCCGATCCGGCCTGATCCGTGCCGCGACCGCGCGCCGCGCGCGGTTCGCCCCCAGCCGGAGAACCGCCATGTCCCCGATCCGCGCCATCGCTCCCGCCATCGTGCTGCTCGCCCTCGCCGCGCCGCCCGCCGCCACCGCCGACATTCCGCGCCCCGGCGACGGGCGCACGGCGCCGCCGCACTTCTACCTCGTCAACGCCAGCTTCGACAGCGTGACCTCGCTCGCCGTCGCGCCCGCCGGCAGCGGCGACTTCCGCGACATCGAGCTGGGCCGGCCGCTGCAGGGCGGCCTGGACGCGGTCACCGTCGACCTGCCCGCCGGCGGCTGCCTGCGCGACTTCCGCGTGGGTTTCCGCGACGGCCGCATCCTGCGCCTGCCGGCCATCGACGTCTGCCGCAGGCACGGCCTGCGCCTGACGGCGAAGTGAGGCGACCCGCCCGCCGCGGCGGCGTCCTCACGCCGGCCGCGCCCGTCGCCACGCCTCGAGGATGTCCAGCACGGCCGCGCTCGGCTCCCCGCCCGGCCGCCAGTCGAGCGGCGAGCCGGCCTCGAGCAGCAGGCGCCCGACGCCGGCGTGGTCCGCGCCGCCGCCCGGCTGCGAGCGCGCGCCCTCGGCGGCCCAGACCAGCGGCGGCGCGCCGAACTCGCGGTCGCGCACGGCGGTCGAGGCGCCGTGCGCCAGCAGCGTCCGCACCGCCGCCACCTGCCCGGCCATCGCGGCGCCGTGCAGCGCGGTCTTGCCCATGTCCTCGTCGCCGCGGTCGGGATCGAAGCCGCAGGCCAGCAGCGCCTCGAGCGCCGGCACGTCGCCCTGCTCGGCCGCGCGGTGCAAGGCGGCGTAGTGTTCGGCGCGGATCGCCCCGCGCAGCGCCGGCTGCGCGGCGAGCATCGCCGCCGCCGCCGCGCGGTCGCCGCGGCTGCACGCGGCGACCAGGCGGTCCACCGGCGCCAGCTCGGCGGCCGCGCCGCGGCGCAGCAGCCAGTCGGCCAGCGCGTGGTGGCCGTTCAGCTCGGCGATCGCGTAGGGCGTGCGTCCGTCCGCGCGCCGGCGCGACACGTCCGCGCCGCGCGCGACCAGCAGCTCCGCCGTCGGCACGTCGCCGTGCCGCGCGACCGCGTGCAGGGGCGTCTCGCCGTTGCCGTCGAAGACCGGGTCCGCGTCCGCGCCGTGCTCCAGCAGCCAGCGCACGCCGGCCGCCGCCGGGCTCCACTGCAGGATGGCGTAGAGCGCCGCCGAACCGTCGGTCGCCCAGCGCTGGTCCGGGTCGGCGCCGTGGGCGTACAGGAAATCGAGCGCGGCCGTGTCGCCGCCGCTGGCGAGGAGCGGCAGCGTCACGCCGTCGTTGGGATCGGCGCCGGCCTGCAGCAGCACTTCGGCCAGCGGCAGCGAGCGCGTCGCCAGCATCGCGCCCCACAGCAGCGGGCGGTGCACGCCGTGGTGCCGCCACGGGAAGCGCAGGCGGGGATCGGCGCCAAGCCCGAGCAGCCGCCGGGCGACGGCGGCCAACCCGCCGTCGTCGGCCAGGCCCACGGCGCGCAGCGACGTATGGCAGACGTAGTGCAGCGGCTCCCAGCCGCGCGGGCCGCCGGGCTTGAGCGCCAGCGACGGATCGCGCGCCAGCGCGGCCTCGACCCGTGCGGCGTCCCCCAGCACCAGCGCGGCGTGGAAGCTGGCCAGTGGCAGGCGCGGGTGCAGCGCCAGCAGGCGCTTCGCGCGGTCGCCGCGGCCGTCCGTCGCGGCGTGCACGAAGGCGCGGACGGCCTGGCCGGAATCCAGCGCCAGCGCCTCCACGCGCTCGCCCAGCGCCCTCCACGAGGGGAAGCCGTGTTCGCGCGCGATCACCGCCTGCGCGTCGTGCAAGGCCAGCGGCGTGCCGGCCGATGCGTCCGGCGCGGCGCGCGCCAGGGACGGGAGGATGCGGAAACGTTCGAGGGCGGCGGGGTCCCCGGCCCTGGCGGCGCGCAACAGTTCCTTGGCCTGCCGCCGGAGCTGGCCAAGATCGGGATGGTCGGGCAGGACGCGACGGGACATCGTGATTCCTCCATGCAGAGGCCGGCGGTCCGCAAGCAGGCCAGCACGGGGAACGTGTGCCGTCGATCGTGTTCGAGTGGGTGGACTCCGTCCTTCGCGCGGACCCGCGGGCGCCCCGAAGCGCGCGACGGATCATGCGCCGCGCGTTCCGGCAGGATCAAGTGCCGGCGGCTGCCGCGTCAGCCGAGCAAGGCGTACGGGCCGCCGCGTTCAAGCGCACGCTTGTAGGCGGGCCGCTCGCGGATGCGCGCGACGAACTCGGCGACGTGCGGCAGCCGCTCCGCCATGCCGCTGCGCGCCAGCGCCGCTTCCAGCGGGAAGCTCATCTGGATGTCCGCGGCGCTGAACTCGCCGCCCACGAACCAGCCCGTGGCGGCCAGCTCGTTGTCGACGTAGGAAAAGTGCAGCGCGAGCTGCGGGTCGATGAAGTCCCGCTGCAGCTTCGCGGAGATCTTGCGCGCGATCGGCCGCGCGAAGAACGGCATCGGCGCGGTGGCGATGCGCGAGGCCACCAGCTTCAGCAGCAGCGGCGGCATCGCCGAGCCTTCCGCGTAGTGCAGCCAGTAGGTGTAGCGCTGCCGCTCGGGCATGCCCTGCAGCGGCGCCAGCCGGCCGGTGTCGTAGTGGTCGATCAGGTACTCGATGATGGCGCCGGACTCGGCCAGCACGGCGCCGCCGTCCTCGACCACCGGCGACTTGCCCAGGGGATGGATCGCGCGCAGCTCGGGCGGCGCCAGCAGGGTCTTCGGGTCGCGCTGGTACTTGCGCAGCTCGTAGGGCACGCCCAGTTCCTCGAGCAGCCACAGGATGCGCTGCGAGCGCGAATTGTTCAGGTGATGGACGATCAGCATGGGGACATCGCCGGACCAGGGGGCGGCCGAGGCTAGCATGAAGTCCGCGACGCGCGCCGCCCCGGTTTCCGCCGCATCCGGCCGGCGGATACGATGCGCCCTCCCCCGCCGTCGGCCGGCGGCTTCGCCCCATGCCAGGAGACCCCCGTGCCGCGCTACTCCGGCCCGCTGCTGACCCGCACCACCGCCGAGGCCCTGCTCGCCGCGCGCGACGCGGGCGCCTGCGCCTGGCGCGGCTCGCTGGACCTGGACCGCTCGGCCGGCAAGGCGACGCTCGCCGCGGAGTGCTGGACATGGCAGGGACGCGAATATCCGTATCCGGGCAGGCTGAGGGACCGCACGATCCACTACTGGGACGGCGCGGCGTTCGCGCCGGCGTCACGCTTCTCCGGCGCGCTGATCAAGCTGGTGCCCACCGCGTGGGGCGCGCCCACCTTCGAGATCGACGGCATCAAGATGCTGCCCACCGCGAAGACCTCGCCGGTCGAGGACGCGCGCCGCAAGGTGGCGCTGGTCGAGCCGCGCGGCAAGGCGGTGCTGGACACCTGCGGCGGACTGGGCTACTTCGCCGTCTGCTGCCTGGAGGCCGGCGCGGCGTCGGTGCGCTCGTTCGAGAAGAACCCCGACGTGCTGTGGCTGCGCACGCTCAACCCGTGGTCGCCGGACCCGGACGATCCGGCCCACGGCGGGCGCCTCGCGCTCGTCCACGCCGACGTGTCGGCGGCGATCGCGCAGGTGCCGGACGCCTCGGTGGACGCGCTGCTGCACGACCCGCCGCGCTTCGGCATCGCCGGCGAACTCTACGCGCAAACCTTCTACGACCAGCTCGCGCGCGTGCTGCGCCGCGGCGGCCGCCTGTTCCACTACACCGGCAGCCCCAACAAGCTGACCAGCGGCCGCGACGTGCCGCGCGAGGTGGCGCGCCGGCTGGAAAAGGCCGGCTTCAAGGCGCAGCCCGCGCTGGACGGCGTGCTCGCCGCGCGGCGCTGAGCGGCGCCCGGCAACGCGCGCCGGCACGGCCGTCGACTCCGCTTCGCCCGCCCGCAATCCGGCCCGCGCCATCCCGGCGCGGGCCGGACGTGGCGTCCGAAGTCGCTGCTCCGCGGCGCGAGCGCGGCAGTCCTCCGTCGCCCGCTTCGCCCGGCGCCGGCCGGAAGCGCCCCGCCGGCGACGCTCAGTGCGCGCGCGCCAGCGCGTAGTCGATCGCCGCGCGCACCGCCGCCACCTGCGCGGCGTTGCACTGCTCCGGCGTGGCGCGCGGGCTGTCGGGATAGACCTCGGTGGTGGTGACGTAGGGCGCGCCGGTGATGCCCGCGCACAGCCCCAGCGCCCTCAGCGGGTAGTTGATGACGCCGGGCGCCGCCACCGGCGAGCCGATGATCTCGCCGTTGGCGTCGGCCGGCGCGATGTGGGTGACCTTCGCCACCGCGGCGATCACCGCCTGCTGGAATTCCGGCTGCGGGTTCTCGCTGTCGCCGACCAGGTAGAAGCCGTCGGGGATCGTGCCCGGCTCGAACGGCTTGCCGTCGCGCGCGGCCAGCGCCGGGCGGAACTCGGTCTCGTCCGAGTCGGTGGTCTCGTGCAGGTCGATGTGCATGCGCACGCGCCCGCGCAGCGGCGCGACCAGCCGCAGCAGCGCGGCCGACTCCGGCGCCGGGCTGTCCTCGCGGAACGAGCGGTTCGGGTCGATCGCACCGGGATTCCAGCGGTGGATGCGCTCGTAGCCCCAGGGACTGACGCACGGCACGACCAGCAGGTTCGCCCGCCCCGCGTAGTCCGCCGCATGGTCCTCGGCGAACCGCAGCGCGCCGTGCACGCCGCTGGTCTCGTAGCCGTGCACGCCGCCGGTGACCAGCATCGCCGGCAGCCCGTCCCGCCAGCCGCGGCTGCGCAGCGCGTACAGCGGGTAGCTGTCGGGCGCGTAGTCCAGGCGGCCGTACTCCACGACGTCGAACCGCGGGCGCAGGCGCTCGACCGCCGCCAGCACGTCCGCCGCGTAGCTGCGCTTGCGTGCCTGCCGCGACCGCCACAACGCGATCTCGGCCTCGCCCCAGGGGCTGCCGGGAGTACCGATCGGATATGCAGCCGGGTTCGTCATCGCGTCGTCCGCTTGCCAAGGACCCGGAACTGTAGCATCGCCTCGAAGCACGATGCCGCAGGCCGGCGGCCCTGCCGCCGAATCGCCGACGATCGCGTTGCCTCCCACCGGCAAGGCAAGTAGCCAGCGACCTCGTCCATGGGCATGATCAGTCCTCTACAGCAAGCATCGATGCGCCCGGAACGATCCATGCGATGGCAATGGCTGGCCAGCCGGCACCGGCCCATCTTTTTCGTCGGCCTGCTCGCGGCCTATCTCCTGGTGCTGCACGATTCCGCGGCATGGCCGGGCACCACCGCGCACGCTTTCGTCCAGTGCCTGGCCGCGGCCGCCGAGCTGGGACTGGCATGGAGCCTCTGCGCCGCGATGCGTCCGGTCCCCGCGCCGCGGTCCGCCGCCGCCGAAGGCGCCTACCTGGCCATCCCTTTGCTGGTGTGCGCGGCGTACCTGGTGCAGATGTACTCGCTGCACCTGTCGGGCAATTTCATCACCGCGCTGGCGCTGGAAAACCGCGCCGAAGCCTGGATCATCCGCGGGCGCGGCATGGCTCTGGCCATCGCGCTGATGGCCTGCTGGTGGCTGCTGTTCGTGCTTGGCCATTTCCATGCCCGCGGCGCGGCGCACCCAGCCCCGCCGACAAAGGGCCGCCGCCTTCGACTGGCGGCCGTCACCGCCTTTGGCCTCGGCGTGGCCTGTTCCTTCCTCGCTCAGCCGGACACCGGCCTGCTCCAGGCCGACTATCGGCAGGCCCCGCTTGTCGCGCTGGCGCACACGCTCCGCGCTGCCGTGGGTGACCATTACGCCTACCACGGTCCCGAGATATCCGCTCATGGGCCGAAGTATCCGCTCGAGAAGCACTGGATCTACAGCGCCGGACTGCCCTTCGCGCGCAAGCCAGGCCAGCACGCCGCGCCCAACGTGATCGTCGTCTTCATGGAGGGCACTTCCGCCCGCCTGCTGGGCGCCTATGGCGGGACATACCCCGGATTGACGCCCAACATGGACCGCTTCGCCGGCCTATCGATGCGCGTGGTCCGCTATTACAACCACACCGCAGCCACCTACCGCGGCCTGCAAGGGCAGCTGGTTTCGGGCTATCCGGAAGCCGGCGGCAGCGAAGATGGCGCCTCCTGGGAATCGGCAGCCGCCCGTCCCGCGCTGGCCGCCGTGCATTACCGTTCGCTGCCGATGCTGCTGCGCGACCACGGCTACGGCACCTTCTTCCTGTCGCCGCATCACGACACCGTCGGCCTCAACACCATGTTGCGCGCGCTGGGTTTCGACAGGGTGTACTCGTTCGACGACGTGGCACGGGACATCGCCCCCGGCAGTCCCTACTACTTCGTCGAGGGCGCGCTCAGCGACGACGATCTCTTCCACGCACTGCACGTCCTGATGGAGCGCGGCTCGCTCTCCGGCGGCGGCCGCCCCTTCTTCGTCGGGCTGTACAACTTCGGCACCCATGCCTTTCTCGACGTCATGCCGAACGGCGCGAAGTACGGGGATGGCTCGAACGCCGCGCTGAACAAGCTGCACAACCTCGACCGGGCGTTCGGCCGGTTCCTGGACTATTTCATGGCCAGTCCCTATGCGCGCGACACCATTCTCGTCCTCACCACCGACCACGCCACCTTTCCGGAGCCGCCCTACCGCGCCGTGGCCGGAACTGGCTATCAGCCCTATTTCGTCGACGCGATTCCCCTGCTGGTCTACGACCCCACGCACGCGCTGCCCACGCTTTACGACGCGCACGACCGCACCTCGCTCGACTTCGCGCCGACGCTCCTGCAACTGCTGGGCATCCGGCAGGGCGACAACAGCTTTCTGGGCACCTCGCTGTTCGAGGCCAGGCCGGATTCCGTCGGCGTGGCGGCCATAGGCCACGAGTTCTTTGCCATCGACGCTGATGGCGTCCATCCGGAAGCCGACCTTCCGCCGGCCGACCGTCCTGGGTTCCAGGCAGAGAAGCAACGGGTACTCGGCTATTACCGGCTGGAGCGCGAGGACCGCATCGCATCGCCGTGGCGCAACTTTCCCTCGGGATCGCCCGGACAACCGTGAGGCGGGCGGCATACGGCGTCATCGCCAGGGCGAAGCGTATCCATCCGCCCACGGTGGATGTGAAGCACGGAGATCCCGCAATGCAACCTGCCAACGCACTTGCCGCACCCACCCGGCGCGTTTGCGCGTATAAAGCGAAAGCCCTTCTCCTCCCACCAGGAAGCACGCCCATGAAACTGCCGACCAAGCTCGCCGCCCTCGCCCTCACGGCCGCCGCCCTCGCCCCGCCCGCGTTCGCCGCGCTGAAGGCGGGCGCGCAGGCGCCCGACTTCACCCTGCCCGCCTACCTCGCCGGCCAGCCCTTCACCTTCAAGCTGGCCGACGCCCTGAAGAAGGGGCCGGTGGTGGTCTATTTCTTCCCGGCCGCGCACACCGCCGGCTGCAACCTCGAGGCGCACCTGTTCTCCCAGGCCATCGACCAGTTCAAGGCGCTGCACGCCACCGTGATCGGCGTCACCGCGGGCAACACCGACCAGCTGGCCGACTTCTCCAAGGAAACCGAGCACTGCAGCGGCAAGTTCCCCGTCGCCGCCGACGACGGCGCGAAGGTCGCCAAGGCATACGACGCGCTGCTCACCCTGCGCCCCGGCTGGTCGGACCGCACCTCGTACGTGATCGCCCCCTCGGGCAAGATCAGCCACGTCTATTCCGACCTCAGCCCGAAGAAGCACGTGCAGGAAACCCTGGACGCGGTGAAGGCGCTGGAGAAGCAAGGCTAGCGACTCTGCCGCGCGTCGCCCCGGGCGGGTCCTTCCGGCGCCACGCCGCCCGGGCGCGGCGCGCGACGCCCCGGTCAGGCCGAATGGCCGGCGCCGGCGCGGCGGACGGCCGCATCCTGCCCGCGCGTTCCCGCGGGCCGCGTGGAGGAACCGATGAACGCATGGCACAAGGTCTTCCTGGCAACGCTGGCCGCGTCGGCCGCCGCGCTCGCCGCCATCGCGGCCAACGCCCTGGACAACGGCCTGGCGCGCACGCCGCCGATGGGCTGGAACAGCTGGAACAGCTTCCACTGCGAGGTCAGCGCCGCGCTGGTGGAGGCCACCGCCGACGCCATGGTCGCCTCCGGCATGAAGGACGCCGGCTACACCTACGTCAACATCGACGACTGCTGGCTGCTCAGGCAGCGCGGCCCGCACGGCGAGCTGGTGCCCGATCCGGCCAAGTTCCCGCAGGGCATCCAGGCCGTGGCCGACTACGTGCACGGCAAGGGGCTGAAGCTGGGCCTCTACGAATCGGCCGGCACCACCACCTGCGCCGACTACCCCGGCAGCCTCGGCCACGAGCGGCAGGACGCCGAGCAGTTCGCGCGCTGGGGCGTGGACTACCTCAAGTACGACAACTGCGGCGACCACCAGGGCCGGACCTACGTGCAGCGCTACACCGCCATGCGCGACGCCCTGGCCTACTCCGGCCGCTCCATCGTCTACAGCATCTGCGAGTGGGGCAACGAGGCGCCCTGGCGCTGGGCGCCGGCCATCGGCAACCTGTGGCGCACCACCCAGGACATCACCCCGCGCTGGTCCACCGACCAGCCGGACAACCGCTACCCGCAGGGCATCCTGGACATCCTCGACCAGCAGGCCGGGCTGTCGGGCACCTCGCATCCCGGCGCCTGGAACGACCCGGACATGCTGGAGGTGGGCAACGGCTACCTCACCGACGACGAGAACCGCGCGCACTTCAGCCTGTGGGCCCTGCTCAACGCGCCGCTGATCGCCGGCAACGACCTGCGCCACATGCCCGACGAGGTGCGCGGCATCCTCACCAACCGCGACGTGATCGCCGTGGACCAGGACTGGGGCGGCCGCCAGGGCTACAAGGTGCGCGACGACGGCGCCACCGAGGTCTGGGCCAAGCCCATGTCCGACGGCTCGGTGGCCGTGGTCCTGCTCAACCGCGGCCGCGGGCCGGTGGAGATCGCCACCACCGCGCAGGAGGTCGGCATGAAGGCGACCGACGGCTACACCGTGCGCGACCTGTGGAAGCACGCCGACGCCGCCAGCGACGGCCGCATCGCGGCCAGCGTGCCCACCCATGCCGTGGCCATGTTCCGCGTGTGGCCGGGCGCACGCCGCGCCGGAGGGCAATGAGCCGCGGCCAGCGGAACGGCGCGCACTCGCCACCGCCGGACCCGGGCCGCCATCGCATCCCTGCCTTCCGCGTATCAGCAGTCGCCCCTCCCGGCTGCCGGGCATCTCCCGCAGGAACGAAGTAGCCTCGAAGCGTCGACAAACCGGGAGGCGAAGCGACATGTTCGAAGCGTTCAGGAGAGGCACGCCGGCGGAGGTCTGGCAGGCGCTGGTGCTGGAAGCGGCGGAACGGGCGGGGCACCCGCTGGACGAGGCGCAGGAGAGCCACCTGGTGTTCGTGCTGCTGCGCTACCAGAACTACGCCGCGCTGCTGTCGCACGTGCACGGCGTGGACTGGATGGAGGCGCTATCGCGGGTGGGCAGCGCGCGCGCCGACGCCCTGCGCGACGTGGGCGACCGCTGCCTGCTCGTGGCGGGCCTGTTCCCCGGCCTGGCCGAGCGGCGCCGGGTGACCGTGGACTACTTCATCGACATCGGCCGCAGCGCCTACCACGGCGTCGCCGGCGCCACCCGCCAGGCCTATGCCGCGCTCTACGAGCAACTGGCGCGCAGCTACCGCGAGCTGGTGGCGACCCTGAACGCGATGCGGATGCTCTCGAAGATGCCGGAGGGAATGCGCGTCGTGCAGTGAGGGCGGCGTGGCAGGGCAAGCCGCCTGCAACCAGCGCGGGCGGGTGCGGGGGCGGCGTTCGCCTTGCTTCCATCGCCTCGCGTGCTGCTCCGGCCAGGCAGAGCCGCGCTCGACCTCCCGGTATCGGGGATGGGCCTGGCATCGGGGCCGTTGGCGATTTCGCGTCAGGTTGATCGCGGCCGGAGGTCGCTCCCACAAGGCTTGCGAGGTTCCCTGTGGGAGCGGCCTCCGGCCGCTATGCCCGGACCCTCGCCCGCTCCCGCCATGCCACGCCGTCGCGGACCGGCATCCCTTCCTCGCTCCTCAAGGCCGGCGCCGTCCATGGCGCTTCTCCGCGTGCCTTCGCGCTTCCCTGGCCCACGCGCGGACGGCTCCCGGGAGGGGCGGGGGAAGATCGTGAACAGGTTCCGGGAGATCCCGAACCGCATCGGCATTCGATGCGACCGTGCCGGCGTACCCGTGCAAGCGACGGCGGCCAGCCATCGTTGAACGCCATGCAACGCCGGCAAGTCATCCGCGATTGCGGTGACGCCTTGGCCGGCTCCCCGCCTTGCCGCGGACCACTCCATACTTTGGCGTGGACGCGAAGCGGCTACCATCGGGACACCGCCCGCTTCCGACGCCCACGGATGACCCGGACCGAAAAGCACAGCGCCGCCGAGGTCTCGCACGGCTCCAAGGTGATCGCGGCACTGTCGACGGTGGTGGAGTGGTACGACTTCACCCTCTACCTGTACTTCGCCACGGTGCTTTCGCGCGTGTTCTTCGGCGGCGGCGGGAACTCGCTGCTGGTCACGCTCGCCGGGTTCGCCGTCTCCTACGGCATGCGGCCGCTCGGCGCGATGGTGTTCGGCCACCTCGGCGACCGCATCGGGCGGCGGCGCACGCTGCTGCTGTCGATGATGCTGATGACGCTGGCGATGCTCGCCACCGCGCTGCTGCCCGGCCATGCCGCGATCGGGCCGGCGGCCGGCGCGCTGTTGCTGCTGCTGCGCTGCTTCATGGCGTTCTCGGTCGGCGGCGAATACACCGGCGTGGTCGCCTATCTGCTGGAGGGCGCGCGCAAGGACCGGCGCGGCCTCGTCACCTCGCTGGCCTCGGCCGCCAGCGAGGTCGGCGCGCTGCTGGCCGTGGCGCTGTCCGCGCTGACGGTCGGCGCGATGGACGCGGCGCGCCTCGACGCCTGGGGCTGGCGCCTGCCGTTCCTCGCCGGCGCGGTGCTGGCCGGCGGCGTGTGGTTCGCGCGCTCCTCCATGGACGAGTCGCCGGACTTCCTGCGGCAGGTGCGGCGGCGCAGCGTGCCCGACTCGCCGCTGCGGCACGCGCTCGCCCATCACCGGCCCGCGCTGCTGCGCACTTTCGCCGTCTCGGCGCTGGGCTCGATCACCTACTACGTCGGCATCACCTACCTGCCGGCGTTCCTCACCTCGTCGGGCCTCCTCGCCGAGGGCCGCTCGCTGGGGCTGTCGACGCTGGCCGCGGTGGCGGTCATCCTGGTCACGCCGCTGGCCGGGGCGCTGTCCGACCGGATCGGGCGCAGGCCGGTGCTGATTGGGCTGGCCGTCGCCAGCCTGCCGCTGCCGCTGGCGATGTTCGGCCTGATGGCCGCCGGCGGCGAGCTGAAGATCGCCACCGGCGCGATCGTGCTGGCCTGCCTCGCCGGTGGCGTCAGCGCGGTGGGCGCCCCGGCCACCGCCGAGCAGTTCCCCGGCGAAGGCCGGCTCAGCGGCCTGGCGCTGGGCGTGACCGTCGCCACGGCCATCTTCGGCGGCCTCACGCCCTTCCTCGCCGAGCTGCTGGTCCGGCTGACCGGCTGGACCGCCGTGCCCGGCGCCATGATCGCCGCGGTCGCGCTGGCCGTGCTGCCCGCGTTCCTGCGCATGCCGGAGACGCATCCGCTGCTGGCACGGCGCGGCCGGCGGGATGGATGACCGCGGCGCGGTGCCGCGTCCGGGAGACCGGCCCTACCGGCTTCCCGCGGCGCGCCGCACCAGCTCGGCGATCCGCGCTTCTTCCGCGGCGCCCAGCTCGCGCAGGGCGAAGGCCGTGGGCCACATCGCCCCGTCGTCGAGCTGCGCCTTGTCGCTGAAGCCGAGCGTCGCGTACCGCGTCTTGAACTTGTACGTCCCCTGGTAGAAGCAGACGACCTTGTCCCCTTTCGCGTAGGCAGGCATCCCGTACCAGGTCTTCGGCGCGAGCTCCGGCGCGCACGTCTTGACGATGGCGTGGATGCGGGCCGCCATGGAGCGGTCCGGCTCGGGCATCCCGGCGATCGCGGCGAGCACGTCGCCCTCGCCGTCGCTTCCGGCGGCGCGCCGGCCGCGCGACTCGGCCTTGAGCTCCCGCGCGCGCTCGCGCATGGCGAGCCGTTCCTCGTCCGTGAAGCCCGGGGACGCCCTGCCCGTCGCGCGGCGGGCGGAAGGCTTGGAGCCGGTCCCCGCCCTGCTTTTTCCTGCCATGTCTCGGTCCTCCGCGAATGTCCGCAGACCAGGCTGGGCCGCGCGTGTGCGCTCAGCGCCGCTCCTGCACGCGCAGCAGGTTGCCCGCGGGATCGCGCACGGCGCAGTCGCGCACGCCGTAGGGCTGCATGGTCGGCTCCTCGACGACCTCGGCGCCGCTGGCCTGGATGCGCTCGAAGGCCGCGTCGAGGTCCGGCGTCGCCAGCAGCAGGATCGCGTAGGTGCCCTTGGCCATCATCGCGGCGATGGTGCGCTTCTCCTCGTCGGTGGCGCCGGGACTGGCGGACGGCGGGTACAGCACGATGGAGGTGTCGGGCTGGCCCGGCGGGCCGACCGTGATCCAGCGCAGGCCCTGGTAGCCGACGTCGTTGCGCACCTCGAAGCCGAGCACGTCGCGGTAGAAGGCCAGCGAGGCGTCCGGGTCGGTGTGCGGGAGGAAGCTCGCGTGAATGCTGATGTCCATGGTGATGCTGCCCGGTGGCGAAGGAGCGCTCATGCTAGGCCCGGTTCGCCGGCCCGCGCTTCTCGATTCCTGACCGGCCGCGTCACCTGCCGCGCCACGCAGGACGGCATCCCCGCCGTCGTGCCCGCCGCCTCGCGGCGGTAGACGCCGGGCGGGACGCCGACCAGCTCGGCGAAGCGCGTGCTGAAGGTACCCAGCGACGCGCAGCCCACCGCGAAGCAGACCTCGGTGACGCTGAGGTCGCCGCGGCGCAGCAGCGCCATCGCGCGCTCGATGCGCCGCGTCATCAGGTAGCTGTACGGCGACTCGCCGAAGGCGAGCCTGAACTGCCGGCTGAGGTGCCCGGCCGACATGTGCGCGCCGCGCGCGAGCGCCTCGACGTTCAGCGGCCTTGCGTACTCGCGGTCGATGCGGTCGCGCACGCGGCGCAGCCGCGCGAGGTCACGAAGATGCTGGGCTGTGGCGGAACGGCCGGTCACCACGCGATCGTCCCACGGGGTACCGTGGTGCTCAAGCCCGCATCCGGACGCCGGCCGGCCGACCGATCGCCCCGCGACGACGGCAGGGGACCGCGACGCGGCCAGCGGGCGCCCTGCCGTCGCGGCTTCCGGCAATGCCGCCCGCTTCCGCCTCGCCGTCATGCCGATCCCGGGCTCTGGCAGGCACCCTGCGGGATTAAACCTTTGCGGCATCACGCGCATCCGTGCCACGACGTCTTCGCCTCGTGCGACGGGAGGCTTTGCTGATGACGGCGGCCGGACATGTCCCGGGCAAGCCCCATGTCATGCGTGCTTCGCTCGCATGCCTGCTCGCCCTCTTCGCCGCCGCCGGGTGCACGCGGCCCGGCCCCGGCGATGCGCGCCGCTAGGCCGTGGAGAACGGTCTGCGGCCGCGCGTCGAGGTCGCGGGCGAACCGGCGGTCCGCTGGAACGTGTACGAACGAATGCAGCGGTACCGGGTGCCGACGATGACGGTGGCCGTGATCGAACATGGCCGGATCGCATGGTCGGCACGCTATGGCATCGATGGAACGGTGCGGCTGCCCGCGGGCGACGAGCGCTTCCAGGCCGCATCGCTGAGCAAGGGCGTCACCGGAAGCCTGGCCGCGATCCTTGCCGACCGTGGCGCCGTGGACCTCGATGCGCCCGTGGATGCGTGCCTGCTGCCGCTGCGGCTGCCGGCAGGCAAGCAGGATGCGGCGCATCCGGTCACCTTGCGCGCGCTGCTCCACCACACCGCGGGCGCCACGGTGGACGGTTTTCCCGGCTATCCGCCGGGGCATGCCGTGCCCACGCCGGAGCAGGTCGTGCTCGGCCAGCCGCCGGCGAACACGCCCGCGGTGGTCATTGCGGCCACGCCCGGCACGGCGTATGCGTACTCGGGCGGCGGCTACACGCTTGCGCAGATCGCGCTGGCGCATTGCGCGCACATGCCGTTCGCGGAGCTCATGCGGCGGGAGGTGCTGGACCCGGCGGGCATGCATGCCAGCACCTTCGCGCAGCCGCTGCCCCCGGGGCTGCCGCACGCGACCGGGCATGCCAGCGACGGCAGGCCGGTTCCGGGCGGTGCCAACACCTATCCCGAACTGGCCGCCGCCGGTCTCTGGACGACGGCGGAAGACCTCGCGCGCTGGCTTGTCGCCGTGCGCGCCGCCGCGGAAGGGCTGCCGTCGTTCATGCCCCGCCCGGCCGCGCGGGCAATGCTCGCCCCCGGGCCCGGCAAGTACGGCATGGGCGTTTTCGTCAGCGGCGACGGCGAACATCGCCGCTTCATGCATTCCGGCGGCAACCTGGGCTTCAAGAGCAGCTACGTGATGTACCTGCAGAGCGGCAACGGCGTCGTCGTGATGACGGACGGCGACAATGGCCCCTACCTGGGCGGCGAGTTCACGAAGGCCGTGGCGGCCGCCTACGGCTGGCCGGACTACGCGCCGCGGGTCGCGGTTCGCGCCGCGCTGGACGAAGCCGCCATGGAGAAACGCCTCGGCCGCTATGTCTTCGACGATCCGGATCCGCGCGGCAGACGCAACGTCGCCCTCGTCCGCGACGGCAGCCGCTGGTACCTCGATCTCCCCGACGTCGGCCGCACACCGCTGGTGCCCACGTCCGCGTCGACGTTCGTCGCGCCGGAAACGGGCGAGGCAATCGCGTTCGATGCGTCGGGCAGCCTGCATGTCGGCGCCCGCAGAGCGACCCCGGCGCGTCGCTAGCCGTGCGGCCCCGACGGGTTGCCCTGGCCGGACTTCCAACGGGCCATATGCGGCAAGCCGACAGGCGCGCCTGCCCGCAGCAGCGAATCGCCCATCGGCACGTTGAAGTCGGGCGTCCGCAGGTCGGCCGGACGGCGGAACTTGCCGTTCCACGAATGGGTGTACTCGTGCGCCAGCAGGTCGCGGTCCGGCGCGCCGTCCGCCCAAGCGGTGAAGTAGTCGGTGCCCGGGCCATTCTCGCTGGACTGGTGGTGCTCCAACCCGGTGCCGCCCGGCTGGTCGGACAGCGAGAACAGGAAGTCGTAGTGGTCGTAGTGGTGCGCGCCGAACAGCCTGAGCGCCTGCATGGCCAGCGCGCGATGCACTGCCACCTGCTCCGGGGTCATCGCCAGGTATTTCGGCTCGTCGGCCACGATGTCCGGGTGCACCGGCGCCTCGCCGACCGGCGTCAGATCAACGCGCTTGAAACACTGGCCTGCGTGGACTGGCGAGTCGACCAGCGTGTTGAACGTCACCGGCTTGAACGTGGTAGTGCCGCCGGACTGCGAAGTCGTTTCCAGCGCGGTACCGAACTACCTGCCTTCCGGCAGCGCCACCGGGCCGCTCGGCGAGTGGTCGCCGGGAATCCACTGCGGATGCAGCAGCATCGCATGGCCGCCGCTTCGTTGTCTATGAGAATAGGGCGCATTCCTGATTGATCCGTGCAGGTTTCGATCTCCGGCCAGGCCGGGAGTGGGCAGCCGCCAAAGCCGGCTGGCCCTGGACGGGTTGGCCGTGAGCAGCCCGTCCTGCCCGCCGCCGCGCCTGCGACGAAGGCGCGGCGCTCGCGCGCCGATTCACCGTCCGCCGCGGGACATCTGGTCATCTCGCAAGAAGCGCTTCATTTCTGCACGCAGGGCGAGAGGATGCACATGTCTTGACGCCCGGCCTAAAGACTCGCGCCGGCACACGGCGAACCGGTCGGCTGCATCGCGTGGAATTCGATGGACAGGCCGAGGTCGTCCTGCGTCGGGGCGAGGAAGGATTCGCCGGAGAGGCCGCGGTAGGTCGCCAGCTCGCGTTCGTAGCCGCGCTCGACCCAGCGCTGTGCGCGGCCGAGGTCGGCCACGCCGAAGCTCACGCCGAGGATGCGCGGGCCACCGCTGGCCAAGGTCCGTCCGGCGAGGCCGGCGCCGTCGGGTTGCAGCGCGAGCAGCGCGGTCGGGCCGACCGGCACGCAGAAGCCCTTCGCGCCCACCTCGGGCAGCCCGACCGGCACTGCGTGGCCGAAGCCCATCCTTTCGAGCTGCCGGCGGTCGGCATCGGCGTCGGCCGACACCAGCCATATCGAGGAGAGCTCGCGCGCGCCGTTGGGATGCTCGCGCGTCACGCGGTAGTCGTCGGCATTGATGGGGTCGAACTGGTCGGGCGCGTAGCCGGCGGCGTAGTCGATGAAGAAGGTGTTGCTCGACAGCGGCGCGCGGTCGAACGCGAACAGGCGCCAACCCGGCTTCGCGCCGTCGGGACCGGAGAAGAAGGGCGTGACCGCGTAGTGCAGCGCCTGCAGCGAGCGGTGGATCGCATCCAGCGACGAGGTGCGGAAGCCGAAGGTGCGCGAGCCCGGCCCGCCCTTCAGCGCCTGCCGGTCTTCCTTCATGCCCGGATCGAACACGGGATCGGGCCTGGTGATGCCGAGCAGCTCGATGAAGCTGCTGTCGGCGAACCGGACGTAGCGGTTGGCCACTCCGCCGGGATCGCGTCCGGGCCGCACCTGGAAGCCCAGCTTGACCGCCATGACCGCGGTGGCCTGGTCGATCCCGCGGCCCCAGAGCAGGATGTGGTCGAGCCGGGTCGGCGCTGCGGGCGCGGGGGCCGGTGTCGCGGCTTGCGCGGCGCCCAGGCACAGGAGCATGGCCGGAACGAGCAGGATCGGGCGCATGGGAATCCTCACGCGAAAGGTTGGGGTGTTTCCCGGTGCAGGCCACGGATGCCATGGCCCTCGCGGCCACGGATTCATGCATGCCTGCACGGCAGGACGGTCGTCAGCGGAATGCCGCTCGGCCGGGGTGCTCCGCGGCGCTCTTTTATGGGCGATCCAGGCATCGCCCGCAAGGACAAATTCCGGACAAAAACGGCCAAGGCGGGATGCGCGCCACGCGCACACGCCCGATGCAGGCCTGCTCTGCGACGCGCGTCGCGCTCAGGCACTCGCGCTGCGGCGCAGGGACTGCGGCGGCATGCCGAAGGCGCGCACGAAGGCGCGGCGCATGCGTGTGGCATCGCCGAAGCCCGTCGACGCGGCGATGTGGTCCAGGCTGAGATGGCTGGTCTCGACCGCGACGCGCGCGGCTTCCAGGCGCAGCCCTTCCACGACCTTCGCCGGCGTCGCGCCGATCTCGGCCACGAAGGCGCGGGCGAAGTTGCGCGGGCTCATCGCGGCGCGCTCGGCCAGACGCTCCACCGTCATCGGCTCGGCGAGGCGCACGCGCATCCAGCCGATCAGCTCGCCGAAGCGCCCGGTCCGGCCACCCTGCTCCACCAGCGCCGAATACTGCGACTGCCCGCCGTGCCGCCGCTGGTGGACGACGAGCTGCTGCGCCGTGCGCCGCGCGATGCCGGGGCCGAGGTCGTCCTCGACCAGCGCCAGCGCGAGGTCGATCCCCGCGGAAATGCCCGCGGACGTCCATACGTTGCCGTCCCTGACGAACATGCGGTCGGCATCCAGCCGCACCTGCGGATAGCGCAGCCGGAAGCGCTCGGCCGCGTCCCAGTGCGTGGTGGCGCGCCGACCGTCGAGCAGCCCGGCCTCGGCGAGGAAGAACGCGCCGGAGCAGACGCCCGCCGCCCGGCGCCACGCCTCGTCGCCGAGCCAGGCCACGACGTCGCGCTGGCTTTCCTCGACCTGCGCCAGGGTGCCGCCCGAGACGATCACCGTGTCGAAACGGCCTTGCCCCAGCGGCACCGCCGCCAGGTGCACGCCCGAGGAACTGCGCACGATGCCGCCGCCCGGGGCGAGCACGCTGATCGAGTAGCTGTCCGGCCGGAAGCGCTCCGCCATCTCGAACACGGCGACCGGGCCGGCGGCGTCCAGCAGCTGGAATCCCGGGAAGACGACGATGGCGATCTCGCGTCGCATGGCGGCGGCGGGGCTCGGCTGGGTCCAGTGCCGGAAAGTGGCGTAGCGGTGCGGTGGGCGTCAAGGTGGGGCTTGGCATCGCCATCGCGGTGTGCGAACCCAGGCGCGGTAACGGTCCCGGCCTGCTCGCCCGGGGCAGCAGCGACTTGGTGCCCCCGCTGCTGGCCACGGATCTGGTCGACCAGCTGCGCCTGCGGGTCCATCGGTCCCGCTCGGCCGCGGCAGGCGTCCGTTCGACGACCGCACGCAGGTGGCATCTTGCGGCTCAATGTGTCGAAGGCATTGTCCAGTGGCGTGCCGGTCAACTGCTACCGCGAGGACGCGGTGCGGACCGGATCGTGCCGGCGACCGGCTCGCCGTCCGCCGGACAGACCTCCCTGGGGCTCATCCGCCGCTTCCGGCGCCTTGAACGCCTTGCTGTAGTAGCCGGACGGGTCGAAGCAGCAGACCCGCCGCTTGCCCGAGGCAAGCATGTCGCAGGCGTCGGCGACCCGCTTGGCGCGGGTGGCCGGCTGCTTGGCCGACGTGATCCAGTGGACCCAGTCCACGCGCGCCAGGGTGGTCGTGCTTTCCCAGGTCGCCCGGGCCTCGGGCGCGTCGTCCAGCGCCCGGCGCAGGTCCAGAGGAAGCTTCGGCTCCTGTTCCTTCGCCGCCGGCGCGATCTCGAGCACCACCCTGTCGCCGATGGCGGCGCCAGCGGCCTCGCGCAGCGCTTTGTCCACCTTGAGCCAATGGCTCAGCCGGCCATCCGGTTCGAGCGTGGCGCGGAAGGCCTGGCCGTTGAGCGTGCCCTCCACGGTCGTCCTGCCCCGCCGCGGCAACCGGGCGCTGACTTCCGCGGGCAGGACCACGAACGTCCACGACGCATGGCGGGGCTCCGCCGGGCGCAGCAGCTTCGCCTCGAACCTGGATGTGGCGTTTTTCCTGGTCATCTCGGATCGTCCGCAAATGTCTGAAGGGTAGGCGTGCACCCGGTCGCCCGCCTCGGTCAACACCACGCGGCGGCCCTGCTTGCGGAACAGCGGCTGGCCCAACTGCAACTCCAGCTTGCGCATCTGCTGGCTGATCGCCGAGGGCGAGCGCCCGATCCGTTCCGCGGCACGGGCCAGGCTGCCCAGGTGCAGGATCGCCACCAGGCTGCGCAGCGCGTCCATGTCGAGATTGGGGAGCGGCATCGGTAAGCAATTCGAAAGTATTGCTACCGAATTATTCGGTTTTTCCGCATGCCGGCAAGCCCTACGATCGGCGGGACTCCACCCACGCATGCTGCACCCGATTCGAAGGAGAAACCCCATGAGCCTGCACCGTACCTTCTCCCGCCTTGCCGTCATTGCCTGCCTGCTGCCCGGCCTGGCCTGGTCCTCCGGCGCTGGGGCGGCCGATACCCGCGGCGATGTTTCGCTGGCCGGAACTTGGACGCTGGTGGCAGCCGACGTGCTGCATCCGGATGGCTCGCGCTCGCGCGACTACGGCGATGCACCGAAGGGCCTGCTGCTGATCGACCGCACGGGGCACTACTCGCTGCAGATCTTCCGCAGCGACCGCCCGCGCTTCGCCAACCCGGACAAGGCCAAGGCCAGCGCGCAGGAATACCGGGCGGCGGTGCTGGGCTCGAGTACCCATTTCGGCACGATCGCAGTCGAACCGGACCGGCACCAGTTGGTGTTCCATATCGAAGGCGCCTCCTTTCCCAATTGGGAGGGGCAGGAGCAACGCCGCGCCTTCGAGTTGCATGGCGACACGCTCAGCTACCGGGTGCCGCCGCGTCCAAACGGCGACGTGCCGGTGTCGGTTTGGCGGCGCGTCGACAACTGAGCTTCTCAGAAAGAGGGGTCTGACACCGTTAGGGAACATCCAATCTATCGCCGCGTGGCAACCAGCTGGCGCGCATGAGGCGAGCATCGCATCTCTGCGCGGGCTGTTTGCGCATTCGGTGCTCGGTTTCGTTGTTTGCTCGCCTGTGCTCGGTCCGTCTTGCGGCCTGCGCGCGCACTTATCCCGTCATCCCCAACAACCGCTTCCTCGCCATCCACAGGTTCGACAGCACGAACAGCGCTTGCACCTGCGCGGCGTTCTTCGCCAGTCCGCGGTAGCGCACTTTCACGTAGCCGAACTGCCGCTTGATCACCCGGAACGGGGGGGCCGCCTTCGCGCGGATCGCCGCCTTGAGGGATTCGAATTCCTTCGTCGCCGCCTTCAGCTCGCCTTCCGGAAGCTTCACCACGGTGCCGCGCTTGGCGGCGATGGACCACCTCCGACCACGCTTCTCCGACCGCTTGTCCGCGCCGATGTAGCCCGCGTCGGCATGCACGCTCTTCTCCCTGCCGTGCAGCAGCTTCTCTGTTTGCGTCACGTTCGCTTCGTTGGCCGGCGTGACCGTCACCGTGTGCACCAGCCCCGATTCGACGTCCGCACCGATGTACGCCTTCATGCTGAAGTACCGCTGGTTCCCCTTCTTCGTCTGGCGCATGGCCGGATCACGGGCCTTGTCCGCGTTCTTCGTCGAGGACGGCGCATGAATGATCGTGCCCTGGCGCAGCAGAGGGCTCTTGTCGGCCAGGTGCACGTTCACCACCTCCAGCATCCGCTGCGCCAGACCGTGCTGCTCCAGAAGCCGGCGGAATTCCAAGATCGTCGTCTCGTCCGGAATCGCCCCGTCGTTCAACTCCAAACCCGCAAACCGACGCATCGACTCGATTTCGTACAGCGCAGGCCGGAGGTCGGATAGTGCGGCGCGATCAGCGCCTGCAGATCCGCCCATGGCACGACCCGGTCCATCTCGCCGAGAAACTTCTCCCGCCGCGTCGGCTTCTTCTTGGTCTCGTAGCTCAGCGAGGCGAACGTGCGCTGTTTCATGAGGGTGGCAGGTCCATGGCGGGTGACAGCGCTTCGGCCATGCTGAGCTCCTCACGCTTGGACAACCCGCAGGCTGTGGGCACAGCACTGCTGCAACTCAAGCCACCCGCTTGCCACGCACCAGTTTCCCCGCGTCCTCCAACCGCCGGTACAGCGACCCCGCACTGAAATCCAGCCCGTTGGGCCATGCCAGCGCACCCAGCTCGATGTGGTGGCGAGCGAAAAATGCAGGGGCGCGCAGTGGTGCCGTCATGGGCGTGTTGGCATCGACGAAAGGCGCAAAGTCGAGTACGCCGGCGGCGCCGTCGGAGAAGCGCAATGCGAGTTGGTAGCCACCTCTCGGCTCGACTTCGATCAGCTTAATCATTGTCGGCCCCCGGTATACGGCCCATGGGCTGCAGGGCTTGCGCGCATGCCCAATCCTGCTCCGGCTCCCGCTGGTGGTCGAGACATCACTGTCTGACTATCGCCTGGGCGCGCCTCGGCAGCCCGCCCTGCAAGATGGCGCCATCGCCGATAGCCACCAGCGCTTCGTGACCCTGGTATTCCACGTGGATGTGCGGCGGGGCATGGTCCACGAAGTACATGCGGACGTAGATGCCGAAAAAGCTGGAGATGATAGGCACGGTTGCGCGCTAGTCGGCTTAGCCTGGCCGAGGCAGGCTATATGCCAGCTCGCCGCACCGGTACAGAAAGCTTCCCCTTTCTCCCCCAACCTCTCCCCCGGCGCAGCCGGGGAGAGGTTGGCATGGCGCTACATGTTGCGGCGGTACTCCCCGCCCACGTCATACAGCGCGTGGCTGATCTGCCCCAGCGAGTTGTACTTCACCGCCTCCACCAGCTGCTCGAACACGTTCTTCCGCTCCCGTGCGGTGTCCTGCAAGCGCTTGAGGCTTTCCGGCGCCAGCGCGTTCCGCGCCTCCCCGAACGCCCGTACATTGGCAATCTGCTGGGCCTTCTCCTCCTCCGTCGAGCGAATGAGCTCGATCTCGGTCGCCACCTCCCCACCATGCTCCTTCGGCAGGAAGGTGTTGACGCCGATCAGCGGCAGCGAGCCGTCGTGCTTCTTCTGCTCGTAGTACATCGACTCTTCCTGGATCTTGCCGCGCTGGTACATGGTGTCCATCGCGCCCAGCACGCCGCCGCGCTCGCTGATGGCGTCGAACTCCTTGTACACGGCTTCCTCCACCAGGTCGGTGAGCTCGTCGACGATGAAGCTGCCCTGCCAGGGGTTCTCGTTGAAGTTCAGCCCCAGCTCCTTGTTGATGATCATCTGGATCGCCACGGCGCGGCGCACGCTTTCCTCGGTGGGCGTGGTGATGGCCTCGTCGTAGGCGTTGGTGTGCAGGCTGTTGCAGTTGTCGAACAGGGCGTACAGCGCCTGCAGCGTGGTGCGGATGTCGTTGAACTGGATTTCCTGCGCGTGCAGGGAGCGGCCGCTGGTCTGGATGTGGTACTTCAGCATCTGGCTGCGCGGGCTGGCGCCGTAGCGCTCGCGCATGGCGCGGGCCCAGATGCGGCGCGCCACGCGGCCGATCACGGTGTACTCCGGGTCCATGCCGTTGGAGAAGAAGAAGCTCAGGTTGGGCGCGAAGTCGTCGATGTGCATGCCGCGCGCGAGGTAGTACTCGACGATGGTGAAGCCGTTGCTCAGGGTGAAGGCGAGCTGGCTGATCGGGTTCGCGCCGGCCTCGGCGATGTGGTAGCCGGAGATCGACACCGAGTAGAAGTTGCGCACCTTGTGGTCGACGAAGTACTGCTGGATGTCACCCATCATGCGCAGCGCGAACTCGGTGCTGAAGATGCAGGTGTTCTGCGCCTGGTCCTCCTTCAGGATGTCGGCCTGCACGGTGCCGCGCACGGTCTGCAGGGTGTCCTCCTTGAGGCGCGCGTAGGTCTCCGCGTCCACCAGCTGGTCGCCGGTGACGCCGAGCAGGCCCAATCCTAAGCCGTCGTTGCCCCTGGGCAGGTCGCCGGAGTAGCGCGGCCGCTGCCGGCCTTCGTACAGGGCGGCGATCTTCTTCTCCGCCTCGGCCCAGCGGGCGGCATCGGCGCGCAGGTATTTCTCCACGTTCTGGTCGATGGCGGTGTTCATGAACATCGCCAGGATGATCGGCGCGGGGCCGTTGATGGTCATGGAGACCGAGGTGGTGGGCGCGGACAGGTCGAAGCCGGAGTACAGCTTCTTCATGTCGTCCAGCGTGGCGATGGAGACGCCGCTGTTGCCGATCTTGCCGTAGATGTCCGGGCGCGGCGCCGGGTCCTCGCCGTACAGGGTCACCGAGTCGAAGGCGGTGGACAGGCGCGCGGCCGCGCCGCCCTGGCTCAGGTAGTGGAAGCGGCGGTTGGTGCGCTCGGGCGTGCCCTCGCCGGCGAACATGCGGGTGGGGTCCTCGCCGGTGCGGCGGTACGGGTACACGCCGCCGGTGTAGGGGTAGTGGCCGGGGAGGTTCTCCTTGCCGAGGAAGAGAAGCTGGTCGCCCCAGCTCTCGGTCTTGGGCGGGGCGACCTTGGGGATCTTCTGGTGGCTGAGGGATTCGCGGTAGTTGTCGACGCGGATGGTCTTGCCGCGGACCTGGTATTCGTTGACGTCCTTGGTGACGGAGTCGCGGAGTTTGGGCCAGCCGCGGAGAAGGCGGATGGATTCGGCCGAGAGCTCCTTGACCGCTTCGTCGTAGCGCTGGCGGAGGAGGACGAGCGTGCGGTCGGCCGCTCCCCGTTCCCCTTGGGAGAGGGGTTGGGAGTGAGGGTTCGACGCTTGCGTGGAAGGCGACGCAAGAGCCGTACCCTCGCCCTCGGTCCCTCTCCCGGAGGGAGAGGGATGCAAAGCGTCGCCGGCGTAGAGGTCCAGCGGGCGCGGGAGCGCCTCGTCGCCGAGTTCCCTGAGCGATTCGTAGTAGTGCTGGGCCTTGCTGGCGGCTTCGGCCTGGCGGGCGATGGAGCTGTTGATGGCCCTGCCCTGCTCGGCGATCTCGGCCAGGTAGCGCACCCGGCTGCCGGGAATCAGCACCGTGGCGCGCGGCTCCTTGATCGCCACGTCCACCTTGGGATCGAAGTCGCAGCGCGCGCTGCCCAGCCCCCGTTCCCCGTTCCCCGTTCCCAGCTTCTCCCGCATCAGCCGGCACAGATTCACGAACATCCAGGTCACGCCCGGGTCGTTGAACTGGCTGGCGATGGTGGGATAGACCGGCACGTCCTCGTCCTTCATGGCGAAGGCGTTGCGGTTGCGCTTCCACTGCTTGCGCACGTCGCGCAGCGCGTCCTCGGCGCCGCGCTTGTCGAACTTGTTGAGCACCACCAGCTCGGCGAAGTCGAGCATGTCGATCTTCTCCAGCTGGCTGGCGGCGCCGTAGTCGCTGGTCATCACGTAGGCGGCGAAGTCGACCAGGTCGACGATCTCCGAGTCGCTCTGGCCGATGCCGGCGGTCTCGACGATCACCAGGTCGTAGCCCTGCGCCTTGAGGAAGCCGATGCAGTCGTGCAGCACCGCGCTGGTGGCGGCGTGCTGGCGGCGCGTGGCCATGGAGCGCATGTAGACGCGGTGGCTGCGCAGCGCGTTCATGCGGATGCGGTCGCCGAGCAGCGCGCCGCCGCTGCGGCGGCGGGTGGGATCGACCGCGAGCACGGCGACGCGCATCCCGGGGAAGGCGTGCAGGAAGCGCAGCAGCAGCTCGTCCACCACCGAGGACTTGCCCGCGCCGCCGGTGCCGGTGAGGCCGAGCACGGGCGTCTGCTTGCCGGCGAGGTTCCACTCCTTGCGCAGGCGCGCCAGCTCCGCCTCGCCCAGCCGGCCTTCCTCGATGGCGGTGAGCATGTGGCCCACGGCGATCTCGTCGTCGATGTCCACCTGGGCCGGACGGGCGGAGGCGCCCTCGCCCTCCGCGCGCTTCTGCGCCGCGGCGCGGGTGCGCGCCATCACGTCCTCGATCATCTCCACCAGCCCCATCTTCATGCCGTCGTTGGGGTGGTAGATGCGCTCCACGCCGTAGGCCTGCAGCTCGCGGATCTCCTCCGGCGTGATGGTGCCGCCGCCGCCGCCGAACACGCGGATGTGCGGCGCGCCCTTCTCCTTGAGCATGTCCACCATGTACTTGAAGTACTCGACGTGGCCGCCCTGGTAGGAGCTGAGCGCGATGGCGTCGGCGTCCTCCTGCAGCGCGGCGCGCACCACGTCCTCCACCGAGCGGTTGTGGCCGAGGTGGATCACTTCCGCGCCCTGGGCCTGGATGATCCGGCGCATGATGTTGATCGCCGCGTCGTGGCCGTCGAACAGGCTGGCCGCGGTGACGAAGCGCAGCGGCGCGGACTCGGCGGCGGCGCGGGCCGAGATCTGTTTGGCGGGGGTGCTCATGGAAGCTCCGGCTTGAATGGCGGTAGGCCGCCGATTTTAGGCGATGCCGGTGTTGGACTCATGTTGCGGTGGCGCAAACGCGGCCGTACGCGCGCGCATCGCGGCGGCAGGCCATCGCGGCCAGAGGCCGCTCCCGCATCGCGGCGGCACCGGCTACAGCGCGGCCGCGAGCTCCAGGCTGCCGACGACGCGCTCTCCCACCGTCCCGCCGCGCGCGAAGGCGAGCGCGGCATCGATCACCTCCGGCGCGTCGAGCACGCGGCGGTGGCCCAGGCCCTGCGTGGTGAGCAGGCGCGCGCCGGGCCAGTGCTGCGCGTAGCGCTCGCCCTCGGCCCACGGCACGTCGGCGTCGTCCAGGTCGTGCACGATCAGCGCGGGCTGGCCCAGCGTGCGCAGCTTCGGCTCCAGCCGCAGCTCGTCCACGTGCACGCCGGTGCGCTGCTGCAGGCAGGCGAAGAAGGGCTCGCGCAGGTGCCCGCCCAGGCGCACGAGGCGGAAGAAGCGGCGCGTGGCGGCGCGCATGTCCGCGGCGGGCGCGACCAGCACCAGCCGCGCGGCGTGCCAGTCCTCGTCCTGCGCCAGCGTCACCGCGGCGCCGCCCAGCGAGTGCGCCACCGCCAGCGCGGCGTGCCCGTAGCGACGCCCCACCGCGCGCACGGTGGCGACGAAGTCGGGCAGCGTGCACAGCCGGCCCCCGCTGTGGCCGTGGCCGGGCTGGTCGAAGGCGACCACCGCGTAGCCCAGCGCCCGCAACCGCGGCACCCACGGCAGGAAGCGCAGGCCGAAGCTGGACCAGCCGTGCACGAGCAGCGCATACGGCTGCGCGGCGGGATCGCCCCAGAGGTAGGTGGCGATGGCGCGGCCGTCGACCTCCAGCGTGCCGCGCTTCATCGCCGCGTCCGGCGGCGCCGCCTGCGCGCGGGTGCGGCTGCTCGCAAGCGGCGTGGCGAACAGGCGCGCGGCGCGCGCCACGGTGCGCCGCGGCGCCAGCCGGCCGCCGAGGGCGAAGCCGGCGCGCACGACGGCGAGCTTCAGGCGGGCGGCGAGCGGCGGGCGGGCGGCGACGGCGGACACGGCGCGATCCTCAGGGCCGCCAGCCTCAGGGCCGCCAGCCCTGCCACAGGCGCTCGAACGCCGCCGCGGCGCGCCGGCTCGCGTCGTCGAAGCCGAACAGCCCGGCGTCGTGGTGCAGGCCCAGCATCAGGGCGTAGATCTCGAAGGCGAACTGGTCGGCGTCGAGATCCGCGCGCAGGTGGCCTTCCTCGACGGCCTGGAGCACCGCCTTGCGCAACTCGTCGCGCCAGCCGGCCTGCTGGCGCACCACGCCCTCGCGCAGCGCGCCGTCGCGGCCGTCGTACTCGCTGGCGGCGGAGAGCAGCACGCAGCCGCTCTGGTATTCGCGGCTCCACTCGAACCAGCGGGCCACGATGGCGCGCAGGCGCGGCAGCCCGCGCGGCGTGCGCAGCGCCGGCTTCAGCACGCGGTCCACGAAGCGGCGCGCGCCGGCGTCGAGCACGGCCAGCTGCAGCTCCTCGCGCGAGCCGAAATGGGCGAACACGCCGCTCTTGGACATGCCCACGGCGGCGGCGAGCGCACCGATCGACAGCCCCTCCAGCCCCTCGGCGCGGGCCAGCGCGAAGGCGTGGTCGAGGATCAGCTCGCGGGTGGCGGCGCCCTTGCCGGCGCTGGCGGTCGCATTCATGGCGCCATGAATAGCACGACCGTTCGTTTTATTTCAAGCCGGCAGGCCAGCGACTATGCTTTGACCCCGCGCAACCAAGGAGGATGCCGCATGCGTACCCGCACCCTGGCCGCCGCGCTGGCCGTCCCGCTGCTCGCCGGCTGCGCCACCTCGCCCACCGGGCGGCACCAGCTGATGATGGTGTCGGACAGCCAGATGAACCAGATGGGGCTGACCGCGTTCAACGACCTGCGCAAGCAGGGCAAGTTCGTCGATGCGCCGCGCGAGCGTGCCTACGCCACCTGCGTGGCGAACGCGCTGGTCGCGGTGCTGCCCGCGCCGTGGAACACCCAGCAGTGGGAGGTGCAGATCGTCGGCGACGACAGCGCCAACGCCTTCGCCCTGCCCGGCGGGCGCATCGGCGTGAACCGCGGCATGTTCAAGGTGGCCACCGACCAGGACCAGCTCGCCGTGGTGCTGGGCCACGAGCTGTCGCACGTGGTGGCGCGCCACGGCGCCGAGCGCGTCTCGGACAACTACGCCGCGCAGGCCGCGGTACTGGCTGGCTCGGTGTACGCCGGCACGCGCGGCACCAACGCCGGCTACGCCGCCGCGGCGCTGGGCCTGGGCGCGGAGGTGGGCATCCTGCTGCCGTTCTCGCGCGCGCAGGAGAGCGAGGCCGACACGCTGGGCCTGCGCTACATGGCGCAGGCGGGCTTCGACCCGCGCGCCGCGGCCACGCTGTGGAACAAGATGGCCGCGCAGGGCGGCAGCAAGCCGCCGGTGTTCCTCTCCACCCACCCGGCGCCGTCCAACCGCGCGCAGACGCTGGGCGCGCAGGCACAGCGGCTGATGCCGACCTACCAGGCCGCGCGCGCCGGCGGACACGCGCCGAGCTGCCGGCTGTAGGGCCCGCGCGCACCGGGCCGGCTGACGCCTGAACGGCATCGGCCGGCATCGTCAACAGCGGCGGCGGCCTCGCGTTCCCCGTCCTGCACGCCGACCCGTTCGGCTCCACAGGAGAGATCGACGATGAACGCCATGACCCGTTCCCTCGCCCTGCTCGCCGGCCTGGGCCTCGCGCTGGGCGCCGCCAGCTACGCGCCGCAGGCGGAGGCGCGCCCGGTCGTGGTCGACGTCCGCGTGGCGCCCCCGCCGCCGCGCCACGTGCGGGTGCCGCCGCCGCGCGCCGGCTACGTGTGGGTGCCCGGCTACTGGCGCTGGGAAGGCCATCGCCACATCTGGGTGGACGGCTACTGGGTGCGCGCGCGTCCGGGCCACCGCTACGTCCCGGCCGCATGGGTGCACCGCGGCCCGTACTGGCACTTCGTGCCCGGCCACTGGGTGCGCTGAGCCGCGGGAGCGGCCTCCGGCCGCGATTTCCCGCCCGCGAAGCCGGCTGCCTCCCGCCCGCCTTGCTGCGCCGCAGAAGCGCCCGCGCGACCGACCGGCTAAACTTGCCGACTGAATTGCGCCGCCCCAGCCCTGCTGGGGCGTGCGCTTTTTTCGGCATCGCCCGGGCGGGAGCCGCGCTGGACCGGCGCCCCCCATCCCCAGGGCGCCGCCTCCCCGCGGCGCCGCCATACCTGGAGTCATCGTTCCAATGATCTTTGAAACCATCGGCAAGACGGGTCACGAAGAGGTCGTCTTCTGCCACAACCAGGACGCCGGCCTGAAGGCCATCATCGCGATCCACAACACGGTGCTGGGCCCCGCGCTGGGCGGCCTGCGCATGTGGCCGTACAAGAGCGAGCAGGACGCGCTGAACGACGTGCTGCGCCTGTCCCGCGGCATGACCTACAAGAACGCCGTGGCCGGCCTGAACCTGGGCGGCGGCAAGGCGGTGATCATTGGCGATCCCTCCAAGGACAAGTCCGAGGCGCTGTTCCGCGCGTTCGGCCGCTTCGTCAACTCGCTCAACGGCCGCTACATCACGGCCGAGGACGTGGGCATCGACGTCAACGACATGGAGTACGTGTTCCGCGAGACCGAGTACGTGACCGGCGTGCACCAGGTGCACGGCGGCTCGGGCGATCCCTCGCCGTTCACCGCCTACGGCACGCTGCAGGGCCTGATGGCCGCGCTGAACTTCAAGCACGGCAACGAGGACGTGGGCAAGTACAGCTACGCCGTGCAGGGCGCCGGCCACGTCGGCAGCGAGTTCATCAAGCTGCTGCGCGAGCAGGGCGCCAAGGTGTTCGTCACCGACATCAACAAGGACTCCGTGCAGCGCTGCGTGGACGAGCTGGGCTGCGAGGCGGTGGGCCTGGACGAGATCTACGACGTGGACGCCGACGTGTACTCGCCGTGCGCGCTGGGCGGCACGCTCAACGAGCAGACCATCGACCGCATCAAGGCCAAGATCATCTGCGGCGCGGCCAACAACCAGCTGGCCACCGACGCGATCGGCGACGAGCTGCAGCGCCGCGGCGTGCTGTACGCGCCCGACTACGCGGTGAACGCCGGCGGCGTGATGAACGTGTCGCTGGAGATCGACGGCTACAACCGCGAGCGCGCGATGCGCATGATGCGCACGATCTACTACAACCTGGGGCGCATCTTCGAGATCAGCAAGACCCAGGACGTGCCCACCTACAAGGCGGCCGACCGCCTGGCGGAGGAGCGCATCGAGGCGATCGGCAAGATCAAGCTGCCGCACATGGGCAACGGCGGCACCCGCTTCGCCGGGCGCATGCGCGGGCAGTAAGTCCCGCTCCGCGGCCTCCGGGCCGCCGCAAACGAAAACGCCTCCCGCGGAGGGAGGCGTCTCGTTTGCGGCCCCCTCGCGTCCCCCTCCGGGGAGGGAGAGGGCTGGGGTGAGAGGGGCCGGGGCTTGCGGAAGCGCCCGACACGTCCGGCTCCGCCCGCCCCTCATCCGCCTGCCGGCACCTTCTCCCCGACGGGGAGAAGGATTCGGGCACGCAGCGCCACGGCACACCCACCCCGCGCCCGCCGTTTCTGCTAGACTCGCGCGCTTTCGAGCGGGGCGTAAGGCCTTGCCGTAGAAGGCAAAGCCGCAAACCAGGGGAAGCCCGCACGGCGGGCAGGGTCACCAGGCACCGGTCGCGGACCGGCGCCGTCCATCCGGAACTCCCGCGCGGGCGCGCCACGGCGCCGGCCGCGCGATGGCCCGGTGCGCGGCGCCCTGCGCAGGGAACCGACAGAGCAGGCACAGGCTGAACGTATGAGCACGATCATGGCACCGGGGATCAGCGACGAGGACGTCCTGGACAGGCTCCGCGAGGTGCTGCGCGACACCTTCGAGATCGACCCCGCGCGCGTGGTCCCGTCCGCCCACCTGTTCACCGACCTGGAGCTGGACAGCATCGACGCGGTGGACCTGGCGATCCAGGTGCAGGACATGACCGGCATGCGCATCAAGCCCGAGGACTTCAAGAACGTGCGCACGGTGGGCGACGTGGTCGCCACCGTGCACGCGCTGCTCGACCGCTGACGCCCGCGCCGCGATGCCCGCCCAAGGAACGGCCGGCCCGTTCGCGCCCTGCGCGCTGGTCCCGATCTACAACCACAAGGACACCATCGCCGCCACCGTGCGCGCGCTGCGCGCGCACGGCCTGCCGGTGCTGGTGGTGGACGACGGCAGCGACGCGGCCACCCGCGACGTGCTCGACGCGCTGGCGCGCGAGGTCGAGGGCATGCGGCTGATCCGCCTGCCGCGCAACCAGGGCAAGGGCCGCGCGCTCACCGCGGGCCTGCTCGCCGCGCGCGAGGCCGGCCATACCCACGCCCTGCAGATCGACGCCGACGGCCAGCACGACGTCGCCGACGCGCCGCGCTTCCTCGCCGCCGCGCGCGCCGAGCCGCGCGCGCTGGTCTGCGGCCGGCCGGTGTACGACGCCAGCGTGCCGCGCGCGCGGCTGTACGGGCGCTACGTCACGCACTTCTTCGTGTGGCTGGAGACGCTCTCCTTCGCCGTGGGCGACTCGATGTGCGGCTACCGGCTGTACCCGCTGGAGGCCGCCTGCGCCGAGATCGCCCGCGCGCCGCTGCCGGCGCGGATGGACTTCGACACCGAGATCGCGGTGCGGCTGGTGTGGCGCGGCGCGCCGGTGCGCAACCTGCCCACGCGGGTGACCTATCCTGAAGGCGGGCTGTCCCACTTCCGCATGTGGCGCGACAACCTGCGCATCTCGGCGATGCACGCGCGGCTGTTGCTTGGCATGCTGCCCCGGGCGCCGCGGCTGTTGTGGCGCCGCCTCCGTGGAGAACCCGCATGCGCCGCCTGACCGCCTTCCTGCTCTGCTGCTGCCTCGCCGCCGTCGCCCGTGCCGGCACCGACGACGCCTTGCTCAGGACCGTGCTGGACGGCCTGGCGCGCCATCCGCAGGTGCGCGCCGAGTTCGTGCAGACGCGCAGCAGCCCGGCGCTGGCGCAGCCGCAGGTGAGCCGCGGCCGGCTGCTGTTCGTGCTCGGCCGCGGCATGCTGTGGCAGGTGGAATCGCCGTACCGGGAAACCCTGGCGCTGACCGGCGAGCGCACCGCGCGCCTGGACGCGCAGGGCCGCGCGCAGCCGGTGCGCGGCGAGCGCGGCGTGGGCCAGGTCTCGCAGATGCTGCAATCCATGCTGGCCGGCAGGCCGGACGAGGTGCTGCGCCAGTTCGAGGTCGCCGCCAGCGGCAGCCCGGCGCGGTGGTCGCTGCGCTTCGTGCCGAGGCAGGCGCGCATGGCGCGCGTGCTCGGCGCCATCGTGCTGGACGGCGGCGACTACCTCGACGGCATCCGCATCGAGATGCAGGACGGCGCCGCCACCGACATCCGCTTCAGCGGTACCCGCGAGGCCGGCGGGCTGAGCGCGCTGGAAGCGCGGGCGCTCGGCGGCTCATGAGCCGGCGCGGCCTCCACCTGCGCGCGGCGTGGTTCGCGGCGGCGACCGTGCTGGTCGCGCTGCTCGGCGCCTGGCTGCTGTTCGGGCGCGGCGGCTCGCCGCTGCAGACCGACCTGCTGGCGATGCTGCCGGCCACCGAGCGCCACCCGCTGGCCGAGCAGGCCGTGCAGCGGCTGGCGCACGCCAACGGCGACCGCATGGTGCTGCTGGTGGAGAACGCCGACGACGCGCGCGCCAAGGCGGCCGCGCGCGCGCTGGGCAAGGCGCTGGCCGGCGACAAGGCGTTCGCCTCGGTGCTGGCCGAGCTGCCGGCGTTCGACCTCGCGCAGTTCGTGGCGCCCTACCTCGCGCACCGCTTCTGGCTGCTCGGCGACGACGACCGCGCCGCGCTGGCGCAACCCGGCTACGACCCGGCGCAGGCGCTGGCGCGGCACCTCAACGAGCCGTTCGTCGCCGGCGTCGGCGTGCCGCTCGCGGACGATCCCTTCGGCTGGCTGCAGCACTGGCTGGAGCAGCAGCCGTGGAGCCGCTCGCCGCTGCTGCCGGAGGACGACCTGCTGGTCGCCCACCAGACCGATCCGGCCGGCGGCGAGCGCACCCTGGTGCTGGTCACCGCCGAGCTGGCCGGCTCGGCCTACGACGACGCCGTGCAGCGCCGCGCGCTGGCCGCGCTGGCGCGCGCCGAGCAGGCGATGCAACACGACGACCCCGGCACCACCCTGCTGCGCACCGGCGCGGTGTTCTACGCCGCCGCCGCGCGCGCCGGCGCCGAGCGCGACGTGCACCTGGTCGGCTGGATCTCCACCGGCGGCATCGCGCTGCTGCTGCTGTGGGCCTTCCGCTCGCCGGGGCCGCTGCTGCTGGCCTTCCTCTCCACCGCGGTGGGCGTGGCGGCGGCGACCACCGCGACCCTGCTCGTGTTCGGCCAGATCCACCTGCTCACCCTGGTGTTCGGCGCCGCGCTGCTGGGCGAGGCGGTGGACTACTCGATCCAGTACCTCGCCGCGCGCGCCAACGCCGGCGCGCGCTGGGAGCCCCTGGCCGGCCTGCGCCAGGTGCGCCCCGCGCTGCTGCTGGCGCTGGCCACCTCGCTGCTGGGCTACGCCCTGCTCGGCCTGGTGCCGTTCCCCGCGCTCAGGCAGATGGCGGTGTTCGCCATGGCCGGCATGCTGGCCGCCTGCCTGAGCGTGTTCGGCCTGCTGCCCGCGCTGCTGGCGCGGCCGGCCAGGCCGGTGGCGCCCTCGCTGGTGCGCCTGGCGCTGGCGCTGCAGCGCGCGGTGGCGCGGCTGGGTGAAGGGCGGCGCGGCCTCGCGCTGCTGCTCGCGCTGGTGCTGCTGGCCGCGCCCGGCTGGTGGCTGCTGCGCCACGACGACGACGTGCACCTGCTGATCGCGCAGCCGCCGGCGCTGCTGGCGCAGGAGCGCGCGATCCGCGACGCCACCGGCCTGGGCAACGGCAGCCAGTTCTACCTGGTGCAGGGCGCCAGCGCCGAGCAGGTGCTGCAGCGCGAGGAAGCGCTGGCGCAGCGGCTGCAGGCGCTGGTGCGCGACGGCCGCCTGCACGAC
The DNA here is from genome assembly GCF_003148905.1 of Fulvimonas soli. Classification (GTDB taxonomy): domain Bacteria; phylum Pseudomonadota; class Gammaproteobacteria; order Xanthomonadales; family Rhodanobacteraceae; genus Fulvimonas; species Fulvimonas soli. The sequence goes on along the minus strand of NZ_QGHC01000006.1, from coordinate 217,766 downwards.
TGGCTCGGCCTGGCCCGCATGGCGCCCTCGCAGGCGCGCCAGCGCGCCGACCGCGCCCTGCTGGCGCCGCTGTTCGCCGATCCCGCGCGCCTGCGCAAGATGCTGACCGATGCCGGCCTGCGCGCCGATGCCGCGGCCGCCTACGCCGCCGCCTGGCCCGGCGCGCCGCTGAAGTTCGAGGACTGGCTGGCGACGCCGGCCGCCACGCCGTTCCGCTACCTGTGGATGGGCTGCGGCGCGCACGGCTGCGCCTCGCTGGTGCTGCCGCAGGGCCAGGACGACGTGCGCGTGCTCGCCGCCGCCGCCGACGGGCTGGCCGGCGTGTCGCTGGTGGACAAGCCGGCCAGCGTCTCGGCGCTGTTCGGCCGCTACCGCGGCTACGCCAGCGTGTGGCTGCTGGCGGCGGTGCTGCTGATCGCGCCGGTGTTCGGCTGGCGCTACGGCTGGCGGCGCATGCCGCGCGTGCTGGCGCCGCCGGTGCTGGGCATCGGCCTGGCGCTGGCCGCGCTGGGCTACCTCGGCCAGCCGCTCACCCTGTTCCACTGGATGGCGCTGATGCTGGTGCTGGGCGTGGGCGCCAACTACGCGGTGTTCCTGCACGAGGGCGAGCCGCACGCGGCGCACCGCCCCGGCGCGATGTACGCCAGCGTGCTGCTGTCGGCGGTCACCGCGCTGCTCTCCTTCGGCCTGCTGGCGCTGAGCTCGATGCCGGCGCTGCGCGGCTTCGGCCTCACCCTGCTGCTGGGCATCGGCGGCACCGCGCTGCTGGTGCCGGCGAGCCGGCCGGTGCCGGCGGACACCGCGCCATGAACGTCGCCCTCTCCTTTCGCACTTCCACGGTGTCATTCCGGCGAAAGCCGGACGGGCGCGCGGCGCGAAGAACGCCCGCAGGGCGGCCCCGCAGGGGCGAGCGCAGCGAGTCATCCAGCGCAATACGTCGTGCGCAGCGCTCGAAACAGGTTTTGCGTGCTTCGCACGGTTTACCTGACTGGATTCCGGCTTTCGCCGGGATGACGGGCGAAAGGCAATGCGTGGGGAACCCCGCAGGCCCGCTGCATGCCACCACAAGCCACCCGACAAGGAAGCCGCACGCATGAAGCGCGTCGTCGTCACCGGCATGGCCGGCATCACCGCGCTCGGCCACGACTGGCCCGCCATCGCCGCGCGCCTGCGCGAGGGCCGCAACGCGGTGCGCCGCATGCCCGAGTGGGACTACTTCGAGGCGCTCAACAGCCGCCTCGGCTGCCCGGTGGACGACTTCGCGCCGCCGGCCTGGCCGCGCCAGAAGACCCGCTCGATGGGCCGCGTGGCGCAGCTCGCCGTGGCCGCCAGCGAGAACGCGCTGCGCGACGCCGGCCTGCTCGACGATGCGTCGATCCGCGACGGCCGCATGGGCGTGGCCTACGGCTCCTCCGGCGGCAGCATCGAGCCGGTGCGGGTGATGGGCCGCATGCTCGACACCGGCTCCATGCAGGGCGTCACCGCCACCAGCTACATCCAGATGATGGCGCACACCACGGCGGTGAACGTCGGCGTGTTCTTCGGCCTGAAGGGCCGCATCGTCCCCACCTCCAGCGCCTGCACCTCGGGCAGCCAGGCGATCGGCTACGGCTACGAGGCGATCCAGCAGGGCAAGCAGGCGCTGATGCTGTGCGGCGGCGCGGAGGAACTGTCCGGCCCCGGCGCGGCGGTGTTCGACACCCTGTTCGCCACCAGCACGCGCAACGACGAGCCCATGCTCACGCCGCGCCCGTTCGACCGCGCGCGCGACGGCCTGGTGGTGGGCGAAGGCGCCGCCACGCTGGTGCTGGAGGAATACGGGCACGCCCGGGCGCGCGGCGCGCGCATCTACGCCGAGGTGGCCGGCTTCGGCTGCAACTCCGACGGCGCGCACGTCACCCAGCCCACCGCCGAGACGATGGCGGTGGCGATGCGGCTGGCGCTGGACGACGCCGGGCTGCCGCCCGAGGCGATCGGCTACGTCAGCGCGCACGGCACCGCCACCGACCGCGGCGACGTGGCCGAGAGCCACGCCACCCGCGCGGTGCTGGGCGCGCGCGTGCCGGTCAGCTCGATGAAGAGCTACGTCGGCCACACGCTGGGCGCCTGCGGCGCGATCGAGGCGTGGTGGGCGATCGAGATGATGCGCGAGGGCCGCTACGCGCCCACGCTCAACCTCGACGCGGTGGACCCGGCCTGCGCCGAGCTGGACTACATCGTGGGCGGCGAGCGCGCCATCGCCGCCGACTGCGTGATGAGCAACAACTTCGCCTTCGGCGGCATCAACACCTCGCTGATCTTCAGGACCTGCGCATGATCCCCCGGCACCTCGCGCCGGCGGCAGCCTCGATGCAAATGTGGAAGCGGCCTCCGTGGGAGCGGCCTCCGGCCGCGACAACCGGCACTCCCATCGGGCCGGGACGGCCCTCCCACATCATCACGCCCGCGCGCGAGCGGCCTTGCGGAGCGCCGGCCTGATGCGCCTGCGCGACGCCAACGGCCTGCCGCGCGTGGTGGTCACCGGCACCGGCACGGTCTCCTGCCTCGGCACCGGCAACGCCGCGCTGCTCGACGCGCTGCGCACGCGGCGCGGCGGCCTGCGCGCGATGGACGGCTTCGCCCGGCTCGGCCTGCGCGCCCGCATCGGCGGCCCGGTGGACATGGACGGCCTGCCCGAGCTGCCGCGCAAGCTGCGCCGCTTCTTCGCCGCGCCCGCGACCTTCGCGTGGCACGCGGCGAACGAGGCGCTGGCGCAGGCCGGCCTGCCCGCGGAGCGCCTGCGCGCGGACGACTGCGGCCTGGTGCTCGGCGGCGGCGCCGCGCTGAGCGAGCACGAGGCCGCGCTGGCGAGCCACCGCGAGAAAGGCCCCGAGCGGCTGTCGCCCTTCATCGTGCCGCGCGGCATGAGCAGCGGCCTGTCCGCCGGGCTCGCGCACGCCTTCGGCGTCGGCGGCGCCAGCTACACGGTGAGCTCGGCCTGCACCAGCGCCGCGCACGCGATCGGCCAGGCGATGGAGCTGATCCAGCTCGGCCGCCAGCGGGTGGTCGTCGCCGGCGGCGCCGAGGAGCTGCACGACAGCACCGCGATGTGGTTCGACGCGATGGGCGCGCTGTCGCCGCAGCCCGATCCCGCGCTCGCCTCGCGCCCCTACGACCGCGCGCGCGACGGCTTCGCGCTGGCCGCGGGCGCGGGCGTGCTGGTGCTGGAATCGCTGGAACACGCGCTCGCGCGCGGCGCCGCGCCGCTGGCGGAGCTGGCCGGCTACGGCGCCGCCACCGACGCGGCCAGCATGGTCGGCCCCGGCGCCGAGGGCGTCGCGCGTGCGCTGCGCCAGGCGCTGGATCGCGCCGGCACGCAGCCCGGCTACGTCAACACGCACGCCTGCGGCACGCCGCAGGGCGACCTCGCCGAGTGGCAGGCGATAGCCCGGGTGTTCGCCGAGCGCGGCGCGGCGGTGCCGCCGCTGTCCTCGATCAAGGGCCTGGTCGGCCACGCGCCCGGCGCCGCCGGCGCGCTGGACGCGATCGCCGGGCTGCTGATGCTGCGGCACGGCTTCCTCGCCGCCGGCGCGCCGGTGCGCGAGCGCGACGCCGACTTCGCCGGCGCGCCGCTGCTGGAAGCCAACCGCGCGCAGCGCATCGACGCCTTCCTCTCCACCAGCTTCGGCTTCGGCGGCAGCTGCGCGGCGCTGCTGTTCCGCCGCGTGGAGGAAGCGGCATGACCCTGCTGCGCATCGAGGGATGGCACGCCTGGGCGCCCGGCCTCGCCGGCGAGGCGGCCTGGCGCGCCTGGGCGCAGGCGCCGCGCGCGCTGCCCGACGACGGCAAGGAGCAGCCCGCCTGCGAGTTCCTGCCGGCGATGCAGCGCCGCCGGCTGAGCCGGCTGGCGCGGATGACGATGGAGGCGGCCTGGCCGCTGTGCGGCGAGGGCGAGCAGCTGCCCTTCGTGTTCGGCTCGCGCCACGGCGAGACGCCGCGCACCTTCGCCCTGCTCGGCGAGCTGGCCGACCAGCAGCCGCTGTCGCCCACCCAGTTCGGCCTGTCGGTGCACAACGCGATCGCCGGGCAGTGGTCGATCCTGCGCGGCCAGCGCGGCGAGTCGGTGGCGCTGGCCGGCGAGGCCGACACCTTCGAGCACGCGGTGCTGGAAGGCGCGATGCAGCTGGCGGCCGGCGCGCCGGCCGCGCTGGTGGCGGTGGCCGAGGAGCTGCCGCCCCCCGCCTACGACGGATGGATCGGCGACGTGCCCTTCTCCTATGCTGTGGCGCTGCGACTGGGGAGGGTCGAACCGTCCATGGACACGTCCGCCGACGCGCGCTGGCGGCTGCGCCTGGCGCCGGCCGCGGGCGCCGCCGCGCCCGCGCCCTGGCCGCACGCGCTGGATTTCCTGCGCGCCCTGCTCACCGGACAAGACACGCTGGAGCACGCATGCAAGACACGCCAATGGAACTGGCAGCGCCCGGGCTGAGCCGCCGCCGCGGCGACGCCTGGGCCTGGCGGCTGGTCGCCACCGGCCTGAGCTTCGCGCTGTTCGGCCTGGGCGGGCTGCTGCTGCGCGCGCTGGTGCTGCCGCTGCTCGCCTGCCTGCCCGGCGACGCCCTCGCGCGCCGCCGCCGCGCGCGCGCCGCGATCAGCCGCGCGTTCCGCCTGCACGTGTGGTTCATGCAGCGCAGCCGCGTGCTGGACTTCCGCATCGAGGGCGCCGAGCGGCTGGGCCGGCCGGGGCAGCTGGTGGTGGCCAACCATCCCTCGCTGATCGACGTGGTGTTCCTGATCGGGCGGATCCGCGACGCCAACTGCGTGGTGAAGCAGGGCCTGTTCCGCAACCCCTGCACGCGCGGCCCGGTGCGCGCGGCGCGGTACATCGGCAACGACGGCAGCCTGGACATGCTCGAGCGCGCCGCCGCGGTGCTGCGCGAGGGCCAGTGCCTGGTGGTGTTCCCCGAGGGCACGCGCACCGCGCCCGGCCGCGCGCCGGTGTTCCACCGCGGCGCGGCGGCGATCGCGCTGCGCGGCGCGCGCGTGGTGACGCCGGTGTTCGTCACCGTCGCGCCGACCACGCTGACCAAGGCCGAGCCGTGGTACCGCATCCCCGACCGCCGCGTGCAGGTGACCCTGCGCGTGGGCGAGGACATCGACCCCGCCCGCTTCGGCGACGACGCGCCGCCGCCGATCGCCTCGCGCCGCCTCAACGACCACCTGCACCAACTCTTCCTGAGGGAGCTCGCCACGCCATGACCGCACGCGAACCGACCGCGCTGGAGCGCGAGATCGCCCAGCTGGTGATCGACACGCTGAACCTGGAGGACCTCGCCGCCGCCGACATCCCGCCCGGGCAGCCGCTGTTCGGCGAGGGGCTGGGGCTGGACTCGGTGGACGCGCTGGAGCTGGCGCTGGCGCTGCAGAAGCAGTACGGCATCCGCATCGAGTCCGACGCCAAGGACGCGCGCAGCCACTTCGCCAGCGTGGCCAGCCTGGCCGCCTTCGTGGAGGCCCAGCGCGACGCATGCGCAAACTGAGCCACATCCTGCTGCCGCTGGCCGGCGTGCTGTACCCCTTCGTCGTGTACTTCGGCATGGAGAAGGTGTCGCCGCCGGTGTTCGCGCTGGTGCTGGGCGCGATCTGGCTGGTGCGCGCGCCCGCGCTGCTGCGCGAGCCGGGCGGGCGCTGGATGCTGGGCGCGGCGCTGGCCTACTGCGCGCTGCTGGCGCTCAGCGGCGAGGCGATGCTGCTGCGCTGGTACCCCACCCTGATCAGCGCGCTGCTGCTGGCCGCGTTCGGCCTCAGCCTGGTCTACGGGCCGCCCTTCGTGGAGCGCGTCGCGCGCCTGCGCGAGCCGGACCTGCCGCCGGAAGGCGTGCGCTACACGCGCCAGGTGACCTGGGTGTGGGTGGGCTTCTTCGCCTTCAACGGGCTGGTGTCGGCGGCGCTCACGCTGTGGGCGCCGCTGAAGTGGTGGACGCTGTACAACGGGCTGATCGTGTACTTCATCATGGGCCCGCTGTTCGTCGGCGAGTGGCTGCTGCGCCAGCGGCTGCGCCGGAGGTACGCATGAACGATCCCGCCGCGCCGCTCGCCGACCATCCGTGGATCGCGCTGGCGCGCGCCAACGCCGCCGGCGACGGCGTGCTGCTGGTGCTGGGCCAGGCCGGCGGCGCCGCGCTGCGCCGGCAGGGCCGGCAGGCGCTGCTCGACGAGCTGGCCGCCCACCTCGCCGCGCAGGGCGCGCCGGTGCCGCGCGCGTGGCGGCTGCGCGACCGCGTGCCGGCGGACCTGTCGCCGCAGGCGGTCGAGGCGCTGCTGCGTGCGCCGCGCCCCGCGGCGGCGGAGCTGCTGGACGAGCAGGAACAGGACGGCGCGTGGACGCTGACGCTGCGGCTGCCGCTCGACCTGGTGCATTTCGACGGCCACTTCCCGCGCGCGCCGGTGCTGCCCGGCGTGCTGCAGGTGGGCTGGGCACTGGCGCTGGCCGCGCCGCGGCTGGGCATCGCGCCGCGCTGCCGCGAGATGGAGGCGCTGAAGTTCCAGCGCCTGCTGCGCCCCGGCGACGAGGTGGAGCTGGCGCTGCGCCACGACGCCGCGCGCGGCAAGCTGCACTTCGCCTACCGGCTGGACGGCGAGCACTGCTCGTCCGGCCGCCTGCTCGTGGAAGCCGCCCGTGGCTGACGGCGCGCCCGCCCGGCACTGGGCCGCGCAGCGCGAGCGCGGCAGCTTCGTGCTGATGAAGCTCACCGCGCTGGCAGTGCGCCGGCTGGGCCGGCGGCCGCTGACGCCGGTGCTCTACCTGATCGTGCTGTACTTCTTCGTGTTCGGCCGCAGCGCGCGGCGCAACGTGCGCCAGTACCAGGAGCGCCTCGCCGCGTGGAGCGGCCGCGACGAGCTGCGCCCCACCACGCGCCGCGTGTTCGGCCAGTTCATGGCCTTCGCCGAGAGCCTGCTCGACCGCCTGGACGTGTGGCGCGGCCGGCTCGCGCCGGAGCAGGTGCAGGTGCACGACCCGGCCGGCGTGCGCGCGCGCCTGCGCGAGAGCGTGCGCGGCGGCCGCGGCCAGCTGCTGGTGGGCACCCACCTGGGCAACCTCGAGGTGTGCCGCGCGCTGGCCGAGCTGGGCGAGCGGGTGCCGCTGAACGTGCTGGTGCACACCAAGCACATCCGGCACTTCAACCGCCTGCAGGCCGAGGCCGGCGACCGCCGCCTGCGCCTGCTGCAGGTGAGCGAGATGGACGCGGCGCTGATGCTCGACCTCGCCCAGCGGCTGGACCGCGGCGAGTGGCTGGCGATCGCCGGCGACCGCGTGCCGCTGCAGGACGGCCGCCGCGTGACGGTGGACTTCCTCGGCCACCCGGCGCCATTCCCGCAGGGGCCGTGGCTGCTCGCCGGGCTGCTGCGCTGCCCGGTGAACCTGCTGTGCTGCCTGAAGACCGGCGGCCGCTACCAGGTGCGGCTGGAGCCCTTCCTCGACGCGCCGGCGTGGGAGCGCGGCGGGCGCGAGGCGGCCATCGCGCAGTGGGCGCAGCGCTACGCCGACCGCCTCGGCCAGCTGTGCCTGCTGGCGCCGCTGCAATGGTTCAATTTCTACCCCTACTGGCAACCGCCCGGCGAAGGAGGCGACGATGCGCGCGCGCGGCATCCTGCACGCTGAGGTCGAGCTGGCCGTGCCGTTCTTCGACGTCGACCCGATGGACGTGGTCTGGCACGGCCACTACGTGAAGTACCTGGAAATCGCCCGCTGCGCCCTGCTCGACGCGATCGGCCACGGCTACGCGCAGATGAAGGCCGCCGGCTATGCCTGGCCGGTGATCGACCTGCAGCTGCGCTACGCGCGCGCCGCGCGCTTCGGCCAGCGCCTGCGCGTGCGCGCCGAGCTGGTGGAATGGCGGAACCGGCTGAAGATCCACTACCTGCTCAGCGACGCCGCCAGCGGCGAGCGGCTGACCCGCGCCAGCACCGTGCAGGTGGCGGTGCGCCTGGCCGACGGCGCGATGCAGCTGGTCTCGCCGCAGGTCTTCGTCGATGCCGTGGAGCGGCGTATCCCGGGTACCCATCCATGAGCGCGAAGGCCGGCGCGCGGCCGTCCATAACCGCACTTCCCACGAAAGGCACATGAACTACGCCAGCCCCACCTACGTCGAGGAAACCCGCATCGGCTTCCGCTTCCTCGCCACCCACACCTGGCAGCACCACGTGCTGCGCGTGGCGATCGAGGACCTGAAGCGCCTGATCGGCGAGCCGCTGCCGCAGGGCGGCACGCTGCTCGACGCCGGCTGCGGCCAGGGCAAGTCGTTCCGCCTGCTGCGCGAGGCGTTCCGGCCGCAGCGGCTGGTCGGGCTGGACGCCGACCCGCACAGCCTGGCGCTGGCGCGCGCCGAAGCCGGGCGCGAGGGCATCGCGGCGGAGCTGGTCGCCGGCGACTGCGCGCGCATCGAGCTGCCCGACGCCGGCGTCGACATCGTGTTCTGCCACCAGACCTTCCACCACCTGGTCGAGCAGGAGCGCGCGCTGGCCGAGTTCTGGCGCGTGCTCAGGCCCGGCGGCTGGCTGCTGTTCGCCGAGTCGACCAGGGCGTACATCGACACCTGGGTGATCCGCTGGTTCTTCCGCCACCCGATGCACGTGCAGAAGAGCGCGGACGAATACCTCGCCATGCTGCGCGCGCAGGGCTTCGCCTTCGGCGACGCCAACGTCTCGCTGCCCTACCTGTGGTGGAGCCGCGCCAGCGACTTCGGCCTGCTCGAACGCTGGGGCATCCGCAAGCCGCCGCCGCCGGGCCGGCGCGAGGAGACCCTGGTGAACGTGGCGGCGCGCAAGCCGGAGGCGGCGTGAGCGGCGGCTGGCTCAACGCGCTCGGCGTGGTCTGCACGCTGGGCCTGGGCAAGGCGGCGGTGGCCGAGGCGCTGTTCGCCGGCGACGCCGGCGGCCTGCGCCCGGAGCCCGGCTGGATTCCGGGCCGCGCGCCGCCGCTGGGCGCGGTGCGCGCGCCGCTGCCGGCCATCCCCGCCGCGCTGGCGGCGACGCGCGACAACCGCTGCAACCGCCTGCTGCTCGCCGCCGCGCGGGAGATCGAGCCGGAGCTGCGCGCCGCCGTGGCGCGCTACGGCCGCGCGCGCGTCGGCGTGGTGGTCGGCACCAGCACCGGCGGCATCGAGGAGGCCACGCACGGCGTCGCGCACCGGCGCCGCGAAGGGGCGTGGCCGGCGGACTGGCGCTACGCGCACCAGGAGCTGGGCGCGCCGGCCGAATTCCTCGCCGAATGGCTGGGCGTCGATGGCCCGTGCTACGGCCTCTCCACCGCCTGCACCTCCGGCGCGCGCGCGCTGGCCAGCGCGCAGCGCCTGCTCGACCTGGACCTGTGCGATGCCGTGCTGTGCGGCGGCGCGGACACGCTGGCGCGGCTGCCGATCAACGGCTTCCACGCGCTGGAGGCGATGGACGACGCGCCGTGCCGGCCGTTCTCGCGCCACCGCCGCGGCATCAACATCGGCGAGGCGGCGGCGCTGTTCCTGCTGACCCGCGAGCGCGGCCCGGTGCGGCTGCTGGGCGCGGGCGCCAGCTCCGACGCCCACCACATGTCCTCGCCCGACCCGGAAGGCGCCGGCGCCATCGCCGCGATGCGGGCCGCGCTGGCGCAGGCCGGCCTCGACGCCGCGCAGGTCGACTACCTCAATCTGCACGGCACCGCCACCGAGCTCAACGACCGCATGGAGAGCCGCGCGGTGGCCGCGGTGTTCCCGCGCGGCGTGCCGTGCTCCTCCACCAAGGCGCTGACCGGCCACACGCTGGCCGCCGCCGGCGCGCTGGAGGCGGCGTTCTGCTGGCTCAGCCTCGCCGACGGCGCGCACCGGCTGCCGCCGCACGTGTGGGACGGCGCGGCCGATCCCGAGCTGCCGCCGCTCGCCTTCACCCGCGTCGGCGATACGCTGGCGCCGGGGCCGCGCCGGCTGATGAGCAACTCCTTCGCCTTCGGCGGCAACAACGCCTGCCTGATCCTGGGAGACGCCGCATGAGCCCGTGCCCGATCGCCGAGCTGCTGCCGCACGCGGGCGGGATGATCCTGCTCGACGCGGTGCTGGAAGCCGACGCCGAGCGCATCGCCTGCCGCCGCGCCGTGCGCGCGGGCGACAGCTTCGTCGACGCCGATGGCCGCCTGCCCGCCTGGGCCGGCGTGGAGCTGATGGCGCAGGCGGTGGCGGCCTGGGCCGGCTGGCAGGGACGCCGCGAGGGCCGGCCGCCGAAGCTCGGCTTCCTGCTCGGCACGCGCCACTACCGCTGCGACGCCGACTTCTTCGCCGCCGGCGCCGAGCTGCGCGTGACGGCCGCGCGCAGCTTCCACGACGCCAACGGCATGGGCGTGTTCGCCTGCCGCATCGAATCGGCGGATGCGAGCGCCGAGGCCAACCTCACCGTGTTCAGCCCGCCCGACGCCGACGCCTTCCTCGCCCACGCCATGGAGCAGCCGCATGCCTGAGACGATCCTGGTCACCGGTTCCAGCCGCGGCATCGGCCGCGCCATCGCGCTCCGGCTGGCGCGCGAAGGCTACGACCTGGTGCTGCACTGCCGCTCGCGCGTCGACGAGGCGGAAGCCGTGCGCGCGGCCGTGCGCGGGCTCGGCCGCGAGGCGCGCATCCTGCGCTTCGACGTGGCCGACCGCGCCGCCTGCGCCGCCGCGCTGGAGGCCGACGTGGCCGCGCACGGCGCCTACTACGGCGTGGTGTGCAACGCCGGGCTGACCCGCGACGGCGCCTTCCCCGCGCTCTCCGACGAGGACTGGGACCGCGTGCTGCGCACCAACCTGGACGGCTTCTACAACGTGCTGCACCCGCTGGTGATGCCGATGATCCGCCGCCGCGCGCCGGGCCGCATCGTGTGCATCGCCTCGGTGTCCGGGCTGATCGGCAACCGCGGCCAGGTCAACTACAGCGCCTCCAAGGCCGGCGTGATCGGCGCCGCCAAGGCGCTGGCGGTGGAGCTGGCCAAGCGCCGGATCACCGTGAACTGCGTGGCCCCCGGCCTGATCGACACCGACATGCTCGACGCCGACGTGCCGGTCGAGGAGATCCTGAAAGCCATCCCCGCGCAGCGCGCCGGCACGCCGGAGGAAGTGGCCGCCGCGGTGGCCTTCCTCGTCTCGCCCGACGCCGCCTACGTCACCCGCCAGGTGCTGGCGGTGAACGGCGGGCTGTGTTGAACCCTTCCCTTCCACCCGACGCTAAGGAGATCCGCCTGCATGAACGCGAAGACCCCGGGCCTCGCCGCCCTGCTGCTCGCCGCCGCCCTGCCCGGCGCCGCGCTCGCCGCCGACAAGGTGGTGCACCTGTCCTACGACAACGCCGTCGCCGAAGCGACCAGGAGCGGCAAGCTCGACGGCAGCGTGAAGTTCTACTTCGCCGGCAACGTGCCGCCGGGCCAGGTCACCGTGGTCAACGACAACGCCACCGTGAACCGCAAGACCAACGCCTTCGGCAAGAAGGACCAGGTCACCTGCGACTGGGTGCTGCAGTCGGCGCTGATCGCGCTGCAGGACGACGCCAAGGCCGCCGGCGCCAACGCGGTGATCGACATCGTCAGCGACTACGACGGCAAGGAATACCGCGACGCGCACAACTACGAGTGCCACGTCGGCTTCCTGATGTCCGGCGTGCAGCTGAAGGCCAAGCTGGCCAAGGTGCAGTAAGCCTTGCGGCGTGCCCGCAGGCCGGCCGGCCCGCGGGCACGCGCTCACGCGGAACCCGCCACTCCGTGGAACGCCCGCTCGATGGAACGACGGCGCCACTGGTGCGCCGCACCAGTCCCGCCGCAACCGCTGCGCTACCATTGGCCGGCTGGATCGCCCCATGGAGCCGAAGATGCGCCCGTTCCCGCTCGGAGAAGACATCGACCTGCTGCGCGAGAGCGTGCACGCCTTCGCCGAGAAGGAGATCGCCCCGCGCGCGGACCGCATCGACCGCGAGAACGCCTTCCCGAACGACCTGTGGCGCAAGTTCGGCGAGCTGGGCCTGCTCGGCATCACCGTGCCGGAGGAGTACGGCGGCAGCGGCATGGGCTACCTCGCGCACATGGTGGCGATGGAGGAGATCTCGCGCGCGTCCGGCTCGGTGGGCCTGTCCTACGGCGCGCACTCCAACCTGTGCGTCAACAACATCTTCCACAACGGCAACGAGGCGCAGCGCAGGAAGTACGTGCCCAGGCTGTGCTCGGGCGAGTACGTCGGCGCGCTGGCGATGAGCGAGCCGGGCGCCGGCTCCGACGTGGTCGGCTCGATGAGCTGCCGCGCCGAGCAGAAGGGCGACCGCTGGGTCGCCAACGGCAGCAAGATGTGGATCACCAACGGCCCGGACGCCGACGTGCTGCTGGTCTACATGCGCACCGCGCCGCGCCCGGCCGGCAGCCGCTGCATGACCGCCTTCATCGTCGAGAAGGGCATGAAGGGCTTCTCCACCGCGCAGAAGCTGGACAAGCTGGGCATGCGCGGCTCCAACACCTGCGAGCTGGTGTTCGAGGACTGCGAGATTCCCGAGGAGAACATCGTCGGCGAGGTCAACGAGGGCGTGCGCGTGCTGATGAGCGGCCTGGACACCGAGCGACTGGTGCTCACCGGCGGCCCGCTCGGCCTGATGCAGGCGGCGCTGGACCTGGCCCTGCCCTACGTGCGCGAGCGCAAGCAGTTCAACGCGCCGATCGGCACCTTCGGCATGATGCAGGCGAAGATCGCCGACATGTACACCGCGCTGCAGAGCTCGCGCGGCTTCGCCTACCTGGTGGCGCAGCAGTTCGACGCCGGCATCAGGTCGCGCGTGGACCCGGCGGCCTGCCTGCTCAACGCCTCCACCAACGCGGTGAAGGTGGCGCTGGAGGCGATCCAGGCGCTGGGCGGCAACGGCTACATCAACGAGTACCCCGCCGGCCGCCTGCTGCGCGACGCCAAGCTGTACGAGATCGGCGCGGGCACCAACGAGATCCGCCGCATGCTGATCGGGCGCGAGCTGTTCCACGGCAAGGCGTGACGATTCGCTTCCTCTCCCCTCCGGGGAGAGGGAGCAGAGCACCGCCGCAATGCAGGCTTATCGCGCAGACTCTCCCCTCCGGGGAGAGGAATGAGGTGAGGGAGCGGGCTGGCGACGACGCCTCGTGCAGGCGGGCTTCGTTGGCGATGGCTCCGCAAGTGCGGCCCCTCACCCCAACCCTCTCCCCGGCGGGGAGAGGGAGAAGCACCCCCGCCGCGGCGTCAGCTTGTCGCGCATCCTCTCCCCGGGGGAGAGGGAGCAGAGCACCGCCGCAATGCAGGCTTGTCGCGCAGACTCTCCCTTCTGGAGAGAGAAACTCAGAAGCTCAGGCGATAGTCCAGCGTCGCCATGCGCCCGCGGTCGCGCTGGCCGAGGTACTGGTCGTAGCCGAGCTGCAAGGCGCTGCGCGGCGAGGCCGTCCAGGCCAGGCTGGCGCCGGCCACGCCCTCGTAGCGCGACAGGCCGACGCCGCCCAGCGGCGCCCATTGCTCCAGGCCGGTGAAGCTGGCCTCGAACACGTCGCCGCGCATGGCGAACGCGCGCTGCCACGACAGGTGCGTCTGCAGGTCCAGGCGGCCGCCGCCGGCCAGCGTCCAGCGGCGGTCGGTGCGCAGGCCCAGGCCGGCCTGCCAGCGCGCCACGCTCTGCGCGCCGGACTTCAGGCCGAAGCCGTAGCCGCCCAGCTCGCCGAAGCCGTCGCGGCGGATCTGCGCGTACTCGACGTCGGCGTAGGGCGTCAGCCGCAGGGCGCCGAGATCGAGGCGATAGCCGCCCTCGCCGTAGGCCACGCCGTAGCGGCCGTCGGCGTCGCTGCCCACGCCGGCGGCCAGGCCGCCCAGCTGCAGCTCGCGGCGCATGTCCTCGCGATAGTGGCCCACGCCGAAGCGCCCCAGCGCATACCAGTCGTCCTGCACCAGGCCGCCGTAGAGCATGCCCTCGATGGCGCGGCTGCGGCCCTGGTCGGCGCTCTCGGCGAGGCGGCCGAGCCCGCGGCTCTGGTTCACCGCGTAACCGACCACGCCGTTGGCGCCCACGCGGCGGTCGGCGCCGCTCATCCAGCCGTCCAGGTCGTAGCCGACGCCGGCGTAGCCGCTGCGCGACAGGCCGCCGTGGTAGCCGAGGTTGCGCGACCAGCCGGCGACGGCGGCGCCGTCGAGCAGCTCGTCGAAGCGCGCGGACAGCGCGCGCGTGCCGGCGTCGATCGCCTCGAAGATCATCGCCGCGCTGGCCGCGTGCAGCTGGCCGGACAGGCTTTCCAGCGAGCGCTGCAGCGCCGCCGTGGTGGCGGTGCGCTGCAGGCTGGCGGCGCCCAGCAGCATCGCGCCGTCGGCCGTCGCGCCGCCGGCGGCGACCTGCGCGTCGAGCTGCTGGAACGCGCCCTGCACGCGCTGCGCGGCGCCGTAGGAGGCCACGGTGTACGTCGCGCCCTGCACCGCGGTCACCTGCACCTGCTGCACGTCGAGCCAGGCGCTGTTGGCGTCGTAGCCGAGCGAGGCGGTGAGCAGCACCCCGGGCGCCTCGCTCAGGCCGGAGAAGGTGCCGGTGAGGCCGCCCTGCGCGCTCAGCACGTCGGTGTGCGCGCTGACCACGTAGCCCTGCTCGGTGCCGATCACCTGCACGTCGCCGCCGCCGAGCGTGGCCTTGCCCGCCACGCGCAGCGCCGAGCCCAGCGACACCGCCAGCCGGCCGCCGCCCTGCTGCGCGTAGTCGCCGCCGACGCTGACGTCGCCGCCCGCCACCGCCAGCACGCCGCCGTTGGCGACGCTGCCGCCGATGCTGTGCGTGCCCTGCACGGTGCCGCCCGCGCCGATGCTCAGGTTCGCCGCCAGCGACCTGGCGATCAGCGTGCCGCCCTGCACCTGGGTGAGGCCGGTGTAGCTGGCCGGCTGGGTGAGCTCCAGCGTGCCGTCGCCCTGCTTGACCAGGCCGCCGGCGCCGGAGATCGGGTTGTTCCAGCTCGACGTGCCGCTGAAGCTCACGGTGACGTCGCCCCAGTCGAACCTCATCGGCCCGTTCACCGCCTTGCCCACATCCAGCTCGCCGTAGCCGAACACCGGGTCGGGACCCGGCGCGCCGAGGTCGTCGGCGGTGCCGAGCAGGGTCTGCCGCACCAGGTCGTTGCTGAAGTACGGGTAGGCCTGCCACACCAGTGCAGCCGCGCCGCTGACCTGCGGCGCGGCGAACGAGGTGCCCTCGACGATGTAGTAGCTCGGGTTGGCGGTGCTGGCGGTGGCGTCCTTGTCCAGCACGATCACGTCGCCCGGCGCGGCCAGGCAGTAGTCCATCGCCACGCCGCACTTGTTGGAATAGCTGTCCAGCTGCGTCGGGTGGCTGCTGTCCACCGCCACCACCGCCAGCCAGCCCTTCTCCAGGTCCGGCGCCAGGCTGGGCAGCGCGGCGATGGTGCTGGGGTTGCCCTGCGAGTCGTTGCCCGCGGCGAACACCACCAGCCCGCCCCAGTCGTTGACGAACCTGGCGTAGGCGTCGTGGAAGCCCTTGGTGGTGGCCGTGTCGCCGGAGCTCCAGGTGATGCCGCCCCAGGAGTTGTTCATCACCTTGACGCCCGCGGCGATCAGGTCGTCGTTGATGGCGCCGAACGGCGCCGCGTCGGCCGCGCTCACCTGCGAGGGCGGGGTCTTGCCGTCGTCGCTCGGCGCCTTGTCGCCGATGATCCGCGCCGAGACCAGGCTGGCGCCCGGCGCGATGCCGCCCGGGAACTGCGCGAACGCCGCGCCCGCGGCGATCTGCGACACCCAGGTGCCGTGCCCGACCACGTCGTCGACGGCGGTGTTGTTGGTGGCGGGATCGACGTAGACCAGCTCCTCCCGCACCCGCCCGGCCAGCGCCGGGTTGCTGCGCATGATGCCGCTGTCGACCACGCCGATGGTGACGCCCAGCCCGGTGTAGCCCTGCCCGTGCGCCGCGTAGGCGCTGGTGAGGGCCAGCTGCGCGTCGATCGGCGGCTGCGGCGCCGACGGCGTGCTCGGCGGCGGCGAGGACGGCGCGCTGCTGGGCCGGACGTTGCCGCCCCCGCCGCCGCAGGCGGCCAGTCCCAGGCTCGCCGCCACCAGCGCCGCCAGGCGGCGCCCGCGCAGGACCACGCTCGGTTCTCTCATGTCTTCCGCTCCCCGTTCGGCCCGGCCGGCGGCGCCGGCCCTTCCTCCCTTTCCCGGCGCCCATTATTGGCGCGACGAGGGCGGCGCGGAAGCGCCGCCGGGCGTGCGGTTTGCCGGGGTCTTGCCGCCGCTGCGATAATCCTCGGGCTACCGACCGGGCCATCGCGCCCCCCAGGCTTCCCCCGGAGACTCCCATGTCTGATGTCAGCGTCGTCATCGCCGGTGCCAAGCGCACCGCCATCGGTTCCTTCCTCGGCCAGTTCACCGGCGTGCCCACCCCCACGCTGGGCGCCACCGCCATCAGGGCGGCGCTGGAGCAGTCGGGCGTCGCCGCCGGCGAGGTGGGCGAGGTGATCATGGGCTGCGTGCTGCCGGCCAACCTCGGCCAGGCGCCGGCGCGCCAGGCCGCGCTGGCCGCCGGCCTGCCGGCGAGCACCGGCTGCACCACCATCAACAAGGTGTGCGGCTCGGGCATGAAGGCGATCATGCTGGGCCACGACCTGATCAAGGCCGGCTCGGCGGCCGTGGTGGTGGCCGGCGGCATGGAGTCGATGACCAACGCCCCGCACATGGTGCAGGCGCGCACCGGCATCCGCTACGGCGACGGCCAGCTGGTCGACCACATGGCCTGGGACGGCCTGACCAACCCCTACGACGGCAAGGCGATGGGCGTGTTCGGCGAGCTGTGCGCCGACAAGTACCACTTCACCCGCGAGGAGCAGGACGCCTACGCCGCCGAGTCGGTCAGGCGCGCGCTGGCCGCGCAGCAGAGCGGCGCCTTCGCCGGCGAGATCGTCCCGGTGACGGTCAAGGGCCGCAAGGGCGACGTGGTGGTGGACACCGACGAGCAGCCCGGCCGCTCCGACATCGCCAAAATCCCCACCCTCAAGCCCGCCTTCCGCAAGGAGAACGGCACCATCACCGCGGCCAGCTCCTCCAGCATCTCCGACGGCGCCGCCGCGGTGGTGCTGCTGTCGGCCGACGACGCCAGGGCGCGCGGCCTCAAGCCGCTGGCGCGCATCGTCGCCCACGCCACCCAGTCGCAGGAGCCGGAGTGGTTCACCACCGCCCCGGTGGGCGCGATCCGGAAGGTGCTGGACAAGGCCGGCTGGAAGGTCGAGGACGTGGACCTGTTCGAGGTCAACGAGGCCTTCGCGGTGGTGGCGATGGCGCCGATGAAGGAGCTGGGCATCCCGCACGCCAAGCTCAACGTCAACGGCGGCGCCTGCGCGCTGGGCCACCCGATCGGCGCCAGCGGCACCCGCCTGGTGGTGACCCTGCTCAACGCGCTGGCGACCCGCGGCCTCAAGCGCGGCGTGGCGTCCCTGTGCATCGGCGGCGGCGAGGCGACGGCGGTCGCGGTGGAACGGCTGGACTGAACCTTCCGGTTTACCGATGAAAGCCGGTTAACCGGGTTTTTAATCGGTACTGAAGCCGGCTTATAAAGTTGTGGCGCAATTAACCCGAAAGCGCTATTAATAACGCCGCCAAACGGCATTTCCACGGCAAAGGAGATCCACCATGAAGTTCACGCGTACCCTACTCGCCTCTGCGCTTGTCGCGCTGCTGGCGGCTTGCAGCAACGGCGCGCAGGATTCCGCGCAGGACGCCCAGAAGTCGGCTGACCAGGCTCAGCAGGCCGCTGAGCAGGCGCAGCAGGCTGCTGCCGCGACCTCGGCCGCCGCTCCGGCCGCCGAGCAGGCCACCGCCGCCGCCAACGCGGCCGGCCAGGCCGCCGACCAGGCTCAGCAGGCTGCTGCTGCCGCCTCGGCCGCCGCCCCGGCTGCCAGCTCCACCGCCGGCGATGCCACGTCGCAGGCCAAGGACGCTGCGGCCAACGCCGCCGACCAGGCTTCCAAGGCGGCCGACGCCGCCAAGGATGCCGCCGGCCAGGCCAAGGACGCTGCCGACAAGGCCAAGGATGCGATGAAGGGTCACTGATCCCTTCGCGTTCCGGGAAAGACCAAAAACCGGCCGCCTCGCGCGGCCGGTTTTTTTTAATGGCCTGCCGAAGCCGGATCGAAACGGACGCAGCATCCGCTGAATCGGCCGGAATGTCCTGCCATGGGAATCCGGACTCGGCTCGCCCGGATTCCCATGGCAGGCGGACGACTGTCCATGTCCGTCCGCGCGGGCGACGGGCCGCCACTTTGCGGCGGTGCGTTTGGGGCCCCAGCGGGGCGCCGCTATCATTGCGGTTTCCCTTGCACGGCCGTCCTGTCCATGAGCGTAATCGCCTCGCAGATCGATGCCCGTTCGCCCGAGTTCCAGGCCAACCACGCGCAGCTGCGCGCCGCCGTGGACGACCTGCACCGGGAACTGGCCAGGGCGGCCGAAGGCGGCGGCGCCAAGGCGCGCGGGAAGCACGTCGCGCGCGGCAAGCTGCCGCCGCGCGAGCGCATCCGCGCCCTGCTCGATCCCGGCTCGCCCTTCCTCGAGCTGTCGCCGCTGGCCGCGCACGGCATGTACGACGACGCCGCGCCGGCCGCCGGCATCATCACCGGCATCGGCCGGGTCAACGGCATCGAGGTGGTGGTGGTGGCCAACGACGCCACCGTGAAGGGCGGCACCTACTTCCCGATGACGGTGAAGAAGCACCTGCGCGCGCAGGAAGTGGCGCTGGAGAACCGCCTGCCCTGCGTCTACCTGGT
This sequence comes from Fulvimonas soli, assembly GCF_003148905.1. Classification (GTDB taxonomy): domain Bacteria; phylum Pseudomonadota; class Gammaproteobacteria; order Xanthomonadales; family Rhodanobacteraceae; genus Fulvimonas; species Fulvimonas soli. The sequence continues at coordinate 198,997 of NZ_QGHC01000006.1, read as the reverse complement.
CGATTCCGGCGGCGCCTACCTGCCGCTGCAGGACGAGGTGTTCCCCGACAAGGAGCACTTCGGCCGCATCTTCTACAACCAGGCGCGCATGTCCGCGCTCGGCATCCCGCAGATCGCGGTGGTGATGGGCTCGTGCACCGCCGGCGGCGCCTACGTGCCGGCGATGAGCGACGAGACGGTGATCGTGCGCGGGCAGGGCACCATCTTCCTCGGCGGCCCGCCGCTGGTGAAGGCCGCCACCGGCGAGGTGGTGGACGCCGAGGCGCTGGGCGGCGCGGACGTCCATACGTCCGTTTCCGGCGTGGCCGACCACTTCGCCGAGAACGACGCGCACGCGCTCGCCATCGCCCGCGACATCGTGGCCAGCCTCAACCGCAGGAAGGCGATGCCGCTGGCGGTGCGCGAGCCGCGCGAGCCGCTCTACCCCGCCGAGGAGCTGTACGGCGTGATCCCGCAGGACACCCGCCGCCCGTTCGACGTGCGCGAGGTGATCGCGCGCATCGTCGACGGCTCGGAGTTCCACGAGTTCAAGGCGCGCTACGGCAAGACCCTGGTCACCGGCTTCGCACACATCCACGGCTACCCGGTGGGCATCGTCGCCAACAACGGCATCCTGTTCTCCGAGAGCGCGCTCAAGGGCGCGCACTTCGTCGAGCTGTGCAACCAGCGCAACGTGCCGCTGGTGTTCCTGCAGAACATCACCGGCTTCATGGTGGGCCGCAAGTACGAGAACGCCGGCATCGCCAAGGACGGCGCCAAGATGGTGACGGCGGTGGCCTGCTCGCACGTGCCCAAGTTCACCGTGGTGATCGGCGGCAGCTTCGGCGCCGGCAACTACGCGATGTGCGGCCGCGCCTACGGCGCGCGCTTCCTGTGGATGTGGCCGAACGCGCGGATCAGCGTGATGGGCGGCGAGCAGGCCGCCTCGGTGCTGGCGACGGTGCGCCGCGACGGCATCGAGGCCGCCGGCGAGGCGTGGAGCGCGGAGGAGGAAGAAGCCTTCAAGGCGCCGATCCGCGAGCAGTACGAGCGCCAGGGCCATCCCTACTACGCCAGCGCGCGGCTGTGGGACGACGGCATCATCGACCCGGCCGACACGCGCCGCGTGCTGGGGCTGGCGATCTCGGCCTCGCTCAACGCGCCGATCGAGCCGCAGCGCTACGGCGTGTTCCGCATGTAGGGCCTAGGCGGCGACGGCCTGGCGCCGCCGCGCGCGGCGGCGGCCCTGCGCGGCCAGCAGGCGCGTCAGGAACGGGATCAGCGCGTAGCACAGGTAGCTGAGCGGCGGCGCCGTCCAGGCCACCAGCAGCGCCGCCAGCGCCGCGCACGGCAGCGCGAGGGTGCGCCAGCGCGCCGCGGCGATCTCCGCGGGCTCGACCTGCGGCCGCACCCGCGGCGCGCGCAAGGCCCGGGTGAACAGCCAGCGCTGCAGCAGCCCGGCCAGCAGCAGGCTGGCCGCGTAGAAGAGCGCCGGCACCCGGCCGTTCACGTCGCCGCTCATCAGCGCCGTGGCGAACGGCATGAAGGCGATCGACAGCAGGAACAGCAGGTTCGGCCAGACCAGGCCGTCGTCGTGGCCCTGCAGCATGCCGAACACGCGATGGTGGCTGGCCCACAGGGCGCCGATCACCAGGAAGCTCAGCACGAAGCCGAACAGGTGCGGCAGCAGCCCGTACAGGGCCTGCAGGTAGGCCTGGTCGCCGCCGCCGGGCAGGTGCGGCACGTGGATCTCGATCACCAGCAGGGTGATGGCGATGGCGAACACCGCGTCGGAGAAGAACGTCAGGCGTTCGAGCTGCTGGGCGTGATGGTCGCTCATCGCGGCCGTTCCCCTTGCGAAAGATGGCGCTGGCCCTCCCCGCGACGGCCATGTGGCCGGCAGTCTAGGCCGAAGCCCGCCGCGACGGCCAGTCCTGGCCGCTGCGCCGGCGCGATGCGGCCCGCATGGCCCCGGCTCAACCGTGCAGGCGGCCGGCGCCGCGGATCGGCGCGGCCCCGGTGCGGTGCAGGTCCAGCACCAGCACCTCGTTGTCGCCGGGCCGCAGCCAGCAGCCGGGGCAGTACAGCCGCTGCTGCGGGCCGATGCGCCAGAAGCGCCCCAGCAGGTGGCCGTTGACCCACAGGTAGCCCTTGTCCCAGCCGCTCATGTCGAGGTAGACGTCGCCGCCGCGCTCCAGCGCCAGCGTGGCGCGGAAGAAGCGGCCCGGCCGCGCCGTGCGGCCCGCGGCGGCGGCGGCGCGGCGCAGGTGCTCCGCGTCCAGCGGCAGCGGGAACGCCTGCCAGTCGCCGAGCGCGCGGCCGTCCAGCGTGACCGGGCCGGCCAGGCCCTTGCGGTCCTGCATGAAGTCGCCGTAGCCGACGTGGCCGCAGCTGTCGATGAGGATCTCCAGCGTGGCCTCGCCCGGCGTCGCCGGCAGGTCCAGCCAGTCCTCGCGGCGCAGCCGCGCGTGCTTCACCCGCGAGACGTGGCCGACGCAGCGGCCGTCGAGGAACACCGTGGCGTAGTCGCGTACCGCCGGCAGCGCCAGCCGTCCACCGCGCGGCAGCGTGACGCGGCGGCGGTACAGCACCAGGCCCTGCGTCTGCCCGGTCAGCAGCTCGTTGGGCAGCGGCGTCGCCGCGTGCACCGGCGCGGGCAGCGCGTCCCACAGCGAGGCCGCCGGCTGCGGCACGAAGTCGGGCAGCACGAGGCGCGGCGGCGGCTCCGGCAAGGCCGGCGGCGCATGTCGCGTGGCCGCCGCGATCGCCGCGCGGAAGGCGTGGTAGGCGGGCGTGGCGCCGCCCTGCTCGTCGATCGGCGCGCCGTAGTCGTAGCTGGTGATCACCGGCTGGAAATGGCTGCCGTCGCCCTTGGCGTTCGCCCCCGCGCCGAAGCCGAAGTTGCTGCCGCCGTGCACCACGTAGAGGTTGAACGAGCGCCCCTCGGCCAGCAGCCTGCGCAGCGTGGGCAGGTAGTCGGCCTGCTGGAAACGGGCCTCGCCCCAGTGCGTGAGCCAGCCCGGGTAACCCTCGCCCACCCACACCGGCGCCTCGCCCGCGATCGCCTGGCCGCCGGCGAAGTCGGTGTCGCCGTCCAGGCCCAGCGCGGCGCCTTCGAGATAGGTTTTCGCCGCGCGGATCTGCGCGAGCCCGTCGGATACCGAGAACGGACCGGCGACGCCGCGCTCGGTCCACATCCGGCGCAGCGTCTCCGGGTACGCGCGGTCCCTGCCGAAGGAGGCGTACTCGTTCTCCACCTGCACCATCAGGATCGGGCCGCCGTTGGCCGCCATCAGCGGCGCCACGCGCGGGGCGACCGCGTCCAGGTAGCGCGCCACGGCGTCCATGTAGCGGCGGTCGCCGCGGTCGCGCACGCGGAGGTCCGGCGTGCGCAGCAGCCACGGCGGCAGGCCGCCGAAGTCCCATTCGGCGCAGACGTAGGGGCCGGGCCGCAGGTACACCCACAGGCCCTCCTGCCGGCACAGCTCGATGAAGCGCACGAAGTCGTTGCGGCCGGCGATGTCGAAGACGCCGGGCGACGGCTCCAGCGCGTTCCACATCAGGTACAGCGCGACGGTGTTGAGCCCCATCGCCTTCGCCATGCGGATGCGGTGCGTCCAGTACTCGGCGGGGATGCGGACCGGGTGCATCTCGCCGCTGCGGATCTGGAACGGCCGGCCGTCGAGCAGGAACTGCCGCCGGCCCAGCGCGAAGCGGCGCGGCCGGCCGTCGGGCACGGGCTCGGCGGCGCGCCGCGGCGATACGGCGCCGACCACCGGCGACGCGATGCCGGCGGCCAGCGGCGCCAGCACGGAGAACTTGAGGAAATCACGGCGCCGCATGCGGCCTCCTCCATCCAGCCTCGCGGGAACGCACCGCCAAGGCTACTTGCGCCGGCGCGGCAATTCGAAGGCGTCGACCACCCTGCCCGCGGCGTCCGTCACCTTCACCTTCAGCGTGCGCGCGTCGGCCTCCACCCAGGCGACCTGGTCCTGCCCCACCACCAGGATCGGGAAGTCGTTGCCGCGCTCGCCGGGCCGGATGTGCATGAAGCGGTGCTCGTGGCCGGCGATGAACAGGTCCACCCTGGCCCGGTTGGCCAGCCGCGTCCATTCGGCGTTGTCGCCGCCGGTCCAGCCCCAGTCGGGCTGGTGGCCGAGCACCACGGTGAACGGCGCGCCGCGCGTGCGCGCCCCGGCCAGCGCCGCGCCGAAGCGGGCCAGCCCCTCGCGGCGGTAGTCGCGCAGGTCGTCGAGGCCGGCGTAGACGTTGGTGTCGTCCGGCTTGTCCTCGCCGGTGTCGACGGCGACCAGGTGCAGCGGGCCGTCGTCGCGCACGAAGTCGTAGCGGTCGTCCTGCGCGTGCAGGTAGGGCCCCAGCGCGCGGGCGAACGGGCCGCGGTACTCGTGGTTGCCGCGCACGTAGAGCAGCGGCACGGTGCCGCCGAGGTCCCCGGCGGTCGGCGCCAGGAACACGTCCTCCAGCTGCTGCTCGCTCGCCGCCCAGTTCACCGCGTCGCCGAGGTGCGCCACGAAGTCCTCCGGCGTCCTGCGGACCGCGCCCAGCAGGGCGTGGATGCGCGGCACCTTCTCGTGGGTGTCGGTGACCACCGCGAAACGCGCGGTGGCGCGCGCCGGGTCCAGCGTGGTGAAGCGGCGCACCTCCCCCTGCACGGTATTGCCGCGCTCGGGCCAGTACGGCCGCACCGCCACCACCCGGCGCGAGACGACCTGGTACTGGTAGGTGTGGCCGGGCTCCAGGCCGTCGATCACCACGCGGTGGAAGCCGCCCACGTCCACCAGTCCCTCGTGCCCGGCGATGGCCGTGTGGTCCAGCCCGTGCTCGCCGTAGCGCACGATGCCGTCGGCGTCGCCGTCGGTCATCCATTCGACCACCACCGAGCGGTCGGACACGTCGAGCAGCAGCGGCGGCATGGTGATCGCCGGCGTGCTGTCCCACACCTTGTAGGGCGCGTCCGCCTCGTCGTCGTGGAAAGGCCGGGTCTGCTTCGTGGCGGCAAGCGCGGGCAGCGCCAGCAGCAGGCCGGCGGCGGCCAGGGCGAGACGCGCGCGCCGCGGCGCGGCCTTGGGAAACTCGTGCATGGGTCTGGACCCTCCTGCGTTGCGGATGCCGAGGGCGCACGTCTTCCGCCCGCGACCAGGCCATGCGGGCGGAGCGTGCGCCCGGAGCGGCCCGCGCCGTGCGCGGCGCGGGCCGGCCTTCCCGGCTCAGTAGTCGTAGGTGACCGACAGCCGCGCGTAGCGCGGCGCCTGGGTCACCCGCGCCGTGCCGTACAGCGGGTTGGGCGAGCCGCTGGAGTCGCGGTAGTAGCTCGGGTAGATGTTGACCACCTCCTGCGCGTCGAGCACGTTGAACACGTCCAGGTGGAAGGCGAGCCGGTGCGCGGCGAAGTCCGGCGCGTACTGCACGCCCAGGTCGAGCTGGCGCTGCCACGGCAGGCGGCCGGTGCTGCCCGGCGGCGTCGGCTGGCCGTCGCAGAAGTGGTAGGACGAGCCGTAGCCGGCCGGGTCGACGTTGCCCGGGTACAGGCCCAGGCAGACCTTGGGCTGGCCGGAGACCAGCCGGAGGGTGCCGGACACCAGCCACTCGGGCGTGAGCTGGTAGTAGCCGAAGGCCTTGAACTGGTGGCGGTGGTCGTTGCCCTGGTCGCCGTTGCTCCACAGCATGATCGGGCCGTTGTCCCAGTCGGCCGATTCCTGCGGGCCGTCGGACTGCACGTCGGACTGCGTCATGCCCTCGGTGTTGCCGTAGCTGCGCGAGAAGGTGTAGTCGAAGCGGCCGTACCAGCGGCCGTCGAACGGGTGCTCCAGGAACAGGTCCAGCGCGTAGTAGTTGCGCTTCATCTTCGGGAAGCCCAGCTCCTGCCGCGTCATCGGCACCTCGCGCAGCCGGCCGGCGTCGTCGGTCACGATGAAGGTGTTGCCGGTGCCCGCGTTGATCAGGTGGCAGCCGTTGTTGTCCGGCCCCAGCGTGATGCCGAGCTGCGCGGCCTTGGCCACGATCGCGTCCAGGTCGCAGAAGTCGTCGATCGAGCTGCGCAGGATGCGCCGCGTGGCCTTGGCGCCGTACACCCAGTCGGTGCCCAGCATCTTGCTGAAGCCCAGCATGTACTCGTCCTGGTACATCGCCTTGAGGTCCTTGGCCACCACCGTCTTGGGATCGGGCAGCTGGCCGAAGTTGCTGTTGGCCGACACCGGGCCGGACATCGCGGTGAGCCCGGTGGGCGTGCCGTCCGCGGCGATGCCGCCGTAGGTGAAGTACTGGGTGGTGCTGAGCTCGGCGCTGCCGGCGCTCAGCGCGGGCTCCAGCGGCGAGGCGAGGAAGTAGCGCCCCGCGTTGCCGTACACCTTGAAGCTGGCGTCGCCGTTCACGTCCCAGGCGAAGCCCAGGCGCGGCGCCCACTGGTTGCGCTGCTTGATGTACGCCTTGCCGGCGGCGTTGTAGTTGGTGAACTGGTCGTCGCGCAGGCCCAGCGACAGCAGCAGGCGGTCGGTGACCTGCCAGTTGTCCTCGACGAACTGCGCGTGCTCGGTGGTGCGCACGTTGTTGAGCGCGTAGTCCACGTCGCGGGTGACGTAGTAGCCGTCCGCGCCGTTCGGGTAGTCGGCGGTGGCGCCCACGCCCAGGCCGGTGTTGAGCGGGTTGTGCGGGTTGTCCGTGTGCTGGTAGGTCCACGAGTAGCCGGGGCCGGAGCTGATCGAGCCCTGCTTGAGCGCCGCCGCGGTGAGGTTGTCGATGCCGGCGGTGAGCGTGTGGTCGCCCAGCTTGTACTCCAGGCTCAGCCGCAGGTTGGTGGTGCGGTTGCCGCGGCCGGGGGAGGTGATGGTGTCGACCGTCTGGTTGGTATAGCGCGGCGTGCCGCCGTTGAGCGCCGGGTTCTGCTGGTCGGGGCTGCCGATGTAGACCAGGCCCGGGTCGTAGCCGGCCACCTCGCTGTAGGCGGTGGTGTGCATCTTGCCGTACAGCGCGGTCAGCGTGAGGTCGTCGGTGAGGTAGCCGGTGTACTTGGCGGTCCACAGGTTGCCGCCGGTCTTGGTGTTGGCGGCGTGGCCGAACAGGTCGCCGCGCTGGAAGTCCTGGTAGTCGTAGCGGTAGGTGTCGGCGCTGTACTCGCGCTTGCTGGAGGCGCCGGTCAGCTCGAGGATGTTGCTGTCGTTGATGTTCCAGTCGAGCTTGGCGTACCACTTGGGCATGTCGTAGCGGTAGTCCGTGTACGGCGCGGTCGCGGTGACCGCGCCCAGCGTGTGGCCCTGCTGCTTGGCGATCTCGCCCGAGGCGAAGAAGAACAGCCTGTCCTTGACCAGCGGGCCGCCCAGGTAGGCGTCGTAGGTGGTGACCCAGTAGTTGCCCTCGCCGCGCGCGTCGTACAGGTCGCCGTACTTCTCCACCTGTCCCGCGGTGGTCGGCAGGCCGTTCCCGTAGTACAGGGTGGTCTGCCCAGCGCGCGCGGAGGCCGGCTCCCAGCTGGCCTGGCCGCCGAAGTGCCACTCGTTGGTGCCGCGCTTGCCGACCATGTTGATCACGCCGCCGTCGGAGCGGCCGTACTGCGCGCTGTAGCCGCCGGTGTAGACCTCCTCCTGCTCGATCGAGCCGTAAGGCAGGGTGATGCCGCCCTCGGACTTCAGCGGGTCGGTGGTGTTGAAGCCGTTGATGTAGTAGGCGTTCTCGTTGGCGCCGGCGCCGCCGAAGCTGACCAGCGAGCCGCCGGTGGCGGTGGTGAAGCCGCCGGTGTTGCCGGCCGCGCCGGGCGCCAGCTGCGCCACCGCCTCGGCCGAGAAGCCCAGCGGCAGCTTGCGCAGCTGCTCGGCGGTGATCACCGTGCGCGAGTCCACGCCGGTCACGTCGATCGGCGGCAGCGCGTTGGCGGTCACGTTGACGCCGGACAGGTTCTGCGCCGCCGCCCCGGCGAAGGAGACGTCCGTGGCCGCGCCCACGCGCAGGCTCACGTCGTCGCGCGTCTGCACCACCGCGCCGGCGCGCTTGAGCGTCACCGTGTACGTGCCCAGCGGCAGCTGGGTGGCGACGTAGCGGCCATGGCTGTCCACGGGCACCTCGCGCTGCAGGCCGGTGCTGCCCTGGATGGTCACCGTGTCGCCCATCCCGGCGGGGACCTGGCCGGCGATGCTGCCGGTGGTGGACTGCGCCAGCGCGCCGCCGCTGGCCAGCGCCGCCGCGATCAGCAGGCACAGCCTCGTCCTGCCCATGGAATCGTGTCTTTTCATGTCTACCGTTGCTCCCCGTCTGTCCGGATCTGAGAAATCACCAAGGCCGTCCCGCGTTCCTCCGCCGTCCCTGCGTCTTCCTCGCCGGCGCGCGCCGGCGGCCCGCGGCTCCGCCGCGACCCTTCAAGCCGTCCGGTTCCACTCCACCCAGGCGGCGCTGCCGCGCGGCAGCGCGAGGCGGCAGCGGCCGTGCGCGTCGGCGGTCGCCGTGCCGTCTTCCGCGAAGCTCACGCCGCGGCGGCTGTCCAGCGCGTCCGCGCGCAGGCGCATCACGCGGCCGGCCGCGCCGGCGGGCAGGCCGCTCACCGTCACCGCTGCGTCGCGCGCGGCGTCCTTGTTGAGCAGCGCCGCCTGCAGCGCGTCGCCGCGTCGCGCGGCGTAGGCGGTGAGGTTGGCGCCGCCGGCGTCGAGGCGGCCGGACAGCATGCGCGCGCCGGCGAAGCGCTGCGCCAGCTGCAGGCCGTGGTACAGCGGCCGCGGCTGGAAGCCGAGCGCGACGTCGCCGGCGATCGCCGAGTAGCGCGAGGCCGCCGCGTCGCGGCGGTCCTGCAGGTCGCCCGCCACGGCCGCGTTCGCGGCGCGGCCCAGCGAGGCCTCCACCGACCGCAGCGTGCCGCCGTGGAAATGGATGCCGGCCACGCCGCGCTGCGCCAGCGCCAGCATGAAGTCCGCGCCCCACAGCGCCGAGGCGAACACGTTGCTGACGCCGTCGCGCCCGCCGAAGTAGTAGGAGTTGGCCTCGGTGAGGCGCAGCGGCAGGCCGCGCGCGTCCGCCGCGCGCACGATCCGCTCGACCTCGGCGTAGAAGCCGGCGTCGCCGGACAGCAGGTCCGGGATCGAGCCCTTCGGCGCGGCGTCGCGGTAGTAGTGCCGGCTCAGGAACACGCTGGCGTCGCCGTGCCGGCGCGCGTGCTCGATCACCCAGTCGGTGTTGGCGCCGGTGTCGGGCCCGGCGGCCGGCAGGCCGGCCGCGCGCAGCGCCTGCGCGTAGGGCGTCCACGCGGCGTCGAAGGCGGCGTAGTCCGCCTCGTAGTTGTTCGCCTCGTTGCCGATCTGGATCGCCAGCAGGCGGTCGCCCACCGCCTGCCGCACCGCGCGGGCCAGCTCGACCGCCATCGCCGGCACGCCGATCTTCAGGTTCACGCCGAACACCAGCGTCCAGCCGGTGGCGCGCAGGAAGCCGGCCAGCGCCTCCAGCGCCTGCGGCTGCAGCGCGAACGGCCGCTGCGGGCCGCCCTCGTGCACCGGCTGCGGCGGCAGCGCGCCGCGGTAGCCGCTCCAGCTGGCGTAGTCGCTGGTGTTGCCGCCGATGCGCAGCACGCCCTGCGGGTTCAGCGCGCGGAACAGCCGCACCAGTTCGCGGTTGTCCGGCGAGAAGAAGGCCGGGTCGGCCAGCTGCAGCGTCTCGTAGCTCAGGCTCGCCAGCGTGGGGCTGACGGCGCGGCCCGGCCGGTCCGGCTGCATGGCGAAGCGTGCCTCGGCCGGCGCGGCGGCCGCGCGCGCGAACCCGCCCGTGGCGGCCGCCAGCGGCAGCAGCGCGGCGGCCTTCAGCAGCTGGCGTCTGCGCGGATCGAACATGATTCTCCCCTCTGCGTCTCGGATGGGCGCCGCCGGCGGCCGGCGGTCAGTCGTGCGGCACCAGTTCCAGCGTCAGCACCTGGAACGGCGCCAGCTCGATCGTTTCCGGACGATCCGCGTCCAGCTCGCGCGCGGGCTGCGCCGCGTCGGCGCGCCACGGGCTGCGCGCGCGGAAGCGGCGCGCGGCGCCCGGCGGCAGCTCCAGCTGGCGCGCGAGGTCGATCACCGCCAGTTGCGGCCTGTCGCCGGGGTTGCGCAGGGTGAGGATGGCCTTGGCCGGGGTCCACGCCGCCCAGCCGTAGACGTCCAGGCGTCCGGGATCGCCGCCCACCCAGTGGGTGTCCTTGAGCACCTGCGCGTTGGCGCGCGACCACTTCGCCGCCTCGGCCAGCATGTCCCAGTCCGCCCCGCCCAGCAGCGACGGGGTGATGTACAGCTCCTGCAGCTGCGTGCCGCTGCCGAAGTACGAGTGCACCTCGTTGGCGAAGTCGTGGCCCGGGTCGGTGTCGAGCCGCTTGTTCTCCTTGGCGTAGATGACGCCGTGGAGCATCAGCGAGTTGAGCGGGAACAGCGGCCCCTTCACCACGATGTTGCGGTAGGTCTCGCGGTCGCGGTAGGTGATCCAGCGCTCGCGCTCGGTGCCCACGCCGGCGTGCCAGTCGTCCTCGCCGTCGCGCCAGATCGAGTCGGCGTAGCGCAGCCAGAACGGCGAGGCCAGCGTGCCGGTGGTGAGGTTGATGTAGAGGTCCGGCCTGGCCTTGCGCAGGTCGTCGATCAGCGCGATCGCCGCGTCGAAGTCGCTGCCGAAGCGGCTGCCGGGGAACACCTTGTCGGCGTTGCCGGTGCCGTCGAACTTGAACTGGTTGACGCCGTCCTCGCGCACCAGCTGCAGCGTCACGTCGTGGAAGCGCTGGTAGTACTTCGGGCCGGACAGCGCCAGGCCGCCGTCGATGACCTCGTAGCCGGCCGCCCGGCCGTTCTTCACGCGCTCCTGCTTGGGCGGGCCGTAGCCGCCCCACGGCGACAGCCACATGCCCGGCGCGGCGCCGTACTTGGCCGCCGCGTCGCGCAGCGGCGCGAAGCCGCGCGGGAAGTCCTTGCTGAAGTTCCAGCTGCCGCTGCGATCGTCCCAGCCGTCGTCGAACAGGAAGGAGTCGAGCTTCACCCCGCGCTTGACCGACAGCTCCTCGCCGAAGGCGTGGATGCGGTCCAGCGCCTGGCGCTCGGTGTACGGCGTGAAGTAGCCGATGTCGTACCAGGAGTTGTAGTGCAGGAAGGTGCGGTAGGGATGCGCGCGCTCGCGCTCCACGTAGGCGAGGAAGTCGCGGCGCAGCTGGTTGTCGTGGGTGGCGCCCACCACCGCCGAGTAGGTCATCGACTGCCCCCTGGGCAGCGGCAGCCCGCGCTCGATCCACAGCTGCACGCGGTTGCCCCAGGCGTTGCTGGAGGACAGCGGGTGCTCGAAGCCGAAGTAGTCGGGGCCGCTCACCACCGGCGAGCCCGGCACGCTGCCGACCACCTCGGCCTCGTCGGCCTTCGCCTGCAGCAGGTCCACGCGCGCGATGTCCTCGTCCTGCCTGAGCGCGGTGACGGTGACGATCTCGCGCAGGTAGTCCGAGCCCTCGCGCTGCACCCACTGCCAGTCGATGCGCAGGCGGCCGTCGGCGTCGCCGAAGCGGGCGGTGATGGCGCGGCCCGGCAGCCGCTCCGACGCGCGCGAGGCGTGCGGGTCGGCCTTGAGCCTCGTTTCCTTCGGCGGCGCGAGCAGGCGCAGCCGGGAGGCGTCGAGCCTGCGGCCGTCGCGCCAGGTGAGCACGAAGGGCTCGGCGACCGGGATCGTGCGGCGGTTGACGCGGTCGGTGACGGCCATGTCGGCGAACCGGCCGTCGGCCAGCCGCCACTGCACGGCGATGGCGGCGTTGCCGAAGTCCCGCGTGGCGGCGAACGCGGGCGCGGCGAAGGCCACGGCCATGCCGCCGGCCAGCGCCAGCGCGGCCCACGGCCGCGGCGTGGCGGCGCCTTGCGTCCGCCGTGCCTGGATGCCGCCGCTGCGACCTGCGCCTGCCCTTGCGTTCATGCCGTCGACCTCGCTGAAGATGCCCCGGCCGCGCTCCGCGCGGTGCGGGAAAGGTGGGGTTGGAGCGCCGCGCTCCGCGCGGCTCGTGGTGCCGTGGACGGGCCGCCCGGCGCCATTCCCGCGAAAGCGGGAACGGCGGTCGCAAGCTGCGTGGCCGCCCGCCGGTTTCTCATGCGGCCAGCCTTCGCAGGCGCACTTCGCCGAGCAGCGCGTCGACCCGCGCGCGCCGCGCGTAGCCGGTTTCCTCGTCCATCGCGTTGGCCGCGCCGCAGGCCACGCCCAGGCGCAGCGCCTCCTCCAGCGGCTCGCCGCGCTTGAGCGCCACCGCCAGCCCGGCGAGCAGGCAGTCGCCCGAGCCCACCGCGTTGACGCTGCGCTCCAGCACCACCGCCGCGTGCCACGCCTGGCGGCCGTCGAAGCCCACCGCGCCCTCGGCGCCCAGCGTCACCACCGGCTGCGCGACGCCCTGCGCGTGCAGCGCGCGCGCCACCGCGGCGGCGGCCTCCGGCGCGTCGATCCGGCAGCCGCACAGCTCGGCGGCCTCGTCGCGGTTGGGCTTGAGCAGACGCGCGCCGGCGGCCGCCGCGTGGCGCAGCGCCTCGCCGCTGGCGTCGACCAGACAGGGCAGCCCGGCCGCCGCGGCCTGGCGCACCATGCGCGCGTAGGTGTCCGCGACGAAGCCGCGCGGCAGGCTGCCGGACAGCACCAGCAGCGCGCTCTCCTCGGCGCAGCGCCACCAGGTGCGCAGCAGTTCCTCCTGCGCGGCGGGCGCCAGCGCGGGACCGGGGCCGAGGATCTCGGTGACGCGGCCGTCGGCCTCGCGCACCGCGATGCAGCTGCGCAGCGGCGCCTCGATCTCGACGCCGTGGAACAGCACGCCGCGCCCGGCCATGCGCCGCGCGATCAGGTTGCGGTGCGCGGCGTCGGTCAGCCCCACCAGCTGCACGCGCTCGCCCAGCGCGGCCACGGTCTGCGCCACGTGCAGGCCCTTGCCGCCGGGGTACAGCTCGGCGCGCGCGGCGCGCTGCACCGCGCCGGGCGCCAGCGCGTCCAGCGTGAACAGGTGGTCGATCGCGGTGTTGAAGCCGGCGACGGTGATCATGGCGTCTCCGCCAGCAGCCGCCGCACGTCCTCCACCGTGGCCTGCGCGGCGGTGCCGCCGATGCCGCGGGTGGACAGGCCGCCGCAGGCCGCGCCCCAGCGCAGGCACTCGCGCAGCGGCAGGCCGCGGCGCCAGGCGTGCAGGAAGCCGGCGTCGAAGGAATCGCCGGCGCCGGTGCTGTCCACCGCCTCGACGCGGAAGGCCGGCACCGCCAGCGGCGCGCCGTCCTCGTCCAGCGCGAGGCAGCCCTCGCCGCCGAGCTTGACCACGGTGCGGGTGACGCCGTTCTCCAGCGCCTTCAGCGCGCGCGCCGCCGTGGGCTCGCCGCCGACCGCGCAGGCTTCCAGCGCGTTGGGCAGGAACACGTCGACCAGCGGCAGCAGTTCGAGCAGTTCCGCGCCCCAGCGCTGCGCCGGGTCGAAGCCGGGATCGAGCGAGGTGGTGAGGCCGAGCGCGCGGGCGCGCGCGAACAGCGCGCCCAGCCCCGGCTGCAGCGCGCGCTGCAGGTAGTAGGAGGACACGTGCAGGTGGCCGGCCCGCGCCAGCAGCGCGTCGTCGATCTCCTCCGCGCGCAGCGCGGCGATCGCGCCGGGATAGGTCACCAGCGCGCGGTCGCGCGCGTCCGACAGCGCCACGGTGATCCCGGTGCGCAACGCGGCGTCGCGGCGCACCGCGCCGGTGTCGATGCCGGCCGCGCGCAGCGCGCCGACGCAGTAGTCGCCCCAGCCGTCCTGCCCGGCCACGCCGGCGAACAGCACGCCGTCGCCCAGCCGCGCCAGGCCCATCGCGCAGATCATCGAGGAGCTGCCCGGCCCCTGGCGGAAACCCTCGGCGAGGATCTCGCGCCCGAACGCGGGCAGCCCCGCGCACCCGGTGAACACCAGGTCGGCGTTGATCTCGCCGGCGACCAGCACGGGTTTCATGCGCCGTCCCCCGCCGCGTGGATCGCGAAGGACTCCACCACGCGGGTGAGCACGCCCTGCGAGGGCGCGTCCGGGCGCTGCTCCAGCGCCAGGCAGCGGAAGAACGCCAGCAGCTGGCCCACCACGACGTGGATCATCTGCTGCTGCGCCTCCTCCAGCGCGTACAGGCCGGGCAGCTCGACCGCGACGCCGCCGGGCCCGAGCACGTCGCCGGGGATCGACTCGCCCACCACCACGCGCGCGCCGCCCAGCGCCTTGCGGTTGAGCTCGCGCAGCAGGTCGTACTCGTAGCCGCGCACGCTCGGCTCGCCCGACAGGTAGGCCACCGTCAGGCAGTCGTCGTCGAGCCAGGACATCGGCCCGTGGCGCAGGCCCAGGAAGGTCTCCGGCAGCACGCGCATCGCGCCGCCGGACATCTCCAGCATCTTCAGCGCCGACTCGCGCGCCGCGCCCAGCGCCGCGCCGCTGCCCAGGTACACCGCCGCCGCCGACGGCGCGCGGGCCACCCGGGCCAGCGCGTCGCCGTGGCGCGCGAACACCGCGCCGGCCACCGCCGCGGCGGCGTCGGCCACGCGCGCGTCGGCGTCGCCCGAGGCGACGTGGCGCAGGCCGCTGCCGGCCAGCAGCAGGTTGGTGAAGCTGCTGGTCATCACCAGGCTGCGGTCGTTGGTGCGCTCGTCCAGCAGCAGCACGTGCATGCGCGGCTCGTCGCGGTAGCGCGTGGCCAGCCGGCCCTGCGCGTTGCAGGTGATCGCCAGGTGCGCGTAGCCCGGCTCGGCGGCCAGCACCTGGTCGACCACGCCGGTGCTCTCCGGGCTGTCGCCGGAGCGCGCGATCGACACCAGCAGGCCGCGCCCCGGCGGCAGCACGCCGCGGCGCGAGGTCAGCAGCGTGCCGGCGGGGATCGCCAGGCACGGCACGCCCAGCGCCGCCTGCAGCACCGGCGCCAGGCACTCGCCCACGTACACCGAGCTGCCCGAGCCGGTGAACACGATGTGCGCCGGGCGCGCGGCGAGCAGGCCGCGCAGCATCGCGTCGGCGCCCTCCTCCGCCAGGCGCGCGGCGGTGCCCTGCCAGGTCTGCGGCTGCTGCAGGATTTCGCGCAGCGTGTCGGCGTAGCCGCGCCGCGCCTGCTCGGCGGCGGGCGCGTCGTGCAGCTGCGCGAGTTCAGGCGAGAGAGGGCATTTGACAGGCATGGGCGTCTGTTGAAAGATGACGGAAAACGAAACACATCGAAACTTTCATCCAAAGGTATTCGAAATGAAAGACAACTTGCAAGCCGCCCCCGCCAGCCGCTCCGTCCTGGCCTCCCTGCCGCTCCCGCACGGCAAGCGCACCCGGCTGTGGCGCCTGCTGTACGGCCACGGCCCGCGCAACGGCACGCTGCTGGTGCTGCCGCTGGACCAGGGCCTGGAGCACGGCCCCACCGACTTCTTCCCGCACCCGCCGGCGGTCGACCCGGCCTACCAGTTCGCGCTGGCCGAGGCCGGCGGCTTCTCCGCCATCGCGCTGGGCATCGGCCTGGCCGAGAAGTACATGGCCGGGCACTGCGGCCGCGTGCCGCTGATCCTCAAGCTCAACGGCAAGACCAACATCCCCAGCGACGCCGAGGCCACCTCGCCGCTGTTCGCCTCGGTGGAGGACGCCGTGCGCCTGGGCGCCGACGCGGTGGGCTACACGATGTACGTGGGCTCGCCGCGCCAGCACGACGAGTTCCGCCAGTTCGAGCAGGTGCGCCGCGACTGCGAGCGCTACGGCATGCCGCTGGTGCTGTGGTCCTACCCGCGCGGCAGCGCGATCAACGCCAGGGGCGGCACCAACACGCTGTACGCGCAGGACTACGCCGCGCGCGTGGCGCTGGAGCTCGGCGCCGACATCGTCAAGCTGCACGAGCCCAACGACAGCGTGGCCAACGTGCCGCCGCCCTACGACAAGCTGCAAGAGGACGCCGCCGCCCGCTGCGCCCGCGTGGTGCGCTCGGCCGGCCGCACCATGGTGCTGTTCTCCGGCGGCGAGAAGAACGACGACGACGAGGCGGTGCTGCGCAAGGTGGAGTTCTACATGCAGAGCGGTGCGAGCGGCGTGATGTTCGGCCGCAACATGTGGCTGCGCCCGTTCGACCAGGCGGTGGCGCTGACCCGTCGCGTGCATGACATCATGGCGCGCTATCCGCGCTGAGCGGAGGAACCGACGGATGGACGACGAGCGCGACGAGGACACCGGCAGGGCCGCGGACGAGGCACCGCGCCCGCGCTTCTGCGGCTGCTGCGCGCCGCCGCCGCGCGCCGCCGCGCCGGCCTCCGGCCAGGGCAAGAACCTGCTGGCCACCGCGCCGGACGCCGGCAAGCTGGCCATGCCGCTGGCCGAGTTCGCGCCGCGCAGCATGCTGCGCGTGCCGGCCACCCGCGTGGAGCGGCCGCGCTTCCCGGTGATCGACGTGCACACCCACCTGAGCTGGATGCGCGACGTGCGCGGCGCGGTGCCGGTGGGCGAGGCGATGACCTTCTTCACCGACCCCGCGCAGCTGCTGCCGCTGATGGAGCGCAAGGGCATCCGCGCCATGGTCAACCTCACCGGCGGCGTCGGCCGCGGGCTGGAGGAGACCATCGCGCGCTTCGACCGCGCCGCGCCGGGCCGCTTCCTCAGCATGACCGAGCCCTCCTTCGGGCTGTTCGCCGAGCCGGACTACCCGCGCCTGCAGGCCGAGGCGATCGAGCGCGCCCGCCGCGCCGGCGCGTGCGGGCTGAAGCTGCTCAAGACGCTCGGGCTGTACCTGCGCGAGGGCATCGACCAGGGCGCGCTGGTCGGCGTGGACGACGCCCGCTTCGACCCGATGTGGGAGACCTGCGCGGCGCTGGGCATGCCGGTGTTCATCCACACCGCCGACCCGCTGGCGTTCTTCCGGCCCACCGACCGCCACAACGAGCGCTACGAGGAACTGGCCCATCACCCGGACTGGTCGTTCTACGGCCCGGAGTTCCCCGGCCACGCCGAGCTGATCGCCGCGCGCGACCGCGTGATCGCGCGCCACCCGCGCACCACCTTCGTGCTGATGCACGTGGGCAGCCAGGCCGAGGACCTGGACGCCATCGAGGCCTGCCTGGCGCGCTTCCCCAACGTGCAGGTGGACATCAGCGCGCGCATCGCCGAGCTCGGCCGCCAGCCGCGGCGCAGCCGGCGCTTCTTCGAGCGCTTCCAGGACCGCATCCTGTTCGGCACCGACGCGGTGCCGCCGCCGTGGGGCGAGGACGTGCCGCAGCAGCTGCTCGGCGACGCGCTGTACGAGATCTACTACCGCTTCCTTGAAACCGAGGACGAATACTTCGACTATGCGCCGGCGGCCACGCCGCCGCAGGGACGCTGGTCGATCTACGGCCTGGGCCTGCCCGACGCGATCCTGCGCAGGGTCTACCACGACAACGCCGCACGCCTGCTGGGAATCGCATGAGCAAGAGCCGCAAGGCCGCCGCCCCGAAACTGCTGCTGGAGGAGCGCCGCCGCCTGATCGTCGAGCAGGTGGAGCGGCAGGGCCGCGTCACCGTCGAGGAGCTGGTCCGGCGCTTCGGCATCTCCGCCGTCACCATCCGCGCCGACCTGGAGGCGCTGGCCCGCGCCGGCGCGGTCACCCGCTCGCACGGCGGCGCCATCCCGGCGGCGCCGGTGCAGCAGGACACCCCGCTCACCGTCAAGGAGACCCGCCACCACGCGCAGAAGCGCCGCATCGGCATCGCGGCGGCCCGGCTGGTGCGCGACGGCGAGACCATCATCATCGACTCCGGCACCACCACCGTGGAGATCGCCCGCCAGCTGCGCCAGCAGCGCTGGAACGAGCTGACCGTGATCACCAACGCGCTCAACATCGCGCTGGAGCTGAGCGGCCTCGGCGGCGTGCGGGTGATGATGCTGGGCGGCCTGCTGCGCCAGACCTCCTACTCGCTGGCCGGCCCCGACGCCGAGCAGGCGCTGGCGCGGCTGTCCGCCGACCGCCTGTTCCTCGGCGTGGACGGCCTCGATCCCGCCGTGGGCGTGACCACCCCCGACCCGCTGGAAGCCTCGCTCAACGCGCTGATGATCCGCGTCTCGCGGCAGACCGTGGCGGTGCTGGACGCCAGCAAGTTCGGCCAGCGCAGCCTGTCGGTGATCGCGCCCATCGCCAGCCTGGACACGGTGATCAGCGACACCAGCGTCCCGGCCGACCACGTCGAGGCGCTGCGCAAGCAGGGCGTGCAGGTGCTGCTGGTCTAGCCTGCCCGCGTGCCGGGCCCGTCCCCGGCTGTGTAAACTCGCGCCGTTGGCTTGGGGGGAAACGGCAGGGATGATCGTCGGCATCGATCTGGGCACCACGCATTCGCTCATCGGCATCTATGCGGACGACGGTCCGCGCCTGTTCCCCAATCCGCTCGGCGACCTGCTCACGCCCTCGGTCGTGGGCGTGGACGACGACGGCCACGTGCTGGTGGGCCAGGCCGCGCGCGACCGCATGGTCAGCCACCCGCAGCAGGCCGTCGCCGCCTTCAAGCGCTGGATGGGCACCGACCGCGAGACCCGCCTCGGCCGGCGCACCTTCCGGCCGGAGGAGCTTTCCGCGCTGGTGCTGCGCGCGCTCGTCGCCGATGCCGAGGCGGCGCTGGGCGGGCGCGTCGCCGAGGCGGTGATCAGCGTGCCCGCGTACTTTTCCGACGCCCAGCGCAAGGCCACCCGCGCCGCCGGCGAACTGGCCGGCATCCGCGTGGAGCGGCTGATCAACGAACCCACCGCCGCGGCGCTCGCCTACGGCCTGCAGGAGCGACCCGACGGCTCGCGCTTCCTGGTGTTCGACCTGGGCGGCGGCACCTTCGACGTCTCCGTGCTGGAGATGTTCGAGGGCGTGGTGGAGGTGCACGCCAGCGCCGGCGACAACTTCCTCGGCGGCGAGGACTTCCTCGACGCGCTGGAGGCGGCCTGCCTGGCCGACCTCGGCCTCGCCCCCGACGCCCTCGATGCCCCGCAGCGGGGCCAGCTGCGCCGCCGCCTGGAGACGGCCAAGCGCGCGCTGAGCAGCGAGGAGGAGGTCCGCGTCGAGTGCCGGCTCGGCGAGCGCGCCATCGACTGGCGCATCGACCAGCAGCGCTTCGCCCACCTGGTCGAGCCGCTGCTGCAGCGCATGCGCGCCCCGCTGGAACGCGCCATGCGCGACGCGCGGCTGCAGCCGGAGCAGCTCGACGAGATCGTGCTGGTCGGCGGCGCCAGCCGCATGCCGCTGGTCGCGCGCCTGGTCTCGCGGATGTTCGGCCGCCTGCCGCTGCGCCATGTGCATCCGGACCAGGCGATCGCGCTCGGCGCCTGCGTGGCCGCCGGCATGAAGGCGCGCGACCGCCGGCTCGAGGAAATGGTGCTCACCGACGTGTGCCCCTACACGCTGGGCACCGAGGTGGCGCGGCGCGACGAGCAGGGCCGGCCGCAGAGCGGATTCTTCCATCCCATCATCCAGCGCAACAGCGTGGTGCCCACCAGCCGCGAGGACACCTTCTGGCCGGTACAGCCCGGGCAGAGCGGGATCGTGCTGCAGGTCTACCAGGGCGAGAGCCCGCTGGTGGCGAACAACATCAAGCTCGGCGAGCTCAAGGTGCCGGTGGACCCGCGCCTGCCGCCGGAGCAGAACGCGGTCGACGTGCGCTTCACCTACGACGTCAACGGCGTGCTGCAGGTGGAGGCCGCCGTGCGCGCCACCGGCAAGCGGCACGAGCTGGTGCTCGAACGCAATCCCGGCCTGCTCGACCCGCGGCAGATCCGCGAGCGGCTGGCGGCGCTCGCCGAGCTGAAGGTGCATCCGCGCGCCAAGCAGGAGAACGTCGCCCTGCTCGCCCGCGCCGAGCGGCTGTACGAGGAGCACCTGCACGCGCGCGAACAGCTGCAGCAGTGGATCGCGCGCTTCCGCGCGGCGCTGGAGACGCAGGACGAGCTGCTGATCCGCGAGCACCGCCGCGAGTTCGGCGCGGCGCTCGACACGCTGGAGCCGGCCTGATGTCGCCGCTGGAATGGTTCGGCCTCGGCGGGGACGCGGACGAGCGCGCGCTCAAGCGCGCCTATGCGCAGCGCCTGCGGCGGACACGGCCGGAGGACGATCCGGAAGGCTTCCAGCAGTTGCACGCGATGTACCAGCGCGCCCTCGCCCAGTGCCGGCGGAATCCTGCCCTCGCCCCTGCCTCCGCCGGCGATGGCGGCGGCAACGGCGGGCCGGCAGGCGATGCGCCTCCCGCCGCGGCCGCGGCGGCCCCGCCACGCGCGGACGGGGCCGCCCCCCGGATGCCCGCCGCCATGGCCGGGACCGACCTGCGGCCGCCCGCGGTGCGCTTCGACCTCGACGGCTTCTGCACGCAGGCGATCGACCGCGCCGCGTCGGGCGATGCGGACGCGCTCGGGCGCTGGCTGCAGGCGCGCCCGGAGTTCTGGTCGCTGCAGCTGAAGACGGAAGCCGGGCGCGCGCTGGTGCAGCGGCTCTACCGCGAACGGCCGCCGATGCCGGCGGCCTGCCTGGACGCCATCCTGCGCTTCTTCGACCTGCACCACGCGACGGCCGGACACGATCCGCTGGCCCTGCAACGCCTCGAACGGCACATGCAGCTGGCCTGGGAACTGCAGCCCGCCCATCGCGCGGCGTTGTGCGCCCGTCTCCGGCCCATGCCGACGGTCCGCACGCTGGACCGCCAGCTGGCCCTGCTGGAAGCACCGTTCCGCTGGAGCCGCGTGATCGCCCTGGCGGTCTTCCCCGCGCGCATCGCCATGTTCGTGAACACCCTGACCCGGGGGCATCCGGAAGACTTGCCGGAGCGCTTCGACCGGCGGGCCATCCGGTTCTGGCTCGACGCCGCCGACCGCACGCGCATCACCCGGGCGCGCCTGCTGATGGGCGGCATCCGCTGGCTGGCGGCGACCCTGCTGGGCGCCCTGCTCGGTTGTGCCATCGCCTGGCTGGACGCCGATCCGGCCGAAGCCGGCCGGCTCGCGCTGGGCCTGGGCGCGGTCGGCTTCACGATGGGCCTGTGCTGGCTGGCGTGGATGGCCTACCAGCCGCTCGACCGCTGGCACGGGCTACCCGAGCACGTCGCGGTGCGCTGGCCCTGGCTGAACCTGCTGCTGGTGCCGCTGCTGTGCGGCCTGGGCCTGGGCGTGAACGCGCTGCTCCCGCACAGCGTGCTTGCCCTGGTTGTGCCCGTCGTGGCCGCATGGCTGGCGATACGCCGGTGCTGGCGGCGTTTCCCGTCGCAACGCCGCCCGCACGCCGCGATCTTCCGCGTCGCGCCGTTCCTGATCTACCCGTTGGCCCGCGTCCTGTTCGTCGATGCCGACGACGTCCGCGGTGGCTTCGCCTACTGGCAGATCCTGACCGTCCCCATGCTGGCCTGGGGCCTCGACCTGTGGTTCCAGCGCGCGCACCTGCGCGTCAGGTCGCGGACGGCCGCGCAAGCCGACTAGCGCCGGCCGGCGAGCCGGGCGTGACGCGACGCATGCGCAGGCAAGCGGCTACTTGGCGCGCGGCCTGAACTCCAGCGGCATCGCCTCGCCGCGCGCCGCCGCCGGCGGCTTCGGGCCGCAGGCGCCGCAGGTACTGCAGCCGTCGCTGCAGTCGCCGGTGGCCTGCTTCGGCTGCAGCCGGCGGCCGAGCGCCTGCGCCAGGCGCGAATCCCGGCGCGCGAGGCGGATCGAGGCCGCCGCCAGCCAGCGGCTGCTGAGCTGCGGCGCCAGCTTGCGGAACGCGACCAGCGCGCTGGCCAGCACCGCCAGCCCGATCGCCGCGTACTGCGCGAGCAGGCCCGCGCTCATGCCAGCCACGCCGCCAGGTGGTAGGTGACGAACGAGGCCGCGTAGGCCAGCGCGAACATGTAGCCGAAGGAGATCGCCACGTTGCGCCAGGAGTCGGTCTCGCGGCGGATCACCGCCAGCGTGGACATGCACTGCGGCGCGAAGGCGAACCACACCAGCAGCGACAGCGCGCTGGCCAGCGGGAAGTTGGCGGCCAGCGCGTGGCCCAGCCCGCCCGCGTCGGCGTCGCCGCCCACCGCGTACACGGTGGCCAGCGCGGCCACCGCGGTCTCGCGCGCGGCGAAGGCCGGGATCAGCGACAGGCTGATCTGCCAGTTGAAGCCCAGCGGCGCGAAGATGTGCTGCAGCGCGCGGCCCATGTAGCCGGCGATGCTGTACTCGATCGCCGGCGCCGTCGCGCCCGCCGGCGGCGACGGGAAGGTGGAGATGAACCACATCAGCACGGTCAGCGCCAGGATCACGCCGGTCAGGCGCTTGAGGAAGACCATGCCGCGCTCCCACAGCCCGATCGCCACGTCGCGCGGCTTGGGCAGGCGGTAGGACGGCAGCTCCATCAGCAGCGCGTGCTCGCTGCGGTCGCGGCGCAGCCGCTTCATCACCCAGCCCACCGCCATCGCGCCGGCGATGCCGGCCGCGTACAGCGCGAACAGCACCACGCCCTGCAGGTTGAACACGCCCAGCACGCGCCGGGTCGGGATGAACGCGCCGATCAGCAGCGCGTACACCGGCAGCCGCGCCGAGCAGGTCATCAGCGGCGCCACCAGGATCGTCGCCAGGCGGTCGCGCGGGTCGGTGATCGAGCGCGTGCCCATGATGCCGGGGATGGCGCAGGCGAAGCTGGACAAGAGCGGGATGAACGAGCGCCCGGTCAGCCCCACCGACACCATCAGGCGGTCGAGCAGGAAGGCCGCGCGCGGCAGGTAGCCGGACTCCTCCAGCGTGAGGATGAAGAAGAACAGCACCAGGATCTCGGGCAGGAAGCCCAGCACCGTGCCCAGGCCGCCGAACAGGCCGTCGGTGACCAGGCTCCGCAGCGGGCCGTCCGGCATCCAGGCGGCGACGTGCGCGCCGAGCCAGTCGAAGCCGTCGGCGATGGCGTCGGTCATCGGCTTGCCCACCGAGTACACCGCCTGGAACACCAGGAACATCACCGCCGCCAGGATCGCCAGGCCGAACACCGGGTGCAGCGCCCAGCGGTCCAGCGCGTCGTCGCGCGCGTCGGTGGCGCGCGGCATCACCACGGTGGCGGCCAGCAGCGCGCGCACCTGGTCGTGCAGGTCGGCGCGGCTGGCCGCGTCGTCGGGCTGCGCCGGCGCGGCGGCCGGCACCTCGCCGTCCACCTGCGCGACCAGCGCCCGCACGCCGTCGCGCCGCACCGCCACCGTCTCCACCACCGGCATGCCCAGCCGGCGCGACAGCTCCGCCACGTCGATGGCGATGCCGCGGCGGCGCGCCGCGTCCATCATGTTCAGCGCCAGCACCACCGGGCGGCCCAGCCGCTGCACCTCCAGCACGAAGCGCAGGTGCAGGCGCAGGTTGGTGGCGTCGGCCACGCAGACGATCAGGTCGGGCGGCGCCTCGCCGGGGTAGTTGCCCTCCAGCACGTCGCGGGTGATCCGCTCGTCCGGGCTGGCGGCGTCGAAGCTGTAGGTGCCGGGCAGGTCGAGCAGTTGCAGCACGCGGCCGGACGGCGCGGTGAAGCGGCCCTCCTTGCGCTCCACGGTGACGCCGGCGTAGTTGGCCACCTTCTGCCGGCCGCCGGTGAGCTGGTTGAACAGCGCGGTCTTGCCGCAGTTCGGGTTGCCGACCAGGGCGATGCGCAGCGTGCCGGCGCTCATGCCGCCTCCTGCGCGCGCACGCGCACGCGCGCCGCCTCGGCGCGGCGCAGGGCGAAGCGGGTGGAGCCGATCTGGATCAGCAGCGGATCGGCGCCCAGCGGGCCGCGCGCGACCAGGCGCACCGGCTCGCCGGCGACGAAACCCAGGTCGCGCAGGCGCTGCGCGATCGCATCGTCGGCATGGGCATCTTCCACTCGTTCCACCACGGCACTGGCACCCTTCGGCAGCTCGGTCAGACGCACGGCAACCACTCAAATAAGAATGGTTCGCATTGTACGCCCATTTCGCATTCGCTGCAGGGCGCGGGCGTCGCGGCCGCAGGCCGCTTGCGGATGCCTTGGAGGGAACCTTCTCGCGGCCGGAGGCCACGATGCGGAACACGATGAGCCTGATCGCCCCCGGCGACGATTTAAGATGCACGCCTTTCCCCGCAGGAGCCGCACGATGACCGCCGTGCAGATCACCGACCGCGCCGGCGTGCGCGAACTCGCCCTCGCCCGCCCCGAAGTGCACAACGCCTTCGACGACGCGCTGATCGCCGAGCTCACCGCCGCCATCGAGGACGCCGGCCGCGACCCGGCGGTGCGCGCGCTGGTGCTCACCGGCCGCGGCGCCAGCTTCTCCGCCGGCGCGGACCTGAACTGGATGCGCGGCATGGCCGCCGCCGGCGAGGCGGACAACCTGGCCGACTCGCTGCGCCTGGCGCGGCTGATGCGCAGCCTGCAGTTCTGCCCCAGGCCCACCCTCGCCCGCGTCAACGGCGCCGCCTACGGCGGCGGCGTGGGGCTGGTCGCCTGCTGCGACATCGCCATCGGCGTCGAGGGCGCGAAGTTCGGCCTCACCGAGGTGAAGCTCGGCCTGGTGCCGGCGGTGATCTCGCCCTACGTGGTGGCCGCCATCGGGCTGCGCCACGCACGGCGGCTGTTCCTCACCGGCGAGGTCTTCGACGCCGCCGCGGCGCAGCGCATCGGCCTGCTGCACCGGGTGGTCGCGCCCGACGCGCTGGACGAGGCGGTGCAGGCCGCTCTGGCGCTGCTCGCCAAGGCCGGCCCGCTGGCGCAGGTCGAGGCCAAGCGGCTGGCGCTGGGCATGGCCGGCCTGGACGAGGCCGCCGCCGAGCGCATCGACCGCGACAACGCCGCGCTGATCGCGCGCCTGCGCGTGTCGCCCGAGGGCCAGGAGGGGCTGGGCGCCTTCCTCGCCAAGCGCGCGCCGGCGTGGGCGGCGGCCGCCCCGTCGGGACGCGCGTAGGATTCGCGGGCGCCACGGCGACCGGCGACCGCGGCCATGCCGGCTTCGGCCGCGGCGGCAAGCCTTCGCTGCGGGTCGTCGGGGCATGGATGGGGCATCGCGGCCGGAGGCCGCTCCCACAGGGTCGCGGCAATCCTTCGCGGGAGCGGCCTGCGGCCACGATGGCCAGATCCCCCCATGCTGCGCCGCGCATCGGCCCGCCCCCGGCGATCTGCTAGCTTTGCCGGCCGCCCCGACGAACGGCCGCAAGGACCCCGCATGTTCGAACGTGTCTTGATCGCCAACCGCGGCGAGATCGCCTGCCGCGTGATCCGCACCTGCCGCCGGCTCGGCATCCGCACCATCGCGGTGTACTCCGAGGCCGACCGCGACGCGCAGCACGTGCGCCTGGCCGACGAGGCCTGGCCGATCGGCGGCCCGCGCCCGGCCGACTCCTACCTGCGCTCCGACGCCATCCTGGACGCGGCGAAGAAGAGCGGCGCGCAGGCGGTCCACCCCGGCTACGGCTTCCTCTCCGAGAACACCGCCTTCGCGCGCGCCTGCGCCGGGGCCGGCATCGCCTTCATCGGCCCGCGCCCGGAGAGCATCGAGGCGATGGGCTCCAAGGCCGCCGCCAAGGCGCTGATGGAAAGGCACGGCGTGCCGCTGGTGCCCGGCTACCACGGCGACGACCAGCGGCCGGAGCACCTGGCCGAACAGGCGCGCCGCACCGGCTTCCCGCTGATGGTCAAGGCCGCGGCCGGCGGCGGCGGCAAGGGCATGCGCATCGTGCGCGGCGAGGGCGAGTTCGCCGCCGCGCTGGCCGCCGCGCAGCGCGAGGCGCAGTCCTCGTTCGGCGACGCGCGGGTGATCCTGGAGCGCTACGTGGAGCAGCCGCGCCACATCGAGTTCCAGGTGTTCGGCGACATGCACGGCCATGTCGTCCACCTCAACGAGCGCGAATGCTCCGCGCAGCGCCGCTACCAGAAGGTGCTGGAGGAGACGCCCTCGCCCTTCCTCACCCCGGAGCGCCGCCGCGCGATGGGCGAGGCCGCGGTGGCCGCGGCCCGCGCGGTGGACTACGTGGGCGCCGGCACGGTGGAGTTCATCGTCGCGCCCGACGGCGAGTTCTTCTTCATGGAGATGAACACGCGCCTGCAGGTGGAGCACCCGGTCACCGAGCTGACGCTGGGCCTGGACCTGGTCGAGTGGCAGCTGCGCGTGGCCGCCGGCGAGCCGCTGCCGCTGGCGCAGGAGCAGGTCCGCGCGCGCGGCCACGCCATCGAGGTGCGCCTGTACGCCGAGGACCCGGAGCAGAACTTCCTGCCCGGCTCCGGCCGCCTGCGCACGCTGCGCCTGCCCGCGCCGTCGGCGCACGTGCGCGTGGACGGCGGCGTGGCCGAGGGCGACACGGTGACGATCTTCTACGACCCGATGATCGCCAAGCTGATCGTGTGGGACGAGGACCGCCCGCGCGCGCTGCAGCGCCTGCGCGAGGCGCTGGCCGGGTGCGAGATCGCCGGGCCGAAGTCCAACGTCGCCTTCCTCGAACGGCTGGCGCGCCACCCGGCGGTGGTCGAGGGCCGCATCGACACCGGCTACCTGGACCGCCACCTGGACGAGTTCCTCGCCGGCGACGCCGCGCCGCCCGAGCGCGTGCTGTTCGCCGCCGCCACCGCCGCGCTGCTGCACGAGGAGGCGGACGCGCGCGCCGACGCCGCCGACCCGCACTCGCCCTGGGCGAGCGCCGACGCCTGGCGCGTGGGCCACGCCGGCAAGCGCATCGTCGCGCTGGCGCTGGGCGGCGCGCGCCTGGAGATCGAGGCCCACGGCCACGCCGGCGACTACCGCCTGCGCCACGGCGAGGCCGCGTGCGAGGTGCGCGGCGCGCGGCTGGACGGCGCGGCGCTGTGCGCGCGCTTCGACGGCGAGGCGCTGCGCCTGCCCGCGCGCGCCGACGCGCGGCGCGTGCTGCTGCACGACGCCGGCGGCCGCCGCTGGTCGTTCGAGCGCGCCGCCGCCTTCGCCTGGGTGGCCCGGGACGCCGCCGGCGGCGACCGGATCGTCGCGCCGATGCCCGGCCGCATCGTGCTGGTCCGCGCGCAGGCCGGCGACGCGGTCGAGGAAGGCCAGGAGCTGCTGGTGATGGAGGCGATGAAGATGGAGCTGGCGCTGAAGGCGCCGCGCGCCGGCACCGTCGAGAGCGTGTCGGCCGCGCAGGGCGACTTCGTCGAGGCCGACGCGGTGCTGGTGCGCTTCGCCGGCTGATCCCGCGCGGCGCGTCATGACAGCGCCATCCGCGCGGGACCATACTCCCGCCCCGGATCCACGCGGGGCATCGCCATGTACGTGATCATCCGGCGGTACCGGGTCGCCGAGGAACACCAGGCCTCGTTCCTGCGGCACTACAACGACGACGGCGACTGGGCCGCGCTGTTCCGGCGCGACCCGGCCTTCAAGGGCGCGCGCCTGCTGCGCGACGCGCAGGGCGGTGGCGCCTACCTCGGCATCGAGTACTGGGAAAGCCTCACCGCCTACGAGCGCTTCATGCGCCTCAACGCCGCGGCCTGCGCCGAGCTGGACGCCCGCTGCGAGGCGCTGGCCAGCGAGCGGACCCTGCTGGGGCGCTACATCCATCCGGCCTGAGCGCCTGTTCACGATCTCCAAATGTCCCCCCATGGAACGTCATCCCGGCGAAAGCCGGGATCCAGCGTCGCTGACTTTCGAGGGAACGTCACCGGATGACCAGCCCTTCGGCTGTTGAAAAGCGCCTCCTGCTTTCGCAGGAATGACCGAGAGGGAATAGCCGGGTCGACGGTAGGTCGGAACAGGCTCTGAGCGCGCCGAGGCGCGGGCGGCTATGCTTGGGGACCATGAACGCTTCCAGCGACCACGTCCGCATCGTCGAGGTCGGCCCGCGCGACGGCCTGCAGAACGAGCGGGCCCCGCTCCCGGCCGAGGTGAAGATCGCGCTGATCGACCGGCTCTCCGCCACCGGCCTCGAGACCATCGAGGCGACCAGCTTCGTCAGCCCCAAATGGGTGCCGCAGCTCGCCGACGCGGCCGAGGTCTACCGCGGCATCCGCAAGGTGCCCGGCGTGAGCTACCCGGTGCTGGTGCCCAACCTGCAGGGCTACGAGCGCGCGCGCGCGGTCGGCGCCGCCGAGGTGGCGGTGTTCACCGCCGCCAGCGAGGCGTTCAACCGCAGGAACGTCAACGCCTCCATCGACGAGTCCATCGAGCGCTTCGTGCCGGTGCTGGAACGCGCCAGGGCCGACGGCGTGGCGGTGCGCGGCTACGTCTCCACCGTGCTCGGCTGCCCCTACCAGGGCGAGGTGCCGGTGGGCGACGTGGTGCGGGTGGCCAGGCGCCTGCACGAGCTGGGCTGCCACGAGGTCTCGCTGGGCGACACCATCGGCGTGGGCACGCCGGCCAAGGCGCGCGCGATGCTGCGCGCGGTGGCGCAGGAAGTGCCGATGGCCACGCTGGCGGTGCACTTCCACGACACCTACGGGCAGGCGCTGGCCAACATCCTGGCCTGCCTGGAGGAAGGCGTGCGCGTGGTCGACAGCGCCGTCTCCGGCACCGGCGGCTGTCCCTACGCCAAGGGCGCCACCGGCAACGTCGCCAGCGAGGACGTGGTGTACATGCTGCACGGCATGGGCCTGCACACCGGCGTGGACCTGGACCTGCTCGTCGCCACCGGCGCCTGGCTGGCCGCGCAGCTGCACAAGGAGACCGCCAGCCGGGTGACGCGGGCGCGCACGGCGGCGTGACTTTCGCAGGCCGGCTTCGCGGATGGCCCGGTCCGTGCCGGCGCGCTTATGCTCGTCATTCCGGCAAAGGCCGGACGAGCGCGCAGCGCGACGAACGCCTGCGAAGCGGACGGCCCCGAAGGGGCGAGCGCGGCGAGTCGTCCAGTCAAGTGAACCGTGCGAAGCACGCAAAACCTGTTTCGAGCGCTGCGCACGACGCATTTCACTGGATTCCGGCTTTCGCCGGAATGACGATGCTGGTTATTTCCACGCAGCCGAAGAGACGGGAACGAGCATGAGAGCATGGCACCGATACGCGCTGGCCTGCGCCGCCCCGCTGTGCGCGATGCTCGCCCACGCCGCGTCGCCCGCACCCACGCCCAAGGGCGACTGGCTGCTGCTCCCCGACCGCGTCTGGACCGCCGACGGCGACGCCGCGCACGCCGGCTGGGCGGTGCTGGTGCACGACGGCGCGATCGCCGCGGTCGGCCCGCGCGACGGCATCCGCGCGCCCGCCAATGCGCGGCGCGTCGAGCTGCCCGGCGCCACCCTCACGCCCGGCCTCGTCGACCTGCACTCGCACCTGTTCCTGCACCCGTACAGCGAGACGCTGTGGAACGACCAGGTGCTCACCGAGCCGCAGGACTACCGCACGCTGGAAGCCGCCGCGCACGCCAAGGCCACCCTGCTGGCCGGCTTCACCGCCGAGCGCGACCTCGGCACCGAGGGCGCCGGCTTCGCCGACGTGTCGGTCAAGCGCGCGATCGAGGAAGGGCTGATCCCCGGCCCGCGCATGTTCGTGGCCACCCGCGCGATCGTCGCCACCGCCAGCTACGGCCCCGGCCCGCGCGGCTTCCGCCCCGACCTCAGCCTGCCCGGCGGAGCGCAGGAGGTGAGCGGCGTCGACCAGGCGATGGCCGCGGTGCGCGAGCAGGCCGCGCGCGGCGCGGACTGGATCAAGATCTACGGCGACTACCGCGTCGGCCCCGGCGGCGGCACCGCGCCCACCTTCACGCCCGCCGAGCTGAAGGCGCTGGTGGAGACCGCGCACCTGCTCGGCCGCCCGATCGCGGTGCACGCGGCCAGCGACGCGGGCGTGCGCATGGCGGTGGAGGCCGGCGTGGACAGCGTCGAGCACGGCTACGGCGCCAGCGAGGCCACCTTCCGCCTGATGAAGCAGAAGGGCGTCGCCTACGAGCCCACGCTCACCGCGGTCGAGGCCACCGAGCAGTACTTCAACCACTACGTGCCCGGCCGCGACGCGCCCACCGCGCGCATGCAGGAGGCCGCGCGCGCCTTCCGCACCGCGCTGAAGGCCGGCGTCACCATCGGCAACGGCAGCGACGTGGGCGTGTTCGCGCACGGCGAGAACTGGCGCGAGCCGGCGGCGATGGTGGCCGACGGCATGACGCCGGCGCAGGCGCTGCACGCGGCCACCGACGTCGCCGCGCGCATCCTGCGCCAGGACGGCTTCGGCCGCATCGCGCCGGGCCTGCGCGCGGACCTGGCCGCCTTCGCGGGCGATCCCAGCACGCACATCGGCGACCTCGCCCACCCGGTGTTCGTGATGAAGGACGGCGCGGTGTACCGCGCGCCGGCGGGCGCGCCGTGAGCGAGGCGTTCCTGATCCGCCCGATCGAGCCGCGCGACGACGCCGCGGTGGCGGCGGTCATCCGCGCGGTGATGCCCGAGTTCGGTGCCGACGGCCCCGGCTTCGCCATCCACGACGCCGAGGTGGACCGCATGTACGAGGCCTACGCGCGCCCGCGCTGCAGCTATTTCGTGGTCGAGCGCGGCGGCGCGGTGGTCGGCGGCGCCGGCATCGCCCCGCTGGAGGGCGGCGGGGCGGACGTGTGCGAGCTGCGCAAGATGTACTTCCTGCCCGGGGCGCGCGGCATCGGCGCCGGCGCGGCGATGATGCGGCGCTGCCTGGACGCGGCCCGCGCGCACGGCTTCCGCCGCTGCTACCTGGAGACGCTCGCCGGCATGCACGCGGCGCAGGCGCTGTACCGCCGCAGCGGCTTCACCCCGCTGTGCGCGCCGATGGGCGGCACCGGGCATTTCGGCTGCGACCGCTTCTTCATCCGCGAGCTGTGAGCCCGGCCACGCGGAAGGGGCCGGCGCCCGCCGTCCCTGCCCGGGCGGGAACGCCGCCCCGGTGAGGTATCCTGCAACCTCCATGAACGGTCACGATCCCCGCGTCGACGCCTACATCGCCCAGGCCGCGCCGTTCGCGCGGCCGATCCTGGAACGGCCGCGCGCGGCGGTCCACGCCGCCTGCCCGGATGCGACCGAGACCATCAAGTGGCGCATGCCGTTCTTCGAGTACCGGGGCCGGCCGCCGTGCCGCCTCGCCGCGTTCAAGCAGCACTGCAGCTTCGGCTTCTGGCAGGATGGCGGCGACGCGGACGAGGCCGGAACGCCCGGCCGGCTCGCCTCCCTGGACGACCTGCCGCCGCAGGCGACGCTCGTCGCGCTGGTGCGCAAGGCCGCCGCGCGCGGCGAGGCCGCGACCAAGGCGAAACGCCCGGCCGCGCCCAAGCCGCCGCCGGCGGTGCCGCAGGACCTCGCCGCCGCGCTCGCTCGGCGCCAGCACGCGGCCGCGCGCATGACCTGGGAGGCGTTCACGCCCGGCATGCGGCGCGAGTACGTCGAGTGGATCGGCGAGGCCAGGACCGAACCCACCCGCCAGAAGCGCCTGGCCACCACGCCGGAATGGCTGGCCGAGGGCAAGCAGCGCAACTGGAAATACCGGAAGCAATGAAACCCGCGCCCCGCCTGACCTTCGCCGTGGACGACCCCGGCGCTCCCGACGTGCTGCCGCTGCTGCG
The DNA here is from genome assembly GCF_003148905.1 of Fulvimonas soli. GTDB lineage: Bacteria > Pseudomonadota > Gammaproteobacteria > Xanthomonadales > Rhodanobacteraceae > Fulvimonas > Fulvimonas soli. Next base: position 167,638 of record NZ_QGHC01000006.1, on the reverse strand, counting down.
CGAGCTGGACGGCTACCTCGCCCGGCTCCATCCCGCCGGCACGCTCCAGCCGGTCGCGCTGGAGGCGCTGCGGCGCGCGAACGTCAGCGTGATCACCGCCCGCGTGGACGGCCGGCCGGTGGCCTGCGGCGCCTGCGTGGACGAGGGCGACTACGTCGAGATCAAGCGCATGTACGTGCTGCCGGCCTGCCGCGGCCTGGGCCTGGGCCGCCAGCTGCTGGACGCGATGGAAGACCACGTCCGGCGCCACGGCGGCCGGCTGGTGCGGCTGGAGACCGGCACCGCGCAGGCCGAGGCGCTGGAGCTGTACGAGCGCGCCGGCTACCGCCGCTGCCCGCCGTTCGGCGAGCACCACGCCAGCCCCCGCAGCATCTGCATGGAGAAGCGCCTCGCATGATCCGCATCGCCCGCCCGGAGGACGCCGGTGCGATCCATGCCATCTACGCGCCGCACGTCGAGGCCGGCGCGGCCACCTTCGAGACCGGGCTGCCGGGCGCGGCGGCGATGCGCGAACGCATCGCCGCGCGGCTGGCGCACTATCCCTGGCTGGTGTGGGACGAGGCCGGCGAGGTGCTCGCCTACGCCTACGCCAGCCGCTTCCGCGAGCGCGCCGCCTACGACTGGATCGCCGAGACCTCGATCTACGTGGACCCGCGCGCGCAGCGCCGCGGCATCGCGCGCCGGCTCTACGGCGCGCTGCTGGAGGCGATGCGCCTGCAGGGCATCCACCAGGCCGTGGGCGTGATCACCCTGCCCGGCGAGCCCAGCGTGGCGCTGCACGAGGCGATGGGCTTCGCGCCCGCGGGCGTGTGGCGCAAGGCCGGCTACAAGCTGGGCCGCTGGTGGGACGTGGGCGTGTGGCAGCGCGAGCTGATGCCGCCGGCCGTGCCGCCCGTGGCCGTGGTGCCGTTTCCGGCGCTGGCCGGGGAGGAGGCGTTCCTGCGGATGCTCGGGGAGCGCGGGCGCCTCTGAGCCTGGGCGGCTTGAAGGCCGTACTGCCGCAACGATTTCGCGGCCGGAAGGCCGCTCCCACCAAGCTTGTCGCAACCCTGTGGGAGCGGCCTTCCGGCCGCGATGATGCGCCCGGACTCCTGCCCGTCGGCTCCGGCGCGCGCCGGAGCCGACGGACGCCATCACTGGTTGAGCAGGATGTCGGTGATGATGCCGGTGGCGACCGCCACCAGCAGGAAGTCGCCGTTGTCGCTGCGCACCCACTCGTAGCCGCGCGGCGGCTCGCGCAGGTGCGCGTGGCGCCAGTCGGTCACGACGTAGTGCGGCCCCCGGTACTCCGGCGGCAGCCGGCCGCCGCGGCGGTACCAGCCCTCGTGGCGGCCGCGGTCGTGCATGCCGTTGTACGGCGGATGACGGTCGTGGTCGTGATCATGATCGCGGTCATGGCCGTAATGGTCATGATCGTGGTCCTGGTCGTACGGCTGCGCCAGCAGCGCCGGGCTCGACGCCAGCATGGCGGCGCACAGCGCAACGATGCCCAACTGCTTCTTCATGGTCCGCTCCTTTGCGAGGCTGCGATGCCGGGCCCGGGGGGAACATCCCGCCGGCCGCCGCGGCGCCTGCGCAGGCACGTTGCCTCCGCCCCGCCCAAAGGAACATGAACGGGCCGCGCCGCGCGCGGCCGGCGTTCAGCCGGCGATGCCGTGGCCCGGCGGAACGGCGCTGGGATACCATGGCGGTTTTCGGCACGCCGGAGAGGGATTCCATGCAGCTCGACCAAGTCAAGGCCGTCGTCACCGGCGGCGCCTCGGGCCTCGGCCATGCGGTGGCGCAGCACATCGTCGCCCACGGCGGGCGGGTGGCGCTGTTCGACGTCAACGAGGAAAAGGGCCAGGCCGCCGCGCAGGCGCTGGGCGCGGCCGCGCGCTTCCACCGCACCGACGTCACCAGCGAGGACGGCGTGGCCGCCAACGTGGCCGCCGCGCGCGAGGCGATGGGCGGGCTCAACGTGGTGGTCAACTGCGCCGGCATCCTCGGCGCCGGCCGCGTGCTGGGCAAGGAGGGGCCGATGGCGCTGTCGCAGTTCCAGGCCACGGTGATGGTGAACCTGGTCGGCAGCTTCAACGTGGCCAAGGCCGGCGCCGCGCTGATGCAGCACAACGAGCCCGGCGAGGACGGCGAGCGCGGCGTGATCGTCAACACCGCCAGCGTGGCCGCCTACGAGGGCCAGATCGGCCAGGCCGCGTACTCGGCCTCCAAGGGCGGCGTGGTCGGCATGACGCTGCCGATGGCGCGCGAGCTGGCGCGCTTCGGCATCCGCGTGGCGACCATCGCGCCGGGGATCTTCTGGACCCCGATGGTGGACGGCATGCCGCCGCAGGTGCAGGAGTCGCTGGCCGCCTCGATCCCGTTCCCCTCGCGGCTGGGCAAGCCGGAGGAGTTCGCGCGGACGGTGGCCTTCATCCTCGGCAACCGCTACGTCAACGGCGAGACCATCCGGCTGGATGGCGCGGTGCGGCTGCAGTCCAAGTGAGGCGGGAATAGGGAATCGGGAATCGCCAAAGGCCGTTCCCTCGCCCTTCCGGTTCCCTCGCCCTTCCCGCTCTTCCTGTTCCCTATTTTCCCCATTCCCGATTCCCTTTCCCCATGAAAGCTTCCGACATCAAGAAAGGCAACGTGGTCGAGCACGAGGGCACCGTCTACCAGGTGCGCGACATCGAGCGCAGCGCGCCCACCGCGCGCGGCGGCAACGTCACCTTCCGCTTCACGCTCTATTCCATCCCCGGCGGGCGCAAGTACGACCTCAGCCTGCGCGCCGACGACGACCTGAGGGAGATGGACCTGGTGCGCCGCGCCGCCCACTTCTCCTACATGGACGGCGACACCTACGTGTTCATGGACGCGGAGGACTACACGCAGTACCCACTCGGCCCCGAGCTGGTCGGCGACAATGCCGGCTACATCGTCGAGGGGCTGGAGGGCTACTACGTGCAGCTGATCGACGACGCCCCGGTCGGCCTGCAGGTGCCCACCAGCGTGGCGCTGACCGTGGTGGACACCGCGCCGGAGCTGAAGGGCGCCAGCGCCACCAAGCGCACCAAGCCGGCCCGGCTCAATACCGGCATCGAGATCCAGGTGCCCGAGTACATCAGCAACGACGACAAGGTGTGGGTGAACACCCTCACCGGCGAGTTCGCCGGCCGCGCCTGAGGCCGCGGTCTTGCGGCCGTATCGCCCCCGCGCGGCCAGGGCGGGGCGTCAGCGCGAACGGGGCCGGACCCGGCAGAACGGTTCCGGGGGACGCCCGCCGCAAACCCGGCCACTCCCAGACCCGGCTGTCATTCCCGCGCAAGCGGGAATCCATCTTCCGGGGTGGCAAGGGCAAAAATGGATTCCCGCTTGCGCGGGAACGACGCCGCAGGGTGACGCGCCCCGCGCCTTCGCGTCCGCGGGCGCGCCCGCGCCCTCGCATTCGGCCACGCGACAGCCGCGCTGGTGCAGAATCGCCGGACCCTCGACCCAGCACGGATGACGGGACATGCCGGCCAACGGCTACTCGCTGCGCGCGAACGTTCTGGAAAGCCTCACCAAGACCAAGCGGCCCGACGTGCCGCTGCCGGTGGTGCTGCGCAATACCGCGGCGGTGATCCTGCCGCTGGCCGCCGGCCTGGCCACCGGCCACACGGCGATCGGCCTGGGCGTCGGCGCCGGCGCGCTGGACACCATGTTCTCCGACCAGCCGGGGCCCTACCGCCAGCGCGTGTGGCAGCTGGCGCTGGCCTCGCTGGCCGCCGGCTTCTCCGCCCTGCTCGGCTTCCTGATCGGCGACCAGCTGCTGCCGATGCTGGTGGCCACCGCCGCCTGCGGCTTCCTCGGCGGCCTGCTGGTGGTGTTCGGCACCGACATCGCGCGGCTGGGCATGACCAGCATGATCCTGCTGGTGGTCACCGCGGCCAGCCCGATCCATTCGCTGGGCGGCGCGCTCGGCGCCTCGGCGCTGATCTTCGCCGGCGGCCTGCTGCTGATGGCGTTCTCGGTCGCCGCCTGGCCGCTGCAGCGCTACCGCCCGGAGCGGCTCGCGCTCGCCGCGGTCTACCGCGGGCTGGCCGCGCTGGCGCGCCAGCAGGCGCACGACGACGCCGACGCGCCGGCGCTGTCCGAGGCGATGAACGCGCTGCAGCACACCCTGCTCGGCCGCCACCACGCGCACGGCCGCGCGATGGAGGCCTTCGGCGTGCTGCTGGAGCTGGCCGAGCGCATCCGCCTGGAGCTCACCGCGATGGCCGAGCTGCGCGCCAGCGCCACCATCCACGCGATGTTCCGCGCCGACGCCGCGCGCGTGCTGGCGGCGATCGGCGACGCGCTGGACGCCGGCGATCCGCCCCTGCAAGCCGAGCGCGCCCTGCAGACCCTGCAGGCCAGCGAGAACGCGCTGCTGCGCGACGGGGAAAGCGACGGCGACGGGCTGGGCCCGCACATCCACGCGCTGTCCGGCCAGCTCGCCGCCGCCGTGCGCAACGCCAACTGGGCCGGCAGCCGCGGCGAACAGCGCGCCGCGGCGGTGGAGCTCTCGCTGCCGGCGGCGCTGCGCGGCGGCTCCGCGCTGGACACCCTGCGCGCCAGCCTCACCCCGCGCTCGGTGGCGTTCCGCCACGCGGTGCGCAGCGCGCTGTGCCTGAGCGCCGCGCTGTGGATCTCGCGCGCGCTGCACCTGCCGCACGGCTACTGGCTGCCGATGACGGTGGCGATCGTGCTGCGCCCGGACTTCGCCGCCACCTTCAACTTCGGCCTGCTGCGCGTGGTCGGCACCGTGCTCGGCCTGGTGCTCACCACCGCCCTGCTGCACGTGGCGCCGGACGAGCCCTGGGCCCACCTGGCGCTGATGGCGGTGCTGTGCATGGGCTTCCGCTACCTGGCCACCGCGCACTACGGCGTGGCGGTGGCGGCGCTGACCGGCACGGTGGTGATCCTGCTCTCCTTCGAGGGCGTGGCCCCCGGCGCCGCGGTGACGGACCGCGTGATCAACACCGCGCTGGGCAGCGGCATGGCGCTGCTGGCCTACCTGCTGTGGCCCACCTGGGAGCGCGGCCGCGCGCGCGCCGCGCTGGCCGACATGCTCGACGCCTACGCCGACTACCTCGCCGCGCTGGCCCACCCGGGCCGCCGCGCCGCGCACCGCGAGATGCGCACCGCCGCGCGCACCGCCCGCGGCAACGCGCAGGCCTCGCTGGAGCGCATGCGCGCCGAGCCCGCCACGCCGCCCGCGCTGCTGGAGCTGGCGCAGGCGCTGTTCGCCAACGGCAACCGCCTGGCGCGCACCGCGATGACGCTGGAGGCCCTGATCGCCAACCACGCCGCGCTGCCGGAACAGGCCGAGACGAGCGCCTTCGTCGACCGCGCCGCGACCGCGCTGCGCGACGTCGCCGACGCGCTGCGCAAGGGCCTGGCGCCGGCCCCGCCGCCGGACCTGCGCGCCCTGCAGCGCAGCCTGGCCGCCCTGCTCGGCATGGCCGACGACCGCGCCGTCGCCGCGCAGCTGGTCCGCGTCAGCGACCGCCTGGTGGACAACGTGGACACGCTGGCCCACGTGGTCGGCCGCAGCCGCGCCGAGGCGAACGGCGCGGCCGGGCGGCGGCGGCTGCGCTCCCCGCGCTGAGCCGCGCCATGTGCGCCCGCCGCACGACCGCGCGGCGCGCGGGACGTACACTGGCCGCATGCTCAAGATCGACACCCACGCCCACATCCTGCCGCGCGACTGGCCGGACCTGGCGGCCAAGTACGGCGACGCGCGCTTCCCGGTGATGACCCACAGCGACGGCCGCCACCGCATCTACAAGGACGGCCGCTTCTTCCGCGAGGTGTGGGAGTCCTCGTTCGATCCGCAATACCGCATCGACGACTACGCCCGCCACGGCGTGGGCGTGCAGGTGGCGTCCACCGTGCCGGTGCTGTTCTGCTACTGGGCGCCGGGGCACCAGGCGCTGGAGCTGCACCGCCACCTCAACGACCACATGGCCGCCGTGTGCCGCGAGCATCCGCGCCACTACGCGGGCATCGGCACCGTGCCGCTGCAGGCGCCCGCGCTGGCGATCCGCGAGCTGGAGCGCTGCATCGACGAGCTGGGCCTGGCCGGCGTGCAGATCGGCTCGCACTGCAACGACTGGAACCTGGACGCGCCGGAGCTGTTCCCGTTCTTCGAGGCCGCCGCCGACCTCGGCGCGGCGGTGATGGTGCACCCGTGGGACATGATGGGCGCCGCCAGCATGCCCAAGTACTGGCTGCCGTGGCTGGTGGGCATGCCGGCCGAGCAGTCGCGCGCGGCCTGCTGCCTGGTCTTCGGCGGCGTGCTGGAGCGGCTGCCGAGGCTGCGCGTGATGCTGGCCCACGGCGGCGGCAGCTTCCCGTGGACCATCGGCCGCATCGAGCACGGCTTCCGCATGCGCCCGGACCTGGTCGCCACCGACAACCCGCGCAACCCGCGCGAATACCTCAAGCGGCTGTACTTCGACTCCTGCGTGCACGACCCGCAGGCGCTGCGCTATCTCCTGGATGTGACCGGCGTCGAGCGCGTGATGCTCGGCACCGACTATCCTTTCCCGCTGGGGGAGCAGCAGCCCGGCAGCGGCATCGAGGCGCTGGGCCTGGCGCCGGACCAGCGGGCACGGCTGTTCCACGGCACCGCGCTGGAGTGGCTGGGGCTGCCCCTGCAACGCTATCTTTCCGACACCTCCACCCGGGAACCGGCATGAGCCTTTCGCGCACCCTCTTCCTGCCCGTCCTCCTGCTGCTGGCCGCAGGCGCGCAGGCCAACGACGTCAGCATGGCCGGCGGCACCGTCAACTTCAGCACGCCGGACAACTGGCAGGGCATCCTGGAGACCCAGGGCGACCCGGAGGTGCACGTGTTCCAGGTGCCCGACCCCTCGCCCACCGCCGGCAGCACGCTGGCGCGGGTCACGGTGACGGTGAAGCAGGTGGCCGACCTGGCCGGGTTCCAGGCCTACCTGGGCAGCGCCGCGCTGAAGGCCAAGTCGCTCGACGGCTACCGCCCGGCCGCCGCGGGCAGCGAGCCCAACAGCTTCGCCTACACCGCGCAGGAGAACGGCGCCGCCTTCAGCTACCGCGAGCGCTACTGGTTCAGGAACAACCACGCCATCCAGCTGCGCTGCGTGCGCCCGCAGCAGAGCCAGGCCGGCGCCGCCTGGATCGCCGCGTTCGACAAGGGCTGCGACCAGGTCGCCGCCGGCCTGCAGCAGTAAGAACCGGAAACGCATGCACGACTACCAAGCCACCGCCGCCTGGGCGCAGGCGCGCGACGCAGCCGATCCGCTGCGCGCCTTCCGCGACGAGTTCCTGGTCCCGCCGCACGAGGGGCGCGACAGCCACTACTTCTGCGGCAACTCGCTGGGCCTGCAGCCGCGCGCGGTGCGCGAGGCGCTGGGCGCGGAGCTGGACTACTGGGGCGAGCTGGCGGTGGAGGGCCACTTCAAGGGCCGCCTGCCGTGGATGGACTACCACGAGTTCGTGCGCGACGACCTGGCGCTGGTCACCGGCGCGCGGCCCTCCGAAGTGGTGGCGATGAACACGCTGGGCGTGAACCTGCACCTGCTGATGGTGAGCTTCTACCGCCCGACGCCGGAGCGCCACGCCATCCTGATCGAGGCCGGTGCCTTCCCCACCGACCGCTACGCGGTGGAGTCGCAGATCCGCTTCCACGGCTTCGACCCCGCCACCGCGCTGGTCGAGCTGGAGGGCGACGAGCCCAACGGCACGCTCTCGCCGGCCGCGTTCGAGCGCGTGCTGGCCGAGCACGGCGCGCGCGTCGCGCTGGTGCTGCTGCCGGGCGTGCAGTACCGCACCGGCCAGGCCTTCGACCTGGAGGCCATCGCGGCGCTGGCGCACCGGCACGGCTGCGCGGTGGGCTTCGACCTCGCCCACGCGGTGGGCAACCTGCCGCTGGCGCTGCACGACAGCGGCGCCGACTTCGCGGTGTGGTGCAGCTACAAGTACCTGAACAGCGGCCCCGGCGCGGTGGGCGGCGCCTTCGTGCACGAGCGCCACGCGCGCGCCGCGCTGCCGCGCTTCGCCGGCTGGTGGGGCCACGACAAGGCCACGCGCTTCCGGATGGGCCCCGAGTTCGTGCCCACGCCCGGCGCGGACGGCTGGCAGCTGTCCAACCCGCCGATCCTGGCGCTGGCGCCGCTGCGCGTGTCGCTGGAGATCTTCCGCCGCGCCGGCATGGCGCGGCTGCGCGAGAAGTCGCTGGCGCTGACCGGCTATCTGGAGTGGCTGGTGAACGCGCAACTCGCCGACCTGCTGGAAGTGGTGACGCCGGCCGACCCGGCGCGCCGCGGCGCGCAGCTCTCCATCCGCGTGCGCGGCGGCCGCGAACGCGGCCGCGCGCTGTTCGAGTACCTGATGGCGCACGGCGTGATCGGCGACTGGCGCGAGCCCGACGTGATCCGCATCTCGCCCGCGCCGCTGTACAACCGCTTCGCCGACTGCCTGGCGTTCGCGGAGGCGGTGAAGGCGTGGAGCGCAGGCGCCTGAGAGGGCGCGCGGCCTAGATGTGGAGCTTCAATAGGTTGTTTTGATCAAGCGTCAGTCGAGCCATGGGTGTCTGACCACCAAGTGCGCTGTGCGGACGGTGGCAGTTGTAGTGGTGCAGCCAGTCCTGCAGCGCCTCGCGCCGCTGCTGTGAGGTAGCGTAGCTGGCCGCGTAGGCCCATTCGCGCAAGGCCGTCTGGATGAAGCGCTTCGCCCAGCGGCGTGAAATGCCGCTGTTCGAGGTGCCCCGGGTTCTGCTCCAGCTGCACCAGCTCGAAGCCGGCACCGGCCTCGCGCCGGAACCGCCGGTAGAGGTCCGCGACGGCGGCGACGGCATCGCGCACGGCAGGCGGGAACGCATCCAGCGCGTAGTGCCGGACCCGCCCGCCGTCGTAGTAGCGCGCCGCGGCCGACAGGTCCAGGCCCAGCCGCCGGCCCAGCATGGCGAACGTCGCCTCGCCCACGTCCTCGTGGAATACCGCCGCCACGACGGCAGGTTGCGCAGCATGCGCAGGTACAGCGCCATCACCGCCAGGAAGCTGCGCAGCAGGGACTCGTGGCTGGCCGGCGCATCGCCGTGCAGCTCTGCCAGGCCGCGCGTCGACATGAGCACGTCCACCGGGTTGCGGAACGTGAAGACGTAGTGCGCCCGACAGAAATGCCGGCAGTGGAAATCGAAGACGCGCCGGCAGGTTCCGGCGGCGTTGGACGGGTTGACCACGATCTTGCTGCCGACGTAGCAGTACGGCCGCGCCAGCTGCTCCAGGTAGTCGGGCCGGCTGGCGTCCTCGGCGAACAGCGGCGGGCAGAAGCTGCTCTTGTCCTCCTGGTGTCCCCAGGAGCGGTGCATCGCGTTGTAGCGGGCGGCGAAATCCGCGCTGCCGGGATCGTCGTGGAACGCCGGCTCGCCGAACAGGAAGACGTGCGGCGAGTCGTTGAGCGCGTTCTGCAGCACCGTGGTGCCGCTGCGCGCCGCGCCGATCACGAACAGCGCCTGCCCGTCGATCTTCTGCAACCCTTCCACGTCCACCCCGCCAGCCTGCGCCGTCCCGAAGCGGCATCATGCGGGCCGGCGCGCGAAAGCGCTCAGTCCCGGCGCAGCGGGTGGCGCACCTGCCCTTCCCCGCGCACCACGAAGCGCTCCACCGTGAGCGCCTCGGCGCCCATCGGGCCGTAGGCGTGCAGGCGCGTGGTGGAAATGCCGATCTCCGCGCCCAGGCCCAGCTCGCCGCCGTCGCTGAAGCGCGAGGAGACGTTGACCATCACCACCGCCGAGCGCAGCGCGTGGACGAAGCGCTCGGCCGCGGCCGCGTCGCGGGTGGCGATCACCTCGGTGTGGTCCGAGCCGTAGCGGCGGATGTGCGCGATGGCCTCGTCGAGGTCGTCCACCACGCGCACGGCGAGGATCAGGTCGAGGAACTCGGCGGCGTAGTCGTCCTCGGTGGCGGGCCCGGCCGCGGGCAGCAGCGCACGGGTGCGTTCGTCGCCGCGCAGCTCCACGCCGCGCGCGCGCAGCGCCTCGCCCGCCATCGGCAGGAAGGCGCCGGCGGCATCGCGGTGCACCAGCAGCGTCTCCAGCGCGTTGCACACGCCGGGGCGCGAGGTCTTGCCGTCGAGCAGCAGGTCCAGCGCCAGCTGGAGGTCGGCGTCGCGGTCCACGTAGAGGTGGCACACGCCCTTGTAGTGCTTGATCACCGGCACGCGCGCGTGCTCGGCGACGAAGCGGATCAGTCCCTCGCCGCCGCGCGGGATGGCCAGGTCCACCACGTCGGTCAGCTGCAGCAGCTCGACCATCGCCTCGCGGCTCAGGTCGCGCATCAGCGCCACCGCCGCCTCCGGCAGGCCGTGCGCGCGCAGGGCGCCGTGCAGCGCCTCGGCGAGGGCGGTGTTGGAGTGCAGCGCCTCCGAGCCGCCGCGCAGGATCACCGCGTTGCCGGCCTTCAGGCACAGCGCGGCGGCGTCGGCGGTGACGTTGGGACGCGCCTCGTAGATCATCGCCACCACGCCTAGCGGGATGCGCACGCGCTCCACCCGCAGGCCGTTCGGGCGCGTCTCGCGCCGGGTCACCTGGCCGACCGGGTCGGGCAGCGCCGCCACCTCGCGCACCGCGGCGGCGATGGCGGCCACGCGCGCCGCGTCCAGCCGCAGGCGGTCGAGCAGCGCGCCCTGCACGCCCTTGGCGGCGGCCGCTTCCATGTCGCGCGCGTTGGCGGCGAGGATCGCCTCGCCCCGCGCCTCGATCGCCGCGGCCATGTCGCGCAGCAGCGCCGCGCGCGCGCCGGCGTCGAGCGCGGCGACGGCCGGCGCGGCGTCGCGGCAGGCCAGCGCCCGGGTTCGCAGTTCGCTCATGCGGGCGTCTCCTCCGCGACGGTCTCGGCGGCGTCGCGCACGGTGGCCAGGTCGTCGCGGTGCACCACCTCGGCGCCATGGCTGTAGCCGAGGATCGCCGCGATCTCGCGGCTGTGGCGGCCGGCCAGCCGGCGCACCTCGGCCGCGCCGTACTGGCACAGCCCGCGCGCCACCGCCCGCGCCGCGCCGTCCACGATCTCGACCAGGTCGCCGCGGTGGAACTCGCGGTGCGCCGCGACGATGCCGCCGGGCAGCAGCGAGGCGCGGCCGCCGGCCAGCGCGCGCGCGGCGCCGGCGTCGACCTCGATGCGGCCCGCCGCCGGCGCGTGGCGCAGCCAGTACTTGCGCGCCTGCATGCGGTTGCCCGGCGCGCGCACCAGCGTGCCGCGCAGCTGCCCGCGCGCCAGCGCCGCGAGCGTGTCCGCGTCGCGGCCGCCGAACAGCGCGGTGGGGATGCCCGCGGCGCTCGCCTTCGCCGCCGCCTCCAGCTTGGTGCGCATGCCGCCGGTGCCCGCCGCGCTGCCGCTGCCGCCGGCCATCGCCAGCACTTCCGGCGTCAGCGCCTCGACCAGGGCGACGGGGCGCGCCGCCGGATCGCGGCGCGGGTCGGCGCCGTACAGCGCGTCCACGTCGGAGGCGATCAGCAGCAGGTCGGCGTCCACCAGCGCGGCGACGATGGCGGCGAGGTTGTCGTTGTCGCCGAGCTTGAGCTCGTCCACCGCCACCGTGTCGTTCTCGTTGACCACCGGCAGTGCGTCCAGCGCCAGCAGCCCGCGCAGGGTGTTGCGCGCGTTGAGGTAGCGGCGGCGGTTGCGCAGGTCGTCGTGGCTGAGCAGCACCTGCGCCACCGGCCGCGCGGACAGGGACTGCCACAGCGCGATCATCGGCGCCTGGCCCAGCGCGGCCAGCGCCTGCCGCGCGGCCAGGTCGCCGGCCGCCGGCTGGCGCTCGCGCAGCAGCGCGCGGCCGGCCGCCACCGCGCCGGAGGAGACCAGCACCACCTGCCGGCCCTCGGCGTGGCCGGCCGCGACGAAGGCGGCCAGCGCCCCGGCGTAGCGCGGCGTGAGGCCGCCGCCGTCGGCGGCCAGCAGGTTGCTGCCGACCTTGAGCACGGCGCGGCGCCAGGGCGGCAGCGGCTGCTCGGGTGGCGTGCGTCCGGGCGGCGCCGCGTTCATGCCCCGGCACCCGCCGGAGCGGCGACGCGGTCGCCGTGGCTCTTCGGCGCCGACACCACCAGGAAGCGCGCGTCGGCGCCGCTGTCGTTGCGCATCTGGTGCGCCGCGCCGGGCGGCACGTGCAGGCCCTCGCCGCGACGCAGGCGGTGCGGCGTGCCCTCCAGTTCCAGCACGGCCTCGCCCTCCAGCACGTAGAAGAACTGCCGTGCGCGCGCGTGGCGGTGGCGCTGCTCCGCCGTGCCGGGCGGCATGCGCTCCTCGATCACGCTGAGGTCGTCACCGGCCAGCAGGTGCCAGCCGTCGCAGCCCTGCCCCCAGCGATAATGTTCGGCGTTTCCCGCCCCGACCGCGCCCATGGAATCCACCGTCTAGACGTCCAGACGCCCGAGTCTAGCGCGCAATTCGTCCAGGCGCAGGTCGTGGCCGGCGCCGGGCGAGACGCGCGCCGCCAGGCTGCCCTCGGGCGTGCGCCCCGCGCCGGCCAAGGCCGCCGCGTCGGCGGCGGCGCGGTAGGCGTCGCGGAACGGCACGCCGGCGGCGGCCTGCTCGATCGCCACGTCGGTGGCGTACATCGCCGGCTCGATCGCCGCGCGCATCGTGCCCTCGTTCCACGCGAGCCGCGCCAGCAGGTCCGGCGCCAGCTCCAGCGCCATCAGGCCGTGGCGCACGCCGTGGAAGATCGAGCCCTTGGAGTACTGCAGGTCGCGCTGGTAGCCGGAGGGCAGCGAGAGCAGCTGCTCGATCTCGGTGCGCGCCGCCGCCACGCTGGCGTAGCTGGCGCGCAGCAGCTCCACCACGTCCGGGTTGCGCTTGTTCGGCATGATCGAGCTGCCGGTGGTGTACTCGGCCGGCAGCGTCACGAAGTCGAACTCGGCGGTGGTGAACAGCGACAGGTCCCAGGCCAGCCGGCGCAGGTCCAGCAGCGCGGAGGCGATCGCCTCCAGCGCCGCCATCTCGAACTTGCCGCGCGAGAGCTGCGCGTAGACCGGCGAGACCTGCATGCGCGCGAAGCCCAGGCTGGCGGTGGTGTGCTCGCGGTCGAGCTTCAGGTTCACGCCGTAGCCGGCGGCGGTGCCGAGCGGGTTGGCGTCGATCCACTCGCGCGTCTGCCGCGCGCGCAGCGCGTCGTCGATGAAGCCCTCGGCGAAGCCGGCGAACCACATCGCGGTGGAGGACACCACCGCGCGCTGCAGGTGGGTGTAGCCGGGCAGCGGAAGGGCCGGCTGCGCGGCGCGGTCCAGGCAGACCTCGGCGATGGCGCGGCAGTGCGCCTCGAGCTGGCCGAGCTTCTCCTTCAGCCACAGCCGCGTGGCGACCAGGATCTGGTCGTTGCGGCTGCGCCCGGTGTGCACGCGGCGGCCGGCGTCGCCCAGCCGCTCGGTGAGGCGCGCCTCGATCGCCGAGTGGCCGTCCTCGTAGCGCTCGTCGAGCACGAAGGCGCCGCTCCCGAAATCCTCCGCCAGCGCGTCCAGCTCGCGCTTGAGCGCGGCCGCCTCGTCCGCGCCCACCACGCCGATGTTGGCCAGTCCTTCCACGTGCGCCTTGCTGGCGGCGATGTCGTGGAGGAAGAACTCGCGGTCGAGCAGCACGTCGTCGCCGGCGAGGAAGCGCATGATCTTCGCGTCGATGCGGATGCCGGACTTTTGCCAGAGGGGCTGGGACATAGGAGTGAGTAAACCAGGAGTGAGAAGTGGGAGAAGGGCAAGACCGGCAAGGTTACGAGGCTTGGGGAGTGCGTTCTTTCTCTCACTCCTCGCTCCGCTCCCCTCGCCCCCGCCTTACCGGTATCGCGGTGCATTCGTCCACGCCAATGGCACGGTTGATGTTCTGCATCGCCTGGGTGGCGGCGCCCTTGAGCAGGTTGTCCAGCGTGGCGACCACCACCACGCGCCTGCCGTCGGCCGACAGCGCGAAGCCGCCGACCTCGGCATGGTGCCGGTGCGCGATGCGGCTCACCCACGGCGCCTCGTCGAGCACCTTCACCAGCGGCTCGGCGTCGTAGGCGTGATGGAAGCGCGCCAGCACGTCCTCGCGCTTCAGCGGCCGCGACAGGTACAGGTTGGTGGTGACGGTGAGGCCGCGGAAGTGCGGCGCCACGTGCGGCATGAACTCCACCGGGACGCCCAGATGCCGGCTCGCCTCCTTCTCGTGCGCGTGGCCGGTGAGCGAGTACGGCATCAGGTTGTCGCGCAGCTTCTCCGGGTCGTTCCTGTCCGAGGGCGTGGTGCCCGCGCCGGAATAGCCGGACACGCCGAAGCACACCGGCGGCGCCGCCAGCAGGTCCTTCAGCGGCGCGACGGAGAGCTGGATCGCGGTGGCGTAGCAGCCGGGGTTGCTGATGCGCCGCTCGCCGCGCCACTTGCCGCGGGTGAGCTCGGGCAGGCCGTAGTACCAGCGCTCGTCGAAGCGGTAGTCGGCGGACAGGTCCAGCAGCAGCGTCTCCGGCGCCGCGGCGTCGATCGCCTCCACGTAGGGCGCCGCCTTGCCGTTGGGCAGCGCCAGGATCACCACGTCGGCGCGCCTGGCCGCCACCGCGGCGGGGTCGAGGTTCTCGTAGCGCAGCTCGCCCGCGTAGGCGTCGCTGTGCTCGCTCACGCGCTGGCCGGCCAGCTCGCGCGAGGAGACGAAGGCCAGCTCCAGCGCCGGATGCGCCGCGATCAGCCGGATCAGCTCCGCGCCGGTGTGGCCGCGCGCGCCCACGATGCCGATGCTCTTCTTGTCGCTCATGCCTGGTCGCCCTGCTCCAGCCTGAAGGCCAGGTGCCGCTTCACGGCCGGCCATTCGGATTCGATGATGGAATACACCACGGTGTCGCGGTAGCTGCCGTCGGGCAGGCGCTGGTGGTTGCGCAGCACGCCGTCCTGCCTGGCGCCCAGCCGCTCGATGGCGGCGCGGCTGCGGCGGTTGAGCCAGTGCGTGCGGAACTCCACCGCGATGCAGCCCAGCGTCTCGAAGGCGTGCCGCAGCAGCAGCGCCTTGCACTCGGTGTTGACCGCGCTGCGCTGCGCGCTGGCGGCGTACCAGGTGTAGCCGATCTCCACGCGCCGGTTGGCCGCGTCGGCGTGGCAGTAGCGGGTGCAGCCGACGATTTCGCCGGACGCCAGCGCGCGTACCGCGAACGGCAGCGCGCCGCCCTCGGCCTGCATCGCCAGCGCCGCGTCCACGTAGGCATCGACCCGCTCCGGCGCGGGCACGCTGGTGTACCACAGC
This sequence comes from Fulvimonas soli, assembly GCF_003148905.1. Classification (GTDB taxonomy): domain Bacteria; phylum Pseudomonadota; class Gammaproteobacteria; order Xanthomonadales; family Rhodanobacteraceae; genus Fulvimonas; species Fulvimonas soli. The sequence continues at coordinate 152,406 of NZ_QGHC01000006.1, read as the reverse complement.
TTCCACAGCTCGCCGTCGGCGGCGGCGCGCCGCAGCGCGTCGGCATGCGCCGTCGCCAGCGGCTCCAGCCGCACGTGGCGGCCCTCCAGCGTCACGGGTTCGAGGAACGCGCCCATGCTCAGTCCACCAGGGTCGGCTGGCGCCGCGCGCAGTGCGCCACGCAGCGGGCGATGGTGTCGAAGCTGCCGTCCAGGCCGTACCAGAACACCTTCCACTTCTCCTGCTTGAAGCAGCCGTCGGACTCGGCGTAGTAGAAGATGTTGACCTGGTTGTTGTGGCGCGAGCGCCAGAACAGCCGCGGGTTCTCCTCGCGCATCACCTGCCACACCGCGCGGCCCAGGCCCTCGCCCTGCGCGTCGTCGAGCACGGCGAACTTGTCCAGGTACGGCAGGCCGTCCTCCAGGGTGAGGATCATCGCGGTGCGGTAGTTCTCGCTCACGTAGACGCGGTACGGCGCGGTGCGCTCGAAGTAGTCCGGCACCAGCGTGCGGCCGAAGCTGGACTCGATCAGCGCGCGCAGGCGGTCGCGGTCGATGCCGTCCCACGAGGTGAAGCGCAGCACCTTCTCGCCGCGGCGCACCAGCGTGCCCGAGCCCTTGTGGGTGAACAGCTCCTTGGCCAGCTCCGACGGCCGCGTGATCGACACCGAGGAGGTCAGCGGCAGCTTGTCCAGCAGGTCGGCGATCTGCTCGATCTTCAGCCGCATGCCGCCGCTGATCCACGGCTGCGCCATCAGCTGCTCGTACTCGGTGGACAGGTTGATCGAGTCGATCACCCGCCCTTCCCCGTCCAGCAGGCCGCCGGTGCCGGTGAGGAAGATGATCTTGTACGGCTGCAGCACGCGCACCAGCTCGTTGGCGGCGAAGTCGGCGTTGATGTTGAGGATCTGCCCCTCGTCGGTCTCGCCCAGGCTGGCGATCACCGGGATCGAGCCCGCGCGCAGGCAGGCCTCGATCGGCTCCAGGTTGATGCGCTCGACCTTGCCGACCATGCCGTAGGTGTCGCGGTCCAGGTAGCTGGCCATGAACACGCCGGTGGGCACCGAGGTGGCGCGGGTGTCCATCGACTGCAGCGCCTCCACCAGCTTGAGGTTCTGCTGCTGGAACACGCGCCGCACGATGCCCAGCGCCTTCGGCGAGGTCACGCGCAGGCCGTCGACGGTCTTCTTCCCGATGCCGGCGGCGGCCAGCTCCTCGTCGAGCTGCGGGCCGGCGCCGTGCAGCACGATCGGGGTCAGCCCCACCTGCTGCAGGAAGGTCAGCGAGGAGGTGAGGTCGCCGAGCTCGTCGCGCAGCACCGCGCCGCCGACCTTCACCACGGCGAAGCGCTTGGCGTCGAGCTGCGAGAAGCGCTTGAGGTACTGCTGGATCTCCTTGGCGCTGCCCATCGCCGAGAGCAGCCGCACGATGGTCTGGCGCGTGTTCTTGTGCTTTTCCACGGTCATGTTTTCCTGTACGGCTTATCCTTTGCGTTCGTCCTTGAACGCGAGAATCAAAAAGCGGCCATCCATGGCCGCACTTTTCAAGTTTGCACTCACCCTCGAACGCAAGAACCGGAAAGCGACCTTCCGTGGCCGCACCGCTCGACGATGCGATGGATGGTCTCGGCGTAATGCTCGAGCTGGTCCAGCGCAACCCACTCGTCGGCGGTGTGCGCCTGCGCGATGTCGCCGGGGCCGTAGACGAAGGCGGTGTAGCCGGCGGCGGAGAACAGCGCCGCCTCGGTCCAGAAGTCCACCGCGTTGCCGACCGGGATGCCCAGCTCGTCGGCGAGGTCGCGCGCGGCCAGCCGGCGCGCCTCGGCGGCGGCGGTGTCGCCGGCCGGCAGCGAGGGGCCGCGGAACAGCTCCTCGAACGCCACCGGATGCGGCTCGACCAGGGTGCGGAAGGTTTCCAGCAGGCGGTCGGGGTCCATCGTCGGCAGCGGGCGGAAGCCGAAGCGCACGTCCGCCGTGGGCGCGATCATGTTGGCCTTGATGCCGCCCTCGACGCGGCCGATGTTGAAGCGCAGCCCGGTGAGCCCGCCGAAGCGCTCGTGCGCCTGCGCCTGCACGTAGTCCAGCGCGGCCGCGCCCCAGCGCACCAGCTGGTGCACCGCGCTGTCGCTGGGCCTCTGCTCGCCCGAGGCGTGGCCGGCCTGGCCGGCGAAGCGCATCTGCACCGAGTGGATGCCGCGGTGCGCCAGCACCGCCTCGCCCCTGGTGGGCTCGGCCACGATCACCGCCCGATAACGCCCCTCTCCCTGCCGATGGCTCCCCTCTCCCTGCGGGAGAGGGGCTGGGGGTGAGGGTTCGGCCAGAGCGGGAGTCCCCGCCCCGCCCGTACCCTCGCCCCGGCCCTCTCCCGGAGGGAGCGGGAGCAAGCCTTCAGGGCGCGGGGGAAAGGCGCGCAGGAAGCCGGCGATGCAGCGCGGGTCGTTGGCTTCCTCGTCGGTGGAGAGCAGCAGCGCCATGTCGCCGTCGCTGGCGTTCGCCACCGCGAGCAGCGCCGCCGCGGCGCCCTTGATGTCGCAGGCGCCGAGGCCGATCGCGCGGTCCGCCGTCACGCGCAGCACGTGCGGGTCGGCCGTCCAGTGCGGCGAATCGGGCACCGTGTCCAGGTGCACGTTGAACAGCACCTCCGGCCTGCCGCGCACCGCGTGCAGGGTCACCGCGCCGGCGCCGTAGTCGGTCACCGTCACCTCGAAGCCCGGCAGGTGGGCGCGCAGGTAGTCGAAGATGCCGCCGGTGCCGATCGCGCGCGGCGGATTGCGCGTGTCGTAGCCGACCAGCGCCCTGAGATGCTGCAGCGTGGCGTCGAGCAGCGCGTTCATGCCGGCACCCCACGCCGCTTAGCTCCTCTCCCTGCGGGAGAGGGATTGGGGTGAGGGTGCGGGCGGAGCAAGGCGTCGCGGCGAATCCGCACCCTCGCCCCCCGCCCCTCTCCCGCGAGAAGAAGGGAGCAGAGCGCAGCGTTCATGCGTCGTCGCTCCGATTGACCTCGGCCCACAGCGTGCTGCTCATGCCGAACAGCTTGATGAAGCCCTCGGCCTCGGCCACGCCCCAGTCGGCCGACTGCGCGTAGGTGGCGCCCTTGGCGTTGAGGATGTGCGGCGAGCGCACCTCCACCGCGGTGACCAGGCCGCCGCTGGTTTCCAGCACCACCTCGCCGTTGACGCAGGCCTGGCTGGAGGCGAGGAAGGCCTCCAGGTCGGCCTTGACCGGGTCGTGGAAGAAGCCCTCGTACACCACCTCCACCCACTTGCGCGCCACCTCCGGCTTGAAGCGGTTCTGCTGCTTGGTCAGCACGGCCTCCTCCAGCGCGCGGTGCGCGGCGAGCAGCGAGACCAGGCCCGGCGCCTCGTACACGATGCGGCCCTTGAGGCCGATGGTGGTGTCGCCGGTGTACATGCCGCGGCCCACGCCGTAGGGCGCGAACAGCGCATTGAGCTTCGCCAGCAGCCTGGCGCCCGGCAGCCTCTGGCCGTCGAGCGAGACCGCCTCGCCCCGCTCGAAGCCCACCGCGACCCGCAGCTTCTCCGCCGGCCACTCGGCGCGCGGCCTGCACCAGCCGCGCGCGCCCTCGCCCGGCGCCTTCCACTGGTCGATCTCGCCGCCCGAGAGCGTCACGCCGAGCAGGTTCTCGTTGATGGTGTAGCTCTTCTGCCTGGCGCGCACGCCGAAGCCGCGCTCCTCCAGGTACTGCTGCTCGTAGGCGCGCGTCTGCGTGTGCTCCTTCTGGATCTCGCGGATCGGCGCCACGATCTCGTAGTCGCCCAGCGCCTTCACCGCCAGGTCGAAGCGCACCTGGTCGTTGCCCATGCCGGTGCAGCCGTGCGCGATGGCCCTGGTGCCCAGTTCCCCGGCGCGCGCGATGGCGGCGTCCACGATCAGGTAGCGGTCGGACACCAGCAGCGGGTACTGGCCCTGGTAGGCCTCGCCGGCCCACACGAAGGGCTTGACGAAGCCGTCCCAGATCGCCGGGCCGCCGTCCACGGTGACGTGGCTGGCCACGCCCAGCTCCTTCGCGCGCTGCTCGATGTAGGCGCGCTCCTCGGCGTCCACGCCGCCGGTGTCGGCGAAGATGGTGTGCACGGCCCAGCCGCGTTCCTTGAGGTAGGGCACGCAGAAGCTGGTGTCGAGGCCGCCGGAGAAGGCGAGGACGATGTGCTTGGAGCCGGGACTCGGGGAAGCGGTTTGCAGCGTCATGTCGGATTCCTGAAAAGATGCCTTGAGGGAAGGATGTGGGTGGGTCGGCACCGGCTTCTAACCGAGTCCCGGAGCCCGGGTCCCGATTCCCGGTTCCACGACGATGCGCGGCTCGCAGCGCACCGGGAAGTTCACGGAATGGGCGATGAAGCAGGCGTGGTGCGCCGCCTCGTGCGCGGCCTCGGCCTTGGCCGGGTCGCTGGCGGCGCTGATCGTCACCGTGGGGCGCAACACCACCCCGGTGAAGCGGCCGCCGTCGCCCCCGGCCTGCATCGTGCCCTCGGCGGCGTCGGCGTAGGCGGTCACCACCACGCCGGCCACGGTGGCCATGTGCAGGTAGGACAGCATGTGGCAGGCGCAGAGCGCGGCCACCAGCATGTCCTCGGGATTGTGCCGCGCGGCGTCGCCGCGGAAGGCGGGGTCGGAGGAACCGGCGATTTCCGGCTTGCCCTCGATGCGGATCACGTGGTCGCGGCCGTAGGCGCGGTAGCCGGAGGTGCCGCTGCCACGGTTGCCCGTCCATTCCACGTCCACGCGGTAGCGGTGCGGGTGGTTCATGGCGCAGGTGTCTCCCGTTCGGCCATCCATCCGGCGAGCGCCGCGTCGCCGTCCCCGCCGCGCCGGCGCAGGCCGGCGATCACGCCGAGGCGGTTGCGCTCGGGATGGTTCTGGCTCAGCTTGAACTTGCCCTCGATGCGCTCGACGGCGATCTCGATGCCGACGATCGCGCGCAGCAGTTTCTCGACGTGGTCCGCCGGCGCGTCGTCGACGCGCCACGGCTGCGGCTCGCTCGCTTCGTGACGCCCGGTGAGGCGGTCCAGCAGGGCGCGCAGCCAGGCCGCGTCCTCGACCACCTTCAGGTGACCGTGCACGTGCGCCACCGCATAGTTCCAGGTGGGCACCTCGTGCCCGGTCTCGTGCTTGCTCGGGTACCAGTTCGGGCTGACGTAGCCCTGCGCCCCCCGGAAGATCGCCAGCACCTCGGCGCCGTCCAGCCTCGCCAGCTCGTTGCCGCGCGCCACGTGGCCGTGCAGGCTGCCGTCCACCAGCTCGAGCGGCAGGTGGTTGGCGTCGAGCCCCGCCGCGGAGCGCGCCACCACGGTGGCGAACGGGTACGCGCGGATCAGCCCGTGCAGGGCCTCGGCGCGCGTCTCCTCGAAGGACCGGGGCACGTACATGGCGCGGCGCTCAGCCCTGGCCGGCCAGCGCGGCCATCACCGCCTTCTGCACGTGCAGGCGGTTCTCCGCCTCGTCGACCGCGATGCAGTACGGCGCGTCCATCACCGCGTCGGTGGCCTTCACGTTGCGGCGCAGCGGCAGGCAGTGGCTGAACAGGCCGTGGTGGGTCAGCGCCATCTTCGCCTCGTCCACGATGAAGTGCCGGTGCGCCTCGCGGATCGGCTTCTCCTGCTCCCAGCGGCCGAAGAACGGCAGCGCGCCCCAGCTCTTGGCGTAGACCACGTCGGCGCCCGAGTAGGCCTCCTCGATGTCGTGGCTGACCTTCAGCGAGCCGCCGTTGGCCTGCGCGTTCTCGTAGCCGGCCTGCATGTAGCGCTCGTCCAGCACGTAGTCGGGCGTGGGGCACAGCAGGGTCACGTCCATGCCCATCTTGGTGGCGATCAGCAGCGCCGAGTTGGCCACCGCGGTGTTGAGCGGCCTGGGGTGGTAGGTCCAGGTGAGCACGTACTTCTTCCTCGTGAGGTCGCCCAGGCGCTCGCGCAGCGCCAGCGCGTGCGCCAGCTCCTGGCACGGGTGGGTGATCGTCTCCATGTTGATCACCGGCACCGTGGCGTACTGCGCGAAGGCCTTGATCACCTTGTCCTCGCGGTCCACCGACCAGTCCTGGAACTTCGGGAAGGCGCGCACCGCGATCAGGTCCACGTAGCGGCTCAGCACGCGCGCCACCTCGGCGATGTGCTCCTCCGGCTCGCCGTCCATCACCCTGCCCGGCTCGAACTCGATCGGCCAGGCGTCCTTGCCCGGCGACAGCACGATGGCGTGGCCGCCCAGGTGGAACGCGCCCAGCTCGAAGCTGGTGCGCGTGCGCATGGAGGGATTGAAGAACAGCAGCGCCACCGATTTGCCCGCCAGCTGCTGGCCGCGCGGCGAGCGCTTGAAGGCGGCGGCCTGCTCCAGCAGGGCGTCGATCTCGGCGCGGCTGTAGTCCTGGGTGGTCAAGAAGTGTCGAAGTGCCATGCAACGCTGCCCTTTTGTGAGGCCCGCCTCCCGGCGGGAATCGGAAACGAAAAGACCCGGCGCGTCGGCCGGGTCTTTGTCGTCGAAACATGTGAAACGCTGGCGACAGCCTACCCGGCCGGATGTCCGTCCAGCGGTCGGCGCGCACGCGAGGTCATGCCAGCGGCCATGCGGGCGCTGGTGAGCACGGTGGCGGTATGGACGGCTGCGGTCATGGGGGTTCCGGGTGGTGGAGCGCGCATCATGACGTGAATCGCGCTGCTGCGCAACAAGCGCGTCCGGACGGCCAAACCCCGGAAAGCGGACCGCCGCCCAAAGGCGGCGGTCGCGGCAAGGCCGGAAGCGCGGCGCACTCAGTCGGCGGGGGTGACGCTCACCCGCACCCGCAGCCGCTCGCCCGGGTCGTAGTTGAGGCGGGAGACGTAGACCTCGCCGCGATAGCGGTATTCGACGTCGTAGCCCATGATGCGGCGCTGTTCGGACACCGTGCTGACGTTGCGGCAGGTGGTCTGGGTGCCCTCGTAGCTGGAGCCGCGGCGCGCCACGCCGTTGCCGATGGCGCCGCCGGCCACCGCGCCGGCCACGGTGGCGGCCTTGCGGCCGTCGCCCTTGCCCACGGTGTTGCCCAGCACGCCACCGACGATGGCGCCGAGCACGGTGCCGGCCGTGGTGTTGCCAGCCTCCTGGCGCACCACCGGCTGGTCGTAGCATTCCTGCTGCGGCACCTCGGTGCGCGCCACGCCGTAGATGGGGTCCACGCGCAGCACGTCGGCCCAGCCGTAGTGGCTGTTGTCGTCGCTGGCATAGCGCGCGTCCTGCGCGGACGCGCCGGCAGCCGCAAGGGCGAGTACCAGCGCGGGAACGAAAAGCTTGGCCATATGACCTCCGGATCGGGGCATGCTAGGCGCTTCTCTGCGCTTTGCCCGCCATTGCAGCAAATTCACACTGAATCGATGCTTAGAACTCCCGTCGGCCGGCGGGCCGGCTCACGGCTTGTTAAGATGAACGGCTGACCTGCCCGCCGCCCGGACGCTCCGCATGCCGATCCAGCTCTACAACAGCCTCAGCCGCCGCATCGAGCCGTTCGCGCCGCTCGACCCGGAACGGGTGACGATGTACCTGTGCGGGCCCACGGTCTACAACTACGTGCACATCGGCAACGCGCGCGGCCCGGTGGTGTTCGACGTGCTGGTGCGGCTGCTGCGCCGGCGCTACCCGCGCGTGGTCTACGCCCGCAACATCACCGACGTGGACGACAAGATCAACGCCGCCGCGCTGGAGACCGGCGCGCCGATCGGGGAGATCACCCGCCGCTACGCCGCCGTCTACCACCAGGACATGGACGCGCTGGGCGTGGCCCCGCCCGACGTGGAGCCCTACGCCACCGCGCACATCGGCCCGATCGTCGCGATGATCCAGGCCCTGATCGCCGGCGGCCACGCCTATGCGGCCGAGGGCCATGTGCTGTTCGACGTGGGCAGCTACCCCGACTACGGCCGGCTGTCCGGCCGCGACACCGAGGAGCTGATCGCCGGCGCCCGCGTGGAGGTCGCCCCGTACAAGAAGAACCCCGCCGACTTCGTGCTGTGGAAGCCCTCCACCCCGGAGCTGCCCGGCTGGGACAGCCCGTGGGGCCGCGGCCGCCCCGGCTGGCACATCGAGTGCTCGGCGATGAGCGAGGCGCACCTGGGCGAGACCATCGACATCCACGCCGGCGGCGTGGACCTCCTGTTCCCGCACCACGAGAACGAGATCGCGCAGTCCACCTGCGCGCACGGCGGCAAGACCTTCGCGCGCTGGTGGCTGCACAACGGCATGCTCACCTTCGGCGGCGCCAAGATGAGCAAGTCGCTGGGCAACATCGAGAAGGTGCACGACCTGCTGCAGCGCCACGCCGCCGAGGCGCTGCGCTACGCGCTGCTCAGCGCGCACTACCGCCAGCCGCTGGACTGGTCGGCCGATCTGGTCGAGCAGTGCACGCGCACGCTGGACCGGCTGTACGGCACCCTGCGCGACCTCGCCGCCGTCGAGGCGGCGCCGGCGCTGCCCGCCGACGTGGAGCAGGCGCTGGAGGACGACCTCAACACGCCCGCCGCGCTGGCCGCGATCAACGGCTACGCCCGGCAGGCGCGCCACCTGCTCGCCCAGGCGGCCCCGCCGCGCGGCGGACTCGCGGCGGTCAAGTCCGCCCTGCTCGGCGGCGGCGCGGCGCTGGGCCTGCTGCGGCAGGACCCCGAGGCCTGGTTCAAGCAGGCGGCGGGCAACGGCGTCGACGCCGCGCAGGTGGAGGCGCTGCTGGAGGAGCGCCGCGCGGCGCGCGGCGCGCGCGACTTCGCCCGCGCGGACGCGATCCGCGCCGAGCTGGCCGCGATGGGCGTGGTGATCGAGGATGGCGCGCAGGGCACGCGCTGGAGCCTGGCGAAGGGGTGACGAGCGAGGGGTGAGGGGCGAGTAGCGGGGGCGCGACGCCATCTGCCGCGTCGCCCTCGCTACTCGCCCCTCACCCCCTATCGCCCATAATGCGCGCATGAACGACACCGCCACCGCCAGCGCCGCCGAGGCGCAGCAGCAGATCGCCGAGGAGTTCGCCTTCTTCGGCGACTGGACCGAGCGCTACCAGTACCTGATCGACCTGGGCAAGCAGCTGCCGCCCTTACCGGAGCGCCTCAAGACCGAGGACTACCGCGTGCACGGCTGCCAGTCGATGGTGTGGCTGGTGCCCAGCGGCGACGCCGCGCGCATGCACTTCGACGCGGCCAGCGACTCGGCCATCGTCTCCGGCCTGATCGCGCTGGTGCTGCGCGTGTACTCCGACCGCCCGGCGGCGGAGATCCTCGCCACCGAGCCGGAGTTCATCAAGGCGATCGGCCTGGCCAAGCACCTCTCGCCCACCCGCTCGAACGGCCTGGCCGCCATGCTGGCCAGGCTCAAGCAATACGCGGCCGAGGCCCTGCAAAGAGCGCCGTAAGAGCGCGTCACGATCTCCCGCGCCGCGTGCCGGGAGCCGTCCGCGCACGGGTCTGGCAGGAGCGAAGGGGCGCGGGAAAGCGCCAGCTTCGAGGAGAGGGGCGCGTCGGTCCATGGCGGCGCGGCATGCGTCGCGGCCGGAGGCCGCGATCGACCTGGCGCGAGACCGCCACGGCCGGACGCCGCCTCCCTGCCCGCCCCGTGCTTCATCCAGCCGGCCTTGCCGGCGCGCCGCCTCGGAAGATTTCGAACAGGCGCCAAGACCGACGCGCAGCGCGAACCCTGCGGCGAGACGCGGCTGCGCGGCCACGCCGCGCAGCCGCGGCGCTGACACATCCGGAAAAAGCCAAGGCCCCGCGCGGAGGCGGGGCCTTGCCGTCGCAGCGCGGGCGGAACGCCCGCCGCCCTCAGTCGCCCATCTGCTTCTGCAGGTGCTCGCGGCGCTCCTGCGCGTCGAGCGAGAGCGTGGCGATGGGGCGCGCGTCCAGGCGCTCGATGCCGATCTCCTCGTCGGTCTCCTCGCAATAGCCGTAGCGGCCTTCCTCGATCCGGCGCAGCGCCTTGTCGATCTTGGAGATCAGCTTGCGGTAGCGGTCGCGGGTGCGCAGCTCCAGAGAGTTCTCCGTCTCGCGGGTGGCGCGCTCGGCCTCGTCGCCGACGTCGCGGACCTCGTCGCGCAGGTTCTCCATGGTCTGGCGCGACTCCTCCACCAGCTGTTCGCGCCATTCGCGCAGCTTGTTGCGGAAGTACGCCAGCTGGCGCGGGTTCATGTACTCCTCGTCGGGCGAGGGACGGTAGCCCTCGGGCAGGTCGATGTTGACCGTGGCCGGGAGCGCGTAGCGCCCGTCTTCGCGGGTGATGCCGTTGTCGAGTGTGGCGAGGTTGTTCTTCATTGAGGACTGCGGGGATTTCTGCTTCTTGGGTGGGGTGGCCGGCACCGTGGCGGTGGCCACTCGCGGCGTCGCCGGCGCGACCGCGCTGGCGACCTTGCCCCGGAGCGGCGCGGCCGGCGGCGCCGGGGAATGCTGCTGGACGGCCGGCGTCGGCTTCGCGGCGGCCTTGGCCGCCGCGGCCGGCCGCGCGGCCGGTTTCGCCGGCGCCTTGGCGACGGCGGGCTTCCTGGCGGCCGGCTTCGCCACCGGCTTGGCGGCCGCCTTCCTGCTGGCGGGCGCGGCCTTGGCCGGCGCCTTCTTCACGGCGGGCGCCTTCCTGGCGACCGGCGCCTTCTTCGCCGGCTTCGCCGCCGGCTTGCGGACGGCCGGCTTGCCGGCCGCGGCCTTCCTGGCCACGGTCTTCTTCACGGCGGCCTTGGCCGGCGCCTTCTTCGCCGCCGGTTTCCTGGCGGGAGCCGCCTTCTTCGCGGGCCGGGCGACGACCTTGGCGTGGCTGGCGGTGGCGGCCTTCGACTTGCCCGCTGCGGCACCCTTCGCCTTCTGGCTGGCGGGCTTGGCCTTGTGCGCCTTGGCGGCGGTCGAACTACGCGTGGTTTTCGCCATTTCCCTCACCATTTTGGCCGTGGCGGCCGGGTGTTATAGCCCATGAACATCACCCCGGCAACCGTGTTTCTGGAATACTTGCGGTATCCCATGCAGGCTGTTTTTTTCCAGCAGCACGAATGCCGTGACCCGTTTGATACTTCTGTTGCTCGGCCTGTACAAGCGCATCCTCAGCCCGCTGCTCGGGCAACGCTGCCGCTTTTACCCCAGTTGCTCCGATTATGCACGGGTCGCCGTCGCGCGCTTCGGCCCGCTGCGCGGCGGGCTGCTGGGGCTGTGGCGCCTGGCGCGCTGCCAGCCGCTGTGCGCGGGCGGCCCCGACCCGGTGCCCGAACGCTTCCATTTCCCCCGCTGCCGCCCTTCCGGAGAACCGCATGTCCACTGACTGGCTGATCAAGAACGCCGAACTGGTCAACGAGGGGCGCCGCTTCCACGCCGACCTGCGCGTGCGCAGGGGCCGCATCGACGCGATCGGCGGCGACTTGGACGCCAGGCCCGGCGAGCAGGTGGTCGACGCCGCCGGCCTGTGGCTGCTGCCCGGCATGATCGACGACCAGGTGCACTTCCGCGAGCCCGGCCTCACCCACAAGGCCGACATCTGGCACGAGTCGCGCGCCTGCGCCGCCGGCGGCATCACCAGCTTCATGGAGATGCCCAACACCCGGCCGCCCGCGCTGGACCGCGAGGCGCTGGAGGCCAAGTACGCGCGCGCCGCCGAGACCTCGGCGGTGAACTACGCCTTCTACCTGGGCGCCAGCAACGACAACCTGGCGGCGATCCGCGCGCTCGACCCGAAGGCCGCGCCGGGCATCAAGGTGTTCATGGGCGCCTCCACCGGCAACATGCTGGTGGACGACCCGGAGGTGCTGGACGGCATCTTCCGCGAGGCGCCCACGCCGATCATCACGCACTGCGAGGACACGCCGACGATCGACGCCAACCTCGCCGCGGCGCACGCGAAGTACGGCCAGGACATCCCGGCGCGCGAGCACCCGCTGATCCGCTCGCGCGAGGCCTGCATCAAGTCGACGCGGCTGGCGATCTCGCTGGCGAGGAAGCACGGCAGCCGGCTGCACGTGCTGCACATCTCCACCGCCGACGAGCTGGCGCTGTTCGAGCCCGGCCCGGTGAAGGGCAAGAAGATCACCGCCGAGACCTGCGTGCACTTCCTGCACTTCTCCGACGCCGACTACGAGCGCCTCGGCTTCCTCATCAAGTGCAATCCCGCGATCAAGACCGCCGCCGACCGCGAGGCGATCACCCGGGCGCTGGCCGAGGGCCGCCTGGACGTGCTGGCCACCGACCACGCGCCGCACCTGCTGGAGGAGAAGGCGCAGAAGTACGACCAGGCCCCGTCCGGCCTGCCGCTGGTGCAGTTCGCGCTGCAGGCGGCATTGCAGCGCGTCGCCGAGGGCAGGCTGACGCTGGAGCGCGTGGTGGAGGCGGTGAGCCACGCGCCGGCCACGCTGTTCGACGTGAAGGAGCGCGGCTTCCTGCGCGAGGGCTACGCCGCCGACCTGGTGCTGGTCGATCCGCGCAGGCCGCACGCGGTGACGCGCGCCGAGGTGCTGTCCAAGTGCGGCTGGTCGCCGTTCGAGGGCGAGACCTTCGCCCACTCCATCGCCGCCACCTTCGTCAACGGCCGGCGCGTGTGGGACGGCGCGCGCATCGACGAGGGCGTGCGCGGCGAGCGGCTGGCGTTCGCGCGCTGACGCGGCACTCTGGGAGCCTGTTTGCGCTAGCATCGGCCGCTCGTCGATGGCCGCCGCCACCGCCCGGGCGTGGGAGACGCTCCGCGGCCCCGCCGTCGTCCGCGCCACCGCAGGGCCGCCGGCGCCTCTCGACCCAGGGGAAAAACCTGCCATGCCCAAGCTGGACCGCCTTGCCGCCCTCGCGCTCCTGGCGCTCGTGGCCCTGCCCGTCGCCGCGCAGCAGAAGCGCGCGCCGATGACGCCGGAAGAAACCGCCAAGCTGATCGCCAAGCGCAACGACATCGAGCAGGAGCTGGAAAAGCTCGCGGTGATCCAGCGCAAGCTGATGATCCCGATGCGCGACGGCAAGCGCATGCAGGCCGACGTGTACTACCCGAAGCAGGGGCCGGGCCGCTATCCGGTCATCTTCGTGCGCACCCCCTACAACTTCAATTGGTGGGACGTGAAGCTGGGCGCGCCGCGCGACATGACCGGCGAGCTCACCGCGATCAAGAAGGGCTACGCCTTCGTCGAGATGCAGGAGCGCGGCCACTACTTCTCCGAGGGCAACTACGAGATCCTCGGCACGCCGCTCAGCGACGGCGCCGACGAGATCGAGTGGATGGGCTCGCAGCCGTGGTCGAACGGCAAGGTGGGCACCACCGGCTGCTCCTCCACCGCCGAGTGGCAGCTCGCCGTGGTGTCGCAGGCACCCAAGGGCTACGCCGCGTTCAACGTGCAGGGCTTCGGCGCCGGCATCGGCCGCGTCGGCGGCTTCTACGAGCAGGGCAACTGGTACCGCGGCGGCGCCTTCCAGATGCTGTTCGCGCCGTGGATCGCCGGCGAGCAGAACCAGGTGCGGCCGATGTTCCCCGCCGACGCCACCTCCGCGCAGCTCGAGGCGGCCTCGCGCATGTTCGACCTCGCGCCGTCGATGCCGCCGGTGGACTGGGGCAAGGCGCTGTGGCACCTGCCGGTGCAGGACCTGATCGCGGCGGTCGGCGGCCCGCACGGCCAGTTCGCCGACGCCATGCCGATCCCCACCGGCGGCCGGATGATCCAGCGCACGCCGAACGACCCGGCCTGGGCCAAGGGCGGCCTGTGGCGCGACGACATGCCGGTGGACCTGCCCGGCCTGTGGTTCGTGAGCTGGTACGACGTCTCGCAGGGCCCGAACCTGGCCGCCTACAACTGGGTGCGCTCACACGCCAAGGGCGCGGCGGCCGAGCAGCAGTACCTGGTGATCGCCCCCACCCTGCACTGCGCCTACAAGCGCGCCAAGGAGCACACCGTGGTCGGCGAGCGCGACCTGGGCGACGCGCGCTATCCCTACGACGACCTGGTCTACGGCTTCTTCGACAAGTTCCTGAAGGGCGTGGACTCGCCGGTGCTCGCCAAGCAGCCGAAGGTCACCTACTACACGATGGGCGCCAACCAGTGGCGCACCGCCGACACCTGGCCGCCGAAGGGCGTGGAGCCGCTGACCTTCTACCTCGCCAGCGACGGCAAGGCCAACACCCTGCACGGCGACGGCAGGCTGCTGCCGGCGGCGCCGGCGAAGGACCATGCCGACCGCTTCACCTACGACCCGCTGCACCCGGTGCCCACGCTGGGCGGCGGCTTCTGCTGCATGGGCACCGGCGAGCCGGGCGCCATGGACCAGAGCAAGCAGGAGGCCGCGCGCGAGGACATCCTGGTCTACACCAGCGAGCCGTTCGCGCAGGACACCGAGCTGACCGGCAACATCGAGACCACGCTGTACGTGTCCAGCGACGTGAAGGACACCGACGTCACCGTGAAGCTGGTCGACGTGTATCCCGACGGCAAGGCCTACAACCTGGACGACACCATCCAGCGCCTGCGCTACCGCAACGGCTACGACAAGCCGAGCGAGCCGATGAAGCCGGGCAAGGTCTACAAGGTGACGTTCTCGCCGATGGTGACCAGCAACCTGTTCCCGGCCGGCCACCGGCTGCGCATCGAGGTCTCCGGCTCCAACTTCCCGCGCTTCGACCGCAACCTCAACACCGGCGGCCACAACTACGACGAGGACAAGCCGGTGGTCGCGCACACGAAGATCCACCACTCGGCGGAGCATCCGTCGAGCGTCACGGTGAGCGTGTTGCGGCATTGAGCCCGGGAACGCCGCGCTGCCTGGGGGTGGCGCGGCACTCAACGCAACTTCGAGAGCGCGGTGCTTTTGTTCGTCATTCCGGCGAAAGCCGGAATCCAGTCTCAATACGTCCCGCGAAGCGGACAAAACCTATGTTGCGTGCTTCGCACACCATGTTTTGACTGGATTCCGGCTTTCGCCGGAATGACGTCGAGGAGGGTCGAATGACGCGGCGGCCTGGAGCCGTCGGCAAGTCCCGCCAGCCCCGACGCCGCGGCGATCCCGGCCTCAGCCGCCGTACCCGCCCGCCACGCCTTTGCTCGCGTAGGCCACCGCGTCGTGCGGATGCAGGCTCTCCTGGTGCTCCAGCCGCACGTGGAAGTCGGCGATGGCGGCGTCGGCGTCCAGCGCCCGCTGGATGCGCCGCGCGGCATCCTCGCAGAACATCAGGTTGCCGCCGTTGGCCAGCGCGAAGGCCTGCTCGTCCTCGCGCTTCACCGCCGTCTGCACCGGCGTGCCCAGCGCGGCCTCGACGCGGTCGAGCAGGCCGATCAGGTCCAGCTTCGCTCCCGGCACGAAGCGCACCAGCAGGCGCGCCACGCTGCGCTGCGCGTGCGGCGTGGCGACGATGCCCTTGTCGCTGCCCAGCCAGGCCAGCACCGCCTCGCGGTCGAGCGGCCGGCCAGCCTCGAAGTCACGCGCGAACTGCTCCTGGATCAGCTGGCGCGACAGCGCCGCCGAGGCGGGACAGGTGGAGGAATAGACCACCTCGGTGCCCAGCTCCAGCCGGAAGCCCTCGGCACCCAGGCAGGCCTCGATCGACACCGGGTAGGCGCGCCAGCCGCTGTTGGCGCTGCGCAGCGCGGCGCGGCGCACCAGGTGCTCGAAGCGGATGCTGATGCGCGCGCGGTCGGCCAAGTCCTTGTGCGATTCCAGGAAGGCGCGCAGCAGTGCCTCCAGCGTCGTCGCGTCCAGCGCGCGCTTGCTCAGGTACTCGTCCACCAGCAGGTACAGCCGCGACATGTGGATGCCGCGCCGGTCCGGCCGCACCAGGTTGACGAAGGCGCCGACCTGCGCGCTGGCGCGCTGCACCTGGCCGTCGCCCGCGTCGAAACTGACCGGCGCCTCGATGCCGTCCATGCCCACCCAGTCCAGCGCGCCGGCCAGGTGCGGCTGCGCCTGCACGGCGACGTCGGGCAGCAGGCGGGCGGTGTTTTCGTGGCTGTGCATGGGGAAAATCCTGTGGCCGGGCGGTCTGCGCCGCCGCGAGACCGTCTATTTTGGGGCAGCCTGCCGCACCGCAATAGGCGCGCGGCGGAAACGCTGCGTCACGGGGCTCCGCCGGTCGCGGCCTGCCAGCGCCGCGCCGCGTTCCAGGCGGCGAAGGCCACGCCGGGACCGCCGCCCACGCCCCGCTGCAACGCCTGCACCGGCGCGGGCGCGCCCAGCGCGCGGCGCGTCAGCCGCTCGCCCTGGCGCGCCTCCAGCGCGCGGAACACGCTCAGCGGTCCGGGCAGCCGGGCGGCGTCGGCCCAGGCCGTCCGCAGGTCGGCGAGCTGCGCCTTGACCGCTTCGTCGCGCGCCGCGACCGGCCGGCGCAGCTCGGCGCGGCTCAGGCCGAAGCGCGCCAGCCGCGCCATCGGCAGCGGCAGGCGGTCGCGCTCGGCGTCGTCCTCCAGCCGGCGCAGCGCGTGCAGCAGGTGGCCGAGCGTGGCCAGTCGCGCGGCGCGCTGCGGCGAGGCGGACTCGCCGTACCACCAGGCCGTCTCCAGCACCGCCAGCGCGCCGTGCAGCTGCGCCGCGGCGGCGAGCTGCGCGCCGAAGTCGGCCGCGGTGCCCTCCTCCTGCTGCGCCATCGCGGCCAGCACCGGCGCCAGCCAGCGCTCGGCCGGCAGCGCGCGGGCGCGTTCGTCGCCGAACAGCGCGCGGGTCAGCGGGTGGCGGCCGCCGCTGGCGGCGGCCCCGGACAGTTCCTCGGCCCACCAGTTGAGCTTGGCCGCCGCCACCTGCGGCTCGCGGATGCCGTAGGCGGCCGCGAGCAGCTCCTGCTCCAGCGCGGCCAGCGCGACGTGGCCGGGATACTTCGCCGGATCGACGAAGGCCAGCGCGACGCGCTGCTCCGGCTGTACCGCCAGCCACTTGTCGACGTAGCTCTGCAGCGCGCCGTGGGCGAGGTCCACCGTCACGCGGCGACCCCGAGGCCGAGCAGCGCGGCCAGTTGCTCCGGATGGTCGATCACCGCGTCGGCGCCCCAATTGTCCGGGTCGCCGCCGTCGAGATAGCCCCAGCGCACCGCCACGGTGTACAGCCCGGCGGCATGGCCGGCCTGCACGTCGCGCGCGTCGTCGCCGACGAACACGCTGCGCGCCGGGTCGATGCGCGCGTGCTCGCAGGCCAGCCGCACCGGCGCCGGGTCGGGCTTCTTCACCGGCAGCGTGTCGCCGCAGACCACCGCGCTGGCGCGCAGGTCCCAGTCCATGCGCTTGATCAGCTCCTCGGTGAGGAAGGCCGGCTTGTTGGTGACGATGCCCCAGGCCAGCCCCTTCGCCTCCAGCGCCTCCAGCAGCGGCGCGATGCCGGCGAACGGCGCGGTGTGCTGCGCCAGCATGCCGGCGTAGAGCTCCAGGTAGCGCGGCATGCGCCGCAGCAGCGCCGCGTCGTCCTCGGCGAAGGCGCAGCGCAGGATCGCGCGGCTGCCGCGCGAGACCACCTCGCGCACCATGGCGAACGGCGGCACCGGCGCGCCCGCCTCGGCGCAGTAGGCCTGCAGGGCCGCGTGGAGATCGGGGGCGCTGTCGAGCAGGGTGCCATCCAGGTCGAACAGCACGCCTTCGATGGTCGGGGGCAAGGGCTTCACGCGGGCTTCCTGGCGCACAGCAGGTAGTTGACGGCGGTGATGCGACTGAGTGCCGCCTTGCGGGTCAGCGGGTTGTAGGCCAGGCCCGAGATGTCCTCCAGCTCCAGCCCGGCGTGGCGCAGCAGCCGCGCCAGCTCCGACGGCCTGAGGAACTGCGCGTAGTGGTGCGTGCCGCGCGGCAGCAGGCGCAGCGCGTACTCGGCGCCGAGGATCGCCGCGCCGAACGCGGCCGGCGTGCGGTTGAGCGTGGACATGAACAGCCGGCCGCCCGGCTTGAGCATGGCGGCGAGGTCGGCGACCAGCGCGGCCGGGTCCGGCACGTGCTCGACCAGCTCCATGCAGCACGCCGCGTCGAAGCCCCCGGGCTCCGCGGCGGCCAGCGCGGCGGAGGACTGCACGCGGTAGTCGACCTGCAGGTCCGACTCGTACAGGTGCAGCCTGGCCACCTCGATCACCTTCTCGCCGAGGTCGATGCCGACCACCTGCGCGCCGGCGCGCGCCAGCGCCTCGCTGAGCAGGCCGCCGCCGCAGCCGACGTCGGCCACGCGCGCGCCGCGCAGGTCCACCCGCGCGGCGACGTAGCCGAAACGCACCGGGTTGAGGTCGTGCAGCGGGCGCGACTCGCCGTCCGGGTCCCACCAGCGCGCGGCGAGCTTGCCGAAGCGGGCGATTTCCTCGGGGCTGACGTTGGCGGCGTTCGGGGTCATGGGAGGGTCCTCGCCCGCATCACGCGGCAGGGATGGGCCGCAACGGGACGGATGCCCGCTTGCGCGGGAATGGCGGCCGGTGGTCGTGGCGGGTGGTCGGGGTCACGGGGAACGGGGAACTTAGCGCGCCTGCCATTCGCGGACGGTGATGTCCCAGCCGCCGCTGGTGTGCGCCGGGTCGCGGTGGGCGATCGCCAGCGCCTCGTCCAGGTCCGCCGCGCGCAGCAGGTAGGCGCCACCGGACTTGTCGCCGAACGGACCGGCGCGCTCCAGCCGCCCCTGCCCGCGCAGCTCGTCGAGGAACTGCTGGTGCAGCGGCACCACTGCCGGGTCGAACTGCGGGCGGCGCATGGCGAGGACGAGATAACAGTTCATGGCGTGAGTTTATTGAAAAAGTACGGCCAGGGATGGCCGCTTTTCGACTTCCGCGCTCGAGGATGAGCGCAAAAATCAACCGGCCGCGATGCGCTCGCGCCAGGCGCGCGCCTTGGCCAGCACGGCCTCGACGTCGAGGTCCACCAGTTCGCGCGCGGCCAGCTTGCGCCGGCCGGCGATCCACACGTCGCTGACCTGGTGGCGGCCGGTGGCGTAGGCCAGCTGCGAGGCGACGTGGTACAGCGGCTGCGTCTCCAGGTCGGACAGGCGCACGGCGGCGAGGTCGGCCTGCTTGCCCGGCTCGATCGAGCCGATCCGCGCGTCCAGGCCCAGCGCGCGCGCGCCGTCCAGCGTGGCCGCGCGCAGCGCGAAGGCGGCGTCGAACGCCGCCGCGTCCTGCGCCACCGCCTTGGCCAGCAGCGCCGCGGTGCGCAGCTCGCCGAACATGTCCAGGTCGTTGTTGGAGGCGCAGCCGTCGGTGCCGATGGCGAGGTTCACGCCGGCGCGGCGCAGCCTCTCCGCCGGGCAGAAGCCGGAGGCCAGCTTGAGGTTGGACTCCGGGCAGTGCACCACCGACACGCCGGCCTCGGCGCAGGCGGCGATCTCGCCGTCGGTGAGCTGGGTCATGTGCACCGCGATCAGGCGGTCGTTGACCAGGCCCAGCTTCTGCAGCCGCTGGAACGGGCGCAGGCCGGACTTCTTCTTCTCCTCCTCGACCTCGTGCGCGGTCTCGTGCAGGTGCAGGTGCACCGGGATGTCGAGCTGGTCGGCCAGCACGCGGATGCGCCCGAAGCTCTCGTCGGAGACGGTGTACGGCGCGTGCGGCGCGAACGCGGTGCCGACCAGCGCGTCGCCGCGGAACACGTCGTGCACCTCGGCGGCGCGCTCGAAGTATTCGTCCTGGCTCTTGGCCCAGGCGGTGGGGAACTCGATCACCGGCAGGCCGACCACGGCGCGGAAGCCCAGCTTGCGGTAGGTGGCGCCGATGGCGTCGGGGAAGAAGTAGTTCTCGTTGGCGCAGGTGGTGCCGCCGCGGATCATCTCGGCCACCGCCAGCTCCACGCCGTCGCGCACGAACTCGGGGCCGATCACCTTCGCCTCGGCCGGCCAGATGTGCTGCTGCAGCCACACCATCAGCGGCAGGTCGTCGGCCAGGCCGCGCAGCAGGGTCATCGGGTTGTGCGTGTGGGCATTGACCAGGCCGGGGATCAGCGCGTGCTCGCCGAGCTCCACCCGCTCGCGCGGCGCGTAGGCGGCGCGGGCGTCGGCGATCGGCAGCAGCGCCACGATGCGGTCGCCGGCCACCGCTACGGCGTGGTCCTCCAGCACGACGCCGTGCGGCTCGACGGGCACGACCCAGCGGGCTTCGATCAGCAGGTCGACGGGCTGCGGGGTGGTCGGGCTCATCGTGTGCTCGCTTGCGGAGGTTGGGGATACGACAAGGGGCGGTGCCCTGCGGCGGCCGCCCCATGGTCAGATCGTCATTCCGGCGCAAGCCGGAGGCGACTTTCAACGGCGAAGCCGGTCATCCAGTGGCGTTGGTTTACGCCTGCGCGAAGAGGTTTTGTGTGCTTCGCACGGTGTGTTTCACTGGATCCCTGCTTGCGCAGGGATGACGCAACGGCAGCCGCGCGCAGCGCGCGGGCCGTTGCGTCACTTACCCACGCGGCTGACGTACTCGCCGGAGCGGGTGTCCACCTTGATGATCTCGTCCTGCCCCACGAACAGCGGCACGCGCACCACGGCGCCGGTCTCCAGGGTGGCCGGCTTGCCGCCGCCGCCGGAGGTGTCGCCGCGCACGCCGGGGTCGGTCTCCACGATCCGCAGTTCCACGAAGTTCGGCGGCTGCACCGCGATGATCTCGCCGTTGAACAGCGTGACCACGCACTCCTCCTCGCCCTTCAGCCACTTGGCGGCGTCGCCCACGCCGGCCTTGGTGGCCTGGTGCTGCTCGAAGGTCTCCTGCTGCATGAAGTGCCAGAACTCGCCGTCGGAGTACAGGTACTGCATGTCGGTGTCGGTGACGTCGGCGACCTCGAAGGAATCGCTGGACTTCATCGTCTGCTCGGTGGTGCGGCCGGTCTTCAGGTTGCGGATGAAGATGCGGGTGAACGCCTGGCCCTTGCCCGGCTTGATGAAGTCGGCGTCGGTGATGACCCAGGGGTCGCCGTTGTGAAGGATCTTCATTCCCTTCTTGACGTCGTTGAGACCGGCAGTGGCCATGCGCTTGTGCTCCAGAGGTAAATCCGCCCCGCCGGGCGGCTAGAATGGGGGTTTGCCGCAGGCACCAGGCCCGCTCCGTTAGGCCCACCATGATAACCGCAAGCCCCTCCGCCCGCCTATCGCCGCCCGCCGTGGACTGGCGCGAGCCGTGGCGCGACGCCATCACCGACGCCCGCGAGCTGCTCGAAACGCTCGGCCTGGCCCACCTGGCCTCCGCCCTGCCGCCCGGCGACGCCGGCTTCGCGCTGCGCGTGCCGCGCGGTTTCGCGGCGCGCATGCGCCGCGGCGACCCGCGCGACCCGCTGCTGCTGCAGGTGCTGCCGCAGCTGGCCGAGCTGGACGAGGCGCCCGGCTTCGCCGCCGACGCGGTGGGCGACCTCGCCGCGCGCGAGGCGCAGGGCGTGCTGCACAAGTACCATGGCCGCGCGCTGCTGATCGCCAGCGGCAGCTGCGCGGTGAACTGCCGCTACTGCTTCCGCCGCCACTTCCCCTACGGCGAGGAGATGGCCGCCGCCGGCCAGTGGCGGCAGGCGCTGGAGCACCTGCGGCGGGACGCCACGGTCAGCGAGCTGATCCTCTCCGGCGGCGACCCGCTGGCGCTGGCCACGGCCAAGCTGGAGGAGCTCTCGCGCGGCCTGGCCGGCATCCCGCACGTGACCCGCCTGCGCATCCACACCCGCCTGCCGGTGGTGCTGCCCGAGCGCGTCGACGACGCCTTCGCCGCGTGGCTGGCCGCGCTGCCGCTGCAGAAGGTGGTGGTGCTGCACGCCAACCACGCCAACGAGCTCGACGCCGCGGTGGACGCCGCCTGCGCGCGGCTGAAGCAGGCCGGCGCCGTGCTGCTCAACCAGTCGGTGCTGCTGCGCGGGATCAACGACGACCCCGACGCGCTGGCCGCGCTGTCCGAGCGGCTGTTCGCCGCCGGCGTGCTGCCCTACTACCTGCACCAGCTCGACCGCGTGCAAGGCGCCGCGCACTTCGAGGTGGACGACGCGCGCGCGCTGGGCCTGCTGGCGCGGCTGCGCGCCCGCCTGCCCGGCTACCTGGTGCCCCGGCTGGTGCGCGAGGTGGCCGGCGATCCGTCCAAACGCCCGCTCTGACCGGCGGGCGACGGCGATGCGGCAAGAATCACCGGCGCGCGCATTGCCAGTGGCGGCCTGCGGCGGAATCCGCTACAAACCCCCGGTGCAGCCGCGTCATCCGCGGCCGGCCTGCGCGATTCCAGGGAAGTCCGGCGCCCCATGAAAAAAGATTTCGTCATCAGGATCCTCTTCATCGAGAAATCGGTCGAAGAGGCCGAGCAGATCATCAGCCAGCTGCGCAACGCCGGCATCGCCGTGCGTCCCGGGCGCGCCACGGAGATCGGCCAGGTTCCCGCGCTGCTGGACGAGCTGGAGCCGGACATCGTCCTGTTCGACCCTTCCGCCGGCATCCCGCTGCGCGAGCTGGTGCACGCGCTGGACGCGCAGGGGCGCGACCTCGCCGTGGTCGGCCTGGTGGCGCAGATGGACAACCAGACCGTGGCCGACCTGTTCGCCGGCGGCGTGCGCGGCCTGGCGCTGGGCAACCAGCCGCGCCAGCTGATCGCGGTGCTGCAGCGCGAGTTCGACGCGCTGCAGACGCGCCGCCAGGTGCGCCTGCTGGAGGCGGCGCTGCGCGAGTCCGAGCGGCGCTGCGACGCGCTGCTGGATTCCTCCAACGACCCCATCGCCTACGTGCACGAGGGCATGCACGTGCGCGCCAACCAGGCCTACCTGGACACCTTCGGCTACGCCGAGTTCGACGACCTGCTCGGCCTGCCGGTGCTCGACCTGATCGGCACCGCCGACGCCGAGGCCTTCAAGAACCTGCTGCGCGCCCACTCGCGCGGCGAGAAGGCCGAGGCGAGCCTGCCGCTGCAGGCGCGCCGCGCCGACGGCAGCAACTTCCAGGCCACCGTCGAGTTCGCGCGCGCCACCTTCGAGGGCGAGCCCTGCCTGCAGATCGTGTTCCGCCGCCAGCAGGTGGACCCGGCCCTGCTGGAGCAGCTGCAGCGCGACCCCGTCACCGGCCTGTTCAACCGCGCCCGCACGCTGGAATACATCGACGAGGCGGTGGCCGCCGCGGCCAAGGGCAAGAAGGGCCAGACCCTGCTGCTGGTCGAGCCGGACAACTGGCAGAACATCGTCGCCGGCATCGGCCTGAGCCAGGCCGACGAGCTGCTGGCCGCCTTCGCCGCCCGCGTCAGCCAGCGCCTGGGCGCCGAGGACATGGCCGGCCTGCT
Source organism: Fulvimonas soli (assembly GCF_003148905.1). Taxonomy (GTDB): domain Bacteria; phylum Pseudomonadota; class Gammaproteobacteria; order Xanthomonadales; family Rhodanobacteraceae; genus Fulvimonas; species Fulvimonas soli. Next base: position 129,332 of record NZ_QGHC01000006.1, on the reverse strand, counting down.
GGCCGACCACACCCTGGGCGTGCTGCTGGACACGCGCAGCGACGAGGACATCCACCGCTGGATCGCCGACCTGCAGCAGGACGTCGCCAGCGGCATCTTCGACGTGGGCGCGCACTCGATCACCGTCACCGCCAGCATCGGCGGCAGCCTGCTGGGCGAGCGCAACGCCAACGCCGAGCTGCTGCTCAACCAGGCCGGCCAGGCCCTGCGCAACGCGCAGAGCCAGGGCGTGGGCCGCATGGAGCTGCACGACCCGGCCGCGCGCGAGAAGGCCGAGGAGGAGCGCGAGCGCTACTGGCTGCAGCTGCTGCAGCAGGCGCTGGAGCAGGACAGCTTCGTGCTGTACCACCAGCACACCATCAGCCTGCAGGACGCCGAGGGCGAGTACTCGGAGATCCTGCTGCGCATGAACGGCCCGCAGGGCGAGGTGCTGCCCGGCTTCTTCATGCCGATCGCCGAGAAGCACGGCCTCACCGGCGCGATCGACCGCTGGGTGATCGGCCGCGCCATCGACATGCTCAAGGCGCGCGACGGCCAGGGCGTGCAGACCACCTTCTTCGTCAAGCTCACCGCCGCCTCGCTGCAGGACGCGGGCACGCTGCCGTGGCTGGCCCAGCGGCTGAAGCAGGCCAGCCTGCGCCACGGCCAGATCGTGCTGGAGATGACCGAGAGCAAGGTGGTGACCCTGCTGCGCCCGGCGCAGGAGTTCATCACCGGCTGGAAGAAGCTCGGCGGCCGCTTCGCGCTGGAGCAGTTCGGCTCGGGCCTCAACTCCTTCCAGCTGCTGCAGCACATCGACGCCGACTACCTGAAGATCGACCGCACCTACATGGCCCAGCTGCCGCAGCAGCCGGACAACCAGAAGAAGATCGCCGAGATCTGCCGCCAGGCGCGCGAGCTGAAGAAGCAGACCGTGGCCGAATGGGTGGAGGACGCCGCCAGCACCTCGCTGCTGTTCGCCTGCGGCGTGGACTTCGTGCAGGGCAACTTCCTGCAGGAGCCGCAGCGGCTGGTGTGAGCTGGCCTCCTCCCTCCTCCGGGCGAGAGGAAGGCCGGAACCCCACGGAGCGCTCGCTCCGGCGGAGCTCCTATCACTAGCCTCAACGGCCATTCCAGGCCGTGCCTGGCTCCCTCTCCCCTCCGGGGAGAGGGCTGGGGTGAGGGGCCATTCTTGCGACAAGGCCCATCCGGGCCGGCCCTTCGACGAGACGCCGCCGCGAGCCCCGCCCCCTCACCTCGATCCTCTCCCCGCAGGGGAGAGGAAGCAAACCCGAAATGCAAAAGCCGCGCGGATCGCTCCGCGGCCTTTGTCGCCAGCCGTAGCGGGCCGGTCAAGCCGTGCTTGCGCCCTCTCCCCTCCGGGGAGAGGGCTGGGGCGAGGGGCCATTCTTGCGACAAGACCCATCCGGGCCGGCCCTTCGACGAGACGCCGCCGCGAGCCCCGCCCCCTCACCTCGGTCCTCTCCCCACAGGGGAGAGGAAGAAAAAATGGAAAAGCGGAAACGCGAGAGCCCCGCGGATCGCTCCGCGGGGCTCTCGATGCGACGCGGGCGCCGGGATTACTCGGCGGCGGCGTTCTTGGCCGCCTTGGCGGCCGCCGCGGCGGCGACGTCTTCCTTGATGCGGGCCGCCTTGCCCTCCAGGCCGCGCAGGTAGTACAGCTTGGCGCCGCGCACCTTGCCCTTGCGCTTGACCTGCACCGACTCGATCGCCGGGCTGTGCGCCTGGAACACGCGCTCCACGCCGGTGCCGTGCGAGATCTTGCGCACGGTGAAGGCCGAATGCAGGCCGCGGCTGCGCTTGGCGATGACGATGCCCTCGAAGGCCTGCACGCGCTCGCGGTTGCCTTCCTTCACCTTGACGTTGACCACCACGGTGTCGCCGGGGCCGAATTCCGGCAGCTGGCGGGTGATCTGCTCGGCTTCGAACTGTTCGATGATCTTGTTCATGGCAACAACCTCAGTGGTTTTTGCGGCCGTCCCTGGCCGGGAATCATGCAGCGCCCGTCCGTGGCCGCACTTCTCTGGTTTTTTGCGCTCATCCGTGAGCGCGGGTCAAAAAGCGGCCATCCATGGCCGCACTTCTCATTTTTCTCCCGCCGCGCGGTATTCGCGGCGGAATTCGTCCAGCAAGGCGCGGGACTCGGCATCCAGCGCGGCTTGCGCCAACAGGTCCGGACGGCGCAGCCAGGTCCGACCCAGCGACTGCTTCAGGCGCCAGCGGCGGATCGCCGCGTGGTCGCCGGAGAGCAGCACCTCCGGCACGTCGCCGTATGCGTCGTGCACCGGCTTCGCGTAGTGCGGGCAGTCGAGCAGCCCGTTGGAGAACGAATCCTGCTCGGCCGACTGCGCGTCGTTCAGCGCGCCCTCCTGCAGGCGGCCCACGGCATCAATGATAACCGCGGCGCCGAGTTCCCCGCCGGACAGCACGTAGTCGCCGATGGACAGCTCCTCGTCGACCTCGCGCGCCAGCAGGCGCTCGTCCACACCCTCGTAACGCCCGCAGAGCAGGGCGATGCGCGGCAGCCGCGCCAGCGCCTCCACCCGGCCCTGCGTCAGCCGCGCTCCCTGCGGGCTGAGGTAAACCACGTGCGCCGGTTCCGGCGCCGCCTCGCGCATGGCCTTCAGGGCCGCGCGCAGAGGCTCGATCAGCATCACCATCCCGGGCCCGCCGCCGCAGGTGCGGCCGTCCACGGTACGGTAGTTGTCGGTCGCGTAGTCGCGCGGGTTCCAGGCTTCCACCTGCAGCAGCTCGCGCTGCTGCGCGCGTCCCACCACGCCGACGGCGGCGCACTGGCGCACGAAGTCGGGAAACAGCGTGACGACGTCGATGCGCATGGCCCCTCGACTCCGCACGTTCAGAATTCGGGGTCCCAGTCCACCACCATGCGCCCGCCGGACAGGTCCACCGAACGCACGTAAACACCCTGGACGAAGGGGATCAGCCGCTCGCGCCCGCCGTCCCGCACCACCACCACGTCGTTGGCGCCGGTGGCGAACAGGTGGCTGACCCGCCCGAGCGCCGCGCCCTCCGTGGTGACGACCTCCAGTCCCTCGAGGTCGACCCAGTAGTACTCGTCCTTCCCCGGCGGCGGCAGCTGCTCGCGGGCGACGTAGATGTCGTGCCCCACCAGCGCCGCCGCGCCGTCGCGGTCGTCCACGCCGGGCAGGTGGGCGATCAAGCCCTTGCCCTGCGGGCGCCCGGTGACGCCTGCGATCCCCCTCTCCTCGCCCGGCGCCGTCGAGAGCAGCCAGGGCTGGTAGCGGAAGATCTGCGTGCGCGGCTCGGTCCAGGATTCGATCTTGACCCAACCCTGCACGCCGTACAGCCCGACGATGCGCCCGACCAGGACGCGCCGACCGGCTGCGGTCATGCTTAGGCCGCCTGCTGCTTGCCGGCTTCCTTCACGAGCGCGGCGACCTTGTCGCTCAGCTGGGCGCCCTTGGACACCCACTCGTTCACGCGGGCGACATTCAGCTCCAGGCGCTTGTCCTTGCCCGCGGCCGTCGGGTTGTAGTAGCCCAGGTTCTCGATGCTGCGACCGTCGCGCTTGCTGCGCTGGTCGGTCACCACGACGTGGTAGAACGGACGGCCCTTGGCGCCGCCGCGCGAAAGACGAATCTTGACCATAGTAAAAGCTCCAGAGGCCGGCCGGACCGGCGAACGCGCCCCGAACGGAGCGCGGTGAACGCATAATTGTAGCGGAAAGGGAGGAAAAAGAAAGGGGTGCGGGACGAGGGGCGAGCAGCGAGGGCGCGCGAGCCGGCGCCCTCGCCGCTCGCTACTCGTCCCTGGATTTTTCCCCTCACCGCATGGGCGGCAGTCCGCCGCCCATGCCCCCCATCCCCCGCATCGCCCCGCGCATCTGCCGCAGCAGGCCCTTGCTGCCGCCCTTGGAGAGCTTGGACATCATCTTCTCCATCTGCATGTACTGCTTGAGCAGGCGGTTGACGTCGGCCGGCTGGGTGCCCGAGCCACGCGCCACGCGGGCGCGGCGCGAGCCGTTGAGCAGGTCGGGATGGCGGCGCTCCTTCCTGGTCATCGACTGGATGATGGCGATCATCCGCTTGATCTCGCCGTCGTTGACTTTGGACTTCACGCTGTCGGGCAGGCTCGACACGCCCGGCAGCTTGTCCATCAGGCCGGCCAGGCCGCCCATGTTGGTCATCTGCTCCAACTGGTCGCGCATGTCGTTGAGGTCGAAGCGCTTGCCCTTGATGACCTTCTCGGCCAGCTTCTGCGCCTTCTCCTGGTCGACCTTGCGCTCGACCTCCTCGACCAGGCTCAGCACGTCGCCCATGCCGAGGATGCGCTGCGCCACGCGGTCGGGGTGGAACGGCTCCAGCGCGTCGGTCTTCTCGCCGGCGCCGAGGAACTTGATCGGCCGGCCGGTGACGTAGCGCACCGACAGGGCCGCGCCGCCGCGGGCGTCGCCGTCGGTCTTGGTCAGCACCACGCCGGTGAGCGGCAGCGCCTCGCTGAACGCCTTGGCGGTGTTGGCGGCGTCCTGACCGGTCATCGAGTCGACCACGAACAGCGTCTCGACCGGCGCGATCGCGGCGTGCAGCGCCTTGATCTCGGCCATCATCGCCGCGTCCACGTGCAGGCGGCCGGCGGTGTCGACCAGCAGCACGTCCACCACCTCGCGGCGCGCCGCGGCGACGGCGTTGCGGGCGATCTCGACCGGGTCCTGGCCCGCCTCGGACGGGAAGAACTTCACGCCGACCTGCCCGGCCAGCGTGCGCAGCTGCTCGATGGCGGCCGGACGGTAGACGTCGCAGCTCACCACCATCACCTTTTTCTTCTTGCGCTCGGTGAGGAAACGGGCCAGCTTGGCGACCGTGGTGGTCTTGCCCGCGCCCTGCAGGCCGGCCATCAGCACCACCGCGGGCGGCGTGGCGGCAAGGTTGAGCTCGGTGTTGACCGTGCCCATCAGCGCGGTCAGCTCGTCGCTGACCACCTTCACCAGCGCCTGGCCCGGGGTGAGGCTCTTGAGCACCTCCTGGCCGACCGCGCGCGCCTTCACCCGCTCGACCAGCGCCTGCACCACCGGCAGCGCGACGTCGGCCTCCAGCAGCGCGATGCGCACCTCGCGCAGCGATTCGCGGATGTTTTCCTCGGTCAGCCGCCCGCGGCCGCGCAGGCGGTTGACGGTGGCGGAGAGGCGTTGGCTGAGCGACTCGAACATGGCAGTCACGGGCGTGGGGCAAGCGCATGAATATAGCAGAGCCGCCCGCGGCCCGGCCGCAAACGGCTCAGCGCGGCGGCTGCGCGGCGACCCAGGCGGCGATGTCGCGGATCACCGCCGGATCGACGTGCCCGGGCCGCTCCAGGTCGCCCGGTCCCGGCGGCCGGCCCGCGGGCATGAACAGGTGGCTCAACCCCGGATAGGCCCGGACCCGCACGCGCGGATCGCCGGCGAAGGCGGCGCGCCAGCGCTCCAATCCTTCCGCCGGGATCACCTGGTAGTCCGCCTCGCCCTGCAGCACCAGCAGCGGCGCGCGCAGCGATTTCGCGGTCTCGACCGCGTCGTAGTCGCGCAGGCTCAGCCAGTAGCTGGCCGGCGCGTGCGCGAAGCGGCCGGCCGGCGGCTGGGCCGGATCGGCCGCGTCGATCGCCTGGCGCGCGGCGGCCAGGGACTTCAGCTGCGCGTCCAGGGCGACCTGCGGCGCGCCCCCGGACTGGCCGATGTAGCGCACCTGCCGCTCCAGCGTGGCGATGCCGAAGCGCTCCGGCGCGGCGAGCAGGATCGCGCCGGCCGCCCGCGGCGCGCGCTGGACGATGCGCGGCGCCATCAGGCCGCCCAGGCTGTGGCCGAGCACGAACACGCGCCGGGCGTCGACGCCGGGCTGCGCGGCGAGCAGCTTGAGCGCGGCGAGCGCGTCGTCGGTCACCTCGTCGTCGACGGTGACGCGACTGTCGGTCGCCGTCCGCATGCCGTAGGCGTAGCTGCGCTTGTCGTAGCGCAGCGTGGCGATGCCGGCCTGCGCCAGGCCCACGGCCAGGTCGCGGAACGGCTTGTTGGGGCCGACCGTCTCGTCGCGGTCCTGCGGTCCCGAGCCGGCCACCAGCAGCACCGCGGGGAACGGCCCGCGGCCGGCCGGCAGCGTGAGCACGCCGGGCAGCGGCCCGAGCGGCGAGGCCACCTGCAGCGGCCGTTCCTGCGCGCCCGCGGGCAGCGCCAATGGCGCGGCGGGCGCCGCCTCCGCCCGCTCCGCCGGGACGAAGCGGAAGGTCTCGATGCGGCCGTCCGCCCCGCAGCCGACCAGCATGTCCAGCGCGCTCCCGGCGAAGTTCACCCTGGTGACCGCCAGTTCGCGGCCGGCCACGGCCCGCCATTCGGCCGCCCCGTGCGACTGGTAGCGGCCGGCCTGGAGCTGCAGTTGCTCCCATACCTGCCGCAGCCGGCCGGCGTCCAGCGCCTGGGCGACGGCGGCGGAGAAATCCTTGCCGGCGTGCGCGTAGTCGCCCTGCGCCAGCGCCTCGATCAGCGCGGCGGAACGCGCCTGGCAGGCCGCGGCGGCGGTATCGGCCGCGCCGGCGGGCGCCGCCGCCAGCATGCCGGCGCACAGCAGGGGAAACAGACGACGGGCCATGGCGGACTCCTCGCGGATCGGGAAGGGAAGGCCGATGCGGCCGGCGGCGTCAGCCGCCGCGCTGCAGCCGCCGGTACAGCACGAACGAGTAGGCGCAGGGCACCAGCGTCGCCACGGCGACGCAGGCCAGCGGCAGCCAGAACGCACGCAGCCACAGCGCACCCAGCACGATGGCCAGGCCCGCCAGCACGAACAGCCGGCCGCCCAGGCGGTGCGTGCGCTCCCACACCGCGTCGCTGGTCAGCGTCCACGGCGTGCGGATGCCGATGAAGAAGTTGCGGCGCAGCTTGCCCATGTAGTTGCCGACCACCATCAGCAGCGCGCCGACCGCCAGCAGCGCGACCGTCGGCACCGGCACCGCGTGCCCGGCGCCGCGCAGCAGCATCGCCAGCCCCACCACCAGCACCACGCCCTGCCCCGCGAGCATGGCCAGGTGCCATACCCAGGCGAAGGAACCGATCCCGTAGCGGCGCGGCGACATCGCCGGCAGGGCCCAGGCCAGCGCCGCCAGCAGCGCGATCAGCGCCGGCGCGAAGGCTGCCGCCCACGCTCGCGGCCAGTAGCCGTCGATCTGCCCGTGCACGTTCCAGTGCACCGCCACCCGGTCCGGCAGCGCCGGGTACAGCCATGCGGCGGCGACCGCCGCGGCCAGCACGAAGGCGGCCGACACCAGCAGGGCACGTGGGAATCTCATCGCTTGCCTCCTCGGGCGCCGCCCGACGGGAACAGGTCCAGCACCATGCGGGCGAGGTCCTCCACCACGGTGCTGTTGAGGGAATAGACGATGTACTGGCCGCGCCGCTCGGTGCGCACCAGGTCGGCCTGCTTGAGCACCGCGAAGTGGTGCGACAGCGAGGCCGGGGTGATGTCGAACGCCGCGCCGAGCTCGCCCGCGCTCATCGCGCCGCCCTGCAGCCGCTTGAGGATGGCGCGGCGGGTGGGATCGGCCAGGGCGCGGAAGACTTCCTGCTGCTTCATGGGATAGATATTTAGACAAATTTCTAAATATTGCAAGCGCTCGCCGCTTCCGGCGTTCACGCCTTTCCGGTGCCTGTGCCACACTTGCCCGCCATGCTGACGTTCGCCGCCCTCCTCGCCATCGCCTGCTACCTGCTCGCCGCCGGCCTGCTGGCCTGGCCGCTGTTCGGGCGCGCGGACGCGGCCGGCGTGCAGCGCGGCGCGCTGTCCATCGCCGCGCTGGCCGTGCTGGCGCACGCCGGCATGCTGCTGGGCATGCACCGCGGCGCGCTGGACCTGCACTTCTTCGGCGCGCTGTCGCTGACCGCCTGCGTGGTTGCCGCGCTCACCCTGCTGGTCAACCTGAGCCGGCCGGTGGCGGCGATCGGCGTGGTCGTGTTCCCGCTGTCGGCCCTGCTGGTGGCGCTGGACGCCTTCGCCGCGCCGCCGACCGCGCCGCAGCCGATGGACTGGCAGATCAAGCTGCACGTCACCGTGGCGCTGCTCGCCTTCAGCGTGCTGTCGATCGCCGCGGTGCTGGCGATCCTGCTGGCGGTGCAGGAACGCGCGCTGCGCCACCGCCAGTTCGGCCCGTGGCTGCGCGCGCTGCCGCCGCTGACGCTGACCGAGACGCTGCTGTTCCGCCTGATCGGCGCCGGCTTCACGCTGCTCACGCTGACCCTGCTCACCGGCATCCTGTTCGTCGACGACCTGTTCGGCCAGCACCTGGTGCACAAGACCGTGCTGTCGATCGTCGCCTGGCTGGTGTTCGGCGCCCTGCTGGTCGGCCGCTGGCGCTACGGCTGGCGCGGCCGCCAGGCGGTCAACCTGGCCCTGACCGGCATGGCGCTGCTGCTGCTGGCGTTCTTCGGCAGCAAGTTCGTGCTGGAGATGGTGCTGCACCGCACGGCCTAGCAGGCGAGGGATGAGGGACGAGTAGCGAGGGCGCAGAGGTAGCGCGCTTTTAGCGCCTGTGGAGGCTGCGCTCGGCCATTGGTGGTCCCGCGATGCCCAGATCAAGGCCCAGTCCCGCCATGCCGCACCGTCGAAGACCGACGGCCCCCTCCACCCTATCCCTGACCCGCGCGATGGTTCCCGACGCAGTACGGGGAAATCACGAACAGGCTCTTATCGTGAGACCTCCCGTCTTGCCGCAGCGCGCGACTTTGCGCCCTCACTACTCGCTACCCACCACTCACCCCTCCCTACCCCACCGCCTCGATCGCCTGCGCCAGCCGCTCCACGCCGACCACCTCCAGCTCGCCCACGCGCCCCTTCTTCGGCGCGTTCGCCTTCGGCACGATGGCGCGCACGAAGCCGTGCTGGGCGGCTTCCTTCAGCCGCTCCTCGCCGTTGGGCACCGGGCGGATCTCGCCGGACAGGCCGACCTCGCCGAAGGCGATGGTCTTGTCCGGCAGCGGGCGGTCGCGCAGGGAGGACAGCACCGCCAGCAGCACTGGCAGGTCGGCCGCGGTCTCCTGCACGCGGATGCCGCCGACCACGTTGACGAAGACGTCCTGGTCGTAGGCCGCCACCCCGCCATGGCGATGCAGCACCGCCAGCAGCATCGCCAGGCGGTTCTGCTCCAGCCCCAGCGCCACGCGGCGCGGGTTGCCCAGCGAGGACTGGTCGACCAGCGCCTGCACCTCCACCAGCAGCGGCCGGGTGCCTTCGCGCGTGACCATCACCGCGCTGCCCGGCGTGGGGCCGCTGTGCGCGGAGAGGAAGATCGCGGAAGGGTTGGGCACCTCGCGCAGGCCCTTCTCGCCCATCGCGAACACGCCCAGCTCGTTGACCGCGCCGAAGCGGTTCTTGAACGCGCGCAGCACGCGGAAGCGGCTGCCCGACTCGCCCTCGAAGTACAGCACCGCGTCGACCATGTGCTCCAGCACGCGCGGTCCGGCGATGCCGCCCTCCTTGGTCACGTGGCCGACCAGGAACACGCTGGTGCCGGTCTCCTTGGCGTAGCGGGTGAGCTTGGCCGCCGACTCGCGCACCTGGCTCACCGAGCCGGGCGCAGCGGTGAGCAGTTCCGTCCAGATGGTCTGGATCGAGTCGATCACCAGCACGCGCGGCCGCGCCTGCGCGGCCTGCTCCAGGATGCGCTCGATGCCGGTCTCGGCCAGCGCGTGCAGCGGCGCCAGCGGCAGGTCCAGCCGCTGCGCGCGCGCGGCCACCTGCGCCAGCGACTCCTCGCCGGTGACGTAGACGCTGGGCAGCCGCTCGCCCAGCCGCCCCAGCATCTGCAGCAGCAGGGTGGACTTGCCGATGCCCGGGTCGCCGCCGATAAGCACCACCGAGCCTTCCACCAGGCCGCCGCCCAGCACGCGGTCCAGCTCGCCGATGCCGGTGAGCGTGCGTGACTCGGCGGTCACCGCCACCTCGGCCAGCGGCGTCACCCGCGGCGCGCCCGCGGTGCGGCCCGCGTAGCCGCCGCGCGCCGCGCCGGCCGACTTCGCCGCCGGCTGCAGCACGATCTCGGAGAGCGTGTTCCACGCCCCGCAGTCGACGCACTGGCCCTGCCACTTGGAGTGCTCGGCGCCGCAGTCGGTGCAGACGTAGGCGGTCTTGGCCTTGGCCATTGGGGATTCCGGTCCGGCGGATGGGAAGGCGAGCTTAGCCTGCGGCCGTCGCGCGCCGCGAGACGGTTGCGCGCCGGGGCGCGTCCTTCCTCGCGCGGAGGGATCGCGGCCGGAGGCCGCTCCCACAAGGCTTGCCGCAACCCCGTGGGAGCGGCCTCCGGCCGCGGGCCACACACCCAAGCGAAACCGCCCAGCTTCGCGACGACGCCGGGCAAGCCGCCCGCGGCGGCCGCCTCAGCGCTCGTCCTCGACGAACAGCACCCGCCGCGTCATGCCGCAGGTGAGGTCGTAGCTGATCGTGCCGGCCTGCGCCGCGATCGTCTCCACCGGCAGCTCCGGCCCCCACAGCGTCACCCGGTCGCCCACCCTGGCCCGCGGCGCCCCGCGCAGGTCCAGCGTGACCAGGTCCATCGACACGCGGCCGATCAGCGGCACGCGCGCGTCGCCCACCAGCACCGGCGTGCCGGCGGCGGCGCTGCGCGGGTAGCCGTCGCCATAACCGATCGCGGCCACGCCCACCGGCATGTCCTCCGGGCACTGCCAGGTGCCGTTGTAGCCGATGCGCTCGCCCTTGCCGACGCGGTTGACCGCGATCAGCCGCGTGCTCAGCGTCATCGCCGGGCGGAAGCCGAAGTCGGCGCCGCTCCTGCCCTCCACCACCGACAGTCCGTACAGCAGGCCACCGCTGCGCACCCAGTCGGCGCGTGCCTCCGGCCAGCCCAGCACGGCGGCCGAGTTGGACAGCGAGCGCGGGCCGTCGAGCCCGCGCGTGGCCTCGTCGAAGCGCGCGATCTGCGCGGCCGTGGCGCGGCCGTCGAAGTTTTCCGACTCGGCGAAGTGGGTGAGGAGGCCGATCCGCGGATCGACGCCCGGCATCGCCGCCAGCCGCGCGTGCACCTCGGCGACGCGCCCGGGCGGGAAGCCCAGGCGGTGCATGCCGCTGTCCACCTTCAGCCACGCGCGCAGGCGCCCGCGCGCGGGGCTGGCCTCGGCCAGCCAGGCCAGCTGCGCCTCGTGGTGGATCGCCGCCTCCAGCTCCAGCCGCTGCATCTCGGCGATGTCGCCGGGCTGGTCCGGGCCGGACAGCACCACGATGCGCTGGCGGTGCCCGGCCGCGCGCAGGCGCAGGCCGTCGCCCAGCGCGGCCACCGCGAAGGCTTCCGCCTCGGCGTCCAGCGCGCGCGCCACGCGCTCCAGGCCGTGGCCGTAGGCGTCGGCCTTGACCACCGCCATCACCTTCGCCGGCGCGGCCAGCGCCTTGATGCGCGCGAGGTTGTGGCGCAGCGCGCCGAGGTGGATGGTGGCGACGGTGGTGCGGCTCATGGGGGAAGATCAGGGGCGAGGGGCGAGTAGCGAGGACGCGGCGTGGAAACGCCCGGCAACCTGGAGTCCAGCCGCCAACGTCCGGGCTTGCGCCCTCGCTACTCGTCCCTCGCCCCTCACTCGAACGCCCCCACGAACGAATCCGGCGCGTAGTTCTCGAACTTGGTGTAGTGGCCGAGGAAGGTCAGCTTCACCGTGTCGGTGGGGCCGTTGCGCTGCTTGCCGATGATGATCTCGGCCAGGCCCTTGTCGGCCGATTCCTTGTTGTAGTACTCGTCGCGGTAGATGAACATGATCACGTCGGCGTCCTGCTCGATGGCGCCCGATTCGCGCAGGTCGGACATCATCGGGCGCTTGTCGGCGCGCTGCTCCAGCGAGCGGTTCAACTGCGACAGGGCGATCACGGGCACGTTCAGTTCCTTGGCGAGCCCCTTCAGTGAACGCGAGATCTCTGAAATCTCGGTGGCGCGGTTCTCCTTGTTGCCGGGCACCTGCATCAGCTGCAGGTAGTCGATCACGATCAGGCCCAGCCCGCCGTGCTCGCGGTGCAGCCGGCGCGCGCGCGAGCGCAGCTCCACCGGCGACAGGCCGGGCGTGTCGTCGATGAAGATCTTGGCCTCGGAGAGGATCGCGATGGCGTTGGTGACGCGCGGCCAGTCCTCCTCGGAGAGGTCGCCGTTGCGCAGGTGCTGCTGGTGGATGCGGCCGATCGAGGAGATCAGGCGGAAGGCCAGCTGCGAGGCCGACATTTCCATCGAGAACACCACCACCGCCTTCTTGCCGCGCAGCGCGGCGGACTCGGCGATGTTGAGCGAAAACGCGGTCTTGCCCATCGAGGGGCGCGCCGCGATGATGATCAGGTCCGAAGGCTGCAGGCCCGAGGTCAGCTCGTCCAGGTCGGTGAAGCCGGTGGAAATGCCGGTGAGCTGGCCCTTGTTCTCGTAGCGCTCGGAGAGGATGCGGAAGGCGTCCTTGACCGCCTCGCGCATCGACACCGAATCCTTCTTGCCGCGCGCGCCGGACTCGGCGATGTGGAACACGCGCTGCTCGGCCGCCTCCAGCACCTCCTGCACGCTGCGGCCGTCGGGGCGGTAGCCGTCCTCGGTGATCTCGGTGCCGGCGTCGATCAGCTGCCGCAGGATCGACTTCTCGCGCACGATGTCCGCGTAGGCGCCGATGTTGGCCGCGCTGGGCGTGGCGTTGGCCAGTTCGATCAGGTAGCCCGCGCCGCCCACCAGCTCGGCCAGGCCGTTGGCCTCGAACCAGTCGCCCAGCGTCACCGCGTCGCAGGGCATGCCCTTGTTGGCCAGCTCCGTGATCGCACGCCAGATCAGGCGGTGGTCCTTGCGGTAGAAGTCGCCCTCGGCCAGCCGGTCGGCCACCTTGTCCAGCGCGCCGGGGGCCAGCATCAGGCCGCCCAGCACCGCCTGCTCGGCCTCGATCGAGTGCGGCGGCACGCGCAGCGCCTCGACGGCGGAACCATGGCTGCTCTTGCGCTCGGGAACAAAGGGCATGGCGTGACCTCACGAAGGGACAGCCGCGGGGCCGACGGACACCGGCGGCGGACTCTGACAGGGAGCATACGCGGGCGCGTCGCGCGGGACGAGACAACAACCCTGGGGAATGCCTGTGGAAAAGCTGTGCGCGACGGTGGACAACCGGCGCCGCAAAAGCGGACGGGCGCCCGAAGGCGCCCGTCCCGGGTCCAGCCTGGCGCGGGCGCTTACTTCTCGCCGACCACGATCACCTTGATCTGGGTGTGCACGTCGGCGTGCAGGGCGATCTGCACCTCGTACTCGCCGACCTGGCGGATCGGGCCTTCGCCCTGGATCACCTCGCCCTTGCCGACCTTCTGGCCGGCGGCCTCCAGCGCCTCGGCGATCTCGCGCGGGCCGACCGAGCCGTACAGCTTGCCTTCCGGGCTGGCGTGCGCGGTGATGGTCACCTCGACGCCCTCCAGCCTGGCCTTGCGGGCCTCGGCCTCGGACAGCAGCGCGTTGGCCTTGGCCTCGTACTCGGCGCGGCGCTTCTCGAAGGCTTCGAGGTTGGCCGGGGTGACCGGCACGGCCTTGCCCTGCGGCAGGAGATAGTTGCGGCCGTAACCCGGCTTCACCTTGACCTTGTCGCCCAGGTTGCCGAGGTTGCGGACTTTCTCGAGAAGAATCAGTTCCATGGTTTTTTCCTTTCGTTAGCACCGGCGAAGCCGGCGCAGCCGTGGACGGTTGTCCGAAGCGTCGTCTTCAGAACTCCCCCCTCGCGGGGAGAGGGCCGGAATGCGGGGCCGGGGCTTGCAGGATGATCGAACCGGAGCACGCTCCGATGACCGCCCCCGCAAGCCTTGTCCCCTCATCCGCCCCTGCGGGGCACCTTCTCCCCGGCGGGGAGAAGGATCTTCAGCTCAGACGTCGTGGTTGTCGGTGTACGGCAGCAGCGCCAGGAAGCGGGCGCGCTTGATCGCGGTGGCCAGCTGGCGCTGGTAGCGCGCCTTGGTGCCGGTGATGCGGCTGGGCACGATCTTGCCGTTCTCGGTGATGTACTGGCGCAGCGTGTTGAGATCCTTGTAGTCGATCTCCTTCACGTTTTCGGCCGTGAAGCGGCAGAACTTGCGGCGGCGGAAGAACTTGGACATGGGTGCGCTCCTGATCAGTCGTCGCTGTCGTTGTCGTTGCCGCGGTCGGCGTCGTCGTCGCGGCGGCGCGAGGACTTGGCGTCATCCTTCTCCTTGGACTTCAGGATGAAGGACGGCTCGGTCTCGGCCTCGTCGCGCTTGACGATCAGGTGGCGCAGCACCGCGTCGTTGAAGCGGAAGCCCGACTCCAGCTCGTTCAGGACGCCCTGGCTGGCCTCGATGTTCAGCAGCACGTAGTGCGCCTTGGCCAGGTTGATGATCGGGTAGGCCAGCTGGCGGCGGCCCCAGTCCTCCAGGCGGTGGATCTTGCCGCCGTCGCTCTCGATCAGCGCCTTGTAGCGCTCGATCATCGCCGGGACCTGCTCGCTCTGGTCAGGGTGGACCAGGAACACGATTTCGTAATGTCGCAGGGACATCTTGAGGGTAACTCCTTGTGGATGCGGCCTTTTCGGGGCCTGGCAGCCTCCCGTCCGATGCGGTGAGGCAAGGGTCCGTCCGCGCCCATGGAGGGCGGACAGAAGCGGAATTGTATGGCGGGATGGGGGCTTGGGGCAAGCGTGGGGCCGCGCCAGGGGCGAGGGACGAGTGGCGAGGGCGCGAAAACCGGGCGCCGGGGCTGCACCCAGGCCGGGTCAGGGGAACGGCCCCGCTTCGGTCCGCGGGGCGCCACGAACTCGCGCCCTCGCTACTCCCCCCAAGAGCCTGTCCACGATCTCCAAGCCCCCATGAAACGTCGTCCCAGCGAAAGCTGGGATCCAGCGTCGTTGACCTTTCGAGGGAAAGTCACTGGGTTCCTGCTTTCGCAGGAATGACGGAGAGGGAGTGGCCGGACCGACGGGAGATCGTGAACAGGTCCTAACGACTCACCCCACCGTAAAGCTCTCCCCGCACCCGCACTGCCCGGTGGCATTGGGGTTGTGGAACACGAAGCCGGCGTTGAGCCCCTGGCGCTGGAAGTCGATCACGGTGCCGTCCACCAGCGGCAGGCTCCCGGCGTCCACCACCACCGGCACGCCGTCGATCTCGACCACGCTGTCGCCGGCATCCACGCGCTCGGCCAGGTCCACCACGTAGCCGAAGCCGGAGCAGCCGGTGCGCCTGACCCCGAAGCGCACGCCCACGGCAGCGGGAGTCTGCGCGAGGAACTGGCGCATGCGCTGGCTGGCGGCGGGGGTGATCGTGATGGTCATGGCGGCGTGTCGGAAACGGCGGGAAGCGGCGGAAAGTCGCGGCGCGGGCAAGGCCTACATTATCATGCCGGTTTGCCCCGAAGCCGCCGCCGGCGGCCCCTTTCGCCACGATCCCGGCGCCGATGTGCGGCGCCCGCGCAGGAGTTTCAACCCATGACGGTGGTCAGCGTCAAGCAGGCTCTTTCCGGCAAGCTCGAGGCCGGCAGCAAGGTGACGGTACGCGGCTGGGTGCGCACCCGGCGCGATTCCAAGGCCGGCCTGTCCTTCGTCAACGTCAACGACGGCTCCTGCTTCGACCCGATCCAGGCGGTGGTGCCGGCCACCCTGCCCAACTACGAGAGCGAGGTGAAGCACCTCACCGCCGGCGCCGGCGTGATCGTCAGCGGCACGCTGGCACCCTCGCAGGGCAAGGGCCAGGCGTTCGAGCTGCAGGCCGAGCAGGTGCAGGTCACCGGCTTCGTGGACGACCCGGAGACCTATCCGATCCAGCCCAAGCAGCACTCGATGGAGTTCCTGCGCGAGGTGGCGCACCTGCGCCCGCGCACCAACCTGTTCGGCGCGGTCACCCGGGTGCGCCACACCATGATGACGGCGATCCACCGCCACCTCACCGAGCAGGGCTTCTTCTGGATCAACACGCCGATCATCACCACTTCGGACGCGGAAGGCGCCGGCGACATGTTCCGCCTGTCCACCCTGGACCTGGCCAACCTGCCGCGCACGCCGGACGGCAGGATCGACTTCCGCAAGGACTTCTTCGGCCGCGAGGCCTTCCTCACCGTCTCCGGCCAGCTCAACGTGGAGGCCTACTGCCTGGCGATGAGCAAGGTCTACACCTTCGGCCCCACCTTCCGCGCGGAGAACTCCAACACCCCGCGCCACCTGGCCGAGTTCTGGATGGTGGAGCCGGAGATCGCCTTCGCCGACCTCGGCGCCGACGCCGACTGCGCCGAGGCCTTCCTCAAGGCGATCTTCAGGGCGGTGCTGGAGGAGCGCCCGGACGACATGGCGTTCTTCGCCGACCGCGTGCTGCCGGAGGCGGTCACCCGGCTGGAGGCCTTCATCGCCCAGCCGTTCGAGCGCATCGACTACGGCGAGGCGATCGAGATCCTGAAGAAGTCCGGGCAGAAGTTCGAGTACCCGGTCGCCTGGGGCGTGGACCTGCAGACCGAGCACGAGCGCTACCTGGCCGAGAAGCACGTCGGCCGCCCCGTGGTCGTGATGAACTACCCGGAGGCGATCAAGGCCTTCTACATGCGCCTCAACGACGACGGCCGGACGGTGGCCGCGATGGACGTGCTGGCCCCCGGCATCGGCGAGATCATCGGCGGCAGCCAGCGCGAGGAGCGGCTGGACCATCTGGACGCCCGGATGGCCAAATTCGGCCTCGATGCGCGCACGTATGGCTGGTACCGCGACCTGCGCCGCTACGGCACCGTGCCGCACGCCGGCTTCGGGCTTGGCTTCGAGCGCCTGCTGGTCTACGTTTGTGGCCTGTCCAACATCCGCGACGCCATCCCCTACCCACGCGCCGCGGGTTCCGCCGACTTCTAACGCCGATGCCCCATCGCCCACTCCTGCCGTTCGCCGCGTTCGCCCTGGCCCTGCTGCTGGGCGCCTGCCACAGCGTGAAAGTGCTGGTGCCGCCCAACCTGCGGCCGCCGACGGACACCGGCAACGCGCTGGAGCAGGCCAAGCAGCGCCTGCAGCAGGCCACGCCCTGCTGCGGCAGCTTCGCCGACTTCTCCTACCAGACCCAGCTGCCGTGGCACCCGAAGAAGTTCGAGCTGGGCAGCGACGGCCAGGTGGCCAGCCTCAACGGCGTGCGCAGCTACTTCCTCGCCTTCAGCCTGCCCCCCGACGTCCGGCGGCCCTACCAGATAGCGCTGAAGTCGGACTTGAACGGCCGCTGGCTGCATTCGAGCTACCTGTTCGCGCCCACCGTGGTGCTGCTGGACGAGGCCTTCCAGCCGATCGACTCGCAGGACGTGCAGCTGTGCGAGTACATGGGCTGGAGCGACGCCAGCAGCGGCGCCTTCGGCCACGTCACCGTGGAGAGCGACAAGGCGCGCTACCTGGTGATCTACAGCTCCGACAAGCAGCAGGCGGGCGACACCTACTGGGAGCAGTCGCCGGCCTCGTTCTCCGCCGAGGCGCCGGTGCAGATGAACTCCAAGGGCAGCTTCCGCATCCCGCACGGCCCCGACGGCACCCTCTGGGTGGGCCTGATGAGCCACAGCTACCAGAAGGCGGTGGACAACGCGATCTGCGACAAGGCGGCCCAGGGCAACGGCGTGCTGAACACCCTGCGCAGCGCGCTGCCCATGCCGTGGAGCCGGAGCGGAAGTTGAGCCCAGCCCTCGCCCTCTACTTCACCCTGCTCGCCGGCGTCGTCGCCTGCTTCGTGCTGTATTACCTGGCGCAGTACCGCCTGGCCGTGCTGCTGCGCGAGCGCCATCCGCAGCAGTGGAAGATCATCGCCGGCGAGGGACCGGGCGGGCTGCTGCACACCTGGGTCCGCCTGCAGCGCGTGCTGCGCGGCACGCGCCCGCGCCTGCCCGAGCTGCTGCAGGACCCGGCCATCACGCGCTGGTACCGGATCTGGCGCTCGACGCTGTGGCTGGCCTGGGCCTGCCTGCTGGCCGCGCTGTTCCTGCAGCGGCAGGCGCCGCACTGACCCCCCGCGCCTCCGGAGACGCCATGCAACTGGACCTGCGCCATCGCCATGCCCTGGTCTGCGGCGCCTCGCAGGGCATCGGCCGCGCCGCCGCGATCGAGCTGGCCGCGCTCGGCGCCAGCGTCACCCTGCTGGCCCGCTCCGCCGACGCGCTGCGCCCGCTGGCGCAGGAGCTGCCGCGCGCGCACGCCGGGCAGCGGCACGACTGGCGCGCGGTGGACATGCTCGACACCGCCGCGCTGCAGGCCGCCGCCACCGACTTGGCCGCCATCGCGCCGGCGCAGATCCTGGTCAACAACACCGGCGGCCCGCCCGGCGGCCCCGCGCACAGCGCCGAGCCGGAGGCCTTCGAGGCCGCGTTCCGCCAGCACCTGCTGGCCGGCCAGGTGCTGGTGCAGGCGCTGCTGCCGGGCATGCGCGCGGCCGGCTACGGCCGCATCGTCAACGTGATCTCCACCTCGGTGAAGGAGCCGATCGCGGGGCTGGGCGTCTCCAACAGCGTGCGCGCCGCGGTGGCGAGCTGGGCCAAGACGCTGTCGGGCGAGCTGGCCGCCGACGGCATCACCGTCAACAACGTGCTGCCGGGCTACACCCGCACCGCCCGGCTGGCCGGGCTGATCGCCGCGCAGGCGGCCAGGAGCGGGCGCGGCGAGGACGAGATCGCCCGCGGCATGCTCGCCGGCGTGCCGGCCGGCCGCTTCGGCGAGCCGGAGGAGGTGGCCGCGGTGATCGCCTTCCTCTGCACCCCCGCCGCCGCCTACGTCAACGGCGTCAGCATCGCGGTGGACGGCGGGCGCACGCGCGCGCTGAGCTGAAGGCATACGCCCGCGTCCGGTGCATTCGGCGGACGCAGGGCTTAAGCTTGTGCGGATGCCCAGCCTGCATCTCGCCAACCTGATCGACGGTCGCCAGCAGGCCCCGCGCGCCGACCGCTGGCTGGACGTGCACGAGCCGGCCACCGGCGAGGCGTTCGCGCGCTGCCCCGATTCCGACGCGGCCGACGTCGCCGCCGCGAGCGCCGCCGCGCAGCGCGCCGCCCCCGCCTGGGCGGACACGCCCGCGACGCGGCGCGCGCAATTGCTGCGGCGCCTGGCCGACCTGGTCGAGGCGCGGCTGGAGGAGTTCGCCGCGCTGGAGTCGCGCGACAGCGGCAAGCCGCGCGCGCTGGCGCGCAGCCTGGACATCCCGCGCGCGGTGAGCAATCTGCGTTTCTTCGCCGCCGCCGTCGAGGGCTGGGGCAGCGAGTCGCACGCCACCGCGCCGGACGCGATCAACTACACCCTGCGCCAGCCGCTGGGCGTGGTCGGCTGCATCAGCCCGTGGAACCTGCCGCTGTACCTGTTCACCTGGAAGATCGCGCCGGCGCTGGCCGCCGGCAACGCGGTGGTGGCCAAGCCCTCCGAGGTCACGCCCTGCACCGCCGCCCTGCTCGGCGAGCTGAGCATCGAGGCCGGCCTCCCGCCCGGCGCGCTCAACGTCGTGCACGGCCGCGGCCCCACGGTGGGCGAGGCGCTGGTCGCCGACCCGGCGGTGCAGGCGGTGTCCTTCACCGGCAGCACCGCCACCGGCGCGCGCATCGCCGCGCTGGCCGCGCCGCAGTTCAAGAAGCTGTCGCTGGAGATGGGCGGCAAGAACCCGGCCATCGTGTTCGCCGACGCCGAGCTGTCCGACGCCGACCTGGACACCATCGTGCGCTCCGGCTTCGCCAACCAGGGCGAGATCTGCCTGTGCGGCTCGCGCCTGCTGGTGCAGCGCGCGATCTACGAGGCCTTCCGCGAGCGCTACCTCGCGCGCGTGCGCGCGCTGCGCGTGGGCGACCCGGACGACCCGGCCAGCGACCTCGGCGCGCTGGTCTCGCGCGCCCACTTCGACAAGGTGCTGGGCTGCATCGCGCAGGCCCGCGCCGAGGGCGGCCGCGTGCTGTGCGGCGGCGGGGCGGTGCCGGTGCCCGGCCGCTGCGCCGGCGGCTGGTTCGTCGCGCCCACGGTGGTCGAGGGCCTGCCCCGCGGCGCGGCCACCAACCAGACCGAGATCTTCGGCCCGGTGGTGAGCCTGATCCCGTTCGAGGACGAGGCCGAGGCGCTGGCGATCGCCAACGACAGCCGCTACGGCCTGGCCGCCTCGCTGTGGACGCGCGACCTCGCCCGCGCGCACCGCCTGGCCGCGCGGCTGGATTTCGGCATCGTCTGGATCAACTGCTGGCTGCTGCGCGACCTGCGCACGCCGTTCGGCGGCGCCAAGCAGTCCGGGCTCGGCCGCGAGGGCGGCGCCGAGGCGCTGCGCTTCTTCACCGAGCCGAAGAACGTCTGCATCCGCTACTGAGGAAACCCGTCTTGAAAAGCCCGTTGCAGGATCTGATCGACAGCAACCGCCGCTGGTCGGCCGCCGTGACCGCGCAGGACCCGAGCTTCTTCGAGCGCCTGGCGCAGCAGCAGTCGCCCAAGTACCTGTGGATCGGCTGCTCCGACTCGCGCGTGCCGGCCACCCAGATCGTCGACCTGCCGCCCGGCGAGATCTTCGTGCAGCGCAACGTCGCCAACGTGGTCTCGCACACCGACCTGAACTGCCTGAGCACCATCCAGTTCGCGGTGGACGTGCTCAAGGTCGAGCACATCATCGTGGTCGGCCACTACGGCTGCGGTGGCGTGCAGGCGGTGCTGGACGACCGCCGCCTCGGCCTGGTCGACAACTGGCTGCGCCACGTCGCCGACGTCGCGCAGCGGCACGGCGGCCTGCTCGGCGCGCTCGACCTGATGGCCGAGCGCAACCGCCGCCTGTGCGAGCTCAACGCGATCGAGCAGGTGGTCAACGTGTGCCACACCACGATGGTGATGGACGCCTGGGAGCGCGGCCAGAAGCTGTCCGTGCACGCCTGGTGCTACAGCCTGGCCAACGGCCACGTGAACGACCTGGGGCTGCACGTCGATTCGCGCGCCGCGCTGTGGCCGGCCTACGAGGCGGCCGTGCAGCGGCTGACCCGCGAGCCGTGGGTGGAACCGTGAGCGGGGCGGTGCGCACCGAGGCCGCGCCGGCGCCGGTGGGCGCCTATCCGCACGCGCGGCGCGCGGGCGACCTGCTGTTCCTCTCCGGGGTCGGCCCGCGCCGGCCCGGCGACGACGCGATTCCCGGCAACGTCTACGACGCCGGCGGCCGGCTCGTCGCCTACGACATCGAGGCGCAGTGCCGGCAGGTGTTCGCCAACGTGCGCGCGGTGCTGGAGGCGGCCGGCGCGCGCTGGGAGGACCTGGTGGACGTGACCGTGTTCCTCACCGACATGGCGCGCGACTTCCCCGCCTACAACCGCCTGTACGCCGAGCATTTCGCCGGCGTGGACGCCTGCCGCACCACCGTGGGCGTCGGCGCCCTGCCCACGCCGATCGCCATCGAGCTCAAGTGCGTGGCCGCGCTGCGCGCATAAGAAAACCCCGGCGCGACCGCCGGGGTTCCATGGGGTGCGGCTCGTCCGCCGGCTTACTTGCCGCTGCTGCTGGCGCTGGCCGGATTCGCGGTCGAGCTGTCGGCGGCCTTGTGCTTGTGGCCCTTGTGGTGCTTGGTGGCCTTCGGCGCGGCGGCCTGGTCGGCCGTCGACTTGGCGGCGGCCGGAGCCGTGCTCTGCGACGCCGTGTCCTGGGCCAGCACCGTGCCGCCGAAGGCGACGCCCGCCACGAGCAGAGAAGCGATCACAAGTTTACGCATGATGGTAAGCCTCGCATGTCTGGGCCGCGGACCCGGCCGGAACCCGGCGACGCGGGCGGCGCGGCGAAGGCACAGTGGCTCCGCGCCGGCATACCGCGACTGAACGGGCAGGGCCCGCGGCCCCCGCGCCGGGGCGCGCCGGCGCTTGACTTCGCGCAACGGCAATTCCGTGCGTCAGGAACTTGCGGTCACTCCAGGCACAGCCGCAGCAGCCGCCCGATCAGCCGCTGCACCGCGGGCGCCTTGGCCTCGTCGTAGGCGAAGCTCTCCTCGTCCATGTAGCGGTGCTGGGCCAGCTCCAGCTGCACGGCCTGGATGCCCTCCTCCACGCGGTGGTACGCGCGGGTGATGTAGCCGCCCTTGAAGCGGCCGTTCACCACGTGGCTGTAGTCGGACTGCGCCGCCAGGGCGTCGGCGAGGCGCCGCTGCAGCGCGGCCGTGCAGCTGGCGCCGTCGGCCGTGCCGAGGTTGAAGTCCGGCAGCACGCCGTCGAACAGCATCGGCACGCGGCTGCGGATCGAGTGGCCTTCCCACAGCACCACGCGGCCGTGCTCGGCGTGCAGCCTCGCAAGTTCCTGCTGCAAGGCGCGGTGGTAGGGCTGCCAGTAGTCGTTCACCCGCCGTTGCGTTTCGGCCGCGTCCGGCTCGGCTCCGTCGAGGTAGATCGGCTCGCCGTCGAAGCCGAGGGTGGGCACCAGCCCGGTCTCGCGGCGGCCCGGGTAGAGCGCGTGGCCGTCGGCCGGCCGGTTGAGGTCGATCACGTAGCGCGAGGCCAGCGGGCGCAGCAGGCTGGCGCCGAGCGCGCGCGCCAGCGGCGCGTACAGCCGGCCCACGTGCCAGTCGGTGTCCGGCGCGCGGCGCGCGCGCGGGCGCATGCGCGCGGCCAAATCGTCCGGGATGTGGCTGCCGTCGTGCGGCAGGCTGATCAGCAGCGGCGCCGTGCCGCGTTCGAGCGTGTAGGTGTCCATCGCGCTAGTGTCGCGGCCCGTCCTCAGTGCAGCAACAGCAGTTCCTCCGCCGCGGTGGGATGGATCGCCACCGCCGCGTTGAGGTCGCGCCTGCGCAGCCCCTGGCGCAGCGCCACGGCGTAGCCCTGCAGCAGCTCGTCCACGCCCGGCCCCAGCGCGTGGAGGCCGACCACGCGCTCGTCCCCGCCCGCGCAGACCAGCTTCGTCCAGCTGCGCTCCTCGCGCCCGGCCACGGCGAGCTGCAGCGGCACGAAGCTGCGCGTGTAGACGCGCACCGCCTCGCCATGCCGCCCGCGCGCCTGCGCCTCGGTGAGGCCGACGCCGCCCAGCGGCGGGTCGGTGAAGGCCACGCTGGGGATCGCCTCGTAGTCGAAACGCGACTGCGGCTTGCCGCCGAACAGCCGCTCGGCCAGCGCGTAGCCGGCCGCCACCGCCACCGGCGTCAGCGCGCGGCGGCCGGTGACATCGCCCAGCGCGGCGATGCCGGGCACGCCGGTGGCCTGATAGCGGTCCACCTGCACGTGTCCTCCCGCGTCGGTCGCCACGCCGATCCCGTCCAGCCCGAGCCCGTCGCTGTTCGGCACGCGGCCGACCGTCCACAGCACGGCGTCGTAGGGACCGTGCATGGCGCCGGTCTGGTCTTCGAGCCGGACCGCTCCCGCGCTGCCGTGCGCGGCGCGGACCTCGGTCTGCATCACGATGCGGATGCCGCGCGCCAGCATCCGGCCGGCCAGGTGCTGCACCAGCTCGGCGTCGAAGTTCCCGAGCAGTTCGCCGCGGACCAGCAGGTCCACCCCGCAACCCAGCGCGTGCAGCAGGCAGGCGAACTCCATCGCCACGTAGCCGCCGCCGACCACGGCGAGGCGCGCGGGCGCGCGCTCCAGCGCGAACACGTCGTCCGACACCATGCCCAGCCCGAAGCCGGGCAGCTCCAGCCGGCGCGGGCGCGCGCCGGTGGCGATCACCACCTGCGGCGCGGCGAGGCGGCCGCCGCCGGCGAGTTCGAGCAGGTCCGGGGCGAGGAAGCGGGCCGCCTCGCCGATCAGCGCCACGCCGGCCTCCTGCAGGCGCCGGTCGTAGCGCGCGCGGATGCCGGCGATGTAGTCGTCGCGCTGCCGGCGGAAGCGTTTCCAGTCCAGCGCGGCCGGCCGCGCCAGCGCGAAGCCGTAGTCGCGCGCCAGCGCCTGCGACTGCGCCCACTGCGCGGCGAACCACAGCGCCTTCTTCGGCACGCAGCCCCGGTTGACGCAGGTGCCCCCCAGCGCGCCGGGATCGCATACCGCCACGCGGGCGCCGTGCCGCGCCGCGCGCTGCGCCACGGTGAGGCCGGCCGAGCCGGCGCCGAGCACGATCAGGTCGAATCGTCGGGTCATGCGGAACCTCCTGCCGCGCTGCGCCGTTGCCGATGCCGGCCGTCATGCCTGCGCCCGCGCGGGCCGGCGCCGTCAAAGGCCGAAGCGGGCGGGAGCATAGGGCGCCGGATCGATCGCCGGCGCCGCGCCGGTCAGCTGCGCCGCCACCAGCTCGCCGGTCGCCGCCGACATGCTGACGCCCAGCATGCCGTGCGCGGTGGCCAGGTGCAGGTTGGCCAGGCGCGTGCTCGGGCCGATGATCGGCACCTCGTCCACGCTCATCGGCCGCCAGCCCCACCATTCCTCCAGCACCTCGGGGCCCTCGGGCTCGCGCAGGCCCTGCGCCGCGCCGCGGCGCAGCGCGTCCAGGCGGGTGCGGTTGAGCCCCTCGGCGTAGCCGGAGAATTCCATGGTGCTGCCCAGCCGGTAGCCGCTGCTCCAGGTGGTGACGCAGACCGCCGCCTCGCGCAGCACCAGCGCGTGGCGCGGCGCCAGCCGCGGCCGGGCGTAGGTGATCGAGTAGCCCTTGCCCGGCTGCATCGGCAGGCGCAGGCCGAGCTGGCGGCCGAGCAGCGGCGACCAGGCGCCCAGCGCCATCACCACGCGCCCGCCGGCGAAGTCGCCCCGCGTGGTGCGCACGCGCGCGACGCGGCCGGCCTCGGCCTCGATGCGCCCGATGCGCGCATCCGTCTCGATGGCGCCGCCCAGCTCGCGCACGCGGCGGGCCAGCTCCGCCACGTAGCGGTCCGGCCGCAGCCGCGCGTCGCCGGGATGGAACAGGCCGCCCGCGACGCCGGGCTTCAGCGCCGGCTCGCGCGCCTCCACCGCCGCGCCGTCCAGCCGCTCCACCGCCACGCCGAGCCGGTCGAGCACGTCGGCGTGGTGGCGCAGGTCCGCCGCCAGCTGCGCGGCGGTGCGGTAGACGTACAGCTCGCCCTCCTCGGCGAACTCGCAATCCAGCCCCTCGGCACGCACCAGCTCGCCCAGCAGGGCGCGCGAGCGCTGCAGGATCGCCGAGCGCGCCTGCGCGGCGCGGGCGAAGTCGCGCCAGTTGCAGTGCCGGGCGAAGCCCAGCAGCCAGCGCAGGCGCGGCCCGTCGAAGCGCGGGTTGAGGTACAGCGGCGCGTCCGCCCGCAGCATCGAGCGCAGGGCGACGCCGAAGGTGCCCGGCATGGCCAGCGGCGCGGCGTGGCTCGGCGTGATCGTGCCGCAGTTGCCATGCGAGGCGCCGCAGCCGGGCGCCCCCTGCTCCAGCACCCGCACCCCGACGCCGGCCCTGAGCAGGTGCAGCGCGCAGGAAAGGCCGATCACGCCGGCGCCGAGGATCAGGACATCGCTATCCGGCGAATTCATCTTGCCGCCTCTGACGGGCCCGCCGGAAAGAATTCACTTGTGCCCATCCGCAAGCTATGCATAGGCTGCAGCCACCCTCCTGGAACCCGGAACCATGTCCATCCGACTGGCGCACCAGACCCTGTTGGCCATCGCCTTTTTCGGCCTTGCCTGCTGCCTGCCGGCAAAGGAGCAATCCAGGTCGGATCTCTTCCAGGGAGTCATGGAGCACAGCGACGACGAGATGTCCCGCTACCGTTACCTGTTGACCACCCTGCCGCAGCTGTCCCGCGAAGACAAAGCCGTTGCGTTGCAATTCCTGGCAGCTACCGAAAACGAACTGGGACTGTACAGCGAGGCGGTCCGCGACTTTCCCCTGCGCAGCCAGCCCATGCAGCGGGTGGATGTGCCGCGCGCCTCGGACTGGGAGGCCGTGGATGCCGTCGACGCCATCGTCAAACTGGCGGGGGAAAGACGCATCGTCATGGTAAACGAAGCCCACCATGATGCCCACACCCGGATACTCACCCTCGCCCTGCTGCCCAAGCTCAGGGCTGCCGGATTCAATTACTTCGCCGCGGAAGCGCTCGATGGTCAGGACACGGACTTGTCCAGTCGCGGATTTCCGGTCGCGCGCAGCGGCAGCGAGTATCTGCACGAGCCCATCTACGGCGACATCCTGCGCGAAGCCATTCGTCTAGGCTTCAAGATTGTCCCTTACGAAACAGTAGGTCACGCCGGCCAGCAGCGCGAGGACGGGCAAGCCAAGAATCTCTACGAGCGCGTCTTCGCCAAGGACCCTGAAGCCCGTCTTTTCGTACATGCAGGTTATGCGCACATAGACAAGGCCCGCGGCCGCCTTGGCCCGGTCACGCCCATGGCGGAAAGGCTGCAGCAGCTCACCGGAATCCCCCCGCTGAGCATCGATCAGACGGATATCCGCGAAGACGAGCCCGTCAGCGAACTGGATGCCGCCACCCGGGCCGAATCCGAATACATCACCTCGAATTCGTTGCTGAGTGCGCGCGCCACTACGCGCCAGCTTCTGGGCACACCGAGCCAAAAGACCTATCAGCACCCCAACCTCGACATCTACGAGCAGATCCTGAGCCACTTCCATCTGGACAAGCCCTTCGTGCTCCGCAACCGCTCAAGCGGGGCCATCTGGAGCGCACGCCCCAAGGCCTATGACGTCTCCGTCATCCTGCCCATCGGCAACAACCGCATGTCGAGCTATGCGCAAGGGCCCGTGAACCTCAGACTGGGCGACCGGCGGTTCGCCATCATGCCTCCGGCCTCCGCGGGCGAACGGCCCAAGTGGCTGACCCTGGACGGCACGAGGAAACCCGTGCCTGTCAGCACCCAGCCATGCAGGTCGTCCATTCCCTGCCTGGTCGAAGCGCACTACGCTGACGAGCCGGACAATGCCATTGCCGCGGACCGCTATGTTTTCGTCCAGGACAGGCAACAGAACGTGCTCTATCTCCGCCCGGGCAGGTTCCGTATCCGGTATGTCGACGCCGATGGTCACATGCTCGGCGAACTTCAGACCGAAGTAAGCGACTGAGTTGGCGCCAGGGCATGCGCCCGGCCCGCCGCCAAACCTCCAATCCAATGAAGAAAGTTGCCGGAACGGCTTAATTTGAAATGATATTTCTCAGACAGTAATCTTGCAGCGCCTCGACTGCCGGGATTGGCGTATGCAACATCCTCGCTCCAGGGCCAGTTCGGCGATGCCCGCCATGTTGCGGTCCGCGGCCGCATGGCTGGCATCGATGCTGCTGCTCTCCGCCTGCTCGTCCCCTTCCGTACGGCGCGAACCCACCTTCAA
The DNA here is from genome assembly GCF_003148905.1 of Fulvimonas soli. Lineage (GTDB taxonomy): Bacteria > Pseudomonadota > Gammaproteobacteria > Xanthomonadales > Rhodanobacteraceae > Fulvimonas > Fulvimonas soli. The sequence goes on along the minus strand of NZ_QGHC01000006.1, from coordinate 102,199 downwards.
GACATCGCATTCCACGTTGGCCGGCCTGCCGGCGCGGGCCCCTTCGGAGGCGAACGCGCAACTGGCCAACGACATCCTGTTCCGCGCCATGGGCCTGGTAGGAACGCCCTATCACTGGGGCGGCAACACCCCCGAGGGCGGCTTCGACTGCAGCGGGCTGGTCGACTACATCTACCGCCAGGCGGCGAACATCGCGCTGCCGCACAGCTCGCGCGAGATGGCCGGCGTGGACGGGCGCAAGATCAAGCGCATGACCGAGCTGGCCAGCGGCGACCTGGTGTTCTTCGGCAACCGCGGCGGCATCGACCACGTCGGCGTGTACGTGGGCCAGGGCCGCTTCGTGCACGCGCCCAACAGCGGCGGCACCGTGCGGCTGGACGACATCGACGGGCCCTACTGGCGCGACCACTTCGCCTACGGCAAGCGGCTGCTCGACTGATACAGCCCGTTCTCTTCCCAGGCGACGGAGAGATCCGCCGCCGGCGCGTATCGCCGGCATGGCATCCGGGGGGCGGCCGTCCTGTGGAGAAAGGCCATCGCGGCCGGAGGCCGCTCCCACAAGGTTGCCGCAAGCCTGTGGGAGCGGCCTCCGGCCGCGATCCATCCACCGCAGCACGGCACGCCCACCATCCACGCCCCCGACACGACGAAGGCGCCACGAGGGCGCCGTCGTCTCATCCGCCGCGAAGCACTGCGCTCAGTGCGCCGCGTCGCCCGGCGGATGCGCGTGGCCGTGCTGGAGCTCCTCCTCGCTGGCCTCGCGCACCTCGTTGACGGTGACGTCGAAGTTCAGCGTCTTGCCGGCCATCGGATGGTTGAGGTCGACGTCCACCGTGGTCATGCCCACCTTCTGCACCACCACCGCGCGATGACCGCCCTGCTTGAGCGCCAGCACGGCGGTCATGCCGGGCTTGAGCTTCGCCGCCTGCTGGAAGTACTTCTTGGGCACGCGCTGGGTGAGCCCTTCCTGGCGCTCGCCGTAGCCGTCGGCGGGGGCGATCCGCGCCTGCAGCGACTCGCCGGCCTCGCGGCCCTCCAGCGCCTTCTCCAGCCCGGGGATCAGCTGGCCGTGGCCCAGCAGCACCCACAGCGGTTCGCCGTGGTCGTGCGAACTCTCGACCTTCTCGCCGTCCACGCTGAGCGTGTAGTGGAGGGAAACCACCTTGTCCTTGCCAGCCTTCATCGCCTTCTCGCCCGCAATCAAAGCGGCGGATTCTATCAGCTGCGCCCTTTCCCGTGGCCCGCGCCCCCGAAGCCGACGCCGTGCGCCTCCGGGCCCAGCCAGGTGAGCGCCGCCAGCAGCACCGCCACCGCGGCGATCCATAGCGACATGGCGAAGGCGTAGTCGCCGCCGTGGCGCGCGGCCAGCCAGCTCTGCGCGGTGGCGGTGACCGCCGCCAGCAGGTTGCCCATCTGGTAGGCGAAGCCCGGCAGGGTGCCGCGCACCGCGTCCGGCGACAGCTCGTTGAGGTGGGTCGGCACCACGCCCCACGCGCCCTGCACCATCACCTGGATCAGGAACGCGCCCAGCCCGAGCAACAGCAGCGAGCCGCCGTAGGCCCACAGCGGGATCACCGGCAGCGCCAGCAGCGCGGCCAGGACGATCGCGCGGCGCCGGCCGATGCGCTCGGACCACGCGCCGAAGCCGAGCCCGCCCACGATCGCGCCGAGGTTGAGCAGCATGGTCAGCACGGTGACCTCGCCGGTGCCGAAATGCAGCTGCGACTTCAGGAAGGTCGGGTAGAGGTCCTGCGAGCCGTGGCTGAACATGTTGAAGGCCATCATCAGCAGCATCAGGTAGAGGAAGCGCCTCCAGTACCCGCGCATCGCCGCGAGTGCGCTCGCGCGGCCGCCGCCGGCCTGCCCGGCCTTCCACACCGGCGACTCCGGCACCTTGCTGCGCACGTACAGCACCAGCAGCGCCGGCAGCGCGCCCACCACGAACATGCCGCGCCAGCCGAAATGGTCGAACACCAGCCAGTAGGCGATCGCGCCCAGGAAGTAGCCGCACGGGTAGCCGCTCTGCAGCAGGCCGGAGACCAGCCCGCGCGCGGACGGCGGGATCGACTCCATCGCCAGCGAGGCGCCGATGCCCCACTCGCCGCCCATCGCGATGCCGAACAGGAAGCGCAGCACCAGCAGCGCGCCCAGCGACGGCGCGAAGGCGCACGCCAGCTCCAGCAGCGAGAACAGCACGATGTCCACCATCAGCACCGGCCGCCGCCCGTAGCGATCCGCCAGGCGGCCGAACAGCAGCGCGCCCAGCGGCCGCGCCGCGAGCGTCAGGAACAGCGCGGTGGTCACCCGCGTGTGGTCGGTGTGGAAATCGCGGGCGATCTCGCCGATCACGAACACCAGCAGGAAGTAGTCGAAGGCGTCCAGCGTCCAGCCGAGGAAGCTGGCGAGCACGGTGTGGCGCTGGTCGTGGTCGAGCTGGCGCAGGGCGGCCGGGAAAAGGTGCATGTGTGATGCCCCGTGAGCTTTAAACAGACATCCACGCTAACACGGAGCTACACTGGGATGCGGGTACTCCGCCCACCACCGGATCGAGGGGACGCATGCCATACAACATTGCCCCCTTGGGTATTGGCGATCCATTTACAGCATGAGGAAAAGACGTATGCGAAAAGGGAACCGCTGCATCATTGCGCTCATCCTCTCCGCCCTGCTGTTCGATACCGTGGCTTCTGCGCAGCAATCGGCGCCTCCGCCTCCGCCACCGCGACCTCAGTCCGCTGGCATGGTGCGTTTAGGCCAGTCATTCGATGCACCGAGCTTCGATTCCCTCGACAAGGAACACCACGGCTATTTGAAACGCAGCGATATTCCCAAGGATGCAGAGGCACTGAAGAACCTACGTGCCCATTTCCCCGATGCAGACAAGGATGGCAATGGGCGCCTGAGCCCGGCTGAATATGCCGCTTACACCCGGGGAGGGCTGCAGGGAGGTAATGCCCAACCCTGACGCCGCCCTCAGGTGGCCGGCCCTTGTCCCCAATTGGCGCAAGGGCCGACCACCATGCCTACGAGAAACCACACGTCTTCCGCATTACCCCGGAATTGGCACTTCCGCATGATGTGCCTAGACAACAATACGCTTCGTCCCATTCCACGTTTTCGTCTCTTTCGCTGTCGGTGCCGATTGCCGCCCATAGCGATTGCTAGGCGGCTGGAAGCGCCCCAGCGGACGCACCACGAGCGTCGGCAACGGCACCGGCCACCCGCGTGTGGCCGGTGTGGAAACCGCGGGCGATCTCGCCGATCACGAGCACCAGCAGGAAGCAGTCGAAGGCGTCCAGCGTCCAGCCGAGGAAGCTGGCGAGCACGGTGCGGCGCTGGTCGTGGTCGAGCTGGCGCAGGGTGGCCGGCAGCAGGGGCATGGGGTCGGCTCCATGAAGGGTTCCACAACGAGGCGGCAAGCTAGCACAGGCGCGCGGCGGACCTTCCATTCGCGCAACGTCCCGCTCACGGCCAGGCCACGCCGCATGCCTACACTCGGCGGGCAAGTCCCCCCACCCCACCGCGAGGAACCGAGCATGCGCAACGCACCGCTTCGTCACTCCATCGTCCTGGCCGGGCTGCTGCTCGCCGGCACGGCGAGCGCCCGGCAGACGACCCCGCCGCCGACCAACCCGCCGTCGCTGCCGCCGCCGGCGCCGGAGCAGCAGCCGATGCCGCAACAGGCCCCTGCCGGCGTGCCCAGCTTCGATTCGCTCGACACGGCGCACCGCGGCTACCTCAAGCGCAGCGACATACCCAGGGACGTGGAGAGCCTGCAACAGCTGCGCGCCCACTTCCCCGAGGCGGACCGCGACGGCAACGGCCGCCTGACCCCGGACGAATACGCCGCCTACACGCAGCAGGCGCCGAACGGCAGCCAGCCGTGACCTCCCGGCCGGCGCGGGACGCCGCGGCGCTTGTCCGCGCCCCCGCGGCCGGCCAGACTTGCGGTCGGACGGGTTTCACGCCCCTGCCCAGGAACGGCCTCCACGCATGACCCGCATCGACCGCGCCGCCCGCCGCGCCATCGCCGCGCGCTTTTCCACCCGCTACCAGCGCGGCTACGTCGGCGGCAAGCTGGCGGGCGACCCGCTCTACGCGGCCATCGCCGGACGGCTGGCGGACGCGCCGGCATTGCCGCTGCTCGACGTGGGCTGCGGGCTGGGCCTGCTGGGCCACTACCTGCACGCGGCCGGCGTGCTGCACGGCTACGTCGGCGTCGACCACGACGAGCGCAAGATCGACGCCGGCCGCGTGGCGGCCGCGGCGCTCGGCGGCGCGCTGGAGCTGCGCCACGCGGACGTGGCCGAGCTGCCCGACTTCCGCGGCCACGTGGCCCTGCTCGACGTGCTGCACTACCTGCCCGCCGGGCGCCAGCCGGTGCTGCTGCGGCAGCTGGCGCCGCACGTCGCCCCCGGCGGGCTGCTGCTGCTGCGCAACGTGCTGCGCGAGCGCCACTGGCGCTTCCACGCCACGGTGCTGGAGGAGCAGTTCCTGTACTACTCCGGCTGGATGCGCGTGCGCCCCACCCACTATCCCTCCGCCGAGGAGATCGCCGCGCCGCTGCGCGCGGCGGGGCTGGAGGTGGCGATCGAGCCGCTGTGGGGGCGCACCCCGTTCAACAGCTACCTGGTCGTGGCGCGCCGCCCCGGCTGAACGGCCCGGACCGCGCCTGGCGCGGTCCGGCCGCGCACCAGCTATACTGCGCGCACGGCGTCCCCGCCGCCGTGGCCAGCGGCCACGCCCATTCCCCATACCGCAACACGGTTCCGCAAGAACGCTCCGGGTTGCACACAGGAGTCGTTCCATGTCTTTCGAATCGCTGGGCCTCGCGCCCGCGTTGCTGCGCGCGCTCGCCGAACAGGGCTACGCCGAACCCACCCCGATCCAGGCCGGCGCCATCCCGCTGGTGCTGGAGGGCCACGACCTGCTCGCCGCCGCGCAGACCGGCACCGGCAAGACCGCCGCCTTCGCGCTGCCGCTGCTGCAGAAGCTCTCGGCCGGCGCGCCCGCCGGCGGCCGGCGGCCGCGCGCGCTGGTGCTCACCCCCACCCGCGAGTTGGCCGCGCAGGTCGACGACAACCTGCGCGACTACGGCCGCCACCTGCGCGTGAGCCGCGCGGTGGTGTTCGGCGGCGTGGGCATGAACCCGCAGGTGCAGGCGCTGCGCCGCGGCGCGGACGTGGTGATCGCCACGCCGGGCCGGCTGATCGACCACCTGCAGCAGCGCACCGCCGACCTCTCCGGCATCGAGGTGCTGGTGCTGGACGAGGCCGACCGCATGCTCGACATGGGCTTCCTGCCGGCGCTCAAGCGCATCCTCGCCGCGCTGCCGAAGCAGCGCCAGACGCTGCTGTTCTCCGCCACCTTCGCGCCGCCGATCAAGGCGCTGGCGCTGGAGTTCATGCGCGCGCCGCGCGAGGTGTCGGTGACGCCGCCGAACAGCGTGGCCGCCACCGTGCGCCACCGCGTGCACCCGGTGGACGCGGCGCGCAAGCGCGAGCTGCTGCTGCACGTGCTGGCGCAGGACAGCCGCCGGCAGACGCTGGTGTTCAGCCGCACCAAGCACGGCGCCGACAAGCTGGTGAAGTACCTGGACCACGCCGGCCTGCGCGCCGCGGCCATCCACGGCAACAAGAGCCAGAACGCGCGCACCCGCGCGCTGGCGGACTTCAAGGGCGGCCGCGTCACCGTGCTGGTGGCCACCGACATCGCCGCGCGCGGCATCGACATCGACCAGCTGCCGATGGTGATCAACTTCGACCTGCCGATGGTCGCCGAGGACTACGTGCACCGCATCGGCCGCACCGGCCGCGCCGGCGCGGAGGGGCTGGCGGTGTCGCTGGTCAGCCACGACGAGTCGGGCCTGCTGCGCGACATCCGCAGGCTGCTCGGGCAGGAGGTCGCGGTGGCCGCCGTCGCGGGCTTCGAGCCGTCCGCGCCGCTGCGGCTGGACGAGGGCGCCCCGCGCCCCGCGCAGGGCCAGCGCCAGCCGCGCGCCCCGCGCGCGCAGGGCGGCCGGCCCGCGCCGGCGCATCGCCCGCACGGGCACGCGCAGGCGCAGGGCGGCGGCGAGCGCCCGGCCGAGGGCAACCGCAAGCGCCGGCGCCGCGCTTCGGCCAAGCCGGGGGCCAATGCCTGATGCCATCGCGGCCGGAGGCCGCGATGACCGCCCCTCCGGAGCCAGCCTTCAGCGCTCCTGGTCGGTCGGCCGCAGCAGCACCTCGTTGACGTTGACGTGCGGCGGCCGGCTCACGCAGAAGGCGATCACCTCGGCCACGTCCTGGCTCTGCAGCTGGCGCATGCCCTCGGCCCAGGCGTTGGTCGCGTCACGCACGGCGGCGTGGCCGATGTGCTCGCGCAGTTCGGTGGCCACCGCGCCCGGCTCGATCACGCTGACGCGGATGTTGTCCTTGTACGCCTCGCGGCGCAGCGCCTCGGAGAACGCCACCACGCCGAACTTGGTGGCCGCGTAGCCGCCCGCGTTCGGGTTGGCGACGCGCCCGGCGGTGGAGGCGATGTTGACGATGTGGCCGTCGCGCCGCGCGCGCATGCCGGCCAGCGCGGCCTGCGTCGCGGCGATCAGGCCCAGCAGGTTGAGCTCCAGCATGTGCCGCCAGCGGCCGAGGTCGGCCTCGGCGACCGGCTCCAGGTACATCACGCCGGCGTTGTTGACCAGGACGTCCAGCCGTCCGTAGTGCGCCTCGGTCTCCTTCACGACGCGCTGCGCCGCGGCCTCGTCGGCCAGGTCGGCGGGCAGCACCAGCGGCGCGGCGCCGAGCGCGTCGAGCTGCTTCGCCAGCGTGTCGAGGCGGTCGCGGCGGCGCGCGGCGACCGCCACCCTGGCGCCCTGCCGCGCCAGTTCCAGCGCGGTGGCCTCGCCGATGCCCGAGGAGGCGCCGGTCACCAGGGCGACGCGGCCGTTCAGTCGGTTCGACATGTCTGCTCCTTCGCGGTGGGAAGATCCATCCCCGCGGCCTGCGCCGGGGGGAAGTTCGCAGACAGTGGGGTCACGCCTTGCTGATACAATGCCATCCACACTCCGCATGCCGCCGTGCATGCCACTCGAGGTTCCCCATGTCCGCCCCCTTCTCCGACCCTGCCCCGGTCCCCGCCGGCTTCGCCGCGCTCGCCCTCTCGCCGGAGGTGCTGCAGGCGCTGGCCGACGTCGGCTACGAGTCGCCCTCGCCGATCCAGGCCGCCACCATCCCGCCGCTGCTGGAAGGCCGCGACGTGCTGGGCCAGGCGCAGACCGGCACCGGCAAGACCGCCGCGTTCGCGCTGCCGATCCTCTCGCGCATCGAGCTCAAGCCCGGCAAGCCGCAGGCGCTGGTGCTGGCGCCCACGCGCGAGCTGGCGATCCAGGTGGCCGAGGCGTTCCAGCGCTACGCCGCGCACCTGCCCGGCCTGCAGGTGCTGCCGATCTACGGCGGCCAGAGCTACGGCCCGCAGCTGCACGCGCTGCGCCGCGGCGTGCACGTCGTGGTCGGCACGCCCGGCCGGGTGATCGACCATCTGGAACGCGGCACGCTCGATCTCTCCGGACTGAAGTTCGTGGTGCTCGACGAGGCCGACGAGATGCTGCGCATGGGCTTCGTCGACGACGTGGAGAAGGTGCTGGAGGCGACCCCGGCGACGCGCCAGGTGGCGCTGTTCTCCGCCACCATGCCGGCGCCGATCCGCAAGATCGCGCAGCGCCACCTGAAGGAGCCGGTGGAGGTGTCGATCAAGGCCGCCACCACCACCGCGGCGAACATCCGCCAGCGCTACTGGTGGGTCAGCGGCCTGCACAAGCTGGACGCGATGACGCGCATCCTGGAGGCCGAGCCGTTCGACGCGATGATCGTGTTCGCGCGCACCAAGCAGGCCACCGAGGAGCTGGCCGAGAAGCTGTCCGCGCGCGGCTTCGCCGCCGCCGCGATCAACGGCGACATGGCGCAGCCGCAGCGCGAGCGGGTGATCCAGCAGCTCAAGGACGGCAAGCTCGACATCCTGGTCGCCACCGACGTGGCCGCGCGCGGCCTGGACGTGGAGCGGATCAGCCACGTGCTGAACTACGACATCCCCTACGACACCGAGAGCTACGTGCACCGCATCGGCCGCACCGGCCGCGCGGGGCGCAGCGGCGAGGCGATCCTGTTCGTCACCCCGCGCGAGAAGGGCATGCTGCGCGCGATCGAGCGCGCCACCCGCCAGCCGATCGAGGAGATGAAGCTGCCCACGGTGGAGGCGGTGAACGACCAGCGCATCGCCCGCTTCAAGCAGCGCATCAGCGACACCCTGGCGGTCGGCGGGCTGGAGCTGTTCCAGCAGCTGATCGAGCAGTACGAGCAGGAGCACGACGTGCCGGCGATCGAGATCGCCGCCGCGCTGGCGCGCATCGCGCAGGGCGAGCAGCCGCTGCTGCTGACGCCGCCGCCCAGGCGCGATCCCGCGCCGCGCGAGCATGACGGCGAGGCGCACGGCAGGCGCGAGCGCAAGCCGCGCGAGCATGCCGCCCGCGAGCAGCCGCGCGAGTTCGCGCCGCGCGCCTTCCGCCCGCACGCCACCGAGCCGGGCAAGAAGACCTACCGCATCGAGGTCGGCCACGAGCACGGCGTGAAGCCCGGCAACATCATCGGCGCCATCGCCAACGAGGCGGGGCTGGAAAGCCGCTACATCGGCCGCCTCAGCATCCGCGGCGACTACAGCCTGGTCGACCTGCCCGAGGGCATGCCGAAGGAGATCTTCGAGCACCTGAGGAAGGTGTGGGTGAGCCAGCAGCAGCTGCGCATCCGCGAGTGGGACGGCGGGGACGACGGCGGCTCCGCGCCGCCGACGCGCAAGCCGGGCGGCTTCAAGCGCCCGGGCGGGAAGAAGGGACCACCGCGCAAGCGCTGAACGCGCGGCGCGGCCTGACGCGACGGCGCCGTTCGCCCGCGTCTTCCCCGAGGTTCCCGGTGACGCGCCGCGTGGCGTGCCTGCCCGCCGTCGGGAGGGCTTGATGCCCTGCCCGTCGTCCCGGCGAAGGCCGGGACCTGGAGTTCCTTGGCCTTCCGGGGCCGGAAGCAAGGACGCTGGATTCCCGCTTTCGCGGGAATGACGACCGGGGCGATGCGCCAGGGGCCGTCCCCCGCGCCGACGGCCGCGTGCAACGGGAAAGTCGCGCGCAGCGGGAAGAAAGCGGACGCGAGGCCAACGTCGCCAAGGCCTATCCCTGCAACGCCCGCACCCTTGCCAGCACTTCCCCGGCCAGCTGCTCGACCCGGTGGCCGTCGGCGCGCAGGTGCAGCTCCGGCCGCTGCGGCGGCTCGTAGGGCGAGTCGATGCCGGTGAAGTTGCGGATCTCGCCGGCGCGCGCCTTGCGGTAGAGGCCCTTGGGATCGCGCCGCTCGCACTCGGCCAGCGGCGTGTCCACGAACACCTCCACGAACTCGCCCTCGGCGAAGCGTCCGCGCGCGAACTCGCGCTCGCTGCGAAACGGCGAGATCACGCACACCAGCACGATCAGCCCCGCGTCCACCATCAGGCTGGCCACCTCGGCCACGCGGCGCACGTTCTCCACGCGCGCCTCGGCGGTGAAGCCCAGGTCCACGTTGAGGCCGTGACGCAGGTTGTCGCCGTCCAGCAGGTAGGTGTGGAAGCCCTGCGCGGCGAGCTGGCGCTCGACCAGGTTGGCGACGGTGGACTTGCCCGCGCCGGACAGGCCGGTGAACCACAGGCACAGCGGCTTCTGTCCCTTGGCGTGGGCGCGCATGGCCTTGTCCACGTCGGTGTGCTGCCAGTGGATGTTGGCGGCGCGGCGCAGCGCGAAGTCGATCATGCCGCAGGCCACGGTGGCGTTGCTCTGCCGGTCGACCAGCACGAAGCCGCCCAGCGTGCGGTCGTCGGCATAGCGCTCGAACGGCACCGGCTGGTCCAGGTCGATGTTGCAGTAGCCGACCTCGTTGAGCTCGAGCCGGCGCGCGGCCAGCTCGGCCTGCGTGTTCACGTCCACCTTGTGCTTGATCGCGGTGACGCGCGCGTTGACCGTGCGCGTGCCCAGCCGCAGCAGGTAGCTGCGGCTGGGCAGCAGCGGCGCCTCGTCCATCCAGATCAGGTGGCAGCCGAACTGGTCGGCCACCGGCGCGGGCTGCGCGGCGGCGCTGACGACGTCGCCGCGGCCGGCGTCCACCTCGCGGTCCAGGCACAGGGTGACCGCCTGGCCGTGCGCGGCGGCGGCGAGGTCGCCGTCGGCAGTGACGATGCGCGCCACCCGCGCCCGCTGCATGCCCGGCTGCACCACCACCTCGTCGCCGCGCGCGACGCGCCCGCCGCTCACCGTGCCGGCGTAGCCGCGGAAGTCCGCATCGGCCCGGTTCACCCACTGCACCGGCAGGCGGAACCGCGCCGGCGGCGCCCACTCGGCCTCGACCGATTCCAGCAGCTCCAGCAGGCAGGGGCCGCCGTACCAGGGCATGCGCGCCGAGCGCGCGCCCACGTTGTCGCCCGCCGGCGCCACCACCGGCAGCGCGTGCACGGCGGCGATGCCGAGCTTCGCCGCCAGCTCGCGGTAGGGCCCGACGATGGACGCATAGACGTCCGCGTCGAAGCCCGCCAGGTCCATCTTGTTCACCGCCAGGATCACCTGGCGGACGCCCATCAGCGCGCAGATGTAGCTGTGCCGCCGGGTCTGCGGCAGCAGGCCCTTGCGCGCGTCCACCAGCACCACCGCCGCCTGCGCCTGCGAGGCGCCGGTGGCCATGTTGCGGGTGTACTGCTCGTGGCCGGGGCAGTCGGCGACGATGAAGTGCCGGCGCGGCGTGTGGAAATGGCGCCAGGCCACGTCGATGGTGATGCCCTGCTCGCGCTCGGCGTCGAGGCCGTCGGTGAGCAGCGCGAAGTCCAGCGCCGCGTCACCCTCGTGCAGGCGGCGGCTGTCGCGGCGCAGCGCGGCGAGCTGGTCGTCCGGCACGCAGCCGGCGTCGTGCAGCAGGCGGCCGAGCAGCGTGCTCTTGCCGTCGTCCACGCTGCCGCAGGTGATGAAGCGCAGCAGGGAGGCCATCAGAAGTAGCCCTCCTGCTTCTTCTTCTCCATCGAGCTGGAAGCGTCGTGGTCGATGAGGCGGCCCTGCCGCTCGGAGACGCGCGAGCGCTCCATCTCGTCGATGATCTTGTCCAGCGTGTCGGCCTCGGACTCGATCGCGCCGGTGAGCGGGTAGCAACCCAGCGTGCGGAAGCGCACCCTGCGCATCTCCACGCGCTCGCCCTCGCGCAGCGTGAAGCGCCCGTCGTCCACCAGGATCAGCGCGCCGTCGCGCGCCACCACCGGGCGCTCGGCGGCGAAGTACAGCGGCACCACCTCGATGCCCTCGCGGCGGATGTAACGCCACACGTCCAGCTCGGTCCAGTTGGACAGCGGGAACACGCGCGCGTTCTCGCCCGGCGACAGGCGCGTGTTGTAGGCCCGCCACAGCTCCGGCCGCTGCCGCCTGGGGTCCCAGCGGTGCTGCGCGCTGCGGAAGGAGAACACGCGCTCCTTGGCGCGCGACTTCTCCTCGTCGCGCCGCGCGCCGCCGATCGCCGCGTCGAAGCCGTACTTGTCCAGCGCCTGCTTCAGCGCCTGCGTCTTCATCACGTCGGTGTGCAGCGCCGCGCCGTGCAGCAGCGGTGAGATGCCCCGGCGCACGCCATCCTCGTTGACGTGCACCAGCACCTCCACGTCGCCCCGCGCGGCGACGCGCTCGCGCAGCGCGATCATCTCGCGGAACTTCCACAGCGTGTCGACGTGCAGCAGCGGCACCGGCGGCTTCGCGGGGAAGCTGGCCTTGCGCAACAGGTGCAGCAGCACCTGCGAGTCCTTGCCCAGCGAGTACAGCATGACCGGGCGGCGGAAGCAGGCGAACACCTCGCGCAGGATGTGGATGCTCTCGGCTTCCAGTTCGTCGAGGTGGCCAAGGGACGGCAAAGCGCAACTCCTGGATCGGTCAACGGCCCGCCTTCCGCGGAAGCCATCGCGCAAACGTAGCAGACCCGTTCCCGGTTTACCCCTTCGGCCGCCGCGCGCCTCGCCACGCCCGGCGGGGCGACGTAGCATCGGCGGGACAGCCCCGTTGCGAGCACCGCATGTCCGAGCCTGCCGCCGCCCCGCCGCACCGCCGTGCCGAGCCCTGCCTCGACGGCCTGCCCGCCGCGGCCGTGGCGCGGCTGCAGGCCGCCGCGCGGGCGATCCGCGACGGCGACGAGCACGCGGCGCGGCAGGCGCTGGACGCGGCCCTGGGGCTGGCGCCGGAGCACCCCGAGACGCTGCGCCTGTACGGCGTCCTGCACCTGCGCCGGCAGCGGCCGGCCGAGGCGCAGGCATGGCTGCGCCGCGCGCTGGCGCGGTGGCCCGACTACGCGCTGGCGCATTCCGACCTGGGCACCGCGCTGCAGGCGACGGGCGACGGCGAGGCCGCGCTGGCGAGCTGGCGGCGCGCCTGCGCGCTGGCGCCGGACGCGCCGATGCCGTGGTTCAACCTGGGCCGCAACCTGCAGCAGGCCGGCGCCACGGCGGAGGCGGCCGAGGCGCTGCAGCGCGCCGCCGCGCTGGCGCCGGACCTGCTGCCCGCGCAGGTGCTGCTCGGCGACGCGCTGGCGCACCTGGGCCGCCTCGACGAGGCGGACGCGCGCTACCGCGCCGCGCTGGCGCTGCATCCGGCCTGCGGCGACGCCTGGCGCGGGCTGGCCAACCTGAAGACGCGCCCGCTCTCCGCCGACGAGCGCACGCGGCTCGCCGGCCTGCTCCGGCGCGACGACCTGGCGCCGCCGGACCGCATCGCCCTCGGCTTCGCGCTGGGCAAGGCGTGCGAGGACCAGGGCGACTACGCGGCGGCCTTCGCCGCGCTGGGCGAGGCCAACGCGCAGCAGCGCCGGCTGGCGCCGTGGCAGGCCGGGGCCTTCCACGCGCTGGTGGAAGCGGTGCGCGCCGCCGACGCGGCGCTGCCGGAGCCGGCCGATCCCGCGCTGGGCCGCGAGGCGATCTTCATCGTCGGCCTGCCGCGCTCGGGCTCCACCCTGTTCGAGCAGATCCTCGCCGCGCACCCGCAGGTGGAGGGCGCCAGCGAGCTGCCGGACCTTCCCGAGACGCTCGCCGAGGAATCGCGCCGGCGCGGCCAGCCGTTCCCGCAGTGGCTTGCCCGGGCCAGCGCGGCCGACTGGCTCCGGCTGGGCAAGCGCTACCTCGAGCGCACCGCGCGCTGGCGCGCGCAGCGGCCGCGCCACACCGACAAGCTGCCGGAGAACTGGCTTTACGCCGGGCTGCTGCGCGCGATGCTGCCGGGCGCGCGCATCGTCGACGCGCGGCGCGACGCGCTGGAGGCCGGCTGGTCCTGCTACAAGCAGCAGTTCTACCGGCTGCCGCACTTCGCCTGCGCGCTCACCGACATCGCCGCCTACATCCGCGACTACGAACGCGCGATGGACGCCTGGCGCGCGGCCGGTCCGGCGCGCATCCGCACGCAGTGCTACGAGGCGCTGCTGGCCGACCCGGAGCGGGAGATCCGCGCCCTGCTCGACTTCTGCGGCCTGCCGTTCGACCCGGCCTGCCTGGACTTCCACCGCGCCGAGCGCAGCGTGCGCACCGCCAGCGCCGCGCAGGTGCGCCAGCCGCTGCGCCGCGATACCGCGCGTGCGGAGCGTTACGGCGCGCTGCTCGATCCGTTGCGGCTCGGGCTCGGGTTGCCGCCGTTGGGCGGTTGAGGCGGGGTTCCATCGCGGCCCGGCTCCGCCGACGGATGCCCGGGCCCGGCTCACGACGCCAGCCGCGGCGCCGCCCAGTCCTCCGGCGTCAGCGGCGCCAGGCCGTGCGCCAGGCGCGCCCTGTCGCACTGCGGGCTGGCCGCGCCGAACTCCCACGACGGCGCCACCTCGCGGCACACCGAGGGCCGGCGCGGATAGATGCCGCAGCGCGCCGCCGTGCCCACCGTGCCTTCCAGCGCCACGCAGCGCGGGCGCGAGGCCTGCGTGCCGCGCATCGCCAGCCGGTGCGGGTCGAGCTTCTCGGCCAGCTCCGGTGGCACCACGCCGCCCAGGTCCGGCTCGGCCTCCGACCAGTGGAAGGCGACGCGGTAATGGGCGCAGCAGGCGCCGCAGCGCAGGCAGGGATGCTCCATGGGAAACCGGGCGAAGCGCACCCCAGGGCGCGCAGCGCGCGGATTCTAGAACGGCCAGGGCCCGGCCGCAGCAGGCGTCAAGGTTCGCCGGCGAAGGTGTCGCAGCTGCCGATGTCGCCGCTCTGGAAGCCGGTCTTGAACCACTTCACGCGCTGCGCCGAGGTGCCGTGGGTGAAGGAGTCGGGCATCACCGTGCCGCGCGCCTCGCGCTGCAGGGTGTCGTCGCCGATCTGGCTGGCGGCGTTGAGCGCCGATTCCACGTCGCCCTCCTGCAGCCAGTTCAGGCTCCGCTGGCTGCGGTTGGCCCACACGCCGGCGAAGCAGTCGGCCTGCAGCTCCTGGCGCACCGAGAGGCCGTCGGCCCCCTCCATCGGCGCGCCCTGGCGGCGCGCCTGCTCGACCTTGTCGAACACGCCGATCAGCTTCTGCACGTGGTGGCCGACCTCGTGCGCGATCACGTAGGCGCGGGCGAAGTCGCCGGCGGCGTGGAAGCGGTCCTGCAGTTCCTGGAAGAAGGACAGGTCCAGGTATACCTTCTGGTCGCCCGGGCAGTAGAACGGGCCCACCGCGGTGGAGGCCGCGCCGCAGGCGGTGCCCACGCTGCCGGTGAACAGGTGCAGCCTGGGCCGCGCGTACTGCGCGCCGTGCTCGGCGAAGACCTGGCCCCAGGTGTCCTCGGTGGCGCCGAGGATCTTGCACACGAACTGGGTCTGCTCGTCGCGGTCGCAGCTCACCGCCTGCGTCGGCTGCGAGCTGGCCTGGCCCGGCGCGCCGCCCTCGCCGGCGAGGAACGGCGTGATCAGGTCGCGCTTGAAGATCAGGCTGAGCACGCCGAGCAGGATCAGGCCGCCGATGCCCAGCCCGCGGCCGCCGCCGGGGATGAACCCGCCGCCACCGCCGCCGCTGCCTTCCTCCACGTTGTCGCTGGAGCGACCCTTCTGCCAGTCCATAACGGCTTCCCCGCGCGGCGACCGGCCGCGATGGGCGGACGATAGCGCCGCGCACCGCTCCCGCCAACTGCGCGCGCCGCTAGAGTAGGCGCACCGTCCGCTCCAGGAATCCCGCGCATGCTCCAGCACCTGCCCGCCATCGTCGTCCTGCTCGCCGTGCTGCTGCAGTTCGGCACCATGTACGCCGCCGGCCGCGCGCGCTACCGCTACGGCGTGAAGGCGCCGGCCACCACCGGGCACCCGGCCTTCGAGCGCGCGTTCCGTGTGCAGATGAACACGCTGGAGGCCACCCTGCTGTTCCTGCCCACGCTGTGGCTGGCGGCGCGCTACGGCTTCCCGGCCTGGGCCGGCCTGGCCGGGCTGGTCTGGATCGCCGGGCGCGTGTGGTACGCGCTGGCCTACCTCAAGGACGCCGGCAAGCGCGGCGGCGGCTACCTGCTCGGCTCGATCGGCTGGGCCGCCACGCTGCTGCTCGGCGTGGTCGGCCTGGGGCGCGCCCTGCTCGCCGGCTGAGCCGCCCGCGCGGCACGCAGGCCGCCACGCCCCTGCCGGAGGACAGGATTGCGCCCCTCCCGGGGCGCGGCTAGCGTGATCCCAGGCGGCTCGCGGGCCGTTGCAGCAGCGAGACACGACGCACCCCCAGGGGCCCCGATGAGCCAGGCCACTCCCTTTCCTCCCGCCCCGCCGCGCCTGCCCGGCATCGGCGGCGCGCTGGCGGTGATCGTGCTGTACTTCGCCCTGCAGGTGGGCATCGGCAGCGCGCTGTACCTGCTGGCGCCGCGCCTGCCGGGCATGAACGGCGCGGACCTGCGCGCGCTGCTGGTGATCCTCACCGTGCTCGCCTCCACCGGCCTGGTCGCCTGGACGGTCCGCGCGCTGTGGCCGTTCGCCTGGCGGCAGGCCGCGCCGCCCGGCTTCGGCCTCAGCCGCGCCGGCGCCGCGCCCTACTACGCGCTGGCCGTGCTGCTGGGGCTGGCGCTGCCGGTGTTCGGCAGCTGGCTGACGCAGTGGCTGGCACGCGGCCACGCGGTGAGCCAGGACATCAAGGAGCTGGGCGGCACCGTCTCGCTCGGCCTGCGCCTGCCGCTGGCGCTGCTGGTGGCCACGGTGGGGCCGCTGGTGGAGGAGCTGCTGTTCCGCGGCCTGCTGCTGTCGGCGCTGCTGCGCCGCGTGCCGGCCGGCTGGGCGGTGGCGGCCAGCTCGCTGCTGTTCGCGCTGGTGCACCTGCCGGACCTGGGCTTCCTCTGGTACGCGGTGCCCAACCTCGCCCTGCTCGCCGCGGTGCTGGCCTGGCTGCGGCTGCGCTCCAGCTCGCTGTGGCCGGCGGTGCTGGCGCACGGGGTGAACAACCTGCTGGCGCTGGCGGCCTGGTTCACCGGCTGAGCGCTCGGCCCGGGGCCAGCCCGAAGCCGCGCAGCAGGCGCGCCGTCTCGAACAGCGGCAGGCCCATCACGCCGGAGTAGCTGCCCTCCAGGTATTCGACCAGCGCCGCGCCGCGGCCCTGGATGGCGTAGCCGCCGGCCTTGCCGAACGGCTCGCCGGTGGCGACGTAGGCGGCGATGGCGGCCTCGTCCAGCGGCGCGAAGCGCACCCGCGAGACGCACAGCGCGCGCTCGGCCTGGGTCGCGCCGGCCGCCCACACCGCCGAGACCACCGCGTGGGTGCGCCCGGACAGCCGGCGCAGCATCGCCGCGGCATCCTCGTCGCCGGCCGGCTTGCCGAACACCTCGTCGTCCAGCACCACCTCGGTGTCGGCACCCAGCACCACCGCGTCGCCCCGCGCGCCGAGCGCGGCCAGGCCGGCGCGCGCCTTGTCCAGCGCCACGCGGCTCACGTAGTCCTGCGGCGGCTCGCCGGCCGCGCGCAGCTCCGGCACGTCGACGTCGACGACCTCGAAGCGGTAGCCGAGCTGGGCGAGCAGCTCGCGGCGGCGCGGCGACTGGGAGGCGAGGTAGAGCATGCGGCGGTTCCGGGCGTGGTCAGGGCTTCATGCTGCCGGTGTCGAGGTAGCGCTGGTGCCAGGACAGCGCCTCGTTCAGCAGGTGCGGCGTGTGCTTGCCGCGGCTGTCGCGCAGCGCGCGGTCGAAGTAGTCCTGCAGCAGCGGCCGGTAGTCCGGGTGCGCGCAGTGCGCGATCACCTGCCGCGCGCGCTGCTTGGGCGAGAGCCCGCGCAGGTCGGCCAGGCCCTGCTCGGTGACGAGCACCGCCACGTCGTGCTCGGTGTGGTCGACGTGGCTGACCATCGGCACGATGGTCGAGATCGCGCCGCCCTTGGCCGTGCTCGGCGTGACGAAGCAGGACAGGAAGCCGTTGCGCGCGAAGTCGCCCGAGCCGCCGATGCCGTTGATGATGCTGGTGCCGGCCACGTGGGTGGAATTGACGTTGCCGTAGAGGTCCGCCTCCACCATGCCGTTCATCGCGATGCAGCCCAGCCGCCGCACCAACTCGGCGTGGTTGGAGATCTCCTGCGGGCGCAGCACGATGCGCTTGCGGTACGTGTCGATGTCGCGCACGAAGCGCTCCACGCCCTCGGGGCTGAGCGAGAGCGCGGTGGCCGAGGCGGTCTGGATGATGCCCTCGCCGATCAGGTCGAGCATGCCGTCCTGGATCACTTCGGTGAACGCGGTGAGCCCGCCGAAGCCGCCCTCGCGCAGGCCGGCGAGCACCGCGTTGGCGATGTTGCCCACGCCGGACTGCAGCGGCAGCAGGTGCTCGTGCAGGCGCCCCGCCCGGATCTCGTGACGGAAGAACTCGACCAGGTGGCCGGCGATGCGCCGCGAGGTCTCGTCCGGCGGCGCGAAGCGGCCGAGGCGGTCGGGCCCGTCGGTCTCCACCACCGCCACCACCTTGGCCGGGTCCACCTTGAGGTACGGCTCGCCGATGCGGTCGCCCGGGTGCAGCAGCGGGATCGGCTTGCGCTCGGGCGGCAGCGCGGTGCCGTAGTAGATGTCGTGCATGCCGTCCAGGCCGGGCGGCTGGCGGCGGTTGACCTCCAGGACGACCTTGTCGGCCAGGTCCAGCCAGGTCTTGTTGTTGCCCACCGAGGTGGAGGGCACCAGCCGGCCGTCGGGCAGGATGCCGGCGACCTCGATCACCGCGACGTCGATCCTGCCGAGGAAGCCGAACCAGGCGTACTGCGCCACCTGGCCCAGGTGGATGTCCATGTACTCGATCAGCCCGGCGTTGATGCGCGCGCGCAGCTCGGGGTCGGACTGGTACGGCAGGCGGAAG
Organism: Fulvimonas soli; assembly: GCF_003148905.1. GTDB lineage: Bacteria > Pseudomonadota > Gammaproteobacteria > Xanthomonadales > Rhodanobacteraceae > Fulvimonas > Fulvimonas soli. The sequence continues at coordinate 83,908 of NZ_QGHC01000006.1, read as the reverse complement.
TCGATGCCGCCGACCTTGGCCAGCGCGCCGTCCAGCTCCGGCGCGGTGGAGGCGCCGGTGAGGATGCGCAGGCCAAACGCCTCGCCGCGCCCGTGCGCCGCCAGGATGCGCTGCGCCAGCGCCTGCGGCACCGCCTTCGGGTAGCCCGCGCCGGTGAAGCCGCTCATGCCCACCGTCATGCCGGGCGCGATCAGCGCGGCGGCCTCGTCGGCCGGCATGCGCCGCGCGGCCAGGGCGGGATGGGCGATGCGCGCATCGGTCACGGGGCGTGCTCCACGGTCGGGGAAGGCCTCATGTTAACCGCGCGGTGCGGCGGATCGACCCGCGTCCGAACGCCGCAGCCAGGCCCTCACAGGGCCAGCGTGTACTCGCAGAACTGCCGCTCGCGCTGCCAGCCCAGCGACTCGTACAGGGCCTGCGCCGGCCGGTTGTCCAGCCCGGTGGAGAGCGACAGGCCGGCCGCGCCCAGCGCGCGCGCATGCCCGGCGGCGGCGAGCAGCAGCGCCTTCGCCACGCCCCGCCGGCGCGCCGCCGCTGCCACGAACAGGTCGTTGAGCAGATAGGTGCGCGCGGTGCGCACCGAGGAGAACAGCGGGTACAGCTGGGTGAAGCCCAGCCCCTCGCCCGCCGCGCCGCGCGCCAGCAGCAGCAGCGACTCGTGGTGCGCGAAGCGCGCGGCGAGGAAGTCGCGCGCCCGCGCCAGATCGGGCGGCTGGCCGTAGAACTGGCGGTAGCCGTCGAACAGCGGCGCCAGCGCGTCGAGGTCGTGGATGGTGGCCTGCTGGATCTGGAAGCTCATGGCGGTGCCGGCTCGCGGGGACGGGCGGCCAGCCTAAGCCAAGGCTGCCGCGCCGCGACAGTGGCCGCCCGCGCCGACGTTGCGGCAGGCGGCGGCGGGCGGCATGCTGCAAACGCCCGCCCGTCCCGCGCGACACCCGGCGGGCGGCCGCCGCTGCTGGAGCCTTTCATGCGCAATCTGGATTTCAGTTCCTGGCAGGCGCTCCTCTCGACGCTGGTCGGGCTGGCCGTGATCACCCTGATCGGCGTGGGCATCCGCCTGATCGCGATGCAGACCCTGCAGCAGCGCCGCGAGCGCGAGAACCGGCAGATCAACGAGCGCCTGCGCACGCTGATCGCCGCCTACAAGACGCTGGGCGGCTCCTTCACCGGCACCCTCGCGGTCGATCCCACCCACCTGCGCGACCTGCGGCGCCGGGCCGAGGCACCCGCCGCCCCCGCCGCGGAGGCGGACGCCGCCGCGCCCGCGTCGCCGCAGGACGGCTTCCCCGGCGGCAGCGACCGCGCGCGGCGCATGCGCGACGCGGTGGAGGCCGCGCTGTCGGACATCATCCTGCTCGGCACCGAGGAGCAGGTGCGGCTGGCGGCGCGGGCCGCCGCCGACCTCGCCGCGGGCCGCCCCACGCACACCGACGAGCTGGTGGTCTCGCTGCGCGACTTCATCCGCCGCGTACTCGACCTGGAGCCGGTGCCGGCCGGCCTGCCGATCCCGAAGCAGGGTCCGGCGCGGCCGTCCGGCAACCGGGGCAAGGGCGAGGGCGGCGCGCGCGAGGGCGGCAAGGCCGGCGGCGGCCGCGGCATGGGCGGCGGTGGCATGGCCGCCGGCGCGGGTCTTGGGCTGGGCGGCGCGCTCGGCGCCGACGACGAGCACGAGCACCACCACTAGGGTGCGCGCGTTCGACATGCCCCCGTCGGGGCATTGGCTTTCACGCCTTCCTTCCGACCTGCCCCTCCGTCATTCCGGCGCAGGCCGGAATCCAACTCCGACACGTTCCGCGCAGCGGGCCGAAACCCGGTGAGGCGTGCTCGGCCAAAAACCCGATACACGCGCCGGTCGAAACCGCCGCGGCCATCGCGCGGCTACGCTCAGGCGCGATGGTAGGGATGCCCCGCCACGATGGTCGCGGCGCGGTACAGCTGCTCGGCCAGCACCAGGCGCACCAGCATGTGCGGCAGGGTCAGCGGGCCGAGCGACCAGCGCTGGTCGGCGCGGGCCAGCACCTCGGGCGCGTGACCGTCCGGGCCGCCGATCAGGAAGGCGAGGTCGCGCCCGGCCATGCGCCAGCGGCGCAGCTGCTCGGCCAGCTCCTCGCTGGACCAGGGCTTGCCGCGCCCGTCCAGGGCGACCGCGTGGCCGTCGCGCGGCAGCGCGGCGAGGATCGCCGCGCCCTCCTCCTGCATCGCCCGCGCGTCGTCGCGGCCCTTGCCGCGCGCGCCGGGCTTGAGCTCGACGAGTTCCAGCGGCAGCTCGTGCGCCAGCCGCTTGCGGTACTCGGCGAAGCCCTCGGCCACCCAGCCGGGCATGCGCTCGCCGACGGCGATGATGCGCGCGCGCATCATCGCCGTCGAACGATGGAAACGGGCGCGCAGCGCCCACCTTCGCCTCCTCTCCCCTGCGGGGAGAGGATCGAGGTGAGGGGGCGGGGCTTGCGATGGCGCACATCGAAGCGCGCTTCGCAACGGCAAGCGCGTCGCAGGGTCGGCCCCTCACCCCGCTCTCCCCGCAGGGGAGAGGGAGAAGGCCCGGCGCTCACCCCGCGCTCGCCGCGCCCAGCTCCTGCTCGCGGTCGCCCACCGTCCACAGCCGCTCCAGGCCGTAGAACTCGCGGATGCGCGGCAGCATCACGTGCACGATCACGTCGCCGAGGTCGACCAGCACCCACTCGGCTTCCTGCTCGCCTTCCACGCCCAGCGGCATCACGCCCGCCTTCTTGGCGAACTTCACCACTTCGTCGGCAATGGATTTCACGTGGCGGGCCGAGGTGCCGGAGGCGATCACCAGCAGGTCGGCGATGGAGGTCTTGCCGCGGACGTCGATTTCGCGGATGTCCTTGGCCTTCAGTTCTTCCAGCGCGTCGATGACGGACTTGCGCAGGGCGGCCGTGCTGACGGCCTTGGCGGTACGGGTAGGGCTCAAGAGAGGGTGGCCTCGCGGCGTCGGGGCGCGCCGGACTGGCGCGGGCGCAGTATAGCGCCGCCGCGCGAAGGTCCCATCAACCCGCCAGCGCCTGCCTGGCCGCCCGGTACTCGTCCGCCAGCGTGCCCGCCAGCGCGGCCGCCGGCATCGGCCGGACCCGCGCGGCGGCCTGGCCGCACCATTCCGACAGCAGGTCGCCGCGCCCGGCCGCCGCCGCGGCGCGCCGCAGCGGGGCGGTGAGCGCGTTGAGCACGGGGTACGGCGGCAGCTCGTGCTCGAACGGCCGCATCGCCTCGACGAAGCGGTTGACCAGGCCGCGCGCGGCGCGGCCGGAGAAGCTGCGGATGGTGCCCACGCGGTGCTCGGCGGCCCGCGGCAGGTCGTCCTTCCATGCCTGCGCCGCGGCGGACTCGGGACAGACCAGGAAGGCGGTGCCGAGCTGGCTGGCCGCCGCGCCCAGCACCTCCGCGGCGAGCATGCCGCGGCCGTCCATGATGCCGCCGGCGGCGATCACCGGGATGCGCACCGCGCGCACGGCCAGCGGGACCAGCGCAAACAGGCCCACCAGCGTCTCCTCCGGCGGATGCAGGAAGCCGCCGCGGTGGCCGCCGGCCTCGGCGCCCTGCACGCACACCGCGTCGGCGCCCAGCGCCTCCCAGGCGCGCGCCTCGTCCACCGTGGTGGCGGTGCCGACCACGCGGATGTCGCGCCGGCGCAGCTCGCGCATCCGCGCCTGGTCGAGCAGGCCGAAGGCGAAGCTGGCCACCGCCGGCCGCGCCTCGCACAGCGCGGCGAACTGGTCGGCGAACGAGGGCGCCCAGCGCGCCGGCCGGGTGGTGCGCACGTCCAGCCCCTCGGCCGCCATCAGCGCGTCGAGCCGCTCGCGGATGCGCGCCACCGCCGCCTCGTCCACCGCGAAGCTCTCCGGCAGCACGAACAGGTTGAGCGCGAACGGGCGGTCGGTGCTGGCGCGGACCTGCGCGGCCCGCGCCAGCAGGTCTTCCGGCTCCAGGTAGCCGCAGCCAAGCGAGCCGAGCGCGCCGGCGCCGCTCACCGCGGCGGCCAGCGCCGGCGTGTCGGAGCCGGCCATCGGCGCCTGGACCAGCGGGTGCTCGACGCCGAGCGGAGCGAGGAAGGGGACCGGCATGGCGGGACTCCGGAAACGGCGGCCGGCGGATTTTATCCGGCCTCCCGCGCGAGGCCGGCGGGCCGCCCGATCAGTCGACCGGCGTATGCCGGTAGGCGGCCACGTCGCGCTCCTGCACCGCGCCGGCATGGTTCGACCAGGCCTGGCGGATGTAGCTCACCACCGCCGCCACCTCGCGGTCGCTGAGCTGCTGGGCGAACGGCGGCATCGAGTACGGGCGCGGGTTGTCCTTGGTGAGCGGCGCGAAGCCGCCCAGCAGCACCACGCGGATCGCGTTGACCCCGGTCGGCTCGTCCACCGAGGAATTGCCGTCCAGCGGCGGATACACGCCGGCCACGCCCTTGCCGTCCTTGCCGTGGCAGGCGGCGCAGCGGTCGGCGTAGAGCTTGCCGCCGGCATCGACCAGCGCGGAGGTGTCCAGCAGCGGCTTCTGCGCGGCCGGCGGCGGCCGCGGCGGCAGCGACCTGAGGTAGGTGGCGATGGCGCGCAGGTCGGCCTCGTCCATGTGCTGGGTGCTCTGCGTCACCACCTCGGCCATCGGGCCGAAGGCGCTGCCCCTGGCGGACCGGCCGGTCCTGAGCAGGTCCACGAGGTCCTGCTCGCTCCAGCCCTGCAGCCCGCCGTTGGCCTGCATGCCCAGGTCCGGCGCGTACCAGTTCTGCGCCGGGATCTGGCCGCCGGTGAGGGTGGCCTGCTTCGGCAGCCCGCCCAGCGCGTCGCGCGCGACGTGGCACTCGTTGCAGTGGCCCAGCCCTTCGACCAGGTAGGCGCCGCGGTTCCACTCCGGCGACTGGGCGGGATCGGGGCGGAACTCGCCCGGATTGAAGTACAGCGAGCGCCACGCCGACAGGCTGGCCCGCAGGTTGTACGGGAAGCCCACGCCCGCCGCCGCGTTGGGCTGGCGCACCGGCGGCAGCGACTGCAGGTAGGCGAAGAGCGCCAGCGCGTCGTCGCGGCTCACCTTGGTGTAGGAGGTGTACGGGAAGGCCGGGTACAGCAGGCGGCCGTCGCGGCCTTCGCCCTGGTGCAGCGCGCGCCAGAAGTCCTCGAAGCTCCACGCGCCCAGGCCGGTCTCGCGGTCCGGGGTGAGGTTGGGCGCCGGGATGTCGCCGAACGGCGTGGGCAGGCGGCGCCCGCCGGCGTAGGGCGCGCCGCCCTGCGCGGTGTGGCAGCTGGCGCAGTCGCCCACCCTGGCGAGATAGGCGCCGCGGGCGACCAGCGCGGGGTCTTGCAGGCGCGCGGCGCTCACCGCGCTGTCCGCGCGCGGCACCGGCGCGTGGCCGCGCTCGCGCAGCAGCAGCCAGCCGACGGCGAGCACGGCGACGACTGCCGCGGCGACCAGGAAACGCGACAGCAGCTTCATCGCGCGGCCTCCTTCGCGCCGAGCACGCCGCAGGCCAGCGGCGGGTTCACCGAGCCGGCCGGCTGCGCGTGCATGTCGGCCGGCAGCTCGCGGCTGGCCAGCCAGGCGGCCACCGCGGTGATGTCCTCGGCGCTCAGCCGGTTGGCGATCTCGGCCATGCAGTCCGGCGCCACGGTGGCGCGCGTCCTGGTGCGCCAGGAGCCCAGCTGCGAGCTGATGTAGTCGTACGGCAGGCCGACCAGGCCCGGGATGTCCGGCTGCACGCCGGTGAGCTGGCTGCCGTGGCAGGCCTGGCAGGCGGGCAGCTTGCGATCCGGATCGCCCTGGGTGACCAGCCGCTCGCCGCGCGCCAGCGCGTCGGCCGGCAGCCGCGGCACCGGCGAGCGCTCGTAGGGCACCTGCTGGGCGGCGAAGTAGTCGGCGATCTCGCGCATGTAGGCGGGGCTGAGGCCGCGCACGGTGTACTCCATCGGCGCGTACTTGCGCAGGCCGTTCTGGAAGTCCTGCAGCTGGCGCGCCAGGTAACCGGCGGGCTTGCCGGCCAGGCGCGGGAAGAAGCCGCTCTGCGGCGTGCCCTCGCCGTGCACGCCGTGGCAGGCGGTGCAGGCGGCGATGCGCTGCCGCAGGGTGTCCGGCACCACGGGTGCGGCCTCCTGCGCGCGCGGGGCGAAGGGGAAGGCCAGCAGCACCAGCAGGGCGCTGGCGTGCAGGGCTGGGCGCAACCGGTCGGGGGGTTTCATCCACGCATTATAGGCGGCGGAGTGTCGCGCCTTCGTCGCCGTCCCGGCTAAGCTGGGCCGTCCGCGACAACGTGTCGCATGCCCTCGGGGAAAGCCGCCGTGCCACGCCCGTGTTCCCGACTCGCCCTCGCCTTCGCCCTGCTGCTGGCCGGCCGCGCCGGCGCCGCGGACGTCCGGACGTCCGACGCCTATGCGTCCATCGCCGAGCTGCACCGGCGCATGGCCGCCGGCCAGCTGGACAGCCGCGCGCTGGCGCGGCAGTTCCTGGACCGCATCCGGCGGATCGACCAGGGCGGCCCGGCGCTGCGCTCGGTGATCGAGACCAACCCCGACGCGCTGCGCCTGGCCGGCGAGCTGGACGCCGGGCGCAAGGCCGGCGCCCGCGGCGCGCTGTACGGCATCCCGGTGCTGCTGAAGGACAACATCGACACCGGCGACCGCATGCTCACCACCGCCGGCTCGCTGGCGCTGGCCGGTGCGCCCGCGCCGCGCGACGCCTTCGTGGTGGAGCGCCTGCGCGCGGCCGGTGCGCTGGTCCTGGGCAAGACCAACCTCAGCGAGTGGGCCAACTACCGCTCCAACCACGCCAACAGCGGCTGGAGCGCGCGCGGCGGGCAAACGAAGAATCCCTACGTGCTGGACCGCAATCCGTGCGGCTCCAGCGCCGGCTCGGGCGCGGCGGTCGCCGCCGGGCTGGCCACGGTGGCGCTCGGCACGGAGACCGACGGCTCGATCATCTGCCCGGCCTCGTTCAACGGCCTGGTCGGCATCAAGCCCACGCTCGGCCTGGTCAGCCGCAGCGGCATCGTGCCGATCAGCCACGACCAGGACACCGCCGGCCCGATGGCGCGCAGCGTGGCCGACGCGGCCGCCGTGCTGGGCGTGATCGCCGGCAGCGACCCGCGCGACCCGGCCACCGCCGAGGCCGACGCGCACGCCACCGACTACACCCGTTTCCTCGACCCGGACGGCCTGAAGGGCAGGCGCATCGGCGTGGTGCGCCAGCTCGCCGGCGCCGAGCCCAACGCCGACCGCGTGCTGGAGCAGGCCATCGCGCTGATGAAGGCGCAGGGCGCGGTGATCGTCGACCCGGTGCGGATCCCGCACCTGGGCGAACTCGGCGAGCCCGAGCTCACCGTGCTGTCGTACGACTTCAAGCACGACATCGACGCCTACCTCGCCGGCCGTCCCGGCCTCGGGGTGAAGTCGCTGGCCGACCTGATCGCCTTCGACAGGCAGCACGCCGCGGAGGAGATGCCGTGGTTCGGGCAGGAGCTGTTCGAGCAGGCGCAGGCGCGCGGGCCGCTGACCGACAAGGCCTACCTCGACGCGCAGGCCAGGGCCCGGCGCCTGGCCGGCCCGGAGGGCATCGACGCCGCGCTGGCGAAGGACCACCTGGACGCCCTGCTCGCGCCGTCCTGGGGCCCGGCCTTCGTCACCGACCCGGTGCTGGGCGACCACATCGTCAGCGGCGACCCCACCGTGGGCGGCGCCTCGCAGCCGGCGGCGGTGGCCGGCTACCCGTCGATCACCGTGCCGGCCGGCTTCGCGCACGACCTGCCGGTGGGCATCGTGCTGTTCGGCGCGAAATGGAGCGAGCCCACGCTGATCGCCATCGCCTACGGCTTCGAACAGCACGCCCGGGCCTGGCAGCCGCCGCGCTTCCTCGACACGGTGGGCGGCCAGCCGGTGGCGCCGGCCGGCGCGCCCTGATGCCGCCGCCCCGGGAACGCGGGCATGGCCGAGCCGCTGCTGGCGCGCCCGCTGGCCCATGGCGACGATTCCGCCTGGAAGCCGGCTACAACGCCTTCTACGGCCGCAGCGGCCCGACCGAGGTGGCCCGCTGCACCTGGCGGCGCTTCTTCGACGGCTATGAGCCCGTGCACGCCCCGGTCGCCGCGCGCGGCGGCGCGCTGCCGGACCTGGCCCACTACCCGTTCCACCGCAGCGCCATCCCGCTGGGCCCCAGCTGCTACCTGCAGGACCTGTTCACCGCCGAGGCCGCGCGCGGCCAGGGCGTGGGCCGCGCCCTGATCGAGACGGCCTGCGCGCAGGCGCAGCGCGCGGGCGCGGAGCGGGTCTACTGGCAGACCCACGCGAGCCATGCCGCCGCCATGCGGCTGCATGGCCGGGTGGCGACGCGCTCGGGCCTCCCCGTGTACCGCCGCCCGCCCCGACCGCCCGGCGGGTCGCGCCGGCGTGCGGCGGACGGGCTCAGCCCTGCCCGCCCGCCGACTTGCGCACGATCAGCATCGCCAGTTCCAGCGACTGCTCGTAGTTGAGGCGCGGGTCCACGGTGGACTTGTAGGCGCGCTCCAGGTCGAGCTCGGACAGGTCGCGCGCGCCGCCCATGCACTCGGTGACGTTCTCGCCGGTCAGCTCCAGGTGCACGCCGCCCAGCCGGGTGCCGGCCGCGGCGTGGATGTCGAAGGCCTGGTCCAGCTCGCCGCGGATGTTGTCGAAGCGGCGGGTCTTGAAGCCGTTGGAGGTGCTCTCGGTATTGCCGTGCATCGGGTCGGCCACCCACAGCACGCGGCGGCCCTCGCGCCTGACCGCCTCCAGCAGCGGCGGCAGCGCCTGGGCGATCTTCGCGTTGCCCATGCGGGTGATCAGGGTGAGCCGGCCGGGCTCCTCGTCGGGATTCAGCGCGTCGATCAGCGGCAGCAGCTGGTCCGGCGTCACCGAGGGACCGATCTTCACCGCGACCGGGTTGCGGATGCCGCGGAAATACTCCACGTGCGCGCCGTCCAGCGCGGCGGTGCGCATGCCGATCCACGGGAAGTGCGTGGACAGGTTGAACCAGCCCTTGTGCCGCGGCACCTGCCGGGTCAGCGCCTGCTCGTAGTGCAGCAGCAGCGCCTCGTGCGAGGTGAAGAAGTCGACCCGGGTGAAGCCGGCGATCGGCCCGGCCAGGGTTTCCATGAAGCGCAACGAGTCGCCGATGCCGGCCACCATGCGACGGTACTCGGCGGCCAGCGGCGAGTGCTCCACCCAGGCCAGGTCCCAGTACTCCGGGTGGTGCAGGTCGGCGAAGCCGCCGTCGATCAGCGCGCGCACGAAGTTCATGGTCAGCGCCGAGTGCGCGTGCGCCTGGATCAGCCGCTGCGGGTCGGCGCGCCGCGCTTCCGGTGTGAACTCGGGGCTGTTGACCAGGTCGCCGCGGAAGCTCGGCAGGGTCACGCCGTCGCGCGTCTCGGTGTCGGCCGAGCGCGGCTTGGCGTACTGCCCGGCGAAGCGGCCCACGCGCAGCACTGGCTTCTTCAGGCCGTGCACCAGCACCAGGCTCATCTGCAGCAGCACCTTGAGCCGGTTGGAGATGATCGGGCTGGTGCAGTCGGCGAAGCTCTCCGCGCAGTCGCCGCCCTGCAGCAGGAAGCGCCGGCCCTCCTGCGCCTCGGCCAGCGCCTGCTTGAGCGCCAGCACCTCCCACGAGGTGACCAGCGGCGGCAGCCGGGCCAGTTGCGCGGTGGCCCGCGCCAGCTCGGCGGCGTCCGCGTACTGCGGCTGCTGCAGCGCCGTGCGCCGCTGCCACGAGTCCGGCGACCAGCCGGCGGCTTCGTGGAAAGGCGTGGAGGCGACGTTCATGACGCGGTATCCGGAAGAGGCGGGAGCCAGCATGTCACGCGCGCCTGCGCAGCGCGGCGCGGAGCGCCCAGGCGGCGAGCAGCACGTACCACAGCAGCGTCCACGCCGGCATCGGCAGGCCGAGCACCGGCTCCACCTTGGCGCACTCGCCCGAGCCGGTGAACACCAGCCGCAGCACCTTGGCCAGCGGGAAGGCGCTGAACATGTAGTCCAGCGGCGGCCCGCACGAGGGCACCTGATCGGCCGGCAGCGACTGGATCCACAGGTGCCGCGCGGCCACCGCGATGCCGCCCAGCGCGCCCAGCAGCACGCCGCCGGCGTAGACCCAGCGCCCGCCCGCGCGCGGCGCGTGCAGGCCGCCGAGCAGGAAGAACACCGCCATCACCATGAAGGCGATGCGCTGGAAGATGCACAGCGGGCACGGGATCAGCCCCCAGAAGTACTCGGTGTACAGCGCGAAGCCCAGCAGCGCCGCGCAGGCCGCGAAGCCGGCGAGGTAGCTGACACGGAACGACCAGCGGAGAGGATTCATGGCGGGCGTGTCGCGTTGCGGAACGCCGACATTACCCGCTCGCTGGCGCGCTGTCAGCCGTCTGGGGTGTTTGGACTTCCAAACGGGGTTGGCCTTGGCTCCGCCCCAGGTGCACTTGGGCCCGATGTGGCCACTGGGGGCTCGGCCATCGCGGCCGGAGGCCGCTCCCACAGGGGGCTCGGCAGGTTTTTGTGGGGAGCGGCCTCCGGCCGCGATGGCCACGATCCCCGGCCGCGCCCTCCGAAGGCGGCCGACTTCCGCGGAAACCCGGGCCGCCGAAACGAAAAACCCCGGCAGGTCGCCCTGCCGGGGTCTCGTGTCTTGCCCTGCGAGGGCGCTTACTCGGCGTCGGCCGCCTCGGCGCGCGGACGGTCCACCAGCTCGACGTAGGCCATCGGCGCGTTGTCGCCCGGGCGGAAGCCGCACTTGAGGATGCGCAGGTAGCCGCCGGGACGCTCGCGGTAGCGCGGCCCCAGCTCGACGAACAGCTTGCCCACGGCCTGCTTGTCGCGCAGGCGCGCGAAGGCCAGGCGGCGGTTGGCGACGCCGTCGGTCTTGGCCAGGGTGATCAGCGGCTCGGCCACGCGGCGAAGCTCCTTCGCCTTGGGCAGGGTGGTGCGGATCAGCTCGTGCTTGATCAGCGACGCGGCCATGTTCTTGAACATGGCTTCGCGGTGGCTGCTGGTCCGGTTGAGCTTGCGTCCGGATTTCATGTGGCGCATGGCGAATACTCTCTATGTAGGTCTGTTGTTATGAAGCGCTGGCACCTATGTCCAACGCCCCGCGGTTACCCGCTTTTATGGCCTCATCGAAGCAAGGCTCTTTTTAAAATCCCCAACCGAAGCGAAAGCTCTTGCGAGGAGTGCGGCCATGGATGGCCGCTTTTGGTGTTCGGCCAAGGCGCTATACACGCCCTGGCCGATGTCCTGCTACACGGCGATCAAGGACGATCGCACCAGTAACTCATCAACCCAACTGCATGCCGTGCGAGAGACCCGGCGGCGGCCAGTTCTCCAGCTTCATGCCCAGAGCCAGGCCGCGCGAGCCAAGGACGTCCTTGATCTCGGTGAGCGACTTCTTGCCCAGGTTCGGCGTCTTCAGCAGCTCGACCTCGGTCTTCTGCACCAGGTCGCCGATGTAGTAGATGCTCTCGGCCTTCAGGCAGTTCGCCGAACGCACGGTGAGCTCCAGGTCGTCGATCGGGCGCAGCAGCAGCGGGTCGAAGCCGCCCTTCTCGGCCTTGTCGGTGGCGCTCTCGCGGCGGGCGAAGTCGCCGAACACCGACAGCTGGTCGTTGAGGATCTCGGCGGCCTTGCGCACCGCGTCCTCGGCGCCGATGGTGCCGTTGGTCTCGATGTCCAGCACCAGCTTGTCGAGGTTGGTGCGCTGCTCCACGCGGGCCGCGTCCACCTCGTAGGCGACGCGCAGCACCGGCGCGAAGGAGGCGTCCAGCTGCAGGCGGCCGATCGGGCGCGCCTCGTCGTCCGGATGCTGGCGCGCGCTGGCCGGCTGGTAGCCGACGCCGCGGCGCACCTTCAGGCGCATGTTGAGCGCGATGTCCTTGGTCAGGTGGCAGATCACGTGGTCGGGGTTGACGATCTCGACCGTGTGGTCCACCACGATGTCGCCGGCGGTGACCACGCCCTTGCCCTTCTTGGACAGGGTGAGGGTCACCTCGTCGCCGGAATGCTGACGGATCGCCACGTCCTTGAGGTTGAGCAGGACCTCGATGATGTCCTCCTGCAGGCCCTCGAGGGTGGTGTACTCGTGCAGCACGCCGTCGATCTCCACCTCGACGATGGCGCTGCCGGGGATGGACGAGAGCAGCACGCGGCGCAGCGCGTTGCCCAGGGTGTGGCCGAAGCCACGCTCGAGCGGCTCGACCACCACCTTCGCGCGGTTCGGTCCGAGCTGCTCGACGCTGAGGCCGCGAGGCCGCAGCACGCTAGTTGACGAAACTGCCATGCAGGGCTCCGGTGATTACTTCGAATAAAGCTCGACGATCAGGGCTTCGTTGATGTCGGACGGCAGGTCGCCGCGGTCCGGCACCGACTTGAAGGTGCCGGCGAACTTCTTCGCGTCCACCTCGACCCAGATCGGACGCAGGTCCATGGTGTCGAACACCGTCGCCGCTTCCTGCACGCGCAGCTGGTTGCGCGCGCGCTCGGTCAGCGCGATCTCGTCGCCCGGCTTGACCTGGTAGGACGGGATGTTGACCTTCTTGCCGTTGACCAGCACCGCCTTGTGGCTCACCAGCTGGCGGGCCTGGGCGCGGGTGACCGCGAAGCCCATGCGGTAGACGACGTTGTCCAGGCGGCTCTCGAGCAGGCGCAGCAGGTTCTCGCCGGTGTTGCCCTTGAGGGTCGACGCCTTGGCGTAGTAGTTGCTGAACTGGCGCTCGAGCACGCCGTAGATGCGCTTGACCTTCTGCTTCTCGCGCAGCTGCACGGCGTAGTCGGACATGCGCATGCGCTTGTTGGCGCCGTGCTGGCCGGGCTTGTTCTCCAGCTTGCACTTGGAATCGATCGCGCGTGCCGGGCTCTTCAGGCTGAGGTCCGCGCCCTCGCGGCGGGCGAGCTTGCAGGTAGCTCCACGATAACGGGCCATGGGGGACTCCTTAGACTCGACGCTTCTTGGGGGGACGGCAGCCGTTGTGCGGGATCGGCGTGACGTCGATGATGTTGAGCACCTTGTAGCCCAGCGCGTTCAGCGAACGCACGGCCGACTCGCGGCCGGGGCCCGGGCCCTTGATGCGCACTTCCACGGTCTTCACGCCGTAGTCGCTGGCGGCGCGGCCGGCCTTCTCGGCGGCGACCTGCGCGGCGAACGGGGTCGACTTGCGCGAGCCGCGGAAGCCCGCGCCGCCGGCGGTCGCCCACGACAGGGCGTTGCCCTGGCGGTCGGTGATGGTGACGATGGTGTTGTTGAAGGAGGCCTGCACGTGCGCCACGGCATCCGTGACGACGCGCTTGATCTTCTTCTTGGTCTTGACAGCTGGCTTGGCCATGTTCGGAATCCGTTACTTCTTGATCGCGCGGCGCGGGCCCTTGCGGGTACGCGCGTTGGTACGCGTGCGCTGGCCGCGCACCGGCAGGCCACGGCGGTGGCGCAGACCGCGGTAGCAACCCAGGTCCATCAGACGCTTGATGGCGATGCCGACCTCGCGGCGCAGGTCGCCCTCGACGACGTACTTGCCGACCTCGTGGCGGAGCTTCTCCACCTCGCCCTCGCTGAGGGACTTGATCGGCGTGGTGGGGACCACGCCAGCGTCCGCGCAGACCTTCTTGGCCCGGCTGCGGCCGATGCCGTAGATGCTCTGCAGGCCGACCCACACGTGCTTGTGGACCGGCAAATTGACACCCGCGATGCGCGCCATGATGTGCTTTCTCCGATGCGATTCGTGCGCGGTAAACGCGCAATTCTAACCTTAAATACCCCGACAGGAAAGCCCTGCGGCGCCAGGCGCCGCCGGATCCCGTTTCAAGGCCTTCTCTCCCGCAGCCCCAGCAGCCATCAGTTGCGGCGGAGATTGGCCTTCTTGAGCAGACTTTCGTACTGGTGACTGACCAGATGCGCCTGCACCTGGGCAGTGAAATCCATCACCACGACCACCACGATCAGCAGAGAGGTGCCGCCGAAGTAGAACGGGACGTGCCAGGCCTTCTGCATGAACGACGGCACCAGGCAGACCAGCACCAGGTACAGCGCGCCCACGCCGGTCAGGCGCGTCATCACGTTGTCGATGTACTCCCCGGTGGCGCGGCCCGGGCGGATGCCGGGGATCAGCGCGCCGGAGCGCTTGAGGTTGTCCGCGGTCTCCTGCGAGTTGAACACGATCGCCGTGTAGAAGAAGGCGAAGGTGATCACCAGCACGGAGAACACGATGTCGTACAGCGGCTCGCCCGGCGTCAGCGCCTGGGTCAGCTCCTGCAGCCAGCGCGCCTGGTGACCGGCGCCGAACCAGTTGGCGGCGGTGGCCGGGAACATCAGCAGGCTGGAGGCGAAGATCGGCGGGATCACGCCCGACATGTTGATCTTCAGCGGCAGGTGCGAGGTCTGGTTCATGTAGGCCCGCTGGCCGCCGGACTTGCGCGCGTAGTTCACGGTGATGCGCCGCTGGGCGCGCTCCATGAACACCACGAACGCCGTCACGCCGAGGATCAGCGCCACCACCAGGATCAGCCGCAGCACCGAGAGCTCGCCGTTGCTGGCCATGCCCAGGGTATGCGCCACCGCGCCCGGCAGGCCGGCGACGATGCCGGCGAAGATCAGCAGCGAGATGCCGTTGCCGATGCCGCGCTCGGTGATCTGCTCGCCCAGCCACATCAGGAACATGGTGCCGGCGGTCAGGCCGACCACCGAGGCCATCACGAAGCCCATGCCCGGGGTGTACACCACCGGCGCGCCGCCCGCGGCCACCTGCTTCTGCAGCGCCATGGCGATGCCGAAGCCCTGGAAGGCCGCCAGCGCCACCGTGCCGAAGCGGGTGTACATGGTCATCTTGCGCCGGCCGGCCTCGCCCTCCTTGCGCAGGTTCTGCCAGCTCGGGATCACCGAGCCCATCATCTGCACCACGATGGACGCCGAGATGTACGGCACCACGCCCAGCGCGAACACCGAGAAGCGGGACAGCGAGCCGCCGGAGAACATGTTGAACATGTTCAGCAGGCCGCCGCCCTGCTCGATCAGCCGCGTCATCGCCTCCGGGTTCACGCCCGGCACGGGGATGAACGAGCCGAGGCGGAACACGATCAGCGCACCGATCACGAAGAAGATGCGCTGACGCAGTTCGGTCAGCTTGCCGAGCGCACCGAGCGAATTGCCCTGGCCTGCCGCCACGTGCTTACTCCACGCTGCCGCCGGCAGCTTCGATCGCCGCCTTGGCGCCGGCCGTGGCCAGCACGCCGGACAGCTTCACCGCGCGGCCGATCTCGCCCTTGGCGACGACCTTGACCTTCTTGGCGCGGCTGTCGATCAGGCCGGCCTTGTGCAGGGCGACCACGTCGATCACCTCGTCCTTCAGACCGGCGAGCTGGTACAGGAACACCTGCTGGCTCTCGGCCTTCTTCTGCGAGCGGAAACCGACCTTCGGCAGGCGGCGCTGCAGCGGCATCTGGCCGCCCTCGAAGCCGAACTTGTGGGTGCCGCCGGCGCGGGCGTGCTGGCCCTTGTGGCCGCGGCCCGCGGTCTTGCCCAGGCCCGAGCCGATGCCGCGACCGACGCGCAGGCGCGTCTTGCGCGAACCGGCGGCCGGCTTGATGTCGTTCAGACGCATGATGATTACTCCTCGACCCGCACCAGGTAGTAGACCGTGTTGATCAGGCCGCGCACCTGCGGGCTGTCCTTCAGTTCACGGACGTCGTTGCGCTTGTTCAGGCCGAGCGCCTTCACGCTCAGGCGATGACGGTTCTGCACGCCGCGCAGGCCCTTGACCAGGCGGACGCGGACGGTCTTGTCGTTGTTAGCCATTGCCGAGCACCTCTTCCACGGTCTTGCCGCGCTTGGCGGCGATGCGCTTGGGCGAGGCGATCGCCTGCAGGCCCTTGATGGTGGCGCGCACCAGGTTGATCGGATTGCGCGAGCCGACCGCCTTGGCCAGCACGTTCTTCACGCCGACCACTTCCAGCACGGCGCGCATCGCGCCGCCGGCGATCACGCCGGTACCTTCGGCGGCCGGCTGCATGAACACGCGCGCGGCGCCGTGGTTGGCCTTGATGGCGTACCACAGCGTGCCGTTGTTCAGGTCGATGCTCACCATGTTGCGGCGGGCGCGCTCCATCGCCTTGGAGATGGCGACCGGCACCTCGCGCGCCTTGCCGTAGCCGAAGCCGACCTTGCCCTCGCCGTCGCCAACCACGGTCAGCGCGGTGAAGCTCATCTGGCGGCCACCCTTGACGGTCTTGGCCACGCGGTTGACGGCGATCAGCTTCTCGAGCAGGCCGTCGGAATTTTCGCGATCGGTAGAAGACATTGTTCGTTTCCGTGTGCCCGGACCATCCGGGACTTTTGCTTGCGGCTGCTGCCGCTTGGAGTTGTTTTTGCCTTGCGGGCGGGAATCGGGAATGGTGAATAGTGAAAGCCGCGGAACCGGCGCTTTTGCTATTCCCTACTCCCTAATTCCCCATTCCCTGATCTCAGAACTTCAGTCCGGCCTCGCGGGCCGCGTCGGCCAGCGCCTTGATGCGGCCGTGGTAGCGGAAGCCGGAGCGGTCGAACGCGACCGACTCCACCCCCGCGGCCAGCGCGCGCTCGGCGACGGCCTTGCCCACTGCCGCGGCGGCGGCCAGGTTCTTGGTGCCCTTCAGGCCCTCGGCGACCGACTTCTGCACGGTCGAGGCGGCGGCAACCACCTTCTCGCCGGAGGCGTCGAACACCTGGGCGTACAGGTGCTGGCCGCTGCGATGCACCGACAGGCGCGCCACGGCGAGCTTGCGGATGTGCGCGCGGGTGGCCTTGGCGCGGCGCAGACGGGCTTCTTTCTTGTTCATCGTCATGTTCCTCGAAAGCGGATCGGCTATAGGGATCTGGCTCTTTTGAGAAGTCCGGCCATGGATGGCCGGGCTTTTCGCGGAGGGACCCGCATCAGGCCTTCTTGGCTTCCTTCAGGGTGATCTTCTCGCCGGCATAGCGCACGCCCTTGCCCTTGTAGGGCTCCGGCGGGCGGAAGCCGCGGATCTTCGCGGCCACTTCGCCGACGCGCTGCTTGTCCGAGCCCTTGACCAGGATCTCGGTCTGCGACGGCGTCTCCAGGGTGATGCCTTCCGGGGCCTCGAACACCACCGGGTGCGAGAAGCCCAGGCTCAGGTTCAGCGCCTTGCCGGCCATCGATGCGCGGTAACCCACGCCGACCAGCTCCAGCTTGCGCTCGTAGCCCTCGGACACGCCCTTGACCAGGTTGGCCAGCAGCGCGCGCGCGGTGCCGCCGAACTTGTCGTCGGCGCCCTCGGCCACGGTGATGTTCGCCACGCCGTTGTCCACCGCGACCGACACGCCCGGCAGGGCATGGATCGACAGCGTGCCCTTCGGGCCCTTCACGGAGATGGCTTCCTCGGCGACCTTGATTTCCACGCCCTTGGGCAGGGAGATCGGTTTCTTAGCAACGCGGGACATGGGGACTCCTTACGCCACCTGGCCGATGACTTCGCCGCCGATGCCCCTGGCGCGCGCCTGGGCGTCGGTCAGCAGGCCGGCGGAAGTCGAGATGATCGAGATGCCCATGCCGCCGAGCACCTTCGGCAGCTGGTCCTTGCCGCGGTAGACGCGCAGGCCCGAGCGGGACACGCGGGAGATGCTCTCGATGGCCGGGCGGCCTTCGAAATACTTCAGCTTGATCTCGAGCACCGGCTTGCCCTCCGCGGTGGAGGTCTTGACGTCGAGAACGTAGCCTTCGTTCTTGAGGAGGTTGGCGATCGCCAACTTCAGCTTGGACGACGGCATGCTTACGGTCTGCTTGCCCGTGAGCTGGGCATTGCGGATACGCGTGAACATGTCGGCGATGGGATCAGTCATGCTCATGAATACATCCTTCAGAGTGCACCGATATCCGATAAACCGGAGATCAATCTAGATTGTGAGCCGCCGTGGCAGCCGGCCTGCGTTGCGCAGACAGACGACTATAGCAGCTTTTCCGGCCCATGGCGAACATCGGCGCGGGCGATCGTCGGCGGCGGGTCCGCCGCCGGAAATCCGTCCGGGCGGGACCGGCCCGCCCGGCGAGGTCGGGTCGCTTACCAGCTGGCCTTGCGCAGGCCCGGCACGTCGCCGCGCATGGTCGCCTCGCGCAGCTTGTTGCGGCCCAGGCCGAACTTGCGGTACACGCCGCGCGGACGGCCGGACAGCTCGCAGCGGTTGCGCTGGCGCACCGGGCTGGCGTCGCGCGGCAGCTTCTGCAGCTTGCCCTGGGCCTCCATCTTCTCGTCGTAGGAGGCGGTGGGGCTCAGCACGATCGCCTTCAGTTCGGCGCGCTTGGCGGCGTACTTCTTGACGAGCTTGGTCCGCTTCAGGTCGCGGTTAATCATCGAGGTCTTGGCCATGGATTCTCTCGCGGCTCTCAGTTGCGGAACGGGAAGCTGAAGGCTTCCAGCAGCGCCTTGGCTTCTTCGTCGGTCTTGGCGGTGGTGGTGATGGAGATGTCCATGCCACGCATCGCGTCGATCGCGTCGAAGTCGATCTCCGGGAAGATGATCTGTTCCTTGATGCCGAAGTTGTAGTTGCCCCGGCCGTCGAAGGCGCGGCCCGACACGCCGCGGAAGTCGCGCACGCGGGGCAGCGAGATGTTGATCAGGCGGTCCAGGAACTCCCACATGTTGGCGCGGCGCAGGGTGACCTTGCAGCCGATCGGCCAGCCGTCGCGGATCTTGAACGAGGCCACGGAGACGCGCGCCTTGGTCGTGACCGGCTTCTGGCCGGCGATCTTGGCCATGTCGGCCACGGCGTTCTCGAGCACCTTCTTGTTGCCCGCGGCTTCGCCCACGCCCATGTTCAGCGTGATCTTGGTGATGCGGGGAACCTGCATCACGTTGGTGTAGCCGAAGCGCTCGGTGAGCTTCGGGACTACCTGCTCTTTGTAAATCTTTTCAAGGCGCGTCATGACTGTGTTCCTTACGCGTCCACGACCTCGCCAGAGGAGCGGAACACGCGCACCTTGCGCCCATCGGAGAGCGTCTTGGCGCCAACGCGTTCACCCTTGCCCGTGGCGGGGTTGAACAGCTGCACGTTGGAGATATGGATCGAGGCCTCGCGCTCGACGATGCCGCCGGGCTGGTTGGCCTGCGGATTCGGCTTGGTGTGGCGCTTGACCAGGTTCACGTTGGAGACGACCACGCGGTCGCCGTCCACGCGCAGCACGTCGCCGCGCTGACCCTTGTTCTTGCCGGCGATCACGATGACCTGATCGCCCTTGCGGATACGGTTCATGGCTTCAAGTCTCCGCTTTCAGAGCACTTCGGGCGCGAGGGAGACGATCTTCATGAACTTCTCGCCGCGCAGCTCGCGCGTGACCGGCCCGAAGATGCGGGTGCCGATCGGCTCGAGCTTGTTGTTGAGGAGCACGGCCGCATTGCCGTCGAAACGGATCAGCGAGCCGTCCGGGCGGCGCACGCCCTTGGCGGTGCGCACCACCACGGCGTTGTACACCTCGCCCTTCTTCACCTTGCCGCGCGGGATGGCATCCTTCACGGTGACCTTGATCACGTCACCGATCGCGGCGTAGCGGCGCTTGGAGCCGCCGAGCACCTTGATGCACATCAGTTCCTTCGCGCCGCTGTTGTCGGCGGCCGAGAGCGTGCTTTGCATCTGGATCATGTCTGCACCCTCCCTTAGACGTTCGCGCGCGTGACGATTTCGACCACGCGGTGATGCTTGGTCTTGGACAGCGGACGGCACTCCGCGATGCGCACCACGTCGCCCTCGTTCGCGCCGATGTCGTCCTGCGCGTGGAGCTTGGTGGAACGGCGCACGATCTTGCCCAGCAGCGGATGCTGCACCTGGCGCTCGATCAGCACGGTGACCGTCTTGTCCATCTTGTTGCTGATGACGCGGCCCTCGAGGGTGCGCGCCTGCTTGTTGTTGTCGCTCATGTCGGCCGTCCCTTACTTCTTGCCGCCGAGCACGAACTTCGTGCGGGCGATGTCGCGCCGCACGCGGCGCAGCTGGTGCGGCTGGCTGAGCTGGCCGGTGCCCTTCTGCATGCGCAGGTTGAACTGCTCCTTGCGCAGGTCCAGCAGGTGCTGCTTCAGCTCTTCGGCCGACTTGGTGGTCAGATCTTTGATGGCCATGTCACATCACCGCCCGGGTCACGAACTGGGTCTGCACCGAGAGCTTGGCGGCGGCCAGGCGGAACGCCTCGCGCGCCGTGGCTTCGTCGACGCCCTCGATTTCGTACAGCATGCGGCCCGGCTGGATCGGCGCGACCCAGTACTCGACGCCGCCCTTGCCCGCGCCCATGCGGACCTCGATCGGCTTCTTGGTGATCGGCTTGTCCGGGAACACGCGGATCCACAGCTTGCCGCCGCGCTTCACGAAGCGGGTGATGCAGCGGCGCGCCGCCTCGATCTGGCGCGCGGTGAGCGCGCCGTGGGTGGTCGCCTTCAGGCCGTACTCGCCGAAGCTGACGAGGTTGGAGTTGAAAGCCAGGCCTTCGTTGCGGCCCTTGAACTGCTTGCGGAATTTGGTTCGCTTGGGTTGCAGCATGGCAACTCTCCTTACTTCGCCGCCCGCTCGCGACGGCCTTCGCCGTCACGGCGGCCTTCGCGCCGGCCCTCGCCGCCTTCGCGGCGCGGCTGCGACGGCTGCTCTTCCTTCGACTCCTGGCCGGCTTGCGCCAGGTCGAAGATCTCGCCCTTGTAGATCCACACCTTGATGCCGATCACGCCGTAGGTGGTACGGGCCTCGGCCACGCCGTAGTCGATGTCGGCGCGCAGGGTGTGCAGCGGCACGCGGCCCTCGCGGCTCCACTCGGAGCGCGCGATCTCGGCGCCGTTCAGGCGGCCGGACACGTTGATCTTGATGCCCAGCGCGCCCAGGCGCATCGCGTTGCCGACCGCGCGCTTCATCGCGCGGCGGAACATGATGCGGCGCTCCAGCTGCTGCGCGATCGACTCGGCCACCAGCTGCGCGTCGAGCTCGGGCTTGCGCACCTCGCTGACGTTGATGTGCGCCGGGACGCCCATCAGGTCGGACACTTCCTTGCGCAGCTTCTCGATGTCCTCGCCCTTCTTGCCGATCACCACGCCCGGGCGGGCGGTGTGGATCGTCACGCGCGCGGTCTTGGCCGGGCGCTCGATCTGGATCTTCGAGATGCCGGCGGCGGCCAGCTTCTTGCGCAGCATCTCGCGGACCTTGAGGTCGGCCGCGAGGTACTGGGCGTACTCGCCCTTGTTGGCGTACCACTTCGAGTTCCAGTCCTTGGCGATGCCGAGGCGGATACCGGTGGGATGAACTTTATGACCCATCGTCTGCTGTCCTCTTACTCGCCAACGACCACGGTGATGTGGCTGGTGCGCTTCAGGATGCGCGAGCCGCGACCCTTGGCGCGGGCGTACATGCGCTTCATCGCCGGGCCCTCGTCCACGAAGATGCGCGCGACCTTCAGCTCGTCGACGTCGGCGCCGAGGTTGTTCTCGGCGTTGGCGACGGCCGACAGCAGCACCTTGCGGACCAGGTGCGCGGCCTTCTTGTTGGTGAAAGCGAGCACGTCGCTGGCGCGGCCCACGGGCATGCCGCGGACCAGGTCAGCCACCAGGCGTGCCTTCTGCGCCGAGATGCGGGCGCCGCGCAGGATCGCTTTGGCTTCGGTGCTCATCTTACTTGCCCTTCTTGTCGCCGCCGTGGCCCTTGAAGGTGCGGGTCACCGCGAACTCGCCGAGCTTGTGCCCGACCATGTTCTCGTTGACGAGCACCGGCACGTGCTGGCGACCGTTGTGGATGGCGATGGTGAGGCCCACCATCTCCGGCAGGATCATCGAGCGGCGCGACCAGGTCTTGATCGGGCGCTTGTTGTTGGTGGAAACCGCGGTTTCCACCTTCTTCAGCAGATGAAGGTCGACGAACGGACCTTTCTTGAGAGAACGCGGCATGACGGTTTCCTGTTACTTGCGGCGGCGCACGATGAACTGCTGCGTGCGCTTGTTGTTGCGGGTCTTGTAGCCCTTGGTCGGCGTGCCCCACGGGCTGACCGGGTGGCGGCCGCCGGAGGTGCGGCCCTCGCCGCCGCCGTGCGGATGGTCGACCGGGTTCATCGCCACGCCGCGGACGGTCGGGCGGATGCCCTGCCAGCGCTTGGCGCCGGCCTTGCCGAGCTTCTTCAGGCTGTGCTCGCTGTTGCCGACCTCGCCGATGGTGGCGCGGCAGTCCACCGGTACCTTGCGCATCTCGCCGGAGCGCAGGCGCAGGGTGGCGTAGCCGGACTCGCGGGCGATCAGCTGCACCGAGGCGCCGGCCGAGCGGGCGATCTGCGCGCCCTTGCCCGGCTTCATCTCCACGCAGTGCACGGTGGAACCCACCGGGATGTTGCGCAGCGGCAGGCTGTTGCCCACCTTGATCGGCGCGTCGTGGCCGGAGACCACGCGGTCGCCCACCGCCACGCCGGCCGGCGCGATGATGTAGCGGCGCTCGCCGTCGGCGTAGCACAGCAGCGCGATGTGCGCGGTGCGGTTCGGGTCGTACTCCAGGCGCTCGACGCGGGCGGCGATGCCTTCCTTGTCGCGCTTGAAGTCGATGATGCGGTAGTGCTGCTTGTGACCGCCGCCGCGGTGGCGGGTGGTGATGCGGCCGAAGTGGTTGCGGCCGCCGGTCTTCGACTGCGCCTCGGTCAACGCCGCGTAGGGCGCGCCCTTGTGCAGCCCCTCGGTGCGGACGCTCACCGCGTCGCGGCGCCCGGCGGAGGTCGGCTTGTGGGTGATCAGTGCCATCTCAATTCAACTCCTGGCTCAGGCCTTGGCCGCCACGTCGATGGTCTGGCCTTCGGCAAGGCGGACGTAGGCCTTGCGCTTGCCCTGGCGGCTGCCCGCGCGGAAGCGGAAGGACTTGACCTTGCCCTTGGCGTTGACGAGGTTCACCTGCTCGACCTTGACGTCGAACAGCTGCTCCACCGCCGCGCGGACGTCGGCCTTGGTCGCCTCGGGGGCGACCACGAATACGTACTGGTTGCCCTCGGCGAGACGGGCCGCCTTCTCGGAGATGTACGGCGCGCGCAGCGTGTTCAGGATGCGTTCGTTGCTCATGCCAGCCACTCCTCGATCTTCTTGATCGCCTCGGTGGTCGCCACGACGTAGTCGGAGCCCACCAGGGCGACCGGGTTCAGCGCCAGCACGTCCAGCACATGCAGGTACGGGATGTTGCGCGCGGCCAGGAACAGCGCCTCGGAGGCGTCCTCGGACACCAGCAGCACGCGGCCCGACACCTGCAGCTCGGCCAGCTTGGCGACCATGGCCTTGGTCTTGGGCTCCTCGATGCCGAAGCCCTCGACCACCTTCAGGCGGCCCTGGCGGTTCAGCTCGGCAAGGATCGAGCGGATCGCCACGCGGTAGGCCTTGCGGTTGACCTTCTGCTCGTAGCTGCGGGGCTTGGCCGCGAAGGTGACGCCGCCGCCCACGAAGATCGGGGCGCGGTAGTCGCCGTGGCGGGCGCCGCCGCCCTTCTGCTTCTTGAACTTCTTGGTGGTGCCCGACAGCTCGCCGCGGGACAGCTGCGCCTTGGTACCGGCGCGGCCGCCGGCCTGGTAGGCCACGACCACCTGGTGGACCAGGGCCTGCTTGAACTCGGCGCCGAACACCTCGTCCGACACGCTGAGCGGCTTGGCGCCAATGACATTCAGTTCCATGGCGTCTCTCCTCAACCCTTGGTGGTCGGACGGATCACGACGTCGCCGCCGGTGGCGCCCGGCACCGCGCCCTTCACCGCGATCAGGTGGCGCTCGGCGTCGACCTTGACCACTTCCAGGCCCTGCTGGGTGCGGTTCACCGCGCCCATGTGGCCGGCCATGCGCTTGCCCGGGAACACGCGGCCCGGCGTCTGGCGCTGGCCGATCGAGCCCGGCGCGCGGTGCGACAGCGAGTTGCCGTGCGTGGCGTCGCCCATGGTGAAGTTGTGGCGCTTGATGGTGCCCTGGAAGCCCTTGCCCTTGGACACGCCGGCCACGTCGACGATCTGGCCGACCTGGAACACTTCCTCGGCCTTGATCTCGGCGCCCACGGCGTACTTGCCCGCCTCGGCGGCGTCCACGCGGAACTCCCACAGGCCGCGACCCGGCTCCACCTTGGCCTTGGCGTAATGGCCCTTCAGCGGCTGCGTCAGCAGGCTGGCGCGCTTGGCGCCCACCGTGACCTGCACGGCGCTGTAGCCGTCGTTGTCTTCCGTCTTCACCTGGGTCACGCGGTTCGGCGTCGCCTCGATCAGCGTCACCGGGATCGAGCGCCCGTCTTCGGTGAAGAGCCGGCTCATGCCGCACTTGCGGCCAACCAGTCCGATGCTCATCTTCGTATCCTGTCTCTACGCTCAGCCCAGCTTGATCTGCACGTCCACGCCGGCGGCGAGATCGAGCTTCATGAGCGCGTCCACGGTCTTGTCGTTGGGGTCGACGATGTCGAGCACGCGCTTGTGGGTACGGGTCTCGTACTGGTCGCGCGCGTCCTTGTCGACGTGAGGCGACACCAGGATGGTGTAGCGCTCGATCTTGGTCGGGAGCGGGATCGGGCCGAGCACCGTGGCGCCGGTGCGCTTGGCCGTCTCGACGATCTCGCTGGCCGAACGGTCGATCAGGCGATGATCGAACGCCTTGAGCCGAATGCGAATCTTCTGGTTCGCCATAAACCGTGTCCTGTTATCGAAAGAACGATTTCTGTGATCCGGCAGGGCTTCTCGCCGCGCCGCACAACCCTGAAACGCCTCGGGGCGAACCGCCCCCGGAGACTCCAAAACGCCGGGCAGGCCGCAAATCGGCCTGCCCAGGCATTGAAACCAGCGTCGGAAAGCCCGGAACGAACCGGAATTCCGGCGAACCATCCCTGGATGCGAACTCGAAGCGCTCCCTGCGCCTCATTTCGCGGTGAGGCCCGTGCCGGAACCTGATCCGGCAGGGCAACTTGTCAACTATAGCCTATTCACTTGCCGTGAACAAGCCTCCGGCGAAGCCGCCGCGGGGACGGCTTCGCCGGTCCGCTTACTTGATGATCTTGGCGACGACGCCGGCGCCGACGGTGCGGCCGCCCTCGCGGATCGCGAAGCGCAGGCCCTCGTCCATCGCAATCGGCGCAATCAGCGACACCACCATCTTCACGTTGTCGCCCGGCATCACCATCTCCACGCCCTCCGGCAGCTGCACCGCACCCGTCACGTCCGTCGTGCGGAAGTAGAACTGCGGCCGGTAGCCCTTGAAGAACGGCGTGTGGCGACCGCCCTCCTCCTTGCTCAGCACGTACACCTCGGCCTCGAAGTCCGTGTGCGGCGTGATCGAGCCCGGCTTGGCCAGCACCTGGCCACGCTCCACCTCGTCACGCTTCGTGCCGCGCAGCAGCAGACCCACGTTGTCGCCCGCCTGCCCCTGGTCCAGCAGCTTGCGGAACATCTCCACGCCCGTCACCGTGGTCTTCGTCGTCGGACGAATGCCCACGATCTCGATCTCGTCGCCGACCTTGATGATGCCCCGCTCCACGCGTCCGGTCACCACCGTGCCGCGCCCGGAGATCGAGAACACGTCCTCCACCGGCATCAGGAACGGCTTGTCGATGTCGCGCTGCGGCTCCGGAATGTACGTGTCCAGCGCATCCACCAGCTGGATGATCGCCGGCACGCCGATCTCCGACTGGTCGCCCTCCAGCGCCTTCAGCGCCGAGCCCTTGATGATCGGCGTGTCGTCGCCAGGGAAGTCGTACTTGGAGAGCAGCTCGCGCACCTCCATCTCCACCAGTTCCAGCAGCTCGGCGTCGTCCACCATGTCCGCCTTGTTCAGGAACACCACGATGTACGGCACGCCCACCTGCCGCGACAGCAGAATGTGCTCGCGCGTCTGCGGCATCGGACCGTCCGCCGCCGACACCACCAGAATCGCACCGTCCATCTGCGCCGCACCCGTGATCATGTTCTTCACGTAGTCCGCATGGCCCGGGCAGTCCACGTGCGCGTAGTGCCGCGTCGGCGACTCGTACTCCACGTGCGCCGTCGAGATCGTGATCCCGCGCGCCTTCTCTTCCGGCGCCGCGTCGATCTGGTCGTACGCCTTGAACTCACCGCCGAAACGCTCGGCCCCGATCTTCGTCAGCGCCGCCGTCAGCGTCGTCTTGCCGTGGTCCACGTGACCGATCGTGCCCACGTTCACGTGCGGCTTGGTGCGTTCGAACTTTCCCTTTGCCATGACTTGAGACCTCTAGATAGAACTATTCGTCAGTGCGGCTCGGCCGCGTCTTTTCAATTACGCGACCACTGGGATCGCACTGCCTTACTTTAAGAGTGCGGCCATGGATGGCCGCTTTTTGATCTTCTTTTGCGATCACGGATGATCGCACCAACCATGCACGCGGCCATGGATGGCCGCTTCTTGATTCTTGCGATCTAAGGATGATCGCAAGAATCAGGCCTTCTTCATCACCTGCTCGGCGATGTTGGTCGGCGCTTCCGCGTAGTGGTCGAACTCCATCGTGAAGGTGGCGCGACCCTGGGTCAGCGAGCGAATGGTGGTGGCGTAGCCGAACATCTCGCCCAGCGGCACCATCGCGTTGATGGTCTTGCCCGACGGCGTGTCGTCCTGGCCCTGCAGCAGGCCGCGGCGGCGGCTCAGGTCGCCCATCACGTCGCCGACGTACTCCTCGGGCGTCACCACCTCGACCTTCATGATCGGCTCGAGCAGGACCGGATCGGCCTTGCGGAAGCCTTCCTTGAAGGCCATCGACGCGGCGAGCTTGAACGCCATTTCGGACGAGTCCACGTCGTGGTAGGAGCCGAACACCAGCTTGACCTTCACGCCCACCACCGGGAAGCCGGCCAGCGGACCGCCCGTGATGGTCTCGCGCAGGCCCTTCTCGACCGACGGGATGAATTCCTTCGGGATCACGCCACCGGTGATCTCGTTGATGAACAGGAAATCGTCCTTGGTGTCCGGGTTCTTCTTGTCCTCTTCCGTCATCGGCGACAGCTCGATCACCACGTGACCGTACTGGCCCTTGCCGCCCGACTGCTTGGCGTGCTTGTAGTCCGACTTGACGTCGCTCTTGCGGATCGTCTCGCGGTAGGCCACCTGCGGCTTGCCGACGTTGGCCTCGACGCCGAACTCGCGCTTCATGCGGTCGACGATGATGTCCAGGTGCAGCTCGCCCATGCCGGAGATGATGGTCTGGCCCGACTCCTCGTCGGTGCGCACGCGGAAGGACGGGTCCTCCGCGGCCAGGCGGCTCAGCGCGACGCCCATCTTCTCCTGGTCCGACTTGGTCTTCGGTTCCACCGCCATCGAGATCACCGGCTCCGGGAACGTCATGCGCTCCAGGGTGATCACGTGGTCCTGCGCGCACAGCGTGTCGCCGGTGGTGACGTCCTTCAGGCCCACGGCCGCGGCGATGTCGCCGGCGCGCACTTCCTTGATCTCCTGGCGCTCGTTCGCGTGCATCTGCAGGATGCGGCCGATGCGCTCCTTGCGGGACTTGACCGGGTTGTAGACCTGGTCGCCGGCGTTGAGCGTGCCCGAGTAGACGCGGAAGAAGGTCAGCGAGCCGACGAACGGGTCGGTCATGATCTTGAACGCGAGCGCGGAGAACGGCGCGTTGTCGTCGGCCTTGCGGGTGGCCTCCTTGTCGTTCTCGTCGACGCCGGCCACCGGCGGGCGGTCGGCGGGCGACGGCAGCAGGTTGATCACCGCGTCGAGCATCGCCTGGACGCCCTTGTTCTTGAACGCGGTGCCGCAGTAGACCGGGATGATCTCGCTCGCGAGCGTGCGCTGACGCAGGCCGGCGATGATCTCGGCCTCGGAGAGGTCGCCCTCCTCGAGGTACTTGTTCATCAGCTCCTCGGACGCCTCGGCGGCCGACTCGACCATGAAGCTGCGCGCCTCCTCGGCCTTCTCCTTGAGGTTGGCCGGGATGTCGCGGTACTCGAACTTCATGCCCTGGGATTCCATGTCCCAGATGATCGACTTCATCTTGAGCAGGTCGACCACGCCCTCGAAGTTGTCCTCGGCGCCGATCGGCACCTGCATCGGCACCGGGTGCGCGCCCAGGCGCGACTTCAGCTGGTCGATGACCTTGTAGAAGTTGGCGCCGGTGCGGTCCATCTTGTTGACGAACGCGAGGCGCGGCACGTTGTACTTGTTGGCCTGGCGCCACACCGTCTCGGACTGCGGCTGCACGCCGCCCACGGCGCACAGCACGAACACCGCGCCGTCGAGCACGCGCAGGCTGCGCTCCACCTCGATGGTGAAGTCCACGTGCCCCGGGGTGTCGATGATGTTGAAGCGGTGCTCCGGCATGGAACGGTCCATGCCCTTCCAGAACGCCGTGGTCGCCGCCGAGGTGATGGTGATGCCGCGCTCCTGCTCCTGCTCCATCCAGTCCATCGTCGCCGCGCCGTCGTGCACTTCGCCGATCTTGTGGCTGACGCCGGTGTAGAACAGGATGCGCTCCGTGGTGGTGGTCTTGCCGGCATCGATGTGGGCCATGATGCCGAAGTTGCGGTAGCGCTCGATGGGAGTGGTGCGTGCCATGGGTGTTTACCTGTTCCGGGCTGCCTGCCCTGATCCTGAGCAGCCGTCCGGGCCGCGCTTTTCATGAAATAACCCGCCATGCGGGATGGCGGGGAACGTCCTCGCCGCCCCGGCAGGGGCGGCACGGGAACTCTCTTACCAGCGGTAGTGCGAGAAGGCCTTGTTGGCCTCCGCCATGCGGTGGGTCTCTTCGCGCTTCTTGATCGCGCCGCCGCGGTTCTCGGAGGCCTCCAGCAGCTCGGCGGCCAGCTTGCGCGGCATCGAGGTCTCGCCGCGCTTGCGGGCGGCCTCGATCACCCAGCGCATCGCCAGCGCCATGCGGCGGCCGGGACGCACTTCCACCGGCACCTGGTAGGTGGCGCCGCCGACGCGGCGGGACTTCACCTCGACGGCTGGGGCGACGTTGCCCAGGGCCTTCTCGACCAGGGCGACCGGCTCGGCGTTCTTCTCGCCCAGGTGCTCGAGCGCGCCGTAGACGATGCCCTCGGCGACGGACTTCTTGCCGCTCTTCATCACCATGTTGATGAAGCGGGCGATCAGCTGGCTGCCGTGCTTGGGATCGGGCAGCACCAGGCGGGCGGGATGGGAACCTTTACGCGACATGAGTTATTTCCTAGGGATCAGGACTTCGGGCGCTTGGCGCCGTACTTGGAGCGGGCCTGGCGGCGCTTGGCGACGCCGGCGCAGTCGAGGCTGCCGCGCACGGTGTGGTAGCGCACGCCCGGCAGGTCCTTGACGCGGCCGCCGCGGATCAGCACCACCGAGTGCTCCTGCAGGTTGTGGCCTTCGCCGCCGATGTAGCTGATGACCTCGTAGCCGTTGGTCAGGCGCACCTTGGCGACCTTGCGCAGGGCCGAGTTCGGCTTCTTCGGGGTGGTGGTGTAAACGCGCGTGCAGACGCCACGGCGCTGCGGGCTGCTCTGCAGGGCCGGCGAAGCGCTCTTGTAGCTCTTCGGGCTGCGGGACTTGCGCACCAACTGGTTGACTGTCGTCATGCGGAACTATTCCTGGGAAACATAAAGGCAGACCGATACGTCTCGGTCTGCCAAGAAGCGGGAATTTAACATGGGCAGCCCGCCACAGGCAAGCCGAAGCCCTGCCGTCCCTGACCCGAACACGAGGCGCGTTCCCTGCGCCTCATTTCGTATGTCGGCGAGCCGGGCCCGGAGGCCTACTCGCCATCGACCCCGGCCGGGGCCTCCGCAAAGGTGACCGCGGAGGAGGAGCCGGAGAGAGTCTCCAGCTCCGAGGCGGTGAGCCCGCCCTGGCGACGACGCTGCGCGTGGTACGCCAGACCCGTGCCCGCCGGGATGAGACGGCCGACAATAACATTTTCCTTCAGGCCACGCAAGGTGTCGCGGGTGCCGCGGACCGCCGCCTCGGTGAGGACGCGGGTGGTCTCCTGGAAGGACGCCGCCGAGATGAACGACTCGGTGGCCAGCGAGGCCTTGGTGATGCCCAGCAGCACCGACTGGTACTCGGCCGGACGCTCGCCGCGCTTGACCGCGCGCTCGTTCTCCTCGTTGATGCGCACGCGCTCGACCTGCTCGCCGCGCAGGTAGTGGCTGTCGCCCGGCTCGGTGATCTCGACCTTGCGCAGCATCTGGCGAATGATTGCCTCGATGTGCTTGTCGTTGATCTTCACGCCCTGCAGCCGGTAGACGTCCTGGATCTCCTTGACCAGGTAGGCCGCCAGCGGCTCCACGCCGAGCAGGCGCAGGATGTCGTGCGGGTTGGGCTCGCCGTCCACCACGGTCTCGCCCTTCTCCACGTGCTCGCCCTCGAACACGATCACCTGGCGCCACTTCGGGATCAGCTCCTCGTGCTCGTTGCCGTCGGAGTCCTTGATGATCAGGCGCTGCTTGCCCTTGGTGTCCTTGCCGAAGCTGACCACGCCCGAGCGCTCGGCCAGGATCGCCGGCTCCTTGGGCTTGCGCGCCTCGAACAGGTCGGCCACGCGCGGCAGGCCGCCGGTGATGTCGCGGGTCTTGGAGGTTTCCTGCGGGATGCGGGCCACCACGTCGCCCACGCCCACCTCGGCGCCGTTCTGGATCGACACGATGGCGCCGGCCGGCAGGAAGTACTGCGCCGGCACGTCGGTGCCCGGCAGCTTGAGCTCGCGGCCCTTGCTGTCCTCCAGGCGCACGATCGGGCGCAGGTCCTTGGCCGCGGTGCCGCGGCGCTTCGGATCGGTGACCACCGCCGACTCCAGGCCGGTCAGCTCGTCGGTCTGGCTCTGCACGGTGACGCCATCGATGAAGTCGATGAAGCGCACGGTACCGGCCACCTCGGACACGATCGGGTGGGTGTGCGGGTCCCAGTTGGCGACCGTCTGGCCGGCCTTCACCGGCGCGCCGTCCTTGACCGAGATGGTGGCGCCGTAGGGCACCTTGTAGCGCTCGCGCTCGCGGCCGTTGGCGTCGATCACCGACACCTCGCCCGAGCGCGACACCGCCACCAGGTGGCCCTGCGCGTGCTGCACGGTCTTGAGGTTGTTGAACTTCAGCGTGCCGGTGGTCTTCACCGTCACGTTGTCCACCGCGGCCGCGCGCGAGGCCGCGCCGCCGATGTGGAAGGTCCGCATGGTCAGCTGCGTGCCCGGCTCGCCGATCGACTGCGCGGCGACCACGCCCACGGCCTCGCCCATGTTGACCAGGTGGCCACGGGCCAGGTCGCGGCCGTAGCACAGCGCGCACACGCCGTGGTGGGCCTCGCAGGTGATCGGCGAACGCACCTTCACCGACTGCACGCCGGCCTTGTCGAGCTTCTCGACCAGCGCTTCGTCCAGCAGGGTGTTGCGGGTGACGATCGGCTGGTCGTCGTCGCCGGGGGCGTAGACGTCCTCGGCCGCCACGCGGCCCAGCACGCGGTCGCGCAGCGGCTCGACCACGTCGCCGCCCTCGACGATCGGCTGCATGGTCAGGCCGGCCTCGGTGCCGCAGTCCTGCTCGGTGATCACCACGTCCTGCGCCACGTCGACCAGGCGGCGGGTCAGGTAGCCGGAGTTGGCCGTCTTCAGCGCCGTGTCCGCCAGGCCCTTGCGGGCGCCGTGGGTGGAGTTGAAGTACTGCAGCACGTTCAGGCCTTCGCGGAAGTTGGCCTTGATCGGCGTCTCGATGATCGAGCCGTCCGGACGGGCCATCAGGCCGCGCATGCCGGCCAGCTGGCGGATCTGCGCCACGCTGCCGCGCGCGCCGGAATCGGCCATGATGTACAGCGAGTTCATCGACTTCTGCGCGACCGTCTTGCCCTCGGCGTCGGCCACCTTCTCGGTGCCGATGCCGTCGATCATCGCCTTGGCGACCTGCTCGTTGGTGCGCGACCAGATGTCGACCACCTTGTTGTAGCGCTCGCCGGCGGTGACCAGGCCCGACTGGTACTGCTCCTGGATCTCGACCACTTCCTTCTCGGCCTCTTCCAGGATCGCCTTCTTCTCGGCCGGGATGATCATGTCGTCGATGCCGATCGAGATGCCCGCGCGGGTGGCGAAGCGGAAGCCGGTGTACATCAGCTGGTCCGCGAAGATCACCGTCTCCTTCAGGCCCAGGCGGCGGTAGCAGGCGTTGATCAGGCGCGAGATGGCCTTCTTGGTCAGCTCGGTGTTGGCCAGCTCGAACGGCAGGCCCTCGGGCATGATCTCCAGCAGCAGCGCGCGGCCCACGGTGGTGTCGACCAGCGAGGTCTCGGTGCGGCGCGTGCCGTCCTCGGCGAGGTGCACCTGCTTGATGCGCACCTTCACCTTGGCGTGCAGCTCGGCCACGCGGTTGTCGTAGGCGCGGCGCACCTCGCCGATGCCGGAGAACACCATGCCGGTGCCCTTGGCGTTCACCAGCTCGCGGGTCATGTAGTACAGGCCCAGCACCACGTCCTGGGTCGGCACGATGATCGGCTCGCCGTTGGCGGGCGACAGGATGTTGTTGGTCGCCATCATCAGGGCGCGCGCCTCCAGCTGCGCCTCGATCGACAGCGGCACGTGCACGGCCATCTGGTCGCCGTCGAAGTCCGCGTTGAAGGCGGTGCAGACCAGCGGGTGCAGCTGGATCGCCTTGCCCTCGATCAGCTTGGGCTCGAACGCCTGGATGCCGAGGCGGTGCAGGGTCGGCGCGCGGTTGAGCAGCACCGGATGCTCGCGGATCACCTCTTCCAGGATGTCCCACACCATCGGCTCTTCGCGCTCGACCAGCTTCTTGGCGGCCTTGATGGTGGTCGCCTCGCCGCGGCTCTGCAGCTTGGCGAAGATGAAGGGCTTGAACAGCTCCAGTGCCATCTTCTTGGGCAAGCCGCACTGGTGCAGGCGCAGCGTCGGGCCGACCACGATCACCGAGCGGCCGGAGTAGTCCACGCGCTTGCCGAGCAGGTTCTGGCGGAACCGGCCCTGCTTGCCCTTGATCATGTCGGCCAGCGACTTCAGCGCGCGCTTGTTGGTGCCGGTGATGGCGCGGCCGCGGCGGCCGTTGTCCAGCAGCGCGTCCACCGACTCCTGCAGCATGCGCTTCTCGTTGCGCACGATGATGTCGGGCGCGTTGAGCTCGAGCAGGCGCTTCAGGCGGTTGTTGCGGTTGATGACGCGGCGGTACAGGTCGTTGAGGTCGGAGGTGGCGAAGCGGCCGCCGTCCAGCGGGACCAGCGGGCGCAGGTCCGGCGGCAGCACCGGCAGCACGGTCATCACCATCCACTCCGGCTTGTTGCCGGACTCCAGGAACGCCTCGATCAGCTTGACGCGCTTGGTCAGGCGCTTGAGCTTGGTCTCGGAGTTGGTGGAGGCGATCTCCTCCTTCAGGCGCACCACCTCGCCCTGCAGGTCCAGGCTCTTGAGCAGCTCGTAGACCGCCTCGGCGCCCATGCGCGCGTCGAACTCGTCGCCGTGCTCCTCGACCGCCTCCAGGTACTGGTCCTCGCTGAGCAGCTGGCCGCGCTCGAGCGCGGTCAGGCCCGGATCGATCACCACGAAGGCCTCGAAGTACAGGATGCGCTCGATGTCGCGCAGGGTCATGTCCAGCATCAAGCCGATGCGCGAGGGCAGCGACTTCAGGAACCAGATGTGCGCGACCGGGCTGGCCAGCTCGATGTGGCCCATGCGCTCGCGGCGCACCTTGGCCAGGGTGACCTCGGTGCCGCACTTCTCGCACACCACGCCGCGGTGCTTCATGCGCTTGTACTTGCCGCACAGGCACTCGTAGTCCTTCACCGGGCCGAAGATGGCGGCGCAGAACAGGCCGTCGCGCTCCGGCTTGAAGGTGCGGTAGTTGATCGTCTCGGGCTTCTTCACCTCGCCGTACGACCAGGAACGGATCAGCTCCGGCGACGCCAGCGCGATCTTGATCGAGTCGAAGTCGGGCGTGGCGCGCTGCTGGTTGAACAGGTTGAGCAAATCTTTCATTGCAAGTCTCCGATAGGAGCCATTTCATGGTCGGGGTCCGCGCTTGCCGGCGAATCCCTGTCGGGGGAACGGGGAACAGGGCACGGGGAACCTCGCCCCGTCCCTGCCCCGACCATCACTTGATTTCTTCCAGGTCGATGTCGATGCCGAGCGAGCGGATTTCCTTCACCAGCACGTTGAAGGACTCCGGCATGCCCGCCGCCATCTCGTGGTTGCCGTCGACGATGTTCTTGTACATCTGGTTGCGGCCCTGCACGTCGTCGGACTTCACCGTCAGCATCTCCTGCAGGGTGTAGGCCGCGCCGTAGGCTTCCAGCGCCCAGACTTCCATCTCGCCGAAGCGCTGGCCGCCGAACTGCGCCTTGCCGCCCAGCGGCTGCTGGGTGACCAGCGAGTACGGGCCGGTGGAGCGCGCGTGCATCTTGTCGTCGACCAGGTGGTTGAGCTTCAGGTAGTGCATGTAGCCCACGGTGACCGGGCGGTCGAACGCCTCGCCGGTGCGGCCGTCGTACAGCGTGGTCTGGCCCGACTCGGGCAGGCCCGCCAGCTTCAGCATCGCCTTGATCTCGGACTCCTCGGCGCCGTCGAACACCGGCGTGGCCATCGGCACGCCTTCCTGCAGGTTCTTCGCCAGCGCCAGGATCTCCTCGTCGGTCAGCGACTTCAGGTCCACGTGCTGCACCGCGCCGGCGACGTGGTGGTTGTAGATCTGGTCGAGGAACTCGCGGACCTGCTTGACCTTGGCCTGGGCCTCCAGCATCTGCTGGATCTTCTTGCCCAGCCCCTTGGCCGCCCAGCCCAGGTGCACCTCCAGGATCTGGCCGATGTTCATGCGGCTCGGCACGCCCAGCGGGTTCAGCACGATGTCGATCGCCGTGCCGTCCGCCATGAACGGCATGTCCTCCACCGGCACCACGTTGGACACCACGCCCTTGTTGCCGTGGCGGCCGGCCATCTTGTCGCCCGGCTGGATGCGGCGCTTCACGGCCAGGAACACCTTGACCATCTTCAGCACGCCCGGCGCGAGGTCGTCGCCCTGGGTGATCTTGGCCTGCTTCTCCTTGAAGCGCTTGTCGAACTCCTCCTTGTGGCGCTTGACCTGCTCGGCCGCGCGCTCGAGGAACTCGACGGTCGCCTCGTCCTTGACGTTGATCTTGAACCAGTCGTCCTTCTTCAGGCCGTCCAGGTAGGCGTCGGTGATCTCGGCGCCGCGCTTCAGGCCGCCCGGGCCGCTGTTGGCGACCTTGCCGACCAGCTGGGCGCGCATGCGGTTGTAGATCGCGCCCTCGAGGATGCGGAACTGGTCGTCGAAGTCCTTGCGGATCCGCTTGATCTCCATTTCCTCGATCTGGCGGGCGCGCTTGTCCTTCTCGATGCCGTCGCGGGTGAACACCTGCACGTCGATCACGGTGCCGTCCATGCCGGGCGGCACGCGCAGCGAGCTGTCCTTCACGTCGGACGCCTTCTCGCCGAAGATCGCGCGCAGCAGCTTCTCCTCCGGCGTCAGCTGGCTCTCGCCCTTGGGCGTGACCTTGCCGACCAGGATGTCTCCCGCCTTCACCTCGGCGCCGATGTACACGATGCCGCTCTCGTCCAGGCGCGCCAGCGCCTGCTCGCCCACGTTCGGGATGTCGGCGGTGATCTCCTCGGCGCCCAGCTTGGTGTCGCGCGCGACGCAGGCCAGCTCCTCGATGTGGATCGAGGTGTAGCGGTCCTCCTGCACGACGCGCTCGGAGAGCAGGATCGAGTCCTCGAAGTTGTAGCCGTTCCACGGCATGAAGGCGATCAGCATGTTCTGGCCGAGCGCGAGCTCGCCCAGGTCGGTCGAGGAGCCGTCGGCCAGCGTGTCGCCCTTGGCCACCACGTCGCCCACGTTCACCAGCGGGCGCTGGTTGAGGTTGGTGTTCTGGTTGGAACGGGTGTACTTGGTCAGCGTGTAGATGTCGACGCCGGCGTCGTTGTCGCCGACCTCCTCCTCGTTCACGCGCACCACGATGCGCGCCGCGTCGACCTGGTCGATCACGCCGCCGCGCCTGGCGGTGACGATCACGCCGGAGTCGCGCGCCACCGCGCGCTCGATGCCGGTGCCGACCAGCGGGGTCTGCGAGCGCAGCGTCGGCACGGCCTGGCGCTGCATGTTCGCGCCCATCAGTGCGCGGTTGGCGTCGTCGTGCTCCAGGAACGGCACCAGCGCCGCCGCCACCGACACGGTCTGCATCGGCGAGACGTCCATGTAGTCCACCTCGGACGCCGGGCGCAGCTCGGACTCGCCGCGGAAGCGGCAGGACACGAAGTCCTCGACGAAGCTGCCGTCCTTGTTGAGCGGCGAGTTCGCCTGGGCGATCACATGGTCGCCCTCCTCGATCGCGGACAGGTAGTCCACCTGGTCGGTGACCTTGCCGTTCACCACCTTGCGGTACGGCGTCTCCAGGAAGCCGTACTGGTTGGTGCGCGCGTACACGGCCAGCGAGTTGATCAGGCCGATGTTCGGGCCTTCCGGGGTCTCGATGGTGCAGACGCGGCCGTAGTGGGTCGGGTGCACGTCGCGCACCTCGAAGCCGGCGCGCTCGCGGGTCAGGCCGCCCGGGCCCAGCGCCGAGACGCGGCGCTTGTGGGTCACTTCGGACAGCGGGTTGTTCTGGTCCATGAACTGCGACAGCTGCGAGGAGCCGAAGAACTCCTTCACCGCCGCCGCCACCGGCTTGGCGTTGATCAGCTCCTGCGGGGTCAGGCCCTCGGACTCGGCCAGGCTCAGGCGCTCGCGCACGGCGCGCTCCACGCGCACCAGGCCGATGCGGAAGGTGTTCTCCGCCATCTCGCCCACCGAGCGCACGCGGCGGTTGCCCAGGTGGTCGATGTCGTCCACCGTGCCGTGGCCGTTCTTGATGTCGATCAGCACCTTCAGCACGTCGAGGATGTCGGACTGGTCGCCCTGCGCGGCCACCAGCGCCTGCGCCTCCTCGCTCTTGAGCTCGCCGAAGTACTTGCGGTCGTACAGCACGCCCGGGCCGGTGATCTCCTTGCGGCCGACGCGACGGTTGAACTTCATGCGGCCGACCGCCGACAGGTCGTAGCGGTCGAAGGTGAAGAACAGGTTGTAGAACAGGTTCTGCGCGGCGTCCTTGGTCGGCGGCTCGCCCGGGCGCATCATGCGGTAGATCTCGACCAGCGCCTCCAGCTGGGTGCGCGTGTTGTCGATGCGCAGCGTGTGCGAGATGTACGCGCCGCGGTCGAGGTCGTTGACGTACAGCGTGGGCAGGCGCTCGATGCCGGCCTTGCGGAACTTCTCCAGCTGCTCGGCGGTGATCTCGTCGTTGGCCGAGGCCAGCAGCTCGCCGGTCTTCGGGTCGACCACGTCGATCGCCAGGATGCGGCCCACCGGGTAGTCGGCCGGCACCTCCAGCGCGGTGATGTTCTCGGCGGCGAGCTGGCGCACGTGGCGCGCGGTGATGCGCTTGCCGGCCTCGACCAGCACCTTGCCGCCCACCGTCAGGTCGAAGGAGAGCGTCTCGCCGCGCAGGCGCTCGGCGACCAGCTCCAGCGTCACGCTGTCCTTCTTGCCCAGGTGGAACACGTTGTGCTCGAAGAAGATGGCCAGCATCTCCTCGTTGGTGTAGCCGAGCGCGCGCAGCAGCACCGTCACCGGCAGCTTGCGGCGGCGGTCGATGCGGGTGAACAGCGCGTCCTTCGGGTCGAACTCGAAGTCCAGCCAGGAGCCGCGGTAGGGGATCACGCGGGCGGAGAACAAGAGCTTGCCCGAGCTGTGCGTCTTGCCGCGGTCGTGGTCGAAGAACACGCCCGGCGAGCGGTGCAGCTGCGAGACGATCACGCGCTCGGTGCCGTTGATGATGAAGGTGCCGGTGTCGGTCATGAGCGGGATCTCGCCCATGTAGACCTCCTGCTCCTTGACGTACTTCACCGCTTTCTTCGAGGCCGGGCTGTCCTTGTCGTAGATCACCAGGCGCACGGTCACGCGCAGCGGCGCGCCGAAGGTCATGCCGCGGTTGCGGCACTCGCGCTCGTCGAACGGCGGCTCGCCCAGGCGGTAGTCCACGTACTCCAGCGCGGCGTTGCCCGAGTAGCTCGTGATCGGGAACACCGACTTCAGGGCGGCGTGCAGACCCTTGTCCTCGCGCTGCTTCGGAGCGACGTGCTCCTGCAGGAACTCCCGGTAGGAGTCGGTCTGGATCGTCAGCAGGTTGGGCACGCCCAGCACGGGCGGACGCTTGCCGAAATCCTTGCGGATGCGCTTCTTCTCGGTAAACGAGTAGGTCATGGTCGGTGACGCCTCGGTTCGCAGTGGCGCCGGTGGTGCACACACCGGCAAAAGGGAAAATGCAGGGAATCGAGAATAGGGAATCGTCAATCGGCGGCAGGCTCCGCCGGGGTTACGATTCCCTATTCTCCATTCCCTATTCCTGCCCGCCGTAAGCAGGCAAAGCCCGGGGGCTTACGCCCCCAGGCTTGCGTGACGCTCGATCAAACTGACGGCGCGCAAGGGCGCCAATTACTTCAGTTCGACCTTGGCGCCGGCGGCTTCCAGGTCCTTCTTGAACTTCTCGGCGTCTTCCTTCGACACGCCTTCCTTCACGGTCTGCGGAGCACCCTCGACGAGGTCCTTCGCTTCCTTCAGGCCCAGGCCGGTGATCGCGCGGACGGCCTTGATCACTTCGACCTTCTTGTCGCCGGCGGCGGCCAGGATCACGTTGAACTCGGTCTGCTCCTCGGCGGCGGCCGCGGCGGCGACCGGGCCGGCGGCCACGGCGACCGGGGCGGCGGCGGAGACGCCGAACTTCTCTTCGATGGCCTTCACCAGGTCCATCACTTCCATCAGGGACTTCGAAGCGACGGCCTCGACGATCTGCTCGTTGGTCAGGGACATTGTGTTCTACCTCTGGAAATGGATTCGTTACGGAAAGACGTCGGGCTTCAGGCTTCGGCCGGGGCTTCGGCGGCGACTTCGCCACCGCCCTGCTTGTCGGCCACCGCCTTGACGGCGCGGGCGAACATCGCGGCCGGCTCGGCCAGCACGCGGGCCAGCATCGCCAGCGCCTGCTCGCGGGTCGGCAGCGAGGCCAGCACGTCGACGTGAGCGGGCGGCAGCAGCTTGCCTTCCACCGAGACGACCTTCGCCTTCAGCTTGTCGTTGGTCTTGGCGAATTCCTTGATCAGGCGACCGGCAGCGCCGGGCTCCTCGGTCGAGAACGCATACAGCAGCGGACCGGTCAGGGCGTCCTTGACGACCTCGAACCCGGTACCGG
Source organism: Fulvimonas soli (assembly GCF_003148905.1). Classification (GTDB taxonomy): domain Bacteria; phylum Pseudomonadota; class Gammaproteobacteria; order Xanthomonadales; family Rhodanobacteraceae; genus Fulvimonas; species Fulvimonas soli. Next base: position 44,781 of record NZ_QGHC01000006.1, on the reverse strand, counting down.
CCACGGCGCGCGCGGCCAGCGTGTTCTTGACAACCTTCAGGAACACGCCGGACTCGCGGGCCTTCTTGCGCATCGCGGTCATCTGCTCGACCGTGGTGCCCGCGTACTCGGCGGCGACCAAGGAGTGCGCCTTCGCGGCAACCTCTGCCAGCTCGGCGACGACTTCTTGCTTCTGGGACAGATTGAGAGCCATTGCACTCCTCCAAATGAATTCCGCTCACGGCTCCTGCCGCTCGCGGTCCTGGGCGACGCCTTCCCTGACGTCGGGGACGCGGGGCGTCCCGGGTGGTGGCCTTTCCAGAACGAAACGATCCAGAAGGGGCGACACCATCTGCGCAGGCGGGGCCCCAAGGGACCCGGATTAAGCGGCTTCGCGGGCGTCGACGGCGATTCCGTGCCAGAACGGGCTCCCTGCCCGCCGTCGCCGCGCGCTTGCCGCGCCTGCGGTCTTTGACGGCGGCCCCGCCGCGGAAGGCGCGGGGCTACCCTCAAAAACGTGCCCGCGCGGCAGCCGCCGCGCGGGGCTTGAACTCGTCTTACTTGGCCGCGGTGACCAGGGTCGAGGTATCGACCGGCACGCCCACGCCCATGGTGCTGGACAGCGCGACCTTCTGCAGGTACTGGCCCTTGGCCGCGGCCGGCTTGGCCTTCAGCAGGTCGGCGATCAGCGCGTTCAGGTTGTCGGCGAGCTGGCCCGCCTCGAAGGTGACCTTGCCGATGCTGGCGTGGACGATGCCCGCCTTGTCGTTGCGGAACTTCACCTGGCCGGCCTTGGCGTTCTTCACCGCGGTGACCACGTCGGCGGTGACCGAGCCGTCCTTCGGGTTCGGCATCAGGCCGCGCGGGCCGAGCAGCTGGCCCAGCTTGCCGACCACGCGCATCGCGTCCGGCGTGGCGATCACCCGGCCGAAGTCGAGCTCGCCGGCCTGCATGCGCTCGGCCAGGTCGTCCATGCCGACCGCGTCGGCGCCGGCGGCCTTGGCCGCCTCGGCCTTCTCGCCGGCCGGGCAGAACACCGCCACCTTGACGGTCTTGCCGGTGCCGTGCGGCAGCAGCGAGGAGCCGCGCACGCCCTGGTCGGACTTCTTCGCGTCGATGCCGAGGCGGACGGCGACGTCCACGGACTCGGCGAACTTCGCCTTGGCGTTGGCCTTGACGATGGTCAGGGCCTCTTCCAGGCCGTAGAGCTTGCCCGGCTGCACCGCGGCCTGGGCCGCCTTCATACGCTTCGTGAGCTTCGCCATGTCTTAGCCCTCCACCACCAGGCCCATGCTGCGCGCGCTACCGGCGATGGTGCGCACCGCGGCGTCAAGATCCGCAGCCGTCAGATCCGGCTCCTTCTGCTTGGCGACGTCCTCCAGCTGCTTGCGGGTGATCTTGCCGACCTTGTCGGTGTTCGGCTTGGACGAGCCCTTGGCGACGCCGGTGACCTTCTTGATCAGCACGGTGGCCGGCGGGGTCTTGGTGACGAAGGTGAAGCTGCGGTCGGAGTAGGCCGTGATGATGACCGGGATCGGCAGGCCCGGCTCCATCTTCTGCGTGGCGGCGTTGAACGCCTTGCAGAACTCCATGATGTTCAGGCCGCGCTGGCCCAGCGCCGGGCCGACCGGCGGCGACGGGTTGGCCTGGCCGGCCTTGACCTGCAGCTTGATGTAACCGACGACTTTCTTTGCCATGTGGATTTTCCTCGCGAGTGCAAGCGCCTTGCGGCTCCTCGCAGCAGAACGTCGATCCCTGACCGTGACGGGCCCGCCGTCCTGGGGGCCGCCGAAAAACGCGGGCACGCCGGGCGCAAACCCCCAGCGTGAACCGCGTAGTCTAGAGACTGCTCACGTTTTAAGCAAGCCCCGTGCCGTACTTCCTTCTCCCCGCCGGGGAGAAGAGCCTGCCCCGGACCCGATCCGGGGTGGCCCGAAGGGCCGGATGAGGGGCCAACCTGGCGATGACGCCGGACCAGGCAGGGGGGCGCTTCGAATCAGCCTCTGCGCAAGTCCCGGCCCCTCACCTCAATCCTCTCCCCGGAGGGGGGAGGAAGCGAGCGCGCGATGCGGTACCGCTCCGCTCAAACACTTCGGCCGGATCAAGCCTTTTCGACCTGGCCGAATTCCAGCTCCACAGGCGTGGAGCGGCCGAAGATCAGCACCGCCACGCGCAGGCGGTTCTTCTCGTAGTTGACTTCCTCGACCACGCCGTTGAAGTCGTTGAACGGGCCGTCGGTGACGCGGACCATCTCGCCCGGCTCGAACAGCACCTTGGGCTTGGGCTTCTCCACGCCCTCGCGGACGCGGCTCAGGATGACGTCGGCCTCGCTGTCCTTGATCGGCAGCGGGCGGTCGGCGGTGCCGCCGATGAAGCCCATCACCTTCGGGGTTTCCTTCACCAGGTGCCAGCACTCGTCGTCGATGCGCGGCGCCTTGCCCTCGGTGTTGGTCTCGATCTGCACCAGCACGTAGCCGGGGAAGAACTTGCGGTCGCTGCGGCGCTTCTGCCCGCCGCGCATCTCGATCACTTCCTCGGTCGGCACCAGCACCTCGCCGAACTTCTCCTCCATGCCGGCGCGGGCGATGCGCTCGACCAGCGAGCGCTTGACCTGGTTCTCGAAGCCCGAATAGGCGTGCACCACATACCAACGCTTGCTCATGGGCTTAACCTCACAGCTTGAGCAGCCAGTCGAGCACGACCGACTTCAGGATCAGGTCGATCAGCCCCAGCAGCAGCGACAGGACGATGACCACGGCGATGATGACGAGCGTGGTCTTGAGGGTCTCGTCGCGGGTGGGCCAGACCACCTTGCGCAATTCGAACTGCGACTCGGCCACGAAACCCTTCACGCGGCGGCCGGGGGCGGTGAAGGCGGCGATCGCCAGCGACACCACCAGCGCGGCCAGCACGCCGAGCAGGCGCACCGATTGCGACACGTTGCCGCTGGCGCCCAGCACCGAATAGCCGACGATGCCCGCCGCCAGGATCGCGGCGGCCAGCACCAGCAAGACGACATCGACCGCGCCTACGCCCTTGGACTGTTCTGCCTTGGTATTCATGCGCCGTGGTCGGTACGGGCCGGCATCACCGGCCGCGCGGCCGATCATGCCATCCGTGCCCGACGGATTTCCTCGGGAAGATGGCACGCCAGGAGGGACTCGAACCCCCAACCTGCGGTTTTGGAGACCGCTGCTCTGCCAATTGAGCTACTGGCGTACGAAAAATGGGAATCGGGAATGGAGAACCGGGAACGGGGAAAGCGTAGCACGCTGGGCGAGCCGCTTCCGGTTCCCTGTTCCCCGCTCCCGACTCCCGGCTTGCTTACTTGATGATCTTGGCGACGACGCCGGCGCCGACGGTGCGGCCGCCCTCGCGGATCGCGAAGCGCAGGCCCTCGTCCATCGCAATCGGCGCAATCAGCGACACCACCATCTTCACGTTGTCGCCCGGCATCACCATCTCCACGCCCTCCGGCAGCTGCACCGCGCCCGTCACGTCCGTCGTGCGGAAGTAGAACTGCGGCCGGTAGCCCTTGAAGAACGGCGTGTGGCGACCGCCCTCCTCCTTGCTCAGCACGTACACCTCGGCCTCGAAGTCCGTGTGCGGCGTGATCGAGCCCGGCTTGGCCAGCACCTGGCCACGCTCCACCTCGTCACGCTTCGTGCCGCGCAGCAGCAGACCCACGTTGTCGCCCGCCTGCCCCTGGTCCAGCAGCTTGCGGAACATCTCCACGCCCGTCACCGTGGTCTTCGTCGTCGGACGAATGCCCACGATCTCGATCTCGTCGCCGACCTTGATGATGCCCCGCTCCACGCGTCCGGTCACCACCGTGCCGCGCCCGGAGATCGAGAACACGTCCTCCACCGGCATCAGGAACGGCTTGTCGATGTCGCGCTGCGGCTCCGGAATGTACGTGTCCAGCGCATCCACCAGCTGGATGATCGCCGGCACGCCGATCTCCGACTGGTCGCCCTCCAGCGCCTTCAGCGCCGAGCCCTTGATGATCGGCGTGTCGTCGCCAGGGAAGTCGTACTTGGAGAGCAGCTCGCGCACCTCCATCTCCACCAGTTCCAGCAGCTCGGCGTCGTCCACCATGTCCGCCTTGTTCAGGAACACCACGATGTACGGCACGCCCACCTGCCGCGACAGCAGAATGTGCTCGCGCGTCTGCGGCATCGGACCGTCCGCCGCCGACACCACCAGAATCGCACCGTCCATCTGCGCCGCACCCGTGATCATGTTCTTCACGTAGTCCGCATGGCCCGGGCAGTCCACGTGCGCGTAGTGCCGCGTCGGCGACTCGTACTCCACGTGCGCCGTCGAGATCGTGATCCCGCGCGCCTTCTCTTCCGGCGCCGCGTCGATCTGGTCGTACGCCTTGAACTCACCGCCGAAACGCTCGGCCCCGATCTTCGTCAGCGCCGCCGTCAGCGTCGTCTTGCCGTGGTCCACGTGACCGATCGTGCCCACGTTCACGTGCGGCTTGGTGCGTTCGAACTTTCCCTTTGCCATGA
>NZ_QGHC01000006.1:0-40186 GCF_003148905.1 Fulvimonas soli | reverse complement strand
GCGCCGCCGTCAGCGTCGTCTTGCCGTGGTCCACGTGACCGATCGTGCCCACGTTCACGTGCGGCTTGGTGCGTTCGAACTTTCCCTTTGCCATGAGCGTCAAACCCCGATGGAGTCAATGAATTAGGAAGGAAACCCGGCCGGCCGGACCCGACCGGTAACCGCGGCAGCCGCGCGAGGTGGTGCTCATGACTGGAATCGAACCAGCGACCTCTTCCTTACCAAGGAAGTGCTCTACCGACTGAGCTACATGAGCGTGTACTTCAGCCATCCTCCGTGACGGCGAAGATCAGACCAGCCTCCATGCCGGACTTCTCAAAAAAGCCGAGGCACCCGGCCGGCGCCGATGGAACCCCGACCCGGCGCCGTTCGCTTGCCCGACGAAAGCAGCAATGGAGCGGGAGACGGGAATCGAACCCGCACCATCAGCTTGGAAGGCTGAGGTTCTACCATTGAACTACTCCCGCCCGGCGCGGAACTCGTACTGGTGGAGGGAGGTGGATTCGAACCACCGAAGGCGTAAGCCAGCAGATTTACAGTCTGCCCCCGTTGGCCGCTTGGGTATCCCTCCAACAAAGAACGGCTATTGTGTGGATCGCCCCGGGAACTGTCAACACCCGAGGGCGCGGGAACGGGCCGCGCGGGCCGCGGGAATCCGCCGTTCAGGCCTGCTCCGGCAACTGCTCCGGCGCGTGCGCCTCGACCAGCTGTTCCATGCCCTTGGACAGCTCCAGCAGGCGCTTGGCCTGCGCCTGCAGGCGGCGCTCGGCCTCGGTGCGCGGCTCCCAGTGCGGCACCGGGGTCGGCTTGCCGTCCGGCGCGTCCAGCGCCACGAACACCATCGCACAGCTGGTGGCCAGGCGCCGCTCGCCGCTGCGCAGGTCGCTGGCCGTGACATCCACCGCCAGGTGCATGCTGGAGGTGCCGGTGTGGATCAGCCGCGCGTGCACGGCGACCAGGTCGCCGATCAGGATCGGCTTGACGAACTGGATGCCGCTGACCGACACGGTGACGCAGTACGCGCCGCTCCAGCCCACCGCGCAGGCGTAGCCGGCCTGGTCGATCCACTTCATCACCATGCCGCCGTGCACCTTGCCGCCGAAGTTGACGTCGGTGGGCTGGGCGAGGAAGCGGAAGGTGACCTCGTGCTGCTGGCCTGGCATGGACGGGCTCCGGACGGCTGGCGGGCGGCCATTATGCCTGCCGCCGGCCGTCCTGCCGCCCGCGGGCGCCGCGCTCCGTCACGGCGACGCCGGCGAATGGGGCACGCCCGGCCCAGGGAGACGGTGCCGGCAGCGCGAGCCCATCGCCGCCGAGATGGTCACGTGCGGCACGCCGTCGGCGCCGATCCAGCCGCGGTACATGCCCCGGGTGCCGAACGGCATCGCCACCTCGCCGTCGGCGCCCGGCACGATGGCGCCGCCATCGCCGCCCAGGCCCGGGATCTCGTCCTGGATCACCGCGCGGCCGGCCTCCGCGGCGGACTGGCCGAGCATCGCCATGCGCAGGCAGACGTTCGGCGGCAGCGCGCCCTGAGCGCCTGTTCAAGACCTTCCGGGGAAGAGCGCCGGGAAGGCGGCCGGCGGGATGAGCGGCCTCGCGTCAGGCCGCTCCCACAGGGAGCCTCGCCAGCCTGGTGGGAGCGGCCTCCGGCCGCGATGCCCGGGCCCTCGTCCCGCTCCCGCCAGGCCGCACCGTCGCGGAGCGGCATCCACTCTCGCTCTTCCCTGCCCCGCGCGCGGACGGTTCCCGGCGGGATACGGGAAGAGCGTGAATTGACCCTCAGGCCCTCACTCCTCGACGCCGATCTGGATCTCGATGCGGTTGTCCGGCGACTGCGGCCCCTGCCACACGTGGTAGACCTCGCGGCTCTCGCCAAGGGTCCGCAGCCCGGCCGCGGCGATGGCGGCCAGCAGCGGCTGGTAACCGCGGGCGAACAGTTCGGCGAGCGGGCCTTCATGCACTAGGCAGGCGCATCGCAGGCGCGGCAGCCGCTGCGCCCCGTCGCCGGCCACCGGCAGGCAGAAGGCCATCCCGAATTCGCTGTGCGCATCCTGGGGCATGTGCCGCGCCCGGAAGATCGGCGGCCCGTCGATCCCGAGGCCGCGCGCCTTGGCCTCGGCATGCAGCTCGGCATAGGCGGGCGCCGCGCGCGCCCCGACCTGCGCGACCGTCAGGCGCTCGTGCCGTTGCAGCACGGCGATCGGCTCGATGATCCGGATGTGCATGTCGTCCCTCCTTGGCGATGGCGGCGGAGAGGCCCTGGTCCTGGTTTCCCCGACGCAGTTTCATGAAACGCGACGAAAGCGGCGGCCCAGGCTCAGACGTTGAACAGGAAGTGCAGCACGTCGCCGTCCTTGACGACGTAGTCCTTGCCTTCCTTGCGCAGCCGGCCCGCCGCGGCGGCGCCGGCCTCGCCCTTGTACTGGATGAAGTCCTCGTAGGAGACCGTCTCGGCGCGGATGAAGCCGCGCTCGAAGTCGCTGTGGATCACGCCCGCCGCCTGCGGCGCGGTGGAGCCGCGCTTGACCGTCCAGGCGCGCACCTCCTTCACGCCGGCGGTGAAGTAGGTCTGCAGGTCGAGCAGCTTGTACGCCGCGCGGATCACGCGGTTGAGGCCGGGCTCCTCGAGGCCGAGGTCCTTGAGGAACTCGTCGCGGTCGGCCTCGTCCAGCTGCGACAGCTCCTCCTCGATCGCCGCGCACACCGGCACCACCTCGGCGCCCTCGGCGGCGGCGCGCGCCCTCACTGCGTCCAGGTGCGGGTTGTTCTCGAAGCCGTCCTCCTTGACGTTGGCGATGTACATCAAGGGCTTCAGGGTGAGCAGGAACAGGTCGCGCACCAGCGCGCGCTCCTCCGCGTCCAGGCCCGCGCTGCGCGCCGAGCGGCCCTCGTTGAGCACGGCGGCGAGCTTCTGCAGCACCGGCTTCTTCGCCAGCGCCTCCTTGTCGTTGGCCTTGGCGGCGCGCTCGGCGCGGTTGAGCGCCTTCTCCACCGACTCGAGATCCGCCAGCGCGAGCTCGGTGTCGATGGTCTCGATGTCGGCGACCGGGTCGACCTTGCCGGCCACGTGCACGATGTCGCCGTGCTCGAAGCAGCGCACCACGTGGGCGATCGCGTCCACCTCGCGGATGTGCGCCAGGAACTTGTTGCCCAGGCCCTCGCCCTTCGACGCGCCCGCCACCAGGCCGGCGATGTCGACGAACTCCACCGCGGTGGGCACCACCTTCTGCGGCTTGACGATCTCGGCCAGCGCGTCCAGCCGCGGGTCGGGCACCGGCACCACGCCCACGTTGGGCTCGATGGTGCAGAACGGGAAGTTGGCCGCGGCGATGCCGGCGCGGGTCAAGGCGTTGAACAGGGTGGACTTGCCGACGTTGGGCAGGCCGACGATGCCGCATTTGATGCCCATGGTGGAACTCCGGGGAACGGGGAATGGAATGGGGAACGGGGAACGTGTGGATCAGGTCAGGTGGAACGATGCGGCTCTTGCCGGGCGCATCACGTTCCCCGTTCCCCGTTCCCCGTTCCCGCCGTATGCAGCCACTGCATCGCCTTGTCGAACTGCCCGTCCACCGCCAGCGGCAGCACGTCCAGGGCGCGGGCGATGCCGCCGAGGATGGCGTCCTCGTCCTGCGCCGAGGGCCGGCCGAGCACCCACGGCGTCACCTTGTCCTTGTGGCCGGGATGGCCGATGCCGATGCGCAGCCGGTGGTAGCGGCCGTGGCCGAGGTGCGCGGCGATGTCGCGCAGGCCGTTCTGGCCGCCGTGGCCGCCGTCGAACTTCAGCCGCACCGTGCCGGGGGGCAGGTCCAGGTCGTCGTGGGCGACCAGGCATTCCTCCGGCGCGATCTTGTAGTAGCGCAGCGCCGAGGCCACCGCGAGGCCGCTCTTGTTCATGAAGGTGGCCGGCTTGAGCAGCCACACCGGCGAGCCGCCCACGCGCGCCTTGCAGGCCTCGCCGTGCAGCTTGCCGTCGAAGCCCCAGCGCTCGCCCTGCGCCGACGCCAGGGCGTCCACAAACCAGAACCCGGCGTTGTGCCGGGTTCGGAGGTACTCGGCGCCGGGATTGCCCAGGCCGACGATGAGCTTGAGTCCTGCCATGCAGCGGCGGGCCGGCGTCCCGCGCCCGGGCGGGCGCGGGACGCGAGCGGCTTACTTCTTCTCGGCCGGCTTGGCTTCGCCCTCGGCGGGGGCGCCCTCGGCGGCGGCCGGGGTCTCCTCGACCTCTTCCTTCACCGCGTTGGCGGTCACCACGGCGATGTCGTGGTCGGCGCCCAGGTGCAGCGCCGGGATCTCCACGCCCTTGGGCAGCTTGACCTGCGACAGGTGGATGATGTCGCCGGGCTTGAGGTCGGCCAGGTCCAGCTCGATGAACTCGGGCAGGTCCTTCGGCAAGCAGGAGACTTCCACCTCGGTCAGGTTGTGCGAGATCACCACGCCGGAGGTCTTGCCGGCCGGCGAGCTCTCCTGGTTGAGGAAGTGCAGCGGCACGTTGACGCGGATGGCGTGGTTCTCGTCGATGCGCAGGAAGTCCATGTGCAGCATCTGCTGCTTGTACGGATGCTTCTGCCAGTCGCGCACCAGCACCTTCTGCACCTTGCCGTCGACGTTGAGGTCGAGCACGGAGGAGAAGAACCACTCGTGCTTGGCGGCGAGCAGCACGGTGTTGTGCTCGATCTGGATGTTCTGCGGCGGCTGGCCGGCGCCGTAGACGACGGCGGGCACGTAGGCCGCGCGACGCAGGCGGCGGCTCGCACCTTTCCCCGCGTCCTTGCGGACTTCGGCCTTGATTTCATGGGTCTGGGACATTGGGGTACTACCTTGGTTTGATGACTCCGCCTTGCGGCGGAGGGGCGACTCTCCCGCGACCAGGAGAGCCGGTGGTTGGGAACGGGGAGCGGGGCACGGGAACCAAAGCAGGCTTGCGCCAGGCTTCGCGTTCCCCGTTCCCCGCTCCCCGCGCCCCGATCTCAATCCACGTACAGCGAGCTCACCGACTCGCCGAAGGCGATGCGGCGGATCGTCTCGGCCAGCAGCTCGGCCACCGACAGCTGGCGGATCTTCGCGCACGCCTGCGCCTCGGGGCGCAGCGGCAGCGTGTTGGTGACCACCAGCTGGTCCAGCTGCGAGTTCTCGATGTTGCCGATCGCCGCGCCCGACAGCACCGGGTGCACGCAGTAGGCCACCACCTTGCGCGCACCGCGCTCCTTCAGCGCCGCGGCCGCCGCGCACAGCGTGCCGGCGGTGTCGACGATGTCGTCCACCAGCACGCAGGTCTTGCCGTCCACCTCGCCGATGATGTTCATCACCGTGGCGACGTTGGCGCGCGGGCGGCGCTTGTCGATGATCGCCAGGTCGGCGTCGTCCAGCCGCTTGGCGATGGCGCGCGCGCGCACCACGCCGCCCACGTCCGGGCTCACCACGATCAGGTCGTCCATCGAGTGGTTGCGCCAGATGTCCGCCAGCAGCAGCGGCGAGGCGTAGACGTTGTCCACCGGGATGTCGAAGAAGCCCTGGATCTGGTCCGCGTGCAGGTCCACCGTGAGCACGCGGTCCACGCCGACGGTGCCGATCAGCTTGGCCACCATCTTCGCCGTGATCGGCACGCGCGCCGAGCGCGGACGGCGGTCCTGGCGGGCGTAGCCGAAGTACGGGATCACCGCGGTGACGCTGGCCGCCGAGGCGCGCTTGAGCGCGTCCACCAGGGTCAGCAGCTCCACCAGGTTCTCCGCGCTCGGCGCGCCGGTGGGCTGGATCAAAAACACTTCCTGGCGGCGCACGTTCTCCTCGATCTCGACCTGCGCCTCGCCGTCGCTGAACCTGCCGACCAGCGCCTTGCCCAGCGGCACGCCCAGCCGGTGGGCGACCTCCTCGGCCAGCGCGCGGTGGGCATTGCCGGTGAAGAGCATCGGGGTGGACGTGTCCACGGTGTGTTCCTCTAGACCCAGAGTGCGGTTGGATGGTGGCTGGGGCGGCAGGATTCGAACCTGCGCATGCGGGAATCAAAATCCCGTGCCTTAACCAGCTTGGCGACGCCCCACCGTTTCAATGCGCGAGCCGCGACGTGCCGCGCGGCTCCCGCCCGCCCGCGCAGCGCTCCGGAAACTAGCGCTGCGCCGGCGTCGATGCGTTCCCGGCCGCCCCGCGGTGCCGGGCCAGGGCCCGCCGCAGGGGCGACGTGTCCACGCCCGGCGCGACATGCGCGGCGAAGGCCGCCGGACACTGCCGCGCCACCCGCCGCGCCTGACCGCGCGAGGCCGTTTCGAGGAACACGCAGCCGCCGCTGCCGGACAACCGCGCCCGGCCGAATCCCCCCAGCCAGTCCAGCGCGGCCGCCACCTCGGGGTAGCGCGCCCGCACGACCGGCTCGAAGGCATTTTCGGCCGCCTCGCCCGAAACAAAGGACGGAATTGTCGCCGGCGCGGCATTTCGTGTCAATTCAGGCGCTTGAAACAGGCCCGCAGTGGGCACGTGCGCGCGCGGGTCGAGCACCACGTACCAGCGCCGCGGCAGCGCCAGCGGCGTCAGCCGCTCCCCCACGCCCTCGGCCCAGGCCGAGCGGCCGCGCACGAACACCGGCACGTCGGCGCCCAGGCGCCGGCCCAGCCCGGCCAGCGCGTCCTCGTCCAGCCCGCAGCCCCACAGGTGGTTGAGCGCCACCAGCGCCGTGGCCGCGTCCGAGCTGCCGCCGCCCAGGCCGCCGCCCATCGGGATGCGCTTGTCGATGCCGATGTCCGCGCCGGCCCCGACGCCGGCGTGCTCGCGCAGCAGCCGCGCGGCGCGCACCGCCAGGTCGTCGTCGGCCGGCACGCCGGGCGCCCCGCCCACGCGGCGGATCTCGCCGTCGCCGCGCACGCGCAGGCGCAGCTCGTCGCCCCAGTCGAGCAGGCGGAACACCGTCTGCAGCTCGTGGTAGCCGTCCGGCCGGCGGCCGGTGATGCGCAGGAACAGGTTGAGCTTGGCCGGCGCCGGCCAGGCGGTCCAGTCGCCCGGCGCGGCCGGTTCCAGCGGGCGCGACATGAACACGCGCAGCCGGTCGGGGAAGCCGTGGGCGCGGTCGTGCGCCAGCAGCGCGGCGTAGGCCGGCGCGTGCTTGTCCATCGGCCGGAAGCCGTGCCTGGCGTAGAACGGCGCGTTCCAGGGCACGTCGGCCAGGGTGCCGAGGTCGACCCGGCGGTAGCCGGCCGCGCGCGCCCAGGCACAGGCGTGCTCCAGCAGCGCGGCGCCGATGCCGCGGCGGCCGTGGCGCGGCAGCACGTCGATCTCGGCGACGGCGACGGCGTCCCCGCCGGCCTCGTCGTCCAGCCAGACGAAGCCCACCGGCGCGCCCGCCTCGCCCAGCGCCACCCACACCAGGCCGCGCGCGATGGCGGCCTCGAGCTGGTCGGGCGGCAGGCTGGCCGCCTCGTAGGCCGGCCAGGCCGGATGGCCGCGGAACAGCTGCACCGCCGCGCGCTCGATCGCGCACAGGGCGTCCACCTGCGCCGGCACGGCGCGCTCGATATGGAACGGCGGGCTCATCCGGCAATCATCGCGGCGCGCCGGCGTCGAGCCGGAACGACTGGATCGACAGCTTCACCTTGTACGGCGGCCGCGAGGCGAACACCGTGCTCGGCAGCGGCGGCTGGCGCGCCTCGTCCCAGGCGCGGTATTCCACCGCCCAGCCGTCCTGCTCCAGCAGCGAGGGCAGGCGGTTGGCGCCGAAGCTGAGCTCGGCGGGGCCGGCGTCCGCGCGCAGGCCGAGCACCCAGGCGCGCAGCTCGCGCAGCGGCACGTCCCAGCCCAGCGCGCGGCGCATCAGCGACTCGGCGTCGGGCCCGCGCAGCGGACCGCCCTCCACGCCCTCCAGCAGCGCGCCGCCGGGGCCGCCGGTGAGGCGGAAGCTCTTGCCGGTGACCGGCGCGCGCAGCTCGAAGGCGTAGCGCTCGCCGTCCTGGGTCCAGCTCAGGCTGCCGCTGCCGCCGTCCTGGCCGTTGGAGACGGCCAGCCGGCCTTCCAGCGCCCAGTGGTCGACGCCGCCCAGCGCCTGCTCGCGGACGCGCTGGGCGTCGAGCAGGGCGGCGTCGCCCTTCATGCGCACCGCGGGCGCGGCGCAGCCGGCCAGCAGCAGCGCCGCCGCGGCACAACAGAGGATTCGCTTCATGGCTTCAGGCGCTTGAGGGTGGCTTGCAGGTTGCCGTTGTGCGGGTCGAGGCGGCGCACCTGGTCGAAGATCCTCTCGGCGTCCTCGCGCCGGCCGAGCTTCCACAGCACCTCGCCCAGGTGCACGCCGACGTCGGCGTCCTTGCGCGCCGCCCAGGCGCCGCGCAGCACCTGCGCGGCCTGGTCCAGGTGGCCCAGCCGGTACTGCAGCCAGCCCCACGAGTCGGCGATCGCCGGGTCGTCCGGCTTGGCCGCGCGGGCGACCTCGATCAGCCGCTCGGCCTCCGGCAGGTCGCGGTTGGCGTCGGCCAGGGTGTAGCCGAGCGCGTTGCTGGCGTCGGCGTCGTTGGGACGGATCTGCAGCAGGCGGCGGAAGTCGGCCACCGCCGGGTCGATCCTGCCGGCCTCGGCGTAGGCCAGGCCGCGGCCGTAGAGCAGGCCCGGGTCGTCCGGCATCACCTGCAGCGCGCGGCCGTAGGCGTCCGCGGCCTGCGCGTAGCGCTGCTCCTGCATGTACAGCTCGGCGTCCGCCTCGTAGGCGCGGCGCAGCTGCGCCGGCTGGTCGAGGTAGCCGGTCTGCAGCTGCTCCAGCAGCGCGTGGGCGTCGGCGCGCTTGCCCTGCTGGAACAGCAGCACCGCGCTGCGCAGGTCGGCGTCGAAGGCGTGCTCGTCGTCGTCGCCGACCTGGTCGTACCAGCCCAGCGCCTCGCCGCGCCGGCCGAGCATCTCGGCCAGCTGGCCGAGCAGGTAGGCGCTGCCGCTGCGCACCTCGTCCGGCGCCTGCTGCAATTGCTGGTAGAGCCGGGCGATGGCCGCCTTGTCGTTGGCCTTGGCCGCCAGCGCGGCGCGCAGCGCGTAGGTGTCGGCGTCCTGCGGGCCGCGGTCGAGCAGGCGCGCGGCCGCCGCGTAGTCGCCGCCCTGGCTGAGCAGGCCGGCGTAGGCCAGCCGCAGCTGCGCGTTGTCCGGGTTCCTGGCCAGCGCCTGCTGCAGCAGCGCCTTGGCGCCGGCGTGGTCGCCGGCCTTGTACTTGAGCTGCGCGGCCCAGGCGTAGGTCTCCGGGCCGTGGAAGCGGCGCACCGCGGCGTCGGCGATCCGCAGCGCGTAGGCCGGGCGGCCGAGCTTGTCGCCCATCTCGCTCATCGCCAGCCAGGCCTGCGGGTCGGCCGGCAGGCGCTCGGGCGTGGCCAGCGCCTCCAGCAGCTGCGCCGCCTGCGCCTGGTCGCGCGCGCCGAGCAGCACGCGACCGAACTGCCGCCAGGCGTCCTTGTCGCCGGTGCCGACCAGCAGTTCGAGCTGCCGCCGGGCGCCGGCGGTGTCGCCCTGGTCGAGCGCCAGCTGCGCGCGCACCTGCGCCAGCTGCGCCGGGGTGGCGCCGAGCGCCTGCCAGCGCGCGATCGCGCGCTGCGCGGCGACGGCGTCGTGCACGGCGATGGCGAGGCCGGCGGCGCGCTCGGCCACCCGCGGGTCGTCGGAGAGCGCCATCGCGCGGCCGTAGTGCGCCGCGGCGGTCTTCAGGTCGGTATGGGTGAGCGCCATCTCGCCCGCCATCAGCTGGGCGACCAGGTCGTGCTCGGCGTCCGGGGTGGCCACGGTCAGCCGGTCCAGCGGCTGCGCGGCGACGGCGGCCCTGGCGGCCGCCGCCGGCCGCTGGCCCGGCGCCGAGGCGCAGGCCGCCAGCCCCAGCGCGAGCGCGCCGCAGGCTGCAAATTGCCGCAGTTGCTTGAACTTGGGATGCCCGCTCAGCACACTATTCTCCGTTGCCCGCCTTGTGTCGCGGCCCCATTTTCCGCCGGCGCCATGCCGCAAGCCTAGCCTACGCCGCCGGATGCCCGCCGTCTCGCCAACGACAACGCCATGCCGCTGATCGCCCTCGGGCTCAATCACCTCACCGCGCCGGTCGGCCTGCGCGAGCAGGTGGCGTTCGACGCGGACGCCGCCGGCGCCGCGCTGCGCGCGCTGCGCGGCGAGCCGGGCGTGGAGGAGGCGCTGATCCTGTCCACCTGCAACCGCACCGAGCTGTACGTCGGCGTGGCGGCGGGCGCCGAGGACGTGCCGCTGGACTGGCTCGGCCGCCACCACCGTCTGACTCCGGGCAAGCTCGACGAGTTCCTCTACCGCCACGACGAGGACGCCGCGGTGCGGCACATGTTCCGCGTCGCCACCGGGCTGGACTCGATGGTGCTGGGCGAGCCGCAGATCCTCGGCCAGGTGAAGGACGCCTACCAGATCGCGCGCGAGGCGCAGGCGCTGGGCGCGCCGCTGGACCGCCTGCTGCAGCACACCTTCGCGGTGGCCAAGCGGGTGCGCACCGACACCCGCATCGGCGCGCACACCGTCTCGGTGGCGTTCACCGCGGTGCGGCTGGCCGAGCAGGTGTTCACCGACCTCAAGCAGGCCTGCGTGCTGCTGGTCGGCGCCGGCGACACCATCGAGCTGGCCGCGCGGCACCTGGCCGACAAGCAGGTGCGTCGGCTGATCGTGGCCAACCGCACGCTGGAGAACGCGCAGGAGCTGGCCGGCCGCCACGGTGGCTACGCGATCGCCCTGCACGACCTGCCGCAGCACCTGGCCGAGGCCGACATCGTGATCTCCTCCACCGCCTCGCGCACCCCGGTGGTGACCCGCGCGATGGTGGAGAAGGCGATCGCCACGCGGCGGCGCCGGCCGATGTTCATGGTCGACATCGCCGTGCCGCGCGACATCGAGCCCGGGGTGGGCACGCTGGACGACGTGTTCCTGTACGGCATCGACGACCTCAGACAGGTGATCGACGACAACCGCCGCTCGCGCGAGGCGGCCGCGCGCGAGGCCGAGGCGATCATCGACCTGCAGGTGGAGCGCTACATGGCCTGGCGCCGCGCGCTCACCCTGCGCAACCCGGTGGTGGACCTGCGCCAGCACGCCGAGCAGTACCGCGACGAGGTGCTGGCCAAGGCGCAGGCGATGCTGGCGCGCGGCAAGTCGCCGGACGAGGCGCTGGCCTTCCTCGCCAACACGCTGACCAACAAGCTGCTGCACCACCCCAGCGCGCGCCTGCGCGAGGCGGCGCTGGCCGGCGACCTGGAGCTGCTGCACGCGGCCGGGCGCCTGTACGGCAGGCCGGAAGGACCGGAAGTGCGCGAGGAGTAGCGAGGATCGAGCCAAAGCCCGGGGTCCCGCCTCCGCCCACCCGCTCCTCTCCACTCCCCACTCGCGCCTCGCCCTCATGACCCCCTCGATCCGCCGCAAGCTCGAAGCCCTGTCCGAACGCCACGAGGAGCTCGGCCGCCTGCTCGCCGAGCCCGAGGTGCTGGCCGACGGCCAGCGCTTCCGCGAGCTGTCGCGCGAGTACGCGCAGCTGGAGCCGGTGGCCGCCACGCTGCGCGAGCACGAGCGCGCCGCGCGCGAGCTGGCCGAGACGCGGGCGATGCTGGCCGACCCGGAGCTGCGCGAGATGGCGGCCGACGACGTGGCCCGGCTGGAGGCGCGGCTGGCCGAGCTGGACGGCGAGCTGCAGCTCCTGCTGCTGCCGAAGGACCCGCGCGACGAGGCCAACCTGTTCCTGGAGGTGCGCGCCGGCACCGGCGGCGACGAGGCGGCGATCTTCGCCGGCGACCTGTTCCGCATGTACGCGCGCTACGCCGAGCGCAGGCGCTGGCACGTGGAAGTGCTCTCCGAGAGCCCCGGCGAGCACGGCGGCTACAAGGAGATCGTCGCCCGCGTGGAGGGCAAGGGGGCCTACTCGCGCCTGAAGTTCGAGTCGGGCACGCACCGCGTGCAGCGCGTGCCGGAGACCGAGTCGCAGGGGCGCATCCACACCTCCGCCGCCACCGTGGCGATCCTGCCGGAGATGGACGAGATCGAGGACGTCGAGCTCAACCCGGCCGACCTCAGGATCGACACCTTCCGCGCCTCCGGCGCCGGCGGCCAGCACGTCAACAAGACCGACTCGGCGATCCGCATCACCCACCTGCCCTCCGGCATCGTGGTGGAGTGCCAGGACGAGCGCAGCCAGCACAAGAACCGCGCCCGCGCGATGAGCCTGCTGAAGGCGCGCCTGCTCGACGAGGCGCAGGGCAAGCAGGCCGCCGCGCAGGCGCAGGAGCGCCGCCTGCAGGTCGGCTCGGGCGACCGCAGCCAGCGCATCCGCACCTACAACTTCCCGCAGGGCCGGGTCACCGACCACCGCGTCAACCTCACCCTGTACCGCCTGCCCGAGATCATGCAGGGCGACCTGGACGAGCTGGTCGACACGCTCACCCGCGAGCACCAGGCCGACGAGCTGAAGTCGCTGGCCGGCCACGGCTGACAACGCCGCCGTCCCTGCGCTAGCGTGCCGCGATGAACCCGCCCCGCGACCCGCGCATCGACGCGCTCCTGCCGCAGGTCGCCGCACTGCTGCAGCGCGGCGCCTGGGCGGACGCCGCCGCCGCGGCGGAGCGCGCGCTGGCGCGGTACCCCGCGCACGCCGAGCTGCAGCGCCTGCACGGCCTGGCGCTGTGGCAGCTGGGCCGGCTGGCGGAAGCGCGCCTCGCGCTGCGCCACGCCGAGGCGCTGGCGCCGGGCAGCCTGGAGGTGCAGTGCAACCTCGCCGGCGTGGAGACCGACGGCGGCGACGCCGAGGCGGCGATCGCGCGCCTGCGCGCCGCGCTGCGCCGCGCGCCCGGCCACGCCGCCGTGCTGCTCGGCCTGGGCAACGCGCTGATGGCCGCCGCGCGCTTCGCGGAGGCGCGCGAGTCCTTCGCCACGGCCACCCACGGCGCGCCGACGCACCCGGGCCTGCGCCTCAACCTCGCCGCCGCCGAGCTGGAGCTCGGCCACCACGAGCAGGCGCTGCAGCACATCGGCGAGGCGCTGCAGCTGGAGCCCCGGCTGGCCGAGGCGCACGCGCTGCGCGGCCACGTGCTGCAGGCGATGGGACGCCACGCCGAGGCGGCGGAAAGCCACCTGCGCGCCGAGCGCGCGGCGCCGCGCGATCCCCGCCACGCCTTCCAGGCCGGGGTGGCGCTCGACGAGTGCGGCGAGCTCGAGCGCGCGGCCGAGGCCCATGCCCGCGCGCTGGAGCTCGCGCCGGACTTCCATGCCGCGCTGGCCCAGCTGGTGTTCGCCAAGCGCCGCCTGTACGACTGGCGCGGCCTCGACGCGCTCGGCGCGCGGCTGCGCGAGGCGGTGGCCGCGGACCAGGCCATCGTGCCGCCCTTCCCCTTCCTGGCCGAGGAAACCGACGCCGCGCTGCAGCTGCGCTGCGCGCGCGCGTTCGCCGCCGACGTCGACCGCCAGGCCGCGCCGCTGCGCCGCCGGCTGGCCTTCGCCGCCGCCGCGCCGGCCGCCACCGCGCCGATCCGCGTGGGCTTCGTCTCCAACGGCTTCAACGAGCATCCGATCGGCCGCCTGCTGGCGCCGCTGCTGGAAGCGCTGCGCGACGACGGCGCGCTGGAGCCGCACCTGTTCGCCACCGCCGCGGACGACGGCGGCGCGCTGCGTCGCCGGCTCGCCGCCGCGGCCGCGCTGCACGACGCGGCCGGGCTCGACGCGGCGGCGCAGGCGCGGCAGGTGCACGCGGCCGGCATCGAGGTGCTGTTCGACCTGCGCGGCTACGGCGCCGGCGCCAACGTGGGCCTGTTCGAGCTGCACCCGGCGCCGGTGCAGGTGAACTGGTTCGCCTACCCCGCCAGCTCCGGCGCGCCGTGGACCGACTACCTGCTGGCCGACGCGATGGTGCTGCCGCCGGTGCTGCGCGCGCACTTCAGCGAAAAGGTGCTGCGCCTGCCGCGCTGCTTCATGCCGGTGGCGGCGCTCGACGGCGTGGCCGCGCCGCCGCCGCGCGAAGCCTGCGGGCTGCCCGCGCACGGCGTGGTGTTCGCCAGCTTCGGCAACAGCTACAAGCTCACGCCGGACGGCTTCGCGCGCTTCATGCTGGTGCTGCAGGAGGTGCCCGACGGCGTGCTGTGGCTGCAGACGGCCGGCGCGGCGGCCGACGCGCGGCTGCGCGAGGCCGCCGCCGCGCTGGGCGTCGACCCGCGGCGGCTGGTGTTCCAGCCGCGCCTGCCGCAGCCGGACTACCTGGCGCGCTACGCGCACGTGGACCTGTTCCTCGACACCCTGCCCTACAACGCGCACGCGCACGCCGCCGACGCGCTGGCGGCGGGCTGCCCGCTGCTCACCCGCGCCGGCGCCACCTTCACCGGCCGCGTGGCGGCCAGCCTGGTGCAGCACGCGGGACTGCCCGAGCTGGTCTGCGCCGACGAGGCGAGCTGGCTGGCGATGGCGGTGGAGCTGGGCCGCCAGCCCGGCACGCTGCGCGAACTGCGCGCGCTGCTGCGGCGACGCCACGGCGACGCCGGCCTGTTCGACACGCGCGGCTTCGCCGCGGATTTCCGCCGCGCGGTGCAGGCGATCGGCGCGCGCCACCGCATCGGCCGCCCGCCCGCCGACCTGGATTTCTGACCCCGGAGCCACGCCATGGCCAAGCCCAAGCCGCTGGAACAGCTGCAACTGGAACTGGTCCGCCTGCAGTACTGGCTGAAATGCACCGGCCAGCGCCTGCTGGTGATCTTCGAGGGCCGCGATGCGGCCGGCAAGGGCGGCACCATCAAGCGCATCACCGAGCCGCTGGACACGCGCGGCTACCGCATCGTGGCGCTGGACAAGCCCGACAGCCGCGAGGCGACGCAGTGGTACTTCCAGCGCTACGTGCCGCACCTGCCCGCGGCCGGCGAGTTCGTGCTGTTCGACCGCAGCTGGTACAACCGCGCGGTGGTGGAGCCGGCGATGGGCTTCTGCACCGAGGCGCAGTACCGCGCCTTCCTCGACGCCGTGCCCGCCTTCGAGAAGCTGCTGGTGGACGACGGCATCCTCCTGCTCAAGTACTGGCTCGCGGTGGACCAGAAGGAGCAGGAGCAACGCTTCGCCGAGCGCGCCCACGACCCGCTCAAGCGCTGGAAGCTCTCGCCGGTGGACCTGAAGGCGCGCACGAAGTACGCACAGATGGGCAAGCTGCGCGACACGATGATCGAGCGCACGCACACCGCCCACGCGCCATGGTTCGTGGTGGACTTCAACGACCAGAAGCGCGGCCGCCTCAACCTGATCCACCACCTGCTCGCGCAGCTGCCGTACCGCGAGCAGGACATCCCCGCGGTGGAGCTGCCCAGGCTGAAGGACAAGCCCAGGCGCGAGAAGGTCACCGCCAAGGCGCTGCGGGTGCCCGAGGTCTACTGAGGGCGCGACGCGGGGCCGGGCCGGCGCCGGCCCGCCGCGCGGATCAACGCGCAGCGCATCGGTGCGCGTCGCCACGCGATGCGCAATGCGCAACGTCCATCATTCAGGGCGTCATTCCCGCCCCAGCGGGAATCCATCCTGGCTCTTGCGCAGGCGTGAAAAGCAAATGGATTCCCGCTGGGGCGGGAATGACGGCCGGCGGGGGCGACGACCGGCAAGCGTGCGCGGTCGCGCCACGCGGCCGCCGCTCCCTGCCCGCCGTTCCTCAGCCGGTGCGGAAGCCGGCAAACTCGCGCGGCGGCAGCGCCTCGCGGCGCACCTCGTCCACCTGTGCCGCCGGCGGTCCCTGCCACAGCCAGCGCTCCAGCGCGTCCAGCGCCGCCGGCTCGCCGCTGGCGACCACCTCGACGCGGCCGTCGGGCAGGTTGCGCGCCTCGCCGGCCAGGCCCAGCGCGAGCGCCTGCTCGCGCGTGCTGGCGCGGTAGAACACGCCCTGCACGCGGCCGCCGACCAGGAAGCGCGCGGTGGCCATCACGGCAGCCCCGTCGCCGCGCCCAGCGTGGCCGCGGTCACCGGGCCGACGAGGCGCTTGGCCACGGTGCCGTCGGGCGCGATCAGGTAGGTGGTGGGCAGGCCGCGCGGCTCGTCGAAGTCCGGCGGCGGATGGTCCAGCGTCACCTGCGCGACCGGATAGGCCACCGGGTGCTGGGCGACGAAGGCCCTGATGTCGGCCGGGTCGGAGTCGTCGTAGGCCAGGCCGATCGCGGCGACCTTGTCCCTGTGCTTCTGCACGTAGGCGGAGATGTCCGGCATCTCCTTGATGCACGGCACGCACCAGGTGGCCCAGAAGTTCACGATCACCCAGCGGCCGCGCTGCGCGGCCAGGTCGTAGGGCTTGCCGTCCAGCGTGGTGACCCTGAGCGCGGGCCGCGCCGGCATCGCGGCATGGAGCGGCAGGGCGCACAGCAGCGCCAGCGCGAGGGCGGCGAGGCGGCGGTGGAATGTCATGGGGCGGAATCCTGGGGAACGTCGGGGGCGAAGACCGGAGGATAGGCCTGGTCCAGCCGCGTGCCCAGCGCGGCGGACAGCGTCGCGGCGGTTTCCTCCAGCAGCGCGAGCAGGCTGGGCGGCAGCTCGATGCCGAGCGCGCGCGCCTTCTCGGCCGGCTGCAGCGGCAGGCGGTAGTGGGTGTGGCCGTAGACCCGCAGCAGGTCGGTGCTGTCCAGGCTGCGGCACAGCAGCCAGCCGCCGGACTCGCCGCGCCGGATCAGCCCGGCGCGCTGCAGGTCCTCCAGGTAGGCCGCGACCCGCGCGCCGCGCAGGTAGGGCTCGCGGGCGCGCACCGCGGCCGGGTCGAGGCTGCGGCCCTCGCGCTGCGCCTGCACGAAGTGCTTGAGCACCACCAGCAGGCCGAGGAATTCGGCGCCTTCCGGCAGCTCCTGCGCGGGCGCATGGTACTCGTAGGCCGACAGCGCCGCGGCCACCGAGGCGGCCAGGATCACGATCACCCAGGACAGGTAGATCCACAGCAGGAAGATCGGCACCACCGCCAGCGCGCCATAGATCTGCTGGTAGTTGTGCGCGTTGCGCACGAACAGCGCGAAGCCCCAGCGCGCCACCTCGAACAGCAGCGCGCCGAGCAGCGCGCCGATGGTGGCGTCGCGGCGCGGCACGCGGCAGTTGGGGATCAGCGTGTACATCAGCCACAGCGTGACGAAGGTGACCACGAACGGCAGCACGCGCAGCAGCTGCTGGCCCAGGCCCAGCGGCACGGCGGCGTCGCGCAGCAGCGGCATCGCGGTGACGTAGGAGGTGGCCGCCAGCCCGCCCACCGCGAGGATCGGCCCCAGCGTGAGCGCGGCCCAGTACAGCAGCAGCCGCGAACCCCAGCCGCGCGGCTGGTAGACGCGCCAGATCCGGTTCAGCCGGTCCTCGATGCTCACCATCATCGACAGCGCGCTGAACAGCATCACCAGGATGCTGATGCCGGTGAGCTGGCTGGCATTGCTGGCGAAGCTGGTCAGCGCGTTCTGCACCTGCATGCCGGCGGCCGGCACGAAGTTGCGGAACACGAAGTCGAGCAGGCTGTCGCGCGCGCCCTCGAACACCTGGAAGGCCGAAACCATGGCGAACACCGCCACCGTCAGCGGCACCAGCGAGACCAGCGTGGTGTAGGACAGCGCGCCGGCCGTCTCGAAGCACTTGTCGTCGACGAAGCGCTGCCACAGGAAGCGGCTCAGCGTGCGGATGCGGTCGCGTTCGAAGCGCAAGCGGCGGACCTCCATGCGGGCATCGCCGGTACACTAGCGCATCCCCGCTGAATCGCCCAAGCGCATGAGCCACGAGATCCTGGTGCTTTACTACAGCCGCGGCGGCCACACCGCCCAGCTGGCGCGGCTGCTCGCGCGCGGCGTGGAGGAGGTGCCCGGCATGCGCGCGCGCCTGCGCCAGGTGCCGCCGGTGGCGCCGGTGACGGAGGTGGCGCAGCCGCCCGAGCCCGAGGAAGGTGCGCCCTACGCCGGCCGGCAGGACCTGCTCGACTGCGCCGGCCTGGCGCTGGGCAGTCCCACCCGCTTCGGCAACATGGCCGCGCCGCTCAAGCATTTCATCGACGGCACCGGTGCCGAGTGGGCCAGCGGCGCGCTGGCCGGCAAGCCGGCCGCGGTGTTCACCTCCACCGCCAGCATGCACGGCGGGCAGGAGAGCACCCTGCTCAGCATGGCGTTGCCGCTGCTGCATCACGGCATGCTGCTGGTCGGCCTGCCCTACACCGAGCCGGCGCTCTCCGCCACGCGGGGCGGCGGCACGCCCTACGGCGCCAGCCACGTCGCCGGCGCGTCGGGCGAGCGCGCGATCGACGAGCACGAGCGGGCGCTGGCGCGTGCGCTGGGGCGGCGCCTCGCCGACGTGGCGCGCCGGCTCGGGCAAGGCGCATGAGCGCCGCCGCGCCCACCGTCGCGCCGGTCTACCGCGTCGGCCTCGCCGCCTGGGCGGCGCTGCTGGCGCTGCAGGTGGTCTGGCACGCCTGGCTGGCGCCCTCGCCGCTGCTACCGACCTGGCTGGTGCTGGCGCTGACCGTGTTGCCGCTGCTGCTGCCGCTGCTGGCGATCCGCAACGTGCGCCGCGCGCTGCTGTGGACCGGCATCCTCGCGCTGTTCTACTTCAGCCACGGCGTGGCCGAGGCGTGGAGCGCGGCCGACACGCGCTGGCTGGCCGGCGCCGAGATCGCGCTCACCCTGCTGCTGATCGGCGCGCTGGGCGCGGGCGTGCGGCGCAAGCCGGCGCATTGACGCAGGCGCCGGCGGGCGCAACCGCCGAAGCGGGCGCTCGCGGACCGAGCGCCGGCCTGCGACGGCGCGGCATGAGTCGCGGCCGGAGGCCGCTCCCCCAAGGCTTGCGAGACCCCCGTGGGAGCGGCCTCCGGCCGCGATCGACCCGACGCGAGACCGCCCGCGGCCGAGCGCTGCCGCCACGCCCGCCCGCAGCTCATCCCGCCGGCCCTTCTGGCGCCCCGCCTGGAAGATTTGAACACGCCGGCCCGGTCGATACGCGCGCGTAGGGCGGCCTATACTCGTCCCGGTACCGCAGCGGAGAAGACGGCCATGGCGTTCCTGCAGCAGCCCCCGCAACTGGAGCATCCCTACCGCGGCGACCGCCTGCTGCTGGCCCTGCTCGACCGCGCGCTGCCCGCCGCGCGCCGCGAGCTGCTGGACGTCGACCTCGACGCGCTGGGCGACTACGCGGTGATGGCCTGGCAGCGCGCCCGCGCCGGCACGCCGCGCAAGCCCGTGCTCACCGCCTGGGACGCCTGGGGCCGGCGGGTGGACCGCATTGAGCTCACCGCCGCCTGGCAGGAAGGCCCGCGGCTGACCACCCGCCACGCCATCCTCGCCGCCGGCCACGAGGCGCACGAGCACGCGCGGCTGGAGGAATTCGCGCGGGTCTACCTCTACCACGTCGCCAGCGAGTTCTACACCTGCCCGCTGGCGATGACCGACGGCGCCGCCACCGCGCTCAAGGCGTCCGGCAACACCGAGCTGATCGGGCGGGCGCTGCCGCGATTCCTGAGCCGCGACCCGGGCGCGTTCTGGCTCAGCGGCCAGTGGATGACCGAGACGCCCGGCGGCTCCGACGTCGGCAACACCGAGACCGTCGCCCGCCGCGGCGCCGACGGCCAGTGGCGGCTGTACGGCCGCAAGTGGTTCAGCTCGGCGGTGGTGGGCGAGGCCGCGCTGGCGCTGGCGCGGCCGGAGGGCGCCGGCCCCGGCGCGCAGGCGCTGGCGCTGTTCTACGTGGAGACGATGGACGGCGACGCGCGCCGGCCGGAACTCACCATCGACCGCCTGAAGGACAAGCTCGGCACGCACGAGCTGCCCACCGCGGAGATCCACCTCGACGGCCTGCCCGCCTGGCCGGTGGGCGAGCTGGCCCACGGCGTGCGCCAGGTGGCGCCGATGCTCAACACCACGCGCGCCTGGAACGCGGTGTGCGCGGTGGCCAGCATGGCCCGCGCGATCGCGCTGGCGCGCGACTATGCGGCGCGCCGCTCCGCCTTCGGCCGCCCGCTGCTCGAACAGCCGCTGCACGCGCACACGCTGGCCGGCATGCAGGCCGAATTCGAGGGCGCCTTCGCGCTGGCCTTCGAGGTGGCGCACCTGCTCGGCCGCGTCGAGCACGGCGCCGCGCAGCCGCACGAGGCGGCGCTGCTGCGCCTGCTCACCCCGCTGGCCAAGCTGTGGACCGGCAAGCTGGCGGTGGCGATCTGCTCGGAGGCACTGGAGTGCTTCGGCGGCGCCGGCTACATCGAGGACACCGGCCTGCCGCAGCTGCTGCGCGACGCGCAGGTCTATCCGATCTGGGAGGGCACCACCAACGTGCTCTCGCTGGACAGCCTGCGCGCGCTGACCGGCGACGGCCTCGGCGCCCTGCGTGCTGCCGCCGACGGCTGGCTCGCCGGCGGCGACGCGGCCGCGGCGCAGGCGGTGCGCGCCGCGCTGGACGCCGCCGCGCGCCGGCTCGACGCCGACGGCGTCCGGCGCCCGGCGCTGGAGGCGGGCGCGCGCGGCCTCGCCGTCACGCTGGCCCGCTGCGCGGCGGCCGCGCTGCTGGCGCGGCAGGCGGCCTGGTCGAAGGACCGCGGCGACCAGCGGCCCGGCGCCGCGCTGCGGCGCTTCCTCGCCCATGGCCTGGAGCGCTTCGCGGCGGGCGAGGCGGCGGACACGCAGCTGCTGGCCGGGTGAGGCCGGGCGGCCGCGCCGACGGCGGGGACCGCGCAGGCGCAAGGCGACCCGCGAGCGCCGGAGGCACGCGCGCCCGATCCGGCCCGCGCCCCGCCAGCGGCTAGAATGCCCGCCTTCCCTCCCTCGGCACCACGACCATGCAGCACCTGACCATCGTCACCACCGGCGGCACCATCGACAAGATCTATTTCGACGACAAGTCGGACTACAAGATCGGCGCGCCGCAGATCGGCGAGATCCTCGGCCAGCTCGGCGTGGCCTTCGAGTTCGACGTGATCCCGATCCTGCGCAAGGACAGCCTGCACATCACCGACGAGGACCGCGCGCTGATCCGCTCCACCATCGAGGCGCAGCCGCACCGCCACGTGCTGGTCACCCACGGCACCGACACCATGGTGGAGACCGCGCGCGAGCTGGCGAAGATCGGGGGTAAGGTGATCGTGCTCACCGGCGCGCTCAACCCGGCGCGCTTCCAGGGCTCGGACGCGGTGTTCAACATCGGCTGCGCGGTGGCCGCGGTGCAGACCCTGCCCGAGGGCGTGTACATCGCCATGAACGGCCGCGTGTGGGACCCGGCCAAGGTGCGCAAGAACCGCGACGCCAACCGCTTCGAGGCGGCCTGACGCAGGAGCGGGCCCGGCCGCGAGACCGGACCCGCCGCGTTCCTGCCCGGCGGCGGGGCGTCGCCGGCCCGCCGCCTTCCGTGCGCTTACCAGGTCGCCTTCAGCGACACGCCGGAGAACGAGGAGTACCCGTTGATCATGATGTAGTAGGTACCCGCGCCCGGCGAGCTGAAGGTGCAGGTCTCGCTGTTGCCGGTCTTGTACGGACGGCAGTCGTAGCTGCTGGTGGTCGGGTTGGAACCCTTCTTCACGTACAGGTCGGCGTCGCCGCTGCCGCCGGACATGGCGATGCTCAGCGAGCTGCGGCCCGACGGGATGGTCACCGTGTAGTACAGCTTGGCGCCCGTGGCGCCGGACAGGCCGGTCACCGGCACGCCGTTCTGCAGGTCGCTGCCGCTGCCGCCGCCACCGCCGGTGGTGTAGGACGCCTTCACCGTCACGCCCGAGTACGCGGAGTAGCCGTGCACCTTGAGGTAGTAGGTGCCGGCCTGCGGCGAGGCCACCGTGCAGCTCTCGTTGTTGCCGCTCTTGTACGGGCGGCAGTCGTAGCTGCTGGTGGTCGGCGCGGAGCCGAACTTGGTGTACAGGTCGGCGTCGCCCGAGCCGCCGGAGATCGACATCACCAGGTTGCTGGCGCCGGCCGGCACCTTGATGAAGAAGTCGTTGTCGGCCCCGCTGGCGCCGGACACGCCGGTCACCGCCACGTTGTTCTGCAGCTCGGTGCCGGTGCCGCCGCCACCGCCGCCGCTGCCCGGGCAGGTGACGCCCACGCCGTTGAAGGCGGTGATCACGTCGTTCTTGTTGTAGCCCAGGTCGTCGGCCGCCGACTCCACGCCGCAGGCGCCGGAGTTGAAGTTGCTGGTGGCGGTCCAGTAGGTCTTGTTGGCCAGCGCGAAGACCTGGAACGCCTTCTTCACGTCCCAGCCGCTGGTCTTGGCGAGCAGGCAGAACGCCTTGTTGTACACGCCCGAGGAGTAGTGCACGTCGAGGCTGGAGGTGTAGTCGGCCGCGTTGTCGATCGAGCCGCCGTCCTGCGGCGGGTTGCACATGTAGCGCAGCGCCTCGCCGATGCCGGCGCTGGCCTTGACGATGTCGGCGCCGACCAGGAAGTCCGCCGCGCCGCGGTCGTAGAACTCGGCGGCCTCGCCGGCGATGTCCGAGTAGGACTCGTTCATGCCGCCGGACTGGCCGTCGTACTCCAGGCCCGAGTTCTGCTCGGTGTAGCCGTGGCTGATCTCGTGGCTGGTCACGTCCAGCGACACCAGCGGGTAGAACGTGCTGGCGCCGTCGCCGAAGTACATCGCGGTGCCGTCCCAGAAGGCGTTCTCGTAGTTGCTGCGGTAGTGCACGTTCATGCGCAGCTGCATGTTCAGCGGCGCGGCGCCGGTGTAGGCCACGTACATGTCGTGCACGACGCCGCCGAAGTGGTGCGCGTCGTTGACCGGCGAGTAGGCGCCGTTGATGGCGTCGGTGTCGCTGTTCGGGCAGGTGAAGCTGACGATCGAGCCACCGCTGGTGCCGTGGTTGAGGTTGTAGGTCACCACGTTGGCGTTCTGCAGCTTGCAGGTGCTGCCCGACTGGGTGACGTCCAGGTAGGGATAGTCGGTGCCGTAGATGTACTTGCCGGTCTTCTGGTTGCCGCCGGGGCCGGTGGCGTCGGCGTGGGTGAGGCCGTCCCAGCTCCTGATCACCTCGCCGGTGTTGGCGTCGACGAGCGCGGTCGGCCGGCTGGGATGGTCGCCGCCCACGAAGTAGGAGGTGCGGTAGATCAGCCGCGGCGAGCCGTTGTCCTGCGGGTAGACGAACAGCTCGGCCTGCTCGTTGCCGATCGAGGCGCCGGCCAGCAGCAGGGTGTGCGCGTGGCTCTTGAGCGCGGCCAGCGCGTCGGCGGCGGCCAGCTTCGGCGTCACCGACAGCGGCGCGAGCTGGTTGCCCAGCTGCAGCAGTTCGCCGGTGGCGCGCAGCGCGTTGCCGCTGGCGTCCTGCAGCACGGCGATGCTGCGGCCGTACACCGGCACGCCGCGGTACATCTGCTGGTGGCGGACCACCTTGCGGCCATCCTTCAGCGGCGCGACGCTGCGGGCGGACAGCGACATGTCGGCGCCGAGGTTGAGCTTGGCGGCCAGCTTGGCGACCGGCGTGCCGGCGAGGTTCTGCGCGCGCAGGCTCTGCGTCGTCGCGGCCGTCGCCATGGAAGCGGTGGCCATGCCGATCGCGGCGACCAGTGCCTTCAAACGGATACTGCTTGTCATCATGAACTCCTAGACATTTTCGGGGACGAGCGGGCCTGATGCGGCCGCGTGGACCCCATGCGAAAAGAACATGCCGTGCATCCGCACGGCGCCTGTTTTCAGCTGTCTAGCGATCCTGTGGTGCCCGATCGCCGCCTTCCCCTAGCACTCCATGTAAGGGCAGCGCGTGGGCCTGTTGGGTGTCGCGGCGCATGAATTTACGAAAACGCCGGCACAGGACCATCCGTCAACCTCCCCGCCAACGGATCGTTTGACGATAGGGCGGCGCAAGCCTCTGGCGCAAGCAGGAAATTTTCCTAGGCGCGTGACTGCCCTCACAGCCGCGCATGCGGCGATGCACGAATGAACTTGCGAAACCGTTTACGCGCCGGCGCGCTCCGCCAGCCGCGCGACGCCGGCCGCCGGCGGTCGCCCACAAAAAAACTCCCGGCCCGCGAGGGCCGGGAGTCCATGGGCCGCGCGTCGCCGCGGGCCGCTTTCGCTCAGTGGTAGCTGCCGGTCAGCGACACGCCCGAATAGGTCTGGTAGGCGCGCACGGTGACGTAGTAGGTACCGCTCTGCGGCGACGAGAACGTGCAGGTCTCGTTGTTGCCGGTCTTGTACGGACGGCAGTCGTAGCTGCTGGTGGTCGGCGCGGAGCCGCGCTTGACGTACAGGTCCGCGTCGCCGGTGCCGCCGGAGATGGCGAACGACAGGCTGCTCTCGCCCGCCGGCACGTTCATCGTGTACGTGACGCTGTTGCCGGTGCTCGCCGACAGGCCGGTGACCGGCACGCCGTTCTGCAGCACGTTGCCGCCGCCACCGCCGCCGCCCGTGCTCCACGACGCCTGCACGCTGACGCCGGAGAACGCGGCATAGCCGTTGATCATCACGTAGTACGTGCCCGCCTGCGGCGCGGCGAAGGTGCAGCTCTCGCTGTTGCCGGTCTTGTACGGACGGCAGTCGTAGCTGGTGAGCGTCGGCGCCGAGCCGTACTTCACGTACAGGTCGGCGTCGCCCGAGCCGCCGGAGATGCTGATCACCAGGTTGCTGGCGCCCGAGGGCACCACCGCCGTGTAGCTCAGCTGCTGGCCCTTCGAGCCGGACTGGTTGGTCACCGGCACGCCGTTCTGCAGGCTGCCGCCGCCGCCACCGCCGCCGCTGCTCACCGTCACCGACTGCGTCTTGGTGTTGGTGGCGCCGTCGTCGTCGGTCACCGTCAGCGAGACGGTGTAGGTGCCCGCCGCGGCGTAGGTGTGGCTGGGGTTGGTCGCGGTCGAGGTGCCGCCGTCGCCGAAGCTCCACGAGCGCGAGACGATCGAGCCGTCGCTGTCGGTGGAGCTGTCGGTGAAGCTGGCGGTGAGCCCGCTGGTGGTCACGCCGAAGTTGGCCACCGGCGGGTTGTTGGTGCCGCCGCCGCCACCGCCGCCGATGTCGTTGATGGCGCTGGCCATGATGATGCTGCCGCGGCCGCTGGCCAGGTCGTAGCCCGCCGACGCCGACTCGCCGTCGTTGTTGCCGGAGGTGATGTCGTGGAAGTCCGACGCCGGCAGCTGGTAGATCAGCGGCCCGGCGAAGCCCACGTCGGTGCCCTTGGCGGCCAGCACGCGGGCCCAGAAGCCGGAGAACAGCGGCGCCGACAGGCTGGTGCCGCCGATCTGCTCGGTGGAGCCGTTGACGATCACCTTGGCGCCGGACTCCGGATCGCCGTCGAAGGCCACGTCGGCCACGCCGCGGTGGCTGCCCGTCCACAGCGTCTGCCAGCTCGGCTTGGGCTCGAAGGTGCTCTCGCTGCCGCCGGTGGCACCCTCGTCGTTGGACAGCTCGTTCCACACCACCTCGCTGTTCCAAGTGGTGGTGGAGGCGTCGAGCTTGGTGCCGGCCACCGCGACCACGTACTGCGAGGCCGCCGGCCAGCTCGGCGTGGTGCCGCCGTCGCCGCACTCGTCGGCGCCGTCGTCGCCGGTGGAGATCGAGAAGGTCTGGCCCTGCGCCACCGCCTGCTGGAAGGCCTGGTCCTGCGCCGCGGCCGAGCCGTCGCTCTTGGCGTCGGTCTCGCACTCGCCCAGCGACACGTTGATGATCTTGACCTGGTTGTCCGAGACCACCTTGTTGATGTCGGCGGTGAGGTTGGAGTTGGACAGGGTCGGGATGTTGTAGAAGATCAGCCCGCCCACCTGGCCGCCGGCCATGCCGACGATGTCCTGGCTGTCCAGGTCCCACTCGCCCAGGCCGGAGGTGTCCGAGCTGGTGCCGTTGGTGTTCACCGTGGTGGTGGTGACCGTGGCCAGGCCGTTGTTGGAGGTGAACTTGTTGAGGTCGGTCACCACCTGGGTCAGCTTGCCCTGGGTGATGATGCCCACCTTGACGCCGGCGCCGGTCGGCGCGCCCGCGCCGCCGTAGATCGCGGCGAACTCGGTCGGGTTGTGGCCGGTGACCGCCTGCGGCGTCAGCGCGTCGCGCTTGGCCACGCGGGCGAAGGTGTGCGCGCGGTGCACGTCCTGCAGGCCGATCACCGACAGCACGCTGTCCTGCAGCGCCGCCGGGATGTGCGCGTCGGAGGTGTTGGCGTAGGTGTCGCGGCCGTCGTGCGAGCGCACCTTGGCGAAGCTCGTGTGGAACGCCGCCTGCGCCACGTCGGCGGTGGCGTCGCCGGACACCAGCATGCGGTTGTCCGAGATGGTGACGTTGGTGAAGCCCGCGCGGCTCAGGAAGTTGGCCACCGCCTGCGCCTGGTCGGCGGTCGGCGCGTGGCGCTGCAGGAACTGCTCGCGCGACATGTAGCGCTGCGCCAGCGGCGCGTAGCCCTGGCGGGCGGCGGCGATGAAGCTCTTCAGCTCGTCGCCGTTGCGCAGCTTCAGCGCGATCTCCACGTGCATCGGCTGCGAGAAGGGCAGCTGGCCGGTGTAGCTTTCGTTCTTGCGCAGCGCCACGGCGTGGGCGGCGACGGGCGAGGTGTCGGTGGCTGCCAGCGTGCTGGCGTCGGTGGCGCTTGCCGCGGCGGAGGCCAGGGTCAAGCCGACCGCGGCCGCCAGCAGGCTGCGGCGGAGAACTAGGAACTTGTTTTGCATTGGTTATCCCCGAAATTGAATAGACAGTGACATGCCGTGATGAGCACGGCTCTCCTCATGCTTGCTGTCTAGCGATCCCGTCGGCCGTAGCGTCGTCCTGCCCCTGCCTCCCAGCAGGATCGACGTCGGGTCCCAATTGGACTTGGGGGCGACGGCCTGTCCCCTCAGCAGGCTGTCACGGGATCATCCGCCAGGCGGCCATGTCGGCGGATTTTCAAAAATAGGCACGGGGAAATGGATACGGCAATGGGATTTTTTCCCAATTGCGCATTGCCTCACACAATGCGATAAGCGCCCGAGATAATCGAAATTAATTACGATTCCATATGCCGTCATTGGCCTTTTCTTCCGCAAGTAGGCCATTTTTCAAGCGGAATGGAGTCGCATTAATTTGCGAACCGCCTCTCCGGCGACCGCCGTGCCGCGAGGCGTGCGCCGACGGGCCGGCGGGCGATGGCGCCACCGCCCCGGCCGCGGCGACGCCGCGTGCCGCCGCGCGCGAAGAAGGGAAACGGAAGACGAGCGGCCATGGCGCGAACCGGCCATGGCGGCGGCGAGCGCCGGTCAGAGCATGCCGGTCTCGAGCTTGGCCGCGTCCGACATCATCGAGTGGTTCCACGGCGGATCGAACACCAGGTCCACGTCCGCCTCGGCCACGGTGGGGATCAATTCGAGCTTGGTACGCACGTCGTCGACCAGGATGTCGCCCATGCCGCAGCCGGGCGCGGTCAGCGTCATCTTCACGTAGACCTTGCGCTGCTCGGGGGTGGTCGATTCCAGGCTCACGTCGTAGACCAGCCCCAGCTCGACCACGTTGATCGGGATCTCCGGGTCGAACACCGTGCGCAGCTGCTGCCACACCAGCTTCTCGACGTCGGCGTCGCTGGCGTCGGCGGGCAGCTCCAGCGGCGGCGGCGGCTCCTTGCCCAGCGCGTCGGCGTCCTGGCCGGCGATGCGGAACAGGTTGCCCTCCACGTACACCGTGAAGCTGCCGCCCAGCGCCTGGGTGATGTAGCCGATCTGGCCGGCCGGCAGCGTCACGCTTTCGCCCTGCGGCACCATCACGGCTTCGCAGTCGCGCTCGAGGGTGAAGGGTTCGCTGCTCAGACTGAAGCCACTCATGCCGATCCTGCTGCGCCGATGGGGCGGACGGACGCCGCCCGCGGTCGCTTATTGTGCCAAAGCGCATATCGGGCCACCGCGCATCCATCTCAAGGCGCCCGCCCCGCCGCAGCGGTTAAGATGGCGGCTTTGCCCGAAGGACGCCCCGTGCCCGCCGCCGCCCCGCCCCGCCGCCGCGCCCTGTCGACCGCGTTCCAGTGGCTGCTCGCCGCGCTCAGCGCCGCCGTGCTGGCCCTGGCGGCCGGCGCCGTGTGGATGGTGCCGGTAATGCTGGCGCGCCACGGGCTGCCGTGGCTGGCGCTGCCGGCGGGCCTGCTGCTGGGCGTGGCGATGCGGCGCTGGATCCATCCCGCCGGCGTCGCCGCCGCGGTGCTGGCCGCGGCGGCCACGCTGGTGGCCACGCTCTACGTCGGCGCGCTGACCGCCGCCGCGAAGATCGCCGGGCTGATGGGCCTGGGCCTGCTGGAGGCGATGCGCCAGGCCGGGCCGGGCATGCTGCTGGAACTGGGCCGCCACGCGCTGTCGCCCGGCGACGCGGCCTGGCTCGGCGCCGGCATGCTGGCGGCCGCGCTGGCCGCCGCCCGCCGGCCGCGCCGCGCCCGCGGCTGACGCGCCGGCGGCGAAGCTCAGCCGTCCAGCGTCTTCAGCGCCGCCACCAGCGCGCCCGCGGCGGCCTGGCCGTCGCCGTACAGCATGCGCGCGTTGTCGGCGTAGAACAGCGCGTTCTCGATGCCGGCGAAGCCGGTGCCCTTGCCGCGCTTGACCACGATCACGTTCTTCGCCGCCGCCACGTCGAGGATCGGCATGCCGTAGATCGGCGAGGCCGGGTCGGTCTTGGCCAGCGGGTTCACCACGTCGTTGGCGCCGATCACCAGCGCCACGTCGGTGGCGGGGAACTCGGGGTTGATGTCGTCCATGTCGGCGATCAGGTCGTAGGGCACGCCCGCCTCGGCCAGCAGCACGTTCATGTGGCCGGGCATGCGGCCGGCCACCGGGTGGATCGCGAACTTCACCTTCACCCCGCGCGCGATCAGGAGCTGCGCGAACTCCCACACCTTGTGCTGCGCCTGCGCCACCGCCATGCCGTAGCCCGGCACGATCACCACGCGCTCGGCGTAGGCCATCATCACCGCCGCGTCCGAGGCCTCGACCGGCTTCTGGCTGCCGGCGATCGCCTGTCCCGCCGCGCCGGCCGCCGCGCCGAAGCTGCCGAACAGCACGTTGCCGAGCGAACGGTTCATCGCCCTGGCCATCAGCTGCGTGAGCAGCGTGCCCGCCGCGCCCACCACGGTGCCGGCGATGATCATCGCCTCGTTCTGCAGCACGAAGCCCTCGAACGCCACCGCCAGGCCGGTGAAGGCGTTGTACAGCGAGATCACCACCGGCATGTCGGCGCCGCCGATCGGCAGCGTCATCAGCAGGCCGAACAGCAGCGCCAGCGCGAAGAACAGCCCGACCAGCGGCAGCGTGAGCTGGCCGCACACCAGCGCGGCGCCCGCCGCCAGCGCGGCCGCCAGCACCACGAGGTTCACCGCGCGCTGGCCGGGGAACACGAAGCGCCGGTCCAGCCAGCCCTGCAGCTTGGCGAAGGCGATCAGCGAGCCGGAGAAGCTCACCGCGCCGATCAGCGCGCCCAGCACCGCCAGCGCCAGCGGCGCCAGGCCGGGGCCGCCGTCGCCGCTGGCGGTGAACTCGCCGCCGTCGAGCAGGGTGACCGCCGCGCCGGCGTAGCCGACCAGCTCCACCGCGCCGATCGCCGCCGCCGCGCCGCCGCCCATGCCGTTGTACAGCGCCACCATCTGCGGCATCGCGGTCATCGCCACGCGCCGCCCGGACCACCAGGCCGCCGCCACGCCGACCAGCACCGCGGCCAGGATCAGCCCGCGGTGGTGCAGGTCCGGCAGCGCGAACGTGGCCAGCACCGCCAGCAGCATGCCCGCGCCGGCCCAGACGATGCCGCCGCGCGCGGTGCGCGGCGAGCTCATCCGTTTCAG
Organism: Fulvimonas soli; assembly: GCF_003148905.1. Lineage (GTDB taxonomy): Bacteria > Pseudomonadota > Gammaproteobacteria > Xanthomonadales > Rhodanobacteraceae > Fulvimonas > Fulvimonas soli. The sequence goes on along the minus strand of NZ_QGHC01000006.1, from coordinate 10,560 downwards.
GCCCAGGATGAACAGCAGCGCGGCGAGGAAGTAGCAGGCCTTGATCGCCACCGGCAGCCAGGCCATCACTTGGCCTCCCTGCCGGCGGGCTTGCTGGACTTGAACATCTCCAGCATGCGCTCGGTCACCACGTAGCCGCCGGCGGCGTTGCCCGCGCCCAGCAGCACGCCGAGGAAGCCGGCGGCGATGCCGAATGGCGTCTGCGCGTGCCCCAGTGCGATCATGGCGCCGACCAGCACGATGCCGTGAACGAAGTTGGAACCGGACATCAGCGGCGTGTGCAGGATCACCGGCACCCGCGCAATGATCTCGTACCCGGTGAAAGCGGCCAGCATGAAGATGTACAGCGCCAGGAACCCGTCGATCATGACCCCACCCCGTCAGGACACCGTTGCCGCATCATACGGGCGGCGGTCAACCCGCGCGAGACTGCCGCGTTGATGGGCGGGAACGAACCGATGGAGCCCGTGGATGAGCCTGCCGACGCCGGGGCCGGGGCCGACATGAACGCGCTGGCCGGCCTGCTGGAGGAAAACCTGGGCGGCGAGGCGGCCGCGCCCGCCACGCTGGACGCCTTCCTGGCCCAGGTGGAGCGGCGCGCCTTCCGCCTGGCCGAGCTCAACCTCGGCCACCGCGAGGACGCGCTGGACGCGGTGCAGGACGCCATGCTGCGCCTGGTCAAGCACTACCGGGACAAGCCGCCGCAGGAGTGGACGCCGCTGTTCTGGGGCATCCTGCGCCGGCGCATCGTGGACCTGCAGCGCCGCCGCAAGGTGCGCTCCATCGTGGTGGGCTGGCTCGGCGGCGGCCGCGACGACGACGGCGACGAGCTGCCCGCCTGGGAGCCGGCCGACGACGCGCCCGGCCCGCCGGAGCGCCTGCACGACGCGCAGTCCTACGCGGACCTGGCCGCCGCGGTGCGCAAGCTGCCGCGGCGCCAGCGCGAGGCGTTCATGCTGCGCGTGCTGGAGGGCCTGGACGTGGCCGAGACCGCGCAGGCCATGGGCTGCTCCGAGGGCAGCGTGAAGACACACCTGTCGCGCGCCATGCAGCACCTGCGCGAACATCTGGAGGAATGGCGATGAACACGCCCGACCGTTTCGAACAGCGCGCCCGCGCGCTGCACCTGGAGGCCAGCCGCCGGCTCGATCCGGCGACCGCCGGCCGGCTGCGCGCCGCGCGCCGCGCCGCGCTGGCGGCGGGCGCGGCGCGGCCGGCGCACCCGCTGCTGCGCCGCACGCTGCTGCCGGCGGGCGCCTTCGCGGTGCTGGCGCTGGCGGCGCTGATGATCTGGCCGTCGTCGCCCAGCCGCGCGCCGCAGACCGCGCCGGCGACCGCGGCGGCCGCCGGCGACACGCTGGACAGCGAGCTGCCGCCCGACCCGGACAGCGCCGACCCCAACCTCTACCAGGACCTGGACTTCTACGGCTGGCTCGCCGCCAACGGCAACGGCGGCGGCGCCACCGCGCATTGACATGACCACGCCCCGCCCGCTCCTGTCCGCCCTGCTCGCCGCCCTGCTCGGCCTGTGCGCCCCCGCGCCGCTGCGCGCGCAGGACCTGCCGCCCCCGCCGCCGCCCGGCCGCGACCAGCCGCCGCCGCCGCGCGCGTGGCGCGAGCTCAGCCCGGCCGAGCAGGACGTGCTGGCGCCGCTGCGCGACAAGTGGGACAGCCTGCCGCCGCGCCGGCAGTCGCACCTGCTCGAGCGCGCGCAGCACTGGTCCACCCTGCCGCCGCAGCAGCGCGAGCGCATCCGCGAGCACATCGAGCACTGGCAGCAGATGACGCCGGAGCAGCGTGCCGCGGCGCGGCGGAACATGCAGAAGTTCGAGAAGCTCTCGCCGCAGAAGCGCGAGCAGCTGCACCAGGCCTTCGAGCGCTTCCAGCGGCTGCCGCCGGAGCAGCGCGAGCAGCTGATGCGGCAGTGGCGCGAGCAGACGCCCGAGCAGCGCCGCCAGTGGATCGACAACCTCGGCCCCAACGGCGTGGTGCCGCCCCCGCCGCCGCGCGGCCACGGCGGCCCGCCGCCGGACCGCCCGCCGCCGGGCGACGGCCCGCCGGATCATCCGCCGCCGCCGGACGATTTCTAGAGGGAACGGGGAAGCCGCCGGGCCATCCGCCGCCGGACGATATCCAGGGCGCGCCCCGGGGGCGCACTTCCTTTGGAGCCTCGGCCCCCGGGACGCCCCGGTCCAGGCGCACGTTTCGCCCGTCATTCCGGCGCAGGCCGGAATCCAGTCAAGCCACGTCGGGCGAAGCACACCGAATCGGTTTTTGTCTGCTTCGCAGGGTTCATTTCGACTGGATTCCGGCCTGCGCCGGAATGACGGCGGAGGGTCGGACGTCTTCGGCGGGATCAGACCAGGGTCCGCCGCCGCCCGCCGCTCAGCCGTGGAAATGCGGCGCGCCGTCGCGGACCAGGCAGGTCTTCTCCACCAGCTCGTCGGCGAAGTCCGGTTGCAGCGCGCCGTCCTTGAGCAGCAGCTCCAGGAAGTTGTACACGTTGCGCGCGTACATCTCCGAGGCGTGCAGCGGCGCGCCGGCCGGCAGGTTGAGCGGCCCCAGCACGACCACGCCATCGTGTTCCACCCGCTCGCCCGGCCGGGTCAGCTCGCAGTTGCCGCCGCCCTCCGCGGCCAGGTCCACCACCAGCGCGCCGGGGCGCATGCCCTGCACCATCGCCGCGGTGAGGATCTTCGGCGCCGGGCGCCCCGGCACCGCGGCGGTGGTGACGATCACGTCCACCGACTTCAGGTGCTCGGCCAGCGCCTGCTGCTGCGCGGCGCGCTCCTCCGCGCTCAGCTCGCGCGCGTAGCCGCCGCTGCCGGCGGCGCTGACGCCGAGGTCGAGGAACTTCGCGCCCAGCGACTCCACCTGCTCGCGCGTCTCCGGGCGCACGTCGTAGCCCTCCACCTGCGCGCCCAGCCGGCGCGCGGTGGCGATCGCCTGCAGGCCGGCCACGCCGGCGCCGATCACCAGCACCCTGGACGGGCGGATGGTGCCCGCCGCGGTGGTCAGCATCGGGAAGAACTTGGGACAGGCCTCGGCGGCGATCAGCATGGCGCGGTAGCCGGCCACCGCGGCCTGCGAGCTCAGCACGTCCATCGCCTGCGCGCGGGTGGTGCGCGGCAGCAGCTCCAGCGCGAAGGCGGTGAGCTTGCGCCGGCCCAGCGCCACGATGCGCGCCGCCGCACCGTAGGGCCGCAGCTGGCCCACCACCGTGGCGCCCTCGCGCAGCCTCGCATAGGCCGCGTCGTCCGGCGGCAGCACGCAGGCCAGCAGGTCGGCCTGCGCCAGCACCGCGTCGGCGTCGGCGAACTCCGCGTCGGCGTAGGCCGCGTCGGGGAACCCGGCCGCCGCGCCCGCGCCGCGCTCCAGCAGCACGCGCGCGCCCCTGGCGCGCAGCTTGCGCGCCGCCTCGGGCGTGATCGCCACGCGCCGCTCGCCGGCGGCGGTCTCTCGCAATGCGGCCACGGTGATCGGCATCGGCATCCCCTCGCGCTGTGAGTCCGCGCATCCTAGCCCAAGCCCGCGCCCGCTTGCCCGCCGGCCGCGCATCGGGGGTAGACTGGCCCACCGGCCGGCGCGCGACGCCCGCCGGCCGGGGTCCAACGGAGATCCCGATGTCCGCGACCGCAACGTCCGCTTCGCTTCTTTCCCTGGCCCGCAGGGCGCGCGAGCGCGCCTGGGCGCCCTACTCGCGCTTCGCCGTCGGCGCGGTGGTGCAGACCCGCGACGGCCGCCTGTTCGAGGGCTGCAACGTGGAGAACGCCGCCTACGGCCTGTGCAACTGCGCCGAGCGCACCGCGCTGTTCGCCGCCGTCGCCGCCGGCTGCCGGCCGGGCGACTTCGCCGCGCTGGCGGTGGTGGCCGACACGCCCGGCCCGGTCAGCCCCTGCGGCGCCTGCCGCCAGGTGATGGCCGAGCTGTGCGACGCGGCCATGCCGGTGCTGCTGGGCAACCTCGGCGAGACGCACGAGGCCACCACGGTGGGCGCGCTGCTGCCCGGCGCCTTCCGCCTGCCGGCGCGCGGCGAGGCGCTGGCCGGGGCGGGTTAACATCGCGGTTCCGCCCTCCCCGGATCGTCCCCATGCCCGATTCCCCGCTCGCCGTCCTCCAGCAACGCCTGTCGGTTCCCTCGCGCCAGCTCGGCGCGCCCGCGCCCGAGGGCGACGCGCTGCGCGCGCTGCTGCAGGCGGCGATCCGCGTGCCCGACCACGGCAAGCTGGTGCCGTTCCGGCTGATCGCGCTCCGCGGCGAGGCCAAGCGCGCGTTCGGCGAGCGGCTGGCCGCGCTGGCGCTGGCGCGCGACCCGGCGATGTCCGGGGCCAAGCAGGAGAAGGAGCGCAACCGCTACGCCCACGCCCCGCTGGTGCTGGTGGTGGTGGCGCGCATCGCGCAGGACAGCAAGGTGCCGCCGATCGAGCAGCAGCTCAGCTCCGGCTGCGTGGCCTACAACCTGCTGCTCGGCGCGCAGGCGCTGGGCTACGGCGCGCAGTGGCTGACCGGCTGGGCCGCCTACGACGCCGAGGTGGCCACGCTGCTCGGGCTGGCGCCGAACGAGAAGATCACCGGCTTCGTGCACATCGGCACGCCGCAGGCCGAGGTGCCCGAGCGCGAGCGCCCGGCGCTGGAGGAGGTCTACCGCGAATGGACGCCGGCATGAACGGCGCGGCCGCCGTCCACCTGATCGACGGCAGCCTGTACGTGTTCCGCGCCTGGCACTCGATGCCGGACGAGTTCCACGACGCCGACGGCCGCCCGGTCAACGCGGTGCACGGCTACGCGCGCTTCCTCTGCGAGCTGCTGGAGAAGGCGCGGCCCGAGCACGTGGCGGTGGCCTTCGACGCCTCGCTCACCACCTCCTTCCGCAACGCCATCTACCCGCCCTACAAGGCCAACCGCGAGCTGCCGCCGCCCGACCTGGAGCGCCAGTTCGTGCTGTGCCGCGAGGTGACGCAGGCGCTCGGCGTCACGGTGCTGATCGACCACAGCTACGAGGCCGACGACCTGATCGGCAGCGCGCTGTGGAGCCTGCGCGGGCACGGCCTGCGCGGCGTGATCGTCTCCGCCGACAAGGACTTCGGCCAGCTGCTCGGCGAGCACGACGAGCAGTGGGACTACGCGCGCAACCAGCGCTGGGGACCGGCCGGCGTGCACGAGAAGCTCGGCGTGCATCCGCACCAGGTGGCCGACTACCTGGCGCTGTGCGGCGACCCGGTGGACAACGTCCCCGGCGTGCCCGGCGTCGGCGCCAAGACCGCCGCCGCGCTGCTCGCCCACTTCGGCAGCCTCGACGCGCTGCTCGACCGCGTGGACGAGGTGGCCTACCTGCGCATCCGCGGCGCGGCCAGCTGCGCGGCGAAACTGCGCGAACACGCCGAAGCCGTGCGGCTCTATCGCCGGCTCACCCGCATCGCGCTCGACGCGCCGGTGGCGCCCGGGGCCGACGCCCTGCGCCGCCTGCGCGGCGACGAGGCGCGGCTGGACGAGCTGTGCGGGCGGCTGCGCTTCGGGCCGCTGACGCGCTCGCGGATGCGCGCCCTGCTGGACCCATAGCCCACATGGCTACCGCATCCAATGGCCCCGGTGTTGGGGAACTGAATACGCCGGGCGCGCGCTCCGCTGGATTCCGGCCTGCGCCGGAATGACGGCCAGGCCTGCGCTGGAGTGACGACGAGGGGTGCGGACGGCGTGGCCGCCGCCGCACGGCCGGCCGAGCAATCTCGTACAAGACGCCGCCGCCGCGGGCCGCCACGCTGCCCGCATGTGCACCGGCATCCTCTACGCACTCGCCGCGGGCCTGATGTGGGGCCTGGTGTTCGTCGCCCCGCTGCTGCTGCCCGGCTATCCCGCCGCACTGCTGTCGGTGGGGCGCTACCTCGCCTTCGGCCTGATCGCGCTGCCGCTGGCGCGGATGGACCGCGCCGCGCTGGCGCGGCTGGGGCGCGCGGACTGGACCGAGGCGCTCAAGCTCGCCGCCGTCGGCAACCTGCTCTACTACCTGTGCCTGGCCGGCGCGATCCAGCTCGCCGGCGCGCCGCTGCCGACGATGATCATCGGCACGCTGCCGGTGGTGATCGCGGTCAGCGTCAACCTGCGCGACGCGCGACGCGACGGCCGGCTGCCCTGGCTGCGGCTGGCGCCCTCGCTGGCGCTGATCGCGCTGGGCATCGCCTGCGTCAACCAGGCCGAGCTGCACGCGCCGGACGCCGCGGCCGGGGCCGGCCGCCTGCAGGGCGTGCTGCTCGCCTGCGCCGCGGTGGCGTGCTGGACCTGGTACCCGCTGCGCAACGCGGACTGGCTGCGCCGGCACCCGGAACGCAGCCCGCGCGCCTGGACCACCGCGCAGGGCGTGGCCACGCTGCCATTGGCGCTGGCCGGCTACCTGCTGCTGTGGCCGGCGCTGCGTGCGGCCGGCGCCGGCTTCCCGATGCCGTTCGGCCCGCAGCCGCTGCGCTTCGTGGCGCTGATGGCGGCGATCGGGCTGTTCGCCTCCTGGCTGGGCACGCTGTGCTGGAACGCGGCCAGCCAGCGCCTGCCCACCGCGCTGGCCGGCCAGCTGATCGTGTTCGAGACGCTGGCCGCGCTGGGCTACGCCTTCGCCTTGCGCGGGCATCCGCCCGGCCCGCTCGCCCTGCTGGGCATCGCGCTGCTGGCGGCCGGCGTGGCCTGGGCGGTGCGCATCCGGCCGCAGCCGCTGCCCGCCTGAGCGCGAGGGCGCGGTTGTGGGCGTCGCGGCGGCACGGCAACATGCCGCGGTGCCCACGACCGGACCGCGATGCCCATGAATCCCGCCGATCCCCGCATTCCCGCCGACGCCCGCGCGCCCGAGGAGACGCTCTACCGCGGCAAGTGGCTGAGCCTGTACCGGCGCGGGCGCTGGGAGTACGCGGCGCGCAACAACCCCGGCGGGGCGGTGATCATCCTGGCGGTGACGCCGGAGGACAAGGTGCTGTTCGTGGAGCAGTACCGCGTGTCGATCCTGAAGAACACCATCGAGATGCCGGCCGGCCTGGTCGGCGACCTGGCCGGACAGGCGGACGAGAGCGCCCTGCTGGCGGCGCGGCGCGAGCTGGAGGAGGAGACCGGCTACCGCTGCGGGCGGCTGGAGTTCATCCACGAGGGGCCCTCGTCCTCGGGCATGAGCACCGAGATGATCGCCTTCGTGCGCGCCTGGGACCTGGAGAAGGTCGGCCCGGGCGGCGGCGACGAGACCGAGGACATCGTGGTGCACGAGGTGCCGCGCGCCGAGGCCGGCGCCTGGCTGTTCGCGCGGGCGGCGGAGGGCTACTCGATCGACCCCAAGCTGTTCGCCGGGCTGTGGTTCATCGAGCACGGGCGCGGCGGCGGGGCCTAAAGTTTTCCGCGTCGCCGCCGATGCAAGGGGTGTCGTCACATTCCCGACATTCCCCTGACACCGACGGATACGCCCATGAAAACCCTGCTCGCTTCCGCCCTGCTCCTGGCCGCCCCGCTGGCTGCCCATGCCGGTTGCGCGGCCACCGACTTCGCCATCCAGGACTTCAAGGTCGCCTCCTCCGCCGGCAGCCCGCGCATGAGCATGAAGGGCCAGCTGGTGAACCACTGCGCCGAGCCCGCCGCCGCGCAGATCCAAGTCGAGGCCAAGGACGCCAGCGGCAACGTGCTGGTGGCCAAGAAGGGCTGGCCGGCCGGCACCGCCAACATCGCGCCGGGCCAGTCGGTGGACTTCGACATGGGCCGGCTGTTCCGCTACCAGAGCGACATGCAGACCTACACGGTCAGCGTGGTGGACGTGCGCTCCTGGTAAGCGGCCCCGCAAGGCGCCCGCGCGAAAAAGGCCCCGCGTGCGGGGCCTTTTTCGTGGTCTGCGAAGGCGGCGGCCTTGCTGCTTATCGCGGCCGGAGGCCGCTCCCACAGGGTTGCGGCAAGCCTTGTGGAGCGGCCTCCGGCCGCGATGGCCTGGCCGACCGGGCCGGGCCATCCCTGCCTACCAAATCTTCACCCGCTGCGCCGGATCGAGGTAGAGCTTCTCGCCCGGCCGCGGCCCGAAGGCGTCGTACCAGGCGTCGAGGTTGCGCACGGTCTGCGCGCGGAAGCGCCCCGGCGCGTGGCCGTCGGCGATCACCTGCTGGCGCAGCGCCGCCTCGCGGGTCTTCTCGCGCCAGGACTGCGCGAAGGCGAGGAAGAAGCGCTGGTCGCCGGTCAGCCCGCCGATCACCGGCGCGCTCTTGCCGCCGAGCGACTTGTGGTAGGCGATCCACGCCACGGTGAGGCCGGAGACGTCGGCGATGTTCTCGCCCAGCGTCTGCTGGCCCTTGACGTGCAGGCCCGGCAGCACCTCGTAGGCGTCGTACTGCGCCACCAGCTTCTGCCCGGCGGCCTTGAAGTGGGCCTGGTCCTCCGGCGTCCACCAGTTGGCCATGCGGCCTTCCGCGTCGAACTCGGCGCCGGTGTTGTCGAAGCTGTGGCTGATCTCGTGGCCGATCACCGCGCCGATCGAGCCGTAGTTGCTGGCCGCGTCGGCCTTCGGGTCGAAGAACGGCGCCTCCAGGATCGCCGCCGGGAAGTTCAGCGCGTTCTGCAGCGGCAGGTTCACCGCGTTCACCGTCTGCGGCGTCATCCACCACTCGCCGCGGTCCACCGGCCGGCCGAGCTTGGCCTTCTGGTGCTCGTACTCGAACTTCCGCGCACGCAGGTGGTTGCCCACCGGGTCGTCGGCGCGGATCTCCAGCGCGGCGTAGTCGCGCCAGGTCTCCGGGTAGCCCACGCCGACCTTCAGCGTGGCGATCTTGGCCTTGGCCTTCTGCTTGGTGGCCGGGGTCATCCAGTCCAGGCTGTCCACGCGCTCGTCGAAGGCGGCCAGGATGTTCTTCACCATCGCCTGCACCTGCGCCTTGGAGGAGGCTGGGAAGTACTTCTGCACGTACAGCCTGCCCACCGCGTCGCCGAGGTCCAGGTTGACCAGGCCGAGCGCGCGCTTCCAGCGGTCGCGCTGCCTGGGCGTGCCCTGCAGGGTGCGGCCGTAGAAGTCGAAGCTGGCGTCGGCGAAGGCCTTGGGCAGCAGCGACTCGACCTCGTTGATGGCGTGGAAGCGCAGCCAGGCCTTCCAGCTGTCCAGCGGCTCGCTGGCGACCAGCGCGGACAGGCCGCGGATCGCGTCCGGCTGCCAGGCGTCCACCACCTTGGCCGAATCGAGGCCGGCGGCGGCGAAGAAGGCGTCCCAGTCCAGCCCCGGCGCCTTGCTGGCGTAGGCCTCGCGCGGCCACGGGTTGTTGGCCTTGTGCACGTCCTCGCTGTCGACCAGGCTGGCCTGCGCCCTGGCGATCCTGGTCTCCAGGTCGAACACCTTCCTGGCCTTGGCGTCGGCGTCGGCGTCGCCGGCCAGCCGGAACAGCGTGGCGACGTGGGCCAGGTACTTCTCGCGCACCGCGGCCATGTCCTTGTCGGCGGACAGGTAGTACTCGCGGCTGGGCATGCCCAGGCCGCCCTGCAGCAGGTAGGCCATGTTGTGGTCGGGGTCTTCCAGGCCCTGCGTCACGAACAGGCCGAACAGGTGCTCGGTCTGGAAGTTGGTGGCGTTGATCGGGTCCACGTCGGCGCGCAGCTGCGCGCCCAGCGCGCGGGCCAGGCCGGCGCGGTCCCTGATCGCGTCGATGGCGTCCAGCTCGGGCTTGAGCGGCGCGAGGCCGGCCTTCTCGATCGCGGCCTCGTCCATGAAGGCGGCGTAGTAGTCGGCGATCCGGCGCGCGTCGGTGCCGGCGGCCGGATGGCTGGCGGCCACGCCCTTCACCAGCTCGGCGTTGCGCTTCTCGGCCTTCTCGAACACCTGCAGGAAGATGCCGGTGCTGGCGCGGTCGGCGGGGATCACCGCGGTCTTGCGCCAGCCGCCGTTGGCGTAGGCGTCGAAGTCGTCGCCGGGCTTCACCGAGCGGTCCATGCCCGCCTGGTCCACGCCCTGGTGCAGCGCCGGCGCCGTGGCGGCGAAGGCCGCCGGCGCCACCGCCGAGCCGAGCAGCAGCGCTGTCGTGAGAGTCCACCGGATGCGTCGCATGGTTGCCACCTCGCCAGGAATTAAGGGCGCCCATGATGGACCGCGTGGCGGGGGTTGCGGTGCATGACTTTCGGGCTAGCGGGATGGGGATGTGATTCCTTCGCTAGCCCCGCCCCTCGCCCCAGCCCTCTCCCCGGAGGGGAGAGGGCGCAAGGCGCGGCACATCCGAAAGTCCCGCCCTGATTCGCCCACCACTCACCACTCACCACTCACCACTCACCACTCACCACTCACTTCTCACCACTCACTTCTCACCACTCACTTCTCACCACTCACTTCTCACCACTCACTTCTCACCACTCACTTCTCACCACTCACTTCTCACCACTCGCTGCTCGCCTCTCGTCCCTCGCCTCCCGCTTCTCGCTCGCGCAGCGAGCGTGAGGAGTGCGCGCAAGGAAGCACGCTGCTCTTTCGGGGCCCCTATGGCGCGGCGGGTGGGCGGCGGACCAGCCCGGAGGGTGGCCCGCAGGGAGGCGGGCCAGTTTTTCGTCGGGGCAGGAGCCCCGTCGAAAAACCCCGCC
>NZ_QGHC01000005.1 GCF_003148905.1 Fulvimonas soli | reverse complement strand
TGTGCATGTTGTTCCCCTCGCCGATGGAAGCTGGCTGTTTGGCGACATCAGCTTCGCCCTCCGGTCAGAGGGGAACAACCTCTTGAAACATCACAGCTAGCGCCGGCGTTGTTCCCTCTCCCCTCCGGGGAGAGGGTCAGGGTGAGGGGCCGGGGCTCGCCGTGGCGTCCCGATCGAAGCGCGCCAGGAACGGGCGTTGTCGCCAGATCGACCCCTCACCCCAGCCCTCTCCCCGGAGGGGAGAGGGAGCAAGGCGGCTTCGATGGAGCAACCTGCCGCACGCGCCGCGTCAACGCAGTGCCGCGCCAGCGCGAAAGCCATTCCCTCTCCCCAAAGGGGAGAGGGAGCAAATGCGTCACTCCGCTGGGGCCATCGGCGCCTCGCCGTCGTATACCGCCAGCCGCGGCCGCACGACCGGCACGGTGAGCATGGTGCTGGCCACCGCCATCAGCAGCAGCGCGGTGAAGGTCGCCGCGCTGATCACGCCGCGGTCGAGCAGGATGTTGGTGAAGATGATCATGATCAGCGCCTTGGTCTGCAGCAGCCAGCCGATCAGCCAGGCGTCGCCGCGCCGCCAGCCGAGCAGGCGGCCGGCCAGCGCCACGCCGGCCAGCTTGCCCGCCACCGCGGCGGCCAGCAGCGCGCCGGCGGCCAGGAACACCGCCGCGCCACCCACCGACCAGCTCGTGCGCAGTCCGGTGGAAAGGAAGAACACCGGCATCAGCACCAGCAGCACGTGGTGGCGCAGCAGGTCCATCTTCGCCAGCGCGAACCAGTCGCGGTCGAGCACCGCGCCGGCCAGGAAGGCGCCGACCATGAAGTGCAGCCCCGCGTAGTCGGCGGCGAAGCCGCAGGCGGCCAGCCATACCGGCACCACGTACCAGCGGTCGCGCTCGGGCAGCCGCCGCATCAGCGCGCGGAACGGCCAGGCCAGCGCCACGAAGCCCCCCAGGAAGGCAATCTGCCGCCCCACCCGCTCCCAGTCGAGCAGGATCAGCCCCAGCACCGCCCAGATCGCCAGGTCGTCCAGGCTGGCGTAGCGCAGCACGCGCTGGCCCAGCGGCGCGCGCAGGATGCCGAGCTTCTCCATCAGCAGCATCAGGATCGGCAGCGCGGTCACCGCGCAGGCCATGCCCACGCCCAGCACGAACTGCCACGGCCGCCCCGCCGGACCGGTCCAGCCCGCACCCGCGGCGAGCAGGCCGACCGCGGCGAGCGCGCCGGACAGCAGCGGCACGCCCAGCGCGCAGCCGGCGGTGAGCACCGTCTCGCGCCGGTGCAGCCAGCTCTGCTTCAAATCGAGCTCGATGCCGGCGATGCACACGAACAGCATCACCGCCCACCACGCCACGCCGTTGAGCGCCTGGATCACCGGCGGATTGAACACGGTGGCGTAGTAGTGCGGGAACGCCGCGCCCAGCACGCCGGGCCCGAGCACGATGCCCAGCAGGATCTGCACCACCACCAGCGGCGCGACGTAGTCGGTGCGCCCGAGCCGCCAGATCAGGTAGGGCAGCCCGAAGATGATCGTCATCGCGATCAGGAAGGTTTCCGTGGTCCCCATGCGTTCTCCCCTGCGGTGCGGGCGATTGTCGGGGCGCGCCGCGCCGGGGCGCAATCGCGCCGTCCCGTCGCTGCGCTGCACCACGAAAAAGCGCGGCGCGAAGCCGATGAATACGTATGCACGATGGCGAGCGCGGCGCCGCGCTGGCCTACCATCCGGGCAGGCCCGTCACCGGCGCAGCGCGCGCCGCCATCGTCATCGCAGGAGTCCACGGTGTCCCCACGTCCGATCCTCGCCCCGCTGTTCGCCGCCCTGCTCGCCGCGCTCCCGCCCGTCCACGCCGCGGACGCGCAACCCGCGGACAATGCGACAGACAGCGCCTTCGACCTGCCGCTCGGCGCCGACGCGCTGCACGTGGAGCTGCTCGCGCCGAACATCGTGCACCTCGCCTACCGCGCGCACGGCGCGGCGGCGGCGCCGACGCTGGTGATCGACCCGGCGCTGCGCGCCGGGGCCCCCGCCGACGCGAAGCGCAGCGAGGACGGCACGGCGATCGAGCTGGCCTCCGCCGGGCTGCGCGTGCGCTGGGACCGCAAGACGCGCACGCTCGCCGTGCTGGACGCCGCCGGCCGCACGCTGCTGCGCGCGGACGACCCCGCCTCGCTCGCGCGTGGCGAGCTGTCGCTGCGCCACGACGCCGGCCAGCCGATGTACGGCGTGGGCGGCTACGACGCCTTCGCCAGGGACGTCTCCGCCGGCCTGCTGCGCAAGGGCAGGCTGCGCGCCGAGGCGGGCCAGCAGGGCAACGCCGGCGCGCCCTTCGTGTGGAGCACCGCCGGCTACGGCGTGCTGCTGGACAGCCTGGGCGCGGACGTGCGCCTCGACGACACGCGCATCGGCCTGCGCGGCAAGGCGGCGCGCGACGCCTACATCCTCGTCGGCCGCCCCGCCGAGATCTTCGCCGGCATCGCCAGGATCAGCGGCCCCACGCCGCTGTTCCCGAAATGGGCGATGGGCTTCACCAACAGCCAGTGGGGCATCGACCAGAAGGAACTGCTGCAGATCGTCGGCACCTACCGCGCCAAGCACATCCCGATCGACAACTTCACCCTGGACTTCGACTGGAAGGCCTGGGGCGAGGACTGGGGCGAGTTCCGCTGGAACACCGCCAAGTTCCCGGACGGCCCCGACGGCGGGCTCAAGCGCACGCTCGACGCGCAGGGCATGCACCTGACCGGCATCATGAAGCCGCGCGTGCACGTGGACACGGTGGAGGGCCGCTACGCCACCGCGCACGGCTTCTGGTCGCCGGCCAGCAAGGAGGCGCCGGACTACTTCTCCAAGAAGCCGATCCGCGAGCTGGACTTCGACCTGCCGGCGGTGCGCGCCTGGTTCTTCAACGACCAGCTCAGGCACTCCTTCGACACCGGCATCGTCGGCTGGTGGAACGACGAGGCCGACGACATCGGCAGCGACACCCAGTTCACCAACATGCAGCGCGCGATGTACGACGGCCAGCGCGCCCATTCGCCGCTGCGCGTGTGGTCGATCAACCGCAACTTCTACCTGGGCGCGCAGCGCTACGCCTACGGCCTGTGGTCGGGCGACATCGCCACCGGCTTCGCCAGCATGGCCGGCCAGCGCGCGCGCATGCTCAGCGCCATCGACGTGGGCGCGATGCAGTGGGGCATGGACGGCGGCGGCTTCCGCGACGGCACGCCGACGCCGGAGAACTACGCGCGCTGGGTCCAGTTCGGCGCGTTCACGCCGGTCTTCCGCGTGCACGGCGAGCTGGGGCAGAAACGCCAGCCGTGGGTGTACGGCCCGGTGGCCGAGCGCGCCGCCACCGCCGCGATCCGCCTGCGCTACGCGCTGATCCCCTACGTCTACAGCTACGAGTACGCGCGCCGCGCCACCGGCGTGGGCCTGGTGCGGCCGCTCACCTTCGACTGGCCGGACGACGCCAACGTGCGCAACGACGTCGACGCCTGGCTGTTCGGCGACTGGCTGCTGGTCTCGCCGGTGGTCGAGCAGGGCCAGACGTCCAAGCCGGTCTACCTGCCGGCCGGCGAATGGTTCGACTGGTTCACCGGCGAGCGCCACGAGGGCGGCCGCGCCGTCACGCACGCGGCGGACGCGAAGAACTGGAGCGACATCCCGCTGTTCGTGCGCGCCGGCGCGATCATCCCGACCCAGCCGCCGGAGGACTACGTCGGCCAGCATCCGCTCGTGCAGCTCGACGTGGAGATCTTCCCCGCCGCGCGGCCGAGCCGCTTCACGTACTACGACGACGACGGCACGACCTACGCCTACGAGCATGGCGAGGATTACCGCCAGGCCATCGCCGTGCGGCGCGACGGCGCGGCCGTGCAGGTCGACATCGATGCCGCCGAGGGCGGCTACAGGCCGGCGCTGAAGACCTACCTGCTGAAGGTCCACGGCATCGCCGCCGCGCAGGTCGCGGGCGGCGGCGCGCTGCAGCGCCACGACAGCCTCGACGCCCTGCGGAAGGCGGACGGCGAAGGCTGGGCCGCCGGCCGCGACCGCTTCGGCGAGGTCACCTGGGTCAAGGTGGCCGCCGCGGACGCGCGCCACGTCACGCTGACACCGGGGCACTGACGCATGTAGACCCGCGTCGGCCGCCCCTCGGGGAAGCCCCCGGTCACTTCGCCTCCTCCCGCCCCGGCAGCGGGAATCCGCGATCGCATCGGGCGTTTCCGATGTGCCCGCCGAACCGCGGGCAATCCCACTGGAGGAGAAAAGCGATGTCAGGCAACGGCAAGAAAGCGCACGGCCCGCGGGCCGTGCTGTGGCTCTCCCTCGGCGCCGCGCTCGCGGCGGGCTGCGCCAGCCTGCCGGCGCAGGCGGCCAGCAACGACAACAACGTGGAGTGGAACGGCCTGTTCCACGACCAGGGCCCGCTGTTCGACGACCACCCCGAGCCCACCGCCGCGCAGGCGGTGACGCTGACCCTGCGCACCTTCAAGGGCGACATCACCAGCGCCAACATCAAGTACTACGACAGCGCCGACGGCCAGTTCCACTGGGTGGCGATGCACTGGGCGTCCAACGACCCCACCGGCGTGTTCGACTACTGGCAGGGCACCGTGCCGGCCAGCGGCTCGGAGAAGTACTACCGCTTCCAGATCAACGACG
This sequence comes from Fulvimonas soli, assembly GCF_003148905.1. Taxonomy (GTDB): domain Bacteria; phylum Pseudomonadota; class Gammaproteobacteria; order Xanthomonadales; family Rhodanobacteraceae; genus Fulvimonas; species Fulvimonas soli. Next base: position 301,555 of record NZ_QGHC01000005.1, on the reverse strand, counting down.
GCAGCGCCACCGCCTGGTACAACGCGGCGGGCATCACCTCGTCGGAGCCCTCCGCCGGCGACTTCTTCATCGTGCCCGGCTTCAAGACGCCGGACTGGATGAAGAACGGCGTGATCTACCAGATCTTCCCCGACCGCTTCTACAACGGCGACGCCGGCAACGACGTGAGCAACGGCCAGTACACCTACGCCGGCTGCGCCACCGAGAAGCACGCCTGGGGCGGCAGCGTCACCTCCAACGTGGGCGGCTGCAACAGCGCGGTGTTCTTCGGCGGCGACCTCGCCGGCGTGGACCAGAAGCTCGGCTACATCAAGAACACGCTGGGCGCGAACATCGTCTACCTCAACCCGGTCTTCCGCTCGCCGACCAACCACAAGTACGACACCGAGGACTACATGACGGTGGACCCGGCGTTCGGCAGCAACGCCACGCTGCAGACGCTGATCGCCGACATCCACAGCAGCGCGAACGGGCCGAAGGGCTACGTGATCCTCGACGGCGTGTTCAACCACACCGGCGACACCCACCAGTGGTTCGACCGCTACAACTGGTGGAGCACCAGTGGCGCATACGAGTCGCAATCCAGCCAGTGGTACGGCTGGTATACCTTCCAGAGCTGGCCGAACAGCTATTCCGGCTTCTTCGGCATCGCCAGCATGCCCAAGCTCGACTACGGCGCCAGCGGCTCGGCCGTGCGCAACGCGATCTACGGCTCCGCCGGCTCGGTGGTGAAGACCTACCTGAAGCCGCCCTACTCCATCGACGGCTGGCGGCTGGACGCGGCGCAGTACCTCGACGCCGGCGGCAACGACGGCAGCGACGCGACCAACCACCAGATCATGGCCGAGCTGCGCAGCGCGGTGAAGTCGGTGAACGCCAACGCCGAGATCCTCGGCGAGTTCTGGGGCAACGCCGGCCCGTGGACCGACGGCGGCGACCAGTGGGACGGCGCGATGAACTACGACGGCTTCATGCAGCCGGTCTCCGAGTGGATCACCGGCAAGGACTACGGCGGCGGCAGCGCCTCCATCCCGGTCAGCCAGTTCGACAGCTGGCTGCGCGGCACCCGCGCCAACTACCCCACCAACGTGCAGCAGACCATGAGCAACGCGCTGGGCAGCCACGACGTCACCCGCTTCGGCACCCGCGCCGGCGGCGACATCTGGAAGACCTACCTGGCGCTGTTCTTCCAGATGACCTACGTGGGCACGCCGACCATCTACTACGGCGACGAGTACGGCATGCAGGGCGGCGCCGACCCCGACAACCGGCGCACCTTCGACTGGAACGCCGGCACCATCACCAACAGCGCGGTGGCGCTGACCCAGAAGCTGATCGGCATCCGCAACCAGTACGCGGCGCTGCGCACCGGCTCGTTCATGACCCTGCTCACCGACGACGCCAACAAGCTCTACGCCTACGGCCGCTTCGACGCCAGCCACCGCATCGCGGTGGCGCTCAACAACGACAGCGTCTCGCACAGCGTCACCGTGCCGGTGTGGCAGCTCAGCATGGCCAACGGCAGCGGCGTCACCGACCTGGTCAGCGGCAGCCACTACACGGTCAGCGGCGGCAGCGTCACCGTGACCGTGAACGGGCACTACGGCGCGATCCTCGCCCAGTAGCCCCGGCGGGCCGGGCGCCGCGGGCGCCCGGCCACGCAGCCGTCCGCCGCTTTCCGCGCCGGCCGCCGATGCTGCGGCCGCACTACAACTTGCCCGCGCGACATGCCATAAACGTCTCCCACCGCAAGGGGCCTGCACGATGACCACGAACCGCCGACTCCCCGCTCCCGCGGAGCGCCCATGCTGAGCGCCGTCCTGATCGCGGCGCTCGCCGCCGGCCCGGCGGCCGACGGCGCCTGGCGCACCGAGCTGCGCTGGCACGGCCAGCAGGCGCGCATGCAGGCGCAGGCGGGCGGCCGCTACCTGCTGAGCGGCCCCTTCGGCCAGCGCGCGGTGAACGCCGGCGCGATGCGCGCCGACACCGCCAGCCCGCTGTTCGACGGCCTGTTCCAGATGGCGCAGGACGACCTCGCGCAGGACGTGGTGGACGCGATCCGCGACCCCGCCTACGACCACGGCCGGCCGATCCCCTGCCACTGCTACGTCACCGGCGTGAAGTGGCCGTACGTGTGGACGCGCGACCTGTCCTACTCGATCGACCTGGGCCTGTGGCGGCTCGACCCGGAGCGCGCGCGCAACGGCCTGCGCTTCAAGCTGTCCGCGGCGCGCGCGCCGGGCGCGCCCGGCCTGTACGCGATGCAGGACACCGGCTCGGGCGGCAGCTGGCCGATCAGCACCGACCGCGTGGTGTGGTTCCTCGGCGCGCGCCACCTGCTCGGCGACAAGGGCTTCGCCGGCGCGACCTGGCGCGCGCTGCGCGACACGCTGGCGCAGGAGCGGCGCTACGCCTTCGACGCCGCGCTCGGCCTGTACCGCGGCGAGACCTCGTTCCTCGACTGGCGCGAGCAGACCTATCCGGCGTGGACGGCGGACAACGTGGCCTTCATCGGCCAGTCCTTCGCGCTGTCCACCAACGTGCTGCACTACCAGGCGCTCGACCTCGCCGCCGCGCAGGCGCGCGCGCGCGGCGACGCCGGGGCCGCCGCGGACTACCGCGCCCAGGCCGACGCGCTGAAGGCCGCGATCAACGCGCGTTTCTGGCGCGCCGACCGCGGCCTGTACATGAGCTACCTCGGCGGCGACGGCACCCCCTACGACACCTACGACCTGCTCGGCACCGCGCTCGCCGTCACCAGCGGCCTGGCCGAGGGCGAGCGCGCGCGGCAGGCGCTGGCCAACTACCCGACCTGGGACGCCGGCAGCCCGGTGATCTGGCCCGAGCGGCGCGACCAGCCGGTCTACCACAACCGCGCGATCTGGCCCTTCGTCAGCGCCTACGCGCTGCGCGCCGCGCGCGCCACGGACGACCCGGCGCGGATCGCGCACGAGCTGCGCTCGATCATGCGCGGCGCCGCGCTGGCCGGCTCCAACATGGAGAACTACGAGCTCGAGAGCCAGGCCGTGCACGTGGACGAGGGCAGGCTGAGCGGCCCGGTGGTCAACTCGCCGCGCCAGCTGTGGTCGGTGGCCGCCTACATCGCCGCGGTGACCGAGGGCGTGTTCGGCCTCGCCGACGACGGCCGCGTCGAGCCCAAGCTGCCCGCCGCGCTGGTGCCGATGCTGTTCGGCGAGCGCAAGGCCATCGCGCTCGACCTGCCCGGCCGGCGCATCGTGCTGCAGCGCCCGGAGCGCATCGACGGCGACCTGCTGGTGGCGGACGCCACGGCCACGCAGGGCGACACCACCACGGTGACGCTGAAGGCGATCGCCGCGAAGGCGCCGCCGCTGCGCACCGGCGCCACGCTGTACGCGCCCGACGCCCCGCCCGCCCCCGTCGCGCAGGCCGACGGCGACGGCTGGCGCGTGCAGGTGGACGGCAAGGCGGTGCTGTACGCCAACGGCCGCCGCATCGGCGCGGTGGACGGCCAGGCGCAGCTGCCGAAACAGGCCGGCCTGCTCTGCCTGAGCGCCACCCGCATCGACGCGAATGGCCTGGAGTCGCTGCACAGCCCCGACACCTGCGTCGGTGCCGCCGCGAACGTCGGCGGCGCCTGGCCGCGCGCGTGGAAGGCACCCGCGGGCGGCCGCTACCGCGTCGCCTTCGACTACGCCAACCCGCACGGCCCGATCAACACCGGCATCACCGCCGCGGTGAAGACGCTGGTGGCCAGCTGCGACGGCGCCGCGCCGCAGCGCGTGCCGCTGGTGATGCCGCACAGCGTGGGCACGCAGCGCTCCACCTGGGGCACGTTCGCCGCCAAGGCCGGCGCCACGTGCCGCTTCGCGCTGGAGGACGGCTTCAACATGAGCTACCTCGCCCACGCCGTGCACTACACCGGCGGCAAGGGAGGCGACAAGCCGCTCAACGAGGCGGAGCTCGGCGACCTGGTCATCGCGCCGCTGCCGGCACGGGACACGCCATGAGCCGGGGGCGCGCCAGGCAGGCGGCCACGCATGGCGACCGCCCTCCATTCCAGGCGAAGCGCCCTCTCCCCTCCGGGGAGAGGGCTGGGGTGAGGGGACACTCTCGCCGTGGCGCTGGAAGATGCGAGGGGTTTTCGCGTGAGAGCTTTCGATGCCGGGCGCTTTCGCCAGGCTGGCCCCTCACCCCGACCCTCTTCCCGGAGGGGAGAGGGAGCCGTCGCGGCGGCGGCCTTCCACGGCAACACATGACGCGCCCTCGCCACCGCAGCACGGTGCCGGGGGTCATTCCAGGCCCCTGTCCCCGACGCGCCGCGCAGCCCGCATGACCGCCACGCCTCCCCGCCCGGCGCCCGCCAAGCCCGCCCTGTCGTTCTGGCAGATCTGGAACATGTGCTTCGGCTTCCTCGGCATCCAGTTCGGGCTGGCGCTGCAGAACGCCAACGTCAGCCGCATCTTCCAGACGCTGGGCGCGGACGTCGCCTCGATCCCCGGCCTGTGGATCGCCGCGCCGGCCACCGGGCTGATCGTGCAGCCGATCATCGGCTACTGCTCCGACCGCACCTGGACGCGGCTGGGCCGGCGCCGGCCCTACTTCCTCGCCGGCGCGGTGCTCGCCACGCTGGCGCTGCTGGCGATGCCCAACGCGCCCGCGCTGTGGATCGCCGCGGGGCTGCTGTGGATCATGGACGCCTCCATCAACGTATCGATGGAGCCGTTCCGCGCCTTCGTCGGCGACCAGCTGCCGGAGCGCCAGCGTCCGCTCGGCTACACCATGCAGAGCTTCTTCATCGGCGTGGGCGCGGTGGTCGCCTCGCTGCTGCCGTGGCTGCTGGCGCGGCTGGGCGTGGCCAACGTCGCGCCGGCCGACGGCATCCCGGACACGGTGAAGTACTCCTTCTACCTGGGCGGCCTGGTGCTGCTCGGCTCGGTGCTGTGGACCATCGTGCGCAGCCGCGAGTACTCGCCCGGCGAGCTGCGCGGCTTCACCGGCGGCGAGGACGGCGCGGCGCCGGCGGACGCCTCGCGCGCCTGGCGCTTCGGCCTGCTGCTGCTCGCGGTGGGCGTGGCGGTGCTGTTCGCGATCCGCCGCTTCGCGCTGGAGCGGGAGATGTACCTGCTCGCCGGCGGTCTGGTCGTGTTCGGGCTGCTGTTCGCCTGGCGCAGCGTCACCCGCAGCCGCGGCATGCTCGCGCAGGTGATGGGCGACCTGTACGGCATGCCCGACACCATGCGCCGGCTGGCCTGGGTGCAGCTGTTCACCTGGTTCGCGCTGTTCGCGCTGTGGATCTACGCCACCGCGGCGGTGACCGCGGTGCACTTTGGCAGCGCCGACCCGCATTCGGCGGCCTACAACGAGGGCGCCAACTGGGTCGGCGTGCTGTTCGCCGCCTACAACGGCTTCGCCGCGCTGGCGGCGATCGCGATCCCGTGGATGGTGCGGCGCTGGGGCCTGCGCATCAGCCACCTGCTCAACCTGTGGCTGGGCGGCGCGGGGCTGCTGTCGTTCCTGCTGGTCCGCGATCCGCACTGGCTGCTCGCCTCGATGGTGGGCGTGGGCTTCGCCTGGGCCTCGATCCTGTCGCTGCCCTACGCGCTGCTCTCCGACGACCTGCCGGCGGCGAAGATGGGCGTGTACATGGGCATCTTCAACTTCTTCATCGTGATCCCCCAGCTGCTCGCCGCCAGCGTGCTGGGCCTGCTGCTGCGGTTGTGCTTCCACGGCCAGGCGATCTGGGCGCTGGCGCTGGGCGGGGCCAGCCTGATCGTGGCCGGGTTGTTCACGTTGCGGGTGCGGGAGCCGGCGCGGGAGGCCGGCGCGTAGGGGAGTCGGGCGTTGCCGCTGCACCGCCAGCAGCAATGAGCGCCGCCGCGAGCCCCGCCCCTCGCCCCAACCCTCTCCCCGGAGGGGAGAGGGCGCAAGGCGCGGCACGTCCGAAAGTCCCGCCCTGATTCGCCCCACCATTCACTTCTCACCACTCGCTGCTCGCCTCTCGTCCCTCGCTTCCCGCTTCTCGCTCGCGCAGCGAGCGTGAGAGGAGTGCGCGCAGGAAGCGCGCTGCTCTTTCGGGGCCCCTATGGTGCGGCGGGTGGGCGGCGGACCAGCCCGGAGGGTGGCCCGCAGGGAGGCGGGCCAGTTTTTCGTCGGCACAGGGACTGTGCCGTCGAAAAACCCCGCCGCCCACCCGCACACCTTCCGGGCAGAGCCTGCCCCGGACTTGATCCGGGGACGCCCGGAAGGCGCGCCATCGGGGGGCCTTTTCTCTTGGGCTACTGCTCTTTACTCCGGGCATCCTGCCCTTCCGCCCTTCGGGCCGGCTTCGCCGTTCGCTCGCGCTCCAAGCGCGCGCGTGGGCAAGTAAAGAGAAGTAGCCCGCCCGCCGGCAGGCGGAACCCCGCCGGAGGCGGTCCAGGTTCCGACCGGGCTCGTAGCAGGCGGCAGCCACACCAAAAAAAGCAACATGGATTCCCGCTTGCGCGGGAATGACGCCATGTGGAGCTGCAGATATTGCTGGCGGGAGTTGACCGCGCGCCGCCCGTGGCCTACAGACTCACCCTAGCGCGGACACGGCGCCCGAAAGCGCAGCCCGACCGCGACCGGAAGAAAAGCGGCTGCAGACGATCGACAACCAACGACCGGACGCCGACCACCCCGGGCAGCGGCAAAACCCCGCTCAGCGCTCCTGCTTCCACAAGCTGGAGCGCCGCACCTTCAGCGTCACCGGCAACATCGCGCTCTCCACCACCTCGCCGCGGATCAACCGCAACAGGGCATCGACCAGCAGCCGCCCCGCCTGCTGGGTATCCTGCAGCACCGTGGTCAGCGGCGGATTGACGAAGCTGGCCATCGGGATGTCGTCGAAGCCGGCCAGCGCCACGTCGCGCGGCACCTGCAGGCCGCGCGCGTTGAGCGCCTGCAGCGCGCCGATGGCGATCAGGTCGCTGGCCGCGAACACCGCGTCGAACCGCTCGCCGCGCGCCAGCAGCGTCTCCACCGCCTCGTAGCCGGAGCGCTCGGTGCTCTCGGCGTCGGCCTGCAGCGCCTGGTCGGCCGCCAGCCCGGCCTGCTCCAGCGCCTCGGCATAGCCGAGGTAGCGCGCGAAGAATTCCGGGTAGTGGGTGGAAGCCTCGCCCAGGAAGGCGATGCGCCGGCAGCCCTGCGCCAGCAGGTGCTCGGTGACCATCCGCCCGCCGGCGTGGTTGTCGCAGCCGATCGAGACGTCCGGCTGGTCGGGCAGCACCGCGCCCCAGCGCACCGAGCGGGTGCCCTGCTCGGCCAGCTTGCGCAGCTTGTCGCGGTAGGCCAGGTAGTCGCCGTAGCCGAGCAGGATGATGCCGTCGGCCTTCTTGGTGTCGGCGTAGTCGGCGTGCCAGTCGTGCGAGAGCTGCTGGAACGACACCAGGAGGTCGTAGCCCTCCTGCGCGCAGGCGCGGGTGATCGAGCCCAGCATCGACAGGAAGAACGGGTTGATGTGCGACTCGTCGGCGGTCGGGTCCTCGAACAGCAGCAGCGCCAGCGTGCCCGAGTGCTTGCGGCGCAGGCTGGAGGCGTTCTTGTCGACCTTGTAGTTGAGCTCCTCCACCGCCGCCTGGATGCGCCGGCGGGTTTCCTCGTTCACCAGCGGGCTGCCGCGCAGCGCGCGCGAGACGGTGGATTGCGACACGCCCGCCCGGTGGGCGATGTCGAACGAGGTGATCTTGTTTTTCTCGCGCACGGGTTGGACCAAGCCGCCCTCCGGTTGCGTGCCGCGGGCGGCGTCGCTCAGCTGCCGGGCACCTGGCGGATTGTAGCCTCGCGCCCGGAGGCGCCATGCTGCGGTAGCAGCAAAGTCACCCGCAGGCCGCCGCCGTCGCGGTTGGCCAGCGCGATGCGCCCGCCATGCGCCTCCACGATCTCGCGCGCCAGCGCCAGGCCCAGGCCCGTGCCGGAGCGCTTGGTCGAATAGAACGGCAGCAGCGCCTGCGCCAGCACGTTCTCGCTCATGCCGGGGCCGCGGTCGGCCACCTCGATGCGCAGGTCCTGCCCGACCAGGTCCAGCCCCAGCGTCACGCCGTCCTCCGGGCTGCCGGACTCGTGCGCGTTCTTGACCAGGTTGATCAGCACCTGCTCGACCTGCGCGGCGTCGAACCAGCCCGGCTGCGCCGGCGGCTCGCCGCGCAGGGCGAAGCGGCAGTGCAGCGCCAGGCTCTCCAGGAACGCCGGCCAGGCCACCTCCGCCGGGCGCGGCGCGGGCAGCTTGGCGAAGCTGGCGTAGCCGGCGATGAAGCCGTGCAGGTGGCGCACGCGCTCGCCGATGCTGGCGAACACGCCGGGCAGGCGCTCCACCTGGCCGCGCCGCGCCAGCTCGGCGCCGGAGTGCGCCAGCGAGGAGATCGGCGCCAGCGAGTTGTTGAGCTCGTGGCTGATCACCCGGATCACCCGCTTCCAGGTCACCACCTCCTGCCGCGACAGCTCGCGCGTCATGCGCCGGAACAGCTGCAGCCGGTGCGGCCGCCCCTGCAGGCGGAACGCGCGCTGGGAGATGTGGAAGGTCTCCTCGTGGCCGTCCATCTCCACCGTGAGCAGCGCGTCGGCGCCGCCCTCCACCGCGCGGCGCAGCGCCTCGGGCGCGCCGGCCAACACCTCGTTGAAGTCCAGCCCGTTGAGGCTGCGCCCCTCGTTGAACAGGTGCCGCGCGGCGATGTTGGCGTAGGCGACGCGGCCGGCGGCGTTGGTCAGCACCAGCGCCACCGGAGTGTTCTGCACCACCGTGTCCAGCAGCAGCTCGCGCTGCACCAGGTGCTGGCGCTGCTCGCGCAGGGTCTGGCCCAGCGCGTTGTGCATGCGGATCAGCTCGCCCAGCTCGTCGCGGCGGTCGGCGGCGATGGAGAAGCTGAAGTCGCCGTCGCGGTAGCTGGCCACCGCGCCCTCCAGCGCGCGCAGCAGGCGCTTGATCGGGCTCATCACCACGCCGGCCATCCAGAACGCCAGCGGCAGCAGCACCACCAGGCTGGCCAGCAGGGCGCCGGAGGTGCCCTGCGGCGTGGTGCGCAGCGCCAGGCCCAGGTCCTTGTGCGCCCAGGCCAGCAGCTGCGGCAGCGGCCACTGGGTGATGCCGGCGAAAACCAGCGCGCCGGCAAGGCCGGCCAGCGCGAGCAGCGCGGTGAGCCGCGCCTCCAGCGAACTCAGGCGCCGCAGCATGCGGCGCCCTGGCGCGGGTCGCGGCCGCTCAGTGGCACGACGGGTCCATCGGCGTGCTGGCGCAGTTCACCGTGGGGCGGCCGTCGCGGCCCATCTCCATGCCGCCGCCCACCGGCGCCTTGCCGGACTGCTGCTGCGCGGCGTTGGTCCGCGGCGCCTGCGCGGGGTTGCGGCGTTCCTTGAACTTGAAGTGCGAGTCGCCGTCGCCGGCGAGCCGGTGCGCGGGGTCGCCCGCATAGGAGGTCGAGGCGGCGGACGCGGGCCGGCTCCAGCTGTCGCTGGCGCCGCCGGCCGGTGGCGCGCTCTGCGCGATGGCGAATGCCGGCAGCAACGCGGCGATCGGCAGAAGGAGGGTACGGCATCGCATGGCAATGGCTCCTGGAGTTCGGGTACGCGGATCATGGCACCGGCGGCACCGCAAGGCTCCCTCTCCCCTCCGGGAAGAGGGCCGGGGTGAGGGGGCGCGCTTGCCTCGGTCCCTGTCGCTGTTGATGTCTTCCTGCGCAAAAAACGCGGCGGACGGACGTTCCCGCCAGAGTGGCCCCTCGCCCTGCCTCTCCTCCCGGAGGGGAGAGGGCACGAGCATGCCCGGCCGGCGCCACGCGATCATCCGCGCACGCCGATGCGCCCGCAAGCGCCAGGCGTCACGCCCTTCCCGGCGCGTGCCGCGTCAGCCCGGCGTCGCCAGCCCGTAGCGCTCCATGCGCCGGTACAGCGCCTGGCGCGACAGGCCCAGCGCCTGCGCGGCACGGCTGACCACCCCGTCGGCCTTGTGCAGCGCCGCCTCCACCGCCTCGCGGCTGGGCTCGTCCAGGTTGCGCGCGGCGGGCACGGCGACTTGCGGCAGGTTGAGCAGCTCCGGGGTCACCGGACCGCTGCCGGCCAGCAGCGCGGCGCGCTCGATCGCGTTCTTCAGCTCGCGCACGTTGCCCGGCCAGGGATAGGCCAGCAGCGCCTCGCGCGCGGCGTCGCCCAGCTCGGCGCGGCCGCCGAGGAAGTGCTCGGCCAGCGGCAGGATGTCGTCCGGACGCTCGCTGAGCGGCGGCAGGTTCACCTCGATCACGTTGAGGCGGTAGTAGAGGTCCTCGCGGAAGCTGCCGGCGCGCACCATCGCCTTGAGGTCGGCGTTGGTGGCGGACAGCACGCGCACCTTCACCTGGCGCGTGCGGCCGGAGCCGAGCCGCTCGAACTGCCCGGTCTCCAGCACGCGCAGCAGCTTCACCTGGCCCGGCAGCGGCAGGTTGCCGATCTCGTCGAGGAACAGCGTGCCGCCGTCGGCCAGCTCGAAGCGGCCCTCGCGCGCCTTGTTGGCGCCGGTGTAGGCACCGGCCTCGGCGCCGAACAGCTCGGCCTCGATCAGCTCGCCCGGCAGCGCGCCGCAGTTCACCGCCACGAACGGCCCGCGGCGCACCGCGGAGTTCATGTGCACGATGTTGGCGATGCGCTCCTTGCCCGCGCCGTTGGGGCCGGTGACCAGCACCGGCACGTCCGAGCGCGCCACCTGGCAGGCCAGCTCCAGCACGCGCGCCATCGCGTCGGAGGCGAACACCAGCCCGTCCAGCTCGTAGCTCTCGCGCAGCTTCTCGCGCCGCCGCCGCCGCTCGTTGCGCGCGCGCGCCACCTCGCGGGTGGACTCGGACAGCTCCAGCAGGTTCTCCACCGTGGTCAGCAGCTTGCTGTCGTCCCACGGCTTGGCCACGTAGTCGGCGGCGCCGGCCTTGACCAGTTCCACGGCGGTCTCCAGGTGGGTCCAGGCGGTGAGCAGGATCACCGGCAGGTCGGCGTGGCGCTGGCGGATGGCGCGGAACAGCGCCACGCCCTCCTCGCCGGAGGTGGTGTCGGCGGTGAAGTTCATGTCCTGGATCACCACGTCCACGCTCTCGCGCTCCAGCAGCGCCAGGCCCTCGCCGGGAGTGAGCGCCACCAGCGGGCGGATCTCGTGCAGCGAGAGCGCCAGCGACAGCGCTTCGCCCACGGCCGGGTTGTCGTCGATGATCAGGACAGTTCGCATCTTTCGTCTGCACATGCCGCCATGGATGCGGCCCATCCGCAAAAGGTTGCCATGACTTGCGCCATGGATGGGGATTCGCGCCGCCGCCCGGCCGCCCGGCCGCGCCTCACAGCGCCCGCGTCGCCACCACCGGCGGCACGGAGGCCGCGCGCAGCGCCGGCCCCAGCGCCGCCAGCTGGCCCAACGCCCACAGCACCAAGGCGCCGCCGCCGAGCCATGCCAGCGGCATGTGCGCCAGCTCGTAGCGCTTCATCAGCCAGAAGTTGAGTCCCACCGCACCGACCGAGCCGACCGCGATGCCCACGGTGACGATAAGGAAATTCTCGGCCTGGAAATAGCGCAGGATGTCGCCGCGCGTGGCGCCGATGGCGCGGCGGATGCCGATCTGCCGCGCACGCTGCTGTACCCAGAAGCTGGAGAGCCCGGCCACGCCGAGCGCGCTCACCGCCAGCAGGCAGCCGACCACCGCGAGCAGGAGCCAGATCAGGGCGCGGTCGTCGTGGAAATAGTCCGCGACGGTCTGCGCGTAGACCTGGTTGGTGGTGACGATGCGCTGGTCGTCCACGCGGTCCAGCACCGCGGGAAGGTCGCGCGACACGGCGTCGCGCATCGCCGGGGCGACGCGCAGCACGTACATGCCGCCAGGAATCGCGGTGACCGGCAGGAATACGTTCTGCCCGCTCTGCCCGTGCGCATCCAGGTCGGGATTGAGCAGATGCCCGATCACGCCCGCCACGTGGCTGGCGTACTTGCCGTGGTCGCCGAAGTAAAGCGGCTTGCCGATGGGGTCCTCGCCGGGCCACGCGCGCTCGGCCAGGTCGCGCGAGACGATGACCGCCGCCGGTGGCGGCTTGTCGTCGAACAGGCTCCACGCCCGGTATTCCTGCGGCAGGAAGCCGCGACCCCGAACCAGCCGGACGCCCAGCGTCTCCAGCGCGCCCGGCGCGCCGGCATAGATGCGCACGGTGCACAGCGCGCTCTTCTTGTCGTCGCCCGGCTTGAGCTGCAGACAGGTCCCCCAGGAATTGCGGCTGGCCAGCGGCAGCGTATTCACCCGCGCCACCGCCTTCACGCCCGGCATGGCGCGCAGCGCGGCCATGTCCGCGGCAGCGCGGCCAGCCGCGCTCTCCGGCGTCTCGCCATCGCGCAGGCCGCTGCTGGTCGCCCAGACCAGTTCGTCGTCGGCCACGCCGGTGTTCACGCGCATGCCGGCGACGCGGTCGCCGATGATGAACAGGGCGTTGGTGACGATGGTGCAGGTCAGCGCGATCTCCAGCGCGACCAGGGCCACGGCGGTCTTGTGATGTTTCAACGCGGCGACGATGGGATGCACGGCGACGCCCTCATTGCAGTTTCAGGAGACGGGCCGGCGCCAGGCGGCAAGCGCGCCACGCCGGGAAAACGGCGGCCGACAGCGTGGCGGCCACGGCCAGCGCCAGCGTACCCAGCAGCATCGGCCCGTCGGCGCGCGCCAGCGATGCGTACTCGGCCGGCTGCTGGCGCAGCAGCCACAGACCGCCGAGGCTGAGCAGCAGACCGACCGCGCCGCCGGCCAGACCGATCAGCGCCGACTCGGCCAGCAGTTGCACGAACACCGCACGCCGCGACGCGCCAAGCGCGCGCCGCACGCTCAGCTCGCCGCCGCGACGCAGGAACTTCACCAGCAACAGCGCCACGGTGTTGACCAGGCACACCAGCAGGAAGCCCAGCGCCAGCAGCGTTTGCATCTGCACGCTGCCGGGAACCACGTGGTTGTAGTCCAGCCATCCCATCAGATCGTGCAGCCGCACGTTCGGCGGCCGCTGGAAACGGCCCAGCGCCTTCTGCTGCTCGGAGTAGTGCACGAGGAATTCGCGGTAGTCCTTCGCCTGCGCGGGCGTGTCCAGCCGCACCCAGAATTGCAGCCACACGCAGTCGGCGTTCTTCATGTTCTCGTCGGTGGGGAGATCGCCCCAGCAGCTCATGTTGCCGTACCTCGGCTGCTTGAGGGCGATCGCCGTCTCCAGCGGAAGGAACACGTCCTCGCTGTTCTGGTATTTGCCGAGCGTGACGTCGTAGAAGTGCGGCTGCGGATTCCAGTGGTCGATCACGCCGATGATGCGGAAGCTGTCCTTGCCGAGCCTAAGCTCCTGCCCTACCGCGCGGTCGGCGCCGTAGAGCTTGTCGGCCAACTCGCGCGACAGCACCGCCACGCGCGCCTGCCTCGCGTCGTCGTCCGCGCTCCAGCCGCCGCCATGCAGGAACGGCACGCCGAACATCGGAAAGAAGTCCGCCGAGGCATAACGCGCGCTGGCAAAGAATGCCCGACCCTCGCCCTGCGGGGGGCGTACCACCACCTGGCCATGCACCATCGCCACCTGGCGCGCGCCGCGGCGCGCGTGCAGCAGGTTCATCGCGTCGATCCAGGCGAGCTGCTCGGGCGGATCGCCGTCCGGCTTGAAACCCTGCATGTCCTGCGGATCGAGCTGCGGGTAGTAGAGCTGCGCGCTGCGGCCCGGCAGCGGGTCGGCGGTCATCAGCCGCAGCACGGTAAGCATGGTCATGCTGGCGCCGATGCCCAGGCCGATGGCGACCACCATCAGCGCCGTCAGCACCGGCGTGCGGCGCAGGCTGCGCAGGGCCAATCCGAAGTAGTAACCGAACATGCCGTCCTTCCCTGTCCAAACTCGTGTCGCGCTTGCTCCCCTCTCCCGGCGGGAGAGGGAAAAGACTCACACCGATCGGGTCGCCACCACCGGCGGCACCGCCGCCGCGCGCAGCGCCGGCGCCAGCACGGCGAGCTGGCCCAGCGCCCACAGCGCCGCCGCGCCGACCGGCAGGTAGGACAGCGGCAGCCGCGGCAGCTCGTAGAACTCCATCAGCGTGAGGTTGAGCGCGTAGGCCAGCAGCATGCCCAGCGCGATGCCGAGGCTCACGATCAGGAAGTTCTCGGTCTGGAAGTAGCGCAGGATGTCGCCGCGCGTGGCGCCCAGCGCGCGGCGCACGCCGATCTGCTTGCGCCGCTGCGCCACCCAGAAGCTGGCCAGGCCCACGATGCCCAGGGCGGTGACCAGCAGCAGCGCCACGATCACGCCGAGCAGGATGCCGGCCATCGCCCGGTCCGACTCGAAGTAGCGATCGCGCAGCTCGCCGATGGTGCGGCTGGCCTGCTGGTCGAGCACGGCTTCGGGCGCGAGCTTCACCGCCGCCGCGCGCGCGTCGCGCAGCACCCGCGGCAGCTGCCCCGGCTCGGCGCGCAGCAGGTAGACGCCGGAGAGGTCCTTGCCGGGCAGCGTCGGCACGAACACCGACCACTCGCGGGTGGACGGCCCGCCCTCGCCGCCGCCCGGCCGCGCGAAATGCGCCAGCACCCCGGCCACGCGGAAGTGGAACTTGTCCATCCAGAATTCCTTGCCCAGCGGATCCGCGCCGGGCCACAGGTGCTCGGCCAGCGCGCGCGTCACCCATACGGACGCGTCCGCCGGCAGGAAAGTCGTGTCGATCCGCCGGTAATCGTCCGGCCCGGGCGGGGCACCGGCCACCCGCTTGAGGCCCAGCGCCTCGAAGCTGCCGGGGCCGGCGACGTAGAAATCCACCACGCCGCCGAAATGCTGGCCCGCCGGGTCCAGCGAGATGCCGGCCGTGCCGGCGTGGTCGCCGAACGGCACCGTGTTGATCACGCTGACCGACCGCACGCCGGGGATCTTGCCCAGGCCGGACAGCACGCGCGCGTTGAGGTCGTTGGCGTTGCAGTCGTCGCAGTCCAGCTTCACCTGCGCGAGTGCGGCCTCGTCCACGCCGCTGCGGATGTCCATCGCGCTCATGCGCGTGGCGATCAGGAAACAGGCGTTGCACAGCACCGCGCAGGCCAGCGCGATTTCCAGTGCGATCAACAGGGTCGCCAGGCGGTGCTTGCGCAGCGCGGCGAGTATCGGTCGTATCTGCATGGGCGTGTTACCTCAGAGCGTCTTCAGTTGCAGCGCCGGCGCCAAGCGGCTGGCACGCGCCGCGGGCAGCAGGCCGGCCAGCACGCTGGTGGCGACCGCGGCCACGAACGTCAGCAGGAACATCGGCAGGTCCAGATGCATCATGTCGGCGTAGGCCGCCGGTTGCCGGCGCACCAGCCACAGGCCGGCCAGCGTGAGCAGCCATCCGCCGATGCCGCCGAGCAGGCCGATCAACCCAGCCTCGACCAGGCACTGCGCGAATACCGCCCCGCGGGTGGCACCCAGCGCACGGCGCACGCCGATCTCGCCGCTGCGGCGCATGAACTTGGCGAGCAGCAGCCCCACCGTGTTGAACAGGCAGATGATGAGGAAGGCGAACGCCAGCCAGGTCTGCAAGCGCACGTCGCTGGGCACCACGCCGTTGTAGTCCAGCCATTCCATCAGGCTGCGCAGGCGCGCGTTGCCGGCGTGGCTGAAGCGTCCCAACGCCATCTGCTGGGCCGCATAGTCGGCCACGAAGCGGCGGTAGGCGGCCACCTTGCCCGCGCCGTCCAGTTCCACCCACAGCCTTACCCACACGCACGGCGCGTTCTGGAGGTGCCCGGGGGTGTCCGGTATGTGCCAGCAGGTGAACTGCTGGAAATGGCCGTCGTTGATGTCCAGGCCGGTGAAGAACGGCGTGATGACGTCCTCCGGCTTGCCGTAGAAATCGGCGGTCTGGCCGTTGGAGAAACGCCCGCCGGCCACGTCGTAGAACAGCGGCGAGGGCCGCCATGGCTTGAGCACGCCGACGATGCGCACGTCGCTGTCGCGCAGGCGCAGCACGCGGCCCACGCTGTCGGCACCGCCGAACAGCTTGTCGTTGAGATCGGAAGAAATCACCGCCACCCGCGCCCGCGCGGCGTCGTCCTTCGCGCGCCAGGGGCCGCCGTACTGGAACGGCACGCCGAACATCGGGAAGAAGTCCGCGGTGGTGGACAGCATCGTCAGTTTCACCGCCGGCAAGCCGGAGCTGGGAGCGGACGACTTGAGGTCGCTCTGCACGATCAGCGCCTGCCGGTCGGCGCGGTGGGCGCTCCACAGGTCGACCGCGGAGCGGTAGTCCATCACGTCGTACGGCTCGCGGTCGTCCTTGCGGGTGGGGTCAGGGTCCACCAGCGGGTAGAACAGGCGCTGGCTGCGCCCCGGCAGCGGGTCGCCCGAGAGCAGATGCATCACCGTCAGCGTGGTCATGCTGGCGCCGATGCCCACGGCGATCGCCAGCACCATCAGCGCGGTGAGCGCGCGGTTGCGCTTCAGGCTGCGCAGGGCCAGGTCGAGGTAGTAGCCGAACATCCGTACGCTCCTCACATCGCATCGTTTCTTTCTCCTCCGTCCGGGAGAAAGAAGAAAAAAATCACGCCGCCCGCGTCGCCACCACCGGCGGCACCGCCGCCGCGCGCAGCGCCGGGCCCAGCACGGCGAGCTGGCCGATCAGCCACAGCGTGACCGCGCCGACCGGGAAGTACGCCGCCGGCATTCGCGGCAACTCGTAGTGTTTCATCAGGAACAGGTTGATGCCGTAGGCCAGCACCATGCCCAGCACGATGCCGAGGGTGGCGAGCAGGAAGTTCTCGGTCTGGAAGTAGCGCAGGATGGCGCCGCGGGTGGCGCCCATCGCGCGGCGGATGCCGATGGTGCGCCGCCGCTGCGCCACCCAGAAGCTGGACAGGCCGACGATGCCCAGGGCGGTGACCGCCAGCATCACCACGCAGACCAGGACCAGCATCCAGGCCATGCTGCTGGTGTCGGCGAAATACTTGGCGCGGACGTCCGCGTAGGTGCTGCCCTTGGCCACCGCGGCGGGATTGAGCGCCTGCAGCTTGTCCACCGCCTCGCGCAGCACGCGGTCGCGCTCCTGCGGCGCGCTGCGCAGCACGTAGGTGCCCAGCGGGGCGTCGTAGTTCACCGGGAAATAGGCGACGTCGTACATCTTCGGGTTCCAGGTACCGAAGTACGGCCGCAGCACGTCGGCCGCCACGCCGACCACGGTGTAGTAGTAGGGCCTGGAATACAGCGTCTTGCCCAGTGCCGACTGGCCTGGCCACAAGCGCCGCGCCAGCGATTCGGTGAGCACGGTGACGTGCCCCTGCGGCAAGGCCGCGTCGCCGAGCGCGCCGGCGGCGTACTCGCCGGGACCGAACAGCCGCCCCTCGCGCAGCTGCAAGCCCAGCGCCCTGTCGCCGCCCTCGCCCAGCATGTACAGCGAGACGTTGGTGGTGTTGTGGCTGCTGACGTTGGCCTCCGGCGTCAGGCCGAAGCTCCAGCCCCAGTTGTTGGTCGACAGCGGCACCGAACTGGTGATGGCGGCCGCCTGCACCCCGGCGATGCCGCGCAACGCGGCGAGATTGCGCGGAATCTCGCTGGAAGCCCGCTTGGGATCGGTGCCGTTGAGGTTCACCACCACCAGGCCCCGTTCGTCGATGCCGTTGAACAAGTGGATGTTGCTCACCCGCCGGCTGATCATGAACACCGCGTTGCACAGCACCGCGCAGGCCAGCGCGATCTCCAGCACGATCAACAGGGCGGGGATGCGGTGCTTGCGCAGGGTGGCGAGGATCGGACGGATTTCCATGGCGGCCTCAGGCGGCTTTCAGTTGGGGGGCCGGCGCGACCAGGCTGGCGCGCCAGGCCGGCAGCAGCCCGGCGAGCAGGCTGGAGACGAAGGCGACGGCGAACGTCAGGGCGAACATGCCCAGGTCCAGGCGGGCCAGGCTTGCGTATTCCGCGGGCTGGTGGCGGACGCCCCACAGCCCCAGTTCGGCCAGCAGCAGGCCCAGCACGCCGCCGGCCAGGCCGACGATCGCCGCCTCGACCATGAACTGGCCGAAGATGGCGCGGCGGGTGGCGCCCAGCGCGCGGCGCACGCCGATCTCGCGCGAGCGGCGCAGGCACTTGGCCAGCAGCAGTCCCACCGTGTTCACCACGCAGATCAGCAGGAAGCCGAAGGCGAGGTAGGTCTGCATGCGCACGTCGTCCGGCACCACCTGCACGTGGCGCAGCCACGCCATCATGTCCCGCAACGCGGTCGAGGGGCGCTGCAGGCGGCCCAGGGCGACCTGCTGCCGCGCATAGCCGTCGAGGAAGGCCTTGTACGATGCCACCGCCGCGGCGTCGTCCAGTTCCACCCACACGCCCAGCCATTCGCAGGGTTCGGTTTCGATGT
The DNA here is from genome assembly GCF_003148905.1 of Fulvimonas soli. Lineage (GTDB taxonomy): Bacteria > Pseudomonadota > Gammaproteobacteria > Xanthomonadales > Rhodanobacteraceae > Fulvimonas > Fulvimonas soli. The sequence goes on along the minus strand of NZ_QGHC01000005.1, from coordinate 283,245 downwards.
GGTTGATGTCGGTGAGGTTGCTGTAGCACTCCAGGTCCTGCGGCCCCATGCGCGCCGCGCGCGCGCTTTGCAGCGGCAGGAACACCGCGTCGCCGTCGCCGTAGCTGCGCCCGCCCAGGCCCTGGGTATAGAAGCGCGGCTGCGGCGCCCAGTGCTTCAGCACGCCGACGACGCGGAAGTCGCGGTCGTTGATGCGCACGGTGCGGCCCACGCTGTCGGCGCCGTCGAACAGCTTGTCGTTGAGATCCTCGGCGATCACTGCCAGCGGCGCGCGCCGCTCGTCGTCGTCGGCCGTCCAGCCGCCGCCGTACTTGAACGGCACGCCGAACAGGGCGAAGAAGTCCGCGGTGGTCATCACCCCGTTGGTGAAGTAGGGATGCTCGTTGGCCCGCTGCGGCACGATCTTGGCCTGGGCCAATGCCATCGCCGCCTGCCGCGTGGCGCGGCGCGCATGCACCAGGTTCATCGCGTCGGGATAGGCCATCGTCATGTCGGGCTCGCTCTGCCCCGGCACGTAGCCTTCCCTGGGCCCGTGGTCGAGCTGCGGATAGAACAGCCGCGCGCTGCGCCCCGGCAGCGGATCGCCGGCCAGCACGCGCAGCGTGGTCAGCGTGGTGATGGTGGCGCCGATGCCCAGCGCCAGCGCCAGCACCATCAGCGCGGTGAGCGCCTTGTTGCGCTTCAGGCTGCGCAGGGCCAGGTCGAGGTAGTAGCCGAACATCGTCGTCCCCTTGTCCAAACTCGCATTGCTCCCGCTCCCCCTCTCCCGCCGGGAGAGGGGCCGGGGGCGAGGGTCCGGCCAGCGCGCAACGCGACGCTTCGTCCGTGCCCTCGCCCGCCCTTCGGGCACCCTCTCCCGGAGGGAGAGGGGAAAAATTCACACCGACCGCGTGGCCTCCACCGGGGGCACCCGCGCCGCCTTCAGCGCCGGCGCCAGCACCGCGCCCTGGCCCAGCAGCAACAGCAGCAGCACGCCGATGCCCAGGTAGGCCGGCGAGATCGGCTGCATCGAGAAGCGCACCACCAGCCAGAGGTTCATGCCCACCGCCAGCAGCAGGCCCAGCAGCACGCCGCCGCCGGTGATCAGCAGGTTCTCGGTGAGGAAGTAGCCCAGGATGTCGCGCTGCCGCGCGCCCAGCGCGCGGCGCACGCCGATCTGCTTGCGCCGCTGGCCGACCCAGAAGCTGGTCAGGCCCACGATGCCCGCCGCGGTGATCGCCAGCAGCACGGCGCTGATGACGCCCATCAGGATCGCCATGCCGCGGTCGCGCTCGTAGGCGCGCGCACGGATCTGCGCGAAGCTGCCGCCGTCGCCGGCGTCGAAGATGCGCTGGCGGTTCTGCGCGTAGAGCGCCTTGGGCGCCTCGCGCATCGCGGCATCGCGCTGGCCGGGGCGGGCGCGCACGATGTAGTACAGCCCGCTGGACCAGGCCCCACGCAGCGGCCACAGCATCGCCTGGTAGGCGTAGGCCTGCTGCCAGGCGTCCACGCTCTGCGTCTGCAAGCGCTCGACGATGCCGATGATGGTGCTGGGCGTGGCGCTCATCGCGTAGAGCGGCTTGCCCAGCGCCGAGCCGTCGGGATAGAGGCGGTGCGCCAGCTCGCGGGTGACGATCACCACCGGCGGAATGACGTTCTCGCGCAGGCCGACGCTACCCACCTCGTCGGCGCGGAAGTTGCGCCCGGCGATCAGCTTCACGCCCAGCGCGTCGAGCAGGTGCTCGTCGCCCAGGTAGACCGCCGCATCGGAGGTGGGCTGCACCTGCTCGGGCGTCAGGCCGATGAAGGTGTCCCAGCCGCCGCCGCGCAGCGGATAGGCATTGCTGGGCGCGGCGTCGAGCACGCTGGGCAGCTGCCGCAGCGCGGCGACGTCGGCGCGGATCTGCGCGTCGATCTGCGCCTTGGACATCGGCTCGCCCGCCCACTGATTGGAGAGCACGAACAGGTTGGCCTCGTCGATGCCGGTGGGTTCGGACAGGTGCGCGAGGCGCTGCTGGATGATGAACAGGGCGTTGCACACGATCGCCAGGGTCAGCGCGATCTGCAGCACGATCAGCACGGTGCCGGCCTTGTGGCGGCGCAATGCGGCGAGGATGGGCTTGATCTGCATGTTCCCTCCGCCTCAGTGCGACTTGAGCTGCCAGGCCGGCTGCACCTGCGCGGCGCGCCAGGCGGGATAGAACGCCGCCGCCAGCGTGGCGAGCACGGCCGCCAGCAGGCACAGCCCCACCAGCGAGAAATCCAGCCGTGCCAGGCGCGCGATCTGCGGCTCGAACAGGAGGCCCACGCCGGACATGCCCGCCGCGGTGAGCAGCAGGCCCAGCACGCCGCCGGCCAGCCCCACCGAGGCCGCCTCCAGCAGGTACTGCGCATAGATCTGCCGGCGCGGCGCGCCCAGCGCGCGGCGCACGCCGATCTCCCCCGCGCGGCGCATGAACTTGGCCAGCAGCAGCCCGATGGTGTTGACCAGGCAGATCACGAAGAAGCCGAGCGCCACGACCAGGGCGATGCGGCTCTCCGGCGGCACCACCTGCTGGTAGTCCAGCCACTGCACGACGTTGCGCAGGCGCACGTTGGGCGCCCAGGCGAAGCGCCCGGCGCGCCGCTGGTCCGCGGCGTAGCCTTCCAGGAAGCGGCGGTAATGCGCGGCCTGCGCGTCGCCGTCCAGTTCCACCCACGGCGTGATCCACACGCACGTGCTCTGCAGCCAGCCGTCCCAGCCGCTGAAATCGGGCTGGCCGCGGCAGCTGTTGTTGCCCGCGGTGTCCAGCTTCAGGTCGATCGCGCGGGTGAACGGCAGGTAGAAGTCGGTCGGCTCGGCAAAGCCGCCGGAGCCCCACAGCGCGAAGAAGCGCGGCCGGGGGTTCCAGTGCCGGGTCACGCCGACGATGCGGAAGGCGTGGCCGCCGAGCACGATCTCGCGTCCCACGCTGTTGGCGCCGCCGAACAGGCGCTGGTTGAACTCCTCGCCCAGCACGACCGCCGCCGCATGCCGCTGGTCGTCGTCCGCGCTCCAGCGGCCGCCGTACAGGAACGGCACGTCGAACATCGGGAAGAAATCGCCGTACACCGCATAGCCGTTGGCGCCCACCGGCAGGCCGCGGCTTCCCTCCGGCGACACCGACAGCCACACCGGGTACAGCAGGGTCTGGCGCGTGGCTTGGTGCGCCCGCATCAGCGCCATGGCGTCGACGTAGTTCAGCGCATAGGGCGGCTCGCCGTGGATGTTGTGCTGCGGCCCCCAGCTGTCGATCTGCGGCGTAAACAGCCGCTCCGACTTCTCCGGGATCGGGTTGCCGGATACCGCGCGGAACACCGCGTAGGTGATCATCGAGGCGGCCACGCCGAAGCCGATCGCCATCACCATCAGCGCGGTCAGCGCCGGGTTGCGGCGCAGGCTGCGCAGGCCGAGGCGGAAGTAGTAGCCGAGCATCGTCGTTCCTCTGTCCCAAACTTGCCTTGCTGCTCCTCTCTCCCGCCGGGAGAGGGGCCGGGGGTGAGGGTCGGACGAAGCGCGGTGCTGCGCCCGTACCCTCATCCGCCGCTGCGCGGCGCCTTCTCCCGGAGGGAGACGGCACCGCCGTCACACCGACCGCGTCGCCTCCACCGGCGGCACGTTGGAGGCGCGCCGCGCCGGGCCGTACACCGCGGCCTGGCCCAGCGCCAGCACCACCGCCACGCCGGCCAGCACGTAGGGCACCGGCAGGTGCTCCATCTCGAAGTACTTCATCAGCAGCAGGTTGAGGCCGATGGCCAGGGCGATGCCGAGCACCGTGCCGGCGCCGGCGATCAGCAGGTTCTCGGCCTGGAAGTAGCGCAGGATGTCCACCTTGCGCGCGCCCAGCGCGCGGCGCACGCCGATCTGCTTGCGCCGCTGGCCGACCCAGAAGCTGGTCAGGCCGACGATGCCCGCCGCGGTGACCGCGATCAGGACCAGGCAGATCGCGCCCATCAGCGCCGCCATGCCCACGTCGGCGCGGTAGGCGCTCTGGCGGATCTCGGCGAAGGAGCGCACGCCGTCCTTGTCGTCGATCACGCGCATGGGGTCGACCTTGTACAGCGCCGGCACCGCCGCCCGCATGGCCGCGGCCAGCCGCCCCGGCTTGGCGCGCACCGCGTAGCGCGAGAAGTTGGCGTTCAGGCGCACCGGCTGGATCGACGAGTACCAGGTGAAGCTGTTGGTCCAGCTGCCGGTGCCCGGCACCTGCAGCCGCTCCACCACGCCCACGATCGTGCTCGGCGTGCTGCCGCCGTCGAAGTAGACGACCTTGCCGACCGCCTGGCCGTCGGGGAACAGCTTGTCGGCCAGCGCCTTGGTCAGCATCGCCACGGGGGCCACGCTCTGGTCGCGGAAGGCGCGGTGCTGCACGTCGCCGGCGTCGAAGGCGCGGCCGGCCACCAGCTTCAGGCCCAGCGTGGCCATCAGCCGCTCGTCGGCGAAGTAGTACGTGGTGCGCGCCTTGCCGTCGAAGTCGCCGTGCCCGGGCTTCAGCGCGACCGCGCCGTTCCAGGAGGAATTGAGCAGCGGCAGCGAGTTGATCGGCGTCACCGCGGCCACGTCCGGCAGCGCGGCCAGCGCGGCCAGATCCTCGCGCAGCTTGGCGTCGAGCTTCTCCGCGCCGGCCGGGTCGTCGCCGCTGGGCGCGCCCACCCACTGCTGCTGGATCAGGAACAGGTCGTTCTCCTCGATGCCGGTGGGCCGGTGCACGCGCTCGATGCGCTGGCCGATGATGAACACCGCGTTGCACACGATCGCCAGGGTCAGGGCGATCTGCGCGGCGATCAGGATCGTGCCCGCCTTGTGCTTGCGCAGCGCCGCGATGATGGGATGCACGCTCATGTCGACGCTCCTCAGTTGCTCTTGAGCTGCCAGGCCGGCTGCACCCGCGCGGCGCGGAAGGTGGGATACAGGCCGGCCAGCACCGCGGCGACCACCGCCAGCAGCAGGGTCAGCAGCAGCAGCGGCACGTCCAGCCGCGCCAGCGCGGCGATGTCCTCCGGCAGCACCCAGCCCACGCCGGCCACGCCCGCGCCGGTGAGCAGCAGGCCGAGCAGGCCGCCGGCCAGGCCCACCATCGAGGCCTCGCTGAGGAACTGCGTGTAGATCTCGCGCCGCGAGGCGCCCAGCGCGCGGCGCACGCCGATCTCCGGCGCGCGGCGCAGGAACTTGGCCAGCAGCAGGCCGGCGGTGTTGACCAGGCACACGACCAGCAGGCCCAGCGCGACCAGCAGCGAGATCTTGGTGTCGCTCGGCACCACCTGCTCGAAGTCGAGGAACTCCGGCACGCTGCGCAGGCGGTTGTTCGGCGGCCAGGCGAAGCGCCCGGCCTGCTGCTGTTCGCGCGCGTAGCCGTCCAGGAACCGGCGGTACGCGGCGACCTGCGCCGCGTCGTCCAGCTCGGCCATGAAGGCCAGCCACACGCAGCTGGAATGCTGCAGGCCGACGAAGCCGGACTCCTTGGGCGTCTCGCTGCAGTTGGTGTTGCCGTCGTTGGGCATGCCCGCGTCGATCGCGGTGTTGAACGGCAGGAACACGTCGTCGGTGCCGGTGCTGAAGCCGCCGCTGTTGACCACGTCGTAGAAGCGCGGCTGCGGGTTCCACGGCTCCAGCACGCCGACCACGCGGTAGGGCCGTCCCTCGACGTCCAGCGTCCGCCCCACGCTGTTGGCGCCGCCGAACACCTTCTCGTTGAGCTTGCCGCTGATCACCACCACCTGCGCGCGGCGCTCGTCGTCCTCGGCGCTCCAGCCGCTGCCGTAGCGGAACGGCGCGTCCACCATCGGGAAGAACTCGCCGAACACCGCGTGGCCGCCGACGTTGATCGGGTGCTGGCCGGCCTGCGCGGGCACCACCGAGGGCGACACCTGGTACAGCGCCGACTGCCGCGTCGCGCGGTGCGCGCGCATCAGCGCCACCGCGTCGGCGTAGTCCATCGCGTCGGTCGGCTCGTTGCGGCTGTCGCCGCCGCGGCGCGACTTCGGGCCCCAAACGTCGATCTGCGGCACGAACAGCTTCGACGACTTCCACGGGATCGGGTCGCCCGACACCGCGCGGAACACCGAGTAGGTGGTCATCGACGCGCCCACGCCGAAGCCGATCGCCATCACCATCAGGGCGGTCAGCACCGGGTTGCGGCGCAGGCTGCGCAGGCCGAGCCGGAGGTAGTAGGCAAGCATGGGGGGTTCTCTGGTGGGTCCGGGGTGCCGTCGTCGCGCCGCGCCGCTCATTCGAGCAGGCGGTTGACGTCCTCCAGGTCGTGCACGTCGATCGTGCCGGCGGCCTGCTTGAGCAGCAGCTTGTTGAGGATGAACTGGTGGCGCACGTAGCTGTATTCGGTCTGCACGTTGGCCAGCGTCTCGATCGCCACCACCACGTTGGTCAGGCTCTGCGTGCCGATCTCGTAGCCGGCGCGCATCGAGGTCACCGACTTCTTGGCCGCCTGCACCGAGTCGCGCGCGCTCTGCACCTGCTCGATGCCGTCCAGCACCAGGTTGTAGTAGTTGCTGGCGTCGCGCGCGGCCTGGCGGCGCTGGGTCTCCAGCAGCCCCGCGTCCTCGTCGCGCTGGTGGATCGCCTGGCGCACCTGCGACTGGGTCAGCCCGCCGCTGAACAGCGGCACGCTCAGGGTCAGGCCCACCGTGGTGGTGCCCGGCCCGTAGCCGGCGGCACCGCGCTCGACGTTGGACCAGCTGCCGTACTTGCTGTAGCCGACGTTGGCGTTGATCGTGGGCAGGTGGTTCGCGCGCGCTGCGTTGATGCGGTGCTCGTCCGCGTCCACCGCGTGGCGCGCGGCGAGGATGGCCGGGTTGGTCTGCATCGCCGCGCCCACCCAGGCCTTCGGGTCGGCCGGCTCGGGCGGCTGCATCGGCAGGTCCTCGCGCAGCCTCTTCAGGGAGCCGACCGGCTTGCCGGTGATCTGCTCCAGCGCGCGGCGGGCGTCCTTGAGCTGGTCCTGCGCGCCGATCCGCTGCGACTTGATGTACAGGTAGTAGGCCTGCGACTGGCTCACGTCCGCCGCGGTGACCAGCCCGTTCTTGAAGCGCTCGCTGGACTGCTGGAACTCCTGCTTGTAGGCGTCCTCGTAGGACTGGTACACGGCCAGGTTGTCCTCGGCCACCAGCACGCCGAAGTAGGCGTTGGCCACGCGCACGTAGAGGTTCTGCAGCGCGGCGCGGTAGGTCTCCTCCTGCGCGTCGCGCTGCGACTGCGCGGCGCGCAGGCTGGCGATGCTGGACAGGTCCAGGATCGGCTGCACCAGCTCGCCGTTGAGGCTGCGGCTGCGCGTGTGGCCGCTGGCGCCGGCGGTGACGATGTTGCCGTTGGCGTCCGTGGTCGCCCCGCCGCCGCCGTGCAGCTGCTCCAGGCTGAGTCCGGCGGACAGCTGCGGCAGCAGCGCCGCGCGCGCCTGCGGCACGCCCTCGGCCACCACCAGCCGCGCGGCGTCGGCGGTGGCCAGCACCGGGTCGTTGGCGACGGCGTCGCGGTAGGCGTCCATCAGGTCCTCGCCGTGGCCGGCCAGCGGCAGCAGGGCGAGCAGCGTCAGCGGCAGCAGTCTCAGGCGCATGGATCGGCCTCGCGGGCGGCGGGTGGCGACGGGCACGGGGCGCTCCCTCAGGCGTTCTGCGAGGCGCTGGCGGCGCGCACCGCGGCGTGGAAGCGCGGGTCCTCGGCGAGGTCCACCACCTGGCCGTCGATGATGTGCACGTTGCGCTGCGCGCGCGCGGCCAGCTCCGGGTCGTGCGTCACCATCACGATGGTGGCGCCGTCGCGGTGGATCTCCTCCAGCAGCTCCATCACGCCGCGCGCCATCTGCGTGTCGAGGTTGCCGGTGGGCTCGTCGGCGAGCAGCAGGCGCGGGCTGCCGGCCAGCGCGCGGGCGATCGCCACGCGCTGCTGCTGGCCGCCGGAGAGCTCCGCCGGGTAGTGCTTGAAGCGCGAGGCCAGGCCCACGCGCTCCAGCGACTGCATGATGCGCTCCTTGCGCTCGGCCGCCTTCATGCCGCGGTAGCGCAGCGGCACCTCCACGTTGTCGTACACGTTGAGGTCGGGGATCAGGTTGAAGGCCTGGAAGATGAAGCCGATCTTCTCGTTGCGGATCTTCGAACGGGCGTTGTCGTCCAGGTGGCTGACGTCCACGCCGTCCAGGTGGTAGGTGCCGCCGGTGAAGGTCTCCAGCAGGCCCGCGATGGTGAGGAAGGTGGTCTTGCCCGAGCCGGACGGCCCGGTGACGGCGACGAACTCGCCCTCCTTCACGTCGATGTTGAAGTCGCGCAGCGCGTAGGTCTCCACCACTTCGGTGCGGTAGACCTTGGACAGGTGGGTCATCTTGAGCATGGGGTCGTTTTCCTCGGTGGTGGATCGTTCGCTTGAGCCCCTCTCCCGCCGGGAGAGGGGTCGGGGTGAGGGTTCGGCGCTCGCGCAGGTCCCGGGAACCTCCGCTCCGCCCGCACCCTCATCCGCCCTGCGGGCACCTTCTCCCGAGAGGGAGAAGGCAAAAGCTCAGTTGCTGATCGCGACACGCGCCGCGTCCTTGAAGCTGTCGGTGCCGGAGATCACGATGCGGTCGCCTTCCTTCAGGCCGTCGAGGATCTCCACCTTGTCGATGCTGCTGGCGCCCACGCGGATCGGCTTCTTCTCGGCGATGCCGTCGTGCACCACGTAGGCGTAGTTGCCGCCGGACTCGTCCACGAAGGAGCCGCGCTGCACGGTCAGCACGTTGTCGCGCTTGTCGAGCAGGATGCGCACGGACAGGCGCTGGTTCTGCCGCAGCTGCCTGGGCGTGGCGCCCTCGAAGCGCAGCCGCGCGGCCACCTCGCCGTTGACCACCTCGGGCGAGATCGCGCTGACCAGGCCCTTCCAGGTGTTGCCGTTGCCGGTGATCTCGCCGCTCATGCCGATGCCGAGGTCGCGCGCGAAGCTCTCCGGCACCTTCATCTCCACCTCCAGCGCGGTGAGGTCGATCACGCTGAGCAGCTGCGCGTCCTTGGCCACGGTGGCGCGCTCGGCGACGAACAGCTGGCCGACCTGGCCGTCCACCGGCGACTTCACGTCGAGGTCGTCGACCTGGCGCTGCAGGTCCTTCACCACCAGCATCTGGTTGTCGTGCGCCAGCTTCTTGGACTGCACGTTGAAGCGCAGGCTGTCCTCGTTCATGCCGAGGTCGGCCTTGGCGTGGGCCAGCGCGATGCGCGCCTTCTCCAGCGCGTCCTTGGCCTGGTCCACCGCCACGCCGGTGCCGGCGCCGGCGTCGAACGCCTTCTGCTCGCGGGACAGGTTGGTCTCGGCGCTCTTCTCGTCGATGCGGGCGTTGTCGTAGGCCTTCTCCAGCTCGCCGCGCTTGCTGCGCGCGTCCACCTGCGCCTGCAGGTAGTCCACCTGCATGGCGTCGGCCTTGGACTGCTCCTGCGCCAGCTTGCTGGTCAGCTCGGGGCTGTCGATCACCGCCAGCACCTGGCCCTTCTTCACGCTGTCGCCGGCGTGCACCTTCAGCGTCACCGCGCCGCCGTAGGTGGCGTAGAGCGTGGGGCTGTTGGCCGCCACCACCTTGCCCTCGGCGGCGATGTCGCGCACGAACGGGCCACGCTCGACGGTGGCGAAGGCCAGCCGCGAGCTGCTCACCGAGGCGTCGGCGGAGAACAGGCGCATCGCGCTGGGCGCCAGCAGGCCCAGCACGAGCAGCGCGGCGACGCCGCCGCCGATCAGCAGCAGGCGTCGCTTGCGGTTGGGTTTGACCTCGACCAGGCGGTCTTGCGCGGAGGTGTCGCGGATCATCGGGCTGTCCTTAACGGCCACGCGCCGGGTGGCCACAGGCAGCTTTCAGCAAGCGCCGTGCCAGCGCCCCGGCCGGCAAGGAAAGCCTTGCGCATCAAACGTTTGCGGCGACGCGGCCGGCCGGCGTCCGCTGTCCGCGGACACTCCGCCGGACAGGCGGACAAGCCGCGGACAGCTCAGCCGGACAGCGCCGCCTGCAGGGCCACCGCCTCCTGCCGCGCGATGCCCGCGGCGAGGCGGTGCCCCAGCCCGGACAGGCCGGGCGCCGCGGTGCCGATCAGGCCCAGGCCGCCGAGCCGGCGGTGGGTGAAGCGCAGCAGCCGCGCGCCGGCGGCGCGGAAGGGCTCGGCCGCCGGGGCGGCGGGGCCGCCGCAGGTCCTGGCCGGCCCGCCGAGGCAGGCGTCCCAGGCGCAGTAGTCGGTGTCCGGCAGCAGGTAGAGGCGCATCTGCACGCGGCCGTGCGCGTCGGCGCCGTCGATCCATTCGCGCGGCCCCTCGGGCGTGACCGCGCTCGAGCCGCGCAGCGCGCGCACGCGCAGCAGCGGCGCCAGCTCCACGCTCTCGACCAGGATGCCGGCGGCGCCGGGCAGGCCGTCGCAGGGCGCCTGCCGCCCCGGCAGGTAGAGCACGCCGCCGAGCTGCGGCAGCCACTCGGCCAGCCGCCGCGGCGTCGCGGGCAGCCACGGCGTGGCGGACGTGTTGAAGCGCGCGCTGTCGCACAAGCCGAAAGCGGCGAGCCAGCCGAACACGGGGCACCTCCTGCGCGGAAGACGGCCTGGCTGGGCGCGCGCGGCGCTGGCGGTGGCCGGGGGAGAAAGGGAAAGGTCGCGTGCGCCGCCGGACCGGCGGCGCGGGATCACTTGGTGAGGATCAGCTTGTCGTTGCGGGTCAGGCGCAGGTGGTACTCGCCGCCCTGGTGCTGGATGACCAGCTCGCGGGAGCCCTCCAGCAACTGCTGGCTGGAGATGCGCCGCACGCCGGCCGGGACGGCGGCGACCGGCTGCGGTTGCGGCCGGGGGCGGGCCAGCGCGAGAAGGGGGCGGGTAAGACCGAGGCTTGTCGACATGGCAGTGACTCCGGCGGCGGAAAGAGTAGGCAGCGATCAAATGATAATAATTCTCATTTGATCGTCAAGCACTCTTTTCGTGGCGGGTTGCCGCAGGTTGGCCATCGGGGTTGCAGCGGCCGCCTTTCGCTCGCCCTGCTCTCCCGCCGGGACTACCACCGATGGCGCTTCCCCCATGGGTCGGCGCGGCAGTTCGCCGACCGATGCCCCTATCGTCGCCGCGCGGGAAATCGGAATGCGCGAGCCTGGCGCCGGCGCTCGGATGCGAGTCATCCGATGGCCGCCCGGCCTGTACGGGGCCGCGCCGCTGCTGGAACCCGGCCCGCGCCGGGATGACGGGCGGAGGTTGTCGCATCAGCGTGAGACGTCCTGCGTCGCGGATGCGCCGAAGCATCCCGGACAGCAAGTGGGCCTGCGTCGGGGCGGCGATCAGGCGCGAAGCTCGCGGTGCGTCTGCGCAAGGAGTGAACGCAGCGAGTCATCCAATGGCCGCGTGGCCTGTACGGGTCGCGTCGCTGCTGGGTCCTGGCTCGCGCCGGGATGACGAGTGGAGGTTGCGGCATCAACGTAGCGCCCAGCGTCGCAAGCGCATCTGGGCCGCGTTGCATCACGAGGCTGATGCGGGCCCGCGCCGAAACCGGCTCCGGGGCGGTGCTTTCGCCAGCCCCGCCCTCACCCTGTCCTGCCCCGGGCGACGGCGGATGCAACCCACGCGCCGCCCGGCCGCGTCGACTCATGCCTGCCGCAGGGTCTTGAGCATCCGCGCGTAGTCCCGGCGGTACTGCCGGGCGAGCCGGCGCTTCTGCGCCTCGCCGAGGATCTTGCCGGAGACCTGGAAGAACTTCTTCTCCTCCTCGCGCAGGTGGTGGTGCACCTTGTGCGAGAGCGCGCGCGCCGTCGCCATCCAGCCGCGGCTGGACGGCTCGGACTGCTGCAGCCGCTCGACCAGCTCGTCCATCTCGTGGTGCTCGTGCAGCGCGTGGCGCGAGGCGTCGAGCCCCGCGTCGTGCATCAGGATCGGCGCGTACAGGAAGCGCTCCTCCGCCGCGGCGTGCGCCGCCAGCTCGATGCGCAGCGCGGTGAAGACGTCGCGGCGGTGCTGCGTGTGCGGCCTGGACAGCAGCAGCCGGCGGCACAGCGAGCGCTGCAGGCGGTGGCTTTCGCGCAGGGCGTCGTAGATCGTGTCGCTCATGCCGGCCTCCCGTCCCCCTCGCGGCCGCCCGCCGCGGCGGCGGCATGGCCGTTGACGGCGCGGACGCCGTTGGCCCGGCGCCCGTCGCCGTCCACCGGCGGCAGCGGCTCCGCCACGCGGGTGCGCCCCAGCGTGATGTTCTTGCTGGCGCGCACGTCGCGGTTGGCGAAGGTCCACACCTCGCCGGTGGCGGTGATGAACACCGTCCAGTACAGGTCGGACTCCGGCCCGTAGTCGATCAGGATGTGGGCGTAACCCTCGCCCTTGGGGGTGAGCATCGGCAGCGGCGGATTGAGCTGCAGCATGGCTTTGGTCTCCTTGGATCCGTGGATCGGCGCGGCCCGCCGCGCCGACGGCTTCATGCCAGCGTGCGCAGCCTGGGCTCGCGGTCCCACTGCCGGGTGGCGGCGGCCTTGAGGAAGGCGCGCGCGTCGGCGGCCTTCACCACGCCCGCGTCCTTCGCCACGCCGCCGGCCTGCAGCAGCGGCTGCGCGCCCTCGTCGAAGGCGATCGCCTTGAGGTGGCCGTAGGCGTCGCGCACCCAGTCCACCGCGGCGGCCTCCTTCGCCAGCGCCTTGCCGGCGGCGGCGGACAGCACCACCGCCACCGCGTCGAACACCACCGAGGGCGTGCCGGCGAGCTGGCCGTCGGCGGCGAGTTTCCTGCCGTCGCCGAGCTTGGCGCCGCCCACCCTGGGCGCGACGATCTTCACCGCCGCGCCGGCGTCCTCCGCCGCCTTGCGCAGCGCGCGCACCGTCGCCGCGTCGGAGCCGTCGTCGACCAGGATGCCCACGCTGCGGCCCTGCAGCGTGGGCTTGGCCTTGCCGATGATCTGCAGCGCCGGCGAGGGCGGCATGTCGATCGGCTTCACCGCGGCCGGCGGCGCCGGCGGCAGCGCGTCCAGGCCCAGCCCGGCGGCGACGCGCCTGGCGAGGTCGCCGTCGATGTGGCGCAGGTGCCCGACGACGGCCTCGCGCACGTGCGGCGTCTCCACCTTGGACAGCTCGAACACCAGCGCCGAGGCGATGTGCGCCTGCTCCGGCGCGCTCTGGCTGCGGTAGAACAGCCGCGCCTGGCTGTAGTGGTCGGCGAAGCTCTCCGCGCGCACGCGGCCCTTGGCGCCCTCGTCGGCCGGCTGCGCGTAGCTGCGGAAGCCCTCGGCCGTCTCGCGCGGGCTGTCCGCCTGCAGCGAGCTCGGCTCGTAGTTCACCCGCCCCTTGGGCACGTGCACCTGCATGTGGCCGTCGCGCTGCAGGTTGGCGAACGGGCACTTGGGCGCGTTGATCGGGATCTGGTGGAAGTTCGGCGAGCCCAGCCGCGACAGCTGCGTGTCGAGGTAGGAGAACAGCCGCCCCTGCAGCAGCGGGTCGTTGCTGAAGTCGATGCCGGGCACGATGTTGGCGGGGCAGAACGCCACCTGCTCGGTCTCGGCGAAGAAGTTGTCCGGCCAGCGGTCCAGCACCATGCGGCCGACGATCTGCAATGGCACCAGCTCCTCGGGGATCAGCTTGGTCGGGTCGAGGTGGTCGAACGGGAACTTCGCGGCCTGCTCCTCGGTGAACAGCTGCACGCCGAACTCCCATTCCGGGTAGTCGCCGCGCTGGATCGCCTCGAACAGGTCGCGGCGGTGGAAGTCCGGGTCGGCGCCGGCGAGCTTCACCGCCTCGTCCCAGACCGTGGATTGCAGGCCCAGCTTCGGCCGCCAGTGGAACTTCACGAAGGTCGACCCGCCCTTGGCGTCGAGCAGGCGGAAGCTGTGGATGCCGAAGCCCTCGATCATGCGCAGCGAGCGCGGGATGGCGCGGTCGCTCATCGCCCACATGATCATGTGCATGGCCTCGGGGGTGAGCGAGATGAAGTCCCAGAAGGTGTCGTGCGCGCTGGCCGCCTGCGGGAAGCCGCGGTCGGGCTCCATCTTCACCGCGTGCACCAGGTCGGGGAACTTGATCGCGTCCTGGATGAAGAACACCGGGATGTTGTTGCCCACCAGGTCCCAGTTGCCCTCCTTGGTGTAGAACTTCACCGCAAAGCCGCGCACGTCGCGCGGCGTGTCGATCGAGCCGGCGCCGCCGGCCACGGTGGAGAAGCGCACGAACACCGGCGTCTTCTCGCCCACCTCGGTGAGCAGCTTCGCGGTGGTGTACTTGCGCAGCGACTTGGTCAGCTCGAAGTAGCCGTGCGCCGCCGAGCCGCGCGCGTGCACGATGCGCTCGGGGATGCGCTCGTGGTCGAAGTGGGTGATCTTCTCGCGGAGGACGAAGTCCTCCAGCAGGGTCGGCCCGCGCGGCGTCGCGCGCAGCGAGTTCTGGTTGTCGGCGACCGGGATGCCCTGGTTGGTGGTCAGCGGCGGGTGGCGGCCGCCGGCCGGCTGGTGCAGTTCGTCGCCCTGCCCGCGGCGGTCGGCCGCGCCGCGGCGGGAGGAGGATGCGGAGGTGCGGGGGGTGCCTGTCTTGGCCATGGCCTGGGCTCTCCTTGAAGGATGGCTGCCGTGGAATCCGTGGCCGGATGCGGCGTCCGGACTCCGCCACGACGGAAGCGGAGCGGCCGCGGGGATGGCGTTTCCTGCCGTGCCCGCGTCGCGGGCCGCCGGCGGCTTGCGCGGGGATGCCCACGGGCCGTTGTTCCATCGGTCGACGCCAGGGCGTCGCCGCGGAAATAAAGCCGAATTCCGGTGAAGGCCGCGTATCCGGCCGATGGCGCGCGGCACGGCCGGCGCGAAAGCGGAAAACGGAACCGTCGGAGCGCGCCTTCGCTGCCGCCCTCGCGCCCCGGCCGGGCGGCCGCGGGCGGGCACCGGCTTTCCATGCCGCTCGGGCCGTGCCGGGCATCGAAGCCTGGCGGACGACCCATCACGTGCGTCCGGTCAGTGGAGCAACCGCAACAGTACCGCCAGCGCCACCGCCGCGAACGCGCCGGCCACCGCGTCGTCCGCCATCACGCCCAGGCCGCCCTTGAGGCGGCGGTCCAGCCAGCCGATCGGCCAGGGCTTCCACACGTCGAACAGGCGGAACAGCGCGAAGCCGAGCGCCACCGCCCACCACGGCGCCCACAGCGCGGGCGCCAGCGCGATCCACTGGCCGACGAACTCGTCCCACACCAGGCTGCGGTGGTCGTCCACGCCCAGCGCGCGGCCGGCCACGTCGCAGGCCCAAACGCCGACGGCGAAGGCGACCAGCAGCACGAAGGCGTACATCCACGGCGCCAGGTCGCGCAGCAGCAGCCAGGGCAGGATCGCCGCCAGCGAGCCGAAGGTGCCCTGCGCCACCGGCGCGAGGCCGGAGCCGAAGCCGCAGGCCAGCCAGCCGGCCGGGGTGGCGAGCAGCAGGCGGCGCTGCTCGGGGGTGAGGGTCTTGCGGTCGCTCATGCGGGTCTCGGAAGCCTGGGGGGTCTCGGCGGCCGTTCGATGGACATGCCCGACGGCGCCGCGCAGCGTGAGCCTGCCATGCCGCCGCCTTCGCGCAAACCTCCCGGTCCTCCCTTCCTCGCCGTCCTCCCTGCCCTCGCCACCCCGCGCCCCTCCCCCACGCACAGGAATCTCGTCGAAGGAGCGGATGTCGTGGAGGCTGCGGCCACGGGAACGAATGGATGCTTGCACGCGCGTCGAAGCGGAAAGCCGACGGCCGCGCACACCCGCGCCTGGCTCATGCCGCGAAATGGTCCCAGCCCCGCCGCGCCGGCGCCAGCCACGCGCCGTCCGCGCCGCGCACGCGCACGCCCGCACCCTCCACGATGCGGCCGATGCGGGCGGCGCCGCAGCCCAGCCGGGCCAGGTCGGCCTGCACCTCGGCCACGCGCGCGGCGGGCACGGTGAAGCACAGCTCGTAGTCGTCGCCGCCGGCCAGCGCGAAGTCGAGCGCGGCCGCCTCGTCGAACAGGCCGAGCAGCGCGGGCGAGCGCGGCAGCAGCGCGGCCTCGATCTCCGCGCCCGCGCCGCTGGCCGCGCAGACGTGGCCGAGGTCGGCGAGCAGCCCGTCGGAGACGTCGATGCAGGCGCTGGCGCGGCCGCGCAGCGCCAGCCCCGCCGCCAGCCGCGGCGTCGGGCGGTTGAGCCGTCCGACCAGCGGCGCGGCGCGCGCGTCGTCCGCGCCGATGCCCTGCTGCAGCAGCCGCAGCCCGGCCGCCGCGTCGCCCAGCGTGCCGGTGACCAGCACCGCATCGCCCGCCCGCGCGCCGGCGCGCGCGAGCGCCTGCCCCGGCGGCACGAAGCCGTGCACCGCCACGCTGACGGCGAGCGGCCCGCGCGTGGTGTCGCCGCCCACCAGCGCCAGCCGCTGCGGCTGCGCCAGCGCCGCGAAGCCGTCCGCGAAGCCGTCCACGAAGGCCTCGCGCGCCGCGGCGTCCATCGCCTCGGGCAGGGTCAGCGCGAGCAGCGCCCAGGCCGGCGTGGCGCCCATCGCGGCCAGGTCGGACAGGTTCGCCGCCAGCGCCTTCCAGCCGAGGTCGGCGGGCGAGGTGCCGCGCGGGAAGTGCACGCCCTCGACCAGGGTGTCGATCGCCACCGCCAGCTCCATCCCGGCGGGCACGGCGAGCAGCGCGGCGTCGTCGCCGATGCCCAGGCGCACGTCCTCGCGGCCCTGCGCGGTGCGCTCGCGGATGCGGTCGATCAGGCGGAATTCCATGGCGGGCCGGGAGACGGGACGGCGCATGAGCAGACCATCCGCGCGCGCGCGGCGCAAGCCGTGGGAGCGGCCTGCGGCCGCGATCGGCTTCCAGACCACCCGCGTGGGGCGCGCGCCCATGACCTGCGGCGCATGCGCGCGCGCCGCGCGCGTGCGATGGTCGGCCGGCCATTCCGCCGCGGAGCCCACGCCATGCGCCATCGCCTCCCTCTCGCCGCTGCCCGCCGCGCGCCGGCGCTGCTCGGCCTCGCCGCCCTGCTGGCCTGGACCGGGCCGGCCGCGGCGGCCACGCCGCAGGAACAGGCCGTGCTGGCGCCGGTGCATGCGTTCTTCGCCGCGATGTCCCGCTACGACCAGGCCGCGATGCGCGCGCAGGTGCTGCCCGAGGGCGGCGCCACGTTGATGCGGCACGGCAAGCCGGTGCAGCTCGGCCTCGGCGCCTTCGTCGACCACGTGAAGCCGGGCAAGCAGCGCATCGAGGAGCGCATCCGCGATCCGCTCGTCCGCATCGACGACGACATCGCGGTGGTGTGGGCGCCCTACGTCTTCCTGGTCGACGGCAAGCCGCACCACTGCGGCACGGACGTGTTCAACCTCGCGCGGGTGGACGGCCGCTGGCTGATCGCGGGGATCGCCGACAACAGCCGCGAGGATTGCCGCTAGGCGCGGCCGCGGCCTCAGCGCGCGCGCTTCTCCGCCGCGCGCAGCTCGCCGGCCAGCTTGTCCAGCACGCCGTTGACGTAGCTGTGGCCGTGGTCGGCGCCGAAGCGCTTGGTGACCTCGATGGCCTCGTTGAGGATCACCCGGTACGGCACGTCCAGGCGGAACTTCAGCTCGTAGGCGGCCAGGCGCAGCGCGGCGCGCTCGATCGGATCGATCTGCTCCACCTCGCGGTCCACGTAGGGCTCGAGCGCGGCGTCCAGCTCGCCGACGTGCCCCTCCACGCCGTGCAGCAGGTCCTCGAAGTATTCGAGGTCGGCCACTTCCATGTCCTGCTCGTGGCGGAACTGCTCGATCACCGCGGCCATGCGGCTGCCGCTCATCTGCCACGCATACAGCGCCTGCAGCGCGCGCCGGCGCGCGCGCGAGCGCGCGGCGAGATCGACGCCCTGCGGCGCGCTCACGGCAGCTTCCCGTACAGGTTGGCCATCTCCAGCGCGGCCAGCGCGGCGTCGGCGCCCTTGTTGCCGGCCTTGGTGCCGGCGCGCTCGATGGCCTGCTCGATGCTGTCGGTGGTGAGCACGCCGAAGGCCACCGGCACGCCGCTGTCCAGCGCGGCCCGGGCCAGGCCCTTGGCGCACTCGCCGGCCACGTAGTCGAAGTGCGGCGTGGCGCCGCGGATCACCGCGCCCAGCGCGATCACCGCCGCGTACCGGCCGGAGGCGGCCAGCTTGTGCGCGGCCAGCGCGATCTCCCAGGCGCCGGGCACGCGCACCAGCTCGATGTCGTCGTCCTTGACGCCGTGGCGCGCCAGCGCGTCGCGCGCGCCGGCCACCAGCGGCTCGACGACGAAGCCGTTGAAGCGGCCGGCGACGATGGCGAAGCGGCCTGGGGGCGTGGCGAAGTCGCCTTCGATGGTCTTCATGCGGATTCCTTGGGGAACGGGCAGCCCGCGAGGGGCCGGGTATTCTACGGGTTTTCGGCCGGCGCGGCCGGCAGGTGCGGGTAGCCGGAGAAATCCAGCCGCGCCGCGCCGCCGCCCACGCGCAGGCGCGCGGGCGCGCCGAACGGCAGGGTCAGCTGGCCGGGGCCGTGGCCGTGCGGCAGGCCGTCGACCACCGGGATGCCGGCCACCGCGCGCAGCTGGGCGAACGCGGCGTCCAGCGCGTAGCCGTTGTCGCGCGGGCCCGGGCGGCAGTCGCTGTAGCGGCCCAGCAGCAGCGCGCGCTGGCGGCCCAGCACGCCGGACAGGTGCAGCTGGTACAGCAGCCGCTCGATGCGGTACGGCGGCTCGCCCACGTCCTCCACGAACAGGATGCCGCCGTCGATGCGCGGGAAGTACGGCGTGCCGAGCAGGCTGCACAGCACCGCCAGGTTGCCGCCCCACAGCGGACCTTCCGTGTCGAGCTCCACGTCGGCGGCGCACCGCCAGTCCGCGCCGGAGGCGGGCGAGCGCAGCGTGCGCCAGAAGTGGCTCCAGGTGCCCTCGTCGCGCGGCTCGGCGCCGAGGTCGGCCAGCAGCGGGCCGCCGAAGCTGGGCAGCCCGCTCCTGGCGTACAGCGCCAGCTGCAGCGCGGTGAAGTCGCTGTGGCCGACCAGCGCGGGCGGCGCGCCCGCCAGCCGCTCGCGCAGCGCGTCGTAGCGCAGGTGCTCGAGCAGGCGCGCCGCGCCGTAGCCGCCGCGCGTGACCAGGGCGATGTCGGGCAGCGCGTCCCGCTCCGCCAGCGCGTTGATGTCCTGCGCGCGCTCGGCGTCGCTGCCGGCGAAGCGCAGCTGCGTGCGCTCCAGCACTTCCAATCCCTCCACCGCGCAGCCGGCCGCGCGCAGGCGCGCCACGCCGCGCGCCATCGCGGCGGGATCGGCGGCGTAGCCGGAGGGAGCGATCAGGCGGATGCGCGTTGCGGTCATGGCTGTGGCGGTGGGCGGAGTTCCGGCGAGTATGCCGTGGGTGCGGGGGCGCGGCGTGGCCGGTCGAAGGTAGCGGTGTGGAAAAGCGGCCTCTGCGGGAGTGACCTTTGTGGGGTGAGCTCTGGGGGAGCGGCCTCCGGCCGCGATCCGGGGGCCAGGCCATCGCGGCCGGAGGCCGCTCCCGCAACGACCGCTCCCACAGGCGGTTTCCCGTAGGGATTCAGACGTACTCCACCACCTCCAGCCCGAAGCCGCCCAGGCCCACCAGCTTGCGCGGCGTGCCCAGCACGCGCAGGCGGCGCACGCCGAGGTCGGCCAGCATCTGCGCGCCCAGGCCGAGCTGGCGCCACTCGTGCTGCCGCGCGTCCTGCGGCGCCAGCGCGGACGGCTGGCCCTGCAGGCGCGCGAGCAGCGCCTCGGGCGTGTCCTCGCCGGACAGCACCAGCAGCACGCCGCGGCCCTCGTCGGCGATGCGCCGCAGCGCCGCGGTGACGGTGAGGCCGAGGTCGTCGCGCTTCAGGTGCAGCACGTCGGACAGCGTGTTGCGCACGTGCACGCGGGTCAGCGCCGGCGCGCCGTCGTCCACCGCGCCGCGCACCAGCGCGAAGTGCAGGCCGCGGCGGATCGCGTCGCGGTAGGCCAGCAGCCGGAACGGGCCGAACTCGGTGTCCACCTCGGCCTCGTGCACGCGCTCGACGGTCTTCTCGGTTTCCAGGCGGTAGCGGATCAGGTCGGCGATGGTGCCGATCTTCAGGCCGTGCTTGCGCGCGAACGCCTCCAGCTCGGGGCGGCGCGCCATCGAGCCGTCCTCGTGCAGGATCTCGATCAGCACCGCCGCCGGCTCCAGCCCCGCCAGCGCGGCGAGGTCGCAGCCCGCCTCGGTGTGGCCGGCGCGGGTGAGCACGCCGCCGGGCTGCGCGGTGAGCGGGAACACGTGGCCGGGCTGCGAGAGGTCCTGCGGTCTGGCGTCGCTCTTCACCGCCACCTGGATGGTGCGCGCGCGGTCGTGCGCGGAGATGCCGGTGGTGACGCCCTCGGCCGCCTCGATCGAGACGGTGAAGTTGGTGTGGTACGGCGAGGTGTTGTCGCTGACCATGGGCTTGAGGCCCAGCTGGCGCGTGCGCTGCTCGGTGAGGGTGAGGCACAGCAGGCCGCGCGCCTCGCGCACCATGAAGTTGACGTCCTCCGGCCGCACCATCTGCGCGGCCATGACGAGGTCGCCCTCGTTCTCGCGGTCCTCGTCGTCGAGGATCACCACCATGCGGCCGGCGCGGATGTCTTCGAGGATTTCGGGGATGGTGTTGAAGGGCATGGATGACGTGTCCGTGTGTGGTTCTTCCCTCTCCCCTCGGGAGAAGGTGCCCCGCAGGGGCGGATGAGGGTGCGGGCGGAGCGAAGCGTCGCGCTTCGCCCGCACCCTCGCCCCAACCCCTCTCCCGAGGGGAGAGGGGCTCCAAAAGCTCAGGCGAAGCCGTGCCGCTGGAGGAACGCCTCGTCGAGGCGCGGCGCCTCGCCGGCGCCGAGCAGCCGCTCGACGTAGCGCGCGATCAGGTCCACCTCGACGTTCACCGCGTCGCCGGCGCGGCGCGCGTGGAAGGCGGTGTGCTCGATGGTGTGCGGGATCAGGTTGACGCCGAAGCGCGCGCCGTCCACCGCGTTGACGGTGAGGCTGGTGCCGTCGATGCAGACCGAGCCCTTGGCGGCGATGTAGCGCGCCAGCGCGGGCGGCGCCTCGAAGGTCCAGCGCTGCGAGCGGCCGTCCGGCGCGATGGACACCACCTTGCCCACGCCGTCCACGTGGCCGGAGACGAGATGGCCGCCCAGGCGGTCGGCCAGGCGCAGCGCCTTCTCCAGGTTCACCGGGTCGCCGGGCTTCAGCGCGCCCAGCGTGGTCAGCGAGAGCGTCTCGTTGGAGACGTCGGCGGCGAAGCCGCGCGGCGCCAGCGCCACCGCGGTGAGGCACACGCCGGACACGGCGATGGAATCGCCGGGCGCGACGTCGGACAGGTCGAGGCCGGCGGTATCGACGTGCAGGCGCACGTCGCCGCCGCGCGGTTCGAGCCGCGCGACGCGGCCCACGGACTGCACGATGCCGGTGAACATCAGCACGCCTCCCGGTCGGGAAGGGAGGCTGCCTTTTGCGGAATGGCGGCGGTCATGAAACGTTCTCCGTAGGACATGCGAGAACGCCCCAAGGCATGAGGCCGGCGCGCAGCCGCGGGCCGCGCGTCGAACCGTCTTCTTTCATCCGGACTGTGACCGTCGGCTCCGGCGTTCGACCGGATCTGCTGTCCCTCCGCCGTGCGGCGAAGGCGCTCGCGGGCTCGTCCCGAAGGACCTACCGCCGGTGGGGAATTCCGCCCCGCCCTGAAGACGTCGTGGTGGTCTGGCCGGCGAACCGGCCGCGGGGCAGTCTAGCACCAACGCTGGCCGGCCCGGTCCTGAGCGGCGCGCGTGCGACACCGGCGCGGCCCGCCGGTCAGTCGCTCAGCCCGGGCGGCGCGTACAGCAGGATGGTGATCTCCCGTCCCTGGCGGATCTGCTCGGCCGGCGCGCCCAGCGCGGCCAGCTGCTGCTCGAGCGCCGCCGGCGGCAGCCGCCGCCCCAGCCCGGTGCGCCCGTTCACCGCCCACACGCGGCCGCCCCCGCGCCCTCGCGCCAGCGCCTCGTCCAGGCGGGAGGTCACCTGCGCCACCTGGCCGAGCGGCGGCGCGCCGCGCGGGCGCAGCACGTCCAGCATGGTGGGCGCGTTGGGGTCGGCGGTGAACACGGTGTCGCCCGGGCGCACGCCGGCGGCCAGCGTGGCGGCCGCCAGGTCCCAGCGCGGCTTGGTCTCCTGCCGGTACAGCGGCGCCAGGTTGGCCGCGCCCAGCAGCAGCAGCACCGCCGCCGCGAACGGCAGCGCGCGCCGCGGCAGCGCGGCGGCGCCCGCCCCGGCCAGCACCAGGAACGGCGCCGCGCTCCACAGCAGGTAGCGCGGCACCAGCATCGAGCGGAACGGCGCCAGCGCCAGCACCAGCAGCGGCAGCACGGCGAAGGCGAGCAGCAGCACGCGCCCCTCGGTGCGCCCGCGCAGGCGCAGCATCCCGGCCACCGCCAGCGCCAGCACCAGCCAGCCCAGCAGCGGCACCGAGCCGGGCAGCAGGCCCAGCCGCACCACCGCGGCCATGCGCATCAGGTAGACGC
Organism: Fulvimonas soli; assembly: GCF_003148905.1. Lineage (GTDB taxonomy): Bacteria > Pseudomonadota > Gammaproteobacteria > Xanthomonadales > Rhodanobacteraceae > Fulvimonas > Fulvimonas soli. Next base: position 260,842 of record NZ_QGHC01000005.1, on the reverse strand, counting down.
TGCCGGCCGCCACCCACACGCCGTGCGGGCTCACCGGCGGCACCCAGTCGAAGTGCCGCAGCAGTTGCCCGCCGCCGGCCAGCCAGATCGCGGCGTACAGCGGCAGGCAGCCGGCCAGCACCGCGGCGAACGCGAACAGCGCGTTGCGCCGGAAGCCCGCGCACGCCGGCGGCGCCTCCGCGCGCAGGCGGCGCCACACCAGCCAGAACGCCAAGGCGGAGACGGCCAGCCAGGGCAAGGCGTCGCCCAGCACGTCCAGCGCGCCGACGGTGCCGAACAGGTAGGCGCCCCAGCCGAGCCGGTCCGCCGCGGGATCGGCCAGGCCGCACGCGGCGCGGCGCGGGTCCTGCGCCAGCCGCACCAGGCCCCACAGCGCGACCGCGATCAGCAGCACGACCAGCGCATACGAGCGCGCCTCCTGGCCGTACTGCACCTGCAACGGCGACAGCGCCATCAGCAGCCCCGCCACGACCGCCGCGCGCAGGCCGCCGACGCGGCGCGCCACCGCGAACACCACGCCCGCCGAGAGCGCGCCGAACAGCGCGGACGGCAGGCGCAGCAGGGCGCCGTCCGCGTCGAACGGCAGCAGCAGGCGCAGCAGCAGGAAATAGCCGGGCATGTGCCGGCTGGCGAAGCTGTCGGCGACCAGACCGGCCAGGTCGAGGTGGATGCGCTGCAGGGTCAGCGCCTCGTCCAGCCACAGCGGCTGCCGCCCGATGTGCAGCAGCCTGGCCAGCAGGCCGAGCCCCAGCACCAGCAGCAGCCAGGCGCGCGCGCCGTCCCGCGCCGCTGCGCGGGCGCGCGGCGGCGCCGGGGGCAGCGCCGCGGGCGGCGGATACCGGACGGGACGATCCATGGCGGCCGCCACGTTGGCGGCCGAATGCGGCAGGGGCATGACAGCGCGGCCTTCCGTTCAGCGGCTCGTGGGGTGACAACGCGATGTCCCCGCGCGCCGTTGGCGGCGCAAGTTCCCGCGTTGGCGGGGCATTCAGGGACGACCGGCGATCTGACCGGCGCAGTGCGCGGCAGGCGCCACGAGACGGACGAGAAGGAATCGTTGCGCCACGACATCCAGTGGAGCCGCGGTCGGCAGCGTGCAAGCGCGCGTCGCCGCCGCGCGACGTGGCCTTCTTCAAGCGCCCGCCAGCGCAGCAGCCAGGTAGTCGATCAGGCGCCGCAGCGCGGGCGCGCGCGGGCGGCGCCCAGTTGCCGCGCTTTCCCGCCTACCTCCATTGAGGTCGCGCCATGCGGCGATGTGTCTGACGCGGTGTCGCGCGATGCGCGCCGCCCGGCTTTCAGGCTTCCGGGCGCAGGCGCAGGCGCAGGTCCGCGCCCAACGGGCGCAGGTCCAGCAGGCGCAGGTTCCAGCGCTCGTCCATCGAGCGCAGCGCGGGCAGGTGCAGCAACGGGCGCGCGTCGTCGCCCAGCAGCGCGGGAGCGACGTAGAGCAGCAGCTCGTCGGCCAGCCCCTCGGCGAGCAGCGCGCCGCACAGGGCGGGGCCGGCCTCGACGTGCACCTCGTTGCACTCGCGTGCGGCCAGGTGCGCCAGCACGGCGGGGAGCGCCAGCTTGCCGTCCCTCTCCGCCACCGGCCGGCATTCGGCGCGCGCGAAGCGGTCGTCCGCGCAGGCGGCGCCGTCGCCATGCAGCACCAGCGTCGGCGCCGAGCCGTCCAGCACGTGGCTGCCGGCCGGCGTGCGCAGGCGGCGGTCGAGCACCACGCGCAGCGGCGGCACGAAGGCCGCGGCCGGCACCTCGGTCCAATCCGTCGCATGCGCCGTCCCCTCGCCCTGCCCCCGGGCCGGGTCCGCGACGGACTCCCTTCCCGGCGGGGGGAGCGAGGCATCTTCGTCCAGGCGCACGGTGAGGCGCGGGTCGTCGGCCAGCACGGTGCCGCTGCCGGTGAGGATGGCCGAGCTGCGCGCGCGCCAGCGCTGCACGTCGGCGCGCGCGGCCGCGCCGGTGATCCATTTCGACTCGCCGTTGCCCAGCGCGGTGCGGCCGTCCAGGCTCATCGCCAGCTTCAGGCGCACCCACGGGCGGCCGCGCTCGTGGCGGCTGAAGAAGCCGACGTTGAGCTCGCGCGCCGCCTCGCGCAGCAGCCCCGTCTCCACCGCGATGCCGGCGGCGCGCAGCTTTTCGATGCCGCGGCCGTCCACCTGCGGGAACGGGTCTTCCGCCGCCACCACCACGCGCGCCACGCCGGCGGCGGCCAGCGCGTCCGCGCACGGCGGCGTGCGGCCGTGGTGCGCGCACGGCTCCAGCGTCACGTAGGCGGTGGCGCCGCGCGCGCGTTCGCCCGCCGCGCGCAGCGCGCACACTTCCGCGTGCGGCCCGCCGGCGCGCTGGTGCCAGCCCGCGCCCACCACCTCGGCGCCGTGCGCGATCACGCAGCCGACGCGCGGGTTGGGCTGGGTGGTGAACAGGCCGCGCTCGGCCAGGCGCAGCGCGTGCGCCATGTGCTGGTGGTCGAGGGCGGTGAAGGTCATGCTCGTGCTTGTCTTGCTCTCCCCTCCGGGGAGAGGACCGAGGTGAGGGAGCGGTGCTGGCGATAGTGTCGCATCGAAGCGCGCTTCGGGCATGCGGCGGGGCGAGGTCGGCCACTCACCCCAGCCCTCTCCCCGCAGGGGAGAGGGAGCCTAGGCGCTCAGCCCTTGCGGGGGCGGCGCGGCTCCGCGCCGCCGCCGCCGCCCAGCAGCGAGAGCTGCAGCTTCTCCAGCTCGGGCAGGTCGCGCTCCAGCTTCTCGATCTCCTCGCGGAACGCCTGCACGTCCTCGAAGCGGCGGTACACGGAGGCGAAGCGCACGTAGGCCACCTGGTCGAGCTTCTTCAGCTCGCGCATCACCAGCTCGCCGACCTGGCGCGAGGGTACCTCGCGCTCGCCGCTCTTGCGCAGGTCGTCGATCACCGCGCGCACGGCGGCGTCCACCGCGGCGCTCGCCACCGGGCGCTTCTGCAGCGCGCGCTCGAAGCTCACCCGCAGCTTGCGCTCGTCGAACGCCTCGCGCCGGTCGCCGCTCTTGACGATCGCCGGCAGCTTCAGCTCCGCCGTCTCGAAGGTGTTGAAGCGCTCGCCGCACTGCGGGCACTCGCGCCGGCGGCGCACGGTGGCGCCGTCCTCGGCGAGCCGCGAGTCGATCACGCGGGTGTCTTCGTGCTGGCAGAAGGGGCAGTGCATCAGGGAGACGGGAACCGGGAACGGGGGACGGGGAACGGATGGTTTGCGGACAACTTCGAGGACAGGGTCTTTTTCAGCGCCTGCAGCTTGCGGGCAAGGCGATGCGGGGGCGGCAGCAAGGTCGACATGGCTTCCTCGGACAAGTAACCGAAGCGCCGGGAGCGCAGCAACTGCGTTTCGACCTCGGCAAGCGACCCGGAAGACATCGACAGGAACCTCGAATAATCACGTGTGGAACCGCGTGCGTTGCCCTCGGCGATGCATCCGGTCAGCCCGAAGCGCTCTTCAGGCGGAAATGCCTTGGTCGCCGCGTACACCGCCCCGGCCAAGTCCATGGCCTCCTGCCAAACCTGCAACTCCCTGCAATCCCAAGCCACCGGAACCTCCCCGGTTCCCCGTTCCCCCGTCAACCGTAAACCGGAAACTTCCTGCACTGCGCCTCGACCTTCCCGCGCACCTCGGCGATCACCGCCTCGTCGCCCGGCGCGTCCAGCACGTCGCAGATCCAGTGGGTCAGCTCGATCGCGTCCGCTTCCCGGTAGCCGCGGGTGGTGATGGCCGGCGTGCCCACGCGCAGGCCCGAGGTGACGAACGGCTTGCGGGGGTCGTTCGGCACGGCATTCTTGTTGACCGTGATGTGCGCCCGGCCCAGCGCCTCCTCCGCGTCCTTGCCGGTGACCTCGCGGCCGATCAGGTCGACCAGCATCAGGTGGTTCTCGGTGCCGCCGGAGACGATCTTGTAGCCGCGCTCGACGAAGGTGCGCGCCATCGCCTTGGCGTTCTTCACCACCTGCTGCTGGTAGGTCCTGAACTCCGGCTCCAGCGCCTCCTTGAAGGCCACCGCCTTGGCGGCGATCACGTGCATCAGCGGGCCGCCCTGGATGCCGGGGAACACGATCGACTGCAGCTTCTTCTCGATCTCCTCGGCGCCCTCGCCCATGCCCTGCCGGCTCGCCACGATGATGCCGCCGCGCGGGCCGCGCAGGGTCTTGTGGGTGGTGGAGGTGACCACGTGCGCGTGCGGCAGCGGGCTCGGGTACACGCCCGCGGCGACCAGGCCGGCGACGTGCGCCATGTCCACGAACAGGTAGGCGCCGACCTTGTCGGCGATGGCGCGGAAACGCGCCCAGTCCATCACCTGCGAGTAGGCGCTGAAGCCGGCCACGATCATCTTCGGCCGGTGCTCCGCGGCCAGGCGCTCGACCTCGTCCATGTCGACGATGCCGTTGGCGTCCACGCCGTACTGCACGGCGTTGAGGATTTTGCCCGACAGGTTGACCTTGGCGCCGTGGGTGAGGTGGCCGCCGTGGGCCAGCGACATGCCGAGGATGGTGTCGCCCGGGTTGAGCAGCGCGAAGTACACCGCCTGGTTGGCCTGCGAGCCGGAGTGCGGCTGCACGTTGGCGTAGTCGGCGCCGAACAGCTGCTTCACGCGCTCGATGGCGAGGCGCTCGGCCACGTCCACGTACTCGCAGCCGCCGTAGTAGCGCTTGCCCGGGTAGCCCTCGGCGTACTTGTTGGTGAGCACGCTGCCCTGCGCCTCCATCACCCGCGGGCTGGCGTAGTTCTCCGAGGCGATCAGCTCGACGTGGTCTTCCTGGCGGCGGGCCTCGTCCGCGATGGCCTGGGCCAGTTCGTTGTCGTAACCGGCGATCGTCTCGTGCTTCGGGAACATCCTGACCTCGTGGGGGTGGCTGCAGGGCTGGAACGCAAAAGTGTAGCCGTCGCGTGCCAGGGGGGCCACCGACGGGCACTTGCGCATCTATTGCGTACAACGTACCGTACATCGCACGCAATCACTCGCCCCCAAGGACTCCGCACCATGCCGATGCCTCCGCCCCGCGCCCCGGCGCACCCGCTGCCGCAGCTGCTCCGCCTGCTCGCGCTGGCGCTGTTCCTGCTGGCTCCCCCCGCCGCCTCCGCCGGGAGCGCCACCGGCGTCGGCATCGCGCCCATCCGCATCCCCGACCCGGTCAACGGCGGCCAGACGGACGGCTACGTGTTCTATCCCTCCGCGCAGCCGGTGCGCGGCACCACGGCGATGGGACCGTACGACGTGGCCGCCACGCCGGACGCGCCGGCCATCCCGGGCGCCAAGCCGCTGGTGGTGATCTCGCACGGCAACGGCGGCAGCGACCTCGGGCACCACGACCTGGCGGCGTATCTCGCCAGCCACGGCTTCGTGGTCGCCACGCTCAACCATCCCGGCGACTATTTCCGCGACACCAGCGGCGTCGGCCACATCGAGGTGCTGGCCGGGCGGCCGATCCAGGTGAAGTCGACCATCAGCACGCTGCTCGCCGACCCGCGCTGGAAAAGCCTGGTCGACCCGCGGCGGATCGGCGTCGCGGGCTTCTCCGCCGGCGGCTACACCGCGCTGATGGTGGCCGGGGCCAGGCCGCGCTTCGACCGCTTCATCGCCTTCTGCGAGCGCTATCCCGACGACAAGGACGTGTGCGGCCACGCCGCCGAGTTCAGGGCGGCCGCCGCGCGCCAGGGCATGACGCTGGAGCAGGTGTTCGACGGCATGCAGAAGCAGCTGGGCCGCTACGGCGACACCGCCGACCCGCGCGTGAGGGCCGCGTTCGTGATGGCGCCGCTCAGCCTGCTGTTCGACGGGCACGGCTTCGACGGCGTGCGCATCCCGGTCTACCTCTACTACGGCGCGAACGACCGCGTGCTGCCGCCCGAGGCCAACGCCAGGCACATCGCGCCGCTGATCCGCACGCTGGCGGCGGTGAAGGAAGTGCCGCACGCCGACCACTGGGTGTTCCTGCCGCCCTGCTCGCCCGCGCTGGCGCGCGAGATCCCGGACCTGTGCCGCGACCCCGCCGGCGTGGACCGCGCCAAGGTGCACGCGCAGGTCAACGCCGATGCGCTGGCGTTCTTCCGCAAGGCGCTCGGCGCGGGCCGCTGACATGCCCCGGGCGCTGAGCGAGCGGGAAACCGAGGCGTTCCGCGAGCGCCTGTGCGAGGCGGCGGCGAGGCTGTACGTGGAGGAAGGCCCCGCCGCCGTCACCATGCGCCGCCTCGCCGCGCAGCTCGGCGTGGGCACGATGACGCCGTACCGCTACTTCGCCAACAAGGAAGAGATCGTCACGGCCGTGCGCACGCGCGGCCTCGACCGCTTCTCCGAGGCGCTGGAACGCGCGCTCGACACGCCCGGCGACGGCCGCACGCGCAGCCGCGCCGTGCGCGACGCCTACATCGCCTTCGCGCGCGCGAACACCGCGACCTACCGCCTGATGTTCGAATACCCGGAGACGCGGCGCGACGACCCGGCCTACCGCCGGGCGCACGAGCGCATGTGGCGCACCATCGCCGCGCACGTGGAGGTGCTGGCCGGGGAAGGCACGGTGGACGCCGATCCGGCCATCCTCGGCCACCAGATCTGGGCCGCGCTGCACGGCGCCGTGATGCTGGAGATCGCCGGCCTGCTGCCCGACGGCTACGACGCCGCGTCGCTGCACACGCGCACCGTCAGCGCCCTGCTCGACGCCGCCCGGCCCCGGTAGGCAACGAACGCCCGCGCCGTCACGGCGCCGCGCCGTCGCCGCGCCGCCCGCGCGCGGGCGGCTCCCGCAGGTCGCGCCGGTGGTTGGCCGACACCAGCACGTAGCTGATCACCATCAGCAGCAGCCACGCGCCGAGCTTGCCCAGGGGCACCATGGTCCAGCCGTGGCGCTGCGCGGGATAGCGCCAGGCGGCGGCGAACGTGCCCACGTTCTCGGCCAGCCAGATGAACAGCGCCACCAGCGCGAAGCCGAGCAGCAGCGGCATGCGCCGGTGCGCGTCGCGCACGCGGAACAGGATCCAGGTGCGCCCGAACAGGCACGCCAGCGCGGCGAACAGCACCCAGCGCAGGTCGGGCAGGAAGTGGTGGGCGAAGAAATTGGCGTAGATGGCCAGCGCCAGCCACGCGGTCGCCGCGAACGGCGGATGCCGCACGAAGCGGAAATCGAACAGCCGCCAGGCCCGCGCGATGTAGCTGCCGACCGCGCCGTACATGAAGCCGGTGAACAGCGGCACGCCGCCGATGCGCAGCAACGAGGGCTCCGGGTAGACCCACGAGCCCATCGCCGTCTTGAACACCTCCATCACGGTGCCCACCAGGTGGAAGCCCAGGATCACCCGCGCCTCCTCGCGCGTCTCCAGGCCCAGCGCCAGCAGGGCAGCCTGCAGCGCCAGCGCGGCGAGCACCAGGAAGTCGTAGCGGGCCAGCCACGCATGGGCGGGATACCAGGCCCAGGTGCCCAGCAGCAGCGCCAGCATGCACCCGCCGAACAGGCAGGCGCGCGCCTGCTTCACGCCGAAGCAGGCGAGCTCGTGCAGCGCCACGGCCCAGGCGCCGCGCCGCCGCGCCCATCCGGCCGCCCTGTCGTCCAGCGCCGCCGCCAGCCGCGCCAGCGGCATCCGGGCGGAAACCTGCGTCCCGGCCATCCGGCCTCCCCCGTCGGAAAAGGCCAGCCTGGCCGGGCCGGCGGGCGGCCCGCGGCGCGAGGCATGGCCGGATGCGGGCGTTCCGGCCGCCGGCATGGGGCGGCAGGGTTCGCGGGAAGTTCCGCTTCGCGGGACGGCGGGCATCGCTGGCGGCCTTGCGCCTCCGCTCCGCGCCGATCCATGTGCGATGCGCCGGAAGCGCCCCGGAAACGCGCGCCGCGGGCCGCTTCGGGAAGGCCGGAGGCCGGCGCGGCGCGGGCGCGGAACCGCCCGGATGGCGCGCCGCGCTCCCGGCCGGGATTGCCCCGCGCCCGCGCGCCCACACATTCCCATCCGGCGCCGCATCGCAGGGGCGCCCCGCGACCCGCTACAATGCGCGGTTTCTTACCCATTCCGACGCACGGCCCGCCTGCCGCGGCCGGTGTCGTGCACGCCGCCGGAGGCTCCATGCAGTACATCTACACCATGAACGGGGTGAGCAAGATCGTTCCCCCGAAGCGCCAGATCATCAAGGACATCTCGCTCAGCTTCTTCCCCGGCGCCAAGATCGGCCTGCTGGGCCTGAACGGCGCGGGCAAGTCCACGGTGCTGCGCATCATGGCCGGCGTGGACACCGACTACCAGGGCGAGGCGCGCCCGCAGCCCGGCATCAAGGTCGGCTACCTGGCGCAGGAGCCGGAGATGGACCTCACCAAGACCGTGCGCGAGGTGGTCGAGGAAGGCGTCGCCGAGATCCTCGACGCGCAGCGGCGCCTGGAGGAGGTCTACGCCGCCTACGCCGAGGAAGGCGCCGACTTCGACAAGCTTTCCGAGGAGCAGAACCGCCTGGAGAACCTGCTGGCCGCCAACGACGCGCACGCGCTGGAGCGCCAGCTCGAAGTGGCCGCCGACGCGCTGCGCCTGGCGCCGTGGGACGTGGTGGTGGGCACGCTGTCCGGCGGCGAGCGCCGCCGCATCGCGCTGTGCCGCCTGCTCTTGTCCAAGCCCGACATGCTGCTGCTGGACGAGCCCACCAACCACCTCGACGCCGAGTCGGTGGAATGGCTGGAGCACTTCCTGCAGGACTACCCCGGCACCGTGGTGGCGGTGACGCACGACCGCTACTTCCTCGACAACGCCGCCGAGTGGATCCTCGAGCTGGACCGCGGCCGCGGCATCCCGTGGAAGGGCAACTACTCCTCCTGGCTGGAGCAGAAGGACCAGCGCCTGAAGCAGGAGGCGCAGCAGGAGAAGGCGCGCCAGAAGGCGATCGAGAAGGAGCTGGAGTGGGCGCGCTCGGCCGCCAAGGGCCGCCAGTCCAAGGGCAAGGCGCGCCTCAACCGCATCGAGGAGCTCAACGCGGTCGAGTACCAGCGGCGCAACGAGACCAACGAGATCTTCATCCCGCCGGGCGAGCGGCTGGGCCAGGAGGTGATCGAGTTCGTCAACGTCAGCAAGTCCTTCGGCGACAACCTGCTGATCGACGACCTGTCGTTCAAGGTGCCGCCGGGCGCCATCGTGGGCGTGATCGGCCCCAACGGCGCGGGCAAGTCCACCCTGATGAAGATGATCATCGGCGAGGAGAAGCCCGACCGGGGCGAAGTGAAGATCGGCCACACCGTGAAGCTGGCCTACGTCGACCAGTCGCGCGGCGCGCTCAACCCGAAGAACAACGTGTGGCAGGAAATCTCCGGCGGGCTGGACATCCTCACCATCGGCAACTTCGAGATCCAGTCGCGCGCCTACATCGGCCGCTTCAACTTCAAGGGCACCGACCAGCAGAAGATCGTCGGCCAGCTCTCCGGCGGCGAGCGCGGCCGCCTGCACCTGGCCAAGACCCTGCTGCAGGGCGGCAACGTGCTGCTGCTCGACGAGCCCTCCAACGACCTGGACGTGGAGACGCTGCGCGCGCTGGAGGAGGCCCTGCTGGAGTTCCCCGGCTGCGCGATGGTGATCTCGCACGACCGCTGGTTCCTCGACCGCATCGCCACGCACATCCTCGCCTTCGAGGGCGACTCGCACGTGGAGTTCTTCCCCGGCAACTACAACGAGTACGAGGCGGACAAGAAGCGCCGCCTGGGCGACGAGGCGGCCAAGCCGCACCGGGTGAAGTACAAGAAGCTGGCCTGACGGCTGCGCCGGCGGCGGCCGCCGCCGCCGCGCCCCGACCGCCACGCTCCGAAGCGACAGGCTCCAAAGTGCATCCCTCTCCCTCCGGGAGAGGGGCTTTCACGCTCACCGCCCCTCCGCCGACATCGACGGCGGCGCGTCGGCCGGGTCGGCGCCCCAGGCCTCGTTCGGCTCGGGTCCCATCGTGAGCACCAGCGTGGCGCCGTCGGCGATGTCCGCGTGGCTGAACCACGGTTTGCTCCACGGCTTGCCGTTGAGCGTCGCGGACTGGATGTAGACGTTCTTCGCCGAGTTGTTGCGCGCGACGATCTCGAACACCTTGCCGTTGCCCATGCGCAGGCGCACCCGGTCGAAGATCGGGCTGCCGAGGATGTAGTCGGGCGTGGACGGATCGACGGGATAGAAGCCCATCGCGCTCAGCACGTACCAGGACGAGGTCGAGCCCTGGTCGTCCATGCCGGGGAAGCCGTAGCCGCTGGCGTCGCTGCCGTACAGCTCGGCGAGGATGCGGCGCACCAGCGCCTGCGTCTTCCACGGCTGGCCGCTCCAGGCGTAGAGGTAGGGCGCGTGCTGGTCCGGCTGGTTGCCCTGCACGTATTGCCCGATCAGGCCGGTGCAGTCGCGGCAGATGCCTTTGGGCCGGTACGGCGTGGAGAAGAACGCATCGAGCTTGGCGTTGAACGCGTCGCGCCCGCCGAGCAGGCCGAGCAGGCCCCGCACGTCGTGCGGCACCAGCCACAGCGTGGACCAGCCCGAGGCCTCCTTCATCATGAAGTTGTAGTAGGGCTCGCCCGGGTCGAACGGCGCGATCCACTGGCCGTCGGCGGTCTTGCCGCGCATGAAGCCGACCGAAGGGTCGAACACGTTGCGGTAGTTCGCGGCGCGGCGCAGGAACATCCGCGCGTCGTCCGCCCGGCCGAGCCGGCGGGCGACGTCGGCCAGCGCGTGGTCGTCCCAGGCGTATTCGAGCGTGGTGGCCACGCCCGCCTTGCCGCCGGCGTAGGGCGGGCTGGGATCGCCCGGCGGCACGACGTCGGCGATCCAGCCGTTCCTCGCGTACTCGTCCAGGTAGTCGCGCGGCCCCCTGGGATCGGTCGCGTTCTTGCGCAGGTACGCATACGCGGCGGCGTAGTCGAACGGGATGCCGCGCCGCCACGCGCCGTCGTAGAGGAGCACGGCATGGTCGCCGTGGAACGAGGTGTTCATGTAGCCGCGCTCGCGCGCCATGTCGAGCTCGGAGCGCATGATGTCCTGCACCACCTGCGGTTCGAGCAGCATCAGCAGCACGATCTGGTTGCGGCCGGTGTCCCAGAACGGCACCGGCCCGTAGCGGTCGTGCTCGGCGACGCGCACCTGGCCGTTGCCGTCGGTGAAGCGCTCGCCCTTGCGCGCGACCAGCCGCGGGCTGGCGAAGGCGTGGTAGAGCGTGGAGTAGAACAGCCTGCGCTGTTCCGGCGTGCCGCCCGTCACCTCGACGCGGCCGAGCAGCTTCGCCCAGGCCGCGCGCGCCTGGGCGCGCACGCGGTCGAAGTCCTCATCCCCGGCGCGCAGCCGCTGCTCGGCCTCGGCGGCGCTGTGGCCGTGGGCGATCCGCACCAGCACCTGCTCGCCGGCCTGCGTGTCGAAGGTGACGTAGGCGCCCGCGTAGCTGCCGGACACGCTGCGCCGCCCGGCCTCCACGTCCTTGTCGCCGATGCCCCAGCCCTCGTGGCCCGGGATCGCGCGGAAGGTGCCGAAGCCGGCGAACGGCCGCGAGAACTCGGCGACGAACCACGCGCCGTCCGCGTCCTCCCTCCCGCGCCGGCCGGTGGCGACGCCGCGCACGGTGCGGTCGCCGACCACCTCCACGTCGCCGCCCTGGCGGCGCAGGTTGACGATGACGTTCGAGCGGCGGCTCGCCGGGAAGGTGAAGCGCATCAGGCTGGTGCGCTGCGTCGCCGTCAGCTCGACGCGGGTGTGGAAGCTGTCCAGGTCGACCTTGTAGTAGCCGGGCGAGGCCGTTTCGCCCTTCTTGTCGTAGTACGACTGCGCGTAGGCCGGCGGCACGGTCCAGTCGCCCGCCACCGGCATGACCATCGGCTCGGCGCGGCCGCCGTAGGTCGAACCGCCGCCGCCGGTGAAGCCGATCATCGTGGGGTTGGCGTAGTAGTAGGGCGTGGGGACGCCCGTGGGATAGCCGAGGTCGAGGTTGACGTTGACCGGCGCCGCCTCGACCGCGCTGTGCGGCAGGCGCGCGCCCGGCGAGGTGATGCCCGAGTACAGCGGCTCGCCCGGCGGCGGCGCGTTGCCGATCAGCTCCCGCCGGTCCAGCGGCGCGGTGCCGACCAGGGGGTTGGCTTCGTCGACGCCCTGCGTTGCGGATCGCGGTGCGCCGCCGCCCTGGGCGTGGAGCGAGGCGATGTTTCCAAGCGCGAAGGCCATGAGCGCGAAGGCCGGCGCAAGGTGCCTGCGGGCCGATGAAACGCGACGGCAAGAGCATGCGGAAGATGAGGACATGGTTCTTTCCGGTCCGTGCGTGAATGAAGGTGCGTCATCCGTCACGCCGGCGGGCTCTTTCTCCTTCCCTCCGGGGTACGCGGGGAGCGCGCATGGATGTGCGCGGCTTCGAGGAGCGAGGAGAAGGCCGGGACGAGGGACCGGTGCTCGCGGGAACGTGGCATCGGGAAGCGTGCTTCGATGAAGTTTTCCCGCGAGGTTGGCCCCTCACCCCGGCCCTCTCCCCGGCAGGGAGAGGGAGCAGGCCCGGAGGGTTTGGGCAGCCGTGGCTGCATCGCCCGCCGTGCTTAACCGCCGTCTCCGAACTTGTAGGTCAGGCCCAGGTAGTACTGGCGCCCGGCGTATTCGAGCTGGTACAGCCGCGCCGTCGTGTCGCCGCCCAGGTACGAGCGGGGCTTGGAGCGCGTCAGGTTGATGATCGACGCGGTCACCATCAGGTGCTTGTTGAACTCGTAGTCGCCGTTCAGGTCGAGCTGGTGGTAGGGCCGCGTATAGATCGGCAGGCCGGACGCAAGCCCCTGCATGGTCCGCCCCGTCCAGTTGTTGGTGGCGCGCAGCAGCAGCCCGTTCTTTTCGTAGAACAGCGACACGTTCGCCGCGTACTTGGCGCTGCCGATCAGCTCCGACTTGCCGACCTGGGTGTCGCCGAGCGAGACCGGGGTCTCGTTGGTCTTGTTGAGCGTGTAGTTGACGATGTAGCCGAAGCCCATCTCGAAGGTGTGCTGCGTGTACAGCTCCACGCCCTTGGAGGTGCCCGAGCGGCCGTTGGCGTTGGTGCTGTACTGCATGAAGTTCTGCTGCGTGCCGCCGACGTCCACGGTGATGTTGTTGACGGTGACCGGCACGACGAAGTTCTTCACCTTCTTCTGGAACAGGTCCACGCCGACCACCGACTCGGGCGCGTAGTACCACTCGCCCGCCAGGTCGAACTGGGTGGCCGTGAACGGCTTGAGGTCCGCGTTGGCGCCGCTGCCGTACCAGCCCGGCAGGGGCGCGCCGAACTGCTTGCGGTCGTCGTAGTACGCCTGGGTGTTGTTGGTGAGGCTGCCCAGCTGGGCCAGGTCGGTGTAGTTGGCGCGGGCCATCGCCTGCGACCCGGCGGCGCGGATCACGAAGTCGTGGGGCAGGGTCCAGGCGATGTTGAAGCTGGGCAGGAGCTTGTTGTAGCGCTTGCTGGTGGAGGCGTTGGTGAACGTCTGCACCACCGACTGCTCGCGCGGCAGGTACTGGAAATCGCCCGGCGCGCAGGGGCCGCCGCCGGCGTTCACGCCGCTGGCCGGGCAGATCAGGATGTTGCCGTCCGCGTCGTGATAGTACACCGCGTTGTTGGTGGTGATCTCGTCGGCGACGGTGATGTCCTGCTTCGTGCTGACGAAGCGCAGGCCCACGTTGCCGCGCAGCGTGCCCGTGTCGAAGTTCGCCTGCACGTAGGCCGCCGAGATCTTTTCCTTGATCGAGGACCTGTCCTCGGGGTGGTTGAAGAGCACCCGGTCGTAGGTCGAGTTGAGGTAGTTGTAGTAGGCCGGGTAGTTGATCGCCGGGAAGACGTTGTCGTTGTAGGCCTCGGTGCTGCCGTCGAGCATGTTCGGCAGGAGGAAGCCCGCCGGCAGCTGGCCGGCGTTCGGGTCGCAGGTCTGGAACTGCAGCGTGGTGCCCTTGCAGTACCAGCGCAGCTCGTTGTTCACCTGCGAAGCGTGGTTGTCGCGGTACTTCACGCCGAACTGCAGCGACTGCATCCAGCTGGAGTCGAACGCCCAGGTGAAGTCCAGCTGGGCGAAATTCTGCGAGGTGGTGGTGTTGACCATGTTGGAGCCGGTCGAGCCGAGATCCACCTGCCCCGCCCCGGCCAGCATGTTCCGCAGCACGTCGGGCGAGGCCGTGATGGTCGGCTTGCCGTTGAGCGTCCACGCGGCGCCGTTGCTGCCGTCCACCCACTGGCCGTCGACGAAGTTGCGCGGCTTGGCGGCCATGCCCAGCTCCACCGACGGGCCGCCCGTCGCCCAGGTGCGGCCGACGTTGAACGAGCCGCTGAGGTCGCCGCCGCTGTCCCACTCGCCCTCGAGGTTGAGGGTCTGCGAGGTGGCCTTCTCGACGGAGTAGTTGCCGTTGAGCCACGGGATCTCCGTGGAGCAGACGTCCACCGGCTGCCGCTGCGCGCCGGTGACGGGGTTGGTCAGCGAGTTGCAGCCCGTGCCCGCGGGCGGGAGCACGTAGTTCACGCCGGTGACGACGGTGTGCGACGGGTCGAACGTGAGGCCGTCGGGGGCGAGCAGCCGGCCCTGCTGGTCCTCGTAGCTGCCGGTGGGCAGGCCCCACTCGGGAACCTCCAGGGTATTGGTGATCTGGGTCTGCTCGCGCTGGAAGCGGAAGTAGTTGCCGGTCAGCAGGAAGTGGTCGGTGGGCCTGAACTGCAGGGTGGCCTGGACGCCCTTGGTCTTCAGGTCCAGCTGGTTCCGGCTGGTGGAGAACTGCTGCGGCATCCAGTAGCCGGAATAGCTGTTGCCGGCCTGGTCGGTCACGCCGCCGCCGGGCCACAGGGCGATGTTGGGCGCCACGTCGGGGCCGTAGGGCTTGCCATGCACGTTCACCGGCGGCTCGGTGCATGTCGCGTAATCGGTGCAGTCGTTGGCCCACCAGTGCCAGCTCGACGCATTCGCCGTGTAGTCGACGTCCCGGCGCTTCAGGTACGTGCCCGCGACCAGCACGCCGAAGGTCTCGTCCTTGTTCTTCCAGGACCACAGCGCCGAGGCCTGCGGCGTGATCCTGCTGCTGTTGTCGGAGCCCGCCCCGTTGATGGACACGAAGCCGTCGTTCGCCCGCATCTCCAGCGGGCGGCGCGTGCGCAGGTCCACGTTGCCGCCGATGCCGCCCTCGTCCAGGCGCGCCTCCAGGCTCTTGTAGAGCTTGATGTCCGAGAACATGTTGGCCGGCATCAGCGTGTAGTTGAACGAGCGCGTCAGGCCGGCCGAGGTGTCGGCCGAGGCCACGTAGTTGCCGTTCAACTCGGTGAGCGTCAGCTCGGGGGCGAGGCCGCGGATGCTGACCGTCTTGCCTTCGCCGGATTCGCGCGTGATGACCACGCCGGGCACGTGCGCCAGCGCGTCGGCGATGTTCTTGGCGGGGAACTGCGCGATGTTCTGCGCGTTGATCACTTCGACGATGGAATTGGAATCGCGCTTGTCCTGGATGTTCTGGTCGATCGACTGGCGGTAGCTGGTGACGACGACCGTCTGCAGCGTGGTGGGATTGGCCGGGGAGCCGTTCTTCTCCCTGTCCGGCTTCTTGTCCTTGTCGCCCTTCTGCGCCGTCGCGCCATCGCGCGCTGGCGGCGCCGGCGCCGCGGCGGGCGCGGACGCCTGCGCGAAGGCCGGCGCGGGCGCCGCCAGGCAGCCGGCGAACGACAGGGTCGCCGCGGCGAGCGCGACGTACAGCGGCTTGCGGGCAGAGACGTGTGGCAGGTGCGTCATGGTGTTGATCCCCATTCGGTGAACGTCCTTCCGCAGCCGCGTTCGCGCTGGCGGAAGTCCAGAAGACAGCCGACCGCGGTCCTCCTGCGCCGCCCCCCGGATGGCGTCACCCGGCGTGGATCGATTGGAGTCTGCGCGGTGATCCCCCCGTTTGATCACGTGCTGCTGGATGTCCGGATGCGTCCTGTGCGGCGGTGCCTCCCTTGGATTCGATCGATCCAAATCTGGTGTCCGACCCGTGCCGAATCTCGAATGCGGCAGGTGCCTTGGCGTTTCGGATGCGCTAGCTGGAGCGCATGGAACCGGCCCCACCCCGGCGGCATGCCACCGCTTGCGCCGGCGCCGGGCGCGCGCAGCCGGAGGAGCCGCGCACGCGCACGACGGCGCACCGCCGTCCGTCGAGGCGATGCGGTTGCGCCAGCCGCGGGCGCGTTCCTGGAATTCCGTAGCAATACGGCAAGGCGGGAGCGTCGCCGCCTTCGCGGCCCCCGGCCGCCGGACGGAACCCAGCGGCGGGACCGGCCGCGCCCCGCGACGGCGGCGTGGCGAATGCCACGCCGGCCAGCCCGGCAGGCGGGTGGCATCCCGCCAGTGCGGACGCGCCGGCCTTGCGCGGGCCTGCGGTCGGAATGCGGACGGCTTCTGCTTGCATGGCGGCTCCCGAAACCTCCTCGACCCGTTTCCGCGGGAAGCAGCGCCAGCCGGGCGCGCCCTTGCGTGCGCGTCCTTAGCCCTCCCCGCCCCTCGATCCGGTCCGAGCCATCGCCGCTTCGCGGCCACGGCACGGCCTGGCGTCCCTTTCGGTTTGGATCGATCTAAATCCGTTGCGGTAAATTAGTACGCCGAAGCCGCGATATGTCACGCTGCGGCGCGGAAAAGCGCAGCGGTTGAAGCGAAGGCCGGCGCCAATGGCGAGACGCCAAGGTCTGTCGTCCCGACGACGCAGGTCTGTGCGAGGCAGGTGCCTGCCCCTGCTCGCGCGGCCGACGCTTGCTCAGCCGGCCGGCGGCCGGGCCGTGTTGAACGCCAGCTGGGCGGCGAAGGCCCGCTTGTACGCGGGGCGCGCCTCGCCGCGGGCGACATAGGCGGCCAGGCCGGGAAACTCGTTCAGGATGCCCGAGGGCTTCAGCCTGAGCAGCACCGACACCATCATCAGGTCGCCGGCGCTGAACGCGCCATCGAGCCAGTCCGCATCGCCCAGGCGCGCGGAAAGCTGGGCCAGCCGGCTGCGGATGCGGTCGACGACCAAGGGCAGGCGGTCCTTGCTCCAGGGCTTGTCGCCCTCCAGGAACTTGACGGTCACGAGCTCGAGGATCGGCGGCTCCACGGTGTTGAGCGCGGCGAACATCCAGGCGATCGCCCGCACCCGGGCGTTGGCGTCGTCCGGCAACAGGCCCGCATGGCGCGAGGCGACATGCAAAACGATCGCGCCCGACTCGAACAGCACGAGATCGCTTTCCTCATAGGTCGGGATCTGGCCGAAGGGGTGGACGGCCAGATGCGCGGGCTCCTTCATCGCGGAGAACGAAACAGGGCGGACCTCGTAGGGTTGGCCCGCTTCCTCGAGCGCCCAGCGGACGCGCGTGTCGCGCGCCAGCCCCATGCCGCCATCGGGCGACCGTTCGAAGGCAGTGATGGTGATGGTCATCGGGGAGTCCTGGTGGCTGGCATTTGCGCGGCGCCATCCCCGGCAGCCATGGCGCCGGCGATGGATTTC
Source organism: Fulvimonas soli (assembly GCF_003148905.1). Lineage (GTDB taxonomy): Bacteria > Pseudomonadota > Gammaproteobacteria > Xanthomonadales > Rhodanobacteraceae > Fulvimonas > Fulvimonas soli. Next base: position 243,435 of record NZ_QGHC01000005.1, on the reverse strand, counting down.
GACATGGGCTGCTTTTCTTGCCCTGCTCGAAAGGACGACGAACGGCCCGCCGCGGATCGACAAGCCCGCCCCGGGCGCTCGGCGACGGCAACCGCGCGCGGGCGGCGGCTCCGCAAGCCACCCTGGAGTTTCGGAGTCCGGCGTCGCCGCATGCGCGGACGAACCGCGCTTCGCTAGACTACACGGCCACTTTTTGCCGGAGACCCCACGCCATGCGCTTCCACGACACCCTGCAACGGCGCTGGCGCGAGCATGGCACGCTGGTCTGCGTGGGGCTCGACCCGGAGCCGGCGAAGTTCCCCGCGCACCTGCGCGGGCGGCCCGACGCGGTGTTCGAGTTCTGCGCCGCCGTCGTCGACGCCACCGCCGACCTGGTCTGCGCCTTCAAGCCGCAGATCGCCCACTTCGCCGCGCTGCGCGCCGAGGAGCCGCTGGAGCGGCTGATCGCGCACATCCATGCCAGGCATCCCGGCGTGCCGGTGATCCTCGACGCCAAGCGCGGCGACATCGGCTCCACCGCGCAGCACTACGCCGCCGAGGCGTTCGAGCGCTACCGCGCCGACGCGGTGACGCTCAACCCGTACCTCGGCCGCGACTCGGCGCAGCCCTTCCTCGACCGCGCCGACAAGGGCGTGATCCTGCTGTGCCGCACCTCCAACCCCGGCGGCGCCGACTTCCAGGCGCTGGACTGCGGCGGCGTCCCGCTCTACCTGCGCGTGGCCGAGACCGTCGCGCGCGACTGGAACGCCAACGGCAACTGCGCCCTGGTCGCCGGCGCCACCTGGCCGGAGGAACTGGGCCAGGTGCGCGCCCGCGCCGGCGACCTGCCGCTGCTGGTGCCCGGCATCGGCGCCCAGGGCGGCGACGTGGAAGCCGTGCTGCGCCACGGCCTCACCGCCGACGGCGGCGGCCTGATGATCAGCTCCTCGCGCGCGATCCTCTACGCCGGCGGCGGCGAGGATTTCGCGCAGGCGGCGCGCGCGGCGACGATCGCGCTGCGCGACGCGATCAACCGCCACCGCTGACCGGCGGCGACTTCCCGCGCCGGCAGGGCAACCGGCCGCGCTACACTGCCGGCGCAACGACGCCACCGCCGCCCCGCGCCGGCGCGGCGGCCCCGCCCCACGGTGAAGCATGGACATCTCCGACGCCCCCCGCGATCCGTCGCGCCGCCGCCTGCTGAAGGCGGGCGCCCTGTCCGCGGCGCTGGCCGCCTGCCCCGCGCTGCTGCGCGCGGCGGACGCCGCGCCCGCGCGCCGCTCGCGGCTGGTCCTGCTCGGCACCGCCGGCGGCCCCACGCCCAAGGCGGCGCGCGCGGCGCCGGCCAGCGCGATCGTGGTGGACGGCGCGGTCTACGTGATCGACTGCGGCAACGGGGTGGCGCGGCAGATGGCCCTGGCCGGGCTCGACCTGGGCGCGATTCGCGGCGTGTTCATCACCCACCAGCATTCCGACCACAACGCCGACTACGGCAACCTGCTGTGGCTGGCCTGGAGCGGGCCGCTGCACACCCGCGTCGACACCTGGGGGCCGCCGCCGCTGAAGGAGATGACGCGGCTGTTCCTCGCCATGAACGACTACGACATCCGCACCCGCATCGCCGACGAGGGCCGCCCGCCGCTGGCGCCGCTGATCGTGCCGCACGAGATCACGCGGCCGGGCCCGGTGATGCAAGACGCGCGGGTGAAGGTCACCGCCGCGCTGGTGCAGCATCCGCCGGTGGCTCCCGCCTTCGCCTACCGCTTCGACTGCCCCGACCGCAGCATCGTGTTCTCCGGCGACACGCGGCCGTCGGACGCGCTGGTGGCGCTGGCACGCGGCGCCGACGTGCTGGTGCACGAGGTGATGTACCTGCCCGCGCTGGAGCAGCTGATCGCCAGCGAGCCGAACGCCACGCGCCTGCGCGCCCACCTGCTCGCCGCCCACACCACCACCGAGCAGCTCGGCCGCATCGCCACGCAGGCCGGCGTGAAGACGCTGGTGCTCAACCACTTCGTGCCCGGCGGCCATCCGCCGGTGCCCGACCAGGTGTGGCACGACGCGGTGGCGCGCCACTTCGCCGGCCGCGTGGTGGTCGGCCGCGACCTGCTGGAGCTGTAGCCGCGCCGCCCCGCGGCGGCTCGTCCGGCCGCTGCGGTCGCGCGGCGCGTCCTCAGTCGTCGGCCGCCGGGTCCAGGTCCGGAAACAGCACCTCGGTGAAGCCGAACTTGGCGAAGTCGGTGATCCGCGAGGGATACAGCCGGCCGATCAGGTGGTCGCACTCGTGCTGCACCACGCGGGCGTGGAAGCCTTCGGCGGTGCGGTCGATCGGCATGCCCTTGGGGTCGACGCCCTGGTAGCGGATCAGCGTGTAGCGGTTCACCGCGCCGCGCAGGCCGGGCACCGACAGGCAGCCCTCCCAGCCCTCCTCCATGTCCTGCGACAGCGGCGTGATCACCGGGTTGAGCAGGATGGTGCGCGGCACCGGCGGCGCCTCGGGATAGCGGTCGGAATGGTCGAAGCCGAAGATCACCAGCTGCAGGTCCACGCCGATCTGCGGCGCGGCCAGGCCCACGCCGCCGGCGGCGTGCATGGTGTCGAACATGTCGCCGATCAGCGCGTCCAGCTCGGCGCTGCCGATCATCGCGTCGGGCACCGGCGGCGCGATGCGCAGCAGGCGCGGGTCGCCCATCTTCAGGATCTCGCGGATCATGGCCGGCCTCGCAGCGGAAGGAGTCAGAGACCAGAGTGCGGACCGGCGCCGCTCCGCGCAAGGGCGGCGCCGGCATCCGTTCAGTGTCCGCCGAACACTTTCTTCAGCAGATCGCTGCTGCGCGCCGCGGGATCGTGGCGGATCGACTGCTCCTGCTCGCCGATCACCGTGAACAGACCGTCCATGGTTTTGCCGGTCACGTAGTCGTCCAGGTCCAGCGGGCCGCCGCCCCGACCGGACTTGCCGCCCAGCGCCCCGAGCGAGCCCAGCGCACCGCCGAGCGCCCCGCCGCCGCTGCCGGAGGCGAACGCCTTGTATTTCTGCGTGACGCCCACGCCGTCGGTGGCCTGCGCCACGATCGGCCGGATGCGCGCGCGCAGCGCGTCGCCGGCGGTGCGGCGGAAGAAGTCGGTGGCGGCGTGGTCGCCGCCGGTGAGGATGCCGCGCGCGTCCGCCACGCTCATCCGGCGGATGGCGTCGCCGAAGATGTCCGCCACTTCCGGCACCGCCTTCTCCGCGGCGCGGTTGAGGCTGAGCTCGAACGCATCGACCTTCGCGCCCTGGCCGAGCCGGCGCGCGAGGTCGGCGGCCTGCTCCAGCTCGCCCGGCAGCGGGATGCGCACCTTGGCGTTGCCCCAGAAGCCGTCGGTGCGGCCGAGCGACTTGATCGCGCTGGTGGTGCCCTTGGCCAGCGCCTCCCTCAGGCCCGCGGCGATGTCGCCGTCGGCCAGGCCCGCGCCCGGCGAAGCGTTGCCACCGGCGTGGCCGGCGGCCTGCTGCTTGGCCTGCCTGAGCAGGTCCTTGAACTGCCCGGCGGCGCCGGCCGCCGTTGCGATGGCGCAGGCGGCGAGGCCGGCGAGGATGCGGCGCGACAGGACGTGCATGGTGCGGTCCCCTGCGGATGGACGAAGGCCCGAGTGTAGCCCGCGCCCCGGGCATTCGACCAAAGGCTAATGCCGCCGGCCCGGGTTTGGCATTGACCCCCGCCGCGGGCGGGACGACCCTTGCGGCATCCGAACAGGAGGGTTGCCATGCACACCACCGCCGCCGTTCCACCCAGCCCCGCCGGCAAGATCCTGTGGGCCGCCATCGCCATCGTCGGCGCCTGGTGCCTGGGCGTGGTCGCCCTGCGCCGCGGCGAGCCGATCAACGCGATCTGGCTGGTCGCCGCGGCGATCGCCGTGTTCGTGATCGGCTACCGCTTCTACGGCCGCTTCATCGAGCACCGCGTGCTGCGCATGGACCCCACCCGCGCCACCCCGGCCATGCTGCGCAACGACGGCCTGGACTACGTGCCCACCGACAAGTGGGTGGTGTTCGGCCACCACTTCGCCGCGATCGCCGGCGCCGGCCCGCTGGTGGGCCCGGTGCTGGCCGCGCAGATGGGCTACCTGCCCGGCACGCTGTGGATCCTGGTCGGCGTGGTGTTCGCCGGCGCGGTGCAGGACTTCATGATCCTGGGCCTGTCGGTGCGCCGCGACGGCCGCTCGCTCGGCAACATGCTGCGCGACGAGCTGGGGCCGACCGCCGGCGTGGTCGCCATGTTCGGCGTGCTGGTGCTGATGATGATCGTACTGGCGGTGCTGGCGCTGGTGGTGGTCAAGGCGCTCACGCACAGCCCGTGGGGCACCTTCACCGTGGCCTGCACCATCCCGATCGCGCTGCTGATGGGCATCTACCTGCGCTGGCTGCGCCCGGGCCGGATCCTGGAGGTGTCGATCATCGGCGTGGCGCTGCTGCTGCTGTCGATCTGGTACGGCAAGCACGTGGCCGACTCGCCCGCGCTGGCGGCGCTGTTCGACTTCGACGCCCGGCACCTGGCCTGGCTGCTGATCGCCTACGGCTTCTGCGCCTCGGTGCTGCCGGTGTGGCTGCTGCTGGCGCCGCGCGACTACCTGTCCACCTTCCTCAAGATCGGCACCATCTTCCTGCTCGCGCTGGCGATCTTCCTGGCCGCGCCGACGCTGCAGATGGCGGCGGTCACCAGGTTCGTCGACGGCACCGGGCCGGTGTTCCAGGGCAACCTGTTCCCGTTCCTGTTCATCACCATCGCCTGCGGCGCGGTGTCGGGCTGGCACTCGATCATCGCCTCCGGCACCACGCCCAAGCTGCTCAGCAACGAGGGCGAGGCGCGCATGGTCGGCTACGGCGGCATGCTGATGGAGGCCTTCGTCGCCATCATGGCGCTGGTCGCCGCCGCCTCGCTGCACCCGGGCGTGTACTTCGCGATGAACTCGCCGGGCGCGCTGATCGGCACCACCGTCGAGCAGGCCGCCAGCACGATCAGCCAGTGGGGCTTCGTGGTGACGCCGGACCAGCTGGCGCAGACCGCCAGGGACATCGGCGAGGGCTCCATCCTCAGCCGCGCCGGCGGCGCGCCGACGCTGGCGGTGGGCATGGCCCAGCTGCTGCACAACATCATCCCCGGCGAGAGCATGATGGCGTTCTGGTACCACTACGCGATCCTGTTCGAGGCGCTGTTCATCCTCACCACGGTGGACGCCGGCACCCGCGTGGGCCGCTTCATGATCCAGGAGATCGCCGGGCTGGCGTACAAGCCGCTCAGGGAGACCCACTCGTGGGCCGGCAACCTGCTCGCCACCGCGATCTGCGTGGGGCTGTGGGGCTACTTCCTGTACCAGGGCGCGGTCGACCCGCTGGGCGGCATCAACACGCTGTGGCCGCTGTTCGGCATCGCCAACCAGATGCTGGCGGCGATCGCGCTGATGCTGTGCACGGTGGTGGTGGTCAAGCTCAAGCGCGAGCGCTACGTGTGGGTGCCCGGCATCCCGGCGTGCTGGCTGGTGGTGTGCACGCTCACCGCCGGCTGGCAGAAGCTCAGCGGCCCGATCAGCTTCACCGCCGCGGCGGACAAGTACGCGCAGGCTCTCGCCGACGGCAAGCTGCTGGCCCCGGCCAAGAGCATGGAGGAGATGCAGCGCATCGTCACCAACAACCACGTGGACGCGGCGCTCACCGCGATCTTCATGCTGCTGGTGCTGGCCATGGCCGCGTTCGCGCTGCGCGCCATCGCCAAGGCCTGGGGCGCCAACCATCCGACCGCGCAGGAAGAGCCCTACGTCGCGCTCGGCAGCGTGGCCGGCCGCTGAGGACGCCGGCATGATGCGGGCGCTGCGGGCGTTGCGCAGGTGGGCGGTGCAGACCGCCCGCCTGTGCTGCGGCATCCCCGACTACGACGTCTACGTGGCGCACCTGCGCGCGCACCATCCCGAGCGCCCGATCCCGTCCTACAAGGAGTTCTTCCGCGAGCGGCAGGAAGCCCGCTACAAGGGCACCGGCGGGCGCTGCTGCTGACCGCGGGGGTGCCGCCGGACACGGTTGGCATCCCGCGGCGGCGCCCCCACAATCGCCGGACCGTCCTTCCCCGCCGGTTCCGCATGCCAGACGACGCCCGCGCCACGCCCACCACCGTCCCGTCGCCGGAGGCGCAGCACAGCGTCGGCCTGCGCGTGATCGCGGTGTACAAGGCGGTGGAGACGCTCGGCCTGCTGCTGGCCGCGGCGGCGGCGTTCCAGCTGGAGCGCGAGCGGAACCTGCAGCACCTGCTGCGCTGGCTGGAACACCTCTCGCTCACCGACACCAGCGGCCTGCGCTGGCAGCTGGTTGACATGCTGCAGAAACTCGGCCCCGGCCGCTTCGTGGCGATCGGCCTGGTGGCGCTGGGCTACGCGGCGATCTTCGCCACCGAGGGCATCGGCCTGTGGCTGCGCAAGCACTGGGCCGAGTGGTTCACCGTGATCGCCACCGGCTCGCTGGTGCCGTTCGAGCTGTACGAGGTGTACGAGCGCTTCGGCTGGCTCAAGTTCGCCGTGCTGGTCGCCAACGTGGTGATCGTGGTCTACCTGGCGCGCATCGCCATGCAGCCGCACCGGCGGCGCTGAGAGAGCCTGTTCACGCCCTGAGCGCTCACACCTCGTGGTGCAGCGCCTCCGGCGGCGGCGCCGCGCGCCGCGGCGCCAGCTCCACCAGGTACATCGCCGCCAGCACCAGCGCGCCGCCGGCGACCATCCGCCAGGTCGGCGCCTCCACGCCCAGCGCCACGGCGAAACCCGCCGCGAACACCGGCTCGGTGGTCATCACGATCGCCGCGCGGGTGGCCGGCAGGTGCGCCTGCGCCCAGGTCTGCACCAGCATCGCGCCGGCGCCGGCGACCAGCGCCATGTACAGCACCGCCAGCCAGGCCGCGCGGTCGGGCGGCGGCTGCGGCCCGTGCGGCGCGGTGGCGAGCAGGCAGACCGCGGCGATCGCCACCATCTGCACCGCCGACATGCCGGGCGCCTGCTCCGGCCGCGACCACTGCCCCAGCCCGACGATGTGCAGCGCGTACAGCGCCGCCGAGGCCAGCGTGAGCCACACGCCGGCGTCCACCGAGAAGCCGTTGAGCGAGAGCAGCGCCAGCCCCGCGGTGGCCAGCAGCACCGCCAGCCACACCGCGCCGTTCGGGCGCTGGCGCAGCAGCACGGTGGCGAGCAGCGGGGTGAACACCACGTACATGCCGGTGACGAAGCCGCTCACGCTGGGCGCGATCAGCTTCAGGCCCCAGGTCTGCAGCAGCTGGGCCGCGCCGTAGAGCAGGCCCAGCAGCAGCGCGCGGACGGACTGCCGCCACCCCAGCCGCCACGCCGGCCGCGCGAACAGCGCCAGCATCGCCAGCGCCGCCAGCGCGAAGCGCACGGCGAGGAAATCCGCCACCGGCATGCGCCCCACCACGTCCTTGATCAGCACGAAGGTGGAGCCCCACACGGCGGTCATCGCCAGCAGGCCGAGGGTGGCGAGGGGGGAGGCGCGGCGCGGCGGGGTCATGGGGAACGAGGAGCGGAGAAACGAGGAGTGAGTGAAGAGGGGCGAGGGGTGAGGGTCTAGAGGGCGTGGTGCGGGCGCGCGGAGGCAACGTAGAGGCACGCGCCCTGCGCCGCCCATACTCTCTTCTCACTCCTCTTCACTCACTCCTCGCTTTCAGACGCCAGAGCTGCCCCGGCACCTGCACCAGGAAGTGCGCCCAGATGCCCAGCCAGACCGGCGCCGCCACGTGCGGCTTGCGCGCGGCCGGGTCGAACTTGCGGAACCAGCGCCACATGCCGCGGTGCTTGTGCCAGCTGACGAACACCGGCCGGTGCCGGCTGGAGCCGCCCTTGCCGTGCGGCACGCGCACGTCGCCGGCCAGCAGCACGCGCCGGCCGGCGTCGCGCACGCGGCGGCACAGGTCCAGGTCCTCGCAGTGCAGGAAGTAGCCCTCGTCGAAGCCACCCAGCTGCTCGAACAGCCGGCGCGGCAACAGCATCAGCGCGCCGGACACCGCCTCGGCCTCGACCACCGCGCGCGGCAGCTCGCCCTCCACGTTGACGCCACCGTCGCCGCGGCCGCGCAGGGTGGCCAGGGCGCGCGCGAGCAGCGGATCGCGGCGCAGCGAGGCCGGGTCCGGCCGCCCCTGCCCGTCGCACATCACCGCGCCGACCAGGCCGGCGCGCGGTTCCCGCGCCATCACTTCGAGCAGCCGCTCCAGCGCGGCCTGCTCCAGCAGGCAGTCGGGGTTGAGCACCAGCAGGAAGTCGCCGCCGGCCTCCCTGGCCGCGCGGTTCACCGCCGGGCCGAAGCCGAGGTTGGCGTGGTTGAACAGCACGCGCAGGCGCGGCTCGCGCTCGTGCGCGCGCGCGATCGCCTGCGGCACGCCGTCGGCGGAGGCGTTGTCGATCAGGACCAGTTCGAGCGGCACGCGGCAGGCCAGCACGCGCCGCACGCATTCGCGCAGTCCCTCGCCGCTGTCGGCGGCCACCACGATGACGCTCACCGTCGGCGCGGCAGGAAGGAGGCCGGAAGTTTCCATCAGCCAAGTATGACGCGGGCGCGGCGGTGCCGGAACTCGACGCCTGTCCACGCTCCTGCCGCGCCCCGCGACGGAGCCGATGGCGGTCCGGTATCGCGGCCGGAGGCCGCTCCCACAAGGCTTGCGAGGTTCCCGTGGGAGCGGCCTCCGGCCGCGATCAACCCGTGGCGGGACCGCCGGCGGTGGATTTCGAACGGCTCTCAGCCGGTGTCGCCGAGCACGTCCTTCAGCGCGAGCGGCGGCCGGTGCCCGCCGCGCACCAGCCACGGTCCCCCGGCGTGCCAGCCGTACAGCCGCCAGCCGCGCAGGCGGTGGCGGCGGCCGCGCTCGCGGTCCCACAGCAGCACGCCGCGCCCGGAGTCGACGCAGAACCAGCGCCCGTCCGGCGCGAAGCAGCAGCGCGCGCCCGCCGGCCCGCACCGGGTCCCGTCGTCGAATCGGTATTCGCCGTCCTCGCGGCGCACGCGGCCGCCGCGCGGATCGTCGAACGCCGGTTCGGCCAGCCAGCGCGGCGGCGCCAGCTCGACGATCGCCGCGGCGGGCCCGATCGGCGCCAGCGCCAGCTCCGGCCAGCTCGGCGACGGCGCGGCGGCGGCCGCCGGGCGGTGCGGATGGTCGAGCAGGTATTCGAGCAGCGCCAGCAGGCTGTAGCCGGCCAGCGCGCCGAGCAGGGCCGCGCCCCAGGCCAGCGCGTCGCCGCCCAGCGCGCGCTGCAGCGCGAACAGCATGCCGGGCAGGCCCCAGCGCAGCGCGCGCCGCAGCGTGGCGGCGTGCGGCCTGAGGCGCTCGGGCGCGGCCAGCAGGCTCGCGGCCAGCGCCAGCAGCAGCGGCAGGCCGCACCACCACGGCAGCAGCGCGAGCAGCAGCAGCCAGGCCGCGGCCGGCCACCAGCGCAACGGCGAACGGGCGCGCCCGGCCGGCATGGCTCAGGCGCGCGGCGCGCTCAGCCGCACCACACCCGCGCGTTGCGGAACATGCGCATCCACGGCGAATCCTCGCCCCACGGCTCGGGATGCCAGCTCAGCTGCACGCTGCGGAACACGCGCTCCGGATGCGGCATCAGGATGGTCACGCGGCCGTCCGCGGCGGTGAAGCCGGCCAGGCCGCCGGGCGAGCCGTTCGGGTTGAGCGGGTAGCTCTCGGTGGGCCTGCCGCGGTTGTCGACGAAGCGCACCGCCGCCTGCGCCTTGGACGGGCTGCACGCGCCGGGGAAATGCACGCGCCCCTCGCCGTGCGCCACCGCCACCGGGATGCGCGAGCCGGCCATGCCCCTGAAGAAGATGCTCGGCGAGTCGAGCACCTCCAGCGTGGCCAGCCGCGCCTCGTACTGCTCGGAGGCGTTGCGCAGGAACTTCGGCCAGTGCTGCGCGCCGGGGATGATGCCCTTGAGCTGCGAGAGCATCTGGCAGCCGTTGCACACGCCCAGCGCGAACTTCGCCGGGTCGTTGAAGAACGCCTCGAACTGCGCGCGCAGCGCCTCGTTGTAGAGGATCGAGGTGGCCCAGCCGCGGCCGGCACCGAGCACGTCGCCGTAGGAGAAGCCGCCGCAGGCGGCGAAGCCGCGGAAGTCGGCCAGCGCGTGCCGGCCGGCGGCGAGGTCGGTCATGTGCACGTCCACCGCCTCGAAGCCGGCGCGGGCGAACGCGGCGGCCATCTCCGCCTGGCCGTTGACGCCCTGCTCGCGCAGGATCGCCACGCGCGGCCGCGCGCCGGCGGCGATGTACGGCGCGGCGACGTCCTCGGCCGGGTCGAAGGCGAGCTTCGGGCTGATGCCCGGGTCGGCGTCGTCCAGCCGCCATTCCAGCTCGGCGTCGGCGCTGGCCGGGTTGTCGCGCAGGCGCTGCATGGCGTGGCTGGTCTCGTTCCAGGCGCGGAACAGCTCGCTCCAGTTCCACTTGAACAGCGTCTCGCCGCCCTGGAACAGCTTGATGCCGAGCTTCTCCTTCGGCCGGCCGACGCGGTGGCTCATGCCGGCGAGGTTGTGCCTGACCAGCAGCGCCTCGAACGCCTCGCGGTTGGCCTTGGCCACCTGCAGCACCGCGCCGAGCTCCTCGTTGAACAGCGCGCGCAGCGCGCTCTCGCCCCAGCCGTCCAGATGGATCTCCAGGCCGCAGTGGCCGGCGAAGGCCATCTCCAGCAGGGTGACGATGGCGCCGCCGTCGGAGCGGTCGTGGTAGGCCAGCAGCAGGCCGGCGCGGTTGGCCTCCTGCACCAGCTCGAACAGCGCGCGCAGGCGCCGCGGGTCGTCCAGGTCCGGCGGCACGCCGCCGCCGCGGTTGAACACCTGGGTCAGCGCCGAGCCGCCCAGGCGGTCGCGGCCGGCGCCCAGGTCGACCAGCCACAGCTCGGTCTCGCCGCGGTCGAGCTTGAGCTGCGGGGTGAGCGTGCGGCGCACGTCCTCCACGCGGGCGAAGCCGGTGACCACCAGCGACACCGGCGCCACCGTGCGCTGCGGCGCGTCGCCGTCCTTCCACACGGTCTGCATGGACAGCGAGTCCTTGCCGACCGGGATGGAGATGTCCAGCGCCGGGCACAGCTCCATGCCCACCGCCTTCACCGCGTCGAACAGCGCGGCGTCCTCGCCGGGCTGGTTCACCGCGGCCATCCAGTTGGCGGACAGGCGGATGTCGCCCAGCGCGGCGATCGGCGCGGCGGCGAGGTTGGTGATCGCCTCGCCCACCGCCAGCCGCGCGGCGTCGGCGCTGTTGAGCAGCGCCACCGGCGCGCGCTCGGCCATCGCCATCGCCTCGCCGGCGTAGCCGTCGAAGTCGGCCAGGGTCACCGCGCAGTCGGCCACCGGCACCTGCCACGGGCCGACCATCGGGTCGCGGTGGTTGAGGCCGCCCACGGTGCGGTCGCCGATGGTGATGAGGAAGCTCTTGCTGCCCACCGTGGGCAGGCGCAGCACGCGCTGCACCGCCTCGTCCATGGCGATGCCGGCCAGGTCCGGCACCACGTCGATGCGCGGCTTCACGTGCCTGGCGTCGCGGTGCATGCGCGGCGGCTTGCCGAACAGCACGTCCATCGGCAGGTCGATCACCGCTTCGCGGGACTCGGGACCCGGGACCCGGGACCCGGCAGAGCCAGCGCGGGAGGCGACGGCGCGTGTGACGCGCAGGCGGCGTTCCGCCGTCGCGGTGCCGACCACGGCGTAGGGGCAGCGCTCGCGCCTGCAGAAGTCCTCGAACAGCGGCAGGTCGTCCGGCGCGATGCCGAGCACGTAGCGCTCCTGCGACTCGTTGCTCCACACCTGCATCGGCGACAGCGAGGGATCGTCGCAGGGGATCTTCGACAGGTCGATCTCGCCGCCCACGTTGGCGTCGTTGAGGAGCTCGGGAATCGCGTTGGACAGGCCGCCGGCGCCCACGTCGTGGATGCTGACGATGGGGTTCCCGCCGCCCAGCGCCCAGCAGGCGTCGATCACCTGCTGGCAGCGCCGCTCCATCTCGGCGTTGTCGCGCTGCACCGAGGCGAAGTCCAGCTCCGCGCTGGACGCGCCGGAGGCCACCGAGGAGGCCGCGCCGCCGCCCAGGCCGATCAGCATCGCCGGCCCGCCCAGCACCACCACCGCGTGGCCGGGCTTGATCTCGTGCTTGAGCACGTGCTCGCGGCGGATGTTGGCCAGGCCGCCGGCGATCATGATCGGCTTGTCGTAGCCGCGGCGCACGCCGGCCTCGCCGGTCTCGTGCTCGTAGGTGCGGAAGTAGCCGCCCAGGCACGGGCGGCCGAACTCGTTGTTGAAGGCGGCGGCGCCGAGCGGGCCGTCGCGCATGATCTCGAACGCGCTGGCCATGCGCGGCGGCAGCGGGCGCTCGGTCTCCCACGGCTGCGGATGGCCGGGGATGCGCAGGTCCGACACCGAGAAGCCGGTCAGCCCCGCCTTAGGTCTAGCGCCGCGGCCGGTGGCGCCCTCGTCGCGGATCTCGCCGCCGGCGCCGGTGGCCGCGCCCGGCCACGGCGCGATCGCGGTGGGATGGTTGTGCGTCTCCACCTTGATCGCGTAGTCGATGGTCTCGCGGTGCGCGCGCCACACGCCGTCGGCATCGGCGAAGAAGCGGCTGCCCTCGCTGCCCTCGATCACCGCCGCGTTGTCCTTGTAGGCGGACAGCGTGTGCTTCGGCGCCTGCTGGTGGGTGTGCTTGATCATGGCGAACAGGCTCTTGTCCTGCGCCTCGCCGTCGATCGTCCAGCTCGCGTTGAACACCTTGTGCCGGCAGTGCTCGGAGTTGGCCTGCGCGAACATGAACAGCTCGGCGTCGGTGGGATCGCGGCCCAGCTCGGCGTAGCGCGCGGCCAGGTAGTCGATCTCGTCCTCGGCCAGCGCCAGGCCCAGCTCGCGGTTGGCGTGGTCCAGCGCGGCGCGGGCGTCGCCGCCCAGCGCCACGTGCGCCAGCGGCCCCGGCTCGCCGGCCAGGAACAGGCCCTGCGCCTGGTCCAGCGCGGTGAGCACCGACTGCGTCATCGCGTCGTGCAGCGCCGCCAGCACGGCGGCGTAGTCCGGCGCCGAAGGCCCGGGCAGGCCGGCGATGCGGTAGGCGGTGCCGCGCTCCACGCGGCGCACGCCGAAGCCGGCGCCGTGCAGGATGTCGGTGGCCTTGCTCGACCACGGCGAGATCGTGCCCAGCCGCGGCACCACCCACAGCGAGGCCGCCTCCGGCGCGGCGTCCTTGGCCTCCAGCACTTCCAGCAGGCGCCGGCGCTCCTCCCCTTCCGGCGCCTGCGCGGCGTCGAGGAAGTACACGAACCAGGCCGCCTGCACCCGGACGCCGCGGTGGATGGCCTCCAGGCGCGCGTTCAGGCGGTCCAGGCGGAACGGGGAAAGGGCGCTCTGCCCGTCGAGTGCGATCATGCGGGGGAGAATGGCGCAGGGAGGAAAGCGCCTATTCTACCCGATGCTGCAGGACAACATGCGCCGGCGCCGGGCCGGGCGCGGCCGGAACCGCCCGCCGGCACGGCAGACCGCCACCCGCGGCGGCGTGTCCCCCGCCCGCGGCGGCGGGGACACCCAGCGCGCTCAGCCGCCCGCCGAGGGGTCCTGCAGCAGGCGCAGCAGCTTGTCCGGCGGCACGAAGCCGCCGAGCACGCGGCCGTCCGGGGCGATCACCGTGGGCGTGCCGTCCACGCCCAGGCGCACGCCCAGGTTGAACTGGTCCTTCACGGGACTGGCGCAGCTGGCCGGCTTGGGCGCCTGGCCCTGCTTGGCCGCGGTGAAGGCCGCCTTGCGGTCGGCGGCGCACCACACCGAGACCATCTCGGTGTAGGTCGGCGTGTCGCGCCCGGAGGTGGTGGTGAGGCCCTCGCGCGGCCAGGCCAGGTACTCCACCGCGATGCCTTCCTTGTTGATCTCCGCGATGTGGGCGTGGAAGGCGCGGCAGTAGGCGCAGTTCACGTCGGTGAACACGGTGATCTTGTACTTGGGGTTGGGCGGCGCGAACACGATGCCCTGCCCCGGCGGCAGCTTGGCCAGCTCGGCCTTGCGGAACGCCGCCCAGGCGTCCTGGCTCACGTTCCTGCGCGAAGCCAGGTCCACCAGGTCGCCGTTGAGCATGTACTTGCCGTCGGCGCTGACGTAGACCAGGTGGCCGGAGGCGATCACCTGGTAGAAGCCCGGCAGCGGCGAGGGCGTCACCGCATCCACCTGCACGCCGGGCCCCAGCCCCTGCACCGCCTTGCGCACCGCCGCCACGGCGGCACTGTCGCCGCCGTCGGCCGCGCAGGCGGCGAGGGCGAACCCGCCGGCGAACAGCGCCGGCAACCATCTCTTCAGCATGTCGTTCTCGCATGCCGCGGCGGAGGGAGGGCCGCGGCGTCGGGCCGATTCTCGCACAGGCGGTCGGCGCGCTCGCGGAACGGGAGCCCACTGGCGCGGGTGGGCTGCCCGGAAGGAGCCGCCTCGCGGCCGGAGGCCGCTTGCCGCCACGGCGCCGCCGCCACGCCACTCAACCGCGCGGATGATGCTGCGCATGCAGCCGCTTCAGCCCCTCCCTCGCCACCAGCGTGTAGATCTGCGTGGTGCTGAGCGCGCTGTGCCCCAGCAGCATCTGCAGCGCGCGCAGGTCGGCGCCGTGGTTGAGCAGGTGGGTGGCGAAGGAATGCCGCAGCACGTGCGGCGAGATGCGCCTGGACTGGATGCCCGCCTGCAGCGCGTAGCGCTTCACCAGCGTCCAGAACATCTGCCGGGTCATCCCCCCGCCGCGCCGGCTGAGGAACAGCGCCGCCGGCTGGTGCCCCTTCGCCAGCGCCGGGCGCGCCTGCGCGAGGTAGGCGGACAGGTGCTCCAGCGCCACCTCGCCCACCGGCACCAGACGGTCCTTGCCACCCTTGCCGGTGACGCGCAGCACGCCCTGGCGCGCGTTGAGCGCGGCCAGCGGCAGCTCCACCAGCTCGGACACGCGCAGGCCCGAGGCGTACATCAGCTCCAGCATCGCGCGGTCGCGCAGTCCCAGCACGGTGGAGGTGTCCGGCGCGTTGAGCAGGCCCTCGATCTCGCGCTCGGCCAGCGCCTTGGGCAGGCTGCGCGGCGTCTTCGGCCGCTCGACCAGCAGGGTCGGGTCCTCCAGCCCCGGCTGCTGCCGCGCGCGCCAGCCGTAGTAGCGGCGAAACGCCGACTGCCGCCGCGCCAGCGAGCGCACCGCCACCCTCGCCGCGCCGTGGAAGGCCGACAGGTCCTCGCGCCGCGCCTCGCCCAGCGTGCGCCCGCGCGCGGACAGCCAGCGCGCCAGCGCCTCCAGGTCGCGGCGGTAGGCGTCGAGGGTGCGCGCGGACAGGCCGTCCTCCGACCACACGCCGTCGAGGAAGGCGGCGATGCTGCGGCGGTCGGCTTCGGCGATACTGGCGGGATGTTCTTCTTCCTGCATGCCGCGATGCTGGCCAAAAGCGCGCGCCGTGCGCAAGGCCGCCGATGACCGGACCCGATTACGCCCCGCTGTGGCGCCGCCTGCTGGCGCTCGTCTACGACCTGCTCGCCGTGCTGGCGATCGTGATGGTGGTGGGCCTGGCCTGCCAGCTCGCCACCGGCGGCCGGCTGATCGCCACCGGCGCGCGCACCGAGATCGCCTGGTGGTACCAGCCCCTGCAGGGGCTGGTGGTGGGCGGCTATTTCCTGCTCTCGTGGCTGCGCGGCGGGCAGACGCTGGGGATGCGGCCCTGGCGCATCCGCGTGACCGCGGCCGGCGGCGGCGCGGTGGCGCCGTACCGGGGCCTGCTGCGCCTGCTGGCGGCGGCGCTGCCGCTGCTGCTGCTCGCGCCGGCGCCGCGCTGGGGCATGGCCGCGTCCGGCTGGGCCATGCTGGCGGCGTGGGCGCTGTGGTTCGCGCCGGCGCTGCTCGACCCGCGCCGGCGCGCGCTGCACGACCTCCTCGCCGGCACCGAGGTGCGCCGCACCGGCTGAGCCGCGGCGCACCGCGCCGTCCCATCGGGCGTGCGCAAGCGCTTGATCCTTCTCGCAACCACTTTTGTGGCGTCGCAGCACGGCCGGGCCAAACCGGCTATCATGGCCGCTTCCGCAACCGCGACCGGTCGGCCCATGCTCTACCAGATCCACGAGTGGCAGCGCTCCTTCATGGGACCGCTCAGCTATTTCGCCCAGGCCAGCGCGAGGATGCTCAGCGAGCCGGGCAGCGTGCTCGCGCAGCTGCCGGGCGCGCAGCGCATGGCCGCCGGCTACGAGCTGATGTACCGCCTGGGCAAGGCCTACGAGAAGCCCGAGTTCGGCATCCACAGCATCGAGGCGCACGGCCATACCATCGCCATCGTCGAGAGGACCGCGCTGGAGCTGCCGTTCTGCCGGCTCAAGCGCTTCAAGCGCTTCAGCGACGACCCGGCCACCATCGAGCGGATGAAGGACGAGCCGGTGGTGCTGGTGGTGGCGCCGCTGTCCGGCCACCACGCCACGCTGCTGCGCGACACCGTGCGCACCCTGCTGCGCGACCACAAGGTCTACATCACCGACTGGGTGGACGCGCGCATGGTGCCGGCGGAGGCCGGCCCGTTCCACCTGGACGACTACGTCGCCTACGTCGAGCAGTTCATCCGCCACATCGGCGCCGGGCGCCTGCACGTGATCTCGGTGTGCCAGCCGACCGTGCCGGTGCTGGCCGCGGTGTCGCTGATGGCCGCGCGCGGCGAGCCGACGCCGCGCTCGCTGACCATGATGGGCGGCCCGATCGACCCGCGCCGCAGCCCCACCAGCGTCAACAACCTGGCCACCACGCAGCCGCTGGCCTGGTTCCGCGCCAACCTGATCCACACCGTGCCGATGAACTACCCCGGCCACGGGCGGCAGGTGTACCCGGGCTTCCTGCAGCACGCCGGCTTCGTGGCGATGAATCCCGGCCGCCACCTGACCTCGCACTGGGACTACTACCTCAACCTGCTGCGCGGCGACCTGGACGACGCCGAGGCGCACCGCAAGTTCTACGACGAGTACAACGCCGTGCTGGACATGCCGGCCGAGTACTACCTGGACACCATCGGCACGGTGTTCCAGCAGTGCCTGCTGCCGCGCGGCCTGTGGGACGTGGACGGCGAACGCGTGAAGCCGGCGGCGATCTGGGACAGCGCCCTGCTCACCATCGAGGGCGAGCTGGACGACATCTCCGGCCTGGGCCAGACCGAGGCCGCGCACGACCTGTGCAGCGGCATCCCGGCCGACCGCCGCGAGCACCGCGTGATCGAGGGCGCCGGCCACTACGGCATCTTCAGCGGGCGGCGCTGGCGCGAGACGGTCTACCCGCAGGTGCGCGACTTCATCCGGCGCTTCGACAAGCCCGCCGGCTGACCCGCGGCGGACGCCCCGCCCGTCTCGCGCGCGACAAGCCCGGCGCGGTTGCGCCGGCACTCAATCCAGCGGGTGGGCCGGGACGCCCTCGCGGGTGATCCTCACCGGGCGGATGAAGCCGCGCGCGTCGAACTCCAGCCGGTCGATGCACACCACGCGGTGGTTGGCCGCCGTCTCGCCGCGCGGCCGGCGGTGGTAGACGATGTACCACGCGCCGTCGGGCGCGTGCAGCAGCGAATGGTGGCCCGCGCCGGTGGCGATCGCCGGGTCCTGCTGCAGGATCTTGCCGATCC
Source organism: Fulvimonas soli (assembly GCF_003148905.1). Lineage (GTDB taxonomy): Bacteria > Pseudomonadota > Gammaproteobacteria > Xanthomonadales > Rhodanobacteraceae > Fulvimonas > Fulvimonas soli. The sequence goes on along the minus strand of NZ_QGHC01000005.1, from coordinate 225,826 downwards.
GCTTGAACGGCCCCAGCGGCGAGTCGGCGATGGCGTAGGCGACCGAGTAGTCCGGCCCGGTCCAGCCGCCCTCCGACCACATCAGGTAGTACCTGCCGCCGCGCCGGAACATCATCGGCCCCTCGACGTAGTGCTCGGGCGTGATCTCCTTGAACACCTCGCCGTCGGCGAAGGGCTCGAAGCCGGTGAAGTCGTCCTTCAGGCGCGCGATGTTGGCGTGGCCCCAGCCGCCGTAGACCAGGTAGTACCGCCCGTCGTCGTCGCGGAACACCGACTGGTCGATCGGCTGCGCCCCGTGGTGGAAGGCGCCCACCAGCGGCCGCCCGAGCAGGTCGCGGAACGGTCCCTGCGGCCGGTCCGCCACCGCCACGCCGATGCCGCCCACCTCGCGGTCGCCGTGGATGTCGTTGGCGGAGAAGAACAGGTAGTACTTGCCGTCCTTGGCCACGATGGCCGGCGCCCACAGCGCGCGCCTGGCCCAGGCCACGTCGCGCGCGTCGAGCACGTGCGGGTGCCTGGTCCAGCGGACCAGGTCCGGCGAGGAGAACGCATCGAAGAACAGCTGCCTGTCGTAGGCGTCGGAATAGGTCGGATAGATCCAGTACTCCCTGCCGAAGATCGCCGCCTCGGGATCGGCGTACCAGCCGGGGAACACCGGGTTGCCGGCGTGGGCGCGCGCCGCCGGCGCGCGGTCCGCCGCCGTGGCCGCAACGGCCGCCAGCAGCACGGCGGCACCGAGCAGAAAGCCTGCGAGCCGCCTCATCGCCCGCTTCCCGCAGCGGAGGCATCGTTGGCGGCCGGCGCGCCGAAGAAGCGGCGGAACGCCGCGATGGTGCGCTCGATGCCCGCGTCGTCCACGTCCAGGTGCGTGACCAGCCGCAGCGTGGGCAGGTAGCCGATGCTGATGCGGATGCGCGCCTCGCGCAGGTGGGCGTCCAGCTCGCGCAGCCGCGCCGCCGGCACGTCCACGAACACCATGTTGGTGTGCCGGCCCAGCAGGGCGACGCCGGGGATCGCGCCCAGCCCTTCCGCCAGCCGCGCCGCGCGCGCGTGGTCCTCGGCCAGCCGCTCGACGTGGTGGTCCAGCGCGTACAGGCCCGCCGCGGCCAGGATGCCGGCCTGGCGCCAGCCGCCGCCGGCGACCTTGCGCCAGCGCCGGGCCTTCTCGATCAGCGGCGCGCTGCCGGCCAGCACCGAGCCCACCGGCGCGCCCAGGCCCTTGGACAGGCACAGCGACACGCTGTCGAAGTGCCGCGCGATCGCCCGCGCCGACACCCCCGAGGCCACCGCCGCGTTGTACAGCCGCGCGCCGTCCAGGTGCAGCGCGAGGCCGCGCTCGCGCGCGAAGTCGTGCGCGGCGCGCAGGTAGTCCAGCGGCAGCACGCGGCCGTGCCAGGTGTTCTCCAGCGCCAGCAGGCGCGTGCGCGCGAAGTGCGGGTCGACCGGCTTCACCGCCGCGGCCAGCGCCTCCAGCGGCAGCGTGCCGTCGGCGGCGTGCGGGATCGGTTGCGGCTGGATCGAGCCGAGCACCGCCGCGCCGCCGCCCTCGAACTTGTAGGTGTGCGCATCCGCGCCGACCAGGTACTCGTCGCCGCGCTCGCAATGGCTCAGCAGCGCCAGCAGGTTGGACTGCGTGCCGCTGGGCACGAACAGCGCCGCCTCGAAGCCCAGCTCCCCGGCCACGCGCTCCTGCAGCGCGTTGACCGTGGGGTCCTCGCCGTAGACGTCGTCGCCGACCTCCGCCGCCAGCATCGCCTCGCGCATCGCGCGGGTCGGCCGCGTCACCGTGTCGCTGCGCAGATCCACCCAGTCCATGCCGCCACTCTCGCCGGGGAAGGCCGCCAGCTTAGCGCAGCCGCGCGCCGCCGCCCGCGGTGCCGATCCGATGGGCCATTCCGGCCGCCGGATCGGCGGGCATTTCATCGCGCATGTCCAGAACGGGGCTCATCGCCGCCTCGCTTCGGCAACTCAGGAGGCGATCGACGACCGGCACTCCTGTCTTGTATCGTTCATCGATATGCGATGAAAGGCTATGAGCAAGTCCTTCGCCAGCAAGGACACGGAAGCCCTGTTCAAGGGCGTACCCCGTGCGCCGCTGGATCAACATCGAAGACCCGCCCGCCGGAAGCCGGAATATCTGAACGCGGCGCACGCGATCGACGACCTTCGCGTCCCGCCGGGCAACCGGCTGGAAGCCCTCAGGGGCAACCGTGCCGGACAGCACAGCATGCGCATCAACGACCAGTTCCGCGTCTGCTTCGTCTGGAAAGACGGCCACGCCTACGACGTCGGAATCACCGACTATCACTGAGGAACGAACATGGCCCGCCCTCCGCTCCGCCCGGTCCATCCCGGCGAAATCCTCGCCGAAGAATTCATGAAGCCGATGGAGCTTTCCTCGAATGCGCTGGCCCGCGCCATCGGCGTCACCCCTGCGCGGGTGAACGAGATCGTCAATGGCAAGCGCGGCATCACCGCCGACACGGCCCTGCGCCTGTCGCGCTACTTCGGCACGACAGCGGACGTGTGGATGAACCTGCAGGCGCGCTTCGACCTTGAAACCGCGAAACGCGAGCTGGCCGAAACGCTGAAGCACATCCAGCCGCGCGCAGGCTGAACCCGAGATACGGGCGATCGGGAACGGCCAAGGAAATCGGCCAGGGCCACGCGGTGGGCGCTCGCGGTCCTGGCCGGATACTCGCAAGGCGAGAAAAAGCCTTGGAGCGATGCGATGAAGATGGTGGGTCGTGTGAGACTCGAACTCACGACCAACGGATTAAAAGTCCGCTGCTCTACCGACTGAGCTAACGACCCGCTCGACAAAGCGGGTCATTTTATCGATTCGCTCGGCGATGGCACAAGCAAGCCGTCGCCGGAATACGACGCGATGCTCATCCCGTGGCCGCGGCGGGCAATGCCGCGCGCCATCCCTCGGCACCGACCGGCAGGGGCGCGGGACGGCCGCGGCTCCAGTCCGCGGCGCAGGCGGGACAGGCGGTGCGGCCGCTGCCGCCGCAGATCCCGCACAGGTCCCACACGGTGCGCGCGCCGTGCGGGTCGCGCGTCAGGCCGCGCCCGCGGCAATTCGGGCAGTCGATCTCGTGCACCTCGCGGCACACGCTGCAGGCCTTGAACCAGGCAACGGACACGGCGGCTCTCCTTGGCAGTCGGGCGACGGCTGCCATTGGAGTGGAAGGCGGGCCGCCGCGATGCAGCGAATCGGCAGGCGCCTGCGCAAAACCGGCACGGCGGTGCGCAAATACGGCAGGCGGCCGCCCGCCGGCCGGGGCGCCGGGTCAGGCGTAGCGCGTGGGATCGGGCAGCCCGGCGGCGCGGAAGCCTTCCGCGCGCAGGCGGCAGGCGTCGCAATGGCCGCAGGCGCGGCCCTCGGCGTCGGCCTGGTAGCAGCTCACCGTGGCGGCGAAGTCCACGCCCAGGCGCGCGCCCTCGCGCGCGATGTCGGCCTTGCTCATGCGCATCAGCGGCGCGTGGATGCGGATGCCCGCGCCTTCCACGCCGGCCTTGGTGGCCACGTTGGCCAGCCGCTCGAACGCCTCGACGAAGGCCGGGCGGCAGTCGGGATAGCCGGAGTAGTCCACCGCGTTGACGCCGCACCAGATGTCGGCGGAGCCGAGCACCTCGGCCCAGCCCAGCGCGATCGACAGCATGATGGTGTTGCGCGCGGGCACGTAGGTGACGGGGATGCCCTGCCCCGCGCCGTCCAGCGGCACGTCGATGTCGGCGGTGAGCGCCGAGCCGCCGATGCTGCGCAGGTCCACCCGCACCGTCTTGTGCTCGGCGGCGCCGAGCATGCGCGCCACCCGCGCGGCGGCGTCCAGCTCGGAGTCGTGGCGCTGGCCGTAGGCCACGCTCAGCGCGTGCACGGCATAGCCCTGCTCGCGCGCGATGGCGATGGTGACGGCCGAGTCCATGCCGCCGGAGACGAGCACGACGGCCTTGCGGGGAGAAGTTTCGGACATGGGTTTCATCCACTGAAGTACGGCCGGTCACCGGCCGGGAAAGCGCTTGCGGCGGCACAGGCCACAGCGCATGCAACTTGGGAGCGAGGGAAGATGAGTGAGAAGCGAGAGTTCGTGCTGCGTTGCTTTCCCGCCTCCCGCGCGCTTCTCTGCGCCGGGCAGGCTTTTCTCTCACTTCTCACTCCTCTCCACTCACTCCTCGCTTCACCTTCCCTGCGCGTCGTTCCACAGCAGCTTGTGCAGCTGCAGCTGGAAGCGCACCGGCAGGCGATCCTCGAGGATCCACTCGGCCAGCGCGCGCGGCTCCACCGCGCCGTGCACCGGCGAGAACAGCACCGTGCAGCGGCGGTCCAGGCCATGCTCGGCCACGACCTGGCGCGCCCACTCGTAGTCACCGCGGCCGGCGATCACGATCTTCACCTGGTCGTGCGGCAGCAGGTGGTCGAGGTTGGACCACAGGTTGCGCTTCTCCTCGCCGGAACCGGGGGCCTTGAGGTCCACCACCTTGCGCACGCGCGGGTCGACCGCGGCCACGTCGAGCGCGCCGGAGGTCTCCAGCGACACCTCGTAGCCGGCGTCGCACAGGCGCCGGAGCAGGACCAGGCAGCGCTTCTGCGCCAGCGGCTCGCCGCCGGTGACGCAGACGTGGCGCGCGCCGTGGCCGGCCACCTCGGCGAGGATGTCCTCGATCGCGCGCCACTCGCCGCCGTGGAAGGCATACTCGGTGTCGCACCACACGCAGCGCAGCGGGCAGCCGGTGAGGCGCACGAACACGGTGGGCCAGCCGATCGCGTCGGCCTCGCCCTGGATCGAGTGGAAGATCTCGGTGATGCGCAGCCGCCCGGCCACGGCCGGAGCCGACGTGGCCGGCGCCACGGTGGCGTCGCTGCCGCCCATCGCCGCGGCCTCAGTTGGCCGACTGCTGCAGCCGGCGCAGGCGTTCCTGCGCCAGGCTGGCCGCCTTGGTGCCGGGGTACTTGCTCAGCACCGACTGCAGGCTGGCCCTGCCGGCGTCGGTCTGCTTGAGCTCGAGCTGGCTGTAGCCGAGCTTGAGCAGCGCGTCGGGCGCCTTCTCGCTCTGCGGGAACTGCGCCAGCAGCCGCTGGAAGGCCTCCTGGGCCACCTGGTAGTTCATCGTCACGTAGTACGACTCGCCCAGCCAGTACCAGGCGTTGGGCGCCAGCGAGCTGTTGGGGTACTGCTGGATGAAGCCGCGGAAGCCGCGCGAGGCGCCCACGTAGTCGCCGCCGCGCAGCGCCTTGAAGGCGGCGTCGTAGGCGGCCTGCTCGCCGGCGGCCGGCGCGGGCGCCTTGCCGGCGGCCGGGGCCGCCGTGGCGGGCGCTGCCGTAGCGGCGGGCGCGGGCGCGGCGGCGGCCGGCGGCGCGCTGCCCGCGGCGGCCGGCTGGGCGACGGAGCCCGCGGCGGCGGGATGGGCGGCGCTGCCGCCGCCCTCCAGACGTCCGATCCGCGAATCCAGATCGACGTACTGGGCCTTGTTCTTGTCCTGGAGCTCCTGCAGCTGGTGCTGCAGCTCCTCGATCTGTCCCTGCATCTGCTGCAGCTGGGACTGCAGCGCCTGCACCTGGTTGACCAGGCCGGTGCCGCCCTGGCTTTGGCTCTGCGCCTGCTGCTCCAGCCGCGCGACGCGCTCGGCCAGGCTGAGCCGCGTATCCTGCGCGAGCGCCGGAAGCGCAAACAGCATGGCGAGCGCGAACGCGCCCGCCATGCCGCCACTGGCCTTCAAGTTGTCAGCCAGCCGTCGCTTCATCACTTCGCCGTGTAGATGATCTCGACGCGGCGGTTCTTGCTCCAGCAGTCCTCGTTGTGCTCGCGGCACACCGGCTTCTCCTTGCCGTAGGAGACCACGTTGAGCTGGCTGGCCGAGCCGCCGTTGGCCTGCAGGGCGCTGGACACGGCGTTGCCGCGGCGCTCGCCCAGGCCGAGGTTGTACTCGCGGGTGCCGCGCTCGTCGGTGTTGCCTTCCAGGCGGATCTGCGCCATCGGGCGATCCTGCAGGTACTTGGCGTGGCACGCCATGATCTGCTGGAACTCCGGCTTGATCTCGTCCTTGTCGAAGTCGAAGTACACGACGCGCTGGCGCAGGCAGGCGTCGGTATCGAGGTCGGCCGGGGTGTACTTGCCGGTTTCCGGCGCCGGCTGGGTCACCGGAGCCTGCTCCGGGGCCTGCTGCGGCTTGACTTCCTGCTTCTTCGAACATGCGGCCGCGCCAACGCAGAGCAGGGCGACCAGGGCGACGCGTGCGGTCTTATTCATGGTGACGTTCCTTCAAACGGGTTAGTTCCGACAGTCAATGACGATTGCGGTTTGGGACAGTAATCGCCGGTGGTTCCGGCTGTTGTTTTTACAACTTCGATGAAACCGTCAGCGGCAAGCGGACCTGCACCATGTACGACCGGCGCAGGCCGACATCGCCCTGACCGACAACCGGACGGGAACGCCGGGCGCTCCCGCCGGTCCCGTCCTTGAGTTTTCCGCGCCGCCCCGCTTGCGCGGCGCGGCGCGGAGGAAATCAGCGTTGCCGATACGGACCCCAGGCAGGCTCGCGCACGTCGCCGTCGGACAGGACGAGGCGCTGGCGCACCATGCCGTCGGCCGAGACGGCATAGAGCACCCCGCGGCGCCCTTCCGTGGCGGCGTACAGCAGCATGCTGGCGTTCGGCGCGAAGCTCGGGGATTCGTCAATCGGGCCGGGGGAGAGGTAGCGCACCTGCCCGCCCAGACTGAGATCCATGACCGCAATACGATACACGTTCCCGTTGCCCTGCACCATGGCAATCTGCTTGCCGTCGTAGCTGACGCTGGCGTTGGCGTTGTTCTGGCCCTGGAAGCTGACCCGGGTCGGCGCGCCGCCGCCGGCCGGCATCTGGTAGATCTGCGGCCGGCCGGAGCGGTCGGAGGTGAAGTAGATGCCTTGCCCGTCCGGCGACCAGACCGGCTCGGTGTCGATCGACAGGCTGTTGGTCAGGCGGGTCTCCTGGCGGCTGGCCAGGTCGAGCACGAAGATCTCCGGGTTGCCCACGTAGGACAGGGCCAGCGCCAGCTTGCGGCCGTCCGGCGACCAGGCCGGGGCGCCGTTGATCCCGCGCGGGTGCGAGGCGACCAGCTGGCGCGAGCCGGTGGTGATGTCCTGCACGTAGATCTGCGAGTTGCCGCTCTCGAAGGAGACGTAGGCGATCTTGCGGCCGTCCGGCGACCAGGCCGGCGACAGCAGCGACTCGCGCGACTTGGCGACCACCTGCGGGTTGTAGCCGTCGGAGTCGGCCACGATCAGCGAGTAGGTGGTGTTGTTGCCCAGGCCCACCGCGGTGATGTAGGCGATGCGGGTCCAGAACGCGCCGCGCACGCCGGTGATCTTCTCGTAGATGGCGTCGGCGATCTGGTGCGCCACGCCGCGCAGGTCGCCCACCGGCGCCGGCGGCATCGCCTGGTTGAGCAGGCTCTGCTGCTTGTTGACGTCCCACAGCTCGTACTGGACCTGCACCATGCCGTTGCCGGCGTCGTTGACGCGGCCGACCACGATGTAGTCCTGCTTGAGCAGGCGCCAGGTGGCGAACTTGATCTCCGCGCCGCGCGAGGGCGTCTCGACGATCTCGCTCTTGGCCAGCGAGCGGAACTTGCCGGAGCGGTTGAAGTCGTTGCGCATCACCTCGGCGACGTCGGTGGGCAGCGGCGCGCCGGTCTGGGCGAACGGCACCACGGCGATCGGGGTGGCGGTCTTCAGGCCGCCGGTGATCTGCACGTTGAGCGCCTGGCCGGCGGCGGGCCCGGCGACGAAGGCGGCAAGACAGAGCAGCAGCAGGGCGAAAAGCGGTCGGTTTCGGCGCATGGGCTTGATCATCGCGGTGTGAAGGTGAAGTCGATGTCGCGGCGGAACACGCTCTCGAAGCCCTTGTACGGCAAGGGCTGGGCGCGCAGGACGGCATTCTCGACCGAGCGCTTGCCCGCCTCGTCGTAGGGGCAGTTCGCATCGACCTTGGCGCTCATCACGTCGCCGCCCGGCAGCTGCACGATGTGCACCACGCACGAAACGTCCGGCATGTTATCGGGCCGCAGCCAGTTCTGCGTGACCGCGTTCTGAATCGCCGCGATGTACTGGCCGAGCAGGCCGCTGTCCGGGCCGTTGGTGCCGCTCTGCCGCTGCGCGGCCGGCGGCAGGTCGGGCAGGCCGTCGTCCTTGGCGTTTTCCAGGTCCTTCATCTGCTGCAGGGCCTGCTTGGCCCTGCTGTCCAGCTTCTTGGTCTGCGCCGCCGCCTTGTCCATCTGGGCGAACAGCTCGTCGATCTTCTTCTTTTCCTCTTCCTTCTGCTTGGCCGCCTGGGCGTCCAGCTCGGCCTGGCGCTGGCGCTGCTTCTCCTCCTGCTCGCGCTTGGCGTCCTCGGCCTTCTGCAGGGCGTCGGCGACCACCTTCTCCTGGTCCTGCACGTCCGGGTGCTCCGGCGGCGGCGGCAGGGTCTTGATCTTGGGGGCCTCGGTGGGCGGGGTCGGCGGCGGCACCGCGGGGGGCGGCGGCACGGTGTCCGGCTGCGGCCTGGCCTTCACCGCCTTGGGCGGCGGCGCGCCGGTGGGGCCGACCAGGGTGGCCTCGATGATCTGGCCGGGCAGCTCCAGCGGCTTGGCGCAGGCGATCGGGTTCCACGCCGCCGGCAGGTGCAGCGCCGCGAAGATGCTCTCGTAGAACGAGCACGGCACGATCGCCAGCGCCAGGAAGCCGACGATGCCAAGGTGCAGGACGGCCGAGAGGAAGACCGCCCAGGGCGTGCCCTTACTTTCGCGCATCGGACGGGCTCGTCCCCTGCGGCTGGCTCATCAGGCCGACCTTGGCCACGCCGGCCTGCTGCAGCTCGGCCAGCACCTGGTAGACGCCGTCGTACTTGCCCTCGCGGTCGCCGGCCACCAGCACGCTGACCTCCGGGTTGGCCTTGACGAAGGCGCCGACCTTGGCCTTGAGCGCCTCGGCGTCGATCGGCTCCTTCTTCGAGCCCTCCATGGTCAGGTACAGGCTGCCGTCGGCGGCGACCGAGACGATCACCGGGTTCTTCTTGTCCTGCATCGACTTGGCCTGCGCCTGCGGCAGGTTGACGTCCACGTTGGCGTTGAGCATCGGCGCGGTGACCATGAAGATGATCAGCAGCACCAGCATCACGTCGATGTACGGGACGACGTTGATCTCGGACTTGAGCTTGAGGCGCTTGTGGCGCGCGGAGGTACGCATGGCGGTCCCCTCCGGTCAGCGCGCGTCGTCGGTCTGGATCTGCCGCTGCAGCACGGAGGAGAACTCCTCCTGGAACACCTCGTAGCGGGAGGCGACGCGCTCGACCTTGTTGGCGAAGCGGTTGTAGGCCCACACCGCCGGGATCGCGGCGAACAGGCCCATGGCGGTGGCGATCAGCGCCTCGGAGATGTGCGGGGCGACCACCGCGATGGTGACGTCCTTCATCTCGCCCAGGCCCTGGAACGCGCCCATGATGCCCCACACGGTGCCGAACAGGCCGACGTAGGGGCTGATCGAGCCGACGTTGGCGAGGAACTCCAGGTTGCGCTCCAGCAGGCCGATCTCGCGCGTGCCGGCCACGCGCATGGCGCGCTCGGTGCCCTCCATCACGACGCGCAGGTCGTGCACCTTGCGCTGGCGCTGGCGGGCGAACTCGCGGAAGCCGGACTCGAAGATGGTCTCCATGCCGCCGTTGTCGGCGCCGCGCCCGCTCACCTCGCGGAACAGGCCGGCCAGGTCGCCGCCGGACCAGAAGCGCTCCTCGAACGCCTCGGCGTTCTCCATCGCCGCCTTCATCTGCGAGTACTTGCGGATGATGATGACCCAGGACAGGAAGGAGAACACCAGCAGCAGGAGCATCACCAGCTGCACCGGCAGGCTCGCTTCCGCGACCAGCTTGAAAATGTTCAGTCCACCGCTCATGGCTTGGGGGTACTCCGCCGAAATTGTCGTCTGTCAGGGGTCGCGGCCGGGCAGGGCCTCGTCGGGGATCCGCGCCGGCGCCATGCGGTGGAGGTCCACGCAGGCCACGCGCACCCGCGCGCGGATCAGCTCCGTGCCGTCGGCCCGGCGGATCGATTGGCCGAAGAGGATACTGGCAGCGCGCCGTTCTTGGACTTCCACCGTCACGATCAGTTCATCGTCCAGCAGGGCGGCCTTGAGGAAGTCGATCTCCATCGAGCGCACCATGAAGGCCAGCCCGGTGCGCTCGCGCAGCGCGGACTGGTCGACCCCGCCGGCGCGCAGCCACTCGGTGCGGGCGCGCTCCAGGAAGCGCAGGTAGCTGGCGTGGTAGACCACGCCGCCGGCGTCGGTGTCCTCCCAGTAGACGCGGACGGGCCAGGCGAAGGGAGCTTGGTCGGGAGCGGCGGGGGACATGGGCGGGGGCGGGGGCGGGCGCGAGTGGGGAGAAGTGAGTGAAGAGGAGTGAGAGGCTGGCGGGGTGGATTTTCTCTCACTTCCCTCTCCTCTTCACTCACTCCCCGGCCTCGGGGCCGAACAGATCCGCAGGCACTCCCTGCCGGGGCGGCGGCGCCAGGCCCAGGTGGCGCCAGGCCTTGGGCGCGGCCATGCGGCCGCGCGCGGTGCGCACCAGGAAGCCCTGCTGGATCAGGTAGGGCTCGACCACGTCCTCCAGCGTGCCGCGGTCCTCGCTGAGCGCGGCGGCCAGCGACTCCACGCCCACCGGGCCGCCGTCGAAGCTCTCGATGATGGTGGCCAGCATGCGGCGGTCGAGGTCGTCGAAGCCCTCGGCGTCCACCTTGAGCATGTCCATCGCCGCCCGCGCGGCGGCGCGGTCGATGCGCCCGCCGGCGCGCACCTCGGCGTAGTCGCGCACCCGGCGCAGCAGGCGGTTGGCGATGCGCGGGGTGCCGCGCGAGCGGCGCGCGATCTCGGCCGCGCCCTCGGCCTCGCAGTCGATGCCCAGGATGCGCGCCGAGCGGCGCACGATCGCGGCCAGCTCCTCGGGCGTGTAGAACTCCAGCCGCTGCACGATGCCGAAACGGTCGCGCAGGGGCGCGGTGAGCAGGCCGGCGCGGGTGGTGGCGCCGATCAGGGTGAACGGCGGCAGGTCCAGCTTGATCGAGCGCGCGGCCGGGCCCTCGCCGATCATGATGTCGATCTGGAAGTCCTCCATCGCCGGGTAGAGCACTTCCTCCACCACCGGCGACAGGCGGTGGATCTCGTCCACGAACAGCACGTCGTTCGCTTCCAGGTTGGTCAGCAGCGCGGCGAGGTCGCCGGCGCGCTCCAGCACCGGGCCGGAGGTGGAGCGGAGGTTCACCCCGAGCTCGTTGGCGATGACGTGGCTGAGCGTGGTCTTGCCCAGCCCCGGCGGGCCGAAGATCAGCACGTGGTCGAGCGCGCCGCCGCGCCGGCGGGCCGCCTCGATGTAGATCGACAGCTGCTCGCGCACCGCCTGCTGGCCCAGGTACTCGGCCAGCCGCTTGGGCCGGATGGTGGCCTCCAGCGCCTCGTCGTCGAGCTGGGCGGCGGGGGTGATGATGCGCGCTTCGGTCATGGGGGGATTATGGCCGAGCGGGGCGGGGAACGGGGAACGGGGAACGGGGAACGGGGAACGGGGAACGGGGAACGGGGAACGGGGAACGGGGAACGGGGAACGGGGAACGGGGAACGGGGAGAGCCTGGCACGCCTTGCCGATATCCACTACAACCGGATCGCCGGCACCTGCACGTTCCCCGCTCCCCGTTCCCCGCTCCCGCTCCTACCCATCAGATCTCCACCTGCGCCCCCAGCTCGATCAGCCGATTGCCGGGAATCTGGAAGAACGCCGTGGCCGGCAGCGCGTTGCGCGCCAGGAAGGCGAACAGCTTGTCGCGCCACAGCGCCATGCCGGGGCGGCGCGCGTCGGCCACGATGGTCTCGCGCGAGAGGAAGAAGGTGGTGTCCATCATGTCGAAGGCGATCCCCTCGCGCGCGCACTGCGACATCGCCAGCGGCACGTTCGGGTCCTCGGCGAAGCCGAAGCGCAGCGCCAGGCCGTAGAACTCGCCGTCCATGCGGGTGATCTCGATGCGTTCCTCGGCCTCGGCCAGCGGCGTCTCCAGCACCTCCACCGTCAGCAGCACGTTGCGCTCGTGCAGCACCTTGTTGTGCTTGAGGTTGTGCAGCAGCGCGTGCGGCACGGCGTTCTGGTTGGCGGTGAGGAACACCGCGGTGCCCGGCACGCGCAGCGGCGGGTGCTCGGCGATGCTGGCGATGAACGGCTCCAGCGCCAGCCCGCCCTGCTTGATCTCGCGCATCACCAGCTCGCGGCCGCGGCGCCAGGTTGTCATCACGATGAAGATCACCACGCCCAGCACCAGCGGGAACCAGCCGCCGTGGGCGATCTTCAGCGCGTTGGCGCCGAAGTAGGACAGGTCCAGCGCCATCAGCAGGATGCCCACCGGCACCACCACCAGCCAGTTCCAGCGCCACATGCGGCGCGCCACCACCAGCGCCAGCAGGGTGGTCATGGTCATCGTGCCGGTCACCGCGATGCCGTAGGCCGCGCCCAGGTTGTCCGAGCTGCGGAAGCCGAGCACCGCGCCGACCACCAGCACCAGCAGCATGCGGTTCACCCACGGCACGAAGATCTGCCCGGACATCTCGCGCGAGGTGTGCACCACCGCCATGCGCGGCGAGTAGCCCAGCGACATCGCCTCGCGGGTCATCGAGAAGGCGCCTGAGATCACCGCCTGCGAGGCGATCACCGCCGCCGCGGTGGCCAGCGCCACCATCGGGTAGAGCAGCGCCTCGGGCACCAGCAGGTAGAACGGGCTGTCGATCGCCGCCGGGTTGCGCAGCAGCAGCGCGCCCTGGCCGAAGTAGTTGAACAGCAGCGCCGGCAGCACGAAGCAGAACCACGCCACGCGGATCGGCTTCTTGCCGAAGTGACCCATGTCGGCGTACAGCGCCTCCGCGCCGGTCAGCGCCAGCACCACGCCACCCAGCGCGATGAACGAGGTGTGCCCGTGGCTGACGAAGAAGCGCACCGCGTAGGCCGGATTGGCCGCGTACAGCACCTGCGGGTGCTGCACGATCTGGCGCGCGCCGAGCACCGCCAGCACCAGGAACCACAGCGTCATCACCGGCGCGAACGCCTTGCCCACCGCGTGCGTGCCGTGCCGCTGCAGGGCGAACATGCCGGCCAGGATCACCAGCGCGATCAGCACCACGAAGCGGCCCAGCGACGGCGCCGCCACTTCCAGGCCCTCCACCGCGCCGAGCACCGAGATCGCCGGGGTGATCACGCCGTCGCCGTAGAACAGCGCGGCGCCGAAGATGCCGAACAGGCCGAGCACCCAGCGCGCGCGCGCCAGCCCGCCCATCGAGCGCTGCGTCAGCGCCATCAGCGCCATGATGCCGCCCTCGCCCTTGTTGTCCGCGCGCATCACGAAGGTGACGTACTTGAGCGACACCACGATGATCAGCGACCACAGGATCAGCGACAGCACGCCCAGCACCGCCGGCGGCGTGGGCGACATGCCATGCGTGCCGAGGGTCTCCTTCATGGTGTACAGCGGGCTGGTGCCGATGTCGCCGAACACCACGCCGATGGCGCCCAGCGCCAGCTTCGCCACGCGGCGGCGCGAGTCGGCGGCGCCACCGCCCTGCAGGTGTGCGTGTCCCACCGCTCAGCTCCCGAGTGCGGCGCGCAGCGCCTTGCGGATGATGGCCTCGGCGCTGTCGCCGTCGGCGGCGACCTTCTGCACCAGCCGCGCCACCTCGGCCGGCTTGTAGCCGAGCTGCTGCAGGGCCACGGTGGCCTCGCCGGCCGGGTCGAGCGGCGCGCCCGCGGCGGCCGGCGCGCCCGGCAGGCTGGCGCCGCCCGGGCCCTCCACGCGGTCGCGCAGCTCCACCACGATGCGCTCGGCGGTCTTCTTGCCGATGCCGGGGATCTTGGTCAGCGCCGCCACGTCGCCGGCCTGCACCAGCCGCGCGAAGTGGTCGACCGACACGCCCGACAGCACCGCCAGCGCGATCTTCGCGCCGATGCCGGACACCTTCTGCAGGTTGCGGAACAGCGCGCGCTCGGCCTCGTGCAGGAAGCCGTACAGCGCGGCGCTGTCCTCCTTCACCGCGTAGTGGGTGAGCAGGGTCACTTCCTTGCCGGTGGGCGGCAGGTCGTAGATGGTGGACATCGGCGCCTCCAGCTCGTAGCCGACGCCGCCCACGTCCACCAGCAGCCACGGCGGCTGCTTGGAGACCAGGATGCCGCGCAGCCGGCCGATCATCGCCGCCTCCAGGCCGCGCGCGGGATGCCCACGCGCGCCAGGCTGGCACGGGTGTGCGCGTGCGCCACCGCGATCGCCAGCGCGTCGGCGGCGTCCGCCTGCAGCGGCCCCTTGAGGCCGAGCAGCACGCCGACCATGTGCTGGACCTGGTTCTTGTCGCCGCGGCCGCTGCCGACCACCGCCTGCTTGACTTCCGTTGCCGCGTACTCGTGCACCGCGATCCCCTGGCTGACCACCGCACAGATCGCGGCGCCCCTCGCCTGCCCAAGTTTCAGGGCCGAGTCCGCGTTGCGCGCCATGAACACGCGCTCCACCGCGCACTCGGTCGGCCGATGGGCGGCGATGATGTCACTCAATTCGTCAAAAATGCGTTTCAGGCGCAGCGGGAAGCTGGCCTCCCCGGCCACCGCCAGCGCGCCGTGGAACACGTGCGCCAGCCGCCCGGCGGCATCGACGTCGACGATGCCCACGCCGGTGCGCTGGCTGCCCGGATCGATGCCGAGGATGCGGACTTTCCGGGACTCGGGACCCGGGACTCGGGACTCGGCAGAGCGACTCCCCGCGAGTACATCGTTTTGCGGGCCGATGGAGCCGGGGACTCCGGCGCTGGCGGGAGACTGCCTTTTCGAGTCCCGAGTCCCGGGTCCCGAGTCCCGGCAAGCCCAGGCTTTCACGGCAGCAGGGCGTTGTGGTAGACCTCGCTGACGTCGTCCAGCGCGTCGAGGCGCTCGAGCAGGTCGGTGAGGTCCTCCAGCGCCTCGGCGGGCACCGCGACGCGGTTGTTCGGGCGCATCACCACGCCGGCGTGCAGCGCGTCGAGGCCGGCGTCGATCAGCGCCTGCTGCACCGCCTCGAAATTCTCCGGCGCGCACAGCACGGTGCTCTCGCCGCCCTCGTTGACCACGTCGTCGGCGCCGGCCTCCAGTGCCGCCTCCAGCACCTTCTCCTCGGCCGCCTCGTCGCCGCCGGTGGCGAACACCAGCTCGCCGCAGCGGGTGAACTGGAAGGCCACCGAGCCGGAGGTGCCGAGGTTGCCGCCGTGCTTGGTCAGCGCGTGGCGCACGTCGGCCACGGTGCGGGTCGGGTTGTCGGTGAAGCACTCGATGATCAGCGCCACGCCGCCCGGGCCGTAGCCCTCGTAGCGCAGCTCCTCCATCTTGGCGCCGCCGTCGGCGCCGGAGCCGCGCTTGATCGCGCGCTCGATGGTGTCCTTGCTCATGTTGGCCGCCAGCGCCTTGTCCACCGCCGCGCGCAGGCGCGGGTTCAGGGCCGGGTCGGGCACGCCGGCGCGGGTGGCGACGGTGATCTCGCGGATCAGCTTGGTGAACACCTTGGCGCGCTTGGCGTCTTCGGCGTTCTTGCGGCCTTCGATGGACGGACCTCTACCCATGGCGGTTCCCGGTGCAGCTGGCGGTGAAAGACAAGCGGCGAAGTCTACCGCAAGTGGCCCGCCGCGCCGCGGGCGCCCTGCGGCGGCCTGCCGCAGGGTCAGGCCGCCGGCGCGAAGCGTCCGGTGCGCAGGAAGCGCACCACCAGCGCCGCCACCTCGGCGGAGACCAGCAGGCCGGTGTGGCTGGTTTCGACCACGCAGTGGTCGGCCAGGCCCGGCAGCAGGGTCTCGGCGACCGCCACGGTGCCGTCGTGCTCGCCCTCGATCTGCCCCACCACGGCGCCCAGGCCCAGCGGCATGCGGCCGGCGATCACGCCGACCTCGCGCGGGCCGGCCCAGCGCTCGAAGCCCTGCTCCAGCAGCGCGCGGTTGTGGCCGAGCAGCATCTCGCCGCCGCGCCCCAGCCGGGCGAAGGCGCGCGCCGCGGTGCTGCCCTTGAGCGGCGAGCCCAGGCAGACGATGCGCCCCGGCGGCAGCTCCGCGGCGCCGAGGCAGGCGCGCAGCGCGAGCAGGCCGCCCAGGCTGTGCCCGACCAGGTGCACCGGCCCGGGCGCGCAGTCGGCGATGCGCGCGGCCAGGCGCTTGAGGATGTGCTCCTGCGTCGCCGCCACGCTCATGTAGTCGAAGCGGTGCACGCGGTAGCCCTCGGCCATCAGCCGCCGGTGCAGCAGGCCCAGCGCGAAGCCGCGCATCCACAGGCCGTGCAGCAGGATCACATGTTCGGTCATCGGTTCGCGCGCTTCGCCGTTACTCCCTCTCCCCTCCGGGGAGAGGGCTGGGGTGAGGGGCCAACCTGGCGACACCCTGCATCGGAACCGGCTTCGAACCGGCCCCGGCGCAGGAGCGCCTCCTCACCTCGCTCCTCTCCCCAAATGGGGAGAGGAGGCAAAAATCAGTCTTCCGCGGCCGCCACCGCCACGTGCAGCTCCTTCAGCTGCGCCTCGCCCACCGGCGAGGGCGCGTCGGTCATCAGGTCCTGCGCGCTGGTGGTCTTGGGGAAGGCGATCACGTCGCGGATCGACTCGGTGCCGGCCATCAGCGCCGCGATGCGGTCGATGCCGAAGGCCAGGCCGCCGTGCGGCGGCGCGCCGAACTTCAGCGCCTTGAGCAGGAAGCCGAACTTCGCCTCGGCCTCCTCCGGCCCGATGCCGAGCAGCTCGAACACCGCGCTCTGCATCTCCGGCCGGTGGATGCGGATCGAGCCGCCGCCGATCTCGTTGCCGTTGAGCACCATGTCGTAGCCGCGGCTCACCGCGATGGCGGCGTTGGCCTTCAGGTCGTCGATGTCGTCCACCTTGGGCGCGGTGAACGGGTGGTGCAGGGCGACGTAGCGCCTTTCCTCCTCGTCGTATTCGAACATCGGGAAGTCGGTGACCCACAGCGGCTTCCAGGCGTTCTGCACCAGCCCGCGGTCCTTGCCGACCTTCAGGCGCAGCGCGCCCATGAAGTCGGTGACCGTCTTCCACTTGCCGGCGCCGACGAACACGATGTCGCCGGACCGCGCGCCGGCGGCCCCGAGCAGCGCCGACAGCGCCGCGTCGTCGAGGAACTTCGCCACCGGCGAGCTGACGCCCTCGCGGCCCTTGGCGAGGTCGTCCACCTTGATCCAGGCCAGACCCCTGGCGCCGTACTTGGCGACGTACTCGGCCAGGCCGTCGATCTCCTTGCGGCTCATGCCGGCGCCGTCGGGCACGCGCAGCGCGGCGACGCGGCCGGCCGGGTCGCTGGCGGGCTCGGCGAACACCTTGAACTCCACGCCCTTCACCGCCTCGGCCACGTCCGCCAGCTCCAGCGCGATGCGCAGGTCCGGCTTGTCCGAGCCGAAACGGCGCATCGCCTCCTCCCAGGTCATGCGCGGGAAGGGATCCTCCAGCTCGACGTCGACCACTTCCTTGAACACGTGGCGGATCAGGCCCTCCACGAAGTCCTGCACGTCCTTCTCCTCGACGAAGGCGAACTCCAGGTCGAGCTGGGTGAACTCCGGCTGGCGGTCGGCGCGCAGGTCCTCGTCGCGGAAGCAGCGGGCGATCTGGTAGTAGCGGTCGAAGCCCGCCATCATCAGGATCTGCTTGAACAGCTGCGGCGACTGCGGCAGCGCGTAGAACTGGCCCGGATGCACGCGGCTGGGCACCAGGTAGTCGCGCGCGCCCTCCGGCGTGGCCTTGGTGAGGATCGGCGTCTCCACGTCCTGGAAGCCGCGCGCGTCGAGGTAGCGGCGCAGCGCCTGCACCAGCCTGATGCGCGTGCGGATCATCCGCTGCATCTCCGGGCGGCGCAGGTCGAGGTAGCGGTAGGTCATCCGCAGGTCCTCGTTGGGGTTCTCGTGCAGCGCGAACGGCAGGTCGCGCGCGGCGTTGAGCACCTGCACCGTGTCGGCCAGCAGCTCCACCGTGCCGGTGCGCAGCTTGTCGTTGGCCGCCAGGCGCCTGCGGACGGTGCCGGTGACCCTCAGGCAGTACTCGTAGCCGACCTCGCCGGCCACCGCGAAGGCGGCGGCGTTGTCGCGCTCGACCACCACCTGGGCGATGCCCTCGTGGTCGCGCAGGTCGATGAAGGCGACGTGGCTCTGCAGGCGGAGGGTGTTGACCCAGCCGCACAGGGTGACGGTCTGGCCGGCCAGCGACTCGTCGATGAGGCCGCAGTAGTGCGTGCGCATGCGAAAGGGACTCCGGGCCGCGGGCGCGGCTGAAAGCGTAGAAAAGTCCGGAATGTTAGCACCGGCGGGGCCGGCTCCGCGCCGCCCCGCCGGCCGGGCTCACCGGCCCCGGCTGACCACGAAGCGGCCGCGGCAGCCGCGGTCCACCCAGATGCCGTCGCGGTTGACGCCCCAGTTGTAGCCCTCGCGGCAGCGCGTGTCCGAGTCGTTGTTGACCAGGCGCACCCGGGTGTTGCGGTCGATCCGCAGCGGGCACAGCCGGTAGCGGTTGTCGACGCTGCCGCACTGCACGCTCTCCTCGTGCGACGGGCGGCCGCCGTGCCAGCCGCCGCCCCAGCCGCCCGCCTCGACGAAGCGGCCGCGGCAGCCGCGGTCGACCCAGATCGCGCCGCGCTCCACGCCCCAGTTCTGGCCGCGCACGCAGCGCGTGTCCGAATCCTGGCGCACCATCTGCGCGTCGCGCCAGCCCACGTCGCAGCGCGCGTAGCGGCCGTTGACGCTGCCGCAGCTCACCTCGCCGCGCGCCTGCGCGCGGGCCGGTCCGGCGGCTCCCAGCGCCAGTGCGCCGGCGGCCAGCGCCAGCACCAGGCCACCCCACACGGACATCGCACGCATCGCAGCTCTCCTTTTCCAAACGCGCCCGGGGCGCGGACGGCGGCAGCTTGCATGCAGACGCGGCGCAAGGGAATACGCCGCGGGCAGCTTCCTGCGGCGTCGGTTCAGGCTCGCGGCTCGGTTTTCCGCGGCGGGCCATCGCGGCCGGAGTCCGCTCCCGCAGGGGCTCGCGTAGCCTTCGCGGGAGCGGCCTCCGGCCGCGATGGACGGACTCAGGCCTCCGCCGCCTTGGCCGCCGGGGCGGCCGGCTCGGCCTTCGGGGGCGGCGCGTTCTCCGCGGCCGGCTTGGCGGCGTCCGCGCTCTCGGCCAGGTTGCGCTTCTTGTCGCCGTCCTTCTTGAAGTCGGTCTCGTACCAGCCGCTGCCGGCCAGCCGGAACGACGGCGCGCTCACCCGCCGCCGCACGCGCGGCGCCTCGCAGGACGGGCAGTTCGCCGGATCGGCGTCGGACAGCTTCTGCAGACGGTCGAAACGGTGGCCGCACTGGCCGCACTCGAATTCGTAGATGGGCATCGTGGCAAAACTCCGGGCTCGCGCCCCTGGATCCTGGCTGGCGCCCATTATCGAGTCGCCCGGCCGGATTTCAACGCGCCGGCCGCACTGGCACCCGCCGCCGCCCGGGGGTAGCCTGCGGGCGGACGGGCGCGGCACGCCCGCGCCGTCCAGTGATCTTTGGTTATTTGCATATGTGCGAGATGGACGTCCAGACGTCTATTGACCGGCCAGCCGGCAGCCCCTAGCCTGCCGTCATTGCACCGCAACATAATTCCAAGGAGTCCCCCGATGAGCCCCGCCCGCCCCCCGATCCGCCGCGCGCTCCTCCCCGCCGCGCTGCTGGCCCTGTCGCCCGCCTTCGCCCACGCGCAGGACGAGCAGGCCGCCACGCCCGAGAAGGCGAAGAACCTGGGCACCGTGATCGTCACCGGCACGCGCGCCGACAACCGCACCGAGAGCAGCTCGCTCACCCCGATCGACGTGGTCTCGGCCAAGGTGCTGCAGCAGACCGGCACCAACGACCTGCCCACCGCGCTGTCGCGCATCATCCCGTCGCTGACCTTCCCGCGCCCGTCCGCCGCCGACACCGCCGACACGCAGCGCCCCGCGCAGCTGCGCGGCCTGTCGCCGGACCAGGTGCTGGTGCTGGTGAACGGCAAGCGCTGGCACCCCGGCGCGATCATCCTCACCAACGGCGTGCTGGGCCGCGGCTCGCAGGCGGTGGACCTCAACACCATCCCGGTCTCGGCGATCGACCACATCGAGGTGCTGCGCGACGGCGCCTCGGCGCAGTACGGCTCGGACGCCATCGCCGGCGTGATCAACATCATCCTCAAGAAGGGCGCCGAGGGCGGCGACGTGGAGCTCACCGGCGGCCAGTACACCCACGGCGACGGCCGCCAGTGGCAGGGCTCGGCCAACTTCGGCCTGCCGCTGGCCGGCGACAGGGGCTGGCTGCGCTTCACCGTGCAGAGCGGCAACCAGGACTACACCAACCACGCCGGTGCCGACACCCGGCCGGCCTACAGCGGCCTGGGCGTGAACTTCCGCGAGGGCGATCCGGCGGTGCACGACAACAACCTGCTGCTCAACGCGCAGTACGACTTCGGCCCGGCCGTGCAGCTCTATGCCTTCGGCCACTTCGGCCACCGCGACAGCACCTCGCCGGCGTTCTTCCGCTACGGCAACAGCAGCCCGCTGATCGCCGGCATCTACCCGGACGGCTACCTGCCGCTGGAGAACGCCGACTCCACCGACCGCTCGCTGGTGCTCGGCCTGCGCGGCACCGCCGGCGGCTGGCGCTGGGACGTGAGCGGCAACTACGGCGGCAACCGCGTCTCCTACGAGACCCGCCACAGCATCAACCTGGCCTGGCTCAACGACTTCGGCGACAGCCCGCGCAACTTCGACGACGGCGTGCTGGACGCCGCGCAGCAGTCCCTCGACGTCGACCTGGCCAGGGAGTTCTCGCCCGGCTGGCTGCCCAACCCGGTCACCGTGGCCTTCGGCGCCGAGTACCTGCGCCAGACCTACGGCATCCACGCCGGCGAGCCGGCCTCGTGGTACGTGGGCACCTCGGGCGTGTCCGGCGGCGCGCAGGGCTTCGCCGGCTGGCAGCCGGTCAGCGCCGGCTCCTGGTCGCGCCACGACGTGGCCGAGTACCTGGACGTGGAGACCAACCTCACCGACCGCCTCGGCGTGTCCGCCGCGGTGCGCCACGAGGACTACACCGACTTCGGCAACACCACCTCCGGCTCGCTGGCCGGCCGCTTCGACTTCACCGACGGCTTCGCGCTGCGCGCCAGCGCCTCCACCGGCTTCCGCGCGCCGTCGCTGGCCCAGCAGCACTACTCCACGGTGTCCTCGCTGTACTACGGCGAGGGCAACTCGCTGGGCCTGCCGGCGGGCATCTACAACGCCGGCCTGGTGCCGGTGGACAACCAGGTGGCCCGCCTGCTCGGCGCCGAGCCGCTGAAGCCGGAGAAGTCGCACAACTACACCCTGGGCGCGGTGTGGAGCCCGACCGCCGCGCTGACCCTCAGCGTCGACGCCTACCAGATCCGGATCGACAACCGCATCGTGCTGTCCAGCAGCATCGCCACCACCGGCCCCACGGTGCAGGCCTACCTGGCCGCCAACGGCGTGTCCAACCTCAACTACAGCGGCGTGTCCTACTTCACCAACGCCGCCGACACGCGCACGCGCGGCGTCGACTTCGTGGCGACGTACCTGGCCGACCTCGGCGACGCCGGCACCCTGCAGACCACGCTGAGCGCCAACTACAACAAGAACGAGGTCACCCGGGTGAAGCCCAACCCGGCGGTGCTCGACGCGCTGGGCGTCAGCTTCAAGCGCCTGGACCGCCGCGACATCAAGGGCCTGATGGCCGACACCACGCCGCGCAGCAAGCTGATCCTCAGCGAGCAGTACGACGCGGGCCGCTGGGGCGTCACCGGCACGCTGACCCGCTACGGCCGCTACACCGCCTACAACGCCACCAACTACGCGCTGGACCAGACCTTCAGCCCGAAGTGGCTGCTCGACCTGGCGGTGAACTACAACGTGGACCGCTGGAGCTTCACCCTGGGCGCCGACGACGCGCTGGACACCTACCCGGACAAGAACGTCGCCGCCAACAGCAACAACGGCACCCTGCCCTACTCGGTGTTCTCGCCGTTCGGCTACAACGGCGCCTACGTCTACGGCAAGGTGGCCTATCGCTGGTGAGCCCGCCGTGCGGGGCCGTGGCGCAGCCCCGGACGGCCATTTCAAAATCCGCCCGCCCGCACGTCATGGAAGCAATTCGGCACGACGGGGCGGATCGATGGACGGACGGGCGGGAACCACGGGCGCGCTGTGGCTGGACGCGGTCCGCCGGCGCTGGGCGCTGCGGCCGGTGGCCGGCGAGAGCAGCTGGCGGCTGGCCTGGCACATGGCGCGCTGGCTGTGGCTGTTCCCGCGGCAGACGCGGTGGCTGCGCGTCCTGGACGGCAGCGGGCCGCTGCGCCAGGCGGCGCACGCCGACCCGCGGCTCTACGAGCGCTGGCACCGGCCCTACGTCTCGCGCCATTTCGGCGCCGCGGCGCGGCGGCGCATCGTCGCCGCGCACTACGACTTCGTGCTGCGCCGTTTCCCGGCGCGGCTGCGCGACCGCGTGCTGCGCGGCCGCGACGTGCGCCTCGCCACGCTGTACCCGGAAGGCTGCGCGCCGGTCGGGCTGCACCTGCGCAAGCCGCTGCGCGGCGAGGCCGGCGAGCTCGCCCTGCTGCTGCTCACCGGGGACCGCGAGACGCTGGCCTCCTGCGTGCTGACCTTCGCCGGCGACGAGGGCCTGCTGGTCGGCGCGCTGCAGGGCGCCGGCCCCCACACGGACGGCGCGGCGACCCGCGCGTTCATCCGGGGCAGCGGGCTGCGGCCGAAGGAGCTGCTGCTGTCGCTGCTGCGCGAGCTGGCCGCGCACCACGGCATCGCCCGCCTGCGCGCCGTGGCCGACCATGCGCGCGTCGCGGCGCACCCGGACGCCAGCGACGCCTTCTGGAAGGAACTGGGCGGCATGCCGGGCGCGGCGGGCTGCTACGAGCTGCCGCCGGCCCCGCCGCGCCGGCCCTGCGCCGACGGCCGGCGCAGCCGCCATGCCATGCGGCAGCGCCGCGAGGCCTTCCGCCGCGAGGCCTGCGCCGCCTTCCTCGACGCCTTCCGCGATCCGCCGCGCCACCGGCCCGGCGGCCAGGCCCCGCCGGCGGACGCCCCGCAGCGCGCCGCGCCGGCGGCGGGCGGGAACCTGCTGGCCGCCGGGCTGTAAGAGCCTGTTCGCGTGTTCCCCGTGCCCCGCCGGGAGCCGTCTGCGCACAGGCCAGGGAGGATCGAAAGGGTGGATGCCGGTCCGCGACGGCGCGGCATGGCGGGATTGAGGCGATGGTCGAGGCATCGCGGCCGGAGGCCGCTCCCACAAGGCTGGCGATGCCCCTGTGGAAGCGGCCTCCGGCCGCGATCAGCCCGTGAGGCAAGGCCGCCAGCGATCCCGATTTGAACAGGCTCCCGGACGCGCTCAGAAATCCCAGGTCCCGCTGAGCAGCACCACCCGCCCCTCGCGCAGCGGCACGAAGGACTGCTCGGCGTCCACCGCGTAGAGCCGGCGCGCGAACAGGTTCTTCGCGCCCAGGGTCAGCCGCCAGCGGTCGGCGTAGTAGCCGACGTTGGCCTCCACGCTGGCCTGGCCCGGCATGTCGAAGTACGCGCCGTCCTCGGTGCGGCCCAGGCTGCGGCTGCGCGCGAACACGCCGCCGGCCACGCCCCACGCCTGCAGCGCCGGGCGCTGGAAGCGGTAGCTGGCCCAGAGGTTGAACTGGCGGCGCGGCGCGGCGGTCGGCCGGCTGCCGTCGCGGTTGCGGATGCTCGCGCCGGTGTAGCTGGCCGAGAGGTCCAGGCCGGGCAGCGGCTGGCCCTCGAACTCCAGCTCCATGCCGCGGTTGAGCTGGCCCGGGCCGGGCACGGCGAAGTACGGCGGGTCGGGCGAGACCAGGTCCACGCTGTGGTCGAGCCGGATGCGGTACCAGGCCGCGGTCAGCCGCGCGCGCCGCTCGAACAGGTCGAGCCGGGCGCCGGCCTCGACCTGCCGCGACACCGACGGCGGCAGCGGCCGGCCGTCCTCGCCCAGCAGCGAGTCGGCCTGGAAGCCGGTGGTGCTGGAGGCGTACAGCGCCAGCGCCGGCGTCGCCTTGTAGACCACGCCCAGCCGCGGAATCCAGATCGAGCGCCGCTGCGTCGGCGCGGCGTCCGCGCCGCGGCTGGCCAGCGTGTAGGTGGTGCGCCGCAGCGCCGCCAGCACGTCCCACGACTCGCCCACCGCGAGCTGGTCCTGCAGGAACAGGCCGCGGTCGGTGGACCAGGCGCCGCCCAGCGGGCGCACCAGGTCCACCGACAGCTCCGGCGAGCGCGCCGAGGGCAGCGCGCCGCCGGCCAGCAGGTTGAAGGCGTGCGGCTCGCTCACCGTGACGGCGTCGGGGCCGGCGCCGCTGCCCGCGTGGGTGCGCGCGTAGTCGAAGCCCAGCAGCAGGTTGTGCGTCAGCGGGCCCTGCTCGATGCGGCCGGCCAGCTCGTTCTGCAGCGTGTAGAACGCATCCGAATAGCGGTAGGTCCGCGCCAGCGCGTCGGCGTCGCCGGAGCGCTGGGCGTTGGCGAACGCCCAGGCCTGGCCGCTCTCGCGCTGGCGCACGTACTGGCCGCGGCTGCGCAGGCTCCAGTCGCCGGCCGGCGCCCACTCGGCCAGGTAGTAGCCGCGCGCGGTGCGGAACAGCGCGTGGTCGCCCGCGTTGCCGGGCAGCACGCCGAACGGCGAGGACAGCGCCAGCGAGTCGCCGAGCAGCACGGTGTGGTCGGGCACCGGCACGCGGTTGTTGACGTACTCCGCGCCCAGCAGCAGGCGCGCGGCCTCGCCCTGCCAGGCGAGCGACGGCGCCAGGTAGCCGCTGCGCTGCCCGCGGTAGCCCTGCGCCGTGCGGTCGGCGTAGTTGCCGGCGGCGACCAGGCGGTAGCTGAGGCGCCGCTGCGCGTCCAGCGGCCCGGCGAAGTCGAAGCCCAGCCGCGTGCCGTCGTAGCGCCCGGCGGAGAACGCCAGCTGCCGCACCGGCTCGGCCTGCGGGCGCTTCATCACGATGTTCACCGAGCCGCCGAAGTTGTTGTCGACCGACGCCTCGCCGAGGATCGCCTCGGGCCCCTTGAGCACCTCCACGCGCTCGATGCCGATCAGCGGCGGCAGGTCCTCCACGCGCGCCACGCCGTTGGGCATGCCGTCGGTCATGCCGTTGCCGGCGTTGAAGCCGCGGATGCGGAACAGCGGCGGGCCGCCGAAGCCGTCGACGTAGTCCACGCCCGCCACGTGGCGCACCACGTCGGCCACCTCGAAGGCCTGCTGCGAGTCCATCAGGTCGCGGGTGACCACGCTGACCGACTGCGGCAGGTCGGCCAGGTCGGTGTCGGTGCGCGTGGCGGCACGGGTGCCGTCGGCCTTGAAGCCGGCATCGCCCAGCGCCACGCCGGAGACGCGGATGGTGTCCAGCGCGCTGACGATCGGCACGCTGGGCTTGGCCCCGCTCAGGCGGCTCTCGAACGAGGCCGCCGGCGCGAAGGCGCGCTGGCGCACCACCACGGTGCGCGCGCCGATCACCTCGTAGTCCAGCCCGGTGCCGTCCAGCAGCCGCGCCAGCGCGGCCCGCACGGTCAGCGTGCCGGCCGCGCCGGGGCTGCGCTGCCCCGCCACCGCGGCGCTGGCGGTGAGGATCTGCACGTCGGCCTGCCGGCCCAGCGCCATCAGCGCGGTGGCGAGCGGCTGGGCGGGGATGTCCAGGCGGGCCTGCGCCTCCAGCAGGGGCGGCGCGCCGGCGCGGGCCCCGGCCGCGCGCGGGCCGGCGAGCGCCAGCGCGAGCGCCAGGCCCGCGCCGGCGAGCACGCCGCGCGCCGTCATCGCGCCGCGCGCGGCCCGCACCGGCCCTGCTTCATCGCCGCGCGCCCGCCGCGGCGCCCGTAGCCACCCGCCATACCGCCCTGCCCCGAATCGCGGACCGCCCGCGCGGTCGTCAGTGTTCGGCGCTCGAAAGCACCACGTGGTCGGCGAAGCTGCTCACCTGCACGGGGAACACGTGCGGCAGCGCGCCGATCCAGCTGTCGATGGTAGTGGTGTTCACCGTCCCGGTGAACATCAGCTCGCCCAGGCGCGGGTCGGCCAGCTGCACCGGACGGCGGCTGTAGCGGTTGACGTTGGCGATCACCGCGGCCAGCGGCTCGTTGACGAACTCCAGCCGGTGCTCGCGCCAGGCGGCGGCATGCCCGGCCGGCAGCGGCGACACGCTGAGCGCGCCGCTGCGCGGGTCGTACTCGGCCTGCTGGCCGGCCGCCAGCTCGAGCCGCCCGGCCGCGCCGGCGGGCGACAGGCGCACCCGCCCCTCGGTCACCGCCACCGCGACGCGCTGGCCGGTACGGCGCACGTTGAAGGCGGTGCCCAGGTCCTCGATGCGCAGCGGGCCGGCGTCCACCACGAACGGGCGCGCCTCGTGGGCCACCGCGAAGTAGGCCTCGCCGGCGGCCAGCTCGACGTCGCGCCGCGCGTCGCCGTAGCGGGCGGTCAGCGCGGAGGCCGCGCCCAGCGCGACGGCGGTGCCGTCCGGCAGGCGGATGTCGCGGTTCTCGCCCACCGCGCTGGCGTAGCGCTGCGGCGCCGCCTGGCGGCCGGCGCCGCTCCAGCCGCCCCACCAGCCCAGCAGGGCCAGCACGAGCGCCGCCGCCGCGGCCAGCGCGTATGGCCAGCGCCGCGCGCGCGCGGCGCGCGGCGCGAACTCCTCCAGCAGCTCGCGCCGGCGCGGCGCGGGCGCGGTCCGCAGCAGCTCGCCCAGCGCGTTGAGCTGCTCGAAGGCCTGCGCGTGGCGCGGGTCCGCGTCCAGCCACGCCTGCCAGCGCGCCAGCGTCTGCGCCGGCGGCTCCGGCTCGCGCAGGCGCGTCCACCAGTCCGCGGCGGCGCGCGCGATCGCCTCGTCCGATCCAGGGGTATCCATCACGGCATCTCCGGTGCGAAGCAGCGCTCCCGGCAGTGGGCCAGGGCGTTGCTGACGTGGTAGCGCACCATGCGCTCGCTGAGCCTCATGTCGCGCGCGATCGCGGCGAAGTCGCGGCCCTCGACCACGTGCAGCACGAAGGCGCGGCTGGTCTTGGCGGGCAGCTCGCGCAGCGCCGCCTGCACCTTCCGCCACTGCTGCACCGCCCAGGCGTGCTGCTCCGGCAGCGGCGCGGAGGCCCAGTCGCCCTCCTCCGGCTCGGGCGGCAGGCCGGCGCGCACCGCGCGCTTGCGCAGGTAGTCCACCGACAGGTTGGTCGCCATCCGGAACAGGAAGGCCCTGGGCGAATCGATGTGGTCCATGTGGTCCATCGCCAGCAGCCGCACGTACACCTCCTGCGCGATCTCCTGCGCGTCGGCGCGCGAGTTCAGCCGGCACTGCAGCAGCGCGACCAGCGCGCCGTGGTGCTCGCGGTACAGCGCGGCGACCCGGCCGGCGTGGTCGAGCCAGCTGCCTTCGCCTGCCGCTTCATCGCTGCCGTCGGGGGCTTCCATGCTGTCCAGGGTATCTGCGGGGTCGTCGAGTCATGGTGCATCCCGGCGTCGCGGGCGCGGATCGCCCGCATGCGTTGCCGGTTGCAGACCATGACGTGCGGGGCGGCGAAAATTGAAATGCCCGCGCTGGCGGCGCATGGCGGCGCGATGGCGGTACGCGATACCCGCCGCGTGGAAAGGGCCGGGGCGCCGGCTTCGCGCCGAACGCGCGCCTTCCTGCCTGGCGGACGCCTCAGCCGGCCGCGGCCAGCGCCGCCAGCACCAGCGTCTCGGACAGCTCGGCCAGCGCGCCGCAGGTGTCGCCGGTGCAGCCGCCCAGGCGGCGCAGGCAGGCCTGCCGCCAGGCGACGAAGCCGCCCGCCGTCACGGCCAGCGCCAGCGCGCCGCGCCAGCCGCAGGCCAGCGCCACGGCGGCGGCGAGCGCGACGCCGAGCGCGCAGGCGCCGCGCGGCGCCTGCGCCAGCGCCGCGCCCAGCCCGCCGGCGCGGGCGTAGGGCGTGGCGAGGAAGGCCAGCGCGAGCGCGGCGCGGGCCAGCAGCGGCGCCAGCAGCAGGGCCGGCCCGGGATGCGGCAGGCTCGCCAGCGCGGCGAACTTCAGCAGCAGTACCAGCACCACGGCAGTCACCCCGGCCGGGCCGCTGCGCGGGTCCTTCATGATCGCCAGCGTGCGCTCGCGGTCGCCCAGCCCGCCGACCCAGGCGTCGGCGCTGTCGGCCAGGCCGTCCAGGTGCAGCGCGCCGGTCAGCGCCACCCAGGCGGCCAGCAGCACGGCCGCCGCCAGCAGCGGCGGCCAGGCGTGCAGCAGCAGGGCGAGCAGCCACAGCAGCGCGCCGAGCAGCGCGCCCACCGCCGGGTACCAGGCCAGCGAGGCGGCCTGCGCGCGCGCGTCGAACGGCCGCGCCGGCAGCGGCAGCCGGGTGAGGAAGGCGAGCGCGGCGAGCAGGGCGTTCATCAATGCGGTGCCTGCCCTGCGGGAACGACCTCGGTGGGAGCGGCCGCTCCCCCAGAGACTCCTTCCACGGGGGCCATCCCCACCGGCGGCCACGGCAGCGGATGCAGCGAGGCATGCGGCACTTCGATGCCGGCCATGTCGCCGTAGTCGCGCCCCTCGACCAGGCAGCGCAGCAGGCGGATCGCGCCGCCGTGGGTGAGCACCAGCACGCGCGCGCCGGCGGCCGCGCGCGCGGCCTCGTCCAGCGCGGCGCACAGGCGCGCGCGGAACGCCGCGAAGCTTTCCGCGCCCGGCGGCGGATGGCGCACCGGGTCGGCCCAGAAGCGCGCCAGCGCCTCGCCGTCGCGCGCGGCCAGCGTCTCGATCGGCACGCCCTGCCAGTCGCCGAAGTGGTACTCGGCCAGGCGCGCGTCCAGCCGCAGCGGCAGCCCGCGCGCCTGCGCCAGCTCCTGCGCGAAGGCGGCGCAGCGCCGCAGGGTCGAGGACACGATGCGGTCCCATGCGCGCCCTGCCGCCGCCGCGCGCAGCTGCGCCCAGCCCAGCGCGCTCAGCGGATCGTCGAGCTGGCCGCGGTAGCTGCGCTGGCCGGTGTCGCCGTGGCGCAGCAGTTCGAGTCGCGCGGCGGCGCTCACGCCGCGTGGCCCCGCGCGTCGTCCGCCGCGCCCGACACGCCGGCCTGCGCGAAGGTGGCCATGCCGCCGTGCAGCGCGCAGGCCAGCCGCAGCAGCGGCACCGCGGCGGCCGCGCCGCTGGCCTCGCCCAGGCGCAGCCCGAGATCGAGCAGCGGCGCGGCGTCGAGCGCGCGCAGCAGCGCGGCGTGGCCGCGCTCGTGCGAGCGGTGCGCGAACAGCAGCCAGCCGCGCACGCCCGGGTTGATCCGCGCCGCCGCCAGCGCGGCCGCGGTGGTGATGAAGCCGTCCACCAGCACCGGCAGCCCGGCCTGCGCGGCGGCAATGTAGGCACCGGCCAGCGCGGCGATCTCGAAGCCGCCGAGGCGGCGCAGCTGCTCGCGCGGCTCGCGCGCCTCGGCGTGCAGCGCCAGCGCGCGGGCGATCACCGCCGCCTTGTGCACGACGCCCGCCGCGTCGAGGCCGGTGCCCGCGCCGGTCAGCGCCGCCGGCGCGGCGTCGAGCAGCGCGCAGGCCAGCGCGGCCGCCGCGGTGGTGTTGGCGATGCCCATCTCGCCGCCGACGAACAGCTGCGCGCCGGCCGCCCGCGCCGCGCGCGCGCTGGCCGCGCCGGCCTCCAGCGCGGCGGCGAACTGCGCTTCCGTCATCGCCGGCGCGCGGCAGAAGTTGGCGGTGCACGGCGCCACGACGGCGCGGCGCACGCCGGGGATCTCGCCCGGGTCGTTGACGGTGCCGAGGTTCACCACCTCCAGCGTGGCGCCCAGCTCGCGCGCCAGCACGCTGATCGCCGCGCCGCCCGAGGCGAAGTTGCGCACCATCTCGCCGGTGACCGCCTGCGGGAAGGCCGACACGCCCTCCTCCGCCACGCCGTGGTCGCCGGCGAACACGCTGATCCACACGCGCTCCACCGCCGGCCGCGGCGCGCGCTGCAGCGCGGCCAGCTGCACCGCGACCTCCTCCAGCGCGCCCAGCGAGCCGGGTGGCTTGGTCAATTGCGCCTGGCGGGCGCGGGCCGCGTCGGCGCTGGCGGCATCGGGGGACGGACACGGCGCGGCAAGCCAGTCGGTGTTCATGGCAGGGTTCCTTTCAGGGCAAGGGGCAGGCCGGCGGCGACGAACAGCACGCGCTCGCACGCCGCGGCCAGGGATTGGTGCAGGCGGCCGGCCTCGTCGACGAAGCGGCGGCTGAGCTCGCCCAGCGGCACCACGCCGAGGCCGACCTCGTTGCCGACCAGCGCGATCTCGCCGGGCAGTGCGGGCAGCGCGTCGAGCAGCGCGGCGCGTTCGGCCCCGAAGCGCCGCGGGTCGGCGTCGCCGAGCAGGTTGGACAGCCACAGCGTGAGGCAGTCGACCAGCACGAAGCGGTCGGCGCGCGCCTGCGCGCGCAGCGCGGCGGCCAGCGCCAGCGGCTCCTCCACGCACAGCCAGTGCGCGGGCCGCCGCGCGCGGTGGTGGGCGATGCGCGCGGCCATTTCGCCGTCGCCCGCCTGCGCGGTGGCCAGGTAGACCACCTCGCGCCCGCTCTCGCGCGCCAGCCGCTCGGCCAGCGCGCTCTTGCCGGAACGGGCGCCGCCGAGGATCAGGGTTCGCATCGTCTCGCTCCCAGCAGTTCGCGCAGGCGGCGCGTGTCCAGGTGTTGCTCCACCGCGTCGGCCAGCCGCTCCAGGGTCGCCTCGCGCAGCGCGCGCACGTCCAGCGGCGCGGCGTCGCGCAGGCCGGCCCAGGACAGCATCGCATGCAGCGCCGCGGGATGGTCGAACAGGCCGTGCAGGTAGCTGCCGGCGACCCGGCCGTCGGCGGAGACCGCGCCGTCGGCGCGGCCGTCGGCCAGCCGCGCGAACGGCCGCGCCAGCGCCTCGCCGCGGCTGACGCCGCAGTGGATCTCGTAGCCGCGCACCGGCGCGTCGGCGAAGGCCAGCCGGCCCTCGGCCCGGCGCAATTGCTTGTGCGGTTCGAGCACGGTGTCCAGTGCCAGCCAGCCGAGGCCCTGGCTGGCGCCGGGCGCGCCCTCGACGCCGTGCGGGTCGTGGATCGCCGCGCCCAGCATCTGCAGGCCGCCGCAGATGCCCAGCAGCTTGCCGCCGTGGCGCAGGTGCCGCGCGATGGCCTCCTGCCAGCCCTGCGCGCGCAGCCAGTCGAGGTCGGCGCGGGTGGCCTTGGAGCCGGGCAGCACGATCAGGTCGCAGGCCGGCGGCGGCTCGCCCGGCCCGACGAACGCGCAGTCCACCTGCGGGTGCGCGCGCAGCGCGTCGAAGTCGGTGTGGTTGCTGATCCGCGGCAGCGCGGGCACCGCCACCTTCAGCCGCGCCTGCGGCTTGGCCGCCGCGGCGCGCGGCAGCGCGTCCTCGGCTTCCAGCAGCAGGCCGTGCAGGTACGGCAGCACGCCGAGCACCGGCTTGCCGGTCTCCCGTTCCAGCCAGTCCAGCCCCGGCTGCAGCAGCGCGAGGTCGCCGCGGAAGCGGTTGACGACGAAACCGGCCACGCGCGCGCGTTCGCTGTCGGACAGCAGCGCCAGCGTGCCGACCAGGTGCGCGAACACGCCGCCGCGGTCGATGTCGGCGACCAGCACCACCGGGCAGTCCACCGCCTCGGCATAGCCCATGTTGGCGATGTCGTTGGCGCGCAGGTTGATCTCGGCCGGGCTGCCGGCGCCTTCCACCACCACCGCCTCGTACTGCGCGACCAGCCGCGCGTGCGAGGCCAGCACCGCCTCCCGCGCGGTGCGCTTGTAGGCGTGGTAGCCGCGCGCGTCCAGCCGCGCCACCGCGCGGCCATGCACGACCACCTGCGCGCCGGCGTCCGAGTCGGGCTTGAGCAGCACCGGGTTGAAGTCGGTGTGCGGCTCCAGGCCGCAGGCCTGCGCCTGCACCGCCTGCGCGCGGCCGATCTCGCCGCCGTCGGCGGTCACCGCCGAGTTGAGCGCCATGTTCTGCGGCTTGAACGGCGCCACGCGCACGCCCTGCCGATGCAGCCAGCGGCACAGCGCGGCGACCAGCGTGCTCTTGCCGGCGTCGGAGGTGCAGCCCTGCACCATCAGCACGCGGGCAGCGGCTTTCCCTTCTCCCGCCGGGAGTACGCGGGGAGACGCCATGGATGGCGTCGGCTTTGAGGAGCGAGGAAGGTGGCGCGCGGCGCCGGATGAGGGTACGGCGGTGCGAACAGGCCGCGCTTCGGCCGTACCCTCACCCCCGCCCCTCTCCCGGCGGGAGAGGGGTTCGACCTCGGCGAGCGCGGCGGCGAGCCGCGCGAGGGCCGCCGCGTCCGGCGGCAGGCCGAAGCGCAGGCTGGGCGGATCGTCGAACAGGCGCACCAGGATGCCCCGTTGCGCCAGCGCGCGGTGGATCGCCGCCGCCGCCTCGTGCCGGCACCACTGGAACGACGCGCAACCACCCGCGGGCGGCAACCCGTGCCGCTTCAGCAATCCGGACAGCTGCTCGCCCGCCGCCCGCAGCCGCCCGCGCGCCTGCGCCTGCCAGGCGCGGTCGGCCAGCGCCAGCCGCAGCGCGTGGCGGCTGGGGCCGGCGAGCGCCCATGGACCCAGTTCCTCGCGCAGCGCGTCGAGCAGCGCCGGCGCCGCGCAGACGAAGCCGGCGCGTGCGCCGGCCAGGCCGAAGAACTTGCCCGCCGAGCGCAGCACGATCAGCCCCTCGCGGTCCGCATGCGCGCACAGGCTGTCGTCCGGCGAGGCGTCCATGAACGCCTCGTCCAGCACCAGCCAGCCGCCGCGCGCGGCCAGCGCGGCGTGCGCTTGCCGCAGGCGTTGCGGATCGAAGCGCTCGCCGGTCGGGTTGTTGGGATGGATCAGCACCCGCACGTCGTAGTCGCCGGCGGCATCGAGCAGCTCGGACGAAGCGCGCCGCTCGACGCGGTGCCCGGCGCGCTCCCACGCCTGCGCATGCTCGGCGTAGCCGGGCGCCAGCACGCCCACCCGCGAGGGGCCGCGCAGCCGCGGCAGCGCCTGGATCGCCGCCTGCGTGCCCGCCACCGGCAGGACGTGCGGCGCGCCGTAATAGGCGCAGGCGGCCTCGGCCAGGCCGTCGTCGTCCTCGGGCAGGCGGCGCCACGCTTCGGCGGGCGGCGGCGGCACGGGCCAGCCGAACGGGCTGATGCCGGTGGACAGGTCCAGCCAGTCGGCCAGCGGGATGCCGTATTCGCGCGCCGCGCGGCGCAGGCGGCCGCCGTGCTCAAGCATGCGCGGCGCTCCAGCGGGCCAGGCCCAGCAGCAGCGCCGCCGCGAGCCACAGCGCCACGCCGCGGCGCACCAGCCGCAGCGCGCGGCGGATCGCGCCCGCGTCCGGCGCGGCGCCCTCGCCCAGCGCGGGCCGTTCCTCCCACGCGCCGTGATACGGCGCGGCGCCGCCCAATTCCACGCCCAGCGCGCCGGCACCGGCGGCCATCACCGGGCCGGCGTTGGGGCTGTCCCACTGCGGCGCCTGCGCGCGCCAGCAGCGCAGCGCGCGCCCGCAGCGGCCGCACAGCGCGTAGGTGAAGGCGGCCAGCCGCGCCGGCAGCCAGTTGAGCGCGTCGTCCAGGCGCGCGGCGGCCCAGCCGAAGCGCGCGTAGCGCGGCGTGCGGTAGCCCCACATCGCGTCCAGCGTGTTCGCCAGCCGGTACAGCACCGCGCCCGGCGCGCCCAGCACGGCGAACCAGAACAGCGCGCCGAACACCGCGTCGTTGCCGTTCTCCAGCACCGACTCGGTGGCGGCGGCGGCCACCTGGCGCTCGCTCAATGCGGCGGTGTCGCGGCTCACCATGCGGCCCACCGCGGCGCGCGCGGCGTCCAGCTCGCCCGCCTCCAGCGCCGCCGCCACCGGCCGCGCGTGCGCGCCGAGGCTCCGCAGGCCGACGGCGAGGTACAGCACGCCGGCGTCGAAGGCGAAGCCCAGCCACGGCGACGCGGCGCCGAGCATCCGGGCCAGCAGCCAGGCCGCCAGCACCGGCGGCGCCACCGCCAGCGCCCAGGCCCGCAGGCCGGCGGCGCGCCGGTCGCGCCAGCCACGGCGTTCGATTCGGACGGCCAGCCGTCCGAACGCCACCAGCGGATGCGCGCGCCGCGGCTCGCCCAGCCAAGCGTCGAGCAGCAGCGCGGCCAGCATGGCGAGCGACGCGCTCACGGCGATGGCCAGCCCCGGCGGCGCGGCCCGCTCACAGCTCGATGCCCTTCTGCGCCTTGATGCCGGCCTGGAAGGCGTGCTTGACCAGGCGCATCTCGGTCACCGTGTCGGCCGCCTCCAGCAGCGCGTCCGGCGCGCCGCGGCCGGTGACCACCGCGTGCTGGCGCGGCGGCCGCGCCGCCAGCGCGGCCAGCACGTCCTCCAGCGCCACGTAGCGCCTGGCCAGCGCGATGTTGAGCTCGTCCAGCAGCACGAAGCCGTAGCACGGGTCGGCCAGCATGCGCGCCGCCTCGGCCCAGGCCACCTGCGCCGCCGCGACGTCGCGCGCCCGGTCCTGGGTCTCCCAGGTGAAGCCCTCGCCCATCACGCGGTAGTCGAGCAGCTCGCCACCGACGCGGCGGAAGAACGCCTCCTCGCCGGTGGAGAACGTGCCCTTGATGAACTGCACCACGCCGCAGCGCAGGCCGTGGCCCAGCGCGCGGGCGAGCATGCCGAAGCCGGAGGAGCTCTTGCCCTTGCCGGTGCCGGTGTTCACCACCAGCACGCCGCGGTCGAGGGTGGCGCGGGCGATCTTCCGGTCCACCAGCGCCTTCTTGCGCTGCATGCGCTCGCGGTGGCGTTCCTCGGGAGTCGTGGGTGTATCGCTCATGCCTGCACCTGCCGCTGGCCCGGCGCGTGCCAGGCCGCCAGTGGCGCGCGGAACGAGGCGAACGGAAGACGTTGCGGAACCATCGCGCCCTCCCCCTCAGGCCGCGCGTCGCGCGGCGACGGGCGGCAGCCAGCGCGCCAGCGCGCCGTGCAGCAGCAGCGCCGCCGCCACGTAGCCCAGCGTGGTGCGCACGAACAGCGGCCCCCACTGCCACAGCCGCGCCAGGTACTCGGCCAGGTGCGGCTGCGCGTAGCGGCCGCCCAGCCAGTAGAACGCGCCGTTGGAGATGGCGAAGGAGAGCGCCGCCGCGCCCAGCGCCACGCCGAACGCGCCGGCCAGCGCGGCGGCGCTGCCGTCGAGGCGGCCGGCATAGAGCCGGCCCGCGTACCACAGCGCCGCGTAGGCCAGCGGCAGCAGCGCATACGCCGGGGTGATGCAGAAGTCGCTCACCCCGGCGTGGCGCACCGACACCCAGTCCACCAGCACCGCCAGCGCGAGGCAGCCGGCGAAGGCCAGGTGCCGGCGCAGGTACAGCCCGCCGAGGAAGAACGCCGCCATCGAGGCGTCCGGCAGGTGCAGCGCGTCGCCGAAATGCTTGAAGCGGGTGGCCAGCATCAGCACCGCCAGTGCCGCGGCGATGCAGAGGGACGTGGAGCGGGACAACGGTTTCATGGCGTCCTCCTCGTGGGGCGGATGCGCCCCGTGGATGCGATCCCGGCGCAACGCCGGCGGGGTCCGTCGTGCCTGCGAAGGCAGGCATCCAGCGTCCTTGCCCGCAACGGCGGAGAGCCGCTGGATGCCCGCCGCCGGCCATGGCGCCTGCGCGACGGCACGCTCAGCGCGCCGGCTGGTAGCGCAGGGTCAGCATGAAGTTGCGGCCCGGCTGGTCGTAGTACCACGCGGTCTCGTAGCGCTTGCCGAAGACGTTGTCGAGCGCCAGCTGCAGCTTCCAGTCGCGGTCCAGCGCGTAGGCCAGGCGCAGGTCGGTGAGCGCGTAGCCGCCCAGCCGGTGCGCGTTGGCGATGTCGTCGTAGCGGTAGCCGGAGACGAACCAGCTGGCGCCCACGCCGAAGGCGCCGAAGCTGCGGTCGGCGTCCAGCCGCGCGCTCTGCCGCGCGCGCCGCGGCAGCAGGTTGCCGTAGGCGCCCTCGCGGGCGCGGTCGCGCGGGTCCAGCCAGGTGGCGGTGGCGCCCAGCGTCCAGCCCGCCAGCGTGGTGCCCAGCGCGCCTTCCGCGCCGCGGATGCGCGCGCGGTCGATGTTGTTGGGCGCGCCGTACGGGTGCAGCGCGTCGATCAGCGACGGGTCGTAGGTGATCAGGTCGCTGATGTCGTTGCGGAACGCGCTCACCGACCACCAGCCCCAGCCGTGCGTGCCGCGCAGGCCCAGCTCGGCGTTGCGCGCGCGCTCGGGCCTGAGGTCGGCGTAGCCGTAATCGGGGTAGTACAGCTCGTTGAAGGTGGGCGCGCGGAACGCGGTGCCGTAGCTGGCGGTCAGGCGCAGGCCGCGGGCGAGGTCCCAGCCCCACAGCAGGCTGCCGGTGTTCCTGCCGCCGAACTGGCTGTTGTCGTCGCGGCGCACGCTGGCCTGCAGCGACTGCGCGCCGAAGGCCTGCTGCCACTGCGCGAACAGGCCGCGGTCGACGCGGCTGTCGGCGTCGTAGGGCTCGTGGCTGGTGATCCCGTCGCGCTGCCAGTCGAAGCCCACGCTGTAGAGCCCGCCGCCCGCGCCGACGTCGGCCTGCACGGTGCCCAGCGTGCGGCGCGTGTCGAAGCGGTCCATGAAGGCGTTGCGCAGGTAGATCTTGCTGAGGTCGGCGGTCTGCCCCACGCCCGCGCTGAGCTCGACGTTCTCCGCGGCGTGCCAGTGCAGCTTGCCGCCGGCCACCTGCGAGACGGTGTCGGTGGCGTCGCCGGTGCTGCCGTCGTACTCGCTGTGGCCCTCGCTGCGGAAGAACTGCGCGTCGCCGTCCCAGTCGCGGCCGAAGCGGTAGCCGCCGCGCAGGCTCAGGCTGTTGTCGCGGTAGCCGTCCCTGTCCGGCTGGTCGGCGTAGCAGGCGGCGAAGGCCTCGGCCGCGCCGACGCGGCAGGCGTTGATGCCGCGGGTGTTGTCGTGGCTGGCCTGCAGCGCGTACCAGCCGTCGCCGGACTTGCCGGAGAAGCCGGCCGAGCCGGCGGCGTGGCGGTAGCTGCCGAAGCCCAGCATCAGGTTGGGCGCGAACGGGCCCTGCGGGCGGCGGGTGAAGATCTGGATCACGCCGCCGATCGCCTCCGAGCCGTACAGGCTGGAGAACGGCCCGCGCACGATCTCGATGCGCTCGATCTGCTCCACCGGGATGTCCTGGATCGAGGCGGTGCCGCTGGTCGCCGAGCCGAGCTTGAGGCCGTCCACCAGCACCAGCACGTGGTCGGACTCGGTGCCGCGCAGGAAGATCGAGGTGGCCTTGCCGGGCCCGCCGTTGTTGGCCAGCATCATGCCGGGCGTGCCGCGCAGCAGGTCGGCCACCGACGTCGGCTGCAGGCGCTCGATCTCGGCGCGGTCGATCACGGTGACCGCGGCCAGGGTCTGGTCCTGGGTCTGCGCGGTGCGCGTGGCGGTGACCACCACGCCTTCGAGGTCGGTCTGCCCCTCCGCGGCGAAGGCCGGGACGAGCGCGAGCGAAAGCGCCGCCGCGAGCGCGGAACGGCGGACGGACGAAACTTGGAATGCCACTGCGATGCTCCTCAAGCCGCGCCTGCCCGCGCGGAACGCAAGGGATGGAAGGCGGGCGGAGGGAGCGTGGCGGCCGCGCGGGAACGCACGGCCTCCATGACATTGCCCGCCGCATGCCAGGTCGTGCCTCGGGGCCGGTCTCCGGGCTCGCGAGCGAGGATCGTCGGACCCTCCCGGACCGCGCCTTCCCATGCGTGAGCACAGTGGCTTCGTGCGGACCGTCTGCTCGCCTACCGTTGCGGGGGCAGCTCCGGCATGGCCTGCGCGGGCAGGCGGCACCGGATTCCCGTTTCAACCGCCGGCCTGGCCGGCGGTCACCTCAGGCCGGCACAGTCTAGCCGAAGCGGGAGAGGAAGGGGGGCGCGGAACATGGGCGCCGCGCCGTGGGCCGGTGCCGGGACACCGCGTGCCGCACTTCGCCGTCATCCCGGCGAAAGCCGGACGGGCGCGAAGCGCGCACGGACGGCGGGGACGACTCACGCCCCGAAATAGCCCGGCCGCCCGATATCCTCGAGCAGCCCGGCCCGCGTCGGCTTCCATCCCAGACGCGCCTGCGTCAGGGCGCTCGACGCCGGCATGTCCAGGGCCGCGAACATCGCCAGCCAGCCGAAATGGGCAGCGGCCTCCTCCGGCGCGATCGAAACCGCCGGCGTGCCCAGGTGGCGCGAGAACACCGCGGCGATGTCGCGCAGCGGCACGCCTTCGTCGGCGACGGCGTGGTAGCTGGCGCCCGCAACGCCTTTCTCAAGCGCGAGCCGGTACGCGCGCGCGACGTCCAGCCGGTGCGCGGCGGCCCAGCGGTTGCCGCCGTCGCCGACGTAGGCGCAGACGCCCTTCTGGCGCGCGATCTCGAACAGGTAGCCGACGAAGCCGGCCTTGCCCTCGCCGCCGTGCACCTGCGGCAGGCGCATCGCCATCGCCCTCACGCCCTGCGCGGCGAACGCCAGCCCGGCATGCTCGGACACGCGGGGTATGGCGTCGCCGGCGCGGGCCGGATCGTCTTCCGTCGCCAGCCGTCCCGGCGCGATCAGGCCCGTGCCGGAGGTGACCACGAACGGCTTGCCCGAACCGGCCAGCACCTCGCCCATCGCCTCGATGGCGCGCCTGTCGATCTGCCCGTTCTCCGCGAACCTGGAGAAGTCGTGGATGAAGGCCAGGTGGACCACGCCGTCGGCGGCCGCCGCGCCGCGGCGCAGGCTGTCGAGGTCTTCGAGCGAACCGCGATGGACCTCGGCGCCCTTCGCCGCCAGTGCGGCCGCGCCGGCCTCCGAGCGCGCGAGGCCGAGCACCGCGTACCCTGCGGCGATCAATTCATCGACGACGGCCGAACCGACGAACCCCGTCGCGCCGGTGACGAAAACGCGCATGGATCACTCCGCATCCGTGGTAGACGCGGACCACTTTCGGCGCACAAGCTATCGGCGTGAAGCCGTGACGTTATACGGGTATGGCGACTAACAGGATCCGCATGCCGGGCACCAACGACAATCCGCTGGGCACCTACCTCAAGGACCGCCGCGCCAGGCTCGACCCGGCCGCGCTCGGCTTGCCGACGGCGCGGCGGCGCACCGCCGGCCTGCGCCGCGAGGAAGTGGCGCAGCGCGCCAACATCAGCGCCACCTGGTACACCTGGCTCGAACAGGGGCGCGGCGGCGCGCCCTCGCCGGAAGTGCTCGACCGGATCGCGCGGGCGCTGATGCTGACGGAAGTCGAGCGCGAGCATCTGTTCCTGCTCGCGCTGGGCCGGCCGCCGGAGGTGCGCTACCAGGCGGTGCAGGGCATCGCGCCGCGGCTGCAGCGGGTGCTCGACGCGCTGGAGTTCATCCCCGCCCTCGTCAAGACCGCCACCTGGGACGTGCTCGCCTGGAACCGCGCCGCCGCCGCGGTGCTGACCGACTACGGCACGCTGGAGCCGGCCGAGCGCAACATCCTCCGGCTGATCTTTCGCGACCGCCGCGTCCACTGCAAGCAGACCGACTGGGAGGGCGTCGCCCGCTCCGTGGTGGCGGCGTTCCGCGCGGACACGGCGCGCGCCGGCGCCACCGGGGCGGTGAAGTCGCTGGTGGAGGAGCTGTGCCGCAGCAGCCCCGAGTTCGAGGCGATGTGGCGCGACAACGACGTGCGCAGCCACGGCGAGGGCACCAAGCGGCTGGACCATCCGCAGGCCGGGTCGCTCGCGCTGGAATACTCCACCTTCGCCGTCGACGGCCGGCCCGACCTCGCGCTGGTGATCCACAACCCGGCGACGGCGAGGGACGCGGAGCGGATCAGGGCGCTGGTCGAGGCGCATGGGCCGGTGTCCGCGTAGGCGGGGCGCGGTTCGATGTCGCGGCTGCGGCCAGCCGGGCCGTGCTGCGCGGAACCGGCGGCCGGCGGCGGGAACGTCGCGGCCGCAGGCCGCTCCCACAATCCTGCTTGCCCCGGCACGGCCTGCCGCGCCGGACGGAAGCGGCGTGCCGGGCGAAGCCCTCCGGCGCGCGCCTGCGTCCGGCCGGCCTCAGCCCTGCCCGAACACCAGCTGCCCGCGCTCGGCGTCCACCTTCACGGTGGCGCCCGGCGCGAAGCGGCCTTCCAGGATCTCGCGCGCCAGCGGGTTCTCCAGCTGCTGCTGGATCGCGCGCTTGAGCGGCCGCGCGCCGTACACCGGGTCGAAGCCGATGTTGCCCAACAGGTCCAGCGCCTTGTCGCTGATCTCCATCTTCAGCTGCCGCTCGGCCAGCCGCTTCTCCAGGTAGGCGAGCTGGATGCGCGCGATGGCGCGGATCTGCGCCTTCTCCAGCGGGCGGAACACCACGATCTCGTCCAGGCGGTTGATGAACTCCGGGCGGAAGTGCGCCTGCACCACGCCCAGCACCGCGGCCTTCATCTTGGTGTAGGCCTCCTCGCTGGCGTCGCCGTCCATCTCCTGGATCAGCTGCGAGCCCAGGTTGGAGGTCATCACGATGACGGTGTTGCGGAAGTCCACCGTGCGGCCCTGGCCGTCGGTGAGGCGGCCGTCGTCGAGCACCTGCAGGAGGATGTTGAACACGTCCGGGTGCGCCTTCTCCACCTCGTCCAGCAGGATCACGCTGTACGGCCGGCGGCGCACCGCCTCGGTGAGGTAGCCGCCCTCCTCGTAGCCGACGTAGCCGGGCGGCGCGCCGATCAGCCGGCTCACCGAGTGCTTCTCCATGAACTCGCTCATGTCGATGCGCACCATCGCGTCCTGCGTGTCGAACAGGAACTCGGCCAGCGCCTTGCACAGCTCGGTCTTGCCCACGCCGGTGGGGCCGAGGAACAGGAACGAGCCGTTCGGGCGGTTCGGGTCGGACAGCCCCGCGCGCGAGCGGCGGATCGCGTCGGCCACCGCGCGCACCGCCTCGTCCTGGCCCACCACGCGCTTGTGCAGCGCGTCCTCCATGTGCAGCAGCTTGTCGCGCTCGCCCTCCAGCATCTTGGACACCGGGATGCCGGTCCAGCGGCTGACCACCTCGGCGATCTCCTCGGCAGTGACCTTGTCCTGCACCAGCTTGAAGTCGCCCGTCTGCTCGGCGGCCTGCGCGGCGGCGAGCTGCTTCTCCAGCGCCGGCAGCACGCCGTACTGGATCTCGCTCATCTTGGCGTAGTCCTGGCGGCGCTGCGCGGCCTCCAGCTCCAGCCGGGCCTGCTCGATCTGCTCCTTGATCTTGGTCGCGCCCTGCAGCGCGGCCTTCTCCGACTTCCACACCTCGTTCAGGTCGGAGAACTCGCGCTCCAGCTTCTCGATGTCGGACTCCAGGTCGGCGAGGCGCCTCTTCGATTCCTCGTCCTTCTCCTTCTTCAGCATCTCGCGCTGGATCTTCAGTTGGATCAGCCGGCGCTCCAGGCGGTCCAGCTCCTCCGGCTTGGAGTCGATCTCCATGCGGATGCGGCTGGCCGCCTCGTCCATCAGGTCGATCGCCTTGTCCGGCAGCTGGCGGTCGGTGATGTAGCGGTTGGACAGCGTGGCCGCGGCGACGATCGCCGGGTCGGTGATCTCCACGCCGTGGTGCACCGCGTAGCGCTCCTTCAGGCCGCGCAGGATGGCGATGGTGTCCTCGACGGAGGGCTCGCCCACGAACACCTTCTGGAAGCGGCGCTCCAGCGCGGCGTCCTTCTCGATGTACTGGCGGTACTCGTCCAGCGTGGTGGCGCCGATGCAGTGCAGCTCGCCGCGCGCCAGCGCGGGCTTGAGCATGTTGCCCGCGTCCATCGCGCCCTCGGCCTTGCCGGCGCCGACCATGGTGTGCAGCTCGTCGATGAACAGGATGATCTGGCCCTCGTTCTTGGCCAGGTCGTTGAGCACGGCCTTCAGGCGCTCCTCGAACTCGCCGCGGAACTTGGCGCCGGCGATCAGCGCGCCCATGTCGAGCGCGAGCACGCGGCGGTCGCGCAGGCCCTCGGGCACCTCGCCCTTGACGATGCGCTGGGCCAGGCCCTCGACGATCGCGGTCTTGCCCACGCCCGGCTCGCCGATCAGCACCGGGTTGTTCTTGGTGCGCCGCTGCAGCACCTGGATGGTGCGGCGGATCTCCTCGTCGCGGCCGATCACCGGGTCGAGCTTGCCCTGCTCGGCGCGAGCGGTGAGGTCGATGCAGTACTTCTCCAGCGCCTGGCGCTGGTCCTCGGCGTTCTCGCTCTGCACCTTCTCGCCGCCACGCAGCTTGTCGATGGCGGCCTCCAGCTTCGCCTTGGTGGCGCCGGCGGCCTTCAGCGCCGCGCCCAGCTCGCCCTTGTCGTCCAGCGCGGCGAGCAGGAACAACTCGCTGGCGATGAACTGGTCGCCGCGCTGCTGCGCCAGCTTGTCGGTGAGGTTGAGCAGGCGCGTCAGGTCGTTGCCGACGTGGATGCTGCCCTCCTGGCCGCTCACCTTCGGCAGGCGGTCCAGCAGCTCGGCCACGCGCTGGCGCAGCGCCGGCACGTTGACCTGCGCCTGGGTCAGCAGCGGCGCGGTCGAGCCGCCCTGCTGGTCGAGCAGCGCGGCCATCACGTGCGCCGGCTCGAGCATGTTGTGGTCGCGGCCCACGGCCAGCGACTGCGCGTCGGCCAGCGCCTGCTGGAAACGCGAAGTGAGTTTGTCCATCCGCATGTTGGGTGTCTCCCCCGGAAAAAGGATTTGGCGGCAGGCCGCCACTGCCGGAGCAGATGCGGACGGCGCGCCGCGATTCAAGCAGGCCGCCGCACGCTTCTTCACGCGCCGGTTGCTAAGGTCTCGCGCATGGCTCCGCGTTCCTCCCCCCCGCCCGCGGCCGTCCTGCCGCATCCGCCCCTGCCCGGCGCCGGCGAGCGCTGGGCGCTGTTCCTCGACGTCGACGGCAGCCTCCTGGACTTCGCCGACGATCCCACCGCGGTGGTCGTGCTGCCCGCGCTGCGGCGCCGCCTGGCCGGGCTGCACGGCGCGCTGGACGGCGCGCTCGCCCTGGTCAGCGGCCGCGCGCTGGCCGACCTCGGGCGGCTGTTCGG
Organism: Fulvimonas soli; assembly: GCF_003148905.1. GTDB lineage: Bacteria > Pseudomonadota > Gammaproteobacteria > Xanthomonadales > Rhodanobacteraceae > Fulvimonas > Fulvimonas soli. The sequence continues at coordinate 182,825 of NZ_QGHC01000005.1, read as the reverse complement.
CGACCCGCCCTGGACCCTGGTCGGCCTGCACGGGCTGGAGCGGCACGATGCCGCAGGCCGCGCGCAGGCGCCGTCGATCGAGCCGGCGCAGGTGCGCCGCATGCGCCGCGAGACCGCCGCGCTGGCCGCGCGCCTGGGCGAGGCGGTGCGCTGGGAGGACAAGGGCGTGGCCGCCGCGCTGCATTGCCGCCGCGCGCCCTCGCTGCTGCCGGCGCTGCGCCGCGAGGCGATGGCGCTGGCCGCGCGGCTGCCCGGCTACGAGCTGCAGCCGGGCGACATGGTGATGGAGTTCAAGCCGGCCGGCATGGACAAGGGCCGCGCGGTGGCGGAGCTGCTGGCGGCGCCGCCGTTCGCCGGCCGCCGTCCGGTGTACCTGGGCGACGACCTCACCGACGAGCACGCCTTCGCCGCGGTCAACGCCGCGCGCGGCCTGAGCGTGCGCGTGGGAGGCCGCACGCCCAGCCATGCGCTCTTCACGCTGCCTAATCCCGCCGCCGTGCAGGCTTGGTTGTCCGATGTGCTGGACACGCTGATGAAAGGAACCCCGCCACATGCCGCAAACCCCGGAGGCCCCCCGCAACGCCGGCCTTGAGCTCGGCGTGATCGGGAATGGCAGCGTCGCCGCCCTGATCGACCCCCGCGCGCGCATCGTCTGGTGCTGCCTGCCGCGCTTCGACGCCGACGCCACCTTCTGCGCGCTGCTCTCGCCGCGCCAGGGCGGCGGCGACTGGACCATCGAGCTGCAGGACTGCGAGCGCGCCGAGCAGCACTACGTCCCCAACACCGCCGTGCTGGTGACCCGGCTGTACGACCGCCACGGCGGCGCCGTCGAGATCACCGACTTCGCGCCGCGCCACCGCGCCTACGGCCGCTTCTACCATCCGGTGATGCTGGTGCGGCAGGTGCGCCCGCTGTGCGGCGCGCCGCGCATCCGCGTGCTGCTGCGCCCGCTGTGCGAGTACGGCGCGCGCGCGCCGCAGACCACCTCCGGCAGCAACCACGTGCGCTACCTGCTCGACGGCACGGTGCAGCGGCTGACCTGCGACGTGGCGGTGCCGCTGGTCGAGCGCGGCCTGGCCTTCGGCCTCGACCGGCCGGCGCACTTCGTGTTCGGCCCCGACGAGACGCTCACCGAGAGCCCCGCCGAGTTCTGCCGGCGCATGCTCGACCGCACCGTGCAGTACTGGCGCGACTGGGTGCGCTACCTGTCGATCCCCTACGAGTGGCAGGAGGCGGTGATCCGCGCCGCGATCACCCTGAAGCTGTGCCAGTACGAGGCCACCGGCGCGATCGTCGCCGCGCTCACCACCTCGATCCCCGAGGCCCCCGGCACCGCGCGCAACTGGGACTACCGCTACTGCTGGCTGCGCGACGCCGCCTTCACCGTGCGCGCGCTCAACCGGCTGGGCGCCACGCGCACGATGGAGGAGTACATCCGCTACGTGTTCAACCTCGCGGTGGGCGACCACGACGACGAGATCGGCCCGGTGTTCGGCATCACCTTCGAGCGCGAGCTGCCCGAGCGCGAGGTGCCGGCGCTGGCCGGCTACCGCGGGATGGGCCCGGTGCGGGTCGGCAACGACGCCTGGCGGCAGCGCCAGAACGACGCCTACGGCTCGGTGGTGCTGGCCTCGGCGCAGCTGTTCTTCGACCACCGGCTGGAGCGCATGGGCGACGAGACCACCTTCCGCCGGCTCGAGCCGCTGGGCCGGCTGGCGCTGCGCATGGCCGAGCAGCCCGACGCGGGGCTGTGGGAGTTCCGCGGCCGCGCCGCGGTGCACACCTACTCGGCGGCGATGTGCTGGGCCGCCTGCGACCGCCTCGCCCACATCGCCACCGAGCTGGGCCTGGCCGAGCGCGCGCGCCACTGGCACGACGAGGCGGTGGCGCTGCACGCGCGCATCGAGGCGCGCACGTGGAACGCGAGGCTCGGCCACTTCGTCGACGCCTACGACGGCGAGCGCCTGGACGCCAGCCTGCTGCTGCTCGCCGACATCGGCTTCGTCGAGGCGAAGGACCCGCGCTACGTCGCCACGGTGGAGGCGATCGGCCGCCAGCTCGGCCGCGGCAACTACCTGTTCCGCTACATCGCGCCGGACGACTTCGGCGCGCCGGAGACCAGCTTCAACATCTGCACCTTCTGGTACATCGAGGCGCTGGCGGCGATCGGCCGGCGCGACGAGGCGCGCGCGATGTTCGAGCACATGCTGGCGCAGCGCAACGCGCTGGGCCTGCTGTCGGAGGACCTCGCGCCGGCCAGCGGCGAGCACTGGGGCAACTTCCCGCAGACCTACTCGCTGGTCGGGCTGGTCCAGGCCGCGATGCGCCTGTCGCGCCGCTGGGAGGACGCGCTGTGAGCGCCGGCCCGAGCCGCGCCGGGCGGCTGGTGGTGGTCTCCAACCGCGTGGCCACGCCGCGCCAGATCGCCACCGGCGGGCTCGCCTCGGCGATGCGCGCCGCGCTGTCCGAGCGCGGCGGCCTGTGGTTCGGCTGGAGCGGCAAGATCGCCGAGAAGGCCGAGCTGCACCACCGCCACGAGGGCGGCATCGACTACGCCACGCTCGACCTCACCCGCGCCGACCACGACGACTACTACGCCGGCTTCGCCAACCGCGCGCTGTGGCCGCTGTTCCACTACCGGCCCGACCTGGTCGACTACCGGCGCAGCCACCTGGAAGGCTACCTGCGCGTGAACCGGCTGTTCGCCGAGCGGCTGGCGGCGATGCTGCGCCCGGACGACACGGTGTGGGTGCACGACTACCACCTGATCCCGCTGGCCGCGATGCTGCGCGGGCTGGGCGTGCGCAACCGCATCGGCTTCTTCCTGCACATCCCGCTGCCGGCGGCCGAGCTGCTGATCACCCTGCCGCGCCACCGCGAGCTGATCGGCGCGCTGGCCGCCTACGACCTGGTGGGCCTGCACACCGCGCGCGACCTGCGCGCGCTGGAGACCTACTTCCTGCACGAGCTGGGCGGTGCGCTGCGCCCCGGCGGCCTGCTGCGCGCGCCCGACGGCCGCACGTTCCGCGCCGGGGTGTTCCCCATCGGCATCGACACCGCGGCGGTCGCGCAGGCCGCGCGCGAGGCGGCGGCGCTGCCGGAGATCCAGCAGTTCAAGGACAGCCTGCAGGGCCGCGCGCTGATCATCGGCGTGGACCGGCTGGACTATTCCAAGGGCCTGCCGCAGCGCTTCGAGGCCTACGCGCAGCTGCTCGAGCGCGAGCCGGCGCTGCAGCGCCAGGTGAGCTTCCTGCAGATCGCGCCGCCCAGCCGCGGCGCGGTGCCGGAATACCGCCGCCTGCGCCACGAGCTGGAGCGCTCGGCCGGCCACATCAACGGCAAGTACGCCACGCCGGACTGGGCGCCGATCCGCTACGTCAACCAGTCCTTCCCGCACGCGGTGCTGAGCGGCTACTACCGCACCGCGCGGGTCGGCCTGGTCACCCCGCTGCGCGACGGCATGAACCTGGTGGCGAAGGAATACGTGGCCTGCCAGGACCCGAGGGATCCGGGCGTGCTGGTGCTCTCGCGCTTTGCCGGCGCGGCGCAGGAGCTGGACGGCGCGCTGCTGGTGAACCCCGCCGACACCACCGAGGTGGCCGAGGCGCTGGCCCGCGCGCTGGCCATGCCGCTGCAGGAGCGGCGCAAGCGCTGGCGCGCGATGATGGACGTGCTGGAGCGGCACGACCTCGGCTCCTGGCTCGACGCCTTCCTCGACGCCCTGTACGCCACGCACCCCGCGCGCGCCGGTCAGCGCGGCGGCGTCTCCGGCTCCAGCCAGACCAGGCTGGCGAAGCGCCCGCTGGAGGCGCCGTCGCGGCGCCACGAGTAGAAGCGCGCGTCGGCGCGGGTGTCGAAGCCGCCGCCGTACACCGCCCGCACGTCCAGCGCGTGCAGGCGCCGCCGCGCCAGCTGCGCCAGGTCGCACAGCCAGTGCCCGGGCCGGGTCGGCGCGAAGGCCGCCGCCGCGCCGGCATCGGCGTCGACGAAGGCCGCGCGCACCTCCTCGCCCACCTCGTAGGACGCCGCGCCGATGCACGGCCCCAGCCAGGCGAGCAGCTCGACGCCGGGCACGCGCAGCGCGCGCACCGTGGCCTCCAGCACGCCGGCCGCCAGCCCGCGCCAGCCGGCATGCGCGGCGCCGGCCGCGCCGCCGTCGGCGGCGCAGAACAGCACCGGCAGGCAGTCGGCGGTGAGGATCGCCAGCGGCTCGCCCGCGCGGCGGGTCACCGCGGCATCGGCGCAGGGCTCCCCGCCGGCGCCCGCGTCGACCTCGGCCACGTCGACGCCGTGCACCTGGCGCAGCCAGTGCGGCGCGCGCGGCAGGCCGAGCGCCGCCGCCAGCGCGGCGCGGTTGGCCGCGACGGCGGCCGGATCGTCGCCGTTGCGCGCGCCGAGGTTGAAGCGCTCGAACGGCGGCGCCGAGACGCCGGGCCCGAAGCGCGTGCTCACCGCGGCGCGCACCCGCGCCGGCGCGGGCCAGTCGGGCGCGAGCCAGGCGCCGCTCATGCGGGCGTTCCCCGCCGGTGCTCGCGGTAGGCGCGGAACAGCCAGGCGAGCAGGAACAGCGCCAGCAGAAAGCTGAGCGGCCGGAACGGCACGCTGTAGCGGCCGATCGGCAGGCCCGCGACGTGCACGCCGATCACGAACAGGTGCAGCAGCGCCAGGAAGCGGAACGCATCGGCGCGGTAGTCGCCGAACAGCCGGCGCGTGCGCGGCAGGAAGGCGATCAAGGTGCCCAGCACGCCGAAGATCATCAGCGGCGCATGGATGCCGTGCATCGCCGAGGCGATCGGCAGATAGGCCGCATCGGTCAGCCAGGGCGAGCGGAAGACCGGATAGGTGAAGATGTCCACCCACCCTTCCGGGGAAGCCCAGCCGAAGAAATAGGTGATCTTGCCGAACAGGTACCAGCGGACCATCGTCCAGGGCTGCCGGGCGAACTTCGCGCGCAGGTCGGCGAACAGGCCGGACCAGCTCGACGCGGCCTTCGCCGCCGCGGGATCGAAGCTGTAGGCGGTGCCGAACGTCTCCGGGCGCCCTTCGTACATCAGGTCCGGATAGCTGCCCTGCTGCAGCGTGGTCAGCATCTTCTCGGCGTCGGTCGCGTGGTGCAGGGTCGTCTCGTTGCGGATCCACCACGGCGACATCGCCAGTGCGAAGCCCAGCGCCAGCGCCGCGATCTCGCGCCAGAACCGGCGCACCGCGGGCACCAGCAGCAGCACGAGCAGCACCGGCACCCACTGGTTGAGCGTAGGCCGGATCAGGCAGGCGGCGCCGAACAGCGCGCCGGCCGTCGCCGCCATCGCAAGGCGCCAGCCCCTTCTGCGGGCCTTCAATGCCAGCACCGCGGCGGCCATGGCGAGCATCAGCGCCGTGCCGAACAGCGTCTCGCTCAGCAGGTACGGGACGTACACGCTCAGGTGCGGGCTCAGCGCGACCAGCAGGCCGAGCGCCAATCCCGTCCAGCCGCCCAGCAGCTCCATCGCCAGCAGCGTCGCGCAGAGCAGCGTCAGGCCGGCGACCCAGGCCTGGGCCCGGACCACGCGCTGCACGAAGGCACCGTCCAGGTAGAGCGGCACGAAGGCGCGCAGGAACAGCGGGTAGCCGGGCGGCCGCACCGCATCGGGCGCCGGCGGCGCCTTCGCCGCCCCCAGGATCGCCGAGAAATCCGCCGAGTAGACGCCCTGGTACTTCCAGTTCCAGGCGTAGGCGACGTATTCCTTCGCGTCGTTGCGGATCGGGTGATCCACCTGGGTGCGCTCGGCGGTGCCGAGGCGCAACGACATGCCGACCAGCAGCACCAGCAGCAGGCCGCCGGCCTGCAGCCACCCTTGCACTCCCCCCGTCAGTCGCCGCACGCGGCATCCTCCCTCAGCGCCAGGATCAATTGCCCCATGTCGGCCGGCCGCGGCGCGGCGAACGACAGCGCCTCGCCGGTGACCGGGTGGTCGAAGGCCAGCCGCTCCGCGTGCAGCGCCTGCCGGCGGAAGCCGCGCAGGGCCGCCACGAGCGCGGGCGAGGCGCCCTTCGGCAGGCGCAGCCCGCCGCCGTACAGCGGGTCGCCGACCAGCGGGTGGTGGATGTGCGCCATGTGCACGCGGATCTGGTGCGTGCGGCCGGTCTCCAGGTTGCACTGGACCAGGCTGTGCGCGCGGAAGCGCTCGCGCAGGCGGTAGTGGGTGACCGCGCGCTTGCCGTCCTCCTCGTCGCGCACCGCCTGGCGCAGGCGGTCGCCCAGATGGCGGCCGATCGGCGCGTCGACGGTGCCGCCGGCCACCAGGGTGCCGGTCACCACCGCCTCGTACTGCCGCTGCACCGCGTGGCGGGCGAGCATCGCCACCAGCGCGGTGTGCGCCGGCAGCGTCCGGGCCACCACCATCAGGCCGGAGGTGTCCTTGTCCAGCCGGTGCACGATGCCGCCGCGCGGGAGCTCCGCCAGCTTCGGGTCGTGGTGCAGCAGCGCGTTGAGCAGGGTGCCGGCCGGGTTGCCGGCGCCGGGATGCACCACCAGGCCGGCCGGCTTGTCCAGCACCAGCAGGTGCGCGTCCTCGTGGACGACGGACAGCGCGATCGCCTCCGGCGCGCTGTCCACCTCGGCCTCCAGCTCCGCCTCCAGCCGCACCCGCTCGCCGCCGCGCAGCAGCTGGCGCGGCGGCGCGGCGCGGCCGTCCAGCGTGGCGGCGCCGGCCTTGATCCACGCGGCCAGGCGCGAGCGCGAGTAGTCCGGGAACATCTCGGCCAGCGCCTGGTCGAACCTCCGACCCGCCGCCGACAGCGGCACCACGGCCTCGTGGCGGACCGCGGTCATGCCCGCTCCCCGGTTTCGGCTATCATGCCTTTTCGATCAGACATCTGAACCCTTTCCCATGCGCCTTACCTTCAAACTGCTCGCCGTGCTCGCGCTCGCCGTCTCGATGAGCGCCTGCTCGATGTTCCGCCACAAGAAGGAGACCATCGACACGATGCCGGTGGACAGGCTGTACGCCAAGGCGCACGACGACCTCGCCCATGCCGACTACGCCGCGGCGACCAAGGCCTTCCAGCGCCTGATCGCGCGCTTCCCGTCCGGCGAGTACAACGAGCAGGCGCAGCTGGAGCTGGCCTACTCGCAGTACAAGGACAACCAGCCGGACGACGCCTCCTCGACGATCAACCGCTTCATCAAGACCTACCCGACCCACAAGCACGTCGATTATGCCTATTACCTGCGCGGCCTGATCAATTTCGACCGCACGTCGGGCATCATCGAGCGCTTCGTCTCGCGCGAGGGCTCGCAGTCGCGCCGCGACCAGGGCTACAACCTGCAGTCGTTCGACGACTTCTCCGAGCTGACCCGGCGCTTCCCCGACAGCGCCTACGCCACCGACGCGCGCCAGCGCATGATCTACCTGCGCAACACGCTGGCGCAGTTCGAGATCAACGTGGCCGAGTTCTACCTGCGCAACAAGGCCTACATCGCCTCGGCCGATCGCGCGCAGTACGTGATCGAGCACTACCAGCAGGCGCCGCAGACCGCCGACGCGCTGGCCATCCTCACCCGCAGCTACCTGGCGCTGAACCAGAAGGACCAGGCCGAGCAGGTGCGCAAGGTGCTGGCGCTGAACTACCCCGACCATCCGTACCTGAAGGACCCGAAGTGGCCGCACGGCGCCTCCACGCTGCGCAAGATGGTGCCGTTCTCGGGGCACCACTGAGGCGCGGGGTTCCGCGGAATGGAAAAGCCGGCGGGGAACCGCCGGCTTTTTTCTTGGGAGTGACCCGTCCTGAAATGAGTTGACACCTTTTCACCCAAGAAAAGGCGCCCTCATGAATTCGAGGATCAAACGCACTCAGCGCGACTACACGCTGGACTTTAAGCTGTCGGTGGTCGAGCAGGTAGAAAAAGGCGAGCTGACCTACAAGCAAGCTCAGGAGCGCTACGGGGTCCAGGGCCGATCGACTGTGCTGGTGTGGCTCCGCAAGCACGGTCGGCAAGACTGGCGAGATGACGCATCATCAACACCCATGCCTACCAAGCCCAGACCGCTGACCCCGGAACAACAGATCAAAGCGCTGCAAGTCCAACTGCATGAAGCCAACGAGAAGGCCCGCCTGTTCGAGGCGATGCTCAACGTGCTCAAGCAGGACTATGGGGTACGCGTCGTAAAAAAACCTTTGGGCAAGTCCTCGCGCAAAAGCTCGTCCCCGGACTGAGCGTGGCGAAGGCTTGCCGTTACTTGGGCTGGAGCCGGCAGGCGTATTACCAGGATCGCCAACGGCAAGGGGCACGGGTCACCCGGCACGAAGCCGTGGTGCGCCAAGTCCAGGAGGTGCGCCTGCGTCAGCCGCGCCTCGGGACCCGCAAGCTGCACCACCTGCTGCGCGAACGTTGGCAGGCCCAAGGCATCACGCTGGGGCGCGATGCCCTGTTCGGCATGCTCGGACGGGCCCGGCTGCTGGTGCCACCCAAGCGGGCATATCACAAGACCACGAACAGCCATCACCGCTTCCGCCGGCATCCCAACCTGCTCAAGCCGGGGCCGCTGCAGGTGAAGATCGACCGCCCCGAGCAGGTCTGGGTGGCCGATATCACCTACCTGCCGACCCAGCAGCAGTGCGTCTACCTGAGCCTGGTCACCGATGCCTGCTCGCGCAAGATCGTCGGCTGGCACGTGCATGACACCCTGCAGACCGAAGGGGTGCGCAAGGCGCTGGAGATGGCCTTGCGGCAGCGGCAAAGCACCCTGCCACTGATCCACCACTCCGACCGCGGCATTCAGTACTGCGCCGAGCCTTATCAGCAACTGCATCGTCAGCACGGCATCCGCTGCTCGATGACCGATGGCTATGACTGCTACCAGAATGCGCTGGCTGAACGCGTCAACGGCATCTTGAAAGGGGAGCTACTGCTGCATCGACCCAGCGACCTGCGACAGGCTCGGCAGATGGTTGAACAATCCGTGGCCATCTACAACGGCGAGCGACCTCACTTGTCCCTAAAATACAGAACGCCCGATGAGGTCCATCGGGCGTTCTTCCGGCAGGACAAACCTGTCGCTTTACCGTCCCAACAGGTGTCAACCTAAATCAGGACGGGTCAGAGCCTGCCTGCCGCTCCATCCTTGCGAAGCTCCCTCTCCCCGGAGAGGAGGGGCGCAGAAGCCCGAGGCACCGCTTCGCCCTTGCGGGGATTCCCTCTCCCCTCCGGGGAGAGGGTGGGGGTGAGGGCCGGGCTGGCGACGGCGTTTCGACCAGGGACGACGCGGCTTCAAAAGCGCCGGATCATTCGCACGGTGGAGAGCCTGCCGCAAGAGCGGCCCCTCGTCCCGCCCTTCTCCCCGGAGGGGGGAAGGAGGAAAGCCGCTGCGTCGCTTCATCCTTGCGAAGGGTCGCCTCCCTGGGAAGAACCCTTCCTGCGAAGAAGGAGCGAAGGCGCCACGCGGCCTCGCTCGCACGAAGGCCACGGCGACCGTCCGGCGCCGCGAGGCTTCAGCGCCAGCCCGAAGTGATCGGATACCGCCGCTCGCGCCCGAACGCGCGCGTGGTCACGCGCGGCCCCGGCGCCGACTGCCGCCGCTTGAACTCGTTGGCCAGCACCAGCCGCGCCACCCGCCGCACCGTCTCGGCGGGAAAGCCGTGCGCGGCGATCTCGGCCTGCGATTCCTCGCCCTCGATGAAGCGTTCGAGGATCGCGTCCAGCTCGTCGTAGGGCGGCAGCGAGTCCTGGTCGGTCTGGTTCTCGCGCAGCTCCGCCGACGGCGGCCGCTCGATCACCTCCGGCGGGATCGCCGGCGCCGCGCCGCGCGCGGCAGCCGCGGCGTTGCGCCAGCGCGCCAGCCGGTACACCGCGGTCTTGTACACGTCCTTGAGCGGCGCGTAGCCGCCGCACATGTCACCGTACAGCGTGGCGTAGCCCACCGCCATCTCGCTCTTGTTGCCGGTGGAGAGCAGCAGGCGCCCGTGCTTGTTCGACAGCGCCATCAGCATCGCGCCGCGGGTGCGCGACTGCAGGTTCTCCTCGGCGATGTCCGGCGCCTTGCCGGCGAAGGCGGGCGCGAGCGCCGCGAGGAAGCTCTGGAAGGTCGGCTCGATGTCGATCACGTGGTACTCGACGCCCAGCCGCTCGGCCTGCCCGCGCGCGCCGTCCAGCGACAGCGCGGAGGTGTAGCGCGTGGGCATCATCACCGCGGTGACGCGCTCCGCGCCCAGCGCGTCCACCGCCAGCGCCAGGGTCAGCGCCGAGTCGATGCCGCCCGACAGGCCGAGCAGCACGCCGGGAAAGCCGTTCTTCTGCACGTAGTCGCGGATGCCGCGCACCAGCGCGGCGTACAGCGTGGCCTCGGGCGCGGCGGCGGCCGCCGCCGGCCAGTCCCGCGCGCGCAGCGTGCGCGCGGCCGGGTCGAACTCGGCCCACAGCAGCAGGTCGGCGAAGGCCGGCGCGCGCGCGGCGACCGTGCCGTCGCCGTCCACCAGCAGCGAGCCGCCGTCGTACACCACCTCGTCCTGGCCGCCGACCAGGTTGAGGTAGGCGATCGCGCAGCCGGTCTCCTTCGCACGCTCGACGAGCACCGCCTCGCGCGTGGCCTGCTTGGCGTCGTCCCACGGCGAGGCGTTGACCACCACCAGCAGCTCGGCGCCCGCGCGGGCGGCCGCGGCGGCCGGCTCGGGCTGCCAGACGTCCTCGCAGATCAGCAGCCCCACGCGCACGCCGCCCAGCGTCGCCACCACGCTCTCGCGGCCGGGGCGGAAGTAGCGCTTGTCGTCGAACACGCCGTAGTTGGGCAGCGCCTGCTTGTGCGCGATCCGCGCCACGCGGCCCTCGCGCAACAGCGCGGCGGCGTTGAACACCTCGCCTTCGCTGTGCGGGAAGCCGACCAGGGCGGCCAGGCCGTCGGTGTCGGCCGCCAGCGACTGCAATTCCTGCTGGCAGGCGGCGAGGAAGCTCGGCCGCAGCAGCAGGTCCTCCGGCGGGTAGCCGCTCAGGGTCAGCTCGGGACAGACCAGCAGGTCCGCGCCGCCGGCGCGCGCCTCGCGCATCAGCTCGCGCACCTTCTGCGCGTTGGCGGCGACGGCGCCGACCGGGAAGTCGAACTGGGCGAGCGCGAGACGGAGAACGGCCATGCCGGGGAATCGCTGTGGCGGAAGGAGGCGCATGATAACCGAGCGCCCTCCCGCGGCCGCGCCGGGAGCCGCCCGGATGCCTAGCCGCGCAGCAGGGCGGCCGCCAGCGCCAGCATGAGCGCGCCCACCAGCGCGTCCAGCACGCGCCACGCGCGCGGGCTGCGGAACACCGGCAGCAGCGCCCGCGCGCCGTAGCCGAGCGCGGCGAACCACAGCAGGCTGGCGCTGGCCGCGCCGGCGGCGAAGCCCCAGCGGCCGGCGCCGGCGTAGCGGGTGGACAGGCTGCCGAGCAGCACCACGGTGTCCAGGTAGACGTGCGGGTTGAGCAGGGTGAAGCCCAGGCAGGCCAGCGCCACGCGGCGGCGGTCCGGCGCGTCGCCGCCGGCGGGCGCCAGCGCCTGCCCGCCGCGCCAGGCACGGCGCAGCGCGAACAGGCCGTAGCCGGCCAGGAAGGCCGCGCCGGCGTAGCGCACCGCCTGCAGCAGGCCGGCGTGGCGCCGCACCGCCAGGCCCGCGCCGGCCACGCCGAGCGCGATCAGCGCCACGTCGGCCAGCACGCACAGCGCCACCACCGTGCCCACGTACTGGCGGCGCAGGCCCTGGCGCAGCACGAAGGCGTTCTGCGCGCCGATGGCGACGATCAGGCTGGCGCCGGCGGCGAGGCCGGCGAGATAGGCGGCGGACACGGCGACGCTCCGATACGGGATGGCGCGCAATGTGGCGCGTCGGCGCGCTTCAGAAAAGCTAAATTTCCTTGAGCTGGCTTAGATTTGCTAAACATGGCCTGCCGCCGGGCCGGCGGGCACCCGCCCTGCGGAGGCCCGCGTCCCGAGCGCTCCTCGTCCCGATGAGCGCGGCCCTGCCAGTGTTCCGCCTGCTCCGCTCCCGCCGCGAGGACTTGCCCGATGAGCCTGCTCCACCCGCAACTGGCCGCCTTCGCCGCCGTGCTGGACGAGGGCAGCTTCGAGGGCGCCGCGCGCCGGCTGTCGCTCACCCCGTCGGCGATCTCGCAGCGCGTGCGGGCGCTGGAGGACCGCCTGGGCCAGGTGCTGGTGCGGCGCGGCTCGCCCTGCCAGGCCACCGCGGCCGGGCGCCAGCTGCTGCGCAACGTGCAGCAGATGCGGCTGCTGGAGGCCGAGGCGCTGCAGGACGTCGCGCGCGCCCCCGGCGGGCCGCGCGCGATCGCCATCGCGGTGAACGCCGATTCGCTGGCCACCTGGTTCCTGCCCGCGCTGGCCGCCCTGCACGCCGGGCACGGCCTGCTGTTCGACGTGCGGGTGGAGGACCAGGACCATTCCGCCCGCCTGCTGCGCGACGGCACGGTGCTGGGCGCGGTCACCGCCGACGCGCGCCCGGTGCAGGGCTGCACGGTGCGCCGCCTGGGCACGATGCGCTACCTGCCGGCGGCCTCGCCCGGCTTCGTCGCGCGCCATTTCCCCGCCGGCCCGGACGCGGCCTCGCTGGGCCGCGCGCCGCTGCTGGTGTTCAACCGCAAGGATGCGCTGCAGGAGCGCTTCATCCGCCGCATCACCCGCGCGCGGCTGGCGCCGCCGCGGCACTACCTGCCCTCGCCCGCTGCCTTCCTCGAGGCAATGGCGCTGGGCATGGGCTGGGGCATGGCGCCCGAGTCGATGCTGCGCGGGCCGATGGCGCGCGGCGAGCTGCGCGCGATCGGCGCGGGCCGGCTGGACGTGCCGCTGTACTGGCAGCACTGGTCGATCCGCTCGGCCGCGCTCGCGCAGCTGACCGCGGCGCTGCGGGCGGCCGCCGCGCAGGGCGGCCTGCGCGCGGCGCGCGCTCAGTCCTGAGCGGCGCGGCGCACCCGCCCGCCGTGGCGCTCCATCCACTGCGCCAGCCCGGCCAGCGGGTCGCGCAGCGTGGCGCCCAGCGCGGTGATGCGGTACTCCACCCGCGGCGGCACCTCCGGGTAGACCGTGCGCGAGACCAGGCCATTGGCCTCGAAGGCGCGCAGCTGGCGGGTCAGCTCCTTCTGCGTGATCGGCGCCACCGCGCGCTGCAGCTCGCTGAAGCGCACCGACTCGCCGATCAGGATCAGCCGGTACAGGATCGGGATCGCCCACTTGCCGGCGATCAGGTCGACGAAGCGCACCATCGAGCAGCGCTCCGCCGGCCCGGAGCAGCGGATCGCGGCGAGCGCGGCGGCGGCGGGACTGGCGGTGCGGCGCATGGCTTACCTCGTCGTCTCTCGGTATCCTATCGGTGCCTACTATACTTTGGATACTCATGCGACAACCATGGGGTTCCCTCCACGCGCGGGAACATCCCATGGCACGACTGCAAGGCAAGCACACCCTGATCACCGGCGGCAGCACCGGCATCGGCCTGGAGACCGCCAGGCAGTTCCTGGCCGAGGGCGCCCGCGTCGCCATCACCGGGCGCGACCCGGAGCGCCTCGCCGCCGCGCAGGCGCAGCTGGGCCCCGAGGTGCTGGCGATCGCCAGCGACGCCGGCGACCCCGCCGCGCAGCGCGCGCTGGCCGGGCAGCTGGGGCGCGCATGGGGCCGGCTCGACGCCGTGTTCGTCAATGCCGGCGACGTCACGCACGGCCCGTTCGAGGGCTGGGACGAGGCCGCCTACGACCGGCTGATGGCGACCAACCTGAAGGGGCCGTTCTTCCTGCTGCAGGCGCTGCTGCCGCTGCTGGCCGATCCGTCCTCGGTGATCCTGTGCGGCTCGGTCAGCGCGCACATCGGCCTGCCCGGCAGCGCGGCCTACGCGGCCAGCAAGGCGGGGCTGCTGTCGCTGGCGCGCACGCTGTCGGGCGAGCTGCACGGGCGCGGCATCCGCGTCAACGGCCTGAGCCCCGGCCCGGTGCATACGCCGGCCTTCGGCAAGCTCGGCGTGCCGGCCGGGGAACAGGCCGGCCTGCTCGAGCGCATCGCCGCCCTGGTGCCGATCGGCCGCGTGGGCGAGCCGCGCGAGATCGCCGCCGCGGCGGTGTTCCTCGCCTCGGACGAGTCCAGCTTCGTGGTCGGCAGCGAGCTGCTGGTGGACGGCGGCGTCGGCAACATCTGAGCGCGCACAAGGAAAGGGCCGCATCGCTGCGGCCCTTTCGCTGCGCTCGCCGGCCGGCGCTTACTTCCTCATCAGCTTGGCGAGGGTCTTGCCGAGGTCGGCCGGCGACTTCACCGTGGTGACGCCCGCCTTCTCCAGCGCGGCGAACTTCGCCGCCGCGGTGCCCTTGCCGCCGGAGATGATCGCGCCGGCATGGCCCATGCGCTTGCCGGCCGGGGCCGAGGCGCCGGCGATGAAGGAGACCACCGGCTTCTTCACGTACTCGCCGATGAACTCGGCGGCGTCCTCCTCGGCGCTGCCGCCGATCTCGCCGACCATGATGATGCCCTCGGTCTGCGGATCGTCCTGGAACAGCTTCAGGCAGTCGATGAAGTTCAGGCCGTTGATCGGGTCGCCGCCGATGCCGATGCAGGTGGACTGGCCCAGGCCCTCGTTGGTGGTCTGGAACACGGCTTCGTAGGTGAGCGTGCCCGAGCGCGACACGATGCCGACCTTGCCCGGCTGGTGGATGTGGCCCGGCATGATGCCGATCTTGCACTCGCCCGGGGTGATGATGCCGGGGCAGTTCGGGCCGATCAGCACGGTCTCCGGGTGCTGCGCCAGCACGTTCTTCACGCGCAGCATGTCCAGCACCGGGATGCCCTCGGTGATCGCCACGATCACGCGGATGCCGGCGTCGATGGCCTCCAGGATGGAGTCGGCCGCGAACGGCGGCGGCACGAAGATGACCGAGGCGTCGGCGCCGGTCTCGTCGACCGCTTCCGCCACGCTGTTGAAGACCGGCAGGCCGATGTGCTCGCTGCCGCCCTTGCCCGGGGTGACGCCGCCGACGACCTTGGTGCCGTAGTCCAGCGCCTGCTGCGCGTGGAAGGTGCCCTGCTGGCCGGTGAAGCCCTGCACGAGGACCTTGGTGTTCTTGTTGACCAGAACGCTCATGTCTTATTCGCTCCTCACTTCGCGGCGGCCACGGCCTTCTGCGCCGCGTCGTTGAGATCGTCGGCCGGCGTGATCGCCAGGCCGGAGTTGGCCAGCAGCGCGCGGCCCTGCTCCACGTTGGTGCCCTGCAGGCGCACCACCACCGGGATGGTCAGGCCCACTTCCTTCACCGCGGCGATGATGCCCTCGGCGATCAGGTCGCAGCGCACGATGCCGCCGAAGATGTTGACCAGGATGGCCTTCACCTTGTCGGAGGAGAGGATCAGCTTGAACGCCTCGGTGACGCGCTCCTTGGTGGCGCCGCCGCCCACGTCGAGGAAGTTGGCCGGCTCGCCGCCCGCCAGCTTGATCACGTCCATGGTGGCCATCGCCAGGCCCGCGCCGTTGACCATGCAGCCGATGTTGCCGTCCATGGTCACGTAGTTGAGGTTGTGCTGCACCGCGGCCGCCTCGGCGGCGTCCTCCTGGGTGAGGTCGCGCATGGCGACCAGCTCGGGATGGCGGAAGTCGGCGTTGTCGTCGGAGTTGACCTTGCCGTCGAGCGCGGCGAGGTTGCCGTCCTCGAGGATGGCCAGCGGGTTCAGCTCGACCAGCGAGAGGTCCTTCTCGTTGAACAGCTTGTACAGGCCCAGCATGATCTTGGTCAGCTGCGCCACCTGCTTGGCGTTGAGCCCCATCGCGAAGCCGAGCTGGCGGCACTGGTAGGGCTGCAGGCCCTCGACGAAGTCCACCACGATGGTGTGGATGTCCTCCGGCGTCTCCCTGGCGACCTGCTCGATGTCCATGCCGCCGTGCTGCGAGGCGATGAAGGTGACCGCCTTGGCGTCGCGGTCGACCAGCACCGACAGGTACAGCTCCTTGGCGATGTCGGTGGCGTCGGTGACCAGCACCAGGTTCACCGGCAGCGCGCGGCCGGCCGACTGGTAGGTCGCCATGCGGGTGCCGAGCATGCCCTTGGCGGCCTCGCGCACCTCGTCGAAGCTCTTGCAGAACTTCACGCCGCCGGCCTTGCCGCGGCCGCCTGCGTGGATCTGCGCCTTGACCATCCACTGGCTGCCGCCCAGCGCCTTGGCGGCGTCGACGGCGGCGTCGGGGGAATTGGCGACCTTGCCCGGCGGCACGGCGATGCCGTACTGCGCGAACAGCTCTTTGGCCTGGTACTCGTGGAAATTCATTCGATACCTCGAGTGAACGGGAGAACGTGACAGCCGCACGCGAGTAGGGAACCGTGCGTGGGCGGAGGGAGTCGGACGGCGGTCCGGGACGCGCTGCCGGCGTGCAGTGCGCCGCCGCCATGACCGTGCATGGCAGAAACCGCGCAATACGGCCGCCTATTTTCGCGGAAGCGGCCTTCGTTGGAAAGGGGAGCGGCCGGGAACGCCGCGTTCCGGCCCCGATGGCGGGCGCCGCGCGGCTGTCTATACTGGGCCCGATCCCGCCGTGGAGAGCCCAGTCCGTGGCCAACAGCGCTGCCTCCAACCCTTCCGGCCATCGCCCGGCGCCGATGCCCGCGGCCGTCCGCCACGAGCTGTACTTCCTCAACTACTTCCGCATGGCCCAGGCGCTGGTCTACCTGGGCCTGGCCTTCAGCCCGCCGGGGCTGGAGTGGCCCAAGCTGACCCGGCCGGACTTCGCGCACGGGCTCACCCTGCTCTACCTGCTGTTCGCGCTGGTCCTGCTGCTGCTCACCCGCAGCCTGATGCCGCGGGCCAAGCTGGTGGTGTCGGCCAGCCTGGTGGCGGACATCGGCGCCGCCGTGCTGGCGGCCAGCGCGATGCACGACGCGCGCATCGGCATCGCGATGATGCTGGCGGTGAACCTGTCCGCCGGCGCGCTGCTGCTGCCGCTCAGGCTGTCGTGCTTCTTCGCCGCGCTGGCCACGCTGGGCATGCTGGCGCACACCCTGGTGGACCCGCGCGGCGCGGACGACTCGCACGAGCTGCTCGAGTCGGGCCTGTTCGGCCTGGCCTACTTCGCCAGCACCACGCTGTGCCACGTGCTCGGCCGCCAGCTGCGCGCCACCGAGGCGCTGGCCGAGCAGCGCGGCGTGGACCTGGCCAACCTGGCGCAGGTCAACGAGCTGATCATCCGCCGCATGAAGACCGGCGTGCTGCTGGTGGACGACGCCAACCGCATCCACCAGATGAACGAGTCGGCCTGGATGCTGCTGGGCAGCCCGCCGGCCGACCAGCGCGACCTGGGCCGGCTGGCGCCGGAGCTGTCGCGCCGGCTGTACCACTGGATCACCTCCGGCAAGCTGGACGAGACCGCCACCCAGCTCGCCGACGGCGTGCCCGAGGTGGTGCCGCGCTTCTCGCGGCTGGCGCCCAACGACGACTCGCTGGTGCTGATCTTCCTCGACGACACCTCGCTGGTCTCGCGCCGCGCGGAGGAGCTGACGCTGTCCTCGCTGGGCCGGCTGTCGGCCTCGATCGCGCACGAGATCCGCAACCCGCTGGCAGCGATCCGCTACTCGGCGCAGCTGCTGGCCGAGTCGCGCGACCTCAGCCCCAGCGACGAGCGCATGGTGGAGATCATCAACAACCACTGCGTGCGGCTCAACGAGATCATCGAGAACATCCTGCAGCTGTCGCGGCGCGAGCGCTCGCGCCCGGAGACGCTGGACCTGGGCCGCTGGGCGCACGCCTTCGTCGAGGACTACAAGCTCGGCAACGACCTGGGCAACGACTCGCTGCGCGTGATCGCCAACGGCCACGTGCCGGTGGCGGCGCTGGCCGACCCGCAGCAGCTGCAGCAGGTGGTGTGGAACCTGGTGCAGAACGCGCTGCGCTACGGCCGCCTGCCCGGCGAGCCGGCGCGGGTGATGGTGGTGGTGCGCCACGGCGAGCACGGCGTGCCGATCCTGGAGGTGATCGACCGCGGCCCCGGCATCGCGCCCAAGGTGGCCGCGCAGATCTTCGAGCCGTTCTACACCACCCACGAGTACGGCACCGGGCTGGGGCTGTACCTGGCGCGGCAGATGGCCGAGGCCAACCAGGCCTCGCTGGAGTACGTGCGCGTGGCCGGCGGCGGCAGCTGCTTCCGGCTCACCCTCACCCCCGCGCAGATGGCGCGCGTGGCCGGCGAGGAAGCCGACGCCGGCGACCCGCTCAGGTGGAGCGAACGACCAGGCTGACCGGCAGCATCTCCGAGCGCGCCGGCTCGCCGCGGATCAGCGCCAGCATCTTCCGCGCCAGCCGCACGCCGCCCTCCTGCCAGTCCTGGTGCACCGAGCTCAGCGGCGGCAGGAAGCTCGCCGCCAGCGGCATGTCGTCGTAGCCCACCACCGCCACGTCGCCGGGCACCTCGCGGCCCAGACCCTGCAGGGCGCGGATCGCGCCCATCGCCAACAGGTCGTTGCAGGCGAACAGCGCGTCGAACGGCACCTTGCGCGCGGCCAGCGAGTGCACCGCGTCGGTGCCGGAGGCCAGGGTGAACTCGTCGCGGCGGATCAGCAGCGGCTTCACCCCGTGCTCGGCCAGCGCGTCGACGAAGCCGCTGAGCCGCTCGTAGATCTCCGGGTGGCTGGGATTGCCCACGAACACCGGCAGCCGGCGGCCCAGCCGGATGAAGTGCCCGGCCACCAGCGCGCCGCCCAGGCGGTTGTCGCTGCCGATCACCACGTGCGCGTCGGACCCGCCCTGCGCGCCCCACACCACCATCGGCAGGCCCAGCTTGTCGAAGCGGCGCACCGCGTCCTGGCGCGCGCCCTGGCCGAGCAGGATCAGCCCGTCCGCCGCCTGCACCGCCGCCGCGCTGGCGCCCTGGCGGGTGGTCAGCAGCACGCTGTAGCCGGCCGCGGTGAGCTCCTGCGAGATGCCGCCGAGCAGGGTCAGCGGGTACGGGTCGAGCATGGTGCGGTCGCTGGTCGGCTTCATCTCGACGATCACCGCCACCGTGTGGCTGCGGCGCAGGCGCAGGTTGCGCGCGCTCACGTTGAGCTTGTAGCCGTGCTCGCGCGCCAGCTCCTGGATGCGCCCGCGGGTCTGCGGGTTGACCAGCGGGCTGTCGGCCAGCGCGCGCGACACGGTGATCTTCGAGACCCCGGCCAGCCGCGCCAGGTCGGCCATGGTCATGTTCGGGTTCGAGGCCGCGCCGGCGCGTTGCTGCTTGTCTGGGCGGGAGCGACTCAAAAGCGGGCCTCGTGGCTGCGTGGGGACGGAACGGCGCCGGCGCGGCCGGGCCGCGGCGCCCGGGCAAGTGTGTCGGTTTGGCGCCCCGGCGTCTAACCCCGGCCGGCCGGCGCCCGCCCTTCCGCGCCTGGCCCGCCGGAAGGCCGGCGCCGCGGCGGCCCGGCGGCGGCAGGGCCGCCGCCGGGCTCCGTGAACGCGCGCCACACGAATTGTTATCGATATCTTGATATCGATAACAATTGCTGCAATGCTCGCGCCCCATCCGAACGGCGCCGGTATCCGCCATGCCTGACGGAAACAGAGAAAACATCCTGATTCTCGGGGGGAATCCGTTGGACAAGCACGTGGCGGCGCCGGCCCGCATGCCGGCGGCAGAAGCAGGCTGCGCGCCGGAGCCGGCCGCCGCGGTCGACCCGTGGTCGATCGTCCGCCGCGGCACCGCGCCGGCCGGCTTCGCGCAGGACGAGAGCCTGTTCGCGCTGGCCAACGGCGCGCTCGGCGTGCGCGGCGGCCTGGAGGAGGACCCCAGCCCCAGCCAGGGCAGCTTCCTCGCCGCCGCCTGGGAGCGCACGCCGATCGAGTACCACGAGCGCTTCCCCGGCTTCGCCAGCCATACCGACACGCGCATCCCGGTCGCCGACGCCACCCGCATCGAGCTGCGCCTGGGCGACGCGCCGCTGCGCCTGGCCGAGGGCGAATGGCTGGACTTCGAGCGGCGGCTGGACCTGCGCGAGGGCTGCTACCGCCGCCGCCTGCGCTGGCGCTCGCCGGACGGGGCCACGCTGGAGATCCGCGCCGAGCGCATCGTCTCGCTCGACGATCCCGGCCTGCTGGCGATCCGCTACGAGGTGCACTCGGTGGACTACGCCGGGCCGGTCACCCTGGAATCCTCCATCGACACCGCCCGCGACGCCGCCGAGCAGGGCGCCGACCCGCGCATCGGCGTCCGCGTCGACGGCGGCTTCAGCACGCAGGACGCGGCCGCCGACGAGCGTCTGGCCTGGCTGCGCCAGCAGACCGCGCGCAGCGGCATCCGCGTGGTCTGCGCGCAGCGCCACCGCCACGCGCCCTCGCTCGCGCCCCGCTACGCCGGGCGCAGCACCCACGGCGTGCTGCAGGCCTACGACGGCACGCTGGCGCCGGGCCGGTCGCTGGTGCTGGAGAAGTTCGTCGCCTACGCCTGGAGCCGCCCGCACGGCGAGGAGCCCGACGCGGCGCTGCTCGACCGCGCCGCGCGCAGCCTCGGGCGCGCCGCCGCCGCCGGCTACGACGCGCTGCTGGACGGCCAGCGCCGCGCGCTGGCGCCGCTGTGGGAGCACGCCGACCTCGCCATCGACGGCGATCCGGCGGCCGAGCAGGCGCTGCGCTTCAACCTGTTCCACGTGTTCCAGTCCTGCTCGCGCGACGGCCACGGCAGCGCCGCCGCCAAGGGGCTCACCGGCGAGGGCTACGAGGGCCACTACTTCTGGGACGCCGAGGTGTTCATGCTGCCGGCGCTGGTCAACGTGGCGCCGGCGCTGGCGCGCAACATGCTGGAGTACCGCTACCGCACGCTCGACCGCGCCCGCGCGCACGCGCGCGAGATGAACCACGGGCGCGGCGCGCTGTACGCCTGGCGCACCATCGGCGGCGACGAGTGCTCGGCCTACTTCCCCAGCGGCTCGGCGCAGTACCACATCAACGCCGCGGTGGCCTGGGCGATCCGGCTGTACGTGGACGCCAGCGGCGACCACGCCTTCCTGCGCGACCGCGGCGCCGAGATGCTGTTCGAGACCGCGCGCATCTGGCTCGACGTCGGCCACTTCAGCCCGCGCCGCGGCGGCGCCTTCTGCATCCACGCGGTGACCGGCCCGGACGAGTACTCGGCGCTCGTCGACAACAACCACTACACCAACCGCATGGCGCAGCGGCACCTGCGCGACGCGGCGGCGGTGGCGGACTGGATGGCGCAGGCCGAGCCGGCGGCCTACGCGGCGCTGGCCGCGCGCCTGGACCTGCACCCGCGCGAGATCGACGACTGGCGGCGCGCGGCGGACGCGATGCACCTGCCGGTGGACGGCGCGCTCGGCATCTTCCCGCAGGACGACGGCTTCCTCGACAAGCCGCGCCTGCCCGCGCACGCGGGCGGCGAGGGCAAGCGCCCGCTGCTGCTGCGCCTGCACCCGCTGACCCTCTACCGCTACCAGGTGTGCAAGCAGGCCGACACCCTGCTCGCGCTGATGCTGGCCGGCGAGTCGGTGGACCGCGCCGGCAAGCGGCGCAACTTCGACTACTACGAAGGCGTGACGGTGCACGACTCCACCCTGTCGGCCTCCACCTTCAGCGTGATGGCCGCCGAGGTGGGGCTGGACGACAAGGCCTGGCGCTATTTCCTGGACACCCTGCGGGTGGACCTGGACGACCTGCACGGCAACGCCGCCCACGGCGTGCACATGGCCGCGATGGCCGGCAGCTGGCTGGCGCTGACCTGGGGCTTCGGCGGGCTGCGCGTGGTCGGCGGCCTGCCCTCGCTCGACCCGCGCCTGCCGGCGGCCTGGCGCGGCTACCGCTTCGGCCTGCGCTGGCGCGACGCGCGCCTGCGCGTGCAGGTGGACGCGCGCGGCGTGCGCTACGAGCTGGCCGCCGGCGACGGGCTGGCCTTCCTGCACGGCGGCCGGCCGCAGCGGCTGCGCGCCGGGCAGGCGCTCGAGCTGCCGCACGGCGGCCGCGAGGCCGCGGTCTACCGCCTGCCGCGGCCGATCCGGGCGGTGATCTTCGACCTCGACGGGGTGATCGCCGACACCGCGGTGGTGCACCACGCCGCCTGGCGGCGGCTGGCCGTGCAGCTCGGCGTGCCGTTCGACGAGGCGGTGGGCGAGCGGATGAAGGGCGTGGACCGCCGCGGCTCGCTGGAGATCCTGCTGGAGCGCGCGCCGCGCGCCTACAGCGAGGCCGAGAAGGAGGAGCTGGCCGCGCGCAAGAACGACTACTACCGCGAGCAGATCCAGCGCTTCGGCCCCGGCGACCTCCTGCCCGGCGCGCGCGAGGCGATCGAGGCGGTGCGCCGCGCCGGCCTCAAGACCGGGCTGGCCTCGGCCAGCCGCAACGCCCCGCTGCTGCTGGAGCGGCTGGGCATCGCCGGGCTGTTCGACCACGTGGTCGACGCGAACCGGATCGCGCGCTCCAAGCCCGACCCGGAGATCTTCCTGGCCGCGGCGAGCGGCCTGGGCGTGGCCCCGGAGGAATGCCTCGGCGTGGAGGACGCCGCGGCCGGCATCGCCGCCCTGCGCGCGGCGGGCATGACGGCCGTCGGGGTGGGCCGGGCTCCGGCCCTGGCCGACGCGGACGTGCTGCTGCCGAGCGTCGCCGCGTTCGACATCGGCAGCTTCATTGCAGTCTGAAAGAAGGCGGGCCGGCCCGGTCCGCCGATCGAAAACGGCTACGACACAAAACTATCTCGACTGGTGGGGAGTGACGGAAATGAAGACCAAGCAGCTGACCCGGTTGACCCTGTCGGCGGCGATCGCCGCCGTCCTGTTCTGCGGCGCCGCGATGGCCCAGGACGCCGCCCCGGCGCAGGACGCGCAGAAGACCCAGCCGCCGCCGGCGAAGAGGACGCCGGCGCAGCAGCAGCAGGCCAATCCCGAAAGCGCCAAGAACCTGGAGCAGGTGGTGGTGACCGGCAACACCGCCACCGGCGGCCTGAAGAAGATCGACACCAGCTACTCGGTGGTCACCGCGACCTCCGAGCAGATCAAGATGGCCAACCCCAAGAGCACGGCGGACCTCCTGAAGATCTCGCCGGGCCTGTGGCCGGAATCCACCGGCGGCCAGACCGGCGCCAACATCGAGATCGCCGGCTTCCCCGGCGGCGGCGACGCGCCGTTCAACACGGTGCAGCTGATGGGCTCGCCGCTGTACGGCATGCCCTCGCTGTCGTTCTTCGAGCAGACCTCGATGTTCCGCCTGGACGACACCATCGACCGCGTGGAGATCGTGCAGGGCGGCCCGTCGGTGGTGTTCGCCGACGGCCAGATCGGCGCCACCGAGAACTACATGCTCAAGACCGGCACCGACAAGCCCTCCGGCAGCATCGGCGTCACCTACGGCAACGAGAACCTGCGCCGCGTCGACGGCTTCCTCGGCTTCCCGATCGCCAACAACTGGTACGGCAGCATCGGCGGCTTCTACCGCGACTCCGACGGCGTGCGCGACCCGCAGTTCGCCGCCGACAAGGGCGGCCAGTTCACCGCCACGCTGAGCCACGACAGCGACAACGGCACGATGACGCTGTACGGGCGCTACCTCAACGACCGCAACCAGTTCATCACGCCGATCCCGCTGATCCAGTCCGGCACCGACGACTTCCATCCGTACCCGGGCTTCGACCCGCTGAAGGACACCTACTACGGCAAGGAGATCCAGCACGTGCACCTGGCCGGCTACCCCGGCGGCGGCACCGACGCCAACCTGGCCAACGGCCGCGGCGCCAAGATGGGCTTCTTCGGCGGCAACTTCGACTACGACCTGGGCGACGGCTGGAACCTCTCGGACAAGTTCCTGTTCGACGGCGGCGACATGAACACCAACGCGCTGTTCTCGGGCACCAACCCGGCCAGCCTGTACGACGAGCTGTACACCGTGCCGAAGGACCAGGGCGGCTTCGAGCTGCCGGCCGGCTCGGCCACCGCCACCTACGTCAAGGGCGGCGGCGCGGTGGACCCCAACCAGAGCGTGATCCACCAGGGCTGGTGGTTCATCCACAAGCACCTGAAGAACGTCAACAACGACTTCCGCCTCAGCAAGGAGATCTTCGACGGCAACACGCTGACCGCCGGCATCTACCTGGCGCACTACACCGAGGACGACAAGTGGGCGCTGGGCAACCAGATGCTGATGACCAACACGCCGCACGCGCGGCCGATCCAGGTCAGCTACGTCGACGGTGGCCAGACCTACTACCTGACCGACGGCCAGGGCCTGCTCGACAACGGCACCTTCAACATCACCAACCACGGCACCGCCACCAACAAGGCGTTCTACCTGTCCGACATCTGGCGCGTCGGGCCGTGGCTGTTCGACCTGTCCGGCCGCATCGAGAACCAGAACGCCTCCACCACCGTGTGCAACACCTCCAACGTCGACACGGACGGCAACCCGTACACGCTGTACAACAACGCCGTGTCCACCTGCAACGGCACGTTCACGCACACCAAGTACGACAAGAGCCATCCCTCGTGGACCTTCGGCGTGAACTACGAGCTGGCCGACAACATGAGCGTGTACGTCCGCGTCAACAAGGGCGCGCACTTCCCCGACTTCGACAACGGCATCCGCGGCCAGCCCTCGGACAACACCGCGCCGATGCAGCGCGTCTTCAACTTCGAGGGCGGCTTCAAGTACCAGTCGCAGTACCTGTACGCGGACATCAGCGCCTACCACAAGCAGTTCGACGGCCTGCTGTTCCAGCCCACCGACGGCGCCGGCACGCCGGTCGGCTCGCCGCGCCTGTACGGCTCGGACTCCAAGGGCATCAACCTGACCGGCGCGGTCACCCCGACCGAGAACCTGCGCATCCAGGTGGTGGCCAACTACCTCGACGGCCACTACTCGCACAACGAGTCCTGCCTGCCGTACACCAACCTGGTCACCGGCGAGACCGCCTGCGCCAGCATCAACGGCGTGCGCCTGCAGCGCCAGCCGCGCTTCCGCTACATGCTGACGCCCAGCTACAAGTTCCCGTTCTCGTGGGGCGACATCCTGGCCTTCGTCACCTACACCCACGTGGGCCCGCACACGCAGGACCAGTCCGGCCTGCAGCAGCTGGGCACCTACAACACCTGGGACTTCGGCGTGGTGGCGGACGTGCTGGACAGCTGGGAGCTGCGCCTGCAGGGCACCAACATGACCAACGAGCTGGGCCTGACCGAGAGCAACTCGCGCATCTTCGGCACCGCCGCGGGCACCAACGGCGTGATCCTGGCCCGCCCGCTGGAAGGGCGTGAAGTCAACTTCCAGGTGAAGTACAAGTTCTGACCTGCGGTTCCTCTCCCCGCAGGCCGGCCGGCCCGGACCGCCACCCGACGGTCCGGGCCCTCTTTGTCCGATCCACCGCCGAGGCGCCCGTGAACCGACTCCGCATGATCGTCGCGCTGGCCCTGATCTACATGGTGTTCGCCGTGCTGCTCAACAGCGTGGGCACGGTGATCCTGCAGTCGATCCACGCCTTCGGCGTGGACAAGCCGCGGGCCAGCCTGCTGGAGCTGTTCAAGGACCTGCCGATCGCCGTCACCTCGTTCCTGGTCGCCTCGTTCCTGCCGCTCCTCGGCTACCGCCGCGCGATGATGCTGGCGCTGGCCATCGTCGGCGCGGCGTGCACGCTGATGCCGCTGCGCCCCGGCTTCCACACCGCCGAATTCCTGTTCGCCTGCATCGGCGTCTCCTTCGCGCTGGCCAAGGTGGCGGTGTACTCCTCCATCGGCCTGCTCACCGCCGACAAGGCCGGGCACACCCGGCTGACCAACACCATCGAGGGCCTGTTCATGCTCGGCGTGCTGGCCGGCGGCTGGCTGTTCAGCGCCTTCGTCGACCACGCCGACCCGGCCAACCCGTCGTGGCTGCGCGTGTACTGGCTGCTCGCCGGCGTCTGCGCGCTGGTGATCGGCCTGCTCGCCGCCTCGCCGATGGACGAGTCGGCCGCGCGCGAGGACGGCATGGGCTCGATGGTCGGCTCGCTGCTGCAGATGCGCGCGCTGTTCCTGCGCCCGCTGGTGTACGTGTTCCTGCTCTCGGCCTTCCTCTACGTGCTGATCGAGCAGAGCTTCGGCACCTGGCTGCCCACCTTCAACAACGAGATCCTGCACCTGCCCAACGCGGTCAGCATCCAGCTCGCCAGCATGCTCGCCGGCGCCACCGCGGCCGGCCGCCTGCTGGCCGGCCAGGTGCTGCGCCGCCTGCACTGGCACCGCCTGCTCAACCTGTGCGTGCTGGGCATGGCCGCGCTGATCGTGCTGGCGCTGCCGCTGGCCCGCCACGCGGCCGCGCCGGCCGGCGCCGGCTGGCTCGACGCGCCGGCGGCGGCCTACCTGATCCCGCTGATCGGCCTGCTGATGGCGCCGATCTACCCGGTGATCAACTCGGTGGCGCTGGGCGCGCTGCCCAAGCCCGCGCACGCGGCGATGACCGGGCTGATCGTGATCTTCTCGGCGCTGGGCGGCACGCTGGGCTCGCGCATCACCGCGCTGGTGTTCGCCCGCGCCGGCGGCATCCACGCCTTCTATTTCTCGCTGCTGCCGATGACGCTGATCCTGGTCACGCTGTTCTTCTTCCGCCGCGAGTCCGACCGCGCCGGCGCCGTCGCGCCGGTGGCGGCGGGCGCCGCCGCGGAGTAGCGCGGCGCGGCCGCCCCCACGGAGTCGCCATGTCCACGCTGCCACGCCGCCTGCTCGCCGCCCTCGCCCTGCTCGCCGCCGCCGGCCCCGCGGCGGCGGCCACCGACCCGAGCTTCCTGCTCACCGCCACCGCGGCGGACTTCGACCGCTATTTCCCGAGCTACCTCGCCAACGGCTACTTCTCCACCATGACCTCGGTGCGCGGCACCGAGGGCAACCGCGCCTACATGGTCGCGCTGATGGACTACGCCAGGGACGACATCGCGCGCCCGGCGGCGATCCCCGGCTGGAGCGAGATCGACTACAACCCCGGCGGCGGCTGGCTCAACGCCACGCGGGTGGCGCCGCACATCTTCCGGGACTACCGCCAGACGCTGGACATGCACGACGGCACGCTGACCACGCGCTACCGCTTCGCCTACGCCAACAAGGCCACCGACGTGGAGGTCGCCACCTTCGTCAGCCAGGCCGACGGCCACCTCGCCGCCACGCGCATCGCGCTCACCCCGCAGTTCGACGGCGAGGCGCAGGTCACCTTCCCGATCCGCCTGTGGAGCGAGTACCAGCCGCGCTTCCCGATCGCCAGGATGACCGGCGAGGAGATGATCGCCGCGGTGATCGCCAGCGGGCAGACGCTGGACAACAAGCCGGTGCCGATCCCCGACCGCGCGCCGGTGTGGTACCCCGGCTACGTGCGCGTGGCGGCCGCCGACGGCGACGCCGGGGCGCTGACCCTGTGGCTGGACGGCCGCGCCCAGGGCGGCCCGGCGATGGCGCTGGCCGCCGCCGTCGGCCTGCCCGCGGGGCTCAAGGTCGAGAAGGCCGAGCTGGAGAAGACCCCGTACCGGCTCTCGCTCAACCTCACGGTGAAGTTCGAGAAGGGCCGCACCTACGCCTTCACCAAGTACGTCGCCGCCTCGCGCGAGGGCTGGGGCGGCGACGCGCGCGCCGACCGCGCGCTGGCCGAGCAGGCGCGGCGCACCGGCTTCGACGCGCTGCTCGCCCGCCACCGCGAGGCCTGGCACGCGCTGTGGCGCAGCGACATCGTGGTCGAGGGCGACCCGCAGGTGCAGAAGGCGCTGCACTCGGACCTGTACTACCTGCTGTCCAACACCACCGTCGGCACCGCCTGGCCGATGGGCGCCTGCGCGCTGACGCCCGGCTACGCCGGCCACGCCTTCTGGGATTCCGACTCGTGGGTGTTCCCCGCGCTGCTGCTGCTGCACCCGGAGCGCGCCAGGCCGATCGTGATGTTCCGCAGCCGCACCATGCAGCCGGCGCGCGAGCGCGCGCGGCAGTACGGCGCCGCCGGCCTGATGTACCCGTGGGAGGCCGACCCGGAGACCGGCGTGGACCACACGCCGCACTTCGCCTACGAGGTGTACCGCGAGATCCACGTCAACGCCGACATCGCCATCGCGCAGTGGCAGTACTGGCTCGCCAGCGGCGACGAGGCCTGGCTGAAGGAGCACGGCTGGCCGGTGATCCGCGGCATCGCCGAGTTCTGGGCCAGCCGCGTCAGCTACGACGCCGCGCACGACCGCTACGAGATCCACCACGTCACCTCGCCCGACGAGGCCTACAACGACGTGCCGAACGACTCCTTCACCAACGCCGCCGCGCGCAAGGCGCTGCAGATCGCGGTGAAGGCCGCCGGGCAGGTCGGCGCCGCGCCCGACCCGAAGTGGGGCGAGATCGCGGCCAAGATGTACATCCCCTTCGACCCCAAGGCGCAGCGGCACCTCGACTTCGACGCCTCGGTGCCGCACGACAAGATCACCTGGATGGGCTCCTCGCTGATCTGGCTGATGTATCCCAACCTGGACCTGCCGATGTCGCCGCAGGTGCGCCGCAACGACTTCGAGTTCCAGCTGCACGAGCTGAAGGAGCACGGCGACGACCCCAACGAGATGATGATGGTGATGCTGGCCGTGGGCGCCGCCGAGCTGGGCGACGCCAGGGCCGCGGGCGAGTGGATCCGGCGCAACCTGCCGGGCTTCCTGAAGGCCCCGTTCAACGTGCGCACCGAGACGGTGGCCAACAACGCCGGCTACATCCTCTCCACCTCGGCCGGCTTCGTGCAGAGCTTCGTCTACGGCCTCACCGGCCTGCGCATCGACGACGACGGCCTGCGCGAGGCCTACGCGCCGGTGCTGCCGCCGGGCTGGCGGCGGCTCACGCTCAAGGGCGTCAGCTTCCGCGGCCGGCGCTACGACATCGCGGTGGAACGCGGCGCGGACGGCCAGGCCCGGCTGACGCGCAGGGCGCTGTGATGGCCGCGGCCCGGCCCGGCCGCTTCCCGCCGCCGGCCACGGCCGGCGCGCGCGGGCACCGCGCCGCGCGGTGACGCCGATGGCCGCGCCGTCGCCCGCCCTGCTCGACGCCATGCGGCGGATCGACGCGCTGCTGCGGGCCGGCGATTTCCGCGCCGCGCGCGAGCGGCTGGCGGCACTCGTGCAGGAACATCCGGACTTCGTCGAGGCGCTGCGCCTGCTCGCCGGCGTCGCGCAGGCGCTCGGCGATCCCGAGGACGCGGAACGGCTGCTGCGCCGCGCCGTCGCGCTCGATCCCGGCTGGGCGCCGAGCGTGGCCGCGCTCGGCGAGCTGCTGCTGGCCTGGGGCCGCGCGGAGGAGGCCGAGCCGCTGCTGCGCCGCGCGGCGCCGCGCTACCCGCGCGCGGCGCTGGTGCTGGCGCGCCACTGCAACGACACGCAGCGCCCGGCCGAGGCCTACGCCGTCGCCGCGCCGCTGTGCGCGGCCGGCCCGCCCGACGCCGAGCTGGCCGCCCAGCACGTGGCCGCGGCGGCGGCCCTGGGCCGGCTCGGCGAGGCGCTGGCGGTGCACCGCCGGCGCGCCGAGGAAGCGCCGGACGACGCCGCGGCGGCGGAGGCGCTGGCGATCGCGCTGGACGCCGCGCAGCAGCCCGCCGAGGCCGCGCGCCTCGCCGGACAGGCGCTCGCGCGCGGCCGGCGCTGCGCGGCGCTGCACCAGGTGCAGGCACGCAGCCTGGTCGCGCAAGGCGAATACGCGCGCGCCGAGGAGGCGCTGCGCGCCTGCCTGCGCCTGGAGCCGCGGCGAGTGGAGGCGCACGACCACCTGGCCCGGCTGGTGTGGATGCGCAGCGGCGACGCCGCGCAGGCCACCGCGGCGCTGGACGAGGCGCTGCGCGCCTTCCCCGACGACGACGCGCTGCGGGCCGCCAAGGCCGCCATCCTGCAGGGCGCCGGCGACCCGCGCGGCGCCTATGCCTGCCTCGCCGGGCGCGCCGCGCGGCCGCAGGCGCCGCCCGCGCTGCTGGTGCGCGCGGGCCTGGCCGCGCTCGACTTCGACCCGGCGCTCGCCCTGCCGCTGGCCGAGCGCGCGCTGCGCCTGGCGCCGGCCCATGCGGCCGCGCGTAGCCTGCTCGCCGCCGCGCTGCTCGGCGCGGGCGACGCGCGGGCGGCGCTGCCGCACTGCGAGGCGCTGCGCGCCGCCGCGCCCGACGACCAGTATCTGATCGCGCTGCAGGCCACCGCCTGGCGGCTGCTCGGCGACGCGCGCTACCGCGAGCTGTACGACTACGAGCGGCTGGTGTTGCCGCAGCGGCTGGAGGCGCCGGCGCCGTGGACCGACCTCGCCGCCTTCCTCGCCGACCTGCGGCGCAGCCTGGAGCGCCTGCACGACCCGCACGGCCACCCGCTGCTGTTCCAGTCGCTGCGCCACGGCACCGAGACCACCGCCGACCTGGCGCGCAGCGACGACCCGGCGCTCCGCGCGCTGTTCCGCGCCTTCGACGCGCCGATCCGGCGCTACCTGGAGCACATCGGCCGCGGCGACGACCCGCTGCGCCGGCGCAACCGCGGCGGCTACCGCATCAACGGCAGCTGGTCGGTACGGCTGCGCCGCGCGGGCTACCACGCCAGCCACGTGCACCCGCGCGGCTGGATCTCCTCGGCCTGCTACGTCGCGCTGCCCGGCGACCTCGACCCGCGCGGCGAGGAAGGCAGCCTGGGCTTCGGCGCGCCCGGCATCCTCACCCGGCCCGCGCTGCCCGCCGAATACCGCGTGCGGCCCGCGCCGGGGATGCTGGTGCTGTTCCCTTCCTACCTCTGGCACGGTACCGCGCCCTTCGCCAGCGACGAGGCGCGGCTCACGGTGGCATTCGATGTCGTTCCCGCGCCTTGAACGGTTCTTCGCGGCCGAAGGCCGCGATCCCGGCGATGACGCACGCGCCACGCCAGCCAGCCCACCGCGAGGTACGCGCATGAACGCCCTCCGCCCGCTGCTCCTGCTCTGCCTGGCCCTGCCCCTCGCGCCCGCGCTGGCCGCGGACGACCCGGGCTTCACGCTCACCGCGACCGCGCAGGACTTCGCCCGCTACTTCCCCGGCCAGCTCGCCAACGGCCACCTCTCCACCTTCACCGGCCCGCGCGGCACCGAGGGCAACCTCGCCTACATGGCCGCGCTGATGGACTACGCCGAGGGCGACATCGCGCGCCCCGCCGCGGTGCCCGGCTGGAGCCAGATCGACTACAGCGCCGGCAGCTCGGCCGCCGGCCATTTCTGGCTCAACCAGGTGCCGCTCTCGCCCGCCGTGTTCGAGGACTACCGCCAGGACCTCGACCTGCACGGCGCCACCCTCGCCACCCGCTACCGCTACCGCGACCACGGCCGCGACACCCGCGTCGAGGTGGTCTCGCTGGTCAGCCAGGCCGACCCGCACCTGGCCGCCACGCAGCTGTCGATCACCCCGGAGTTCGACGGCGAGGTGGAGCTGTCCTTCGTGTTCGACCTGTGGGCGCCGCAGCAGCCGCGCTTCCCGCTGGCGCGCCTCACCGGCGACCAGATGCAGGAGGCGGTGGCGGCGCACGGCCTGAAGCTGGAGCCGCTGCCGCCCGCCACGCCGGACCGCGCGCCGCTGTGGTACCACGGCGACGTGCACGTGCGCGCCGCCGGCGGCGACGCGCGCGACCTCACGCTGTGGCTGGACGGCCGCGCCGAGCGCGGCGCGGCGATGGCCGAGGCCGCCGCGATCGCCGTGCCCACGGGCCTGGAGATCGCCGCTGCCAGGGTGCGCCGCAGCGACTACCGCCTGGCGCTCGACCTCAGGGCGCGCGTGCGCAAGGGCCGCACCTACGCCTTCGCCAAGTTCGTCGCCGCCTCGCGCGAGGGCTGGGGCGGCGACGCCCAAGCCGACCTCGCGCTGGCCCGCGCCGCGCGCGATCGCGGCTTCGCCCGCCTGCGCGCGGCGCACGAGGCGGCATGGGCCGACCTGTGGCGCGCCGACGTGCGCATCGACGGCGACCCGCAGGCGCAGCGCGTGGTGCACGCGGACCTGTACTACCTGCTGGCCAACACCGCGCCGGACGCGGCGCTGCCGGCGGGTGCCTGCGGCCTCACCCCCGGCTACGCCGGCCACGTGTTCTGGGACAGCGACGCCTGGGTGCTGCCCGCGCTGCTGCTGCTGCACCCCGAGCGCGCCAAGTCGCTGGCCGACTTCCGCAGCCGCACGCTGCCGGCCGCGCAGGCGCGCGCCCGCGCGCGCGGCCTGCGCGGCGCGATGTACCCGTGGGAGGCCGACCCGGCCGCCGGCACCGAGCAGACGCCGCACTTCGCCTACGTGCTGGGCGAGCGCGAGATCCACGTCAACGCCGACATCGCCATCGCGCAGTGGCAGTACTGGCTCGCCAGCGGCGACCGCGACTGGCTGCGCGCGCACGGCTGGCCGGTGATCCGCGCGGTGGCCGACTTCTGGGCCAGCCGCGCCGCCCGCGTGCCGGAGCGACGGCGCTACGAGATCCTCCACGTCACCTCGGTGGACGAGGACTACAACGACGTGCCCAACGACACCTTCACCAACGTCGCCGCGCGCAAGGCCTTGCGGATCGCCGCGCGCGCGGCCGCGGTGCTGGGCGAGCAAGCCGACCCGCGCTGGACCGAGGTGGCCGACGGCCTGTACGTCCCCTTCGACGAGCGCGCCGGGCACCACCTGGAGTTCGACCCCGCCGTGCCGCACGACCAGGACACCTGGGGCGGCAGCTCGCTGCCGCTGCTGGCCTACCCGTCGCTGGACCTGCCGATGGACCCCGGCCTGCGCCGCCGCGACTACGACTACGCGCTGCGGGGGATCACCCGTTCGAGCCGCGACCCCAACAGCATGGGCCTGGCGCCGCTGTCGATCGCCGCCGCGGCGATGGGCGACGCCGCGCAGGCCGGCGACTGGTTCCGGCGCAACCTCACCGCGCGCGTGCTGCAGCCGCCGTTCGACGTGCGCACCGAGACCGCGAACAACAACACCGGCTATTTCCTCACCGCCGCCGGCGGCCTGCTGCAGAACATCGTGTTCGGCTTCACCGGCCTGCGCCTGGCCGAGTCCGGCCTGGCGCAGGCCTACCCGCCGCTGCTGCCGCCGGCGTGGCGCGGCTTCACGCTGCGCCACGTCGCGCTCCGCGGCCGGCACTACGACATCGCCGTGCGCCGCGGCGCCGACGGCCGCGCGGTGCTGTCCCGCACCGCCGAATGAGCGCCGGCATCCGCCGTCGCCTTCCATCGCCCCGGAGGTCACCATGCACGCCACCATCCGCCTCTCCCGCCCGCTCGCCGCGCTGGCGCTCTGCGCCGGCCTCGCCCTGCCGGCCACCGGACGCGCCGCCGAGAACGCGGCGCCGGCCGTGAAGCCCGACGGCAGCATCGCCGCGCCCGCCGCCGCGCTGCCCTATTCCGCCCTCGCCTCGCCCGAGGCGCGCGCGTTCTTCCCGAAGATGCTCGCCGAGGGCGCCAAGGCGCCGCCGATCACCGCGATCGGGCCGAGCCGCGCCTTCTACGACCGCATGAACGGCGACCGCGTCGCGCGCATGCGCAGGCTGTTCGCGGTAGACATCCGCAGCGAGAGCATCGCCGGCGTGCGCGCCGACGTGGTGCGGCCGGCGCAGGGCGTGGCGCCGGCCAACCGCCGCCGCGTGCTGCTGAACCTGCACGGCGGCGCCTTCCTGTGGGGCGCGCACAGCGGCGGCCTGGTGGAGTCGATCCCGGTCGCCGCGCTGGGCCGCATCGAGGTGATCAGCCTGGACTACCGGCAGGGCCCGGAGCACGTGTTCCCCGCCGCCAGCGAGGACGTGGAGGCGGTCTACCGCGAGCTGCTCAAGACGCACGCGCCCGGCCAGATCGGCATCTACGGCTGCTCGGCCGGCGGCATCCTCACCGCCGAGGCGACCGCGCGCATCCTGCGCGACGGCCTGCCGGCGCCGGGCGCGATCGGCACCTTCTGCGGTTCGCTGGTCACGCTGGACGGCGACTCCGCCTACGTCGCGCCGCTGCTCAACGGCCAGGGCGTGCCGGCGCGGCCGCTGCGGCTGGCCGACCTGCCCTACTTCCGCGGCGCCGACCCGGACGACCCGATGGTGCAGCCGGGCCGCTCGCCCGCGCTGCTGGCGAAGTTCCCGCCCGTCCTGCTGATCAGCGGCACGCGCGACATGGCGCTGAGCTCGGTGGTGCGCAGCCAGGCGCTGCTCACGCAGGCCGGCGTGCCGGCCGAGCTGCACGTGTGGGAGGGCATGTGGCACTCGTTCTTCTCCGACCCGGAGCTG
This sequence comes from Fulvimonas soli, assembly GCF_003148905.1. Lineage (GTDB taxonomy): Bacteria > Pseudomonadota > Gammaproteobacteria > Xanthomonadales > Rhodanobacteraceae > Fulvimonas > Fulvimonas soli. The sequence continues at coordinate 148,682 of NZ_QGHC01000005.1, read as the reverse complement.
CCCGAGTCGCGGCAGGCCTACCGCGTGATGGCGGAATTCTTCGACCGCCGCCTGGGCCACTGAACGGAGGACGGCGGGACGCCCGCCGCGGCGCGCTTTGCCGCCCGCCGGCCCGGCGAGTATCCTGACCGGCAATCCACCATCGCCCGAGACCATGAGCCAACAGACCGTCCTGGTCGTCGACGACGAGCGCGACATCCGCGAGCTGCTGACCATCACGCTCGGCCGCATGGACCTGGCCGTCCACGCGGTCGGCACGGTCAGCGAGGCGCGCCGCGCGCTCGCCGAGCGCAGCTTCGACCTGTGCTTCACCGACATGCGCCTGCCCGACGGCACCGGCCACGAGGTGGTCGAGCTGATCGCCGCGCAGTACCCGGACACGCCGGTGGCGATGATCACCGCCTATGGCAACGTGGACGCCGCGGTGAGCGCGCTCAAGGCCGGCGCCTTCGACTTCGTCTCCAAGCCGGTGGACATCCAGATGCTGCGCCGGCTGGTGCGCACCGCGCTGAAGCTGGCCGAGGAGCGCCGCAGCGGCGCCGCCGCGGCCGGCCGCGCGGGCGACCGCCTGGTCGGCGACTCGCCGGCGATGCAGCAGGTGCGCGCCACCATCGCCAAGCTGGCGCGCAACCAGGCGCCGGTGTACATCGCCGGCGAGTCCGGCGTGGGCAAGGAGCTGGTGGCGCGGCTGATCCACGAGCAGGGCCCGCGCTCGGCCGGCCCGTTCGTGCCGGTCAACTGCGGCGCGATCCCCTCCGAGCTGATGGAGAGCGAGTTCTTCGGCCACCGCAAGGGCAGCTTCACCGGCGCGCACGCCGACAAGGAGGGCCTGTTCCAGGCCGCGCACGGCGGCACGCTGTTCCTCGACGAGGTGGCCGAGCTGCCGCTGCACATGCAGGTGAAGCTGCTGCGCGCGATCCAGGAGAAGGCGGTGCGCCCGATCGGCGCGCGCGAGGAGGTGCCGGTGGACGTGCGCATCCTCTCGGCCACGCACAAGAACCTGGCCGGGCTGGTCGAGCAGGGCCAGTTCCGCCAGGACCTGTTCTACCGCATCAACGTGATCGAGCTGCGCGTGCCGCCGCTGCGCGAGCGCCGCGGCGACGTGCCGCTGCTGGCCGAGCACATCCTGCGCCAGCTCGCCGCCAAGAGCGGCGGCGCGGTGGGCCGGCTCACCGCCGAGGCGAAGCAGGCGCTGGACGACTACGACTTCCCCGGCAACGTGCGCGAGCTGGAGAACATCCTCGAGCGCGCGATGGCGATGTGCGAGGGCGACACCATCACCCCGGCCGACCTGATGCTGCCGCAGCGCGCGCCGCGCCAGCCGGCCGCGGCGCCCTTCGCCGCCGGCCCGGCGCCGGCCGCCGCCGAGGCGCCGGCTTCTCCCGGCAGCGTGCCGCTGGACGACTACATCAGCAACCTGGAGCGCAGCGCCATCATCAAGGCGCTGGAAGAGTCGCGCTACAACAAGACCGCCGCGGCGCGGAAGCTCGGCATCACCTTCCGCGCGCTGCGCTACAAGCTGAAGAAGCTCGGCATCGACTGAGGCGGCCCCGCCGGTCCGGCCGGGCCGGGGGCCATCGCGGCCGGAGGCCGCTCCCACAGGCTTGCGGCAGGCGGTGGGAGTGGCCTCCGGCCGCGATCCCTTCATCCCTCAGCCCCCACCCGCGCCCGCAACCGCCCCTCACGAGCGCCCGCGCGTCTCCTGCAACGCCTTGCGCACGTAGCGCAGCAGCGTGCGCGCGGACACCGGCTTGTCCACCACGTACAGGTGTTCCAGCGGGGGCAGCTCGTCCAGGTCCGGCGGTGCCTCGGGACGGGCCAGCAGCAGCACGCCGCGGGTGTAGCCGCGCTCGAGCAGCGCCGCCAGCGTGCGCACGCCGGTCAGCAGGCTCATGTCCGCGTCCAGCACCACCAGCTCCGGCAGGCCGTGCGCCTCGATCCACTGCAGCGCCTCGGCGCCGCTCTGGCTGCCGTGCGGCTGGTAGCCGTAGCTGTCCAGCACGTCGCCGAGCAGGGACAGCAGCGCGGCCTCCTCCACCACCACCAGCACGCGCTCGGCATCGCCGTACAGGCCCTCCTCGGCCTCGGCCTCCTCCGGCGTCTCCGCCGGCAGCTCCAGCGGCAGGTAGAGGTGGAAGCGGGTGCCCTTGCCCTGCTCGCTCTCCACGCGCATCACGCCGCCGTGGTTGGCGACGATGCGCTTGCAGGACAGCAGGCCCAGGCCGGTGCCGGTCTCCTTGGTGGTGAAGAACGGCTCGAACAGCCGCTGCAGCGTGGCCTCGTCCATGCCGGTGCCGTTGTCGGCCACGGTCAGGCGCAGGTAGCGGCCGGGCCGGCACGGCTCCTCCGGCAGGAAGAAGTCGGCGCCCAGGTCGATCTGCCCGCTGCTCACCTCCAGCCGCCCGCCCTGCGGCATCGCCTGCAGCGCGTTGAGGCAGAGGTTGAGCAGGCACTGCTGCAGCTCGGTGTGGTTGCCCTCGAAGGCCAGCTCGGGGTTCTCGGCCTGGATCGCCATGTTCACCGCGCGCGGCACGCTGCCCTGCAGCAGCAGCTCCAGCGCGTCGAGCAGCGCGCCCAGGCGCACCCGCTCGGCGCGGCGCGCCCCGCGCGCGAAGGAGAGCATCGACTGCACCATCTGCAGGCCGCGCCGCCCGCAGTCGCGCACCAGCGCGCCCAGCCGCGCCAGCCGCGGGTCGTCCTGGTAGTCCTGCAGGCTTTCGCCGGCCAGCAGCAGCGGCTGCAGCAGGTTGCGCAGGTCGTGGCTCAGCCCGCTGGCGAGCATCGCCAGGCTCTCGAAGCGCTGCGCGCGGATCAGCTCGGCCTCGGCGCGGCGGCGCGCGCGCTCGGCGGCCGCCTCGGCCAGCGCGCGGCGCACCGCGCTGGCCAGCCGCGCCGGGTTCTGCTTGAGGATGTAGTCGGTGGCGCCGTTGCGCAGCGCCTGGATCGCCGCCTCCTCGCCCAGCGTGGCCGAGACGAAGATGAAGGGGATCTCCTCGTCGTGCTGGCGCAGCAGCTCCAGCGCGCGCTGGCCGGAGAAGCCCGGCAGGCTGAGGTCGGACAGCACGATGTGCGGCCGGAACTCCTGCAGCGCGGCGACGAAGCCGGCCTCGTCGTCGACCACCCGCGCCTCGCAGGCGATGCCGTCCGCCTTCAGCTCGTCCAGCACCAGCTCGGCGTCCAGCGCGCTGTCCTCCACCTGCAGCACGCGCACCGCCGGGGACGGGACTACCGGCCTTTTCGCCATGTTCCCCCCGGATTCCGCATCGGGCCGCCGCCGGGCACCATCGTCGCGCGCATGCTCAGTCGCCGTCCGGCGCCTGGTTGAGCACCGCCCAGAACTGGCCGAGCGTGCGCACCGCGTCGAAGAACTGCGCCACGTCCACCGGCTTGATCACGTAGGCGTTGGCGCCCAGGTCCCAGCTGCGCGCCAGGTCGCGCTCCTCGCGCGAGGAGGACAGGATCACCACCGGGATGCGCCGGAGGTTCTCGTCGTCACGCATCCGGGTGAGCACGTCCAGCCCGCTCATGCGCGGCATCTTGATGTCCAGCAGCACCACCGTCGGGTGGACCGGCTCGCGCCCGGCCCAGGCGCCGCGGCAGTACAGGTAGTCCAGGCAGTCGACGCCGTCCTCCACGTGCACCACCGGGTTGGCCAGCTTGGCCTCGCGCAGCGCGTCCATGGTCATCTCCGCATCGGCCGGGCTGTCCTCGACCAGCAGGATGGTGCGAATGTCTCGGTGCTTCATGCAGTGTCCTGGCTCGCGCCTCTGTGTGGGTTTCAGTTCGCGCCCCTGCCGGTCTGGTCGGCAGGCGGCAGGTAGAAGTAGAAGGTGGCGCCCTGGTCGGGCGCCGCCTCGGCCCAGACCCGGCCGCCGTGGCGCGCGATGATACGCCGCACGTTGGCCAGGCCGATGCCGTGCCCGGGGAATTCCGACGCCTTGTGCAGGCGCTGGAACACGCCGAACAGCTTGTCGGCGTACTCCATGTCGAAGCCGACGCCGTTGTCGGCCACGCTGAAGGTGTAGCCGCCGTCGCTGCCGCGCCGCACCTCCACGGTGATGCGCGCGACCTCGCGCTGGCCGGTGTACTTCACCGCGTTGCCGAGCAGGTTCTGCCACACCGTGCGCAGCATGTTCTCGTCGCCCACCACCACCGGCAGCGGGGCGATCTTCCACACGATGCGGCGGCCGGCGGCCTCCGACTCGGCCAGCGCGCGCGCCTCGTCCGCCAGGGTCTGCATGTCCACCGTCTGCAGGCGCAGCGCGCCGCGGCCCAGCCGCGAGAACACCAGCAGCTCGTCGATCAGCTCGGCCATGCGCTTGGAGGCGTCGCGGATCACGTCCAGGTAGTGCCGCGCGGTCTCGTCCACGCCCTCGCCCAGGTGCCGCTCCAGCTTGCCGGCGAAGCCGGCGATGTGGCGCAGCGGCGCGCGCAGGTCGTGCGAGACCGAGTAGCTGAAGGCCTCCAGCTCGCGGTTGGCGTCGGAGATCTGCTCCACCTTGCCCTCCAGCTGGCGGTTGAGCTCCTTCACCTGGTGCTCCACCAGCGCGCGCGCGGTGATGTCGCTGACGGTGAGCAGCAGCACCGGCGCCTCGCCGTCGTCCTGCTCCAGCCGGCGCGCGTTGACCAGCACGTGGCGCTCCATGCCGTCCACGGTGCGCTGCTTGATCTCGTAGTCCCACAGCTCGCGGTCGTGCAGCAGCACGTCGTGCAGGCGCTGCAGCAGGCCGCTGTCGGACCAGGCGCCCTCGCCCACGTCCTGCAGCAGCTTGAGCGGCCGCTTCTCCCGCTGCGGCAGGCCGTACAGCTCGCTGAAGGCGGTGTTCACCAGCAGCGTGCGCATCTGCTCGTCCAGCAGCGCGATCGGCTCGCGCACCGCCTGCAGGATCATCAGCGCGCGCTGGATCGCGCGGTTCTCGCGCGCCTCGGCCCTGATGCGCCGGCCGATCTGCCACTCGGACACCAGCACGATGATGCCCAGCAGCAGCGCCTGCGCCAGCGCGGTGATCGCCAGCACCACGTCGTTGCGGAACGAGCGCATCTGCGCGTTGGCGCGCCGCTGCCGCAGCACGGCGTCCTCGTTGTCCACGATGGCGCGGATCAGCTCGTCCAGCTTGAACAGCGTGCCCGAGTCGCGCAGCGCGGCGTCGGCGCCGGCGCGGTCGCCCTTGGCGTAGCGCAGCAGCGCCTGCTTCATCAGCGCCAGGCGGCCGTTGACCACCACGCCCAGGGCGTCGATCGCCGGCTGCTGGGCCTTGTTGTCCGCGCTCATCTCGTGCAGCCGCCGGAACAGCAGCGGCGTGTCGCTGGCGCCGAACTCGACGCGGTCGCGCACCGCCGGGTCGTTGTCGCCGTCGAGCATCCGGTACATGGCGGACTCGCTGTCGCGGATCTCGAAGGCGATCTGGTAGGCCAGCGACTTGACCTCGGCCGAATGGGTCACCCAGGTGTCCGCCTCGAGCGCGTCCTCGGTGCTGGCGCGGGTCACCAGGTAGGGCAGCGCCACGATCACCAGCATGGCCGAAAGCAGCCCGAGCACCCGCCAGCGCAACAGGCTCCAGCCGCGCAGTCGGCTGACCAGGGCGGAGACTCGGCGGGGGCTACGATCGGACATGCATGACCTTGGGCTCGTCGCGCGCGGCGCGATGGAGCATACGACACCTCGGCACGCAAAATGGCCATGGAAGCAGGCGTCGCGTCAAGGCCGCGCCAAGGCGCGCGGCGGCGCCGGGGCACCCGGCTTCCGGCGCCGCTGCCGGGCAGCGCGCGGCGGCAGTGCGGAACCCGGCTGGCCGCGGATCGCGCCGGGCTGGCTCCGCATCGGGGCCAGGCGCATCCACGCGCTTTTTTTCTTCAATCCGGCCGGGCTCCCACCGGCCCCGGCCTCGACGGCAATGCGCGTCCCGCGGGCAAAAAGAAGCCCCCGACCGGCAGGGGCTCCTGGCCTTCACATCCGGGCGCTCCGGCGCGTGCGCCGGCTAGAACGGGATGTCGTCGTCGTCGAAGCTGGGATTCTCGGCCGGCGCCGGGGCCGCCGGGCGCGGCTGGCCGTAGTCGTTGCCGCCGCGCGATTGGCCGCCGCCCTGGGCGCGCGGCGCGCCCTGCGGGCGCTCGCGGTAGCCGCCGCCACCGCCCATGCCGCCGCCCTCGCCGCCCGGGCCGCCGAGCATCTGCATGTCGCTGGCGATGATGTCGGTGCTGTAGCGCTCGATGCCGTCCTTGTCGGTGTACTTGTCGGTGCGCAGCGAGCCCTCGATGTAGACCTGGCGGCCCTTCTTCAGGTACTCGCCGGCGATCTCGGCCAGCTTGCCGAACAGCTTCACGCGGTGCCATTCGGTGCGCTCCTGGCGCTCGCCGCTCTGCTTGTCGGTCCACTGCTCGGAAGTGGCGATGCGCAGGCTGGTGATGGCGGTGCCGCTGCCGGTGTAGCGGGTTTCCGGGTCCGCGCCCAGGTTGCCGACGATGATGACTTTGTTGACGCCGCGTGCCATGGGGTTCTTCCTCGTTGGAGCCGGCGGCGAATCAGCGGGCGGTCGCGGCCGGAGTGGTTGGATGTGCCGGCTATCATACCCGTGCCGCCCGCCGGCGCGATGGCCGGGCGGCGGGTCCCGGCGTAGGGGCCGGCCGCGCCGGCCGGTCGGCCGTCAGGCCGCCGGGCCGGCCGCCGGTTCCTCCGCGGCCACGCGCTCCAGCGCCAGCCCGGCCGCGTCCCAGGCGTCCAGGCCGCCCAGCAGCGGGCGCACGCGCCGGTAGCCATGCTCGATCAGCCGCTGCGCCACCCGCGCCGCCGAGATCTCGTTCGGGCAGTTGCAGTACAGCACCAGCTCGCGCTCCGGCGGCACCGCGCGCAGGACCGGCTCCAGGTCGTCCAGGTCCAGCAGCAGCGCGCCGGGGATGACCCGCCCGTCGAGCGCGCGCGCCGCCGCGGTGCGCACGTCCACCACCACCGGCGCCTCGCCGGCGGCCAGCGCCCGGCCCAGTTCCTCCACGCTGATCCGCGCCATCCGCAGCGAGCGCAGCAGCCGCCAGCGCTGCCACCACTTGAGCAGGATGTACGCGGCCAGCAGCGCGCCCAGCAGCCCCAGCGCCAGCGTGCCGGCGCTTTCCAGCGCGTCCAGCACGCGGTCGATCTGGCGCGAGAACGCATAGCCCAGCGCCACCGCCAGGCCGGCCCACAGCAGCGAGCCGGCGCCGTCGAGCAGCACGAAGGCGCCGGGCCCGAGCCCCATCGCGCCGACCAGCGGCGGCGCCACGGTGGACAGGCCCGGCACGAACTTCGCCACCAGCAGCACCTGCCCGCGCCAGCGCTGGAAGCGCAGCTCGGACTGCCGCACGCAGGAATCGGGCGAGAGCGAGATGCGGCACAGCGCGCGCGTCACGCCGTGGCCGAAGCGCCGGCCCGCCGCGTACCAGGCGAAGTCGGCGAGCAGGCAGCCGCCCAGCGCCATCGCCAGCACGCCCGCGGGCGGCAGCTGGCCGTTGGCGGCCAGCGCGCCGGCCACCACCAGCGTCGGCACGGCCGGCACCGGCAGGCCGGCCTGTTCGACCAGCACGTTGAGGAACACCACCAGCAGGCCGTATTCCCCGATCAGCAGGACGATTTCCTGGGCCATGCGCGATTTGCCCGCGGGACGATGGCGCGGATGATTGGGGCGGCCGGAGCCGATTGCAATTTGCGCGCATGGACCGCGGGCTCCCGGCGAGGCGGACGGCCGGGACTCAGGCGCGCTGCGCGTCCGCCGCCACCGCCGGATGGCTGCGCCCGGCGATCCGCCGCGCGCCGGCCAGCACCAGCGGCAGCCACGGCACGGTCAGCGCGGCGGCGCACAGGAACACGCCCTCGGTGCCCAGCCGCCCCAGCGCCACGCCGCCGACCGCGCCGCCGACGAAGGCGCCGACGAACTGGCTGGTCGAGTACGCGCCCATCGCCGCGCCGCGCAGCGCCGGCGGCGCCAGCCGCGAGACCAGGCTGGGCAGCGCCGCCTCCAGCAGGTTGAAGGCGGAGAAGAAGACGGTGGCGGCCACGCCCAGCAGGGCCAGGTGCGCGCCCGACAGCGCGAAGCCCAGCAGCGACAGCCCGATCGCCGCCACGCAGACGGCGACGATGCGCAGGCTCTGCTGCAGCTCCTTCATGCGGTGCAGGCAGGCGCCCATCACGAAGGCGGCGATGGTCATCGCCGGCAGGTACAGCTCCCAGTGCCGGCCCACCGGCAGGCGCAGGCGCTCGGCCAGCAGCAGCGGCAGGCCGACGAAGCTCGCCGTCAGCAGCAGGTGCAGGAAGAACACCGAGCCGTTGAGCACCAGCAGGCGGCCGTCGCGCAGCATCGCCAGCACCTGGCGCAGGCCCGCCGCGGCGGGCGCCCGGGGACGCGCGGGCGTGGGCACCGCCAGCCACAGCAGCAGCAGCGAGGCCAGCGCCAGCGCCGAGGTCGCGGCGAACAGGCCGGACAGGCCGCCGACCACCTCCAGCGGCGGGCCCAGGACCAGGGCGAGCAGGAAGGCCACGCCGATCGACACGCCGATGATGCCCATGGTCTTGCCGCGGTGCTCCTCGCGGGTGAGGTCGGCGGCCAGCGCGGTGCCGGCCCCGGCCACCGCGCCCATGCCCTGCAGCGCGCGGCCCAGCACGATCCCGGCCAGGGTGTGCGACAGCGCGGCGACCAGCCCGCCGGCGGCGAACACCAGCAGGCCCAGGGTGATCGCCGGCTTGCGCCCGATGCGGTCGGACAGGAGGCCCAGCGGGATCTGCAGCAGCACCTGGCCGAGCCCGTACACGCCCAGCGCCAGGCCGATCAGCAGCGGCGTCGCGTCCGGCATGCGCCGCGCGTACAGCGAGAACACCGGCATCACCAGGAACAGCCCGAACAGGCGCAGGCTGATCACGCAGGCCAGGGCCAGCGCGCTGCGCCGCTCGAGGCTGGAGAACTTGCTCACCGGGAATACCGCGGGGACGTAAGGATGCACCGATTATACGGAGCATTCCGCGCCGGCCGGTTGCGGCGGCTTGCCGCGCCGATGGCCGCGCGGCGGCCGCGCCGGGACGCCTGGGGCCGCCGCACCCTATACTTGGCCTGGACGAACGCCCTCCGCTTCCCGCCCCGATTCCATGCACGCCGACGCCCTGAGCCCCACCGACGACTTCCAGCGCGTGCGCGCCCTCGCCGCGGCCGACATGCAGCGGGTGGACGCGCTGATCCGCGGCCGGCTGGCCTCCGACGTGGTGCTGATCAACCAGATCGCCGAGCACATCGTCGCCGGCGGCGGCAAGCGGCTGCGCCCGATGCTGCACGTGCTGGCCGCCGGCGCGGCCGGCTACCGCGGCGAGCAGCACCTCAAGCTGGCCGCGATCATCGAGTTCATCCACACCTCCACCCTGCTGCACGACGACGTGGTGGACGAGTCGGACCTGCGCCGCGGCCGCAAGACCGCCAACGCGCTGTGGGGCAACGCGGCCAGCGTGCTGGTGGGCGACTTCCTCTACTCGCGCTCGTTCCAGCTGATGGTCGAGCTGGACGACATGCGCATCATGCGCATCCTGGCCGACACCACCAACACCATCGCCGAGGGCGAGGTGCTGCAGCTGCTCAACATCGGCAACGCCGACGTGGACGAGGCCGCCTACCTGGCGGTGATCGAGCGCAAGACCGCGGTGCTGTTCGCCGCCGCCACCGAGCTCGGCGGCCTGCTCGGCGGCCTGCCCGCCGGGCAGCAGGCCGCGCTGCGCCGCTACGGCATGGAGCTGGGCTACGCCTTCCAGATCGCCGACGACCTGCTCGACTACGTCAGCGACGCCGACACGCTGGGCAAGAACATCGGCGACGACCTCGCCGAGGGCAAGCCCACGCTGCCGCTGATCTACGCGCTGCAGAGCGCCAGCGAGGAGCAGAAGCGCTCGCTGCGCCACGCCATCGAGCGCGGCGGGCTGGACTCGCTCGACCGCATCGTCGCCGCCATCCGCGACTCCGGCGCGCTGGAGCGCACGCACGAGCGGGCGCGCCAGCACGCCCGCGCCGCGCGCGAGGCGCTGGTCGCGCTGGCGCCCTCGCCGCACCGCGAGGCGCTGCGCACCCTGGCCGACTACGCGGTGGAACGCACCGCCTGAGGGCGCCGCATGAGCCTTCCCGCCCGCCCCGGACAGGCTCCGCGCCCGCGCGCCGCGCGCGCGGGCGGATCGGCGGGCTAGCCGGCGCCGCGATGACCGCCCGGCTCCGCCAAGCGCCATCCGGCCGGCCCGGCGATGCTCCTGCCGCCATGGCGCGGAACGCGCGGGGTCCGCGCCGCCTGGCCCGCGCCGCCGCCGCCCTGCTCGGCCTGCTGCTCGGCGCGGCCGCGGCGGCCGGCCCCGCCCCCTCGGCCTGGGCGCGCTGGAGCAGCGTCGCCTTCCAGCACTTCACCATCCGGCAGGGCCTGCCGCACGCCACCACCACCGCCTTCGCGCAGGACCGCGACGGCCTGCTGTGGGTGGGCACCTTCGGCGGCCTGGTGCGCTACGACGGCTACCGCGCCGAGGTGTTCCGGCAGTCCGCCGCGCCGGGCGAGGGGCCGCCGGACAACTACATCCGCGCCCTGCAGGCGGCGCCGGACGGCAGCCTGCTGGTGGGCACCTCCAGCGGCGGCCTGGCCCGCTTCGACCCGCGCGAGAACCGCTTCGCTTACTACGACAGCTCGTCCTCGCGCGGCACCGGCACGCGCGTGATGGCGCTGGCGCCGGACCATGCCGGCGGCTTCTGGATCGCCGGCCAGAGCGGCGTCAGCCACCTCGACGCCGACCTGCGCACCCTGCGCCGGCTGCCCGGCGACGCCGGCCTGCCGCGCCAGGACGACGCCGGCGTCTTCGCCGTGCTGGAGGACCGCGACGGCAACCTCTGGGTCGGCGGCAACCGCGGCCTGTACGTGCGCCGCCGCGACGCCGCGCGCTTCCAGCGCTACCTGCCCGACGACGCGGCCGCGCGCGCGGTGCTCGGGAGCGACGTGTGGGCGATCCGGCAGGACCGCGCCGGCAACCTGTGGGTGGGCAGCGGCGCCGCCGGCGTGGCGCTGATCGACGCGCATGGCCGCGCGCGCGTGCCCGCCGGCCTGGGCGGGGCCGACCCGGCGATCGCGCACCGCACCGTGCGCGACATCCTGGCGACGCCGGACGGCCGCATCTGGATCGCCACCGACGGCGTCGGCATCGCCGTCTACGACCCGGCGCGCGGCGACGCCGCCCTGCTGCGCCACGACAAGGCGCGGCCCGGCTCGCTCGGCGGCAACATCGTGCGCGCGCTGTTCCTGGACCGCTCCGACGGCCTGTGGGCCGCCACCGAGTCGGACGCCTCGCGCTGCGACACGCGCCACTCCATCGTCCACACGCTGGACGGCGCGGCGATCTTCGGCGCCGACAACGCCGGCATCGACGAGAACGTGCGCAGCGTGTACACGGACCGGCGCGGCATCGTCTGGCTGGGCTTCAACCGCGGCCGCGTCGCCGCGGTGGACCCCGTGCGCGGCAGCATCCGCACGCTGCAGCTGGGCGGCACGCAGCAGGGCCAGGACGTGCGCGCGATCGACGCGCTGGACGACGGCCGCATCGTCGCCGGCTCGCGCGGGCTGGTGACGATCGACCCCGGCACGCTGGAGGTGCGCCCGTACCCGGTGACGGCCGAGCTGGACCAGCGCCCGATCCTGGCGCTGCGCGCCTGGCGCGGCGACCTGCTGGCCGGCACCTACGACGGCCTGTTCCGCATCGCGCCCGACCGCAGCGCGCGGCGCTACCAGCACGCCGCCGACGATCCGCGCAGCCTGGCCGACAACCAGGTGCGCAACATCGCCACCCTGCCCGACGGCAACGCCTGGATCGCCACCACCGGCGGCATCAGCATCCTGCGCCCGCAGGGCGAGGGCTTCGACAACCTGGTGCACGTCGCCGGCGACCCGGCCAGCCTGCCGCAGAACTACGTCGGCTCGATCGTGCCCTCCGGCGGGCGGATCTGGGTGGGCACCTACGGCGGCCTGGCCTCGACCGCCGCCGCGCCGGGGCCGGACGGCTACCGCTTCCGCACCGTGCACGGCAGCGACGGCCTGGGCAGCGACAACGTCGCCGCCGTGCTGGCCGACCGCCGCGGCCGCCTCTGGACCGCCACCGCCAACGGCCTGGCCATCTACGACCCGGCCAGCCGCGGCGTCGTCACGCTGGGCGAGCGCGACGGCCTCGACGCCCGCTTCTACAACCACCGCACGGCGACGCTCGGGCCCGGCGGCGAGCTGCTGTTCGGCGGCCTGGACGGCCTGACCGTGATCGAGCCCGTGCCGGAAACGCGCCCGCAGCAGCCGGCCGTGCCGCTGGCCGTCACCAGCGTGTCGGTCGACATGCGGCGCCTGCCGTTCGCGCAGCTGCCGCGCGCGGACCGCCCGCTGCGCGTGCCGGCGGGCGCGCGCTCGCTGCGCATCGCCTTCGCCCTGCTCGACTACACCGCGACGGAGGACGTGCGCTACAGCTACCGGCTGGAAGGCTTCGACGAGCAGTGGCTGCCGATCGACCCCGGCCAGCCGCCGTCGACCAAGTACACCAACCTGCCCGGCGGCGACTACCGCCTGCGGCTGCGCGCGGCGATCCCGGGCCTGCACGCGCGCACGGTGGAGACGGCGATCCCGCTGTCGATCGCGCTGCGCTGGTACGAGCGCGCCTGGGTGCGCGCCGCGCTCGCCCTGCTCGCGCTGGCCGCGGTGTACCTGCTGGTGCTGCTGCGCACCAGCTACCTGCGCCGGCGCGCGGCCAAGCTGGCGCGGCTGGTGCAGGAGCGCACCGGCGAGCTGCAGCGCGCCAACGAGCGGCTCGACCGCCTGGCCCACGTCGACGAGCTGACCGGGCTGCTCAACCGCCGCGCGCTGATGGAGCAGCTGGAGCGGGCGATCGCGCAGGCCGCGCGGCAGGGCGGGTCGCTGTCGATCCTGATGCTCGACATGGACGCCTTCAAGGCGCTCAACGACCGCCACGGCCACCTCGCCGGCGACGTCGCGCTGCGCGCGGTGGCGGCGATGGTCTCCGGCCATTGCCGCGAGGTCGACCGCCTGGGCCGCTACGGCGGCGAGGAACTGCTGCTGATGCTGCCCGGCGCCGGCCTCGACGAGGCGGGCCTGATCGCCGAGCGGATCCGCCGCGCGATCGCCGCCACCGAGGTGCCCTTCGGCGACGCCCGGCTGCGGCTCACCGCCAGCATCGGCGTGGCCACGCTGTGCCGCGGCGAGCGCATGGAGTCGCTGATCGCGCGCGCCGACGCCGCGCTGTACCGCGCCAAGAACGCCGGCCGCAACGCCGTGCGGGCCGCGGCCGACTAGGCCGCGGCCCGGCCGGGTTCAGGGCGTGCCGGCGAAGGCGCCGCGCAGCCAGTCGCGCATCAGCCGGTAGCTGCGCTGCGCGGCGCGCTCGTCGTAGGCGCAGCCGGGCGAGTGCTGGTCGGTCTCGGTGAAGCAGTGCACCGCGTTGCCCAGCACCACGAACTGCCAGTCGGCCTTGCTGCCGCGCATCTCGTCCATGAACCTGCCGGCGTCGGGCATGGTGCCCCGGTCGTCCGCGCCGTTCATCGCCAGCACGCGCGCCTTGATGTTTTTCGCTAGCGCGGGATCGTCGGTCTGCAGCGCGCCGTGGAAGGACACCACCGCGGCCACGTCGGCGCCGCTGCGGGCGAGGTCGAGCACCGCCGAGCCGCCGAAGCAGAAGCCAATCGCGGCGAGCCGGGCCAGGTCGACCGGCGTGTCCCTGGCCTGCGCCTTCAGCTGCGCCAGCGCCAGGTTCACCCGCTTGCGCATCAGCGCGCGGTCGGCGTAGAGCGGCTTCACCGCGGCCTGGGCCTGGTCGTTGTTGGCGGGGCGGACCGCCTGGCCGTACATGTCGGTGACCAGGATCACGTAGTCCCTGCCGGCGATGCCCTCGGCCTTCTTCACCGCGGCGTCGTTGACGCCGTACCAGTTGGGCACCATCACCAGGCCCGGGCGTTTGGCCGTGCTCGCGTCGTCGTAGACCAGCACGCTATGGAACGTGGTGCCGCCGTCGCTCCACTCGACGGCCTTGTGCACCATCTTCGCCTGCGCGGCGAAGGCGGCGAGGGAGAGCAACAGGGTGGTGCAGGTGCGGGCGATGGTGGTCGGCATGGCGGGTTCCTCCGGGTGGCGGAGCAAGAGAGTAACCGTCCCCCGGCAAAGCCGTGGGAACTCCCTCTATGGTTTTAGTCCTGACCCTCATCCATGAAAATTGCTGGCCATCCGCAGGACCGGCTCCGCATGGGGCTTGTATTGCATCATGGCTCGGGTCAGACACCGCAGCATCTCGCGCAGGCGGAACCACCGGTTGAACCGGTAAGCCGCCTCGGTCAAATAGTGCCGCGCGTACTTGCTCCGGTGGATGGCGTAATAGCTTCCGCTGATCGCGCGTTTGGCATTGCCCGGCAGTACGTTGACCCGGCGCGAGCCGCGCAGGCCGCTCGCCCGCCGGCCGCTTCCAATCACGCACGGCAATGAATCGAGTGCAGTTCCAGGCTAGCCTGTCGATGGTGGAGCTCATGCAGCAGTACGGCACGGCGGATTCAACCGCGAAGTGCACCGCGTTTGAAGGATGCCTCGAACCTCACCTGAGGCGTTCGATAGCGTAAACGCTTTCGTGGCCGCTGATTGAGCTGGTCCGCGACATGCTGAAGCGCTTGATCGGTGATCGCGGCAAGATCGCAGCCCTTGGGAAAGTATTGTCTGAGCAGACCATTGAGGTTCTCGTTGCTGCCGCGTTGCCAGGAAGCGAACGCATCGGCATCGGTGCGCATGACCCGATTCGTAGGTGCCGTCTGCCTTCGCGTTGCGTCGGCGTTCCCGTCCGACCGTCGATGCACTGCGTCCGATCCGTTCGGCGATCGCACGATCGGACCAGCCGCCCTCGAAAAGCACTTCAATCTGATACCGTTCGGTTCGGCTCAGGTGCGTGTAGTTCATCGTTGCTCCACTTGGCGGTGAAGCGGCGCAGGCTAGCGCGCCTGGGCCTCTTCACGCGATCGGGTGGTGCACTTCAGAGTTGAATCCGCGCCCGGCAAAGCCGGGGGGGAAATTCCCTCTATGGTTTCTCGGCAGGATGCGTAGTGAGTAGCGAGGGCGCAACCATGGCATGCTGCGTCGCCCACGGCCCAAAGGCCCGCGAATGCGGGCGGGTCTACGCCCTCGCTACTTGTCCCTCGCCCCTTCGCGGTCATCCCGCCGCGTGCGCGGCCAGCGCGCGCTTCAGCGGCAGGCAGCGGTCGAGCAGGCGCACGCCCAGCGCGCGCGCGGCCACCAGCGGCGGCGCCTGCCAGGCGTAGATGCGCGCCAGCGCGTCGAAGCCGCGCGCGTCCAGCGTGTCGGCGCTGCGCCGGCGGCGCGCGTAGCGGCGCAGCACGTGCCCGGCGGCGATGTCGCGGCCGGCGGCGCGCGCCCCGGCCAGCACGTCGCGCAGCTCGGCCACGTCGCGCAGCCCCAGGTTCACGCCCTGCCCGGCCAGCGGATGCACCGCGTGAGCGGCGTCGCCCAGCAGCACGAAGCGTTCGGCCTGGTAGCGTTCGGCCAATTGCAGCCGGAGCGGGAACGCGGCGCGCTTCGTCGTGCCGACGATGCGGCCGAGGCGGAAGTCGCTCGCCAGCCCGAGCGCGTCGCGGAACGCTTCGTCGGCCAGCGCCAGCACGCGCGCGGCCTCGTCGTCCGGCAGCGACCACACGATCGAGCTGCGCCCGTCGGCCAGCGGCAGGAAGGCCAGCGGCCCACCGGGCAGGAAGCGTTGCCAGGCGGTGCGCCCGTGCGGCCGCTCGGTCGCCACGTGCGCGACCACCGCGCGCTGGCCGTAGTCGCGGCCCGAGGTGGCGATGCCGGCCTGCGCGCGCAGCGGCGAGCCGGCGCCGTCGGCGGCCACCAGCAGCCGCGCGGCGAGCACGGCGCCGTCGGCCAGCTCGATCTGCACGCGGTCCCCGCGCGCCTCGAAGCGCGCCACCTCGGCGGGGCACAGGCGCTGCACGCCCGCGCCTTCCAGCGCCTGCCACAGCCGCCACTGCACCAGGTTGTTCTCGACGATGCAGCCGAGCAGGTCGCGGCCCTCGTCCGCCGCGTCGAAATGGATGGCGGCGCCGCTTTCCGCGTCCCACACGTGCATCTGCGCGTAGGGGCCGGCGCGCGAGTCGCGGATGGACGTCCAGACGCCCAGCCCGTCGAGCAGAGCGATGGACGACGGCGCCAGGCCGACCACGCGCAGGTCCACCTCGTCCTCCGCGCGCCACGGCGCCGGCGCGCGCGCCTCCAGCAGCGCCACGGCGAAGCCCGCGCGCGCCAGCGCCAGCGCGGCGGCGGCGCCGACCATGCCGCCGCCGACCACCGCCGCGTCCAGCGCCGGGCCGCGCCGGCGCGCGGGCTCCTCGCGCGGCGCGCTCACGGCAGCTTCTCCAGCACCGCGCGCGGCGGCGCGCCGCGGAAGCCCATGCCGCGCCGGGCCAGCGCGCGGCGCAACGGCGGCACGCGGTCGAAGGCGAGCAGGGCCAGCGAGCGCAGCGGCGCCAGCAGCGGCTGTTCCAGGCAGGCCAGGCGGACCAGGCCATGGCTCATCGCCATGGTGCCCTCGCGGTCCGGCGCGCGGCGCGCGGCGTAGCGTTCCAGCAGCGCCGCGTCGCCGGGATCGGCGGCGGCGGCGACCAGCTCGGCCAGGGTCAGCGCGTCGCGCAGGCCGAGGTTGAAGCCCTGCGCGCCGACCGGGTGCACGGTCTGCGCGGCGTTGCCCACCAGCACGGCGCGCGGCGCGACCAGCGCGCGCGCCGCCACGCGGCGGATCGGGTAGGCGTGCCGCCGGCCCGGCCGCGACAGCCGGCCCAGCCGCCAGCCGAAGCGCCGCTGCGCCAGCGCGAGGAAGGCCGCGTCGTCCAGCGCCGCCACCGCCCCGGCCTCGTCCGCCGGCACGGTGAGCACCAGCCCGCAGCGGCCTTCCGCCAGCGGCAGCAGCGCCACCGGGCCGCCGTCGGCGAAGCGCTCGTAGGCGCGCCCCTCGTGGGCGCGCTCCGGGGTCACGGTGCAGACGAACAGGCTCTGCGCGTAGTCGTGCACGTCGGCGCCGATGCCAAGGCGCGCGCGCACGAAGGAATCGGTGCCGTCGGCGCCGACCAGCAGCGGCGTCCGCAGCTCGCGCGCGCCCCCGGCCGTGCGGACGCGCGCGCGCCAGCCGCCGGGCAGCGGCTCGATCGCCTCCAGCTGCGCGGGCGCAAGCCGCTGCAGCCGCTTGCAGGCGTCCAGCCGGCGCAGCAGCGCGGCGCCCAGCTCGCGCGCGGGCAGCGTCCAGCCCAGCGCGTCGACGCCCTCCGCGCGCGCGTCCAGCCGCGCGCTGCCGAACTCGCCGGCGCGGCTGACGTGGATGCGGCGGATCGGCGTGGCCTTCGCCGCGGCGTGCGGCCACACGCCGATCGCGGCCAGGCCGTTGACGGTGGCGCGGGCCAGCGCGAGGTTGCGCTCGTCGTGGCTGGGCTGCGCGTCCGCGCGCGGCGCGGCGGCCTCGACCAGGGTGGCGGCCACGCCGGCCGCGTCCAGCGCGATGGCGAGGCTGGCGCCGACCAGGCCGCCGCCGACGACCAGCACGCCGGCGTCGCTCGCGGCCCCTGCGGCGAGGGGGGAATCGGGGGCAGTCATGCGCCGATGATACGCGCTCGCCGCACCGCCGCCGCATGCGCGCGCCGGCGTTGGGCTAAACTGGGCAGCCCGATCCACCGCCAGTTTCCCAGGGAGCCCGTCCATGGCCACCACGCAGACCCAGCGCCTCGGCATCTTCGCCGCCCTCGCCCTGGTGATGGCAGTCACCCGCCTGCACCACTTCGACGCCCTGCCCGACGCCTCGATGGCGGTGTTCTTCCTCGCCGGCTTCTGGCTGCGCGGCAGCGGCCGCTGGGCCTTCCCGCTGCTGATGGCGCTGGCGGTGCTGGTGGACTTCCTCGTCATCACCGGCGCCGGGCTGGATTTCTGGTCGCACTACTGCGTCTCGGCCGCCTACTGGTTCCTGCTGCCCGCCTACGGCGCGCTGTGGCTGGGCGGCAGCTGGCTGGCCAGGCACCAGCTCGGCCTGCGCCTGCCCACGCTGGGCCTGGCCGCGGTGGTGCTGCTGGTCAGCGAGAGCGCGAGCTACCTGGTCTCCAACGGCAGCTTCTACTGGCTGAGCGCCAGCGTGCCGGCGCCGCGCAGCTTCGCCGCCTGGTTCGTCAACCTGGGCGACTGGTACCTGCCGTTCCTGCTGACCACCGCCGAGTACGTCGCGCTGGGCGCCGTGCTGCACGTGGCGACGGCGCTGCTGGCGCGCACGCTGCGCCAGGCCGGCGCGCGCCCGCTGTCGCACTGAGCGGCCGATGGGCAACCGCCTCTCGAAGATCTACACCCGCACCGGCGACGACGGCTCCACCGGCCTGGGCGACGGCTCGCGCGTGCCGAAGGACTCCCCGCGCGTGGCCGCCTACGGCACGGTGGACGAGCTCAACAGCGCGGTCGGCATGGTGCTGGCCAGCGCGGGCGTGCCGGCCGACGTGGCCGAGGCGCTGACCCAGGTGCAGCACGAGCTGTTCGACCTGGGCGGCGAGCTGTGCATCCCCGGCATGGGCATGATCCAGGACGCCGACGTCGAGCGGCTGGAGCGCGTGCTGGACGGCTTCAACGAGCCGCTGCCGCCGCTGAAGGACTTCATCCTGCCCGGCGGCGGCATGGCCGCGGCCTGCTGCCACCTGGCGCGCACCGTGTGCCGCCGCGCCGAGCGCGAGGTGATCGCGCTGGCGCGGGTGGAGGAAGTGCGGCCGCAGGCGCAGCGCTACCTCAACCGGCTGTCCGACCTGCTGTTCGTGCTGTGCCGCGTGCTCGCGCGCGCCAGCGGCCACGGCGAGGTGCTGTGGCAGCACGAGCGGCGCCGCAAGCCGCAGGGCTGAGCGCCCGGCCCGCATGCTGCGGCTGTACACCCACCCCGCCTGCCTCGCGCACGATCCTGGCGAAGGCCACGTCGAGACGCCGGCGCGCCTGCGCGCGGTGCTGCGGGCGCTGGACCGCGACCGCTTCGCCGCCCTCGACCGCGTCGAGGCGCCGCGCGCCACGCCCGAGCAGCTGCGCCGCGTGCACACCGCCGCGCACGTCGAGCGCATCCTCGGCCTCGCCCCGGCCGAAGGCACCGTGCGCCTGGACGAGGACACGCTGATGTCGCCCGGCTCGGCCGAGGCGGCGCTGCGCGCGGCCGGCGCCGCCGTCGCCGCGGTGGACGCGGCGATGGCCGGCCACGGCGTGCGCGCCTTCTGCGCGGTGCGCCCGCCCGGCCACCACGCCACCGCCGACCGCGCGATGGGCTTCTGCCTGTTCAACAACGTGGCGGTGGCCGCCGCGCACGCGATCGCCGCGCACGGGCTGCGGCGCGTGGCGATCGCCGACTTCGACGTGCACCACGGCAACGGCACGCAGGCGATCTTCGAGCGCGAGCCGCGCGTGCTGTTCGTCTCCAGCCACCAGTCGCCGCTGTATCCCGGCACCGGCGGCGAGGACGAGCGCGGCGTGGACAACGTGGTCAACGCGCCGCTGGCGCCGGGCGAGGGCTCCCACGCCTTCCGCGAGCTGTGGGAGGGCGCGCTGCTGCCGCGGCTGCATGCGTTCAGGCCGCAGCTGGTGCTGGTCTCGGCCGGCTTCGACGCGCACCGCGACGACCCGCTGGCCGACCTGCGGCTGAACGGCGAGGACTACGCCTGGATCACCGCGCGGCTGGTCCGGCTCGCCGACGCCCATGCGGACGGGCGGCTGGTCTCCACGCTGGAAGGCGGCTACGACCTCGCCGCGCTGGCCGCCTCGGCGGCGGCGCACGTCGAGGCGCTGATGGGCTGAGGCGCCCGGCCGCGGGGGCTTTCTGCTAGTTTTACCCGCCTTCGCAGCCGGTAGAACGCCCTCGTGACGACTACGCTCTTTCCCCTGCCCTTCCGCCTGCCGTCCCGGCGCCTGCTGGCCGTCGCCACCGCCTTCGCCCTGGCCGCCCCGGCGGCCGCCCTGGCCGGCCAGGACCAGGACGCCCCCGCGCCGGCGGCATCCGCCCCGGCACCGGCGACGTCCGCCGCCAGCCCCGTCTCCACGAACGCCGCGGGCACCGCGGAAAGCTGCCCGCTCGGCGCGTTCCGCTGCCCGCCGCGGCCGGTCAGCTTCGCGATGTGCCGGCCCAACGCGCTGCTGGAGTTCTACGACCCCACCCTGACCAAGGACAGCTCGCTGCGCGACACCGCCGTCACCGACGTCAAGGCGGTGCACGTGGACGGCTCCGAGCAGACGCTCTACCGGCTCACCGACAAGGTGCGCATCGAGCGCGCCGACCAGCTGCTGCAGGCCGACTTCGCCACCTACAACGACCAGACCACCGACTACGACGCGCGCGGCAACGTGCGCTACCAGGACGCCGGCCAGCTGCTGTCGGCCGACCGCATGCGGGGCAACACCAGCGCCAACCGCGGCGTGGCCGAGAACGTGCGCTACCAGCTGCTGCAGTCGCACGGCAACGGCACCGCCGCGCGCGGCGAGGAGTTCGACGCCACGCACAGCCGCTACACCCGGGTCACCTATTCCACCTGCGACGTGGGCCACCACCTGTGGGAAGTGCGCTCGAAGGACCTGAAGATCGACAAGGACACCGGCGTGGGCGCCGCGCGCAGCGCGACCATGCGCTTCGCCGGGGTGCCGTTCCTGTACCTGCCGTACTTCACCTTCCCGATCGACGACCGGCGCAAGAGCGGCTTCCTGTACCCGATGATCGGCCACAACAGCCACACCGGGCTGATGCTGAGCCTGCCCTACTACCTGAACCTGGCGCCCAACTACGACGCCACGCTCGACCCGCGCGTCTACACCTCGCGCGGCGACATGCTGGCCGGCGAGTTCCGCTACCTGTTCCCGGGCACCACCGGCCAGCTCAACTTCGAGTACCTGCCCAACGACCGCGGCACCTTCCGCGAGGGCGACCCGGCGGTGCAGAACACCAAGGGCGACGACCGCTGGCTGCTCAAGTTCGCCGACACCACCCGCCTGTGGGGGCCGTGGTCGCTCAGCGCCAGCGTCAACCGCGCCTCCGACAAGAACTACCTGCACGACTTCGGCAACGACCTGTACACCTCCTCGGTCAGCATGCTCACCTCCAGCACCTACGTGCGCGGCGGCGGCACCTGGTGGAACGCCTCGCTGGGCGTGGACAGCTACCAGAACGTGGACCCCTACCTGCCCGACAGCGTGGAGCAGTACAAGCGCTGGCCGCGCGCCACCTTCGGCATGGACGTGCCGCTGACGCGCTGGCTGGAGTTCGGCATGGACACCGAGGCGGTGGCCTTCCGCAAGGACGACAACGTGGAAGGCGAGCGCGCCGACCTGTACCCCTACCTGGCCGCCGACTTCCGCGGCGCGGCCTGGTTCGTGCGGCCCAAGCTGGCCTACCGCTACACCGCCTACCAGCTCGACGGCGACTACCAGCGCTACGGCTACTACGGCCCGGCCGCTGGCGCCTCCCCGTTCAACGACCGCACGCCCAGCCGCTCGCTGCCGATCGCCAGCCTGGACACCGGGCTGGTGTTCGACCGCGGCACCTCGCTGTTCGGCAAGGCCTACACGCAGACCCTGGAGCCGCGGCTGTACTACCTGTACGTGCCGTACCGCAACCAGGACAACCTGCCGCTGTTCGACAGCCGCATCATGTCGTTCGACTACTGGCAGCTGTTCTCGCCGAACCGCTTCTCCGGCGCCGACCGCCAGATGGACGCCAACAACCTCACCACCGCGCTGACCACCCGCCTGCTCGACGACAACGGCGTGGAGCGGCTGTCCGCCAGCATCGGCCAGATCCACTACTTCAGCCCGCAGAAGGTGCAGCTGACCGGCCAGCAGCCCACCGACTGGTCGCACTCCAACTACGTGGTCCAGCTGGACCTGCAGCTCGACGACCGCTGGCGCCTGGGCAGCTCCTACCAGTGGGACCCCAACACCCGCCAGTCCGACCTGGGCGTGCTGGAGCTGCAGCGGCGGATCGGCGCCGACGGCATCGTCAACTTCTCCTACCGCTACCGCCGCGGCCAGCTGGAACAATACGACGCTTCCACGGTCTATCCGATCTCCGAACGCTGGCGCGCCGTGGCGCGCTGGACCTATTCGGAGAAGGACCGCCGCACGGTGGAGGCGCTGGCCGGCGTGGAGTACGAGAGCTGCTGCGTCGCCGTGCGGGTGGTCGGCCGCCACTACGTGGACAGCTACAACTACACCGTGAGCCAGGCGCATACCAACAACGCGGTGATGTTCGA
Organism: Fulvimonas soli; assembly: GCF_003148905.1. GTDB lineage: Bacteria > Pseudomonadota > Gammaproteobacteria > Xanthomonadales > Rhodanobacteraceae > Fulvimonas > Fulvimonas soli. Next base: position 126,381 of record NZ_QGHC01000005.1, on the reverse strand, counting down.
GCTGGTGTTCAAGGGCCTGGGCGCCTTCAACGGCCAGGTCGAGGACACCCTGCGCCGTGGTATCCTCGGATATCAATAACTTCCCTTGCCGCCCGCGTCGGGCGGCCGAAGGTACAAGACCGATGAAGCAACCCCTCGCGCTGATCCTGCTGGCGATGGCCGCGACCGCCGCCCTGCCCGCCCAAGCCCAGCTGTTGCCGCAGGCCGCGGGCGCGTCCGAGCGCTCGCTGGACCGCATCGTGGCGGTGGTCAACGACGACGTGATCCTGCAGAGCGAGCTGGACGACGCCGTGCGCTCGATCCAGCAGCAGTACGCCAGCAACCCCGGCCAGCTGCCGCCGATGGACGTGCTGCGCCGCCAGGTGCTCGACCGCCTGGTGCTGATGCGCCTGCAGGTGCAGAAGGCCGACGAGCAGGGCATCCGCGTCGCCGACGCCGACGTCGACCAGGCCGTGGCCGGCGTGGCGCAGCAGAACCAGATGTCGCCGGACCAGCTGCGCGCCGCGGTGGAGCAGCAGGGCGGCTCGTTCGCCGCCTTCCGCGCCCAGCTCGCCGACCAGCTCGTGGTGCAGCGCCTGCACGACAGCGTGGTGCGCGACTCGGTGAGCATCACCGACAGCGAGATCAACAACCTGCTGGCCAGCCCCACCTACAAGGCCGGCGAGGTGCACCTGGCGCACATCCAGGTCAGCATCCCCGCCGGCGGCGGCGCCGCCGACATCCAGGCCGCGCAGGCCAAGGCCGAGCAGGCGCTCAACGCGATCAAGGGCGGCATGGACTTCAACGCCGCGGCGATCCGCTACTCCGACGCGCAGGACGCCCTCGACGGCGGCGACCTGGGCTGGCGCCGGCTGGACGAGATCCCGCCGGCCTTCGCCGACACCGTCGCCGCGATGAAGCCGGGCGACGTCACCCCGGCGCTGCGCGGCCCCACCGGCTTCCACATCCTCAAGCTGGTCGGCCAGCGCCAGCCGGACCGCCAGGTGGTCACCGAGTTCCACGCGCGGCAGATCCTGATCAAGCCCAGCGAGCTGGTCACTCCCGCGCAGGCCGAGCAGCAGGCGCGCGACCTGTACAACCGCATCGTCAACAAGCACGAGGACTTCGCCAAGCTGGCGAAGGACTACTCCAAGGACCCGACCACCGCCAACGCCGGCGGCGACATGGGCTGGTTCGCCCAGAACGACTGGGGCTCGGTGATCGCCCAGCAGGTCGGCCAGCTCAAGGAAGGCCAGGTCTCGCAGCCGTTCCAGACCGAGGCCGGCTGGCACATCCTGCAGCTGGAGGGCACCCGCCAGCAGGACCGCACCGAGGACATCGAGCGCAACCAGGCGCGCCAGGCGATCGGCAACCGCAAGGCCGAGCAGGCCTACGACGACTTCCTGCGCCAGCTCCGCGCCGACGCCTACGTCGACATCCTGGTGCCCGAGCTGCGCGAGCCCGGCAACGCGGGCAAGTCCTCCTGAGGCCCGCTTGGACGCCGCGCTGCCCCGGCTCGCCGTCACCGCGGGGGAGCCGGCGGGCGTCGGCCCCGAGCTGCTGATCCGCCTGGCCGCCGGCCCGCTGGCGGCCGACCTGGTGGCGATCACCGACCGCGACCTGCTGCGCCGCGCCGCCGCGCGCTGCGGCGCCGCCGTCGCCTTGTCCGACGACGACGGCGCGCGCGTCCGCGCGCGCGCGCCGGGCGCGCTGCGCGTGCATCACGTGCCGCTCGGCGCGGAGGAACGGCCCGGCCATCCCGACCCGCGCAACGCCGCCCACGTGCTCGCCACCCTCGCCGAGGCCGCCGACGGCTGCCTGGCCGGCCGCTACGACGCGGTGGTCACCGCGCCGCTGCAGAAGTCCTCGATCAACGAGGCCGGCATCCGCTTCAGCGGCCACACCGAGTTCTTCGCCGCGCGCGCGCGCGCCGGGGTGGTGATGATGCTGGCCAGCCCCGAGCTGCGCGTGGCGCTGGCCACCACCCACCTGCCGCTGGCCGCGGTGCCGGCGGCGATCACCGCCGCGTCGCTGGAGCGCACGCTGCGCATCGTGCACGCGGAGCTCGGGGCCAAGTTCGGCCTGGCGCGGCCGCGCATCGCCGTGCTCGGCCTCAACCCGCATGCCGGCGAGGGCGGCCACCTGGGGCGGGAGGAGATCGACACCATCGTCCCACTGCTGGACCGGCTGCGCGCCGAGGGCATGCAGCTGCTCGGCCCGCTGCCCGCCGACACCGCCTTCGTGCCCGCGCAGCGCGCGCGCTACGACGCGGTGCTGGCGATGTACCACGACCAGGCGCTGCCGGTGCTCAAGAGCGAGGCCTTCGACCGCACCGTCAACCTCACCCTGGGCCTGCCCTTCGTCCGCACCTCGGTCGACCACGGCACCGCGCTGGACCTGGCCGGCACGGGGCGCGCCGATCCGTCCAGCATGCTGGCTGCGGCGAGGCTGGCGCTGGAGCTGGCCGCGCGTGCCCCAGGGGCGAGGGACGAGTAGCGAGGGCGCGGACCCGACTACTCGTGCAGGCCACCCATGCCGCGACAGGCTCACGCACGAACACCATCCACGACACCCGGCGCACCTGCGCCCTCGCTACTTGCCCCTCATCCCTCGTTCTTCCACCGCCCCCATCCGGCCGCCCCCCCATGGACCATCCCGCCCGCCCCAAGAAAAGCTTCGGCCAGCACTTCCTGCACGAGCAGCGCTACATCGAGCGCATCGTCGCCGCGATCGCGCCGCGCGCCGGCGACTTCGTGGTCGAGATCGGCCCCGGCGAGGGCGCGCTCACCCTGCCGCTGCTCGCCGCCGCCGGCCGGCTCACCGCGATCGAGCTGGACACCGACCTGATCCCGGACCTCAAGGCGCGCGCCGCCGCCGTGGGCGAGCTGGCGGTGATCCACGCCGACGTGCTCAAGGTGGACTTCACCGCGCTGGCGCACCGCCACGGCGCGGAGCGCCTGCGCCTGGCCGGCAACCTGCCCTACTACATCTCCAGCCCGATCCTGTTCCATTGCGTCGAGCACGCCGCGGCGATCGAGGACATGCACTTCATGCTGCAGAAGGAGGTGGTCGACCGCATGGCCGCCGAGCCGGGCAGCAAGGTCTACGGCCGGCTCTCGGTGATGCTGCAGCTGGCCTGCCGCGTCGAGCCGCTGTTCACCGTGCCGCCGGGCGCGTTCCGCCCGCCGCCGAAGGTGGACTCGGCGGCGGTGCGGCTGGTGCCGCTGGCCGCCCACGAGCGCCACGGCGCCGACCCGCAGCGCGTGCACGCCCTCGTGAAGGCGGCCTTTGCGCAGCGGCGCAAGACGCTCGCCAACGGGCTGAAGGGCCTGCTCGACGCCGAGGCGATCGCGCGCGCCGGCGTCGACCCCAGGGCGCGCGCCGAAACGCTCTCGCCGCTGGACTTCGTCCGCCTGGCCGAACTCGAGGCCGGCGCGCCGGGCGACTGAACGCCGTGCGCCCCAGCCGCGGCGGCAGGCCTTACAATCCGCCCATGAACGACAAGTCCTCCTACACGATCGACGTGCAGGTCGAGACGCGCTTCGTCCCCGACCAATCGAAGCCCGACGACAACCGCTATGTGTTCGCCTACACCGTGACCCTGCGCAACGCGGGCGCGGTGCCCGCGCGCCTGCTCACGCGGCACTGGATCATCACCGACGCCAACGGCAAGGTGGAGGAAGTGCGCGGCGACGGCGTGGTCGGCGAGCAGCCGTGGATGCGCCCCGGCGACGACTACCAGTACACCTCCGGCGCGGTGCTGGAGACCGCGGTGGGCACCATGCGCGGCAGCTACCAGATGCTGGCCGACGACGGCACGCGCTTCGAGGCGCCGATCCCGCCGTTCACCCTGTCGATCCCGCGAACCCTGCACTGATGGCCACCTATGCGATCGGCGACGTGCAGGGTTGCCTTCCCGAACTCCAGCGCCTGCTCGACAAGCTGCGCTTCGATCCCGCGCAGGACCGCCTGTGGTTCTGCGGCGACCTGGTCAACCGCGGCGGGCAGTCGCTGGAGACGCTCAGGCTGATCCACGCGCTGCGCGACCACGTCGTCGTCACCCTGGGCAACCACGACCTCAGCCTGCTCGCCATCGCCGAGCGCCGGCCCGACGCGCAGGCCAAGGTGAACCCCGAGCTGCGCGCGGTGCTGTTCGCCGACGACGCCCCCCCGCTGCTGGACTGGCTGCGCGGGCAGAAGCTGCTGCACCACGACGAGGCGCTGGGCTGGACCATGGTGCACGCCGGGCTGGCGCCCTCGTGGACGCTGCGCCAGGCGCAGCGCGTCGCGCAGGACGTCGAGCGCGAGCTGGCCGGGCCGCACCACGCGAGGCTGCTGAAGAACCTGTTCGGCAACCGCCCCGCCGGCTGGTCGAACCGCCTGCAGGGCATCGAGCGCCAGCGCGCTGCGATCAACACGCTGACCCGCATGCGCTACTGCGACGTCAACGGCCGCATCGACTTCGAGAGCAAGGGCATCCCCGGCACGCAGAAGCCGGGCATGTATCCCTGGTTCGAGGTGCCGGGCATGCGCCGCCGCGAGACGCGCATCGTCTGCGGCCACTGGTCGGCGCTGGGCCGCTTCGCGGGCCTGGGCGTCTACGCCATCGACACCGGCTGCGTGTGGGGCGGCCAGCTCACCGCGCTGCGGCTGGATGCCGAGGAGCCGCAGTACGTCGCGGTGGACGCCGAGCCGCACCGCACGCGGCCGCCCGGCGGCGGCGATTGAGCCGAAGAGGGATGAGGGGCGAGTAGCGAGGGCGCAAAAAGCGCGGCGCCCCGAGTGGCCGCCTGCGCGAGGAATGCCTGCCGCATCGCCAACGGCGCCGCGCAGGGCAGCGAGAGCCCCCGGCCGAAGCGCGCCCTCGCTACCCGCTACTCGCCCCAGGCTGGCCCCGCCCCGTCAGCTCAGCTGGCCGTGGCAGTGCTTGTACTTCTTGCCCGACCCGCACGGGCAGGGATCGTTGCGGCCGATCTTCAGCAGGCCCTCGCGCGGGACCGGCCGCGGCGCCTGCATGGCGCCGGCGGCGAGCGCCTCGGCGTCCGCGTCGAGCGCGCCGGTCGGCGCGCCGCCGCCGCTGGCCAGCATCTGCTGCTGCAGGCGCTGGGCCAGGCGCTGCTGCTCGGCCTCCATCGCGGCGACCTCCTCCTCGCTGCGGATGCGGATGCGCGCCAGCATCTGCACCACCTCCAGCTTGATCCGCTCCAGCATCGCCGAGAACAGCTCGAAGGACTCGCGCTTGAACTCCTGCTTGGGCTGCTTCTGCGCGTAGCCGCGCAGGTAGATGCCCTGGCGCAGGTAGTCCATGCTGGCCAGGTGCTCCTTCCAGGCGTTGTCGAGCACGCTCAGCATCACGTGCTTCTCCAGCTGGCGCATGGTCTCGGCGCCGACCTGCGCCTCCTTGCCCTGGAACAGCTGGCGCATGCCCTCGCGCACGTGCGCGAGAATCGCCGCGTCGTCCAGCTCGTGCTGCTGCTCGACCCAGTGCCTGAGGTCCAGCGCCAGGCCGAACTCGCTCTCCAGCTCGCGGTCGAGGCCGGGGATGTCCCACTGCTCGTCGATGCTGTGCGGCGGCACGTAGCGGCGCACCACCTGCTCGACCACGTCGTCGCGGATGTCGGCGATCGCCTCGGCGATGTCCTCGCCCTCCAGCAGCTCGTCGCGCTGGGCGTAGATCACCTTGCGCTGGTCGTTGGCGACGTCGTCGAACTCCAGCAGGTGCTTGCGGATGTCGAAGTTGTGCTGCTCGACCTTGCGCTGCGCCTTCTCGATCTGCCGGCTGATCATGCGATCCTCCAGCGCGTCGTGCTCCTTCATGCCGAACATGCGCATCCAGCGGCCGACCCAGTCGCCGGCGAAGATGCGCAGCAGGTTGTCCTCCAGCGACAGGTAGAAGCGCGAGGAGCCCGGGTCGCCCTGGCGGCCGGAACGGCCGCGCAGCTGGTTGTCGATGCGGCGGGACTCGTGCCGCTCGGTGCCGATGATGTGCAGGCCGCCGGCGGCCACCACCTGCTCGTGGCGCTTCTTCCAATCGGCCTTGACGCGGGCGCGGTCGGTCTCGCTGGCGTCCTCCGGCAGCGCGGCCAGCGCCGCCTCCAGGCTGCCGCCCAGCACGATGTCGGTGCCGCGGCCGGCCATGTTGGTGGCGATGGTCACCGCGCCCGGCGCGCCGGCCTGCGCCACGATGTGCGCCTCGCGCTCGTGCTGCTTGGCGTTGAGCACCTCGTGCGGGATCCTGTGCGCCTTGAGCAGGCCCGACAGCAGCTCGGACACCTCGATCGAGGTGGTGCCCACCAGCACCGGCTGGCCGCGCTTGTGGCAGTCCTTGATGTCGTCGATCACCGCGTCGTACTTGGCCTTCTGGCCGAGGAAGACCATGTCCGGGTTGTCCTTGCGGATCATCGGCTTGTGGGTGGGGATCACCACCACCTCCAGGCCGTAGATCTGCTGGAACTCGTAGGCTTCCGTGTCCGCCGTGCCGGTCATGCCGGCCAGCTTCTTGTACATGCGGAACAGGTTCTGGAAGGTGATCGTGGCCAGCGTCTGGTTCTCGCGCTGGATCGGCACGCCCTCCTTCGCCTCCACCGCCTGGTGCAGGCCGTCGGACCAGCGCCGGCCCGGCAGCGTGCGGCCGGTGAACTCGTCGACGATGATCACCTCGCCGTCGCGCACGATGTAGTCCACGTCGCGGTGGTAGATCGCGTGCGCGCGCAGCGCGGCGTTGAGGTGGTGCACCACCGCCAGGTTCTTGGAGTCGTACAGGCCGCTGTCCGGCTCGATCACGCCGGCCTGGTGCAGCAGCTCATCGGCGTGCGACATGCCCTCCTCGGACAGGTGCACCTGCTTCTGCTTCTCGTCGACCCAGTAGTCGCCGGGACCGTCCTCCTGCTCCTGGCGGACCATGCGCGGCACGATCTTGTTCACCGCCAGGTACAGCTGCGGCGAGTCCTCGGCCGGGCCGGAGATGATCAGCGGCGTGCGCGCCTCGTCGATCAGGATCGAGTCCACCTCGTCGACGATGGCGTAGTGGAGGCCGCGCTGGTAGCGCTGCTCCTTGCTGAGCGCCATGTTGTCGCGCAGGTAGTCGAAGCCGAACTCGTTGTTGGTGCCGTAGGTGATGTCGGCGGCGTAGGCGGCGTGCTTGTCGGCGTGGTCCATGCCCGGGTACACCACGCCCACCGACAGGCCCAGGAAGTTGTACAGCTTGCCCATCTGCGCGGCGTCGCGGCGGGCCAGGTAGTCGTTCACGGTGACCACGTGCACGCCCTTGCCTTCCAGCGCGTTGAGGTACACCGGCAGCGTGGCCACCAGGGTCTTGCCCTCGCCGGTGCGCATCTCGGCGATCTTGCCCATGTGCAGCACCATGCCGCCGATCAGCTGCACGTCGTAGTGGCGCAGGCCGAGCGCGCGCTTGGACGCCTCGCGCACCACGGCGAAGGCCTCCGGCAGCAGCTTGTCCAGCGGCTCGCCCGCGGCGACGCGCTGCCTGTACTCGTCGGTCTTGCCGCGCAGGGCGTCGTCGCTGAGCTTCTCGAACTCGGGTTCCAGCGCGTTGATGCGCGCGACGGTCTTGGAGAGCTGGCGCAGCACGCGCTCGTTGCGGCTGCCAAACAGGCTCGTCAGGGCACGATTGAGCATCGGTGTTCCGGATTGGGGAAACGGGGCGCCGCGCCCGGGCGCGGCCAAACGGGCATGGTACTACACCCGGCCCGGACTCCCCGGATGGCGGCGCGGCGGGGCCGATTCAAGAGTCCCGCGGCCGGGCCGCGGCCCGGCGGTCAGCGGTGGCTGCGCACGTAGGCCAGCGGGTTCACCACGCGGCCCCCGTACCAGACCTCGAAATGCACGTGCGGGCCGGTGGAGCGGCCGGTGGAGCCCACCCTGGCGATGGCGTCGCCGATGTGCACGCGCTGGCCCGGATGCACCAGCAGGGCGCTGTTGTGCGCGTAGCGGGTCATGTAGCCGTTGCCGTGGTCGATCTCCACCACGTTGCCGTAGCCGCTGCGCACGCCGGCGTAGGTGACCATGCCCTCGGCCACCGCATGCACCTGCATGCCCGCGTCGGCGGCGATGTCGATGCCGGTGTGGCGGGCGCTGTGCCCGCTGAACGGGTCCGGCCGGCCGCCGAAGTAGGAGGAGATGTAGCCCTGCACCGGCATCCCGGTGGGCTTGAGGCCGGACTCGATCTTGGCGTCCAGCAGCAGGCTCTGCAGCGCGCTCAGCTGGGCCTGCTGGGCGTCGAACTGGCGGGCGAGCTGGTCGATGCCCGCCTCCAGCGACTGCGGCAGCGTGTAGGCGGTGCTGTCGGCGGTGTCCTCGACGCCGCCGACCGGCGGGTCGCGGTCGAAGTTGAACTCGCTCTCGTCGAGCTTGCCGGCCTGGACCAGGCGCTCGCCGAGCGCGTTGAGGCGGGTCGACTGCGACTGCAGCTGGCCGAGCTTCATCGCCAGGGCGTCGAGGCTGCGCTGCGCGTCCTGCTTCACCGCCGCCAGCTGCGCGTCCTGCTGGCGCACCTGGCGCTTCAGCTCGCCGATCTCGGCCAGCGCGCGGTCGCGCGGGCTGGCCACGGTCAGCGCCAGCGCCGCACCCAGGCCCGCGCAGCCCAGGACGGCCGCCGCCAGCATCGCGCCGACCCGCCAGCGCATGCGCCGGCTGGCCAGGTCCAGCGTTCGTGGCACCGTCTTGGTGCGGGAGACGAGTATGATTTGCATGCCTGCTCAACTTCGAAGATGCCGGCCCATGCAGCGCGCCGATCCACCCGCCCCTCGCCGCACCGCCCCGGGCCCCAGGCCCTTGGGCGAATGCGGCTCCTTCGCCTCGCTGGCCCGGAAGGCCGGCGAGCGGGATGCGTTGGACCGCGCCCTGCGCCAGACGCTGCCGACGCCGCTGCGCGAGCAGGTGCAATTCGCCGACCTGCGCAACGACCGCCTCGTCTTCCTGGCTTCCTCACCGGCCTGGGCGTCGCGCCTGCGCCTGCTGCAGGCGCAGATTCTCGCCACCGCGCGCGCCCTCGGCGCACGCGCCAGTTCGGTCACCGTGAAAGTGGTCCCCCGGCCGCCGGCGGCAACGTCGCCGGAACGGCCCAAACCGCTTTCGCCTGCCGCGGCCATCCATCTCAAAGCCGCCGCAGCTTCAGTCACAGACCCCGAGATGCGGGCACTGTTCCTTCAGCTGGCGTCCCTCGCCGAAACTGCTGATTCCCCCTGATGCCGAGGACGCGGATGGGCGGCATCCGGTCCTGCCGGCGGCATGGGCCTCACTGCCCCCGGCGCGCCGGCGAGTGTTTATAGCACGTGAAGGTTAAGGGAAAGTTGGGCCTTTCCCCGGGGCGTGCGGCAAGTCCGGCCGGGGCGTGATGTCGTCCGCAAATTGCTCGCGCCGTCTCCGCACCGGGCCTGTCCGGTTGGACGGACCGGCCTGCCGGGCAGGCCATCGCCCGGCCTGCCGCGGCCCCAAAGCAAAGCGGCCGCATCCCGGAGGATGCGGCCGCCAAGCCGTCGTCGCAGCGGGCGCGGCGCGTCAGATCGCCTGGGCCGGATGCGCGTAGGAAATCGGCGCCGTGGCCGGGTCGTCCTGGTAGCTGACCTCTTCCCACGCGGTGGCGTCGGCCATCAGCGTGCGCAGCAGCTTGTTGTTGAGCTCGTGGCCGGACTTGTGCGCGTAGTAGGCGCCGACCAGGCTGTGGCCGAGCAGGTAGAGGTCGCCGATGGCGTCGAGGATCTTGTGCTTGACGAACTCGTCCTCGTAGCGCAGGCCGTCCTCGTTCAGCACGCGGTAGTCGTCCAGCACCACGGCGTTGTCCATCGAGCCGCCCAGCGCCAGGTTGTGCTCGCGCAGCATCTCGATGTCGCGCATGAAGCCGAAGGTGCGTGCGCGGCTGACTTCCTTCACGAACGAGGTGGTGGAGAAGTCGATCTCCGCCTGCGAGGTGCGCTTGGAGATGATCGGGTGGTTGAACTCGATCGAGAAGCCGACCTTGAAGCCCTCGAACGGCTCGAAGCGGGCCCACTTGTCGCCGTCCTGCACCTTCACCGGCTTCTTGATGCGGATGAAGCGCTTGGCCGCGTTCTGCTCCTCGATGCCCGCCGACTGCAGCAGGAACACGAAGGGGCCGGCGCTGCCGTCCATGATCGGCACCTCCGGCGCGGACAGGTCGACGTAGGCGTTGTCGATCCCTAGGCCGGCCATCGCCGAGAGCAGGTGCTCGACCGTGGAGACGCGCACGTCGCCGTTGACGAGGGTGGTGGACAGGCGCGTGTCGCCGACGTTGTCGGGCCGCGCGTGGATCTCCACCGGCGGGTTGAGGTCGGTGCGGCGGAACACGATGCCGGTGTTCGGCGCCGCCGGACGCAGCGTCATGTAGACCTTGTCACCGGTGTGCAAGCCCACGCCGGTCGCCCGGATGATGTTCTTGAGCGTACGCTGCTTGATCATTTCGGTAGGTACTCGTTGAGAGGCAGCAGCCAACAGGGGACGGATGCTAACACAGTCTTAACCTGAGAAAAAAGCAAACCGTACCGTACAGTCTGTCCACGCTTTCATGTTTCCTTCATCCGTGAAGGGCGTCACATCTCACGAACAAGCCCTTTTCCATCAATTGCTTGCAAGAAAACACCCCCGCCGCCGGGACGGGAAGCCGGCGCGGGGGGAGCCTTTCCGGCTGGCGTTCCTGCCAGCCGGTCGCGTGGCCGGAAGCCCGGCACGCAGCCTGCCATGGGCCGATCGACGACCGCCCCGGCCGGGCCTTGCGGGCCCGACCGCACCGGCGTGTCCTCACACTGACACGCCGACCGGGCGATTCGTTCAATCGGTTTTTACACTTTTCACCTTCCGCCGGACGGCGCCGCTCAGTCGGCCTGGCGGCGCAGGAAGGCCGGGATGTCCAGGTAGTCCAGGTTCGGGTCGACCGGCTTGGCGCCGCCGTCGCCGCGCGCGGTGCTGGCCACCACCTCCGGCTGGGCGTAATCCACCACCTCGTTGCCGGTGCCGGTGCGCAGCACCACCGGACGCGGGCGCTGGCGCATCTCCACCTGCTGGGTGGCGACCGGACGCACCGGCTGGCGGCCGGCGGCGCGGTTGAGGCCGGTGGCCACCACGGTGACGCGCACGTCGTCCTGCATCTCCGGGTCGAGCGAGGTGCCGATCACCACGGTGGCGTCCTCGCTGGCGAAGTCGTGGATCACCCGGCCGATCTCGTCGAACTCGCGCATGGTGAGGTTGGGGCCGGCGGTGACGTTGACCAGGATGCCGCAGGCGCCGTTGAGGTTGACGTCCTCCAGCAGCGGGTTGTTGATCGCCGCCTCGGCCGCGGCCTGCGCGCGGTCGTCGCCGCGGGCGGTGCCCGAGCCCATCATCGCCATGCCCATCTCGCTCATCACCGTGCGCACGTCGGCGAAGTCGACGTTGATCAGGCCCGGCGCGGTGATCAGGTCGGCGATGCCCTGCACCGCGCCCTGCAGCACGTCGTTGGCGGCCTTGAAGGCGTTGAGCAGGGTGACCTCGCGGCCGAGCACGGACAGCAGCTTCTCGTTCGGCACGGTGATCAGCGAGTCCACGTGCTGGGACAGGTCCTCGATGCCCTTCAGCGCCACCTGCATGCGCCGGCGCCCCTCGAACGGGAACGGCTTGGTGACCACCGCCACGGTGAGGATGCCCTTCTCCTTGGCCAGCTGCGCCACCACCGGCGCCGCGCCGGTGCCGGTGCCGCCGCCCATGCCGGCGGTGATGAACACCATGTCGGCGCCGTCGAGCACCTCCTCGATGCGCTCGCGGTCCTCCAGCGCGGCCTGGCGGCCGACCTCGGGGTTCGCGCCCGCGCCCAGGCCCTTGGTGACGTTGGCGCCCAGCTGCAGGTGGGTGGTGCGCCCGGCGCAGCTCTTCATCGCCTGCGCGTCGGTGTTGGCGACGACGAACTCGACGCCCTCGATGTTGGCGTTGAGCATGTGCGCCACGGCGTTGCCGCCGCCGCCGCCCACGCCGATGACCTTGATGACCGCGTTTGGTGCCAGTTTTTCGATCAGTTCGAACATTTCCCGTCCTCCGTAGAGCGCTACGTTGTCGTTGTATCCCCGGGCGCGGCTCCTGCCGGACCGGGGCGGTGGGCGAACCTCCATTCGCCCGTGGCGGCGCTCCCTGCCGCCGGAAGCCTTGCGGCCTGGAACGGGGTCCGCGCCCCGTCCCGGCCTAGAAATTCCGGGTGACCCAGTTGCGCAGCTTGCCGACCAGCCCGCCCACGCTGCCGCCGGCCGGGCCGCTCACGCGCATGCCGCCGGCGCGCGCGCCGTGCAGCAGCAGGCCCACGCCGGTGGAGTGCAGCGGGTTGGCGACCACCTCGCCCAGGCCGGTGACGTGCTGCGGCACGCCGACGCGCACCATCTTGTGGAAGATCTCCTCGGCCAGCTCCAGCGCGCCTTCCATCCGCGCGGCGCCGCCGGTGAGCACCACGCCGGCCGCCACCAGGCTCTCGTAGCCGGAGCGGCGCAGCTCGTCCTGCACCATCTCGAAGATCTCCTCGTAGCGCGCCTGCACGCTCTGCGCGAGCGACTGGCGGGCCAGCCGGCGCGGCGGGCGGTCGCCCACGCTGGGCACCTGGATGGTCTCCTCCGCGTGCGCCAGCTGGGCCAGCGCGCAGGCGTACTTGATCTTGATCTCCTCGGCGTGCGCGGTCGGCGTGTGCACGCCGTAGGCGATGTCGTTGGTGACCTGGTCGCCGCCCACCGGCAGCGACTTGGTGTAGCGGATCGCGCCCTGGGTGTAGATGGCGATGTCGGTGGTGCCGGCGCCGATGTCGACCAGGCACACGCCCAGCTCGCGCTCGTCGTCGGTGAGCACCGACTTGCTGCTGGCCACCGCCGAGGGCACCAGCTCGTCCACCGACAGCCCGCAGCGCTGGATGCACTTGGTGATGTTCTGCACCGCCGCCGCGGCGCCGGTGACCAGGTGCACGCTGGCCTCCAGGCGCACGCCGCTCATGCCCACCGGCGAGCGGATGCCGTCCTGGCCGTCGATGCGGTACTCCTGCGACTCCTTGTAGAGCACCTTGCGGTCGGCCGGGATCGCCACCGCGCTGGCCGCCTCCAGCACCTGCTCCAAATCGCCGGGGGTGACCTCGCGGTCGCGGATCGCCGCGGTGCCGTGCGAGTTCTTGGTCTCCAGGTGGCTGCCGGAGATCGAGGCGTACACCGAGCGGATGTCGCAGCCGGCCATCAGCTCGGCCTCCTCCACCGCGCGCTGGATCGAGTGCACGGTGGACTCGATGTCCACCACCGAGCCGCGCTTCATGCCGCGCGAGACGTGCGAGCCCAGCCCGATCACCTCGATCGGCTCGCCCGGCTCGTACTCGCCCACGATCGCCGTCACCTTGGAGGTGCCGATGTCCAGGCCGACCACGAGTTGCTTGTCGTTGCGGGTCTTCATGTGCGGGGCGTGCCTCCGGAGGGTGCGGCGGCCGGCGCCTGCGGCGGCCACCGCACGGCGAAACCGTTGGTGTAGCGAAGGTCGGCGTAGAGGAAGTTGTCCGCGTGGCCGGCCATCAGCTGCGGGTAGACGTCGAGGAAGCGGCGCAGCCGGCGGCCGGCCTGCTCGCGGTCGCCGAGCACGATCTGCGCGCCGTCGGCGGTGGCCAGGCTCCAGCTGCCGCGCTCGGTGAGCGCCACGCCGGTGATCCTCAGGCGGGTGCCGGCGAAGGCCTTCTGCGCCTCGGCGTAGAAGCTCACCACCTCGGCCAGGCGCGCGTCGGGGCCGCGCAGCGCCGGCAGGCCGGCGGCCTCGGCGTCCTGCGGGGCGTCGAACACCTGGCCCTGGCGGCTGATCAGCTGCTTGTCGTTCCAGCGCGCGAACGGCTGGCGCTCGTACACGCGCAGGATCAGCGTGTCCGGCCAGCGCTTGCGCGCCTCCACCGACTCCACCCACGGCAGCGCGGCGACCGCCTTCTGCACGGCATCCAGGTCCAGCGCGAAGAAGCCCCGGCCCAGCCGCGGCAGGATCGCGGCGCGGATCTGCTCGGCGCCGACGTGCTTGAACTCGGCCTGCACGGTGAGCCGGGTCACCGGCCAGCGGTTGGCGGCGAACCAGCCGCGCAGCACGCCGACCACCGGCAGCGCGACCAGCGCGATCGCCAGGCACCAGGCGAGGAGGCGGATGGCGCCCCTCATGGACCGTCTCCTGCGGAGCCGGTCCGGGAACCGGGAACGGGGAACGGGGAACGGGCAGTATCCGGCGGATGGGGGGTTCCGGACCCGGACGAGCCGACCGGAGCGCGGCCTGCGACGTCATGGAAACCGCCCGTTCCCCGTTCGCCGTTCCCCGCTCCCTGCTCCTTGAAACTCGTCTCCAGCACCCGCCAGCACAGCGTGGCGTAGTCGATGCCGGCCGCCGCCGCGGCCTTGGGCACCAGCGAGTGCGAGGTCATGCCCGGCGCGGTGTTCACCTCCAGCAGCCAGTTGCGGCCCTGGCGGTCGCGCATCACGTCCACGCGGCCCCAGCCGGAGCAGCCCAGCGCGTCGAACGCGGCCAGCGCGAGGCGGCGGATCTCCTGCTCGGCCTCGCCCTGCAGGCCCGGGCAGAGGTACTGGGTGTCCTCGGCGACGTACTTGGCGTCGTAGTCGTAGAACGCGCCCTTGGGCACGATGTGGATGGACGGCAGCACCTGGCGGCCGAGGATGCCGACGGTGAGCTCGTCGCCCTCGATCAGCGTCTCCATCAGCAGGTCGCCCGGGTACCTCGCCGCCAGCTCGACCGCGCTGTCCAGCCGCGCCTCCTCGAACACGCGGGTGACGCCCACGCTGGAGCCCTCGCAGGCGGGCTTGACGATCAGCGGGTAGCCGACCTCGCGCGCCGCCGCGTGCACCGCGGCGGCGTCCGCGCCGCGCGGCAGCGCCGCGAACCCGGGCGTGGGCAGGCCCATCGACTGCCACACGCGCTTGGCGCGCACCTTGTCCATCGACAGCGCCGAGCCGAGCACGCCCGAGCCGGTGTAGGGCACGTTGAGCGATTCCAGCGCGCCCTGCAGCACGCCGTCCTCGCCGCCGCCGTGCTGGCCGTGCAGGATGTTGAACACGCGCGCGAAGTGGCCGGCGCGCAGCGCGTCGAGCAGCGCCGGGATGCCGTCGATGGCGTGCGCGTCCACGCCGCGCGAGCGCAGCGCCGCCAGCACGTTGCGGCCGGAGTCCAGCGACACCTCGCGCTCGGCGGAGCTGCCGCCCATCACCACCGCGACGCGGCCGAACTGTGCCGGATCGGTAATCGTCTTGCTCATGCCTTGCCCGTCTTCAGTTGGCCGGCCTGCGCCAGCTCCACCGCCGCCGCGCCGATGTCGCCGGCGCCGAGCAGCAGCAGCAGGTCGCCGTCGCGCAGCAGCGCCGGCAGGGTGTCCTTGAACTCGCGCGGGTGCTCGACCAGCACCGGGTCGACCTTGCCGCGCGCGCGCACCGCGCGCGCCAGCGCGCGGCCGTCGGCGCCGGCGATCGGCGCCTCGCCGGCCGGGTAGACGTCGGTGAGCACCAGCACGTCGGCCTCGGCCAGCACGTTGGCGAAGTCGTCCATCAGGTCGCGCGTGCGGCTGTAGCGGTGCGGCTGGAAGGCCACCACCAGCCGGCGCTCCGGCCAGCCGCCGCGCGCGGCGGCGAACACCGCGGCCAGCTCGCGCGGATGGTGGCCGTAGTCGTCCACCAGCAGCACGCTGCCCTGGTCCAGCGCCAGCTCGCCGCGGCGGTGGAAGCGCCGGCCCACGCCCTGGAAGCTGGCCAGCGCGCGGGCGATCGCCACCGGCTCCACGCCGAGCTGCCAGCCGATGCTGGCGGCGGCCAGCGCGTTGAGCACGTTGTGCCGGCCCGGCAGGTTGAGTTCCACCGGCAGCGCGCTGTCGCGGCCCGGCAGGTGCAGGTCGAAGTGCATGCGGAAGCCGTGCTGCTCGATGCGGCTGGCGCGCACGTCGGCGTCGGCCGCGTCGATGCCGTAGGTCGTCACGCGGCGCGTGGTGTCCCTGGCCAGCTCCGCCACCTCGGGGTCGTCCACGCACAGCACGGCCAGGCCGTAGAACGGCAGGCGGTGCAGGAAGTCGGCGAAGGCCTTCTTCACCTCGGCGAAGTCGCCGTGGTAGTTCTCCAGGTGGTCGGCGTCGATGTTGGTGATCGCGGCGATCACCGGCGACAGCAGCAGGAAGGAGCCGTCCGACTCGTCCGCCTCGGCCACCAGGTACTGGCCGGTGCCCAGCCGCGCGTTGGCGCCGGCGGCGTTGAGCTGGCCGCCGATCACGAAGGTGGGGTCGTAGCCGGCCTCGGCCAGCACGCTGGCGACCAGGCTGGTGGTGGTGGTCTTGCCGTGCGTGCCGGCGATGGCGATGCCGCGGCGGAAGCGCATCAGCTCGCCCAGCATCTCCGCGCGCGGGATCACCGGGATGCGCGCGGCGCGGGCGGCGACCAGCTCCGGGTTGTCCTGGCGGATCGCGCTGGAGGTCACCACCACGTCGGCGTCGCCCACGTGCCCGGCCGCGTGGCCCACGTGCACGGCGATGCCGAGCTTGGCCAGCCGCTGCGCGGTGGGCGAGTTGGCCTTGTCCGAGCCGGACACGGTGTAGCCCAGGTTGTGCAGCACCTCGGCGATGCCGCTCATGCCGACGCCGCCGATGCCGATGAAGTGCACGCGGCGGAAGGTGCTCATGAGGTCCTCGTGCGCGAGCAGGCGGCGCGGCGTCATGCGGCCACCTCCAGGCAGGCGCGCGCGATCGCCTGCGCGGCGTCGGGCTTGGCCAGCGCGCGCGCGGCCTCGGCCATCGCGCGCAGGCGCGCGCGGTCGTGCAGCAGCGCGTCGAGGCGCTGCGCGAGTTGCTGTAGGTCCAAATCGCGTTCCTGGATCAGTTCGGCGGCGCCGGCGGCGACCAGCGCCTCGGCGTTGCGGGTCTGGTGGTCGTCCACCGCGTGCGGGAAGGGCACGAGCACCGCGCCGAGCCCGGCGGCGGTGAGCTCGGCGAGGGTCAGCGCGCCGGCGCGGCACACCGCGAGGTCGGCCCAGGCGTAGGTGCCGGCCATGTCCTCGACGAAGGGCACCACCTGCGCCTCGACGCCGGCCTGTGTATAGGCCGCGCGCGCCTCGTCGAGGCCGCGCTGGCCGCACTGGTGCAGCACCTCCGGGCGGCGCTCCGGCGGCAGCAGCGCCAGCGCCTTCGGCAGCGCGAGGTTGAGCGCGCGCGCGCCCAGGCTGCCGCCCAGCACCAGCAGGCGCGGCCGGCCCGCGCGGCCGGCGAGGCGCTGCGCGGGCGCGGGCAGCGCGGCGATCGCCGCGCGCACCGGGTTGCCCACCCACTCGGCGCCGGGCAGCGCGTCGGCGAAGCCGGCCAGCACGCGGCGCGCGTGGTGGGCCAGCTTGCGGTTGGTGAAGCCGGCCACGCGGTTCTGCTCGTGCACCAGCAGCGGCACGCCGGTGAGGCGCGCGGCCACGCCGCCGGGACCGGCCACGTAGCCGCCCATCGACAGCACGCTGCGCGGCCTGAGCCGGCGCAGCACGCCGAGCGAGGCGGCGAGCGAACGCGCCAGCATCAGCGGCGCCAGCAGCCGCGTCTTCAGGCCCTTGCCGCGCAGGCCGCCGACCGCCACGGTGTGCAGCTCGATGCCGTGCGCCGGCACCACGCGCGTCTCCATGCCGCCGGCCGCGCCCAGCCAGGCCACCGGCACGCCCTGCGCGCGCAGCGTCTCGGCCACGGCCAGGCCGGGAAAGATGTGGCCGCCGGTGCCGCCGGCCATGATCAGCACGGGCCGCTGGCCGCTCATGCCGCCGCTCCTTCGCGCAGGGCCGCGCCCGGCACCGCCAGCGCCGGCACGCGGGTGGCCATCTGGCGCGCGTCGAGCGCGCGGTTGATCTCGAAGGTGGCGCGCAGCAGCACGCCGGCCATCGCGCAGGTGAGCAGCACCGAGGAGCCGCCCGAGCTGATCAGCGGCAGGGTCAGGCCCTTGGTCGGCAGCGCGCCGAGGTTCACCCCGATCGACACCATCGCCTGCAGGCCCAGCATCAGCGAGATGCCGAAGGCCACGTAGCCGGCGAAGCGCTGGCCCAGCTCCACGCCCTTCAGGCCCAGGTACAGCCCGCGCCCCACCGCCAGCGCGAACAGGCCGATCACCAGCGCGATGCCGGCCAGGCCCAGCTCCTCGCCGATCACCGCGAGGATGAAGTCGGTGTGCGCCTCGGGCAGGTAGGACAGCTTGAGCACGCTCGAGCCCAGCCCCACCCCGGTCCACTCGCCGCGGCCGATCGCCATCAGCGACTGGGTGAGCTGGAAGCCGTCGTTGAACGGGTCCTTCCACGGGTCCATGAACGAGGTCAGCCGCTTCATGCGGTAGCTCTCGCTGGTCGCCGCGACCACCAGCGCCGGCATCAGCGGCAGGCCCATCAGGAACAGGTAGAGCGGCCGCGCGCCGCCCAGCCAGACCATGCCGATGGTGACCGCGATCACCAGCGTGGCCGAGCCGAAGTCCGGCTGCAGCAGCAGCAGCACGACGATCGCGCCGGCCACGATGATCGGCCGCAGCAGGCCCCAGAACTTGGTCTCCACGCTCTCGCGGTGGCGCACCAGGAAGCTCGCCACGTACATCACCAGGATCAGCTTCATCGCCTCCACCGGCTGGAAGCTCAGCACGATCAGGTTGAGCCAGCGCCGCGCGCCGTTGATGCGCATGCCCAC
This sequence comes from Fulvimonas soli, assembly GCF_003148905.1. Taxonomy (GTDB): domain Bacteria; phylum Pseudomonadota; class Gammaproteobacteria; order Xanthomonadales; family Rhodanobacteraceae; genus Fulvimonas; species Fulvimonas soli. Next base: position 107,729 of record NZ_QGHC01000005.1, on the reverse strand, counting down.
GTGCGGCACGAACACCGCCAGCAGCAGCAGGCCGCCGAGCAGCAGCAGCGGCAGCGAGTACTTCTCCAGCAGCTTCAGCTCGGTGCGCATCGCCGCGCCGGCCAGCACCAGGCCCAGGCCGAGGTAGAACAGGTGCTTCTTGAGGTAGTAGAGCGCGCCGACGTGCTGGCTGTCGGCCACCGCGATCGAGCTGGAGGCCACCATCACCACGCCGAGGCCGGCCAGGCCGACCAGCGCGACCAGCAGCGGCAGGTCGAAGCTGCCGCGCGGGCCGTGCCGCTTGATCGCCTGGCTGGAACCGAAGCCGAACATCGTCAGCGCACCTTCAACGTCGCCAGGCCGACCAGCACCAGCACCACGCTGATGATCCAGAAGCGCACGATCACCCGCGGCTCGGGCCAGCCCTTCAGCTCGAAGTGGTGGTGGATCGGCGCCATGCGGAAGATGCGCCTGCCGGTGAGCTTGAAGCTGGCCACCTGCAGCATCACCGAGACCGTCTCCATCACGAACACGCCGCCCATCACGATCAGCACGATCTCCTGCCGCACGATCACCGCGACGGTCGCCAGCGCCGCGCCGATCGCCAGCGCGCCGACGTCGCCCATGAACACCTGCGCCGGGTAGGTGTTGAACCACAGGAAGCCCAGCCCCGCGCCGGACAGCGCGCCGCACACGATCGCCAGCTCGCCCGCGCCGGGGATGGGCGGGATGCCCAGGTACTCGGAGAACACCCGGTTGCCGGCCAGGTAGGCGAACACGCCCAGCGCGCCGGAGACCAGCACGGTCGGCATGATCGCCAGGCCGTCCAGGCCGTCGGTGAGGTTCACCGCGTTGGAGAAGCCCACGATCATGAAGTAGGCGATCACCACGAAGAACAGCCCCAGCGGCACCGCCACCTGCTTGAACAGCGGCACGAACAGCGCCGTCTCCGGCACCGGCGCCAGGCCGGTGGCGTGCGGCGCGGTGTGGTAGAGGAACAGCGCGGCCGCCAGGCCGAACACCGACTGCCAGAAGTACTTCCAGCGCGAGGCCAGGCCGCGGCTGTCCCTCAGCACCAGCTTCTTGTAGTCGTCGTAGAAGCCGATCGCGCCGAAGCACACCAGCACCGCCAGCACCGTCCACACGTAGCGGTTGTGCAGGTCGGTCCACAGCAGCGTGCTGATCGCCACCGCGAGCAGGATCATCACGCCGCCCATGGTCGGCGTGCCGGCCTTGGACAGGTGGCTCTGCGGGCCGTCCTTGCGCACCACCTGGCCCGCCTTGAGCGCGGCCAGCTCGTTGATCATGCGCGGCCCGAACAGCAGCGACAGCGCCAGCGCGGTGAGCGCGGCCATGATCGTGCGGAAGGTGATGTACTGGAACAGGTGCAGGGCGGTGAAGTGCCGCGCCATCCAGTCCGCCAGTTCAAGCAGCATCGGATGCGCCCTCCCCTTGCCCGCCGTTCTTCAGCGCGGCCACCACCTGCTCCATGCCGGCCGAGCGCGAGCCCTTGACCAGGCAGGTGACGCCCGCGTGCAGCTGCCGCTTCAGCGACGCCGCCAGCGCCGCCTTGTCGGCGTGGTGCTCGCCGCCCGCGCCGAAGGCTTCCGCCGCCGCCGCGGCCAGCGGGCCGGCGGCGAACAGCCGCTCGATCCCCGCCGCCTTCGCGCGCGCGCCGATGCCCGCGTGCAGCGCGCGCGCCCCGGCGCCCAGCTCGGCCATGTCGCCCAGCACCAGCCAGCGCTCGCCGGACGCCAGCGCCAGCGTGTCGATCGCCGCGCCGACCGAGCCGGGGTTGGCGTTGTAGCTGTCGTCGATCAGCGTCCAGCCGCCGGGCATCGCCTCGGCGCGCAGCCGGCCGGCCACGCCGGGCGCCTGCTCCAGCCCTTCCACGATGGCGGCCAGCGGCACCTCCAGCGCCAGCGCGATGGCCGCCGCGGCCAGCGCGTTGGCGACGTTGTGGCGGCCCGGCAGCGGCAGGTCCACCTCGGCGTCGCCCTGCGGCGTGCTCAGCACGAAGTCCGAGCCGTCCACGCGCAGCGCCACGATGTCGGCGCCGACGTCGGCCTTGTGGTCCAGCCCGAAGCGCAGCGTGCGGCGCGCGCCGGCCAGGCCGGCGAAGAAGCCGGCGAAGGCGTCGTCCGCGTTGATGATCGCCACGCCGTCCGCGGGCAGCGCCTGGTACAGCGCGCCCTTGGTCTCGGCCACGCCTTCCACGCTGCCCATGCGCTCAAGGTGCGCCGGCGCGATGGTGTTGACGAGGCCGATGTCGGGCCGCGCGATGGCGGCGAGGTAGGCGATGTCGCCGGGCTTGCCCGCGCCCATCTCCAGCACCGCGTACTCGGCGTCCTCCGGCATCGCCAGCAGGGTCAGCGGCAGGCCCAGCTCGTTGTTGTAGTTGCCGGCGTTGACGTGGGTGCGGCCGTGGCGCGAGAGGATCGAGGCGGCGAGCGTCTTCACCGTGGTCTTGCCGTTGGAGCCGGTGATGCCGACCACGCGCGCGCTGCGCTGCGCGCGCACCGCGCTGGCCAGGTCGCCCAGCGCCAGCGCGCTGTCGCCCACCAGCACCTGCGGCAGCGGGCCGTCCACCCGGCGCTCGACCAGCGCGGCCACCGCGCCGCGCGCGGCGGCGTCGGCGAGGAAGTCGTGGCCGTCCACGCGCTCGCCCTTGATCGCCACGAACAGGTCGCCCGGGCGCAGCCTGCGCGTGTCGATCGCCACCCCGGCGACGTCCGCGTCGGCGCCGAGCAGGCGGCCGTGGGTCCACAAGGCGATGGCGCTCAGCCGCATCATGCGTTCTTCTCCAGCAGAGCGCGCGCCACCGCGAGGTCGTCGAACGGGCGCTTGCCGCCCGGGCCTTCCTGGTAGGTCTCGTGGCCCTTGCCGGCGACCAGCACCACGTCGCCCGGCCGCGCCTGCGCCAGCGCGTGACCGATCGCCGCGGCACGGTCGCGCAGCACCGTGGCGGGCCGGGCCATGCCGGCCAGGATCTGCGCCACGATGGCGTCGCCGTCCTCGCCGCGCGGGTTGTCGTCGGTGACGATCGCCACGTCGGCCAGCCGCTCGGCGATCGCGCCCATCTGCGGGCGCTTGCCGGCGTCGCGCTCGCCGCCGCAGCCGAACACGCAGATCAGCCGTCCCGCGCAGTGCGCGCGCAGCGCGGACAGCGCCTGCTCCAGCGCGTCGGGCGTGTGTGCGTAGTCGACCACCACCAGCGGCCGCTCCGCGCCGCCGCCCAGGCGGTTCATGCGGCCGGGGATCGGCCCGAGCGCCTCCAGCGTGTCCGCGATCCGCGCGAACGGCATCTCCAGCGCGCCGAGCGCGCCCGCCACGGCGAGCAGGTTGGCCACGTTGAAGCGCCCCAGCAGCGGGCTGCGCAGGGGCCGCTCGCCCCATGGCGTGCGCAGCGTGAAGGCCAGCCCCTCGGTGGAGGTGGCGACGTCGCGCGCGGCGAGCTCGGCGCCGGCGTCGCCCGCGGCGCTGTAGCGCAGCGCGCGCACGCCCGGCGCCAATCCTGCGGCCAGCGTGCGGCCGAAGGCGTCGTCGACGTTCACCACCGCGGCCTGCAGGCCCGGCCAGGCGAACAGCTTCGCCTTGGCCGCGCCGTAGGCCTCCATGCTGCCGTGGTAGTCCAGGTGGTCGCGGGTGAGGTTGGTGAACACCGCCACCTGGAACGCCACCGCGCCCACGCGGCCCTGTTCCAGCGCGTGCGAGGACACCTCCATCGCCACGTGGGTGGCGCCCTGCGCGCGGAAGTCCGCCAGCAGGCGCTGCACGCTGATCGCGTCCGGCGTGGTGCGCTCGCCCTCGCGCAGCTGCCCGTGCAGGCCGGCGCCGAGCGTGCCGATGGTGGCGGCGCGGTGGCCGAGCCGGCTCAGCGCCTGCGCCAGCAGCTGCACGGTGGAGGTCTTGCCGTTGGTGCCGGTGACGCCGACCACGTGCATCGCCTCGGACGGGCGACCGTAGAAGCGCGCGGCGATCTCGCCGACCTGCCGGTGCAGGCCGTCGATCCACAGCAGCGGCGCGCCGGCCTCGTCCGCCGGCTGCGGCGGCGCCTCGGCCAGCACCACCCGCGCGCCGCGGCGCACCGCGCCCGGCGCGAAGGCGATGCCGTGCTCGCGGGTGCCGCGCAGGGCCAGGAAGGCGTCGCCCTCGCGCACCTGGCGCGAGTCGAGCGCGAGCCCCGAAACGGCCAGGTCGCCGAGCCCGGCGGGGTCGGCGATGCCGGCGAGCAGCTGGGAGAGCGGGCGCGCCGTCATGGGTTCGGGTCCTCGATCGGCTCGTCGTCGATCGACACGTCGTCCTTCGGCTTGGCGCCGACCAAGCCGCCCTGGCCCTGCAGCGGGCCGCCCGCGTACCAGCGCCCGATGTTGTCCGGCGGCACGTCGAGCAGGCGCAGCGCGCCCTCCATCACCTTGGCGAACACCGGGCCGGAGACCATGCCGCCGTAGTAGCTGCGCTTCTTCGGGTCGTCGATGATCACCACGCCGACCAGGCGCGGGTCGGTGGCCGGCACCATGCCGGCGAAGGCGGCGGTGTAGTTGTTCTTGGCGTAGCCGCCGGCGGAGGCCTTGTGCGCGGTGCCGGTCTTGCCGGCGACGATGTAGTTGGCCACCTGCGCCGCGGTGGCGGTGCCGCCCGGCGCGGTCACCGTCTCCATCATCTTCACCACCTGCGCGGCGATCTCCGGTGTGACGATGGCTCTGGGCTCGTTGATCGCGTCCTTGACGAAGGTGGGCGAGTGCATCACGCCGCCGTCGGCCAGCGTGGCGTAGGCGTTGGCCAGCTGCAGCGGGGTCACGTTGAGGCCGTAGCCGTAGCCCATGATCGCCTTCTCCAGCGGGCGCCAGTCGCGGCCGACCTTGAGGTAGCCGGAGGCCTCGCCGGGAAAGCCGCTGTTGGTGCTGTTGCCGAAGCCGAACGCGCGGTAGGTGTCGTACATCAGCGCGGTGTCCAGCTGCATCGCGATGTGCGCCGCGCCCACGTTGCTGGACTTGGTGATCACCCCGGTGGGCGTCAGCACGCCCCAGTTGTGCGTGTCGTGGATGTCGTGGCCCTGGAAGAACCAGTGCCCGCCGCCGGTGTCGATCAGCGGGCTGGTCGGGGTGAACCTGCCGCTGGCCAGCGCCGCGGTCATCAGGATCGGCTTGACCGTGGAGCCGGGCTCCAGCACGTCGGTCATCGCGCGGTTGCGCCGCTGCGCGGCCGAGCTGCCGCGCACCGCGTTGGGGTTGTAGGTGGGCAGGTTGACCATCGCCAGCACCTCGCCGCTCTTCGCGTCGAGGATCACCATCGAGCCGGACTCGGCCTCGAACTGCTCCAGCGCGCTCTTCAGCTCGTTGTAGGCGAGGAACTGGATGCGCCGGTCGATGCTGAGCGTGAGGCTCTTGCCCGGCTTGGGCTCGCGCACCAGCTCGACGTCCTCCACCACGTGGCCCATGCGGTCGCGGATCACCCGCTTGGCGCCGGGCTTGCCGGCCAGCCAGTCGTCGAAGGCCAGCTCCAGCCCCTCCTGGCCGTGGTCGTCGATGTTGGTGAAGCCGAGCACGTGCGCGGTCACCTCGCCCGAGGGGTAGTAGCGCTTGTACTCGCGCTGGCCGTTGACCCCGGGGATGCCCAGGTCCAGCACCGCCTGCGCCGCCTCCGGCGGCATCTGCCGGCGCAGGTAGACGAACTCGCGGTCGGAGCGCTGCGCCAGCCGTTCCTTCAGCTCGGCCGCGTCCACGCCCAGCGCGCGCGCCAGCTCGGGGATGCGCTCCTCGTTCTCCAGCACCTCCGGCGGGTTGGCCCAGATCGAGACCACCGGGGTGGATACCGCCAGCGGCTCGCCGTTGCGGTCGAAGATGGTGCCGCGCGACACCGCGATCGGCATCTCGCGCAGGAAGCGCGCCTCGCCCTGCTCCTGGTAGAACTGCTTGCGCACCACCTGCAGGTCGAACGCGCGCGCGAGCAGGCCCAGCGCGGCCAGCACCAGCACGGCCACCACCACCGTCATGCGGCGCCGCGCGCTTGGCGCGGCGACACGGCGGCGGCTCGACTGGGTGAGGGCGACGGGACGGGGGCGCAGGGTCATCGGCGCACCAGCTGGACGTCCTGCGGACGCGGCATGACCATGCCGAGCTTGCTGCGCGCCTCCTCGTCGATGCGGCGCGGCTCGGCCCAGGTGGCCTGCTCCAGCTCCAGCCGGCCGTACTCGATGTTGAGCTCGTCGCGCTGGTTCTGCAGCCCGCTCAGCTGCACGAACAGCACGCGGCTCTCGTGGCGCGCCCACACCACGCCGATCGCGCTGGCCAGCACGGCCAGCAGCAGCACCACCAGGGCCACCGCGCCGGCGGCCTTCATGCGAGCTTCTCCGCCACGCGCAGCACCGCCGAGCGGGCGCGCGGGTTGGCCGCCAGCTCGGCCTCCGCGGGGAAGCACGGCTTGCCCACCGCCTTCAGCCGCGCCGGCGCCGCGGCGACCGGCGGGCCGCGCCGGCTGCCCTGCACGCGGCCCTCGTGGTCGCGGATGAAGCGCTTGACCGCGCGGTCCTCCAGCGAATGAAAGCTGATCACCGACAGGCGGCCGCCCGGCCTGAGCAGCGACAGCGCCGCGTCGAGGCCCCGCCCGAGCGATTCCAGCTCGCCGTTCACGCGGATGCGCAGGGCCTGGAAGCTGCGCGTGGCCGGGTGCTTGCCCGGCTCGCGGCGGCCGACGGCGCGCTCGATCAGCGCGGCCAGCTCGCCGGTGCGGGTGATCGGCCGCTCGGCGCGCTGCGCGACGATGGCGCGGGCGATCTTCCGGCTGAAGCGCTCCTCGCCGTAGGTCCACAGCACGTCGGCGATCTCGCGCTCGCCGGCGCGCGCGAGGAAGTCGGCCGCGCTCTCGCCCTGGGTGGGGTCCATGCGCATGTCCAGCGGCGCGTCGGCCATGAAGCTGAAGCCGCGCGCGGCCTCGTCCAGCTGCGGCGAGGACACGCCGAGGTCGAGCAGGATGCCGTCCAGGCCGCCGGCGGTCTCGTCCCACTCGGCCATGGAGGAGAAATTGGCGTGGCGGATCGCCACGCGCGGGTCGGCGCCGAACTCGGCGCGCGCCGTGGCGACCGCCTGCGGGTCGCGGTCCATCAGCAGCAGGCGGCCGGCGGGGCCCAGGCGCGACAGCACGGCGCGGGCGTGGCCGCCGCGTCCGAAGGTGCCATCGAGATAACGCCCGCCTGCCCGCACGGCGAGTCCCTCCACTGCTTCGCCCAGCATCACCGGGATGTGCCGCAACTCACGCTCGGCCATGCCGCACTCCCGCTCCCGTCCCGCACATCCGCGCCGCGCCCTTACAGGCGCAGCTCGGCCATTTCGTCGGTGATCTCGTCTTCGCCGATGGTCTGGCGGATCTTGGCCAGGTGGGCCTGTTCGCTCCAAAGCTCGAACTTGTTGCCCATGCCCAGCAGCACCGCCTTCTTCTCGATGCCCGTGGTCGCGCGCTGGCTGGCCGGCAGCAGGATGCGCGCGGCGCCGTCCGGCTCGACCACCGCCGCGGCGCCGACCAGTTTCATCTGCATGTCCCGATGGGCCGCCTTGACCTTGGGCAGCGCGTTCACCTGGTCGCGCACCTGCTCCCACTCCGCGTACGGGAACAGCCACAGGCAGCCCGTCTCGAAGGGGTTGTAGGTGATCACCAGCCGGTTCGCGCACGCGCCGGCGACCAGCTCCCGATACGCGGTCGGGATGGCCAGCCGGCCCTTGTCGTCGACGGTGATGGCGGTCTCGCCCTGGAACACGACCCAAGTGACTCCACTAATTCCCACGATTTCACACTGAATGCCACGATAGTCTCGCCGCCTGAGACTGTCAAGCGATTTTCTTTTGTGAATCAAGGAGAAAGGCGAAGCTGGGGCAGAAATTCCAGCATTTTCGAGGAAGCCTCCAGAGGTGCTTGAAAGCTGGAGCTTTTTTGCGCAGACGCCTGTACCCGCCGGTCGCCACCCCGGCGCCGCGCGCGGGCACGGCATGAACGGGCCATTCACCTGGCCGGCGCGCGCCCGCCCCGGCCCTGCCGGGGCCGGGGAAGGAACGGCGGGAAAAGGTGGAGTCGGCCTGTAAGCCGGGTTCTGTACGCCTTGCGGCGCGACAGTCATTCCTCTCGGCCAGGCGTCGCCGCCTGGCTCCAGCGACCTACCCGGGAACAACGCGGGCCGCGTTATCGTTCCCCTATTCGGTCTTGCTCCGGGTGGGGTTTACCGTGCCGTGCGGCGTTGGCCCCGCACGCGGTGCGCTCTTACCGCACCGTTTCACCCTTGCCTGTGCCCTTGCGGGCCATCGGCGGTCTGCTCTCTGTTGCACTGGCCGTCGGCTCGCGCCGCCCAGGCGTTACCTGGCACCCTGCCCTGCGGAGCCCGGACTTTCCTCGACGCAGCATGTGCGACGCGACTGTCCGGCCGACTCCACGTGACATTGTAGAGGGATGAGGGGCGAGTGGCGAGGGCGCGACGGCCGTTCTCGGCAGCGAGCCGGGCGACGCATCGCGGGCTGGCGCCCTCGCCACTCGCCCCTCACCCCTGGTACAGCGCCTTGCGCGGCGCCCCGCTGATCGCCGCCGCCAGCTTGGCCGCCTTCGCCGGCGGCAGCTCCTCGCGCAGGATCGCGAACACGCGCTGCCCCTCGGCCAGCCGCGCGTCGGCCTCCTCGCCGCGGCCGGCGACCAGGATCACGCATTCGCCGCGCTGCTGGTCCGGGTCGGCGGCCACGCGGGCGGCGAGCTCGCCCAGCGGCTCGCCGAGCACCGTCTCGAACAGCTTGGTCAGCTCGCGGGCCAGCACCGCCTCGCGCGGCGCGCCGAACGCGTCGCGCATGTCGGCCAGGCTCTCGGCCACGCGGTGCGAGGACTCGTAGAAGATCAGCGTGCGCGCCTCGCCCGCCAGCTCGCGCAGCCGCGCCTGCCGCGCCGCGGCCTTGGGCGGCAGGAAGCCCTCGAACACGAAGCGGTCGCTGGGCAGGCCGGCCACCGACAGCGCCGCGATCGCGGCGCAGGCGCCCGGCACCGGGATGCAGCGGATGCCCGCCGCGCGCGCCGCGCGCACCAGCCGGAAGCCGGGGTCGCTGACCAGCGGCGTGCCGGCGTCGGAGATCAGCGCCACCGACTCGCCGCCGAGCAGGCGCCGCACGATCGCGTCCACCGCCTCGCGCTCGTTGTGCTCGTGCAGCGCGAGCAGCGGCGTGGCGATGTTGTGGTGGAGCAGCAGCGGGCGGCTGTGGCGGGTGTCCTCGGCGGCGATCACCGCCACGCCGCGCAGCGTCTCGACGGCGCGCGCGGAGAGGTCGTCGCGGTTGCCGATCGGCGTGGCGACCACCCACAGGCAGCCCGGCTGGACTTGTGACATCGGCGACGTTTCCCTGGCCGCGGCGCGGCGATCCGATCGGCTATGATCGCGCACTTGCCACGCCAACGCGCCGAGGACCTTTCATGCGCCCGTACCGCGCCGCAGGCACCGGCCTGCTGATCGCCCTCCTGCTGAGCGGCTGCGTGCCTACCGCCGTGGTGCACACGCCCGCCGAGGTCGCCGCCGAACAGGCGGCCGCCGACCTCGCCCGCCAGGGCCAGCTCGACCAGGCGGCGCAGGCCTACCTCAGCCTCGCGCAGCAGTCGCGCGAGCCGGACCGCTACCTGCTGCTGGCCGCCGAGACCTACCGCCAGGAAGGCGCGCTCGACCGCGCCGCGCCGCTGCTGGCGAGGATCCGCGCCGACCGCCTGCAGGGCGACGAGCCGGCGCGCTACGCGCTGCTGCGCGCGGAGACCGCGCTGCAGCAGGGCGACGCCGCCACCGCGCTGCAGCTCACCACGCAGCCGGGCCTGCAGGTTCCCGACGCCCTGCGCCTGCGCCTGCTGGAGCTGCGCGCCCGCGCGATGGAGGCCAGCCACGACGACTGGGGCGCCGCGCGCACGCGGGTGGAGATGGACGAGCAGCTGAGCGGCCTGGACCAGACGCAGAACCGCAAGCAGATCATCGACCTGCTGGCCGGGCTCGGCGTGCCGGCGCTCAAGCAGCGCGCCGGCGCGATGCAGCCGGACGACCGCATGCTGACCTGGGTGAACGAGGCGCTCAGCCGGCTCGGCGTGGCGGTGGCGCGACCGCAGCCGGAACTCAACCAGCCGGTCGGCACGCTGCTGCCCGGCGCCGAGGCCACCGTGCGCGAGGGCTTCCGCATGCCGGCCAAGGTGGCGCTGCTGCTGCCGCTCGACGGCGCGTTCGGCGACGCCAGCAACGCGATCCGCGAGGGCTTCTTCGCCGCCTACGCCGACGACGCGCACAACCACGCGCCGCGCGCCGAGGTGCGCGTGTACGACAGCCGCGGCGACGCGGCCGGCGCGGTGCAGGCCTACCAGCAGGCGGTGAACGACGGCGCCCAGCTGGTGGTCGGCCCGCTGACCCGCGCCGAGGTGTCCGCAGTGTTCGGCCAGGCGCAGCTGCCGGTGCCGCTGCTCGCGCTCAACCATCCCGACGACCGCAGCCTGCCCGCCAGCGGCGCCAGCGAGTTCGGCCTGCTGCCGGAAACCGAGGGCGCGCAGGCGGCCGACCACCTGGTCGAGCGCGGCCTGCACCGCGCCTACGTGATCGTCTCCGGCGCGGACTTCGCGCAGCGCGCGGCCAGCGCGTTCAAGGCCGAGCTGGAGGCGCGCGGCGGCAGCGTCGCCGGCATGGCCACGCTGCCGGCCGGCGGCGTGAACTACGCCGCCACCATCGCCGGCCTGCACATTCCGCCCGCGGCGCCGGCATCGGACCCCGCCCCGGCGCCGGCCGCGTCGACGCCGACCGGCGCGGCCGCGGCCCCGCCCGGCGAGACCGCCGCCGGGACCGGCGACGCCGGCATCTTCATCAGCATGCGCCCGCAGGACGCGCGCCTGCTGCTGCCGCAGCTGCAGCTCGCCCGCGTCGCGCTGCCGGTGTTCGGCACCTCGCACGTGTACGCCGGCGTCGACGACGCGGGCGCCGACAACGACCTCAACGGCGTGGAGTTCTGCGACGCGCCGTGGCTGTTCGACGCGCAGCCCGGCCTGCCCAGCCACGCGCAGATCGCCGCGGCGCTGCCGAGCGCGCGCGGCACCCTGGCGCGGCTGTTCGCCTTCGGCATGGACGCCTGGAGCCTGGTGCCCTACCTGGACTGGCTGCGCGGCCACCCGGGCAGCTACCTGCCCGGCGCCAGCGGCCAGCTCACCGCCGACCAGTTCGGCCGCGTGCGCCGCGTGCTGGTCTGGGCCAAGTTCGTCGACGGCCTGGCGCGCCCGCTGGGCGGCAGCCTGGAGCTGGACAACGCGCCCGCGGGCACCCCGCCGGCGCCGGCCGGCAACGGCGCGCCGCAGGACGGCGGCAAGTCCTGATGCGCGCCGCCGGCGGCGTCTTCGAGCGGCGCGCCTGCGCGGCGCTCGAACGCGCGGGCCTGGCGCTCCTGGCGCGCAACTACGCCACCCGCCACGGCGAGCTCGACCTGGTGATGCGCGAGGGCGACACCGTGGTGTTCGTCGAGGTGCGCCACCGCGCGCGGGCCGGCCACGGCGACGCCGCCGCCTCGGTCACCCGGGCCAAGCAGGACCGGCTGATCCGCACCGCCGAACTGTGGCTCGCCGCCCACCCGCAGCACGCGCAGCGCGCCTGCCGCTTCGACGTGGTGAGCTTCGACGGCCCCGGCGAGTCGGCGCGGATGGACTGGCTGCGCGGCGCCTTCGAGGTCGCCTGAGCGACGTTAGCGATCCGCCTGTGCCCCGAGCCGTCCGCGGGCGGACCAGGGAAGAGCGAAGGGATGAGCGCCGGTCCACGACGGCGCGGCATGGTGAGCGTGGGGCGATGGTCCGCGCATCGCGGCCGGAGGCCGCTCGCACAAGGCTGGCGAGGCCCCTGTGGGAGTGGCCTCCGGCCGCGACAAATCCACCGTGTGTGTGGTCGAACCCGGCTTTGCCTGGCCGAAGAAGCATGCACGAGGGGAAGAGCGGCGAGCGCTGCCCCACACCCACCCTCGCTTCGTCCGCCGGCCTTCCTGGCGCTCTTCCCCGGAAGACTTTGGGCCGGCCCCGAGAGGCGGCATCCGCCATGCGGCGTTGCAATACCGCGCCGATGGTGTTACCAATGGCCGCGTGATCACCTTCGCCACCCGCCGCTGCTACTTCTGGTTTTACGGCTATCCGATGCCGGCGGCGGAGGCGAGCGCGCGACCCCAGTAACACCAGGTCACACCGAATCCCTCGAAGAGCCGCCAGCCACCCTGGCGGCTTTTTTCATGGCCGCCGGACCACCGACAAGGAACCGCAGCCGTGCCCCAGCCCAACGACGACCTCCGCATCCATGCCCTGCAGGAGCTGATCGCGCCCGCCGCGCTGATCGCCCACCTGCCCGCGCCGCCGCGCGCGGTCGACACCGTGGCCGCCGCGCGGCGCGCCGTGCACCGCATCCTGCAGGGACGCGACGACCGCCTGGTGGTGGTGGTCGGCCCCTGCTCCATCCACGACCCCGCCGCCGCGCTGGACTACGCCCGCCGCCTCGCCGCGCAGCGCGGGCGGCTGGCCGGCGAGCTGGAGATCGTGATGCGCGTGTATTTCGAGAAGCCGCGCACCACGGTGGGCTGGAAGGGCCTGATCAACGACCCCGACCTGGACGGCAGCTTCCGCATCGACAAGGGCCTCCACCTGGCGCGCCGCCTGCTGCTGGACATCAACGCGCTGGGCCTGCCGGCCGGCACCGAGTTCCTCGACATGGTCACCCCGCAGTACATCGCCGACCTGGTGGCGTGGGGCGCGATCGGCGCGCGCACTACCGAGAGCCAGGTGCACCGCGAGCTGGCCAGCGGGCTGTCCTGCCCGGTGGGCTTCAAGAACGGCACCGACGGCAGCGTGCGCGTCGCGGTGGACGCGGTGCTGGCCGCCGCGCAGCCGCACCATTTCATGGCGGTGACCAAGGAGGGCCGCACCGCCATCGCCGCCACCACCGGCAACGCCGACTGCCACGTGATCCTGCGCGGCGGCCCGCAGCCCAACTACGACGCGGCCAGCGTGGCGCAGGCCTGCGCCGTGCTCGAGGGCGCCGGGCTGCCCGCGCGCGTGATGATCGACGCCAGCCACGCCAACAGCCGCAAGAAGCCGGAGAACCAGCCGGCGGTGGTCGAGGCGATCGCCGCGCAGATCGAGGCCGGCGAGCGGCGCATCGTCGGCGCGATGGTGGAGAGCCACCTGGTCGCCGGCCAGCAGTCGCTGCTGCCCGGCGTGCCGCTGGTCTACGGCCAGAGCATCACCGACGGCTGCATCGGCTGGGACACCACGGTCGAGGTGCTGGATCGCCTGGCCGAGGCGGTGCGGCGCCGGCGCGACGCCACCCCGTGCGGCGCCACGGCGGACGCCGCGGCCGCCTGACCGCTTGCTCCCTCTCCCCTCCGGGGAGAGGGCCGGGGCGAGGGGCCGACCTTGCGACGATGCTGGAACGGGGCGCGCTTCCAACAACAAGCGCTTCCGCAAGATTGACCCCTCATCCCGACCTTCTCCCCGGAGGGGAGAAGGAGTCGAACCGGCGCTGGCGGCTGGCGAAAACCGGCATACTTCATCCCATGCCGCTGCACTCACCGCTGCTCGACCGCCTGCGCGAGATCTTCGGCCCCGCCGCCTGCGCCGCCGACGAGGCCAGCCGGCTCGCCTACGCCTACGACAACTCGCGCCTCGACGCGCTGCCCGACGCGGTGGTGTTCCCCACCGGGCACGCGCAGGTGGAGGCGCTGGTGCGCGCCTGCCGCGAGCACCGCGCGCCGCTGGTCGCGCGCGGCCGCGGCAGCAACACCACCGGCGCCACCGTGCCGGTCGCGGGCGGCGTGGTGGCGAGCTTCGAGCGGATGAACCGCATCCTGCGCATCGACCCGGACAACCGCCTCGCGGTGGTCGAGCCGGGCGTGCTCAACGGCGACCTGCAGAAGGCGCTCATCGCCCACGGCTTCTTCTGGCCGCCCGACCCCAGCTCCGCGCCCTGGTGCAGCATCGGCGGCAACCTCGCCTGCAACGCCGCCGGCCCGCGCGCGGTGAAGTACGGCACGCCGCGCGAGAACACCCTGGGCCTGCGCGCGGTGGCCGGCACCGGCGAGGGCTTCCGCTGCGGCACCTGGACCAGCAAGGGCGCCACCGGCTACGACCTCACCCGCCTGCTGATCGGCTCCGAGGGCACGCTGGCGGTCGTCACCGAAGCCACGCTCAAGCTCACGCCCAGGCCCTCGGCGATCCGCACCCTGCGCGCCACCTACCGCGACGTCGACGCCGCGGCGCGGGCGGTGGCGCGGATCATGGCGCAGCCGGCGACGCCGTGCGCGCTGGAGTTCATCGACGGCGTGGCGCTCAGGCTCGCCCACGACTACGCGCCGGACGCCGGCGTGCCGCTGGCCGGCGCGCTGCTGATGATCGAGGTGGACGGCGAGCCGGACGCGCTGCCCGCCGCGGCCGAGGCGGTGGCGCGCGCGGCGCGCGGCGACGGGCTGGAGGAGCTGCGCATCGCGCGGGACGCCGTCGAGACGCAGGCGCTGTGGTCGGCGCGCAAGGCGCTCTCGCCCGCGCAGCGCACCATCGCGCCGGACAAGATCAACGAGGACGTGGTGGTGCCGGTGAGCCGGCTGCCCGAGCTGGTGGCCGGCATCAAGCGGCTGGCGGCGCAGCACGACGTGCTGATCGTCAGCTTCGGCCACGCCGGCAACGGCAACCTGCACGTGAATCTGCTGCCGCGCGACGCCGCCGAGCGCGAGCGCGCGCATGCCTGCCTGGCCGAGGTGTTCGCGCTGGTGGTGGAACTCGACGGCACGCTGTCCGGCGAGCACGGCATCGGCATCGCCAAGCGGCCGTTCATGCCGCTGGCGCTGCAGCCGTCCACGCTGGGGCTGATGCGTGCGGTGAAGCAGGCCTTCGACCCGGACGGCATCCTCAATCCGGGCAAGCTGCTGCCGTGAGCGTTCCGGGCATGGTCCCCATGGATACGGATACGAGCGGCCGCCACGCACGCAACGCGCGCGGCATCGTTCCGGCACGGGCCGGAAGCCGGTGAAGCGGCACGTCGCAACGCAACGGCCCGCCCCATGACGGCAGCCCTGGACGCCCTGCTCGCCGAGGCCCGCGCCTGCCGGCTGTGCGCGGCGCAACTGCCGCTCGGGCCGCGCCCGGTGCTGCAGGCCGCGGCCACGGCGCGGCTGCTGATCGTCAGCCAGGCGCCGGGGCGCAAGGCGCACGAGACCGGCATCCCGTTCAACGACGCCAGCGGCGACCGCCTGCGCGCGTGGCTGGGCGTGGACCGCGCCGCGTTCTACGACGCGCGGCGCATCGCCATCGTGCCGATGGGCTTCTGCTTTCCCGGCACCGGCAAGGGCGGCGACCTGCCGCCGCGCCCGGAGTGCGCGCCGGCCTGGCATCCGCGCCTGCTGCCGCGGCTGGCGCAGGTGCGGCTGACGCTGGCGATCGGCCAGTACGCGCAGGCCGGCCTGCCCGGCGAACGCCGCGGCCGCACGCTCACCGGCACCGTGCTGGCCTGGCGCGAGCACCTGGCGCGGGGCGTGCTGCCGCTGCCGCACCCCAGCCCGCGCAACCGGCTATGGCTGAAGCGCAACCCGTGGTTCGAGGCGGAACTGCTGCCGGAGCTGCGCCGGCGGGTCGCTGCATTGCTGGCCACGCCCTGAAAATGCGCGGCGCACATCGCAGCGTGTGATCCCGTGCCTTCGCCACGAAATCGGCACGCGCCGGAAGCGCCGGCGGCGGCGCGACCGCCGTGGCCGAGCGACGCGGCTACGCCGCCTGCCCCTCGCTCAGGCGCTGCGCCGCGCCAGGATCAGGTGCAGCCCGAACGCGACGAACACCGCGCCGGCCAGGCCGTCGATCCAGCGCGACAGGCGCAGGTAGCCGCGGCGCACCGCCGGCAGGCCGAAGCACAGCGCGACCACCGCGAACCAGACGAAGGTCTCCGCCGTCACCAGCAGCCACAGGCCCCAGCGCGCGGCGACGCCGACGCCGTCGCCCAGCAACGCGGAGAACACGCTGCCGAAGTACACCACCGCCTTGGGATTGGACAGGTTGGTGAGCAGCCCCGCGCGCAGGCAGCGCCAGTCGCCCTGCTGCAGCGCGGGCGCGTGGCCGTGGCCCGCGCCGCCGCGCCAGGCGCCGTGCAGCATGCGCAGGCCCATCCAGGCGAGGTAGAGCCCGCCGGCCAGCGCGATCAGCCGCTCCAGCCAGGCCAGCCGGTGCAGCAGCAGCTGCAGCCCGAGCAGCGCCAGCGCCGCCCACACCGCCACGCCCAGCGCGATGCCGGCGACGCCGAACAGCGCCTGCCGGCGCGAGCGGCTCACCGCGGTCTGCGAGACGAAGAAGAAGTCCGGCCCCGGACTCATCAGCGCGATCAGCTGCACCAGTGCGATGGTGAGGTAGAGGCCCATGGACGGACTCCGCGAACGGGGAATGGAGAACGGGCGACCAGTCTAGGCGCACGGGCCGCGTGGCGCCATCGCATGGCCGCGTGCGCCCCGCTGCGCCGGGACGTACTCTTCGGGAACCCGCGCCCTGCCGATGGAGGCTTTCGATGACGCGCCGCACGCTTGCCGCTTGTCTCGCTCTTGCAGGCGTCGCCTGCGGCGCCCCGGCGGGACCGTCCGCCCGCGCCGCCGACGCGCCGGTCCCGCCGTCGAGCACCGCCACGCCCGCCGCCGCGCCTCCGATGCCGGTCGAGGCCATGCGCGCCCAGCTCGCCGACTGGGCGAACCTCGCGCGCTACCGCGCGGAGAACGCGGCGCTGCCGCCGCCCGCGCCGGGCGAGCGGCGCGTGGTGTTCATGGGCGACTCGATCACCGACGCCTGGGGCCGCCAGGTCGGCGCGTTCTTCCCCGGCAAGCCCTACGTCAACCGCGGCATCAGCGGGCAGACCACGCCGCAGATGCTGGTGCGCTTCATGCCCGACGTGGTGCGGCTGCGCCCGGCCGCGGTGGTGATCCTGGCCGGCACCAACGACATCGCCGGCAACACCGGCCCGGCCACGCCGCGGATGATCGAGGACAACCTCGCCGCGATGGCGGCGATCGCGCGCCAGCACGGCATCAAGGTGGTGCTGGCCTCGATCCTGCCGGCGGCGGCCTACCCGTGGCGACCGGGCATCCGGCCGGCCGCGGAGATCCGCCAGATCAACGGCTGGATCCGCGACTACTGCGCCCGCGAGGGACTGGTCTACCTCGACTACCACGCGGCCCTGGCCGACGCCGGCGGCGGCATGCGCCCGGGGCTGTCCTCCGACGGCGTGCATCCCACCGCGGCCGGCTACGCGCTGATGGCGCCGCTGGCCGAGGCCGCCATCGCCAGGGCGCTGGGCCGCTGACCGGCGCCCGCCGCGGCGCGCCTTGCCCGTGCCCGGCGGCTTCCTCTACCCTGCGCCGGTTTGCGGCTGCGGGCGATTCCCCGGCCTGATCTCCAAGGGGAAACACATGCCGGACCTTCGCCCATGAGCCTCAAGCTCCGCCTCGTCGTGATGAACTTCCTGCAGTTCTACGTGTGGGGTTCGTGGCTCACCACCATCGGCGCGTACTGGTTCCAGACCCGCCACTGGGGCGGCGCGCAGTTCGGCGCGATCTTCTCCACCATGGGGCTGGCCTCGCTGTTCATGCCCGCCATCGCCGGCATCGTCGCCGACAAGTGGATCAACGCCGAGCGCCTGTACGGCGCGCTGCACCTCGCCGGCGCGGCGATGCTGTTCGTCGTGCCCACGATCGACAACCCCGGCACGCTGTTCTGGGTGATGCTGGTGAACATGTGCTGCTACATGCCCACCATCGCGCTGTCGATCACGGTGGCCTACAACGCGCTCAAGACCGAGGGCGTGGACATCGTGGCGGTGTACCCGCCGATCCGCGTGTGGGGCACGGTGGGCTTCATCGTGGCGATGTGGACCACCAGCCTGCTGCACCTGGAGACCAGTCCCGCGCAGTTCCACGTGGCCGGCGTGGCGGCGGCGCTGCTGGGCCTGTACGCCTTCACCCTGCCGCCCTGCCCGCCGCGCGACACGCGCCATTCCTCGCTGGTGGACGTGCTGGGGCTGCGCTCGTTCGCGCTGTTCAAGAGCTACAAGATGGCGGTGTTCTTCCTGTTCGCGATGGCGCTGGGCGCCGCGCTGCAGCTGACCAACGCCTACGGCGACACCTTCCTGCACGACTTCGGCAAGGTGCCCGCGTACCAGGGCCTGCTCACGGTGCGCTACCCGAACATCGTGCTGTCGATCTCGCAGATGTCGGAAACGCTGTTCATCCTCACCATCCCGTTCTTCCTCAAGCGCTTCGGCATCAAGAAGGTGATGCTGATCAGCATGGTCGCCTGGGTGCTGCGCTTCGGCCTGTTCGCCTACGGCAACCCGGCGGAGCTGCTGTGGATGCTGGTGCTGTCCAACATCGTCTACGGCATGGCGTTCGACTTCTTCAACATCTCCGGCTCGCTGTTCGTCGAGGGCCAGGCCGACCCGAAGATCCGTGCCAGCGCGCAGGGTCTGTTCATGCTGATGACCAACGGCGTGGGCGCGGTGCTGGGCAGCTCGATCAGCGGGCTGGTGATCGAGCGCTGCTTCACCGCGCCCGACGGTGCGCTGCAGTGGCATGGCATCTGGCTCAGCTTCGCCGGTTACGCGCTGGTGGTGGCGGTGCTGTTCGCGGTGCTGTTCCGCCACAGGCACGAGCCCGAGGGACTGCGGGGCGCCGTGGCGCACTGAACGACGGAAGGGCGGCTCCGGCCGCCCTTTTCCGTTCCGCCACTTCCGGGCCGACCACGCCGCGCCTGCGGCGGGCGGCTACAATGGCCGGATGCAGATCGGCCCCTACCGCATCGACCCGCCCGTGGTGCTGGCGCCCATGGCCGGCGTCACCGACAAGCCGTTCCGCCTGCTGTGCAAGCGGCTGGGCGCGGGCCTGGCCGTGTCGGAGATGACCACCGCCGACCCGAGGCTGTGGCACACGCGCAAGTCGCTGCGGCGCATGGACCATGCCGGCGAGCCCGAGCCGGTGAGCGTGCAGATCGCCGGCTACGACCCGGCGATGCAGGCGGAAGCCGCGCGCTTCAACGTCGCCAACGGCGCGCAGATCGTCGACATCAACATGGGCTGCCCGGCGAAGAAGGTGTGCAACGTGTGGGCCGGCTCCGCGCTGCTGCAGGACGAGCCGCTGGTGGCGCGCATCTGCCGCGCGGTGGTCGCGGCGGTGGACGTGCCGGTGACGCTGAAGATCCGCACCGGCTGGGACCGCGAGCACAAGAATGCCTTGACCATCGCGCGCATCGCCGAGGACGCCGGCATCGCCGCGCTGGCGGTGCACGGCCGTACCCGCGCCGACAAGTACGAGGGCGAGGCCGAGTACGAGACCATCGCCGCGGTGAAGGCCGCGGTGCGCATCCCGGTGCTGGCCAACGGCGACATCACGACGCCGCGGAAGGCGAAGCAGGTACTCGACGCCACCGGCGCAGACGCGGTGATGGTCGGGCGCGGCGCGCAGGGACGGCCGTGGATCTTCCGCGAGATCGCGCACTACCTCGCCACCGGCGAGACGCTGCCGGAGCCTTCGCCCGCCGAGGTGGCCGCGATCCTGCTGGGCCACCTGGAGCAGCTGTACGCCTTCTACGGCGGGCAGGCCGGCGTGCGCATCGCGCGCAAGCATCTCGGCTGGTACGCCAAGGACCGGCCGGAGAACGCCGCCTTCCGCCACGTGGTCAACCGCGCGGAGACGGCGGCCGAGCAGCTGCGCCTGACCCGCGACTACTTCGACGCGCTGGCCGCGGGCGTGGCGCTGGCGGCGTAGGCCAGATTCTCTCCCTTCTCCCTGCGGGAGAAGGTGGCCCGCAGGGCCGGATGCGGGTACGGCGAAGCCTCGACGCCCCGCGCTGACCGAACCCCTCGCCCGCCTGCCGGCACCCTCTCCCAGTGGGAGAGGGAGGCAAATGCGAAAGGGTCCGGCTTTTTTTTCACTTCTCCCGGAGGAAGAAGACCCAAGTCCCGTGGACCGGGGGCCGATGCGGCATCAGCGCGTGCGGAAGCCGTAGTCGGCCAGCACCGGCTTGAGCGCCTCGATCCACAGCGCGTATCCGGCCGGCTTCATGTGCAGGCCATCCTCGCGGAACAGCTCCGGCCGCGGCTTGCCCTGCGCGTCGAGCATGCGCGGCGCGATGTCCACGAAACGCACGTCGCGCTGCGTCGCCGCCCAGGCGCGGATCAGCCCGTTGGCCTCGCGCATCGCCGGCCACAGCGACCAGCGCGCCACGCTGGGCTTGATCGAGATGTACGCCACCGGCACGCCGGGCAGGTCGCGCCGCACGCGCGCCACGAAGGCCTCGAAATCCCGCGCCACGCGCTGCGGCGAGTGCCCCTCGAAGACGTCGTTGTCGCCCGCGTACATCACGATCAGGCGCGGGTGGTAGGGCGTCACGATGCGGTCGGCGTAGTAGGCGGAATCCTCGATCGCCGAGCCGCCGAAGCCGCGGTTGATCACCGGGACGCCGGGGAAGTCCGCCGCCAGCGAATGCCAGTAGTTGATCGAGGAGCTGCCGATGAACAGCACGCCGTGCTGCGACGGCGGATGGAGGCGGTCCTGCGCCGCGAAGGCGTCCATCGCCGGCTTCCACTGCGCGGGGCCGGCGTCCTGTGCCTGCACCAGGCCCGCGCCCAGCAGCAGGACCAGCAGCAGCCAGACCCGGCGCCACCCGGCGGTGCGTGGGTTCATCGTCATCGTCCATCCTCCATCCGCGACAGCCGCACGACGCGGCCTCAACGCATTATGGAAGCCGCGGGACCATGGGGCGAATGCTCCGCGCGGCGCGCGTGCAACGCGGCCGCACGATGCCTGACCATCGCGCATGCCACGCTCGCGCAGGACGGCGCGATGCAGACGTCATGTCGCTCCCGCCGCACGGCTACGGCGTCGCGCCGTCCTCGACGGGGTGATGCCCGGCCACATCCGCTCGCGCTCGCCAAAAAAGGTCCGGCGATGCCGCCTCACGCGGCCCGCTGCGGACGTCGCGGGAATATGCGCTTGAGAACGATTCCTATCAAGCAAGCGCCGCGGCGTCGCAGTCCCGCGCCGCATGGGGCGCCGATCGCCTGCGCCTGGTGATGGACGTCCAGACGGCCGATCCGCGCGGCAGCGCCTTCGCCCGACTGGTGGAATGCCGGGCCTGGTGCGGCCGCGGCGAGCCCGCACCCGCGGCGGTCTGGACGCCCGCACCCGGACGAGGCGATGCCCGCGCCCAGGCGATGGTGGAGCTGGCGTCTGGTCGAGGACTGGCATCGCGGCGCAGGCCGCTCCCACGAGCTGCGGCAGCCTGGCGGGAGCGGCCTGCGGCCGCGATCCCGCCATTCCGGCGGCGCGCCCGCCCGCCGCGGCGGCTGAACCGCGCCCCGCTGCCACACGCCTGTGCCAGACTTGCCGCATGCAAACCCGGCCGGGCGCGTGTATCATGGCCCGTTTCAACTTCCATCTCTTTATCCGTAAAGAAGGATAAATGCCGCGATGAGCAACTACCTCTTCACCTCCGAGTCGGTGTCCGAAGGCCATCCGGACAAGGTGGCCGACCAGATCTCCGACGCCGTGCTCGACGCGATCCTGGCGCAGGACCCGCGCGCCCGCGTGGCCTGCGAAACCATGGTGAAGACCGGCGTGGCGATCGTCGCCGGCGAGATCACCACCAGCGCGTGGGTCGACCTGGAGGCGCTGGTCCGCAAGGTGATCGTGGACATCGGCTACGACAGCTCCGAGGTGGGCTTCGACGGCGAAACCTGCGGCGTGCTCAACCTGATCGGCAAGCAGTCGCCGGACATCAACCAGGGCGTGGACCGCAGGAAGCCCGAGGAGCAGGGCGCCGGCGACCAGGGCCTGATGTTCGGCTACGCCACCAACGAGACGCGCGACTTCATGCCGGCGGCGATCTACTACTCGCACCGCCTGGTCGAGCAGCAGGCCAAGATCCGCAAGAAGAAGAACTCGCCGCTGCCGTGGCTGCGCCCGGACGCCAAGAGCCAGGTCACCCTGCGCTACGAGAACGGCGTGGCCACCGCCATCGACGCGGTGGTGCTGTCCACCCAGCACGACCCGGACATCCGGCAGAAGGACCTGATCGAGGCGGTGCGCGAGCACATCCTGAAGCCCGTGCTGCCCGCCAAGCTGCTGCACAAGGGCACCAAGTTCCACATCAACCCGACCGGCAAGTTCGTGATCGGCGGCCCGGTGGGCGACTGCGGCCTGACCGGCCGCAAGATCATCGTCGACACCTACGGCGGCTGGGCCCGCCACGGCGGCGGCGCGTTCTCCGGCAAGGATCCGTCCAAGGTGGACCGCTCGGCCGCCTACGCCGCGCGCTACGTGGCCAAGAACGTCGTGGCCGCCGGCCTCGCCGACCGCTGCGAGGTGCAGGTGAGCTACGCCATCGGCGTGGCCGAGCCCACCTCGATCTCGGTGACCACCTTCGGCACCGGCCGGATCCCGGACGACAAGATCGAGAAGCTGATCCGCAGGCACTTCGACCTGCGCCCGTACGGCATCATCAAGATGCTCGACCTGATCCACCCGATGTACCAGCAGACCGCCAGCTACGGCCACTTCGGCCGCAGCCCGCACGAGGTCAAGGGCGCCGACGGCACCCGCTTCACCGCGTTCTCGTGGGAGAAGACCGACAGGGCCGAGGCGCTGCGCGCGGACGCCAAGTTGAGGTAGGCGCGGTTCTGCCGCGCGACACGCGAACGGGCCGCCCTGCGCGGCCCGTTCGCGTTCCAGCGCCGCCCTGCGGGCCGCGGCGACCGCTCCGGCGCGCCCGAGCCGGGCTCACAGCCGCGCCACCACCCGCACGTCCGCGCCTCCGGTGCGCGCGGCCAGCACGCGGCCGCCGACCCGCTCGAAGGCCAGGTCCACGCGCGCGCCGGCCACCTCCAGCTCGCGCACCAGCAGGCGGTCCACGCCCACCGGCAGTTGCGGCCGGTCGATCACCACCTCGCCGCGCCAAGCATCGACGTGCAGGCCCAGGCAGGCCTGCAGCAGCATGAACACGGCGCCGGCCGCCCAGGCCTGCGGCAGGCAGGCCACCGGATAGGCGATGGGCGGCTCGCCCGGCGCGCGCAGGAAGCCGCAATACAGCTCCGGCAGGCGCATGCCGAAGTGCACCGCCGCCTCGAAGGTCTCCGCGAGCAGGCGCACCGCCTCGGCGCGCGCGCCGTAGCGCGCCATGCCGGCCGCGCACAGCGCCACGTCGTGCGGCCACACCGAGCCGTTGTGGTAGGACATCGGGTTGAAGCGCGGCTGGTCGCCGGCCAGGGTGCGCACGCCCCAGCCGCCGTCGAAGGCGCGCGAGCGCAGCTGCTCGATCACCCGCCGCGCGCGCGCCGCCTCGGGCAGGCCGGCGTACAGCAGGTGCCCGGCGTTGGAGGCGCGCACGCGGCACGGCGCGCCGCGGCCGTCGCGCGCCAGCACGTAGTAGCCCAGCGCCTCGTCCCACAGCCGCCGCTCCACCGCCGCGCGCAGCGCCTGCGCGCGCGCGCGCCAGCGCGCGGCGGCCGCCGCCTCGCCGCGCCGCCCGGCCAGCGCGGCCATCGCATGCAGCGCGGCGAAGGCGTAGCCCTGCACCTCGACCAGCGCGATCGGCCCGGGCGCCTCGCCGCCGTCGGCGTGGAACACCGAGTCGGCGCTGTCCTTCCAGCCCTGGTTGACCAGCCCGCCCTGCTGCCCGCGCGCATAGGCGAGGAAGCCGTCCGGGTCGGCGTCGCAGCTGCGCTCGATCCACGCGGTGGCGGCCAGCAGCGCCGGCCACAGCTCATCGACGAAGGCGTCGTCCGCGGTGCGCTCGGCATAGGCGCCCGCCAGCATCACGAACAGCGGCGTGGTGTCGATGCCGCCGTAGTACAGCCCGAACGGCAGCTCGCCCATCGCCGCCATCTCGCCCTTGCGCGTCTCGTGCATGATCTTGCCCGGCGCCGAGTCGCGGAAGGCGGAGGTCTCGTGCGCCTGGTGCCGCGCCAGGAAGGCCAGCACGCCGCGCGCCAGCGCCGGGTCCAGCCACAGCGTCTGCAACGCGGTGACGATGGCGTCGCGCCCGAACGGCGTGGAGAACCACGGGATGCCGGCGTACGGGTACGGCCCGGTCGGCAGTTTGCTCACCAGCAGCGCGATGTCGGCGCGCGAGCGCTCCAGCCAGGCGTTGAACAGCCGGCCGCTGCTGCGCAGGCGCGCGCCGGAGCGGCGCCGGCGGCGCATCGCGCGCAGCGCCTGCGCGGCGGCGTGGCGGAAGCGCGCGCGACCCGGCCGCGCCGGCTCGGCACCCACCTCCAGGTACAGCTCGCGGCGGCCATGCGCGGGCAGCTGCAGCGCGAACACCGCCCGCTCCGGCGCCAGCGTCTGCGGCGCCTCGGAGAAGACCACGGCGCTGTCGCGCAGCAGGCCGTCCAGCCCCTCGTAGCGCAGCAGCATGCCGCCGTCGACCGCCGCCGGCGCATGCATGCGGCCACGTTCGGCGCGGTGCGCGCCGCGCACCTCGAACATGTCGCGGAAGTCGGCGGCAAAGCCGACCTCCAGCCGCAGCTGCGCCGGCGCCTCGCCGTAGTTGACGCAGGCGATGCGCTCGAACAGCCGTGCCTGCCACAGGAAGCGGGTGCGCTCCAGGTGGATCACGTCGCCGCCGGCGCTGGCGCCCAGCGGGGTCAGCGGGCGATGGGTGAGATGCGCGGTGAAGAACACGTTGTCGCGCCCGACCGCGGCGCTGAGCAGCACCGGCGCCTCGCCGTCCAGGCGCAGCACCAAGCGCGACAGCACGCGGGTGCCGTCGCGGTACAGCCCGTCGGCGGCGCCGGCGATGTCGCCGGCCGCGTCGCACACCTGGAAGCTGTCGCCGTCCTTGAGCGCATGGCGCGCGTGGCCGGCGGCCGTGGCCGGCGCCGTCGCGGCGGTGTCCTCGGCGGGAAGTCCGTAGGCCATGGCGGCGCTCAGGCGGTGCGTGCCAGCGTCGGCGCGCCGGCGTCGCCGGGCGCGCCGAGGCGGCGGTACAGCGCCAGGTAGCGCTCGGCCATCGCGGTGGCGGAGAAGCGCCGCTCGAACACCCGGCGGATGGCGGCGCGGTCCAGCTCGTGCAGGCGCGCCACCGCCGCCGCGGCCTCCTCCTCCGAGCACACCACGAAGCCGGTCACGCCGTGCTCGACCACCTCGCGCACCGAGCCGCAGTCCCAGGCGATCACCGGCGTGCCGCAGGCCATCGCCTCGATCATCACCAGGCCGAACGGCTCGGGCCAGTCGATCGGGAACAGCAGCGCGCGGGCATGGCCCAGGAAGTCCTGCTTGCGCGCATCGCCGATCTCGCCGACGAACTGCGCGCCCGCGCCCGCGGCGTCGAGCAGCGGGCGGATCGTCCCGTGGAAGTAGTCGCGGTCGGCGGCGTCCACCTTGGCCGCCAGCTTCAGCGGCACGCCGGCGCGGCGCGCGATGGCGATCGCGCGGTCGGGCCGCTTCTCCGGCGAGATGCGGCCGAGGAAGGCCAGGTAGTCGCCCGCCGGCGCGGCGGGCGGGCGGTACAGCGCGGCCGGCAGGCCGTGCGGCACGGTGCCGACCCAGTGCGCGAAGCGCAGCGGCCTGCGCTGCTGCTCGGAGATCGACACCAGCGGGAACTGCGGCCAGCGCCGGTAGGCCTCGGGCAGGTCCTTGAGGTCCAGCCGCCCGTGCAGCGTGGTCAGCGTGCGCGCGGCGATGTCCTGGAAGAAGGGGAAGTGCAGCAGGTCGACGTGGAAGTGCAGCACGTCGAACTCGCCGGCGCGGCGGCGCACCTCCTGCAGCATGGACAGGTGCGCGGCCAGGTCCGACTTCAGCGGCGCCGGGTCGAGCCGGATCGCCTGGTCGCGCACCGGCGCCAGGCGCGCGCGGGTGCCGGCATCGGCGGCGGCGAACAGGGTCACCTCGTGGCCCAGCTCCACCAGGGCATCGGACAGGTAGGCGACGATGCGTTCGGTGCCGCCGTACAGGCGCGGCGGCACGGCTTCGTACAGGGGCGCGATCTGCGCGATTCGCATGGGATGGTTTCCTCCGCGGCGGTCCGCGGGCGCGCCGGCGCCGCGGACGCATGCGTTGTCGTTCGGGGCAAAGAAGCGCCGGCGGCGCTGTCGTCCGCCGCCGGCGGCGCGGCGCCGTCCCTGGCGCCAGGAGAGCGTCCGCAGGGATCGCCGTGCGGGGGGCGCGGCGATCAGGCAGCCCGGGCGATCGGGATGCGCACCGTCTCGGTCTGCGCCTGCGGCGTCTTGGGCAGCGTCACGCTGAGGACGCCGTTGCGGAACTCGGCCTTGGCCTTGTCCGGCTCGATCTCCACGTCGAGCGGGATGCGGCGCTCGAAGCGGCCGTAGTAGCGCTCGCTCAGCCGCTGGTTGCGGTTCTTGTCCTCGCGCTCGGCGCGGCGCTCGCCGCGCAGGATCACGGCGTGGTCGGCGAACAGCACCTCGACGTCCTTCTCGCTCATGCCGGGCAGCTCGGCGGTCAGCACGAATTCCTTGTCGCCCTCGTCCAGCTGCACCTGCGGCCAGCCGGCGCCGATGCCGGCATCGAGCCGGCCCATCGGCATGTCGAACTGGCGCCAGAGGTCGTCGAACAGGCGGTTCACCTCGCGGTGCAGGGCGAGGAAGGGATCGCGCGTCTCCCTCGGCATCAACGCGCTGGAAGAGCGCTCGCGGTTCCAGGGGATCAACTGGCTGATGCTCATCGGTATCACCTCGCAGAACTCACATGCGCGCAGCCGCCGCGGGGTCGCGGCGCGCGGGCGGGCCGGCACGAGGGCAAGGATGCGGATGCGCCGGAGTCACCGGCAGTCGGGCGCATGGCCCGCGGACGAACCGCATCCGCCGCTCGATACGGAACGCCTCGCGCCGTCGCGGGGAACCGCCCCGCGGCGCTGGCGACGCCCCTAATGGGGAACGCACGCGCCGCGTTCAAGCCGGTCGCACGCGCCGCATTCAGAGCGCGTTCATGCCGCCGCCGCGGGCGGGCCGGCGGCGCCGTCCCGGTACAATGCCCCGATGTCCCTGATCCAGCTCCAGCGCGTCGACTTCAGCGTCGGCGGCCCCCTCCTGCTCGAACGCGTCGACCTGTCGATCGAGGCCGGCGAGCGCGTGTGCATCGTCGGCCGCAACGGCGAGGGCAAGTCCACCCTGCTCGGGCTGATCGCCGGCGAGCTGAAGCCCGACGACGGCGAGCGGCGCGCGCAGGACGGCGTGGTGGTCGCCCGCATGGCGCAGGAGGTGCCGCAGGACACGCGCGGCAGCGTGTTCGACGTGGTCGCCGCGGGGCTGGGCGACCTCGGCCGCCTGCTGGCGCGCTACCACCACCTGCTGCACGAGGGCGACCTGGACGCGCTCGGCGCGGTGCAGGCGCAGATCGAGGCGCGCCACGGCTGGGACATCGACCGCCGCGTGGGCGACGTGCTGGCGCGCCTGGAGCTGCCGGGCGACCTCGACTTCGCCGCGCTCTCCGGCGGCATGAAGCGCCGCGTGCTGCTGGCGCAGGCGCTGGTGCGCCAGCCCGACGTGCTGCTGCTGGACGAGCCGACCAACCACCTGGACATCGAGGCGATCGGCTGGCTGGAGGGCTTCCTCAAGTCCTTCGCCGGCAGCCTGGTGTTCGTCACCCACGACCGCGCCTTCCTGCGCGCGCTGGCCACCCGCATCGTCGAGATCGACCGCGGCCGCCTCACCAGCTGGCCCGGCGACTACGACAACTACCTGCGCCGGCGCGAGGAGCGCCTGCACGCCGAGGCGCAGGCCAACGCGCTGTTCGACAAACGCCTGGCGCAGGAGGAGGCGTGGATCCGCCAGGGCATCAAGGCCCGCCGCACGCGCAACGAGGGCCGCGTGCGCGCGCTCAAGGCGATGCGCCGCGAGCGCGCCGAGCGACGCGAGCTGGCCGGCAACGCGCGGATCACCCTGGCCGCGGCGCAGGCCTCCGGCCGCAAGGTGATCGAGGCCAGCCGCGTGCGCCAGTCCTACGGCGGCCGCGTGCTGGTCGACGACCTCTCCACCACCGTCCTGCGCGGCGACCGCGTGGGCATCGTCGGCCCCAACGGCGCGGGCAAGAGCACGCTGCTGAAGATCCTGCTCGGCGAGCTGAAGCCCGAGCGCGGTGAGGTGACGCTGGGCACGGGCCTGCAGGTGGCCTACTTCGACCAGCACCGCAGCCGGCTCGACGACCGCCTCAGCGCGCTGGACAACGTGGCCGAGGGCCGCGAGTACATCGAGCTCGACGGCCAGCGCAAGCACATCCTGGGCTACCTGCAGGACTTCCTGTTCACGCCCGCGCGCGCCCGCGCGCCGATCACGCGGCTGTCCGGCGGCGAGCGCAACCGCCTGCTGCTGGCCAAGCTGTTCGCGCAGCCGTCCAACCTGCTGGTGATGGACGAGCCCACCAACGACCTCGACGTGGAGACGCTGGAGCTGCTGGAGGAGCTGCTGGCCGGCTACCCCGGCACCCTGCTGCTGGTCTCGCACGACCGCGACTTCCTCGACAGCGTGGTGACCAGCACGCTGGTGCTGGAGGGCGACGGCAGGGTGGGCGAGTACGTGGGCGGCTACAGCGACTGGCTGCGGCAGCGCCCGGCCGGCGACCGCCGCCCCGGCGAGGGGCGGAACCCGCCCGCCGCGGCCGCCGCCGAGGCCCCGGCCGTGCCGCCGCCGGACGCCGGCGCGCGCGCAGGCGACGGCCCGAAGCGCAAGCTGAGCTACAGGGACCAGCGCGAGCTGGAACGGTTGCCCGCGCGCATCGAGCAGCTGGAGGCGGAGATCGCCGCGCGCGGCGAGGCGATGAACGACCCGGCCTTCTTCCAGCAGGGCGGCGCGGCCATCGCCGCGGCGAACGCCGAGCTGGCGAAGCTGCAGGCCGAGCTCGACGCCGCCTACGCGCGCTGGGCGGAACTGGACGGCTGAACGCCGCCGCGGGCGGCCGCTCCGGCGGGGCAACGCTGCGCCGCGCGCGGGCCGAAGCGGAGCGCGCGGCGGCACGGGATCGGCCGGACGCCGGAGGCAAAGAAATGCCGGACGGCCTGCACCGCCCGGCATCGCCGGCGACCCGGCGAAGGATCAGCGCAGGATCGCCGCCGGGTCCTGCCTGGCCTTCAGCGCCGCGCACAGCAGCGTGGACTCGGTGGTCTGCGCCAGGCCGCGCTCGGCGCCGGCGACGTCCTTCGCGCGGGTCTTGAAGAACGCCTGCAGACGTTCCGCCTCGGCCTGCGAGCAGCCACCGCCGCCCATCATCGCCGGCAGGCGGCCGCCGGCGAAGCTGCCGGTACGGGCGAGGATCCTGTCGTAGTTGGCCACCGACCAGTTCCACACCGCGTCGCGCTGCGCCTGGGTGTCGCGGCCGCCGCGCAGCAGCGCGGCCATCTCGCCCACCTTCACCTGCTTGTCGAGCGCGAAGTTGCGCACCTGCTCGGCCAGCGCCGGGTCGTCGGCCTCGGACAGGCCGGCGAGGATGGCGTTGCGCAGCGCCGGGTCGCTGGTCTTGGGCAGCTCGGCGATCAGCGCGTCCACCGCGCCCTTGCCGCGCTCCTGCACGGCCACGCCCAGCGCGGCGCCGAGCAGGTCCGGATCGGCGGCGGCGAAGTCGAGGCGGCCGTCCTTCGCCTTCAGCGCCGCGTCGCCCTGCTTGAGCAGTTCGGCGCGCACTTCCGGCAGCTTGTAGTCCAGGCCGAGCAGCTCGGCCAGCGTGCTGCGCATCAGCGAGTCGCCGTCGGCCTCGCCGGCCTTGCGGCGGTAGCCGAGGGCCCGCAGCTCGGGCAGGTAGGCGTCCTTCATCCAGGCGACGATGCGCGCGCGCTGGGCGTCGGTCTGCGCTTCCTGGTGGTAGATCCAGCCGATCGTGCCGATCGGCGCGGTGGCCACCTCGCGCACCTTGGAGGCGGTGAGCGGCTTGAGCGCGGCCAGCACGTCGCCCGCGTCGAGGTCGCCGTGGCGGAAGGCGGCGCCCACCGCGTCGGCGTAGGCCAGCTGCTCGGCGTCGTCGAGCTTGCCGATCCGCCTGCCGAGCGCCGCCAGGTCCGCCTTGGCCATGCCGAAGCGGTAGTAGCCGCTGCCGTTGGCGTTGGGCAGCACCCAGCTCGACGCGGTGGCGCCTTCCAGCACCATCGTGCCCCGCGGCCTGTCCAGCAGCTCGCAGCTCACCTTGCTGCCCGACGCCACCCCGTAGCGCACGCACACCGGCACGCCCCACACGTGGTTGGCGTCGCCCTTGCTCCCCACCGGCAGGTAGCGGCTCTGGCTCAGCTCCAGCACCGTCTTGCCGCCCTGCTGCGCCAGCTTCGTCTGCACGTAGGGCACGCCCGGCTGGTCGAGGAAGCTGCGGAACGCCTGCTTGAAGTCCGCTCCCTTGTCCGCCGCCAGAGCGATCGCGTCGATCAGGTCGTCCGCCGTCGCGTTGCCGAACTTGTGCTGCTGGATGTACGCGCGCATGCCCTTCTGGAACGTGGCCTCGCCCACGTAGCCCTCGAACATGCCCAGCACCGCCGCGCCCTTCTGGTAGGTGATCCCGTCGAAGGCGGTCTCGATGTCGCCGTTGCCGGTGATCGGCTGGCGGATCTTGCGCGTGGTGACCAGGCTGTCGCCGTTCATCGCGCCCTCGGCGCCGCGCACGCGGTCGAGGTCGGCGCGGTATTCCGGGTGCACCTTCTGCGTGACCTTCTGCTGCATCCAGGTGGCGAAGGCCTCGTTGAGCCACAGGTCGTCCCACCAGGCCAGCGTCACGGTGTCGCCGGTCCACTGGTGGGCCAGCTCGTGCGCGGTGACGTTGAAGGAGCCGCGCACGTACTGCGCCGGCGAATCCGGGTCGAGCAGCAGTAGCCAGTCGCGGAAGGTGACGAAGCCGGGGTTCTCCATCGCGCCGGCGGAGAAGTCCGGCGCGGCGACCAGGTCGAGCTTGCCGAACGGGTAGCCGAAGCCGTAGTAGTCCTCCAGCGTCTTGATGATGCTGGGCGTCTCGCTCAGCACGTGCTGCATGCGGTGGCCCTCGCCGCGCGCGGCGATGCCGCGCAGCTCGATCGGCTCCTTGCGGTACGCGCCGGCCGGGATGGTCGGGCCGGGCTGCACGTCCCACGGGCCGACGCCGAAGGCGACCAGGTAGGTCGGCAGCGGCGGCGTCCGCGCGAAGGTGAGCGTCTTCCAGCCGTCGCCGGCGGGGGTTTCCCTGACCTGCGGGGTGTTGGCCGCGCCGACCTCGTCCTTCGGGATGGTCAGGCTGATGTCGTAGGGCGTCTTGAAGCCGGGCTCGTCGAAGCCGGGGAAGGCGTAGCGCGCGCTGATCGGCTCCATCTGCGTCATCGCGTAGGGCTGGCCCTTGTGGCTGACCTTGTACAGGCCCTGCAGCTGCAGGTTGAGCGGCGCGCTGTAGTCGATCGCCAGGGTGATCTCCTGCGGCTCGAGCGTGCTGCCGAAGTCGATGCGCGCCACGCCCTCCTTGGGCGCCGCGTCCACGTACTTGCCGGCGTGCCGCTTGCCGGCGGCGTCGGTGACGACCACCTTGGCGACCTTCAGGTCGTGCCCGTGCAGCCACACGTGGTCGGAAGCCTGGGTGAGCTTCACCTTGATCGTGGTGGTGCCGGAGAAGTCCTGCTGCCGCGGGTCCACCTTGAAGGCGAGCTGGTAGTGCTCGGGGATCGCCCAGCGCGGCAGCTTGCCGTGCGGCACCTCGTCGGCGTGGGCGGCGAGCGCGGCGCCGCAGCAGGCGGCCAGCGCGGTGAGCAGCAGGGGACGGGCTAGGCCTCGCATCGGGGAACTCCCTGGGACAACGGAAACGGGCCTGCAAGCTAGGCTCCGGCATGACTTGCGGCACAGTGCCAGAAGGCATGGCGGGGCCCGTCGCCGCCCGGCGGCGCGGCGCGGGAGCGGGCCGCCCGCGCGGTCGATGCGGTGCACGACGGCGGAGGCGCGGATGCCGGGGATTGTTCCGGCCGATGGCAGCCACCACAATCATAGACGGCAACTATGGAAGCCGAAGACGCCCCATGAACCTGCGCGACCTGCACTACCTCGTCTCGCTGGCCGAGCACCGCCACTTCGGCCGCGCCGCCGAGGCGAGCTTCGTCAGCCAGCCCACCCTGTCCACCCAGATCAAGAAGCTGGAGGACGAGCTGGGCGTGGCACTGGTCGAGCGCACGCCGCGCAAGGTGCTGCTCACCGAGACCGGCCGCGAGATCGCCCGCCGCGCCAAGGGCGTGCTGGCCGAGATCGAGGAGATCAAGGCGATCGCGCAGCGCACGCGCGACCCGGAGGCGGGCAAGCTCAGGCTGGGCATCTTCCCCACGCTCGGGCCCTACCTGCTGCCGCACCTGGTGCCGCTGGTGCGCCGGCGCTTCCCGCGGCTGGAGCTGCTGCTCACCGAGGAGAAGACCGAGCAGGTGGTGAAGATGCTGCGCGAGGGCGCGCTGGACGCGGGCATCCTGGCGCTGCCGCTGCACGAGGACAGCCTGCACGCCGAGTTCCTGTTCGAGGAGCCGTTCGTGCTGGCGGTGCCCGAGCGCCACCCGCTGGCGCAGCACAAGGGCCGCCTGAAGCTGAGCGACCTGGAGGACGAGAACCTGCTGCTGCTGGAGGACGGCCACTGCCTGCGCGACCAGGCGCTGGAGGTGTGCCAGCTGGCCGGCGCCGGCGAGAAGGCCGGCTTCCGCGCCACCAGCCTGGAGACGCTGCGGCAGATGGTGGCCGCCGACGTGGGCATCACCCTGCTGCCGACGCTGGCGATCAAGCCGCCGGTGCCGCGCACCGGCAACGTGCAGCTGCTGGAATTCGCCGGCCACCCGCCGAGCCGGCGGATCGCGCTGGTGTGGCGCAAGAGCTCCTCGATGGGCCCGTTCCTGCAGCGCTTCGCCGAGATGATCCGCGGCATGCCCGCCGAGCTGCTGCGCCCGGCCACCCAGCCGGCCCCGCCGAAGGCGCGGGCCCGCGCATGACGCCAGCCGCGGAACGCCGCTGATGCGCCGGCTCGCGCTCGTCGCGCTGGCGCTGCTGGTGCTGTGGGGCGCCGCCTCGGCGTGGAAGCACCGCGCGGTGACGCCGCCGCCCGGCGTGCTGGCGCCGGACGACCCCGAGCAGGTGGACCTGGACGACGGCGCCGTCCTGCGGCGCGGCGACGTCACGCTGCGCACGCGCGCGCACTTCGCGCTCACCGCGCGCGTGCTCGCGCGCGAGGACTACCACGACGCCGGCGCCTTCCTCGCCCCGCTCGACCTGGCGCTGGGCTGGGGCCGCATGTCCGACAGCGCGGTGCTGGCGCGCATCGAGGTCAGCCAGTCCGGCCGCTTCTACTGGTGGCACGCGGACGACTTCCCGATCCCGCGCCGCGAGATCGAGACGCACAGCGCCAACATGCACCTGATCCCGGCCGACGGGCAGGTGCGCGACGCGCTGGAGCGCGTGCGCCGCGGCCAGCTGGTGCACCTGGAGGGCTTCCTGGTCGACGCCAGCCGCGCCGACGGCTGGCAGTGGCACAGCTCGCTCAGCCGCGAGGACACCGGCAACGGCGCCTGCGAGCTGGTGTACGTGGAACGCGCGGAGACCGCGACGCCCTGAGGACCCGTTCACGCGCGCCCGGTCCGCGACGGCTCGGCATGGCGGGGAGCGAGGTCGAGGCATCGCGGCCGCAGGCCGCTTCCACAAAGGCTTGCGAGGCTCCCTGGGGGAGCGGCCTCCGGCCGCGGTCGACCTGACGCGAGACCGCCAAGGCCCCGATGCCAGGCCCGCCCAGGCCGCCCCCGGCGCCGGGTGGGCGAGCGCCGCTCAGTAGCGCACCAGCGCGTGCAGCGGCGGGCCATCGCCCCAGCGCGCACGGCCGCCCAGCGCGCCCAGCTCGATCACCACCGCGGCGCCGGCCAGCTCGCCGCCCAGCCGCGCCACCAGCTCGCGCGCGGCGGCGAGGGTGCCGCCGGTGGCCAGCACGTCGTCCGCGACCAGCGTGCGCTCGCCGGGGCGCAGCGCGTCGTCGCGCGCCTGCAGGCGGTCGGTGCCGTACTCCAGCCGGTAGTCCACCTCCACCAGCGGCGGCGGCAGCTTGCCCGGCTTGCGCAGCGGCACGAAGCCGGCGTCGAGCTTCTGCGCCAGCGCGGCGCCGAAGATGAAGCCGCGCGACTCGATCCCGCACACCGCCCGCACGCCCTGCCCCAGCCACGGCTCGGCCAGCAGGTCGATGCAGCGGGCGAACGCGCCGGCGTCGGCCAGCAGCGGGGTGATGTCGCGGAACAGCACGCCGGGCCGGGGGAAGTCGGGCACGGCGCGGATCAGGCGGGCCAGGTCGTTCATGCGGTTCCAGAGGTGGCGGCCGGCGCCGCGCGCCGGCGGGAGGAGATTCAGGACGCCGGCTGCCCGGCCAGGCCGCAGGCCGGCTCCGCAGCCGCCTCGCGCGCCTGGGCCAGCCGCGCGGCGATCTCGCGCACCACCGCCTGCGCCGCCGGCACGGCCGCCGCCGGCACCTGCACCGCCACGAAGTCGCGCGCGGGCAGCTGGCCGACCCCGCCGGTGAGGTATTCGCCGGCGACGAAGGCGGGGATCTCGGCGCGCTCGAGCGCATCCTTCACCAGGTGCGCGTCGATCAGGGTCTCGGCCAGGTAGACGGTACGCATGGCCCGCACGCTAGCCCCGCGCCGGCCGCGAGGCAAGCGCGGCGGCGAACGGCTGGCGCGGCCGCCGCCGCGGCCTTATCGTCCGCCCTGCCGAGCTGCGACGACGACTCATGGGGGAGCATGGCCGTCCGCGAACACGACAAATGCCTGGGCTTCGTGCGCCTGGTCCACCGCCTGCGCACGCTGGGCCTGGCGCTGGCCGCGCTGCCGGTGGCCAGCGTGCTGTGGCAGCAGCGCGCGCCGGGCTGGCTGTGGGCGCTGCTCGCGCTGAACGGCTACGCCTGGCCGCACCTGGCCTGGCTGATCTCCACGCGCAGTAGGCAGCCGAACCGCACCGAGCAGCGCAACCTGCTGCTCGACGCGGCGTCCGCCGGCGCATGGGTGGCGCTGATGCGCTTCAACCTGCTGCCCAGCGCGCTGCTGCTGTCCATGCTGGCGATGGACCGGGTCGGCGCCGGCGGCTGGCGCCTGTTCGGCCTGTCGCTGCTGCTGGAGGCCGTCGCCTGCGTGGCGGTGGGCGGGCTGCTCGGCTTCCCGGTGCAATGGCACAGCGACACGCTCAACGTGTTCGCCTGCCTGCCGATGCTGATGCTCTACCCGGTCTGGGTGAGCACGGTGAACCACGCGCTGAGCCAGCGCGTGCGCGAACAGAACCGCCTGCTCGACCGCCTCAACCGCACCGACAGCCTCACCGGCCTGCCCAACCGCACGCACTGGCTGGAAGCCGCCGCGCTGGAGCTGCGCCGCTACCAGCGCAACCAGCGCCCGGCCGCGCTGATCCTGCTGGACGTGGACAACTTCAAGCAGGTCAACGACAGCCGCGGCCACGCCGCCGGCGACGCCGTGCTGTGCGAGCTGGCGCGCCTGCTGGAGGACAACCTGCGCGAGGTCGACACGCCCGGCCGCCTCGGCGGCGACGAGTTCGGCGTGGTGCTGCCGGAAACCGGGCTGGCGCAGGCGCTGGCGGTGGCCGAGCGGATCCGCTGCCGTGCCGGCCGCCCCGCGGACGATCCCGGCGGCGCGCAGGCCTGGACGCTGAGCCTGGGCGTGGCCGGGCTCGACGCGGGCACCGCCGACCTGGGCGCCTGGATGCACCAGGCCGACGAGGCGCTGTACCGCGCCAAGCTGCAGGGCCGCAACCGCGTGGGCCTGCCGCGCCGCCCGCACGCCGCGGGCGGCGGCTGAACGCCGCGCCGCGCGCCGGCGGCGACAGGGTAAACTTGGGCGTTTCCGCCACGCCCGAGCTTCGCCGATGTCGACCGAACCCGCCGCCCGCCCCACCGTCACCGCCGCCGCGCCGGCCGAGGAGCAGCGGCCCGAGGCGCGGGACTTCATCCGCCAGATCGTCCGCGAGGACCTGGCCAGCGGCAAGCACCGCGCGATCCGCACCCGCTTCCCGCCCGAGCCCAACGGCTACCTGCACATCGGCCACGCCAAGGCGATCTGCCTGGATTTCGGCATCGCGCGCGAGTTCGGCGGCTGGTGCAACCTGCGCCTGGACGACACCAACCCCGGCAAGGAGGACCCCGAGTTCGTCGAGGGCATCAAGGAGGACGTGCGCTGGCTGGGCTACGGATGGCACGACCTGCGCCACGCCTCGGACTACTTCGAGGTGCTCTACCGCGCCGCGCTCAAGCTGATCGAGGACGGCAAGGCCTACGTGGACGACCTCTCGCCCGATCAGATGCGCGAGTACCGCGGCACGCTCACCGAGCCGGGCCGCGACTCGCCGTACCGCGGGCGCTCCGTGGCGGAGAACCTCGACCTGTTCAGGCGCATGCGCGCCGGCGAGTTCCCCGACGGCAGCAAGACGCTGCGCGCGAAGATCGACATGGCCGCGGGCAACATGAACCTGCGCGACCCGGCGCTGTACCGCATCCGCAAGGTGCCGCACCAGAACACCGGCGACGCCTGGCCGATCTACCCGATGTACGACTTCGCGCACGCGCTGTCGGACGCGATCGAGGGCATCACCCACTCGCTGTGCACGCTGGAGTTCGAGGACCACCGCCCGCTGTACGACTGGTGCGTGGACAACGTGGACCTGGCCGGCCACCCCGAGCTGTGGCGTCCCGTGGCCGAGGCGGCCGGGCTGGACGTGCAGCCGAGCAAGCCGCGCCAGATCGAGTTCTCGCGGCTGAACCTCAGCTACTGCATCACCAGCAAGCGCAAGCTCGCCGAGCTGGTGCAGCGCGGCCTGGTGGACGGCTGGGACGACCCGCGCATGAACACCCTGCGCGGCCTGCGCCGGCGCGGCTTCACGCCGGGCGGCATCCGCCTGCTGATCGAGCGGCTGGGCGTGTCCAAGCAGAACAGCGTGATCGACTACACGCTGCTGGAGAACTGCATCCGCGAGGACCTGGACGACCATGCGCCGCGGCGCATGGCGGTGCTCGACCCGCTCAGGCTGGTCATCGCCAACCTGCCCGAGGACCACGAGGAATCGCTCGCCTTCGCCAACCACCCGAAGGACGAGGCGCAGGGCGCGCGCCAGGTGCCGTTCGCGCGCGAGCTGTGGATCGAGCGCGAGGACTTCG
This sequence comes from Fulvimonas soli, assembly GCF_003148905.1. Classification (GTDB taxonomy): domain Bacteria; phylum Pseudomonadota; class Gammaproteobacteria; order Xanthomonadales; family Rhodanobacteraceae; genus Fulvimonas; species Fulvimonas soli. The sequence continues at coordinate 70,623 of NZ_QGHC01000005.1, read as the reverse complement.
CCGAGGTGCCGCCCAAGGGCTTCAAGCGCCTGGTGCCGGGCGGCGAGGTGCGCCTGCGCGGGGTGGGCATCGTCAAGTGCGAGGACGTGGTGAAGGACGCCGGCGGCCGCGTGGTCGAGCTGCGCGGCACGCTCGATCCCGCCTCGCGCCACGGCATGCCCGGCGCCGACCGCAAGGTGAAGGGCACCATCCACTGGGTCAGCGCGCGGCATGCCGTGGCCGCCGAGGTGCGCCTGTACGACCGCCTGTTCAACGTGCCCGCGCCGGACGACGAGAGCGACGGCAGGAGCTGGATCGAGCACATCAACCCCGAGGCCAAGCGCGTGGTGCGCGGCTGGGTGGAGCCGGCCGCCGCGCAGGCCGCGCCGGAGACGCACTTCCAGTTCGAGCGGCTGGGCTACTTCGTCAGCGACCGCCTCGACCACCGGCCGGACGCGCCGGTGTTCAACCGCGCGGTCACCCTGCGCGACACCTGGGCGAAGCAGGCCGGCGCGCAGTAAGGCCACGGAGGGCACCCATGCTGCGACTGCAGATCCACCTCACCCTGCCGCCGTGGATCGGCGAGGTGGCGGACGAGCGCCGCCGCTACCTGACCGACGAGGAGCGCGTCGGGCTGGCCATCGCGCTCGCCCGCGAGAACGTGGCGCGCGGCCACGGCGGCCCGTTCGGCGCGGCGGTGTTCAACCAGGACGGCCGGCTGGTCTCGGCCGGGGTGAACCGCGTGGTGCCGCAGGCCTGCTCGGTGGCGCACGCGGAGATGATGGCCTACATGGCCGCGCAGCAGCGCCTGGCCGCCCACCGCCTCAACGAGGCCGGCGGCCGCTACGCGCTGGCCACCAGCGCGCAGCCGTGCTGCCAGTGCTACGGCGCCACCGTGTGGGCGGGCATCGACGAGCTCTTGATCGGCGCGCGCGCCGAGGACGTCGGGGAGCTGACCGACTTCGACGAGGGCCCGCTGCCCGCCGACTGGACCGGCGAACTGGAGCGCCGCGGCATCGCCGTGCGGCGCGACATCCTGCGCGCGCAGGCGCGCGCGGTGCTGGCCGCCTACGGCGAAAGCGGGCCGAGCTATTGAACCGGCTGCGCGCCGCGCTGCCGCTGCTGCTGCTGGTCGCCGCCGGCATCGTGCTGTTCGCCTCCGGCGTGCTGGACCGGCTGCACCCGGCCGAGCTGGTCGCGCACCAGCAGGAGCTCAAGGCGCAGCTGGCCGACAACCCCTGGCTGGGCCGCGCCGCCTACGTCGGCCTGCTCACCCTGGCGGTGTCCACCGGCCTGCCCGGCACCGTGCTGGTCATCTTCGCCGGCGGCTTCGCCTTCGGCGTGGCGGAGGGCACGGCGCTGTCCTCGGTCGCGCTGACGCTGGGCTCGCTGATCCTCTACCTGGCCAGCCGCTACGCCTTCGGCGCCGGCAGCCGCCATCCGCCGCGGCTGGTGGAGCGGCTGCACCACGGCTTCGAGCGCCATCCGGTCAGCTACACGCTGTTCCTGCGCTTCATCCCGGTGGCGCCGTTCGGGCTGGTGACGATCTGCCTGGCCTGGCTGCGCTGCCCGCTGTGGCTGTTCCTCGGCGCCACCTGGCTGGGCGGCACGGTGTCGCTGGTGTTCGAGACCTCGATCGGCGCCGGCCTGGGCGACGCGCTGCGCCAGAGCGACCGCATCGGCTTCGGCCTGCTGCTGCACCGCCAGGTGCTGCTGCCGCTGGGCGCGATCGCCGTGCTGGTGCTGCTGCCGCTGCTGGCGCAGCGGCTGCTGCGGCGCCGGCGGCCCGGCTGAGGGCCTGGGGCGGCTTCGCGCCGGGCCGGTCGCGGCCGGAGGCCGCGATGCCCCGACCATCGCCCTACCCCATGCCGCGCCATCACGCACCATCATCCACTCCTTCTCCCCCGGCCCGCGCGCAGGCGGCTCCCGGCGGGGAGCACGGGGTACCCGCGAACAGGCACCGGGAGCCCGGGCCCGCCCTACGCCGGAGGTCCGGCCCGCCCCTCGCCAATGGCCTAGCTGCCGCCGCGGCGCGATCGCGCTAGGCTCGTCGCGCCGGCGCCGGGCGCCGCGGGAGGGCAGGCATGGCACAGGCCGATTCCTGGCTGGTGAGGCTGTGGCGGCGCACCACGCTGACGCAGCGGCTGGCGTTCATCGCGCTGGTGCCGACCCTGGTCACCGCGGTGCTGCTGGTCACCATGCTGACCCGCCACCAGCTGGCCGCGCTGCACGGCATGGCGCGCAACGCCGCCGACGCCATCGCCACCCAGGCCGCCACGATCTCGGCCGAGCCGCTGCGCAACATGCAGCGCCGCGAGCTGGTGCGCATCGCGCAGTCGGTGGTGCAGCTGCCGCACGTCTCGCACGTGCAGATCCGCGCCGCCGACGGCGAGATCCTGGCCGAGAGCCAGGCCGGCGCCGCGTCCCGCCACGAGAGCCTGACCGTGCTGCGCGACATCGCGCCGCGCGACGACCCGCATCACCCGATCGGCTCGGTGCTGGTCGACGTGAGCCTGGCCGAGGCGATCGCGGCGCAGCGCTCGAGCCTGCGCAACGCGCTGATCGCGCTCGTGCTCAGCCTGTTCGTCGCGCTGGTGGTCGGCTGGCAGGCGGCGCGCTGGATCAGCGCGCCGCTGCGCCGGCTCGCCGCCGCGGTGCATCGGCTGGGCAGCGGCGAGCGCGCGGTGGCGGTGGCGGTCACCGACGACACCGAGATCGGCGAGCTGCAGCGCGGCTTCAACGCCGCCTCCGCCGCGCTGCACGACATGCACAGCGGGATGGAGCGGCAGATCGAGCAGGCCACGCAGGAGCTGGCGCGCAAGAACGCGGCGCTGGAGGCGGCCAGCGTGGCCAAGGCGCGCTTCCTCGCCGCCGCCTCGCACGACCTGCGCCAGCCGCTGTACGCGCTCACCCTGTTCTCCTCCGCGCTGGCGGTGGACGAGCACGACCCGGTGCGGCTGGACCGCATCGCGCACATCCAGGAATGCGTGGACGCGCTCGACCACCTGTTCGGCGAGCTGCTCGACCTGTCGCGGCTGGAGACCGGCGCGATGCAGCTGGAGATCGGCGAGTTCCCGCTCGACCAGGTGTTCGACGAGGTCAGCCGCAACTTCCGCATGCTGGCCGAGCAGCACGGCCTGCGCCTGGTGGTGCGGCCCACCGCGCTGTGGGTGCGCAGCGACCGCACGATGCTGGCGCGCATCCTCAACAACCTGGTCAGCAACGCGCTGCGCTACACCCGCGAGGGCGGCGTGCTGGTGGTGGCGCGGCGCCGGCTCGACGGCAACGTGCGGGTGGACGTGTGGGACACCGGCAGCGGCATCGCGCCCGAGCACCAGGCGCGCGTGTTCGACGAGTTCTACCGCGTGGAGAACCCCGCCGGCGACCGCGACGACGGCCCGCGCCGCGGGCTGGGCCTGGGCCTGGCCACCGTGCAGCGCCTGGCCGAGCTGCTGGGCACGCGCGTGCGGCTGCAGTCGCGCCACGGCCGCGGCAGCGTGTTCAGCTTCGAGCTGCCGGTGGTGGCCGCGCGCGCCGGCTACGACAGCCTGGCCGCGCCGGAGCCGCCGGCGGACGTCTCCGGCCTGCGCGTGCTGGTGATCGACGACGAGCCGGCGATCCTCTCCGGCATCCGCTACCTGCTGCGCAGCTGGGGTTGCGAGGTGGCCACCGCCGAGGACGGCGCGCAGGCGGTGGAGGCCGCCGAGGACTGGCCCGAGCCGCCGGACCTGGTCATCTCCGACCTGCGCCTGCGCGACGGCGAGAGCGGCCTGGACGTGCTCGCCGCGCTGGACCGCTACTACCGCCGCGACGGCGGCCCCGCCTTCCCGCGCCTGCTGATCACCGGCGAGACGCGCAGCGACAGCCTGCGCGAGATCCGCGCCGCGCGCATCCCGGTGCTGTACAAGCCGGTCTCGCCGCAGCAGCTGCGCGAGGCGATGATGGCCGCCTGGACGGCCGCGCGCAGCGCGGCGTAGCGCGGCGCGCTACGCCGGACAGCCTAGGCCATCCGTGCAGTGCCGGCGCGGTTGCCGGCGGCGCAGGCTGTAGCTATGTTGCCAGGCACGCAGGTCGCGGCCGGACGCCGCGGCGCGCCGCCGCCGGGACGGAAAGACCCATGCGCATACTGATCGCGGATGACCATCGGCTGATCGTCGAGGGCGTGAAGCTCAAGCTGGCCGAGCTCGGCGCGGACACCGAGTTCTCCGTGGCGGCCGACGTGGAGGAGCTGCGCCGCCGGCTGCGCGAGGAGCCGCCGCCGGCGCTGGCGCTGGTCGACCTGGCGATGCCCGGCGCGCAGGGCCACGAGCACGTGCACGAGGCGATCCGGCAGCTGCCGGGCGTGCCGGTGCTGGTGCTGTCCGGCTCGGAGGACCCGGCGCTGATGCAGGAACTGCTGGCCGCCGGCGCGCAGGGCTTCATCCCCAAGGCCTATTCCTCCGACGTGATGCTCTCGGCGGTGCGGCTGGCGCTGGCCGGCGGCGTGTACGTGCCGCCGATGATGCTGGAGCCGGCGCGCCCGGCGCCCGCGCCGCTCGACGGCGCGCCGGCCCGCGCCACGCCGGCCTCGCTGGAGGAGCGCCTGCGCAAGCTGCTCACCGAGCGGCAGATCGACGTGCTGCGGCTGCTCTCGCAGGGCAAGCCGAACAAGGTGATCGCGCGCGACCTGGGCATCAGCGAGGGCACCGTGAAGATCCACCTGGCGGCGATCTTCCGCGCGCTCAACGTGCGCAACCGCGTCGAGGCGGTGGTCGCCTCGCGCCGTCTCAACGACTTCTGACACCGCCTGTCACGCCACGCGCGCGCAGGAAGCGTATGCTCCCCCGCGGGGCCGGCCCGGTCAACGCGACCGTCCGGGGCCGGCAGGGGAAAAGGCCCGCATGGAACGGATCGCCCGAACGCCACCGCCCCGACGCCGCGCGCCCGCGAGGTGGCGCCTGTTCGGCCTGCTGCTCGCGCTCGGCCTGGCCGGCGCCGGCATCGCCCCCGGCCGCGCCGGCGAGCCCGCGCCGGCCGGCAAGCCGCTCACCTTCGGCATCCTACCGATCGGCGGCCCGTCCGAATCGCTGGAAGCCTGGCGCCCGATGCTGGACGACATGCAGCTGGCCCTGCAGCGGCCGGTGCGCAGCATCTCGGTGAGCACCTACGAGGGCCTGGCGCAGGCGCTGGCCGAGGACCGCGTGGACATGGCCTTCGTCTCCGGCCGCATGGCGCTGGACGCGGTGCTGCACGACCGCATGCAGGTGATCGCCCAGCTCACCCGCGGCGACGGCTCGCGCGGCTACTGCGCGGTGCTGCTGGTGGAGAAGGACTCGCCGATCCGCGGCGTCGACGACCTGCTGCGCCGGCCCAACCACTGGCGCTACGGGCGCGGCGAGTCGCTCTCCGTCTCCGGCTACCTGGTGCCGGAGACGCAGCTGTTCGCCCCGCGCGGGCTGGACTCGGACACCTTCTTCGCCAGCGTCGCGGTGAACAATCACCAGAACAACGCGCTGGCGGTGGCCAACGGCGAGGTGGACGTGGCCAGCAACAACACCGCCGATCTCGAGCGCTTCCGCGACCACTTCCCCGAGCAGTACGCGCGGCTGCGCGTGCTGTGGAAGTCCGCGCTGATCCCGCACGCGGTGATCGTGGTGCGCAGCGCCCTCGCGCCCGAGCTGCGCGCGCGCGTCGTCGACTTCATCACCCACTACGCCAAGCGCGGGCGCGGCGCCGCGGCCGAGCTGGCCAAGCTGCACCTGATCCACGACATCAGCGGCTTCGCCCCGGCCGGCAACGACACCCTGGTGCCGTTCGCCGACATCGAGTACAGCCTGGAGCGGCGCCGCGCGCTGGGCGCGCAATGGGTCAGCGCGACGGCGCTGCAGGCGCGCCTGCAGCGCATCGAGGAGGACCACCGCGAGCTGGTGCGCCAGCTACAGGACCACCGGCCGCTGCCGCCGTCGCAGCGCAGCGACAGCCCGTAGGCGCGGCCGCCTAGCCGGGCCGCGCCGGCGCCGCGCGCAGCAGCGCCGGCAGCCCCGCCATCGCGTCGAACACCGCGTGCGCGCCGGCCTCGCGCAGGCGCGCACGCGGCGTGTGCGCGGCGAAGCCGAACACGGTCATGCCCGCGGCGACGCCGGCCGCCACGCCGGTGGGCGAGTCCTCCACCACCGCGCACGCGGCCGGCGGGACGCCCAGGGTGCGCGCCGCGTGCAGGTACAGGTCCGGCGCCGGCTTCGGCCGCGGCACGTCCTCCACGCCGAACAGCCGGCCCTCGAAGCGGTGCAGCAGGCCGGCCCGGCCCAGCGTGACGCGCATCTTGGCGTGCCCGCCGTTGGAGGCCACCGCGCAGGGCACGTCCAGCGCGTCCAGCGCCTCGGCGATGCCCGGCATCGCGCGCACCTCGGCGGCCAGCGCCGCGCGGGCGCGCTCGTCGTAGTCCGCGGCGAAGCCGGCCGGCAGCGGCCGGCCCAGCATCGCGCCGGCCAGCGCCAGGCACTCGGCGTTGGCCTTGCCGGTGAACAGCTCCGCCGTCTCCTGCGGCGTCAGCGCCAAGCCGTGCTCGCCCAGCATCCGCGCGAACACGCGGTTGATGATCGTCTCGCTGTCCACCAGCACGCCGTCGCAATCGAAGATCACCAGCGCGAAGGGCGCCGGCACGCCCGCGTCAGCCATGGCCCGCGCGCCCCATCGTCGCGCCGCTCAGGCGAACCGGCGGAAGTACAGCCACGCGGCCAGCGCCAGCAGCACCGAGGGCAGCAGGTTGGCCAGCATCGGCGGGATGCCGTAGACGGTGCCGAAGCTCACCATCGCCTTCTGCAGGAAGTACCAGCCGATCGCCAGCAGCATGCCCAGGAAGATGCGCTTGCCCAGGCCGCCCGAGCGCAGCGCGCCGAACGCGAACGGCATCGCGCACAGCACCAGCACCAGCACGTTGACCGGGTACAGCGCGCGCGCCCAGAACGCCAGCGCGTACACGCCGGGGCTCTCGCCGTTGGCCTCCAGGTAGGCCATGTTGCGGCGCAGGTCGCGCATCGGCAGGTACTCGGGATGGATCACCGACTGCTCCAGGATGCGCGGGTCCAGCCCCGAGTCCCAGCGCTCGCTGGCCCGGGTGGTGCTGTGCACGCCCTGCTCGTCCAGCGTGGTGCTGCGCACCTCGCCGAGCACCCAGCTGCGGCCGTCGTGCTCGGCGGTGCGCGCCCAGTCGAAGCGCGCGAGCTGGCCGTCCGGCGTGAGCGTGAACACGCGCACGTCGGCCAGCTGCACGCTGGCGTGGGTGGCGGTCTGCCGCGCCAGCGCGGCCTTGGCGTTGATGATGCGCTCGCCGTCGCGCGCCCACAGGCCGGTGTTGCCGGCCATGCCGATGTTGTTGGCCTTGAGCTTGAGCTGCATCGCCTGCGCGCGCTGGTCGCCCCACGGCGCGGCGGTCTCGCCCAGGACCACCACGCCGGCGATCAGCACCGCCACCACGCCCACCGCCGAGCCGGCGATGCGCAGCTTGGACAGCCCGCAGGCGCGCAGCGCGGTCAGCTCGCCGCTGCCGGCCAGGCCGCCCAGCCCCATCAGGCCGCCGATCAGCGCGGCGTTGCCGAACATCTCGTACAGGCGGCGCGGCACCGTCACCAGCACGTAGACCATGGCCCCGGTGACGGTGTAGCCGTTCTTGCCGACCTGGGTGAGCTGTCGCACGAACTGCATCACCGCGTCCAGCCCGGTGAGCACCAGCCACACCATCAGCACCGCGCCGAGCACGCTGGCGCCGACCAGCCAGTCGACCCGCTTGATGCGCAAGGCGTCCATCAGGCGCCCGCCTTGCGCGGCCGGCGCGCGGCGTACTGGCTGCGGAACATCCACGCCGCGATGGCGAACACCAGCAGGCTCACGCCCCACATCGGCGTGGCGTGGTGCCAGTGGCCCTTCATCAGCTGGCCGCGGCACACCGCCAGCAGCAGGTAGTAGAGGTAGAAGCTCAGCACCGCCAGCAGCAGGCGGCCGAAGCGCGGCTCGCGCGGGCTCTGCCGCGCCATCGGCAGCGCCAGCATCACCAGCACCAGCATCATCGCCGGCGCGATGGCGCGCCAGGCCAGCTCGGCGCGCGCGTCGGCGCTGTCGGCGCGCAGCAGCGCGGCCATGTCGAGGTTGTGCGCCGGGTCCTCGTCGCTGTCGTCGTTCTGGATGCTGGAGAGCGAGGTGTCGTTGCGCTCGTAGCGCATCTTGCGCCAGTTGTCGCCGCCCAGCGGGATCTCGTACTGCCAGCCGTCGTACAGCGCGATGAAGCGGTTGTCGCCGTTGCTCTCCTGGTACAGCTGGCCGCGCCTGGCGGTGACCAGCTTGAGGTTGCGCGTGCCGTCCTTGGCGCTGCGCTCGGCGGCGACGAAGGTTTTGCCGAGCACGCTGCCGTCGCGGCTGAGCGAGTCGACGAAGATGATGCCGCCCTTGCCGGGCAGCTCGGTGAAGCGGCCGGCGTCGAGGCCGGCGGCGATCACCGAGCGGTTGGCCGCCGCCACCAGCGCGTCGGAGGTGCGCGCCGCCCACGGCCCCAGCCACAGCGAGAGCAGGCCCACCAGCAGCGCCAGCGCGAGGGCGAGCAGCGCGATCGGCTTGAGCAGCCCGCGCGGCCCCATCCCGGAGGAGGCCAGCACGTGCATCTCGCTCTCGCGCCACATCCGCCCCAGCCCCAGCAGCAGGCCGATGAAGCCGGCCAGCAGCAGCAGCGTGGACAGGCCGTCGAGCATGTTCAGGCCCAGCACCTGGAACATCACGCTGGCCGGGAAGCTGCCGTTGGCCACCTGCTTGAGCACGGTGGCGAACGAGGTGCCGGCGAAGATCGCCACCAGCACCACCACCGTGGCGACCACGGTCTGCGCCAGCTCCCGCAGGAAATAACGGTCGAGGATGCTCAGCATGCGATAGAATTCGTCGTTCCGTTGCCGTGCGTCCGCGCCGGCCGCAAACGGTTAGTCTAGCCGGTTCTCCCCTTCCGATTGCCTTGCAGGATCCTTCCGATGACGCTCCAGTTCAGCCTCGGCGCCGCCGCCCCCGAAACCGTCGAAACCCCGTGCGTGGTGGTCGGCGTGTACGAGAACGGCCTGCTCACCAGCGCCGCCGCGCGGGTGGACGGCGCCGCCGGCGGGGCGATCAAGCGCCAGGTGGAAAGCGGCGACATCACCGGCAAGGCCGGCTCGTCCGCCGTGCTGTTCGCCCCGCCGGGCGTCGCCGCCCGGCGCGTGCTGGTGGTGGGCCTGGGCGCGCAGAAGTCGTTCGACGCGGCGCGCTTCCAGAAGGTGAACCTGGAGGCCGCCCGCGCGCTGGGCCGGCTGCCGGTCGACGCCGCCGTCTCCTACCTCGCCGAGGTGGACGTGCCCGGCCGCGACGCCGCCTGGCGCGTGCGCACCGCGGCGCTGGCCGCCGACCACGCGGCCTACCGCTACACCGCCACCTTCAAGCCGCGCGAGAAGGGGGCCCAGCCGGAGCTGGCCGCGCTCGCCTTCGCCGCCGGCGAGGAGGCGCAGGCCGGCCTCGACCAGGCCCGCGCCATCGCCGAGGGCGTGCGCTTCGCGCGCGAGCTGGCCAACCTGCCGCCCAACATCTGCAACCCCGCCTACATCGCCGCGCAGGCGCAGGCCTTCGCCGACGCCCACGACCGGGTCGCCTGCCGCGTGCTCGACCACGAGGAGATGGAGCGGCTCGGCTTCGGCTCGCTGCTGGCGGTGGGCCGCGGCTCGGCCAACAAGCCCAGGCTGGTCGCGCTGGAGTACCGCGGCGGCGCCGAGGACGAGAAGCCCTACGCCCTAGTCGGCAAGGGCATCACCTTCGACACCGGCGGCATCAGCCTCAAGCCCGGCCCGGGCATGGAGGAGATGAAGTTCGACATGGGCGGCGCGGCCGGCGTGCTGGGCGCCTTCGTCGCCGCGGTGGAGATGGGCCTGCCGCTCAACCTGGTGTGCGTGGTGCCGGCGGTGGAGAACATGCCCGACGGCGACAGCTACCGCCCGAGCGACGTGCTGACCAGCCTGTCGGGCCTGACCATCGAGGTGCTCAACACCGACGCCGAGGGCCGCCTGATCCTGTGCGACGCGCTGACCTGGACCGCGCAGACCTACCAGCCGCAGGCGCTGGTCGACGCCGCCACGCTCACCGGCGCCTGCGTGATCGCGCTGGGCAAGCACGCCTCCGGCCTGATGAGCAAGCACGACGACCTGGCCGCGGAGCTGCTCGCCGCCGGCGAGGCCACGCTGGACCGCGCCTGGCGCCTGCCGCTGTGGGACGACTACCAGGCGCAGCTGGAATCGGGCTTCGCGGACGTGGCCAACATCGGCGGCAAGAACGCCGGCGCGATCACCGCCGGCTGCTTCCTCGCGCGCTTCACCGAGGGCCAGCGCTGGGCGCACCTGGACATCGCCGGCACCGCCTGGGACGAGGGCCGCAAGGGCCTGGCCACGGGGCGGCCGGTGCCGTTGCTGGCGCAGTGGCTGATCGATCGCGCCGGCTGATGCCGGTGCGGGGGAACGGGGAACGTGCGGGTCCGCGTCGCATGGATGTTCCCGGTATGGTTTGATGTGCCCGGGCTCGATGTGCCCGAGAGGGTCGGCATCGCCCGCGATCCCGAACCGCCGCTCCCCTGACGTTCCCCGTTCCCGCCCCCTCCCCATGCCCCGCGCCGACTTCTACCTGATCGACAAGCCGCGCTTCCGCGAGCAGCCGCTGCTGCTGGTGTGCGAGCTGGCGAGGAAGGCCTACGCCGCGCAGCAGCCCACGCTGGTCCTGGCGCGCGACTTCGCCCAGGCCGAGGCGATCGACGAGCTGCTGTGGGCGTTCGACGAGGACGCCTTCATCCCGCACCAGATCGCCGGCGACGAGGACGACGCGGCCACCGCGGTGCTGATCGTGCCGCCGGGCATCGACACGCCCGACCGCCCGCTGCTGATCAACCTGCGCGAGGACTGCCCGACCGGCCGCTGCGAGCGCGTGCTCGAGGTGGTGGCCGCCGACCCGGCCGAACGCGAGGGCTCGCGCCGCCGCTGGCGCGACTACCAGCAGCGCGGCTTCCAGGTCGCCAAGTTCGACATGTGACCGCCTCTGCTCCCTCTCCCCTCCGGGGAGAGGGTCGGGGTGAGGGGCCGGTCTTGCGGCAGCGCTGGCGACCGCCGCACTTCTCTCCAGATTTTGGAGTGCAATCCGGAAGCCCGATCCAAATCTGGAGCCCGCTCCGAAGCGGCGCTTTCGTCAGCGCCGCCCCCTCGCCCTGCCCTCTCCCCGGAGGGGAGAGGGAAAAGCACCGTCCGGCCAGCTCACACTAGCCAGCTCACGCCGGCCCGGCGGCCGCCTCCGGCCGCGGCGCGGCCGCCTCCGGCCGCGGCGCGGCCGCGGGCGCGGGCCACTGCCGCCGTACCTCCTCCAGCGCCTCGGCCAGCTGCTCGCCGGTCAGCGGCTTGCGCAGGAAGCCGTCCATGCCCGCGGCGCGCGTGCGCGCCTCCTCGTCGCCGCCGCTGCGCGCGGTGATCGCCACGATCGGCAGGTGCTCGCCGGCGCGCTCGCGCTGGCGGATCAGCCGCGCCAGCTGGAAGCCGTCCACGCCGGGCAGGTCCAGGTCCAGCAGCATCGCGTCGTAGCGCGATTGCGCCAGCTCGGCCAGCGCGGCCAGGCCGTTGGGCACGTAGGTCACCTCGTGGCGCTGGCGCTGCAGCAGGCCGCGGATCACCGCGGCGACGATGGTGTCGTCCTCCACCAGCAGCACCTTCAGCGGCCGCCGGGTCGCGGCGGGCAGCGGCGCCGCGCCGGCCGCGGGCTCGGGCTCGCGCAGCGGCAGCCGCACGTGGAAGGTGGTGCCGTGGCCCAGCTGCGACTCGAACTCGATGCGCCCGCCCATCAGCTCCACCAGCTCGCGGCAGATCGCCAGGCCCAGCCCGCTGCCCGAGCGGCGCTGCGGCCCGTCGATCTGCTCGAAGCGGCGGAACAGCCGCGCGCGGCTGGCCTCGGGAATGCCCGGCCCGCTGTCCTGCACGCTGAAGCGGACCCCGCCGGCCTCCGGCGCCGCGCGCAGCACCACGCCGCCGTAGTCGGTGAACTTCAGCGCGTTGTTGGCCAGGTTGAGCAGGACCTGCCTGATGCGCATGGCGTCGCCGATCAGCCGCGGCGGCAATGCGTCGTCGATGTCGACGGAGAAGCTGAGCCCCTTCACCTGCGCCTGGCCGGTTTCCAGCTGCGCCACCTCCAGCACCAGCTGGCGCGGGTCGAACGGCGCCGGCTCCAGCTCCAGCCGGCCGGACTCGATGCGCGCCAGGTCCAGCGAGTCGTTGAGCAGCTTGAGCAGCATCGCGCCGGAGCGCTGCATGGCCTGGGTGTACTCGCGCTGCGCGCTGGTCAGCGGCGTGGTGAGCAGCAACTCGGCCATGCCCATCACGCCGGTCATCGGCGTGCGCAGCTCGTGGCTGAGCGTGGCGAGGAACTGCGTCTTCGCCGCGCTGGCCTCCTCGGCCAGCTGGCGCTGCTGCTCGGCGAGCTGGATGCGGTGGCGCTGCCACAGCCGGCGGCGCCACGCGCGCAGCAGCAGCCAGACCGCCAGCGCCGCGGCGACGGCGTAGGCGAGCCAGGCCCACCAGCGCTCCCACGGCGGCGCCTGCACCTCGATCCCGACCGGCGGCACGCTCGCCCACACGCCGTTGGCGCCGGCGGCCATCACCTTGAGCGTGTAGCTGCCGGCGCCCAGCGCGGCGAACTCGCGCTCGCCGCGGCTGCCGGTGTCCACCCAGCCGCTGTCGAAGCCCTCCAGGCGGAAGCGGTAGCGGTTGGCGACCGGGTTGGCGTAGGAGAACACCCGCGCCGCCACGCGCAGGCCGCGGTCGGTCCAGCGCACCTGCAGCGGGTTGCCGTCCAGCGGCAGGTTCTGCAGCGTGCCGTTGCGGCGCACGCTGGCCTGGGCCAGCGCCAGCTGCGGCACCGTGCGCTGCTCGTCCACCGCGTCGGGGTTGAAGGCCACCACGCCGCCCAGGGTCGGCGCGTACAGGTTGCCGCCGGGCATCAGCGCGAAGCCGCGCGAGAACTCGCCGTTGCTCAGGCCGTCCTGCAAACCGAAGGAGCGGAAGCGGCCGTCGGCCGGGTCGTAGCGCCACAGGCCGTCGCGTCCGAACACCCAGACGCGCCCGTGCGCGTCCACGCGCAGGTCCATCACGTTCACCGACGGCCAGCCGTGCGCGCTGTCGACCTTGCGGTCCAGCGCCATGCCCCCGCCCTGGTAGCGGTAGTGCTCCAGGCCGTCGGCGGTGGCCGCCCACAGCCCGTCCGGGGTGAAGTCGAAGGCTTCCACCGAGCGCCCGCGCGGCGCGCCGGGCACCGGCTCGAAGCTGCCCCGCGCGACGTCCAGGCGCAGCAGGCCGTCCTCGCTGGCGTACCAGAACATGCCGTTCGGCCCCTGCGTCATCTGCGCGCCCCACGGCGCCTGGTCGCCGGCGCGCGGCATCGGCACCGGGGTGACCGCGAGCGAGTCCGGGTCGACGCGGAACAGGCCCTCGCCGAAGGTGCGCACGTACAGGCGCCCGTCGGGGCCGGGCTCCACCTCCAGCGGATGCTGCAGCCACCTGCCCTGCGGGTCGACGCGGTCGACCCGCCTGCCGCTGGCGCGGTACAGCGCGCCGCGCACGGCCACCCACAGGTGGCGCTGCGCGTCCTCGGTCATGCCGAGCACGTCGCCGCCCAGGCCGTCCAGCACGTGGTCGACCGCGCCGGTGGCCGGGTCGAGGCGGTCGATGCGGCCGTCGCGCTCGCCCACCCACACGTGGCGGCCGTCGCGGCCGCGCGCCATGGTGGTGGCCACCGTGTCGCGCAGGCTGTCGCTGCTGTCGGGCACGTGGGTGAAGCGGCTGAAGCTGTTCCAGCCCGGCGCGAGGTAGCCGATGCCGCCGTCGAGCAGGGTCACCCACAGGCCGCCCTCGCGGTCGGCGTACAGCTGCCACACCCAGCTGCCGGGCAGGTTGCCGTACAGCACCGGGCGGTCCATCACCGGCGTCACCGGCGCGCCCGGCCGCACCTGCAGGAACAGGCCGCTCTTGGTGCCCACCCACAGCCGGCCGGCGTGGTCGCGCACGCTGCTCATCACGTTGCGCGCGGGGATCACGCCCGCGCCGAAGCGGCGCGCCACGCCGTCGCCGCCGACCAGGAAGAAGCCCGCGCTGGTCGACAGCCGCACCTCCTCGCCGTCGCCGGCGATGCTCCAGGCGTCGAGCAGCACGCCGGGCTCGGCGCAGGGGATCGCGTGGAAGCTGCCGTCGGCGTCGCGGCGGAACACGCCGCGCTCGCTGCCGATCCACAGCCGGTCGTGCGGGTCCACGTAGAGCGCGCCCACCGTGCCGACGTCGGTGGGCACCGGGCCGAGCAGCGGGTTGACGATGTGCTCGAAGCTGCCGTCCGCGCCCATCCGGTCCAGGCCGCGCACGGTGCCGACCCACAGGCTGCCGTCGCCGTCCTGCGCCACCGCCCAGACCTTGCCGCTGGACAGGCTGTGCGAATCGCCCGGGTCGTGGTCCCAGTGGCGGAAGGTGCCGGCGGCCGGATCGAAGCGGTTGAGGCCGGCGTCGAGGCCGCCGGTCCACAGGCTGCCGTCGCGCCGGTCCAGCAGCACGAAGGAGAGGTTGTTGTTGTACAGCGAGCCGGGATCGCCGGCGGCGTGCCGGTAGGCCCTGAACTCCACGCCGTCGAAGCTCACCAGGCCGCCCTTGGTGGCGAACCACATCGCGCCCTGGCGGTCCTGCACCGCGGCGTACACGGCGGTGCTGGGCAGGCCCTCGGCGAGGCCGTAGCGGCGGAACTGCGGCGTCGGCAGCACGGCGGGCGCCGCCGCGGCGGCCGGCGGCGAAGCCGGCGCCCCCAGCAGCAAGGCCACGTGCAACAGCACTGCCGATACCATGCGGTCCCCTTCCCGTGCGCGGCGCCGGGCGCCGCGGGGCCGCGCCCGGCCTCGGGGAGGCGGAAAAGCGGCGCGGCAAGCTGCGGGATGATGCCAAAAAACGCCGTGCCATGGCGCATCGCGGGGCGCGCCGCCCTTTTTGCGCAACGCTGCGTTCACCGCGCGGCGCTGGCGCGCGCCGCCGGGTTCGGCCAGACTTCGCCGCATGCGCCGCGCCCGTCCGACAAGCCCGCTGCTGGCACTCGCCCTGCTGCTGCCGGCCGTCCTGCCCGCGCAGGCGAAGGAGGCGCGCTACCGCTACGACACGGTGCACAGCCAGATCCTCTTCAGCATCGACCACGACGGCTACTCGCGCCCGTTCGGCCGGCTGCGCATCGCGCAGGGCTGGCTGCGCTTCGACCCGGGCGACTGGTCGCGCTCGGCCACCGAGCTGGACATCGACCTGCGCAGCCTGGACATGGGCGACGCGGAGTGGAACGCCGCCGTGCTCAAGGGCGCCTTCCTCGACGCCGGCCGCGCGCGCTACGCGCACTTCGCCAGCACCTCGGTCGAGCGCAGGGACGCCCAGCACGGCGTGCTGCACGGCACGCTGACCCTGCGCGGCGTGACGCGGCCGGTGGACGTCGACTTCCGCTTCAACCGCGAGGGCCGCACCGTCTACGGCCTGCACGACGTGGCCGGCTTCTCCGCCACCGCGCGGCTGGACCGCACCGCCTTCGGCAGCACCGCCTACCAGGGCTCGGTCGGCCGCGACGTGATGGTCTGGCTGGAGCTGGAAGCCATCCGCGACGACCGCGCGCCCGCCCCGTCCGCCACCGCCCCGGAGCCCGCCCATGCCGCTGCGCAGTGACGCCGACCGCTGGGGTTCGCTGGCCAAGACCCTGCACTGGCTGATGGCGCTGGGCATCATCGGCGTGGGGATCGTCGGCCTGTGGATGACCGGCATGAAGCCGCCGATGGCCAAGATCGGCGTGTACGCGCTGCACAAGTCGATCGGCCTGACCCTGCTCGCGCTGGCGCTGCTGCGCATCGCGTGGCGGCTCGTCGACGGCCGCCCGCGCGAGCTGCCCGCGCCGCGCTGGCAGCGGTGGGCCGCGCACGCGGCGCACTTCGCGCTGTACGTGCTGATCCTGGCGATCCCGCTGAGCGGCTGGTGGTTCAACTCGCTGCACGGCTATCCGCTGCAGTGGTTCAAGCTGTTCAACCTGCCGGCGCTGGCCGCCAAGGACGAGGACCTGGCCCGCGTCGCCCACGCCGTGCACGAGTACGGCTTCTGGCTGCTGGTGCTGGTGCTGGTCGCCCACGTGGGCGGCGCGCTCAAGCACCACGTGTTCGACGGCGACGACGTGCTGCGCCGCATGTGGCCGTTCGCGCGCCTGCGCCAGCCCCCCACCGACGGAGGACCCCCGCCATGACCCGGACCGCTTCCCCGCGCCTCGCCCTGCTTTTCGCCCTGCTCCTGCCCGGCGCCGCGGCCGCGGCCGACTACCAGGTGCAGCCGGCCGCCAGCCGGCTCGGCTTCAGCGCCACCTTCCAGGGCGGCGCCTTCGAGGGCACCTTCGGCAAGTGGAACGCCGCGATCAGCTACGACCCGGCCAACCTGGCCGCCTCGAAGTTCGACGTCACCGTGGACACCGCCAGCGCCAGGACCGGCGACAGCGACCGCGACGGCGCGCTGCCCGGCGCGGACTTCTTCGACGTGGCGCAGTACCCGCAGGCGCACTTCGTCACCACCGGCTTCCGCCAGGCCGGCGGCCAGGTGATCGCCGACGGCCGGCTGACCCTGCGCGGCGTGACCAAGCCGGTGAGCCTGGCGGTGACGTTCAAGCCGCAGGGCGACGGCGCCACGCTGGACGTGAGCACCACGCTCAAGCGCCTGGACTTCGGCGTGGGCGGCGGCGACTACGCCGACACCTCGGTGATCGGCGCCGACGTGAAGGTCAGCGCGCACCTGCAGCTGGTCTCGAAGTAGGTCCGCGCGCGGCAGGCCCGCGAGGCGGATCGCCGCCACCTCTTTCCCACCCTGCTCGCAGCTCCCTTTTCCCCACCCTGGCCGCAGCTCCCTCTCCCCGGCGGGGAGAGGGTTGGGGCGAGGGGCCGGTCTTGCGGCAACGCTGGCAACCGCCGAGGCTCCGTTCCAGAGCCGAAGCCAGTCCGGGAATCCGCGCCGAATCCGCAGCCCGCTCCGAGCAAGCGCTTTCGCAAGCCCCGCCCCTCACCCTGCCCTCTCCCCGGAGGGGAGTGAGGAAGGCACGGCGGCCGGCATGCGGCTCCCGCGCCGCCAGGTTCGCTATGCGATCCCCGTAGCCTCTCTCCCCGTCCTGGCCGCAGCTCCCTCTCCCCTGCGGGGAGAGGGTTGGGGTGAGGTGCCGGTCTTGCGGCAACGCTGGCAACCGCCGAGGCCCCGTTCCAGAGCCGAAGCCAGTCCGGGAATCCGCGCCGAATCCGCAGCCCGCTCCGAGCAAGCGCTTTCGCAAGCCCCGCCCCTCACCCTGCCCTCTCCCCGGAGGGGAGTGGGAAAGGCGCGGCGGTGCGGAGGGTGACGCAAACCTGCGAGCCACCGCGGCAGCCGCTCGCCAGCGTGCTTCGCCGCCTGGCTTTCGCCGGCCTCGGCCCCTACCTCACTCCGGCTCTCTCCCCACCGGGGAAAGGACGCCCAGGAACGCGCGCACCGCCGCCGCGTCGAACGGCCAGTCCAGCTCGCGGCCGCCGTCCGCGTCGCGCAGCACCGGCACGCGCGCGCCGTAGCGCGCCTCCAGCGCCGCGTCGTCGTCCACCCACACGCTGTCGAAGTCCGGCGCGCGCGCCTCGGCGAGCACGGCCAGCGCCTGGTCGCACAGGTGGCAGTAGTCGCGCTGGTAGAGCACAAGTCGCATCGGCATGGGCCGCACACGATAGCCCACCGCGACTGCCGCCCGCGAACCCGCGCGGCATCCGCCGGGATGCCCCCGGCCCCGTGCCGGCCGCGACCCGCTGCCGCAGTCCATTGCACCGCACAAATGATAATTAATATCATTTACACGATTGCGGAGCCGCATGCCGGGTCGCCGATACGGCCGGGTTGCCGCCTCCGCACGCACCACACCAAAAACCACAAGGCTTCCTCCCCGATGTCATCCCACCCCCTCGCCCCGTCCGGCCCGCGCCGCCCGCTCTGCCGCGCCCTGCTCGCCGCGTTCGGCCTCGCCGTTCTCGCCTCGCCCCTCGCCGCCCGCGAGGCGCCGGCCGCCACCCGCCAGCTGCACCGCTACGACATTCCCGCCGGCCCGCTGGCACAGGCGCTGGACCGCTTCGCGGCGCAGGGCGGCGCGGTGGTCGAGCGCGACCTGCCGCTGGACGGCAAGCGCAGCCACGGCCTGCACGGCGACTACGCCGCGCAGGACGCGCTGGCGGCGCTGCTCGCCGGCTCCGGCGTGAAGGCGCTGGACCAGGGCGGCGGCCGCTACCGGCTGGCCGCGCGCGCGCCCGGCGAGCCCGAGGGCGTGACCACGCTGGAAGGCGTGCAGGCCACCGCCGACGTGGTGCAGGACGACGGCTACACCGTGCGCGCCGCCCGCGGCGCCACCCGCCTGCCGCTGTCGCCGCGCGAGACGCCGCAGTCGGTCAGCGTGGTCACCCGCCAGCAGATGGACGACTTCGGCCTCGACAACATCAACGCGGTGCTGGACGCCACCACCGGCGTCAACGTCGAGCGGGTGGAGACCGACCGCACCTTCTACAGCGCGCGCGGCTTCGACGTCACCAACTTCCTGGTCGACGGCCTGGGCCTGCCGTTCACCAACGGCGAGCAGGAAGGCGACATCGACACCGCCCTCTACGAGCGGGTGGAAGTGCTGCGCGGCGCCAACGGCCTGCTTTCCTTCACCGGCAATCCCTCGGCCACGATCAACTTCGTGCGCAAGCGGCCCACCGCGGACGTCCAGGGCAACGTCGGCGTCGGCGTGGGCAGCTGGGACGACCGCCGTCTGGACATCGACCTGTCCGGGCCGCTGAACGCCTCGCACAGCGTGCGCGGCCGCCTGGTCGCCACCGACCAGGACACCGACAGCTACCTGGACCGCTACCACCTGCGCAAGCAGGTCCTCTCCGGCATCGTCGAGGCGGACCTGAGCAACAGCACGCTGCTCAGCGCCGGCGTCAGCTACCAGGACAACCAGCCGCGCGGCGGCATGTGGGGCGCGCTGCCGCTGTACTACGCCGACGGCAGCCCCACCGACTACGCCCGCTCGACCAACCCGGCGGCACGCTGGACCACCTGGGACGGCGCCGACACCCGCGCCTTCGTCGAACTGACCCAGGACCTGGGCGCCGACTGGAGCCTGAAGGCGACGTTCAACTACCGCCGCTTCGCCGAGGGCGGCAACCTGTTCTACGTCTACGGGACGCCCGACCCGGCCACCGGGCTGGGCCTGTTCAGCTACCCCTCGCGCTACACCAGCGTGGAGAAGCAGTACGTGGGCGACCTCTACGCCAGCGGCCCGTTCGAGCTCGGCGGCCGCCGCCACGAGCTGGTGCTGGGCGCCAACGCGGCCAAGAGCGACGCCGACCAGCGCTCCCTGTACGGCAACGACGTCGGCACGCCGCTGCCCAGCCTCGACGACTGGAACGGCGACTATCCCCGGCCCGCCTTCGACGCCTCGCGGCAGGGCGCGCAACTGCACCTGCGCCGCAGCAGCCTGTACGCCACCGCGCGCTGGAACCTGGCCGACCCGCTCAGGCTGATCACCGGCGCCAGCCTGGTGCGCGTGCGCGGCAGCGGCGAGAACTACGGCACGCCCAACGACTACCGGCGCACGCGCGCGGTACCGTTCGTCGGCGCGGTGTACGACCTGTCGCGCAACTACTCGCTGTACGCCAGCTACGCGCAGCTGTTCAACCCGCAGACGCAGACCGACGTCAACAACAAGGTGCTGGACCCGGTGATCGGCGCCAACCTGGAGGCCGGCGTCAAGGGCGAGTGGTACGAGGGCCGGCTCAACGCCTCGTTCGCGCTGTTCCGCACCCGCCAGGACGGCCTGGCCGAGTACGCCGGCCACAGCCTGGAGACCAACCTGGACTACTACCGCGGCATCGACGCCGCCGCCAGGGGCTACGAGTTCGACGTGGGCGGCCAGCTCACCGAGCACTGGCAGCTGAGCGGCGGCTACACCCAGCTCGGCCTCGCCGACCCGGACGGCCACAACGTGCGCACCTACGTGCCGCGCCGCACCTTCCGCCTGGCCACCAGCTACCGCTTCCCGGCCGCGGGCGTGAAGCTGGGCGCCACGCTGCGCTGGCAGGACGCCATCCGGCGCGACCAGGGCGCGGTCGCCACCGACGGCAGCGAGATCGTCACCCGCCAGGGCGGCTACGCGGTGCTGGGCCTGATGGCCGGCTACGACTTCGCGCCGGGCTGGAGCGCCACGCTCAACCTGGACAACGTCACCGACCGCAAGTACCTCACCAGCCTGTACTGGGGCCAGGCCTACTACGCGGCGCCGCGCAGCTGGATGCTCGACGTGCGCTACAGCTTCTGACGCGCGCGCCCGGCGCCGCGGCCACGGCGCCGGGCGCAACCCTGCTCCGGCCGCGGGAAACGTACGCTCCCGCATCGAAGCGCCGGCGCACGCCTGCCGTAGAATGGGGCATTGCCCCACTCCCCCGCGTGCATCACCCATGGCAGTCAGCGTCTTCGACCTGTTCAAGATCGGCATCGGCCCGTCCTCCTCCCACACGGTGGGCCCGATGCGCGCCGCCGCGCGCTTCGGCGAGCGCTGGCTGGAGGAGAAGGGCGCGCTCGGCCGCGTGGCGCGCGTGCGCGCCGAGCTGTACGGCTCGCTGGCGATGACCGGCCGCGGCCACGGCACCGACAAGGCGGTGCTGCTGGGCTTCGAGGGCCAGCACCCGGACACCGTCGATCCCGACGCCATCCCCGGCATCCTCGAGCGCATCCGCGCCACCGGCCGGCTGCTGCTGCTGGGCAAGCACGCGATCGACTTCGACGAGAAGCGCGACCTGGTGTTCAACAAGCGCCAGAAGCTGCCGTTCCACACCAACGGCATGCGCTTCACCGCCTACGACGCGGAGGGCCGCGAGCTGGCCACGCGCGACTACTACTCGGTCGGCGGCGGCTTCGTGGTCAACACCGACGAGGCGGCCGAGGACCGCATCGTCGCCGACACCACCGAGCTGCCCTACCCGTTCGCCACCGGCGACGAGCTGCTGGCGCTGTGCGAACGGCACGGCCTCACCATCGCGCAGCTGATGCTGGCCAACGAGAGCGTGTGGCGCCCGGCGGAGGAGACCCGCGCGGGCCTGCTCGCCATCTGGAAGGCGATGCAGGACTGCGTCAACCGCGGCCTGCGCTCGCCCGGCACCCTGCCCGGCGGCCTGCACGTGGCGCGCCGCGCGCCGGCGATGGCCGAGGAGCTGCGCAGCCAGCCGGAGGCCGCGCTGAAGGACCCGCTGACCATCCTCGACTGGGTGAACCTGTACGCGCTGGCGGTGAACGAGGAGAACGCCGCCGGCGGCCGCGTGGTCACCGCGCCCACCAACGGCGCGGCGGGCATCGTGCCGGCGGTGCTGCACTACTACCACCGCTTCTGCCCGAAGTCGGACGAGAACGGCATCGTCGACTTCCTGCTCACCGCGGGCGCGATCGGCATCCTCTACAAGGAGAACGCCTCGATCTCCGGCGCCGAGGTGGGCTGCCAGGGCGAGGTGGGCGTGGCCTGCTCGATGGCCGCCGGCGGCCTCACCGCCGCGCTGGGCGGCAACGTGCTGCAGGTGGAGAACGCCGCCGAGATCGGCATGGAGCACAACCTGGGCCTCACCTGCGACCCGATCGGCGGCCTGGTGCAGATCCCCTGCATCGAGCGCAACGCGATGGCCTCGGTGAAGGCGATCAACGCCAGCCGCATGGCGCTCAAGAGCGACGGCAAGCACCGCGTCTCGCTGGACAAGGTGATCGCCACCATGCGCGAGACCGGCCGCGACATGAAGGACAAGTACAAGGAAACCTCGCGCGGCGGGCTGGCGGTGAACGTCATCGAGTGCTGAGCTCGCGCAGAGGCTTCTGCACCGGCATCCGCCTCTTGTTGTAGGCAGCCTTGCACATGCCGCGCGTTGCGCCCCACATTATCGTCAGCCTTTGATAAGGCTCCGTGATATGGCCCATACGCAAGGTTCCTGACGCACATGACCGCCCATCGCCACCGCGCAGGGCGCTATATCGCGCAGCCGACCGGCTACCGCGCCTTCTTCCCCGCGCCCTGCCGCCGGAACCACCGATCCGCCTGACGGACCAGCTGCAGTCCCTGCTGTCCACGGCGGATCGCGCGCTGGGACGCCTGGACGGTTCCATCCAGACGCTGCCCAATCCGGACCTTTTCGTCTTCATGTATGTGCGCAAGGAAGCCGTGCTCTCCAGCCAGACCGAAGGCACGCAAAGCTCCCTGCAGGACCTGCTTGCCGCCGAGGCGCACATGTTCACGCCCGACATGCCGCACGACGTGGATGAAGTGGTCAACCATGTCGCCGCGACGAATTACGGCCTGGAGCGGCTCAAGGAACTGCCCCTCTCCGTGCGGCTGATCCGGGAAATCCACGGTCGCTTGCTGCAGGGAGTCCGCGGCGCGCGGCTGACGCCTGGCGAGCTGCGCCGCTCGCAGAACTGGATCGGGCCGGCGGGTTGTTCGCTCAACGAGGCCAGCTTCGTCCCGCCTCCGCCGCACGAAGTGCCCGCCATGCTTGGCGCCCTGGAAAACTTCCTGCATACGGACAGCAGCCTACCGCCGCTGATCCAGATCGGCCTGGCCCATGCCCAGTTCGAGACCATCCACCCCTTCCTCGACGGCAATGGGCGCGTGGGCCGGCTGCTGATCACCTTCCTGCTCTGCCAGCGCCAAATCCTGCCGAAGCCGGTCCTGTACCTCTCGCACTTCTTCAAGCAGTTCCGCACCGAGTACGACGAACATCCGCAGGCCGTGCGCGATCGTGGCGACTGGGAGGGCCGGCTCGGGTTCTTCCTCCGTGGCGTCGCCGTCGTCAGCCACGAGGCGACCGAGACGGCGCGCCGCATCCTCGCGTTGCGCGAACAGCACCGCGGCGCCGTCACGGCCAGCCTGGGACGGGCTGCCGCGAACGGGCATCGGATACTGGAACACCTCTACCAGAACCCGATCATCTCCGTCGCCGGCGTGCAGAAGCTCACCGGCACCACCTACACCGCGGCCGACAACATCGTCTCCCGGCTGGTGGGGCTGGACATCCTGCAGGAAGCCACGGGCTACCGGCGCAACCGGCTGTTCCGTTACCAACCGTACATCTCGATCTTCGGCGAGAACACGTCGCGGGAAGACGGCGCCTGAACCCGTCCGGGCGCGGCGGCCATGTCGACGCGCCTTGCCTCGGCCGCCCTCGGCAAGTTCCGCGATCAGTTCGCGCACGGGCTTGCGCTTCCACGCCGTCCACGGCACCGGCATCGAGCGCCGGCTGGCTCAGCGCGTCTTGCGCGGCGCCCCGCTCCGCGCGAGCGCCGCGATCAGCTCCCGCACCAGCGCGCGGTGCGCCTGCGGCAGGGCGAGGAATTCCTCGATGGCCAGGCGGTCGGCGGCGCTCGGGCGCACGGACCAGCCGGCCGGCTCCTCGCGCACGCTTCGCGCGCCGTACTGGAGCTGGTAGGGCTCCAGGCCGACCAGCCCCGCCAGCGCGCGCAGGGCCGCGGGCTTGGGCATGTAGCGGCCGCCCAGCCAGCCCGAGATCGCCTGCGCCGTCACCACCACGCCGTGCCGGGCCAGCAGCTTCTCCAGCACCACCGGCCGGGGCTCGATGTCGGCGTGCTTCAGCGCGGCGCGCAGGCGTGCGGCGAAGGCGGCGTGTTCCCTCTTCATGCCGGGAACGGTAGGTGCAGCGCCCGCCGATAAGGAAAGGCATGCTTTCGTTTTCAGTAAAGTTTTGCTTTCATTCCGGCAAACGGCACTTGCGGGACTTGGCACGATGGACGAACAGGGCGAACCGCGCCTCCCGGCCGCCGGCGCGGAGCCGCACGAGGCCCCCGGCGCTTTCATCGAGGTTCCGCTGCGCGCGGACTTCGCCCGTTACGATTTCGCCCTGCCCATGCTGCGGCTCGATCCCGGCGAGGAGCCGCCGCTCGACGACGACGCGGCCGGCCCGTCGCACCCGGCGTGGCCACCGCCGGAAGCCGCCGGCCGTCCGGCCCGGCGGGACGCCCTGGCGTGGTTCCTCACCCTGCCCGCGTTGCATGCGGGACGATCCGCGCCCGCGACGGCGCACGCGCGCATGCCGGCGCAGGACGAGCCGCCGCCCGGCGCCGGGCCGGCGCCGCGGCGCGGCCGCGACCATCCGGTCCCGCTGCGGCGGCTTTCCGAACTCCCGAAGCTGCGCGTGCACCGCGAGCGCTCGCTGGCGGTCGGCAAGTGCATCTACCCGCGCCTGCCGCTCGGCGCGCGCGACGCGGTGCGCGAGATCGAGTTCCTGGCCTGGGCCGAGGAAGACCCCGCCGTGCTCGCGCTGTGCCGGCTCGACGAGCGCCACGCCTTCCCCGACCTCGCCTACCCGGACGACGCCGGCCGCCACGTGCCGTACCGGCCGCACTTCGTCGCGCGCACCGCCGTGGCGGACTACCTGGTCGACCTGCACGAGGAACCGGCCGCCGCCGCGCGCCGGCGCGTCGCCATGCGCTGGTGCGAGCTGGTCAACGCGCTGCCCGCCGCGCAGCGCGGCGACCGGCCGTGGCTGTACGCGCCGCTCGGCCCGCTGCCCTTCACGCCGTGGCGGCGGCGGCAGACGCGGCTCTCCGACCTGCTGGCCGGGGCGCGCTTCCGGCTCCGCGCCGCGCACGGCGCGCCGGCGGATTGAAGTCGCGGCGGTTTTCGGGATCGCGGCCGGAGGAATCGCACCCGCGGCTGCACGAGAGCCGCCGCAGTCGAGCCAGGCCCGGCCTACTTGCCCGCGGCCGGGGCGGCCGCCTGCGCCGGCAGCCTCTCCAGGTCGAAGCTGATCGTGCTCATCTTCGCGTCCAGGCCCTGCACCACGGCGGGCGTCAGGTCGTTGGCCATGTTGCCGCCGAGCACCACGCCGCGGTCGAGCAGCAGGCCGCAGCCCTTCTGCTGGTACACGCTGGCGACCACCGGCTGCGCCGCCGCGCCGATGCGCTCCATCACCCTGGCACGGGTGGCCTCCAGCTCGCGGCCGCGCAGGTTGCCGTCCGCCTCCAGCTTCTGCATGCGCTGACCCAGCGCCTGCTCGCGGCTCTGCCGCTCCTCCGGCTTCAGCGAGGCCGCCTGCGCGCGGTAGGCCTGCACGTCGGCGTCGAGCGGCTTGCGCTCGGCCGCCATCTCGGACTGGATCTGCTGGGCCAGCTGCTGCAGCCGCGCGGCGGCGGCCTTGCCGACCTTCGCGTTGGCGAACACCGCCTCGCGCGAGAGCAGGCACACGCCCGGCACCGCATTGCCGCCGAGGGAGGGCGCCGAGGGCGCGTTCTGCGCCGCGGCGACCGTCGCCGACAGCAGGCCGGCGCCGAGGAGGGTGAAGGTGGAAAGACGCATGGTGGGGAACCTCGTTGTCGAAAGGGCCGCCGTGGCGGGGGCAGGCGGCGGCACGCCCGGACCGCCAACGGTAGCCGCATCCCCGCGCGGAGGAAACGCCCCTCGGCGGGAACGGCCTCCGGCCGCGACGGCCGCCGCGCATCCCCGCGCGGAAGAGACGCCTTCGACGGCATTCCTGCCCGAAAGTTTCCGGCTCCCGCGCGCGCGGAAGCCGCGCCCCGCCGCAACGCAGCATGCGGCGAGGCTGACAGGCCGTGCCGGCCTCTGTCATCATCGAGAGGTTTGTGCCGTCACGGCGGTGCCTTGTCACTCGGAAAATGCGGGAGCCTGCATGACTTCTCACAGCCCGATCCGCCGCGACGTCGGCCCCTTCGCCCTCATGCTCACCGGCCTCGGTTCGATCATCGGCTCGGGCTGGCTGTTCGGCGCCTGGCGGGCCGCCGGCCTGGCCGGCCCCGGCGCGATCTGGGCCTGGGTGCTGGGCGCGGCGATCATCATGACCATCGCGCTGACCTACGCGGAGCTGGGCGCGATGTTCCCCGAGTCCGGCGGCATGGTGCGCTACAGCCACTACTCGCACGGCTCGCTGGTGGGCTTCATCGGCGCGTGGGCGAACTGGATCGCGATCGTCTCGGTGATCCCGGTGGAGGCCGAGGCCTCGGTGCAGTACATGGCCTCGTGGCCGTGGCAGTGGGCGCAGAACCTGTACATGCACATGCCCGACGGCCACGGCGAGCTGACCCTGCCGGGCCTGGCCATCGCCGCGGTGCTGGTGATCATCTACTTCCTGCTCAACTTCTGGAGCGTGAAGCTGTTCGCGCACTCCAACACCGCGATCACCGTGTTCAAGCTGATCGTGCCGGCCGCCACCGGCCTGGCGCTGATCGCCAGCGGCTTCCACGCGGAGAACTTCCACGTGGGCGTGCACGGCGACGCGCACGCGATCGACTTCGCCGCGGTGCTCACCGCGGTGGCCACCGCGGGCATCGTGTTCAGCTTCAACGGCTTCCAGAGCCCGGTGAACCTGGCCGGCGAGGCGCACGAGCCCGGCAAGAGCATCCCCTTCGCGGTGATCGGCTCGATCGTGCTGGCCACCATCGTCTACGTGATCCTGCAGGTGGCCTACCTGGGCGCGGTGCCGCCGGAGCTGCTGGCCAAGGCCGGCTGGCACGGCGTCGACTTCCGCTCGCCGTTCGCGGAGCTGGCGATCATCGTCAACCTGCACTGGCTGGCGATGCTGCTGTACGTGGACGCCTTCATCAGCCCCAGCGGCACCGGCATCACCTACACCGCCACCACCGCGCGGATGATCTACGGCATGGAGCGCAACGGCACGCTGCCGAAGATCCTGGGCACCGTGCACCCGAAGTGGGGCATCCCGCGCCCGGCGATGTGGCTCAACCTGGCGGTGTCCTACCTGTTCCTGTTCTTCTTCCGCGGCTGGGGCACGCTGGCGGCGGTGATCTCGGTGGCCACCATCATCTCCTACATGACCGGCCCGGTCAGTGCGATGACCCTGCGCCGCACCGCGCCGGACCTGCACCGCCCGCTGCGCATCAAGGGCCTGCCGGTGCTCGCCGGGGTGGCCTTCGTCATGGCCACCGAGCTGCTGTACTGGGCCAAGTGGCCGCTCACCGGGGAGATCATCCTGCTGATGGCGGTGGCGCTGCCGGTGTACCTGTACTACCAGGCCAAGGCGGACTGGCACGACTTCGGCCGGCAGATGAAGGGCGCCTGGTGGCTGGTGTGCTACCTGCCGACGCTGGCCTTCGTCTCGTGGATCGGCAGCACCACCTTCGGCGGCCGGGGCTACCTCTCCTACGGCGTCGACCTCGCGGTGGTCGCCGCGACCGGCCTGGTGTTCTACCTGTGGGGCGTGAAGTCCGGCTGGCGCACGCCGTCGGTGGAGGCGGCGCAGCTGGAGGCCCGCATCGACCCGGTGTCGCCGCTGGTGCCGCCGGACGAGGAGACCGCCGAGCGCATCGCCGGGCGCTGAGCCGGCGGTCGGCATGCCCCGAAAGGACGCGCGGCCCACAGCCGCGCGTTTTTTATTCGGATCGAGGCACGGCGGCCGCGCCGGCCGGGCATGGACCTCGCGCCCGGTGCCGTGTCGATAGCGCCCGCTCCCGCTCGTCGTGGAGACAAGCGGCGCGAACGTCGCCGCGACTTGCGGACGACCGTGCCGGCAGGCACATGCCCTGCCGCGGCGGACCCGGCCCGCCGACGCACTCCATGCCCGCCGCCTCTCGCCCACGAAGGAACCGCCATGTCCCCCAGCCCCGCCATGTCCCGCACGCTCGGCCTCGCCCTGCTGTTCTCGCTGGGCACCGCCCGCGCGGCCAGCGCGACCTACGACATCGACCCGGACCACACCTATCCCAGCTTCGAGGCCGACCACCTCGGCGGGCTGTCGGTCTGGCGCGGCAAGTTCAACCACACCACCGGCACGGTGACCCTGGACAAGGCCGCCGGCACCGGCACGGTGGATGTCGTCGTGGACATGCGCAGCGCCGACTTCGGCCAGGAGGAGCTGAACAAGGGCGCGCAGGGCGAGGAGCTGTTCGAGTCGGACAAGTATCCGACGGCGCACTACGTCGGCAGGCTCGCCGGCTTCGCCGACGGCAGGCCGACCGAAGTGGTCGGTGAGCTCACCCTGCACGGCGCCACCCATCCGCTGACGCTGAGGATCGACAGCTTCAAGTGCATGCCGCACCCGATGCTCAAGCGCGAGGTGTGCGGCGCCGACGCGCTGGCCACGTTCAAGCGCGACGACTACGGCATGAGCGGCGGCAAGGACTACGGCTTCAGGATGGACGTGACGCTGCGCATCCAGGTCGAGGCGATCCGGCGGCCCTGACCCGGCGGATCGTCCGGATCGCGCCGCCACGATCCGGGCCGCAGGGTCCATGCGCCGCCTGCGCGCGGCGCGCCCGCTTCCCGCTTCGGGAGTTTCCCGATGACCACCGCCTCCCCTGCGCGCCGCGCCGGAGATGGCGGGCCACCGGGGCGCGGCGCGGATGGCGTGCGCGGCACGCCATCCCGACTCGCAGCGCTTCGCGTCGGGCTCCGGCCCGCGCCGGCACGACGGGCGCTAGAGCAGCGCCAGCACGTCCCCCAGCAGCGCCTGCGCCGTCACCTCCGGCCCTGCGCCCGGCCCCTGGATCACCAGCGGCTGGGTGTTGTAGCGGGTGGTGGTGAGGGCGAACTGGTTGTCGGTGCCGTACAGCCGCGTGGCCGGATGGCCGGCCGGCACCTCGACCAGGCCCACGCGGGCGCGGCCACGCTGGTTGAGCCGGGCGAGGAAGCGCAGCGCGCCGCCGCGCGCCTTCGCCGCGGCATGGCGCGCGGCGAGCGGCTCGTCCAGCTCGGCCAGGCGCGCCAGGAAGGCATCCACGTCCACGCCGCGCAGCGGCTCGGGCACCAGGCTCTCCACCTCCACCTCGTCCGGGCGCAGCGCGAAGCCGGCGTTGCGGGCGAGGATCAGGAGCTTGCGCGCCACGTCCTCGCCGGACAAGTCCGAGCGCGGGTCCGGCTCGGTGTAGCCGCGCTCGCGCGCCTCCAGCAGCAGCGCGGAGAACGGCCGGCTGCCGTCGTACTGGTTGAACAGGTAGGACAGCGAGCCGGAGAACACGCCCTCCAGCGTGAGCAGCGCATCGCCGCAGCCGCGCAGCCGGCGCAGCGTGGACAGCACCGGCAGGCCGGCGCCCACGGTGGCCGAGTCGCCGTAGCGGCCGCCCTGCGCCACCGCGCCCTGCAGCGCGCGCCAGCCGGGCAGGTCGCCACCGGCCAGCGCCTTGTTGGCGGTCACCACGTGGTAGCCGCGCGCGAGCCATTCGACGTGGCGCGAGGCCAGCGGCGCCGAGGCGGTGGCGTCCACGATCACCCGCACCGCCGCGCCGCTGGCGTCCAGCGCGGCGAGCAGCGCCGCGTCGTCGCGCGCGTCGCCCTGGCCGCGCAGCTTCTCGCGCAGCGCGCGGTCGGCCAGCTGCGCCGGGTCGGTCTGCTGGCGGCGCGAGTTGGCCGCGCCGACCAGCCGCAGCGCGGCGGCGGCCGGCGTGTTGAGCAGCTTGAGGAAGGCGCCGCCGACCACGCCGGTGCCCAGCAGCACCACGGCGGCGGACGACGACGCGCGGGGTTTCGGCGCGGACGCGGCCTCCGCCGCCAGCACCGCGCTCATGCGCCCACCGCGCGTTTGGACGTCCGCACGGCTTGCGCGCGCGCCAGCGCGGCGGCGAGGTCGCGCACGAGGTCGTCGCCGTCCTCGATGCCCACCGACAGGCGCAGCAGCGCGTCGGCGATGCCGGCGGCGCGGCGCGCCTCCGGCGCCATCGCGGCGTGCGTCATGCTGGCCGGGTGCGCGACCAGGCTCTCCACGCCGCCCAGCGACTCGGCCAGCGAGAAGTACTTCAGGCCGTCGACGAAGGCCTCGATCTGCGGCACCTCGCCCTCCAGCTCGAAGCTCAGCATCGCGCCGAAGCCCTGCTGCTGGCGCGCGGCCAGCGCGTGCTGCGGGTGGGCGGCGAGGCCGGGGTAGTAGACCTTGCGCACCGCGGCGTGGCCGTCCAGGAGCTCCGCGATGCGCGCGGCGTTCTCCTGGTGCTGGCGCAGCCGCACCCCCAGCGTGCGCAGGCCGCGCAGGGTGAGGTAGCTGTCGAACGGCGCGCCGGTGAGGCCGTTGCAGTTGCCCCACCACTTCAGCCGCTCGGCCAGCGCGGCGTCGCGCGCCACCACCGCGCCGCCGACCACGTCGCTGTGGCCGTTGATGTACTTGGTGGTGGAGTGCACCACCACGTCGGCGCCCAGCGCCAGCGGCTGCTGCAATGCCGGCGAGAGGAAGGTGTTGTCCACCACCACCAGCGCGCCCGCCGCGTGCGCGGCCTGTGCCACGTGGCGGATGTCGGTGATGCGCAGCAGCGGGTTGGACGGCGTCTCCACCCACACCAGCGCGGGCTTCTCGGCCAGGCCCGCGGCCAGCGCGGCCGGGTCGGTGAGGTCGGCGAAGCGCACCTTGAAGCGCTCCTTCCTCGCCCAGGCGTCGAGCAGGCGCCAGGTGCCGCCGTAGCAGTCGTGCGCGGCCAGCACCGTGGCCCCGGCCGGCACCAGCTCCAGCGCCAGCGCCACCGCGGCCATGCCGCTGGCGGTGACCACCGCGCCGGCGCCCTGCTCCAGCCCGGCCAGCGCCTCGGCCAGCAGGTCGCGGGTGGGATTGCCGCTGCGCGAGTAGTCGTAGGGCCGCTTGCGGCCGAAGCCCTCGAAGGCGTAGTTGGTCGACAGGTGCAGCGGCGGCACCACCGCGCCGTGCTGGCTGTCCGATTCGATGCCGGCGCGCACCGCGCGGGTACAGGGGGCCGAGTCGCTCATGGTCGTGGGGTTCCTTGCTGATGTTCAGGCCAGCGCCTCGCGCAGCAGCGGCGCGAGCTGGGCGGTTTCCTTGAGGAAGGCGTCGTGGCCGTAGGGCGACTCGACCACTTCCAGCGTGGCCGCGCCGCGCAGCCGGCGCTGCAGCTCGCACAGGTCGGCCAGCGGCACCAGCCGGTCGGAGGGGAAGCCGATCAGCGTGGCCGGCACCGGCACCTCCTCGGGGCGCACGTCGTGCAGGTCGATCGACTCGGACAGCGCCAGGAAGCGCTCGGCGTCGAAGCGCTCGACGAAGCGGCGGCCGGCCTGCTCCAGGTAGTCCTCCACCGGGAAGCGGAAGCGGCCGTCGCGGAACTCCGGGCCGCCGGCGAAGCGGCGCGCGAACTCGTCGCTGCCGCGGTAGGTGGTCATGGCGAGCTGGCGGGCCAGCGCCAGCGCCTCGTCCACCTGCCCGCTCCGCTGGCCCAGCCGCACGATGCCGCGCTGCACGCTGCGCTGCGCGGTGGCCAGCGGGTGCGGGCGGTGCGCGCCGGCCAGCAGCACCAGCCGGCCGGCCGCGTAGGGATGCCGCGCCGCGAAGGCCAGCGCCACCATCGCGCCGTAGGACGAGCCGACGAAGGCGTGCGCCTGGTGGATGCCCAGCTCGGCCAGCAGCGCGGCGATGGCGTCGGCCTGGTCCTCGCTGGACACCGCCTCGGTGCCCAGCTCGGCCGGGGCCAGCCAGTCGATCGACAGCACGCGGCAGCGCCGGAGGTCGATCGCGCGCCCCTCGCCCACCAGCTCCTGCCACCAGCCGGGCGAGGCCTCGGCGTCCAGCGCCACCACGTCGCGGCTGGCCGAGATGCCGCCCTGCACGATCACCGTGGGCGCGTCCGGCGCGCCGCACCACAGGTAGCGCACGTCCACCATCGCCGGGCCGTGGCCGTAGCGGGGCGACAGCGCCACGCGGCGCGCGCTGCGCTGGGTGAGGTGGTCGCGGCGCGCGTCGGCGCGCGGGCGCGGCAGCGGGACGGGGGAGGCGAAGGTGTTCACGGGCAGCGGCTGGCAGGTCATGGAAGGCTCCGGCAAGGCATCGCCTGCGGTATTGCCGGAAAAGGCCGCCGCCCGCGCCGCCGGCCTCGCGGGGCCGCGGCGCGGATCACGCCCATCTCTCGGTGGCGCCACGCGCCCCGCAGGAATTGGCACCGTTGCGGGCTCGTCCCGCAGGTTGCCCCGGCTTCAAAGGGCCTATCCCTCCGCCGGTCTCGATGAGTGGAACGGACTCTACCGGTCGCCGTGCAGTCCTGTCAATAGACGTCTAAACGTCTACACATCCAAATTTCGCCAAATCCGGCGCAGACGGCCGCATGGCGCCGCCGGACGGGACGCCCCGCGCCCGTTGGGCGGCGCCGCGGCGCGGCGCTATGCTTGCCGTTTCCGCCCGCCCCCGCCATGACCACCGACCCCGCTCCCGACGTCCCCACCCTGCAGGCCCTGCTGCGGCGCGACGGCTACGCCTTCCTCGGCGGCGATGCGATGCGCCGCCTGCTGGAGGACGGCGGCGCGCTGGACGACTGGCCCGCCTTCGCCGCCAGCTGGGACGACCTCGCCCCCGACGCCTACCTGGCCGCCCGCGGCCGCCAGCGCCGGCGCCGCCACGCGGTGTTCGCCGCCGGCGCGGCCGGCCCGGTCCGCCGCGAGCCGCGCCAGCCGCATTACCAGAGCCTGGACTACAACCCGCTGCAGGGCGGCATCGAGCGCTGGTTCGAGCCGATCCTGCCGGCGGTGGCCGAGGGCGCCACGCTGCGCCGCATCCTGGCCTTCGGCCGCGACTTCTTCGGCGCGCTGGCACCGGCGACCCGGCGCTGGCGCGTCGAGGTCCACCAGTTCCGCATCGAGGCGCGCGCCGGCGCGGCCGGCGAGCCCACGCCCGAGGGCGTGCACCGCGACGGCGTGGACTACGTGCTGGTGCTGCTGGTGGACCGCGCCAACATCGAGCGCGGCACCACCACCATCCACCGGCCCGACGGCGGGCTGCTGGGCAGCTTCACCCTCGCCCGCCCGCTGGACGCGGCGCTGGTGGACGACGCGCGCGTCTGCCACGGCGTGACCCCGGTCGTCCCGCACGACCCGCAACGGCCGGCGCACCGCGACGTGCTGGTGGTCACCTACCGCGCCGAGGCCACCGCCGGCGAGCCGCCGGCAGGACAAGGAAGCACCGCGTAGCCCGGCGCGGGCTGCCACGGGGAAAGGCGCCGCGCCTGACCCGCCGCGCGGCAACGTGCTCCGCCGTTCCGCGGGCCACGCTCAAGCCCTGCGGCATGCCGCCGATGACCTCCCGACGCCCGGCATGGCGCGACGTGCCGCCGGGTCCGCCACACCGTCGGGAACCGCCATGCGCCTGCCGCCGTCTCGCCCCGCCGTCCGCGCCGCGTCGCGCGCCCGTCCCGCCCTGGCGCTGCTGGCGCTGCCCGCCGGCGCGCTCGCCCTGCAACGCCCGCACGGCCTGGCCACGGCCGATCTGGCCTGCCTGCTCGCCTGCCTGCTCGGGCTCGGCTACGCCGGGCACGCCTACCTCGGCTTCTGCGCCGGCGTGCTGGCGCGGCACCGCGCGGTGCAGCGGCGGCGGCGCGCCCCGTAGCCGCCGTCCGCGCCGCAGGCGCCGCGGCAGCGTGCCGGGAGCACCCTTCCGCCGCGGCCCCGGCGCGGTCATGCTGTGGCGTCCGGGCCGCGCACGGCCTTCGCCCGAGGAACCGCCATGTCCGCCGCCGCCGCCGTCGTGACCGTCCTGGTCGCGCTGCTGCACCTGTACTTCCTGGTGCTGGAGATGTTCCTGTGGGACAAGCCCGCCGGGCGGCGCGCCTTCGGCCTCGACGCGGAATCCGCCGCGCAGACGAAGGTGCTGGCCGCCAACCAGGGGCTGTACAACGGCTTCCTCGCCGCCGGCCTGCTGTGGGGCCTGTGGCTGGGCGCGGACGGCCGCGCGGTGCGGCTGTTCTTCCTCGGCTGCGTGCTGGTCGCCGGCGTCTACGGCGGCCACACCGCGAGCCGGAAGATCCTGTGGGTGCAGGCGCTGCCGGCGGCGCTGGCCCTGCTGCTGACCCTGGCGGCCTGAGCCGCCCGGCCGGCCGCCGGTGGGATAATGCGTCCCCGCCCCGGCATCCACTGGACCCAGGCATGACCACCCCGCGCGAAGCCGTCGGCCAACGCTTCGACCCCGCCCTGATGCGCCGCGCCCGCGAGCGCAGCTGGGCCGTGCTCGCCGACATCCGCGGGCGCATGCGCCCCGGCCTCGACGAGGAACAGGCCAAGGCGATGGCCGCCGAGGTGTTCCGCGCGCACGGCGTGGAGCGGCTGTGGCACCCGCCCTACATCCGCATCGGCCCGAACACGCTCAAGACCTACCGCGAACCTTCCGACCCGGGCGTGCGGCTGGGCGCGGACGACGTGTTCTTCGTCGATCTCGGGCTGGTATTCGACGGCCATGAAGGCGACGTGGGCGACACCTTCACGGTGGGCGAGGCGCCGCGCCAGCAGGCCTGCGCCGAGGCCGCCCGCGCATTGTTCGACGACGTCGCCGCCGCGTGGCGCACGCGCGGCCTGAGCGGCCGGGCGCTGTACGCCTATGCGGGCGAGCGCGCCGCGGCGATGGGCTGGCGCTTCAACCACGCGATCAAGGGCCATCGCCTGGGCGACTTCCCGCACGCGGTGCACAAGGCCGGCAACCTCGGCGACCTGGGCGCCGTTCCCTCGCCGGGGCTGTGGGTGCTGGAGATCCAGCTCGCCCATCCCGGCGAACCGTTCGGCGCCTTCTACGAGGACCTGCTGGAAGGCGCTTCCGCCTGAAGGCGCCGCCCGGCCGCGCATTGAAAACGCCCGCGGCGGACGCACCTGGGGCGTTTCCCCGCCACCACGAACGGAGCTCCCCACGTGGCCCGCCAGAAACCCCTGCAGCTGTACCGCAACATCGGCATCATCGCGCACATCGACGCCGGCAAGACCACGACCACCGAGCGCATCCTGTACTACACCGGCAGGAAGCACCAGATCGTGGACGTGCACGACACCAAGGAGGGCAAGGGCTCCACCACCACCGACTACCTGGAACAGGAGCGCAAGCGCGGCATCACCATCCAGTCCGCGGCGGTGTCCGCCGAGTGGAAGGGCCACCAGATCAACCTGATCGACACGCCCGGCCACGTGGACTTCACCATCGAGGTGAACCGCTCGCTGCGCGTGCTCGACGGCGCGGTGGTGGTATTCGACGGCGTGGCCGGCGTGGAGCCGCAGACCGAGACCAACTGGCGCCTGGCCGACCAGTACAACGTGCCGCGCCTGTGCTACGTCAACAAGATGGACCGCATCGGCGCCGACTTCGCGCACTGCGTGCAGGGCATCCGCGAGCGCCTGGGCGCCGACGCGCTGCTGTGCCAGGTGCCGCTGGGCAGCCACGACGAGTTCGTCGGCATGGCCGACCTGGTGGCGGGCGTGGGCTACCTGTGGAAGGGCGACGACAAGGACAGCCCGTGGGACACCGTGCCGCTGGAGGAGATCCCCGCCCGCGTGGACTTCTCCGCCGCCGCCGACCGGCAGTGGGTGGCCGACCTGCCGCGGCTGCGCGTGGAGACCATCGAGCGCGCGCTGGAGATGGACGACGCCGCGTTCGAGAAGCTGCTCGAGGCCGGCGACGTCGAGGCCTTCATCCGCGGCGGCGACTTCAGCGTCGAGCTGCTCAAGCGCTGCATCCGCAAGGGCTGCGTGGCCGGCGCGCTGGTGCCGGTGCTGTGCGGCTCCTCGTACAAGAACAAGGGCGTGCAGCAGCTGCTGGACGCGGTGGTGGACTACCTGCCCTACCCCGGCGAGAACGGCGGCATCGCCATCGTCGACCAGGACGGCCACGTGACCGGCGAGCAGGGCGTGGTGGACGACGCCCCGGCGCGCGCGCTGGCCTTCAAGGTGATCAACGACCCGTTCGGCACGCTCACCTTCTGCCGCGTCTATTCCGGCGTCATCAGGAAGGGCGACACCCTGCTCAACGTCACCCGCAACAGGAAGGAGCGCATCGGCCGCATCGTGGAGGTGCAGGCCAGCGCCACCCGCGAGATCGAGGAGGTGCGCGCCGGCGACATCTGCGCCTTCGTCTCGCTGAAGGAGACCGAGACCGGCGACTCGCTCAGCGACCCGGCGCACCCGGCGCTGCTGGAGCGCATGCGCTTCCCCGAGCCGGTGATCAGCGTGTCGGTGGAGGCGAAGAACCGCAACGACGTCGACAAGCTCTCCACCGCGCTCTACAAGATGGTCAAGGCCGACCCCTCGCTGCGCCTGGAGGTGGACAAGGAGACCGGGCAGACCGTGCTCAAGGGCATGGGCGAGCTGCACCTGGAGATCACCATCGACCGCATGCGCACCGAGCTCGGCGTGGACGCGGTGATGGGCAAGCCGCGGGTGAGCTTCCGCGAGGCGTTCGGCCAGGCGGTGGAGCACACCTACACGCACAAGAAGCAGACCGGCGGCTCCGGCCAGTTCGCCGAGGTGAAGATGATCTTCGAGCCGGGCGAGCCGGGCTCGGGCGTGGTGTTCTCCGACGAGGTCGTCGGCGGCCGCGTGCCGCGCGAGTACATCCCGGCGGTGGAGCACGCGGTGCGGACGGAGTCGCGCGAGGGCCAGGTGGCCGGCTACGAGGTGGTGGACTTCAGGGCGCGGCTGGTGGACGGCAAGTACCACGACGTGGACTCCTCCGCGCTGGCCTTCGAGATCGCCACCCGCGCCTGCTTCCGCGAGGCGCACCGGCTGTCCAGGCCGAAGCTGCTGGAGCCGGTGATGAAGCTGGAGGTGGTCACCGAGCCGGCCTACCTGGGCGACGTGATCGGCGACATCAACCGCCGCCGCGGCACGGTCAGCGACCAGGGCCAGCGCGGCACGCAGGCCTACGTGCAGGGCTTCGTGCCACTGGCGGAGATGTTCGGCTACATCAACTTCCTGCGCTCGGCGACCAGCGGCCGCGGCACCTTCACCATGGAGTTCGACCACTACCAGGAGGTGCCGGCGGGCATGGTGGAGAAGCTGATGGAGAAGGAAGCCAGGTAGGCCGGCACGCCCGGCGCCGGGGCCGCTCTTTTTTCAGGTTCGCGGAGCCTGGCCGCGGCACGGCCCGGGACCACGGTGCCCGGCGCGCCGCGGTCCCGGCGCCGGACGTTCCCGGGCCCGCCGGGAAGGCCCCCGCCCGATCCACGCTACAATGCGCGGTTCGCATCGCCCCCGATCCCGCCCCATGTCCACCCACCTCGCCGAAACCCGCCGCCGCCGCACCTTCGCCATCGTCAGCCATCCCGACGCGGGCAAGACCACGCTGACCGAGAAGCTGCTCCTGTTCGGCGGCGCGATCCAGATGGCCGGCAGCGTGAAGGGCCGCAAGGCCGCGCGCCACGCGACATCCGACTGGATGGCGCTGGAGAAGGAGCGCGGCATCTCGGTCACCTCCTCGGTGATGCAGTTCCCCTACGAGGGCAAGATCGTCAACCTGCTCGACACGCCGGGTCACGCGGACTTCTCCGAGGACACCTACCGCGTGCTCACCGCGGTGGACTCGGCGCTGATGGTGATCGACTGCGCCAAGGGCGTGGAGGAGCGCACGATCAAGCTGATGGAGGTGTGCCGCCTGCGCGACACGCCGATCATGACCTTCGTCAACAAGCTCGACCGCGAGGGCAAGTCGCCGATCGAGCTGCTGGACGAGGTGGAGTCGGTGCTCGGCATCGCCTGCGCGCCGGTGAGCTGGCCGATCGGCATGGGCAAGCGCCTGAAGGGCGTCTACCACCTGCTGCTGGACGAGGTGCACGTGTTCGAGCCGGGCCGCAACTTCACCCGGCAGGATTCGACCATCTTCAGGGGCCTGGACGCGCCGGGCCTGGAGGCGGCGATCGGCGCCGAGGCGCTGGCCGAGCTGCGCGAGGAACTGGAACTGGTGCAGGGCGCCTCGCACCCGTTCGACCTCGACCAGTACCTGGCCGGCCGGCTCACGCCGGTGTTCTTCGGCTCGGCGGTGAACAACTTCGGCGTGCAGCTGCTGCTGGACTTCTTCGTCGAGCACGCGCCCGGCCCGCGCCCGCGCGCCACCACCACGCGCGAGGTGAGGCCGGAGGAGGACAAGCTCACCGGCTTCGTGTTCAAGATCCAGGCCAACATGGACCCGGCGCACCGCGACCGCGTGGCCTTCATGCGCGTGTGCTCGGGCACCTACAGCGCCGGCATGAAGATGATCCAGGCGCGCACCGGCAAGGAGGTGCGCATCGCCAACGCGCTCACCTTCATGGCCAGCGACCGCGAGATCGTGGAGAGCGCCTACCCGGGCGACGTGATCGGCCTGCACAACCACGGCACCATCGCCATCGGCGACACCTTCAGCGAGGGCGAGCCGCTGTCCTTCACCGGCATCCCCAACTTCGCGCCGGAGCTGTTCCGCCGCGCGCGCCTGCGCGACCCGCTGAAGATGAAGGCGCTGCAGAAGGGCCTGGCGCAGCTGTCCGAGGAAGGCGCCACGCAGTTCTTCCGCCCGCTGATGAGCAACGACCTGGTGCTGGGCGCGGTGGGCGTGCTGCAGTTCGACGTGGTGGCCTACCGCCTCAAGGACGAGTACGGCGTGGACGCCGCGTTCGAGCCGGTGGGCGTGGTCACCGCGCGCTGGGTGCACTGCGACGACGCGAAGAAGCTGGAGGAGTTCCGCGAGAAGAACGCGAACAACCTCGGCATCGACGCCGCCGGCGAGCTGGTGTACCTGGCGCCCTCGCGGGTGAACCTGCAGCTGGCGCAGGAGCGCTGGCCGCAGGTGCGCTTCTCGGCCACGCGCGAGCACGCGGCCTCGGTCGAGGTCTGACCTTCGTCTGGCCCGCGGGAGCGCTGTGGAAGCGGCACCCGGCCGGCGGCGGCGCTTTTCCCGGCCGCGTCCTGCCGTTTCCCGACGATCGCGGCCGGAGGCCGCCCTTCCGCGCCCCCACCCCACGCAGGCCGGGACGCAACGGCAACGAGATAGGCGCCAGGAACGCGCACTGCTAGCCTAGCCGCGCCACCCAGGGGAACCCGCGCATGCAGACCGGAGCCGCCGTCGCCTTCGCCACGCCAACCGACGCGCCGCGCTGGCGGCGCTGGCTGGTCTACTCGCCGCCGGCGCGCATCGTGATCTTCGCACTGGCTTTCGCGGCGCTGGGCTGGCTCGCGGGGGCGCTCGGCCACGCCACCTTCGCCCCCGGCGGCACGCCGCCCTCGGCGCCGCTGCGGGTGGCGCTGTACCTGACCGGCTTCGTGCTGCCGGCGCTGCTGGCCTACCTGTTCCTGGTGCGCACGGTGGAGCGGCGCGCCGTCGACGAGCTGGCCTGGCGCAGGCTGCCGCGCGGCCTCGCCGCGGGCGCGCTGGCCGGCGCCGCGCTGTTCAGCGCCGTGGTCGGCGTGCTCTGGCTGGCCGGCAGCTACCGCGTGGCCGGCGCCAACCCGCAGGCGCACTGGCTGCAGGCGCTGCTGACGGTGGGCCTGGGCGCGGGCATCGGCGAGGAGATCATCACCCGCGGCGTGCTGTTCCGCATCGTCGAGGAAGGCCTGGGCACCTGGTGGGCGCTGGCAATCTCGGCGCTGTTCTTCGGCGCCGCGCACATCTTCAACCCTGGCGCCACGGCGTGGAGTTCGGCGGCGATCGCCATCGAGGCCGGCATCCTGCTCGCCCTGCTCTACCACGTCACCCGCTCGCTGTGGCCGTGCATCGGCCTGCACGCGGCGTGGAACTTCATGCAGGGCACGGTCTACGGCATCCCGGTGTCGGGCACGCGCGCGGACGGCTGGCTGGTGTCCAGCCGCGGCGGGCCGGACTGGCTGAGCGGCGGCGCATTCGGCGCCGAAGCCTCGGTGGTGGCGCTGCTGGTGTGCTCGTCGCTCTCGGCGGCGCTGCTCGCGGTCGCGCTGCGCCGCCGCTCGATCGTGCCGCCGGCCTGGCGCCGGCGCGGCTGAGCCCTCAGCGCCCGCCGCGCGGCGACACCCACATGTCGATGCGGGCGCGGAACACCTCCTCGCCCGCGTCGTCGCGCACGCTCACGCGCACCGGCCAGGCGTAGCCGGCGGGCGCTTCCGCCGCCGGGGCCTCCGGCGTGGCGACGGCGTGCATCGCGCCCCTCGCCTTGGCCAGGTATTCCACCGCCATGCCCTTGGGTATCCAGCGCATCGAGGCGGGGATGGTGGCGTCGGTCATCACGCCGGCGCCCAGCTCGGCGAGGTTGCACAGCGCGATCGCGTGCACGGTGCCGATGTGGTTGTGCACGCGGCGGCGGTCGCGGATGCGCACCTCGCAGCGGCCCGGCTTCAGCGCCACGAAGCGCGGCGCGATGGTGGCGAAGTACGGCGCCTTCCAGCAGATCAGGCGCGAGTACAGCCAGCGGCCGCCGGGCAGCGGCGCCAGCCGGCGATAGAGGGCAAGCGCAGGACTCACCGGACGTTGCTCCACGATGGATCGCCGGCCGCCACCGGATCGCGGGCGCTCACGCCACCCTCCCCAGCGCCAGCGGCAGCGCGAACAGCACGGCGCCGAGCGCGAACAGCGCCGTCAGCACGTGCAGCGGCAGGACGTTGTAGCGCAGGAACACGAACTGCTCGGCCAGCCGCCCGGCCCAGAACAGCGCCATGCCCGCCAGCAGCGCGCGCCCCAGCCGCGTCGCCACCAGCTCGTGCGGCAGCCAGAAGCACAGCGCGGCCACGCCGAGCAAGACGTAGATCAGCCGCAGGTTGAGGATCTGCACGACCGCGCGCGTGGCGAGGTTGGTCCCGCGCAGCGCGGCGGGCCAGTCGAACAGCTTCCAGAACGCCAGGTGGAACGCGGCGAAACCCAGGCTGTGCGCGCCGCACAGATAGACCAGGGTTTCGCCGCGCATGGCCGGGCCGCCTAGGCCGCGTCGGCCAGCTTCCTGCGCTCGTCCGCGCGCGTCACCGCCGCGCGCAGCTCGGACGGGTCGAAGTCGTCCACCGCGATGAACTCGGCCACGCCGTCGCGCACGCGCTTGAGCAGGTCGTGCTCGGCCTGGCTGATCACGCCGGCCTGCAGCGCCTCGGCGAGCTGGCCGTCGTACTCGTGCGCCTTGAACTGGCCGGCCTTCTGCGCCTTGAGGAACTTGCGCTCGACCGGCTCGGCGGCGATCACGTCGGGCAGCAGCGCGTTCATCCGGCCCACCGTGTTGTTCGGCGTGGGCTTGAGGTAGACCCAGTCGACCAGGCGGTCGCGCGCCTCGTTGGGCGCGGTGAGCAGCGCGGCGACGCGGCGGCCCAGGCGGTCGGACGGCGGCACCTCGCGGCGGCCCAGCGGGAACACCAGCGCGCGCAGCAGCCACGCCACCGGACGCACCGGGAAGTTGCGGATGGCGCCGTCCAGCGCGTTCTGGATCAGCCACATGCACTCGTGGAAGCCCCAGGCCAGGAACGGGCGGTCGGCCTCCGGCCGGCCGGTGTCCTCGTAACGCTTGAGCATGGCGCTGGCGACGTAGAGGTAGCTCAGCACGTCGCCCAGGCGCGCGGAGAGCTTCTCCTTGAACTTCAGCTTGCCGCCCAGCACGCCCATGAACACGTCGGCGCACAGCGCCAGCGCGGCGGAGTAGCGGTTGAGCTTGCGGTAGTAGCGGCGCGTGTAGGCGTCGCCCGCGGCCTCGCCCATGCGGCCGCCGGACAGGCCCATCGTGAAGCTGCGCACCGCGTTGGAGAGGCCGAAGCCGATGTGCCCGAACAGCGCCTTGTCGAAGCTGCGCAGCCGCTCGCCGTAGTCGGCGATGGACAGCGCCTGCATCTCCTTGAGCACGTACGGATGGCAGCGGATCGCGCCCTGCCCGAAGATCATCAGGCTGCGCGTCATGATGTTGGCGCCTTCCACCGTGATCGCGATCGGCACGCTGGACCAGCCGCGCCCGGCGTAGTTCTTCGGGCCGAGCTGCACCGCCTTGCCGCCGTGCACGTCCATGGTGGCGCCGGCCACCACGCGCGCCCACTCGGTGGCGTGGTACTTGGCGATCGCCGAGGGCACCGCCGGCTTCTCGCCGCGGTCCACCGCGGCGGCGGTGGCGCGCGACAGCGCCGCGGTGGCGTAGGTGAGGCCGCCGATCCGCGCCAGCGCCTCCTCCACGCCCTCGAAGCGGGCGATCGCCAGGCCGAACTGCTTGCGCATGCGCGCGTAGGCGCCGGTGGCGGCGGCCGAGGCGCGCATCGCGCCGGTGGCGTTGGACGGCAGCGAGATCGCGCGGCCCACCGACAGGCACTCCACCAGCATGCGCCAGCCGTGGCCGGCCATGTGCGGCCCGCCGATCAGCGTGGACAGCGGCGCGAACACGTCCTTGCCGTGGATCGGGCCGTTCTGGAACGGGATGTTGAGCGGGAAGTGGCGGCGGCCGATCTGCAGCCCCGGCGTGGAGCGCGGCAGCAGCGCGAGGGTGATGCCCAGGTCCTCCTGCCCGCCCAGCAGGTGCTCCGGGTCGTACATGCGGAAGGCCAGGCCGATCACCGTGGCGATCGGCGCCAGCGTGATGTAGCGCTTGTCGAAGGTGAGCCTGACGCCCAGCGTCTCGACGCCGTCCACCACCTGCTTGCAGACGATGCCGTAGTCCGGGATCGAGGTGGCATCGGAGCCCGCGTAGGGGCCGGTGAGCGCGAAGCAGGGAATCTCCTCGCCCACCGCCAGGCGCGGCAGGTAGTAGTTCTTCTGCTCGTCGCTGCCGTAGTGCAGCAGCAGCTCCGCCGGGCCCAGCGAGTTGGGCACCGCCACCGTGGAGGACACCGTGGCCGACATGGTGGACAGCTTCTGCAGCACCGCCGAATGGGCCAGCGCGCTGAAGCCCAGGCCGCCGTACTGCTTGGGGATGATCATGCCGAAGAACTTGTTCTTCTTGATGAACTCCCACACCTCCGGCGGCAGGTCGGCCAGCTCGTGGGTGATCTGCCAGTCGTCGATCATCGCGCACAGCTGCTCCACCGGGCCGTCGAGGAAGGCCTGCTCCTCCACGCTCAGCTCGGGCCTGGGCTGCTTGAGCAGCTCGTGCCAGTCCGGCTTGCCGGAGAACAGCTCGCCCTCGAAGCCCACCGTGCCGGCCTCCAGCGCGGTCTGCTCGGTCTCCGAGAGCTTCGGCGTCACCTTGGCGAACAGCTTGAGCAGCGGCGCGGTGATCTGCCGGCGGCGGAAGCCGTCCAACAGCAGCGGCACCGCGACCAGCGCCTCGACCAGCAGCAGCACGACCGTGGTGGCCGGCGCGTGGGCCAGCAGGCCCACCACCAGCGTGGCCGCCGGCGCGACGATCGCCCAGGTGCGCAGGCGGGTGCGGTGGTAGGCGCAGGCGCCGGTCGAGATGAGCGCCGCCAGCAGGGTGAGTATCACGGACATCTCGGCATCCTCGTTGCGGTTACGCTGCGCCGGCGCCGCGCGCGGCGCCGGCCGGATTCGGTTGGGCGGGATCGAGCGACTCGACGAAGCGTGCGATCTCGCGCGTGAATGCGTCGTTCGCGTCGCCGGCCAGCATGTGCGTGGCGTCGGCCACCTCGACGTGGCGCGCGTGCGGCACCAGCGCCAGGAACTCCTCCACGGTGGCGCGCGAGACCACGTCGCTGCGCGCGCCGGAGAGCAGCAGCACCGGCACGTCCACCC
Source organism: Fulvimonas soli (assembly GCF_003148905.1). Taxonomy (GTDB): domain Bacteria; phylum Pseudomonadota; class Gammaproteobacteria; order Xanthomonadales; family Rhodanobacteraceae; genus Fulvimonas; species Fulvimonas soli. The sequence goes on along the minus strand of NZ_QGHC01000005.1, from coordinate 27,221 downwards.
TGGCGGCGGCGGCGAGCAGGCGCGGCTGGTAGCGCTCGCTCTCGCGCACCACGCCGCCGAGCAGGGCCGGGTCCCAGTGCCAGCGCAGGCGGCCGTCCTCGCCCTGGCGCAGCAGCGGACGCAGCTGTTCCTCGCTCTTGCGCTCGCGGCGCTGCGGCAGGTAGGCGGCGATCCGCTCGGCCGCCTCGGCGTAGTCGGAGAAGCCGTCCGGGTGCGCCTGCATGAAGGCGAGGATGCGCTCCACCCCGGCCGACTCCCAGCGCGGCGTGATGTCCACCAGCACCAGCGCGCGGAACGGCGCGGGCCGCACCTCGCCCGCCACCACCAGGCCGAGCAGGCCGCCCATCGAGGCGCCGACCAGCACCGGCGGTTCCGGCTGCGCGCCGGCCAGGCGCAGCAGGTCGTCGGCGAACTGCTCGATGTGGTAGTCGCCGCCGGGCACGCGGCCGCTCTCGCCGTGGCCGCGGCTGTCGAAGCTCACGCAGCGGCAGCCGCGCGCCGCCATCGCCGCCGCCGCGCCGTTCCAGGCGCCGCGCGTCTGGCCGAAGCCGTGGGCGAACAGCAGGGTCGGCGCGCCGCCGGGCCGGCGCGTTTCCACCGCCAGGCGCACGCCGTCGGCGGCCGGGAAGAAGGTGCGGGAGGCTGGGGCTTCGGCGATGACCATACGCTTGAGTATGGATTGCCGTCGGGGCGTCGTCAATACGATGCCGGACGATGCCGGCGGGCTTTGCCCATCGCGGCCGGAGGCCGCTCCCACAAGGCTTGCGGCAACCTTGTGGGAGCGAGCGGCCTCCGGCCGCGATCCCCTCGTGCCGCAACGCCCGGCCACTCCATTCATACGAAAGCCCCGCCGCCCCAAGCGCGCATTGCAAAGCCGCCCACTGGGGCTACCATGCGCGGATGAATGCAAGCACCAAACCCGAACGCACCCGCCTTTCCGCCGAGAGCTGGGAAGACGCCGCCCTGGAACTGATCGCCGAGCAGGGCGTGGGCGCCCTGGCCGTGGAGGCGCTGGCGCGCCGGCTGGGCGTCACCAAGGGCAGCTTCTACTGGCACTTCCGCACCCGCGAGGCGCTGCTGCAGGCCGCGCTGGAGCGCTGGGAACAGTATGGCGAGCGCGAGGTGATCGCGCAGATCGAGGCCATCCCCGACCCGCGCGTGCGCCTGCCCGAGCTGTTCCGCCGGGTCGCCCACGAGCTGCAGCCGCACCGCGTGTACGCCGCGCTGCTGAAGGCGCTGGACCACCCGCTGGTGGTGCCGGTGATGGCGCGCGTGTCGCAGCGGCGCACCGAGTTCCTCACCGCCGCCTTCCGCGAGGCCGGGCTGCCGCCGAAGGAGGCGCTCAACCGCGCCCGCCTCACCTACGCCGCCTACGTCGGCTTCCTGCAGCTCAACTTCACCCTCGGCCTGCCGCGGATGAGCCACGAGGACTTCGACGCCTACGTCGAGCACATGATCCGCACCCTGATCCCGGCGGCCTGAGCGTCCGCCGCCGCCCTGGCCACGGGCGACGAGCACGGGCGGTTCCCGCCGTCATGCCGGCGCAGGCCGGAATCCGGCAGCGACCACGCTTGCTCCCCGCTTGCCGCAGAGGATCGGGGTTCCGGCCTGCACCCACGGCTGCCGGGGGACAGGCTCGATGCGCTGCGACGCAGGGCTGCCCGGCTGGCGCCATGGCTCCCGCCGCCATCCCGGCGCAGGCCGGGTTCCGGTAGCGACCCGCCCCATTCAAGCCATCACTGGACGACCGCCGCGCCCCCTGGCGGGTCGTCCGCTACGCCGGCGGCCTTCGCGCCACGCGCCCGTCCGGCCCGCGCCGGAACCACGGCCGGACAAGGCGAACGCGGCCTCGGCACGGCGCGGAACGCACCGCCGCCTTCCCCGTGCTGCGCCGCGCCTTGCCATACCAGTTGACGTAAACTAGCGTGCATATTCCTTTTTTCCCTAAGACCTTAGAGGAACGCGATGGCTAGCAAGCTGGAAACGCTTACGCGCTGGGTGGACGAGGTGGCGGCCCTGACCCGGCCGGCCCGGGTCCACTGGTGCGACGGCTCGGACGCCGAATACCGGGCGCTGGTGCAGCAGATGCTGGCCACCGGCGACCTGATCGAGCTGAACCAGGACACCCACCCCGGCTGCTACCTGCACCGCTCCCACCCTTCCGACGTGGCGCGCGTCGAGCACCTCACCTTCGTCTGCACGACCGACCGCGAGAACGCCGGCCCGAACAACCACTGGATGGCCCCGGCCGAGGCGCACGCGAAGATCGACGCGCTGTTCGACGGCTGCATGGAAGGCCGCACCCTGTACGTGATCCCGTACTGCATGGGCCCGATCGACTCGCCGCTGTCGCGCTGCGGCGTGGAGATCACCGACAGCCCCTACGTGGTGGCCAACATGCGCATCATGACCCGCATGGGCGCCGCCGCGCTGGCGCGCATCGAGCGCGAGGGCGCGTTCGTGAGGGGCCTGCACTCCACCGGCGAGCTCGACCCGGAGCGCCGCTTCATCATGCACTTCCCGGAGGAGCTGGCGATCAAGTCCTACGGCTCCGGCTACGGCGGCAACGCACTGCTCGGCAAGAAGTGCCACGCGCTGCGCATCGCCAGCTGGCAGGCGAGGACGGAAGGCTGGCTGGCCGAGCACATGCTGATCGTCGGCATCGAGAACCCGCAGGGCCGGACGCACTACGTCGCCGCCGCCTTCCCCTCGGCCTGCGGCAAGACCAACCTGGCCATGCTGATCCCGCCCGAGGGCTACCGCCGCGACGGCTGGAAGGTGTGGACGGTGGGCGACGACATCTGCTGGATGCGCCCCGGCGCGGACGGCCGGCTGTACGCGATCAACCCGGAGGCCGGCTTCTTCGGCGTGGCGCCGGGCACCAGCACCGCCACCAACTCCAACGCGCTGAAGTCGATCGCGCGCGACACCATCTTCACCAACGTCGCCCTCACCGCGGACAACCAGCCGTGGTGGGAGGGCCTGCCCGGCACGCCGGCCGTCGACTGGCAGGGCCGCCCCTACGACCCGGCCAACGGTCCCGCGGCACATCCCAACTCGCGCTTCACGGTGAGCGCGAGGCAGTGCCCCACCTGGTCGCCGCGGGCGGAAGACGCGCAGGGCGTGCCGATCAGCGCCATCGTGTTCGGCGGCCGCCGCCCCTCGCTGCTGCCGCTGGTGATGGAGGCGCGCGACTGGGCGCACGGCGTGCTGATGGGCGCCACGATGGGCTCGGAGACCACCGCCGCGGCCACCGGCGCGGTCGGCGTGCTGCGCCGCGACCCGATGGCGATGAAGCCGTTCTGCGGCTACCACTACGGCGACTATTTCACGCACTGGCTGTCGTTCGACCGGCCCGGCGCGAAGCTGCCGAAGGTCTTCCACGTCAACTGGTTCCGCAAGGGCGCGGACGGCCGGTTCCTGTGGCCGGGCTTCGGCGACAACCTGCGCGTGCTGGAATGGATGATCGCCCGCGTCGAGGGCCGCGCACGCGGCGTGGAGACGCCCGTCGGCATCCTGCCGGAGCCGGGCGAGCTGCGCGTGGACGGCCTGGCGCTGGCGCCGGGCGCGCTGGAGGAACTGCTGGCCGTGGACGTGCCCGGCTGGCAGGCCGAGCTCGACGCGATCGGCGACTACCTGGAGAGCTTCGCCCCGCGCCTGCCCGCGCGCCTGCGCGCGGAACGGCGGCGCGTCGCCGCCGCGCTGGCCGACGACGAACCGCTCGCCGCCCGCGCCTGACCCACACCGCCGCCGCCACTCCCTCTCCCCTGCGGGGAGAGGGCCGGGGTGAGGGGCCATGCCGCCGCACGCTCCCCCGGCGAAGCGCCAGCGCCCGACCCGGCACCCGCACATCCTCGAAGCAAGCCGGGAGCACGGCGGGTTCATCGTTGTGCGATCACCCCATCCGCAAGCCACGGCCTCGCCCTCACATTTGCTCGCCACGCACCGCGGCACCATCCGCCACGCCGCGCCTTTAAACGCTCCTCCCCGCCCCCGCATCCAAGCTGGCAAGATGGAAGCCGCCTGCCTCGCCACCGGAAGCCCCATGCCGACGCCCACCGTTGCGTTGTCGCCCGATGCGGATGACGCGCGCGCCGCGGCGGCGGGGGACCGGCAGGCGTTCCAGCGGCTGTACCGGCGCCACGCGGACCGCATCTACGGCGCCGTGCTGCGCCTGGCCGGCTACGACCATGCGCGCGCGGAGGACCTGACCCAGGATGCCTTCGTGCGCGCCTGGCAGAAGCTCGGCGAGTTCCGCCACGAGAGCGCGTTCGGCACCTGGCTGTACCGCCTGGCGGTGAACGTGGCGCTGATGGACATCCGCGCGCGCGGTGCCAGCCCGGTCGGCTTCACGGACGAGGAACTGCTGCCGGAGCATGGCGAGACGCCGTTCTGCGCGGCCGAGCGCGAGGAGCTGGAACGGGCGATCGCCCGCCTGCCCGCCCGCGCGCGCGCCGTGCTGGTGCTGCACGACATCGAGGGCTGGCGGCACGAGGAGATCGGCGCGGAGCTGGACATGGCGGTCGGCACGTCGAAGGCGCAGCTGCACCGCGCGCGCGGCCTGCTGCGCAAAGTCTTGGGAGCATCGTCATGAACGAATTCGAATGGCGCCGCCAGCTGCGCGACCTGCGCCGGCCGGTCGCACCGCGACGCGACCTGTGGCCGGACATCGAGGCCACGCTGGGCGGCCTCGACGCACCCGCCGCGCGCGCGGCCTCGCGCGCCCCGCAATGGCTGGCCGCGGCGGCCGTCGCGGCCCTGAGCCTGCTGTCGGTGGGCTTCGGCCTGCTGCAGTCGCGCCGGGCGGCGGAGCCGGGCCTCGCCACGATGATGGCGCCGGCCGCGCGCGCGGCGTGGAAGCCGAGCGACCCGCGCCTGGCCGGCGCCGCGATCGAGCTGGACGCCGCCCGCCTGGAACTGCGCCAGGCGATGCGCCAGGCGCCCGACTCGACCGCGCTGCAGCGCCTGCTCGAGCGCACCGAACAACAACAGTCGCGCCTGCGTCATCTCGACCAGGCGGGCTGACCCACGGGGAATCCGCATGAATACCACCACCCGCTACCTTCCGCTGCTGCTGTGCCTGTGCGCCGGCCAGGCGCTGGCCGACACGCCGATCGACCTGCGCCACGCCGCCACGCCCGACGCGCGCGTCTCGATCGGCAACATCAAGGGCTCGGTCAGCGTCACCGGCTGGGACCGCAACGAGGTGCGGGTCACCGGCCGGCTCGGCGACGGCGCCAAGCCGCTGGAGATCACCGGCGGCGACAGCAGCCTTTCCATCAAGGTGGAGGCGCAGGGCAAGTCCGGCTGGTTCGGCTGGGGCAGCGACAGCGCCATGGGGCCGAGCACGCTGGAGGTGCGCGTGCCCAGGGGCGCGTCGCTGGACATCGACGTGGTCAGCGCGCCGCTGGACGTCGACGGCATGGACGGCGGGCGCATCGAGATCAATACCGTCAGCGGCAAGGCCCGCGTCAACGCGCGCACGCCCTCGCTCAGCGTGAACAGCGTGAGCGGCACGGTGGAGCTGGCCGGCCACGCCGAGCGGGCCGACCTGGAGACGGTGAGCGGCGACATCCTGGCCCCGTCGCTGGGCGGCGAGGCCGAGTTGCAGACGGTCTCCGGCCGCATCCAGGCCGCCGGCGGCCCGTGGCGCAAGTTCAGCATGAGCACGGTGTCCGGCGACACGCAGCTCGCCGGCGGGCCGGCACCCGGCGGCAGCATGGACATCGACAGCATGAGCGGCGACGTGCAGCTCGCCCTGCCGGCGAACGTCTCGGCGCGGATCCACGCCAGCAGCTTCAGCGGCGACCTGCGCAGCGACTTCGGCAGCGCCAACCACAGCGAGCACGGCCCGGGCAGCGAGCTCGACGCCACCGTGGACGGCGGCCAGGGCCGCATCCACATCGAGACCTTCAGCGGCGACCTGCGCATCCGCCGGCAGGACTGAGCGTCCCGCCCGGCGCAAACGGAAACGCCGTCGCGCGGGCGACGGCGTTTTTCTTGCGCGGCTGCGGCGACCACCGCGCGCGAGTCCAATGCGCCGGCGCGATGGGCCGCAACGGCATGGTGGGAGCGGGCGAGGTGTCCGGGCATCGCGGCCGGAGGCCGCTGTGGGAGCGGCCTCCGGCCGCGATCAGCCCGACGCAGGGCCGCCAGCGGCCCCGATGCCGCCGTCTATGCCACGTCGCAGTACCGGGCGGTCGGGCACGGCTTTGCCTGGCCGTAGAAGCACGGGAGGCGGCGGAAGAACGGCGAGCGCTGCCTGCACGCCGGCCCGCGCCTCATCCCGCCGGCCTTCCCGCCGTTCTTCCAGGGAGGGTCTGGAACAGGCGCTCAGAGATCCTGGTGGTACTGCACGTAGGGCGTGCGCGACTGGTCCGGCTCCGGGCCCACCGGCGTGTTGATCGGGCCGCCGGAGGACCACAGGTTCTGCGCGCCGATGCTCAGCTCGCCCTGCCACGGCAGGCGCACGGTCACGCCCAGGTCGATGCTGTTCCAGTGGCGGTCCGCGTTCAGCGCGCCGGGGATGCTCGGGCGCAGCGTGCGGCCGACGATCGCGCCGCTCAGCGGGCCGCGGTCGACGCCGAAGCTCAGCGCCTTCTGGTCCAGCGAGCCGACGCCGAGCAGGTTGCCGGGCAGCAGCTTGATGCGGCCGACGCTGGCGCCCAGGTCGATGCCGCTCTTGGCGTCCAGCGCCACGCGGCCCTGCGCGTTGAGGTGGGTGCTGCCGTCGAAATCCGGCAGGCCGCCCACGCCCGGCGCGGCGCCCGGCAGCACGCGCGGCAGCGCCGGCGGGTGCGGCGTGTCGGTGGCGCTCACGCTCAGGCCCATGCTGTAGCGGCCCGCGTTGTAGGTGGCGCCCACGTCGCCGCTGTAGACGGTGAGCGGCTGGCTCAGCCAGTTGCGCTGGCCGACGTCGGCGTGCAGCTGCAGGTGCGGGTCCACGCCGTACTGCAGGCCGGTGCTCACCATGCCGGTGGCGTCGACCACGCTGAAGGAGAGCGGGTCGCGGCCGCGCTGCGCGGCGTCGCCGGAGGCGCGCTGGTCGGCCTTCAGCGCCAGCATGCGGCCGTCGCTGCCGCGCCACAGCGGCACCACCACGCCCGGGCTCACCTCGGCCGTCTGGTCGGGCGCGCGCTGCAGCAGCTGCCGGGCCAGCGCGTGCGTATCGCCGTCCAGCGACTGCCCTGCCGCGGCGAGCGGCATGAGCAAAGTCAGCAATGGCAGCCAATGACGACGCATGATGTGCGCTGGACCCCCGGACAGTTCCCGACCCGCCCCTCAACCCTCTGGTGAGGGGCAGGCCGAAGGGATTCTACTCCATTTTACTTTAAACTAACACCCTGCGATACGCTCCCGGGGGTGACCCGGGCCACAGTTTCCACGCGCCTTGGACCGGCCGCAGGCCCTTCCGGTTCCTGCCGCCCGGCACCCCCGGCAGGCTATAGTCATGGCCAGTCTCCTGGGGGGAACCCGTCTTGCCGAGCCAGCCCGCGCCACCGCCCCGCCTCGTCCGGCCCGCCCCCGCGGACCCGGAGCTCGGGCTGCTGCTGCGCGACGCGGTCGAACAGCTGTTTGCCGCCCCCGATGCGGCCAGCGTGATGGAGATCTTCGAGACCGTGGTGGCCGAATGCGGGGTCGCCGGCCGCATGGTCTGGCGGCTGCCCGAGGACGGGGGCGACGAGCGGACGCCCTGCATCGACCTGGCCGAGGACCCGCAGGGCCTGCGCACGCTCTCCCTGCAGCTGACGGCCGACGAGCCGGACGAGGCCACGCTCGACCTGCTGGCCTGGTTCGGCCGGCTGGGCACGGTGCGCCTGCGCCAGCAGTCGGAGACCACCCGGCTGTACGAGGCGATCTCCCGCCTGGCGCTGGCCGAGCGCCTGCAGCGCGCGCTCTACGCCATCGCCGAGCAGGCCGGCGCCGAGCACGACATGACCGAGATGATGCGCTCGCTACACACCATCGTCGGCAGCCTGATGTACGCGGAGAACTTCTACATCGTGCTGTACGACGAGGCGACCGACACGGTGCGCTTCCCCTACTACGTCGACACCGTCGACACCGACCCGCCCTCGCCCGACGAGAGCACCCCGCTGCAGGAGATCGAACACAGCCTGACCTGGAACCTGCTCAAGGGCGGGCAGCCGCTGATGGGCTCGATCGACGAGCTGGCGCAGCAGCTGCGCGGCCGCTTCCGCCTGGTCGGGCCCCACTGCGAGCACTGGCTGGGCGTGCCGCTGAACCGCGACGGCCGCGTGGTCGGCGGCATCGTGATGCAGAGCTACCGCCCGGACACCCACTACACCCAGCACGACCGCGAGCTGCTGGGCTACGTCGCGCAGCACGTGCAGTCCGCGCTGGAGCGCCGCCAGGCGCACGCCGAGCTGGAGCGGCGCGTGGCCGACCGCACCGCCGCGCTGCGCGAGGCCAACCGCGTGCTGCGCCAGCAGGTGCTGCAGCGCCAGCGCGGCGAGCGGCTGCAGGCGGCGCTGTTCCGCATCGCCGAGCTGGCCAGCGCCTCGGAGAGCCTGGACAATTTCTACGCCGCCGTGCACCGGGTGATCGGCGGGCTGATCTACGCGCGCAACTTCTACATCGCGCTGCTCGACGACGAGACCCAGCAGCTCACCTTTCCCTACTCGGTGGACGAGATCGACAGCGTGCGCCCGCCGCGCCGGCACGGCCGCGGCGCCACCGAGTACGTGCTGCGCCACGGCAAGCCGCTGCTGGCCGGGCCGGAGGACATCGACCGCCTGGTGGCGCTGGGCGAGATCACCCAGTTCGGCGCCCGCTCGGTGTGCTGGCTGGGCGTGCCGCTGCTGCTGGGCGAGCGGGTGATGGGCGTGCTGGCGGTGCAGAGCTACAGCCCCGAGCACACCTACAACGAGCGCGACCAGGAGCTGCTCACCTTCGTCAGCTACCACGTCGCCAACGCGCTGCAGCGCAAGCACAACGCCGAATCGCTGAAGCAGGCCTACGCCAGCCTGGAGCGCCGCGTCACCGAGCGCACCCGCGCGCTGGCGCTGGCCAACCGCGACCTGCGCGAGCAGATCGCCGAGCGCGAGCGGGTGGAGCGCCGGCTCAAGTACGAGACCCTGCACGACTCGCTCACCGGCCTGCCCAACCGCACGCTGCTGCTGCAGCGGCTGGAGGGCGCCCTGCAGCGCTACCAGGCCAACCCGCAGGAGCTGTTCGCGGTGCTGTTCATCGACCTGGACCGCTTCAAGGTGATCAACGACTCGGTCGGCCACCTGATCGGCGACGACCTGCTGTTCCAGGTCGGCGGGCGCATCCGCGCCTGCCTGAAGACCCGCGACGTGGTGGCGCGCCTGGGCGGCGACGAGTTCGCGGTGCTGCTGGAGGGCATCAGCGACTTCACCAAGGCCACGCTGATCGCCGAGCGCATCATCACCGAGCTGCAGGCGCCGTTCCGGCTCGGCGCCAAGGAGATCTTCACCTCCGCCTCGATCGGCATCGCCCTGCCCAGCCCGCACTACCAGCGCGCGGAGGAGCTGCTGCGCGACGCCGACGCGGCGATGTACAACGCCAAGGACCAGGGCCGCCACCGCGCCGCGCTGTTCGACGACCGCCTGCGCCGCGAGGCGCTGTCGCTGCTGGAGATGGAGGGCGACCTGCGCCGCGCGCTGGCGCGCAACGAGTTCGTGCCGTTCTACCAGCCGATCGTGGCGCTGGCCGACGGCCGCATCGTCGGCTACGAGGCGCTGCTGCGCTGGAACCATCCCGACCGCGGCCTGCTCGCCCCCGGCGAGTTCCTGGTGGTGGCGGAGGAAAGCGGCTGCGCGGAGAGCATCGACTGGCAGATCTTCGAGCAGGCGTTCGCGCAGACGCCGCAGCTGGTGGGCAGCGAGGGCTTCGTCAGCATCAACGTCTCCGGCCGCCATTTCCGCTCGCCCGACCTCGACGCGCGCCTGCTCGCCCTGCTGCGCCGGCACGAGGTACCGCCGCACAGCATCCGCATCGAGGTCACCGAGCGCGCGCTGCTGGACAACCCGGCGCAGGTCAAGCGCATCCTGGAGCACCTGCAGCACAACGGCGTGGGCATCGCGCTGGACGACTTCGGCACCGGCTACTCCTCGCTGAGCTACCTGCACCAGTACCCGTTCGAGACGCTGAAGGTGGACCGCTCCTTCATCACCGAGCTGCCGCACGTGGGCGAGAACCAGGCGGTGGCGGTGGTGCGCGCGATCCAGGTGCTGGCCGACTCGCTGCGGATGAAGGTGATCGCCGAGGGCATCGAGGAGGAGAGCCAGCGCGCGGCCCTGCTCGCGGTCGGCTGCCGCTACGGGCAGGGCTTCCTGTTCGCCGAGCCGAGGCCGGCCAGCGCGTGGCTGCCCGCGGCGGCGTCCTGAGCGCCCCGGGGGCTTCCCGGCGCCGGCGGTCCGGCCTCTTGCCCGCGCCGCGTCCGCCCGCCACGCCTTGCGCCGCAGCGGCGGTGAGCGGCGCGGCGCAGGCCCGGACGGGCTTGCGGCCGCCGCCTACTGGGTCGTATCGGGCACCTGCGCCGTGGCGCTGGCGCTGAGCAGGTGCTCGGCGTCGATGCGGTCGAAGGTGTAGCGCTGCGCGCAGAACTCGCAGGTCACCTCGATCTCGCCGTCGCGCGCGGCCAGCGCCGCCTCCACCTCGTCGCGGCCGAGCGCGCGCAGCATGCCTTCCACCCGCTCGCGCGTGCAGCTGCAGCCGAAGGCGAGCGGGCGCGGCCCGAACAGGCGCACCGATTCCTCGTGGTAGAGCCGGTACAGCAGCTGCTCCGGCGCGGTGGCCAGCAGTTCCTCCGCGCCCAACGTGGCGGTGAGGTGCAGCACGCGGTTCCAGCCGTCCTCGTCGGGCTCCGCGCCGTGGCCGCCCTCGCCGGGCAGCTTCTGCAGCATCAGCCCGACCGCGTGCTCGCCGTCGGCGGCCAGCAGCAGGCGCGCCGGCAGCTGCTCGGACTGGCCGAAGTAGCCTTCCAGCGATTCGGCCAGGCCGGCGTGGCGCAGGTCGACCAGGCCCTGGTAACGCTGCCCGCGCTCGGCGTGGCCGATGGTGATCGCCATCACCGCGCCGGGCAGCGCGGCCAGGTCGAGCGGGTCCGGCAGCGGCTCGTCCCAGCGCGCCAGGCCGCGCAGGCGGCCCTGGTCGGTGCACTCGACGAACAGCAGGCGCAGCGCGCCGCCGCTCTTGAGCTCGATCGACAGCGCGCCGTCGAACTTGATGTTGCCGGTGAGCAGCGCGCCGGCGGCCAGCGACTGGCCGAGCAGCCCGCGCAGCGGCGCCGGGTAGGCGGCGCGGCCGGCCACCTCGCGCCAGGCCGCGCCCAGCCGCACCAGCACGCCGCGCACGCCGGCGCGCTCGAGCAGGAAGCGGTGCAGCACATCTTCGACGAGTACGGTTTCCAAGACTTCACCTCGCATGGCGGATCGTCCCAGATGGGGGCGCGCGGACGCCGGCACAATGCCGGCCGCCGGTCGCGCCGCGCCGGGCGTCGCGGGAAGGCTCTCTTGCCCTGCCGGGAGCCATGGCGGGAGCGGCGCGATGGTCGGGGCATCGCGGCCGGAGGCCGCTCCCGCAGGAGCCGCGCAAGCCTTGGGGGGAGCGGCCTCCGGCCACGATCGACCCGACGCGGGACCGCCAACGGCCGGGCGCCGCCTCCCCAGCCGCCTGCGCTTCATCCCGCCGGCCTTTCCGACGCCTTTCCCCCGGAAGATTTTGAACAGGCCCTTATACTGCCGCCGATTCCCGACCCGAGCCGCCATGCCGCCGACGCTCCGCGCCCTGCTCCGCCGCCTGCCGCGCTCGCTCGCCGTGCTGGCCGTGTCCTGGCTGGTGCTGTCGTGGCTGGTGGTGCTGGCGCTGCGCTTCGTGCCGCCGTGGACCTCCGCGGTGATGATGGAGCGCCGGCTCGGCGCGCTGCTGCGCGGCGAGCACGGCTTCGCGCTGCGCCACCGCTGGGTGCCGTGGTCGGACGTCTCGCCCTGGGTGCCGCTGGCGATGGTGGCCGGCGAGGACCAGAAGTTCCCGTTCCACCACGGCTTCGACTTCGACGCGATCCAGGACGCCGTGGACGCCGCCGACGAGGGCAGGCGCCTGCGCGGGGCCAGCACGATCAGCCAGCAGACCGCCAAGAACCTGTTCCTGTGGAACGGGCGCAGCTTCGTGCGCAAGGGACTGGAGGCGTACTTCACCGTGCTGATCGAGCTGACCTGGCCGAAGCGGCGCATCCTCGAGGTCTACATGAACGTCGCCGAGCTGGGCGACGGCGTCTACGGCGTGGGCGCGGCCAGCGAGGCGTACTTCCACGCGCCGCCGTCCCGGCTGGGACCGGCGCAGGCGGCGCGGCTGGCCGCGGTGCTGCCCAGCCCGCGCCGGCTGCACGCCGACCGCCCCAGCGCCTACGTGCAGCGGCGCGCGGACTGGATCCAGCGGCAGATGGCGCAACTCGGCGGGCCGGCATATCTGCAGCAGGCGCCGCGCTGACGGCGGGCGCGTCGTCATTGCGATTGCGTGCGCGAGCGTGCGTCCGATTGCGCTGATGGCTGGTCTCGCCGTCAAGGCGCGCTTCGGGTCGGAGCGGCGACGCGGGCGTGGCCCCTCGCCCCGGCCCTCTCCCCGCAGGGGAGAGGGAGCAAGGCCAAGCCTCGCGGCGGGGACGGCGCTCCGCTAGCATGCGGGCGATTCTCCGCGGATGCCGTCCATGGCGCAGCTCACCGTCGTCGTCCCCGCCTACAACGAGGCCGCCGTGCTGGAGGACTTCCACGCGCGCCTGGCCGCGGTGCTGGACGGCCTGGGGCTGGACTGCGCCGTGCTCTACGTGGACGACGGCAGCGGCGACGCCACCTGGGCGGTGATCGGGTCGCTGCTGGCGCGCGACGCGCGCGCGGGCGCGCTCCGGCTCTCGCGCAACTTCGGCAAGGAGGCCGCACTCACCGCCGGGCTGGACCACGTGCGCGAGGGCGCCGCGGTGGTGATCGACGCCGACCTGCAGGACCCGCCCGAGCTGATCCCCGAACTGGTCGCGCAATGGCGCGCCGGCTACGACGTGGTGTACGCCACGCGCAGCGCGCGCGCCGGCGAGGGCGTGTTCAAGCGCCTCACCGCGGCGGCGTTCTACCGCGCCATGGAGAAGCTGTCCGACACCGCCGTGCCGCGCGACACCGGCGACTTCCGCCTGCTCTCGCGCCGCGCGCTCGACGCGCTGGCGCAGCTGCGCGAGCGCCAGCGCTTCATGAAGGGCCTGTTCGCCTGGATCGGCTACCGGCAGACCGCGGTGCGCTACCTGCGCGAGCCGCGCCAGGCCGGGCGCAGCAAGTGGAACTACTGGCGGCTGACCCAGCTGGCGATCGAGGGCATCACCTCGTTCTCCACCGCGCCGCTCAGGCTCGCCACCTGGGTCGGCCTGGGCTCCTCGCTGCTGGCCTTCCTGTACGGGCTGTGGGTGCTGGGCAAGGCGCTGCTCTACGGCGACCCGGTGCGCGGCTACCCCACGCTGATGCTGGTGATCCTGTTCCTGGGCGGCGTGCAGCTGCTGGCGCTGGGCGTGATCGGCGAGTACCTGGGCCGCAACTACGCCGAGAGCAAGCGGCGCCCGCTGTACTTCGTCGAGGAGGCCCGCCTGCCGCGCTGAAGGGCGCGCTTCACGCCCCCGCTACGCTGCCGCGCCGCGGCGGCGCTAGACTGCGGCGGCGGCCCGCCCGCGGCCGCGCCGAGCGGAGGCAAGCAAGCCATGCGTCAGGTCAGGCATCTGCTGGAAACCAAGGGCAGCGAGGTCTACGCCATCGCGCCCGATGCGCCGGTGCTGGAGGCGATCAAGCACATGGCCGAGAAGCGCGTCGGCGCGCTGCTGGTGATGCGCGGCGAGGAGCTGGTCGGCATCGTGTCCGAGCGCGACTACGCGCGCAAGGTGATCCTGCAGGGCCGCTCCTCGGCGCAGACGGCGGTGGCCGAGATCATGAGCAGCCCGCCGCTCACCGTGTCGCCGGACACCGACGTGTTCGACTGCATGCGCCTGTGCACCGACAGCCGCATCCGCCACCTGCCGGTGCTGGACGGCGAGCGCGTGGTCGGGGTGATCTCGATCGGCGACCTGGTCAAGGCGGTGATCGACGCGCAGGCCGAGCAGATCGACCTGCTGCAGCGCTACATCACCAGCTGAGCGCCGCCTCAGCGCGAGGCCAGCGGCGCCGCGGCCGGCGGCGCCTCCGGCTGCAGGTCGGGCGAATGCGCGGCGCGGCGCGCCACCCAGGCGCCCAGCGCCGACACGCCCACGCCGATCGCCGCCATGCCGCCGGCGGCCACGCCGGCCGCGCCGAGCAGGTTGACGCCGCTGGTGACCAGCACGTCGCCGAAGCGCCAGATCGCGGTCTCGACGAAGTTCTTGCCCTTGTAGCGGGTCTCCCGCGGCACCCGCGTGTAGAGCGCGTCCGCGGCGGGCTTGGTCATGCCGTAGGCGAAGCCGCGCGAGCCGACCATCAGCACGCCCAGCATCGGCACGGCGAAGCCGAACACGCTGACCGGGCCCACGCCGACCGCCGCCGCGACCGCCAGCAGCGCCACGTTGACCAGCGCCGGCACCACCAGCCCCCAGCCGGCACCGCGGCGCACCAGCAGCCAGCGCGTGAGGGTGAGCTGCAGCAGCGCGCCGAGCAGGTTGGTGGCCAGGTCCAGGTCGTTGTAGAAGTCGGTGCGCGCCACGCGGTCGGGGAAGTGCGCCTTGGTGTAGTCGGCCAGCAGCGCGTAGGTCAGCGTGCCGATGCCGTCGCCCACCACCATCAGGATCGCCATGTAGCGCAGGAACGGGCGCGTCCACAGCTCGCGCACGCCGGCCCACAGCGAGCCGCCGATCACCTCGTCGCCGCGCATCCGCCGCGAGCCGTCGCGCCGCTCCGACAGCGACAGCAGCAGCAGCAGCGCGGCCGCCAGCGCGGCCGCCGACGCCGCCAGCAGCGGCGCCACGCCGATCAGCCGCACCAGCAGCTTGGTCACCAACGGCCCGAAGATCGCCCCGGCCATGCCACCCAGCGCGATCAGCGGGAACGCCCGCCGCGCCTGCAGGCTGTCGAAGATGTCGGCCATGAAGCTCCAGAACAGCGACACCACGAACAGGTTGAACACGCTGACCCAGACGTAGAACACCACGCCCAGCTCGCGCGCGCCGATGCGGTCCTGCGCCACGAAGGCGGGCACGAAGGCGAGCAGGCAGGCGATGAAGAAGCTGTAGCTCCAGCCGAGCAGCCGCTTGCGCGGGAAGCGCGAGACCAGCGCGCCGAACGCCGGGGTCAGCGCCAGCATCACCGCGAACACGGTGGCGTAGAACAGCGGCAGCGACTGCGAGCCCACCGCGCCGCTCAGCTGGTCGCGCACCGGCCGGATGATGTAATAGGCCGTCATCACGAAGAAGAAGGCCAGGGCCGACAGGATCGAGGCGAAACCTTCGTTCGCTGCGGCGGAGGGAGTGGGTTTCACCGGGGACGTCCAGCGGGGCCTCGGCAGAGACTAGCATGCGATCCGCCGGCGGCCGGCGCGAAGGGGGAACGGCAGTGGAATTCGACTACGTCATCGTCGGCGCCGGCTCGGCCGGCTGCGTGCTGGCCAACCGGCTGAGCGCGGACCCGGCCACGCGGGTGCTGCTGCTGGAGGCGGGGCCGCGCGACTGGAACCCGCTGATCCACATGCCCGCCGGCATCGCCCGGCTGGCCAACAACCGCCGGCTCAACTGGAACTACGCGACCGAGCCGGAGCCCGCCCTGCTCGGCCGCCGCCTGTGGTGGCCGCGCGGCCGCACGCTGGGCGGCTCCAGCTCGATCAACGCGATGTGCTACGTGCGCGGCGCGCCGGCCGACTACGACGAGTGGGCCGCGGCCGCGGGCGACGCGAGCTGGTCGTGGGAACGGGTGCTGCCGTTCTTCCTGCGCAGCGAGGACAACGCGCGCGGCGCCTCGCCGCTGCACGGCGTCGGCGGCCCCTTGAGCGTCTCGGACCTGCGCCACCGCAACGAACTGTCCGCCGCGCTGGTCGAGGCGGGCGTCGAGGCGGGCTTCGGCCGCAACGACGACTTCAACGGGCCGACGCAGGCCGGCTTCGGCTTCTACCAGGTGACCCAGCGCGACGGCGCGCGCTGCTCGGCCGCCACCGCCTTCCTCGGGCCGGCGCGCGGCCGCGGCAACCTCACCGTGCTCACCGGCGCGCGCGCCGAGCGCGTGCTGGTCGGGCGCGGCCGCGCGCACGGCGTCGCCTTCCGCCATCGCGGGCGCGTGCGGCGCGCGGAAACCGGCGAGGTGATCCTGGCCGGCGGCGCGATCAACTCGCCGCAGCTGCTGATGCTCTCCGGCGTCGGCCCGGCCGACCACCTGCGCGCGCACGGCATCGCCGTCGCCGCCGACCTGCCCGGCGTGGGTGGCAACCTGCAGGACCACCTGGACATCTGCACCCTGGTCGGCAGCCGGCGCGCGGTCACCTACGACCGCCTCAACGAGCTGGCGGCGGGCTGGCGCTGGCTGCGCCACCGCGACGGGCCGGGCAGCTCCAACGTGGCCGAGTCCGGCGGCTTCGTGCGCAGCGCGCTGGCGGAGGACGCGCGCTGCGACATCCAGTTCCACTTCGTGCCGGCGCTGCTGGACGACCACGGCCGCCACCGCCTGCCCGGCATCGGCTACACCCTGCACGCCTGCTACCTGCGCCCGCGCAGCCGCGGGCGCATCCTGCTGCGCTCGGCCGATCCGGCGCAGCCGCCGGCGATCCACGCCAACTACCTCTCCGACCCGCAGGGCCACGACCTCGCGCGGATGGTCGAGGCGCTCCGGCTCTCGCGCGAGATCCTCGCCCAGCGCGCGTTCGACGCCTACCGCGGCGCGCCGGTGCTGCCCGAGCGCGAGCCGGCCGACGACGCGGCCCGCGCCGCCTTCATCCGCCGCAAGGCCGAGACCATCTACCACCCGGTCGGCACCTGCCGCATGGGGCGCGGCGCGGACGCGGTGGTGGACGCGCGGCTGCGCGTGCGCGGCGTCGGGGGCCTGCGCGTGGTGGACGCCTCGGTGATGCCGACGCTGCCCGGCGGCAACACCAACGCCCCGACGATCATGATCGCCGAGCGGGCCAGCGCCTGGCTGCTGGACGGGGAGGACGGCGGGGAACGTTCGCGCCGCGGCGCGGTCCTCCGGTAGCCGGCGGCCGCGCGGCGGTTGTCGCCCGCTCCCGAGTGCCACACAATCGGGAAATCGCCGGAGCAAGCTCCGCTGTCTTCGTCCCCAGGCGTGCGCGCACGCCGGAGCCACGTCCGAGTCTCATGTCGTTTTCCAAGCTTTCCCTGCTGATCGCCGGCCTGCTCGGCCTCGCCGCCCCCCTGCATGCCGCCGGTCCCGCCGCCGCCCCACCCGCCGCCGGCGCCGCCGCCGGCACGGCCCTGCCGCCCCAGCGCGTGCAGGAGACGCTGGCCGCCTACCGCCAGTGGCTGGACCGCCTCGACCAGCGCCACGCCGTCGCCGGCCTCGCCACCGCGGTGGTGGTGAACGACAAGGTGGTGTTCGAGCACACCCTGGGCTACGCCAACGCCAGCAGCGGCGAGAAGGTCACCCCCGACACGGTGTTCCGCCTGGCCTCGCTGTCCAAGGCCTTCGCCACCGGGCTGACCGCGATCCTGGTCGCCGACGGCAAGCTGAGCTGGGACACGCACCTGGTCAACGTGCTGCCGTTCTTCAAGCTCAAGAGCGTGCCGGACACCGAGCAGGCCACCGTGGCCGACATCCTCGGCCAGCGCCTGGGGCTGCCGCGCAACACCTACGACAACATGCTGGAGGACGACATCCCCTACGAGGAGCTGGTGCGCAAGCTCGACGAGGTGGACCTGGCCTGCGGCGTGGGCCGCTGCTACGGCTACCAGAACGTCGCCTTCAGCCTGATCGGCGACGTGGTGTACGCGATGACCGGCGACTTCTTCTACCGCGAGGTGGACAAGCGCATCTTCTACCCGCTGGGCATGAAGACGGCCAGCTACGGCCGCGACGCGCTGGAGTCGAGCAGGAGCTGGGCGCGCCCGCACCGCCCGTACGGGCACAGCTGGGTGCCGTTCGAGCCGAAGGAGAACTACTACCGCGTGGCGCCGGCCGCCGGCGTCAACGCCAGCCTGCACGACATGGAGCAGTGGCTGATCGCGCAGATGGGCGGCCGCCCCGACGTGCTCACCCCGGCCATGCTCAGGACCCTGCACGCGCCGGGCGTGCCCACCCCGGTGGAGCTGCACTCCACGCCCTGGCGCCGCGCGCGCCTCACCGCCGCGCACTACGCGCTGGGCTGGCGCGTGTTCGAGTACGGCGGCGAGACGCTGGTCTTCCACGCCGGCGCGGTGGAGGGCTACCGCACCATGATCGGCTTCTTCCCCAGGTACCACGCCGGCGTGGTGACGATGTGGAACTCCGCCGGGCCGGTGCCCTCGGGCCTGATGCCGATGGTGTTCGACAGCCTGCTCGGCCTGCCGCACGTGGACTGGGCCGGGGTGGAGGGCGACGCCCCCGCGGCCGCCGCGGCGCCCGTGCGCAAGAGCAAGCGCCCCGCGAAGAAGATCCGCCAGCCGGCGAAGAAGAAGCGGCGGCACGCCTCCTAGCGGCCGGCGCGCCCCGCGGCGACCGGAAGACAAAGGGGCGGCCCGGGCCGCCCCTTTGTCGTTTCGCATGCCGCGAGGGCCTACTGCTGCAGCTTGAACTCGATGTGCCGGTGGCCCTGGCTCGCCACCGGCACGCCGTCGCGCATGGCCGGCTTGAACTTCCAGCGGCGCACCGCGTCGCTGGCCTCGCGCTCGAACACGTGGCGCGGCTGCGAGCCGGTCACCCGCACGTCGGTGACGTTGCCGGCGGCGTCGACGTCGTACTCCACGTCCACCCAGCCTTCCTGGTTCGCCCGGCGCGCCTGCGTCGGGTAGCGCGCCGGCACGTACTTGATCAGCACCGCCTCGGTGCTGCTCGGCGCCGCGGCCGGCGCCTGGGCCGCCTGCACCGGCTGTTCCGCCTGGCGCTGCTGCTGCTGCGCCAGGCGCGCCTGCTCCGCCTTCTGCGCCTCGGCCTGCTGCGCCGCCTTCTGCTGCGCCGCCAGCTGTTCCGCCGCGGCCTTCTCCTCGGCCGCCTTCTGCGCCGCCAGCTGCTGCTGCTTCTGCTGCTCCAGCGCGTCCTGCTGCTCCTTGTCGAGCAGCTTGCGCTGGGCGTCGAGCTTGGAACGCAGGATGGTCAGCGTGTAGTTGGCCGGGTCGGCCTTGGCCAGCAGGTCGATCTCGCGCTGCGCCTCGTTGAAGTCGCGGCCGTTGATCGCCTGCTCGGCGGCGCTGGCAGCGAACGGGAAGGTCTCGCGCAGCGCGTCGGTGGCCACCGAGTTGCCCGGCTGCTTCTGCAGCGCCTTCAGGTAGAACTCGAAGGCGTTGTTGCCCGCCGGCGACAGGTAGCGCTGCTCGTTCATCGCCCTGCGCGCCTCGGCGAGCAGCTGGTTGAGGTCCATCGCCTCGACGTTGGCCGGCGGCGGCGCGGCCGCGGTCTGGCTGCTGGCCACCGGCGTCGACGGGTGGCCGCCGGCCTCCTGCAGCAGCAGTTCCTCGTGCGGCTGGATGATCAGGAACCAGGCCGCCACGGCCAGGACGGCGAACACGCCAAGAATGGCGAACAGCATGGGGCGGACGGCCCCGCGCGCCCCTGAGCGCGCATCAAGGTTTCGGGTATCCATGGTCTCTCGCTGAGTGGCAACCAGATACCCGCGCTTTTTCCCCCTGTGGATCCAGGAGCGGCGTCCCCCTCAGGCCGCCGCGGCGCGGATGTGCGAAAGGTAACCGCAATGCGGCAGCACGGCAAATCGCGGAGGGTTTCACGGCGCCGGAGACGGCGTTGGGCTAGGCGGCCGTCCGGCGGGCGGCGCGGCGGCTTTCGTTCCCCCTGAAACGAAGCGTCCCGGCCGGGGCCGGGACGAGTCGCTCTTTCGAAGCGTCTCCCCGCGCTGGGCACCGCGGGGAGAGAAATCGGTACGGCTTGTTGTTGTGGTCTTACTTCTTGGCGGCCTTGGTGGCCTTGGCCACCTTGGCGGGAGCAGCCTTCTTCGCCGCGACCTTCTTCACGGCGACCTTCTTCACGGCGGCCTTCTTGGCGGCAGCCGGCTTCTTCGCAGCAGCCTTCTTGGCGACCTTCTTCACGGCAGCCTTCTTGGCGGCCGGCTTCTTGGCGACCGGCTTCTTCGCGGCAGCCTTCTTCACAGCGGTCTTCTTCGCGGCCTTCTTGGCGGCGGGTTTCTTTGCAGCTTTCTTGGCAGTGGCCATAGTTCGTCTCAGCTCCTCATCAGTTGGCAGTGGTTGCCCAGTAAAAGCGTGAAGGAACGCCTCCACCAGCAAATCGCTGTTGGTGGCGTGCCGGAGATTGTTCACCTGACGGCGCGTGCGCTCATCGGACAGCAGTCGAAGCACATGCAGCGGAATGGAGACCGTGATCTTGCGTACCGCATTGGCCTTTTCTCCATGCTCGACATACGGCTCGATGTATTTGGTTGCCGACATGACGCCTGTTCCCCGTGATTCGTTGCGAAAGCTATTCCTGAAGATTTCCAGTGTCAATTGATTTTAACCGGCCGAATAACCGAATCCAGCCTCCCCCGCAAAGCTCCAAACCCCCGCCGCGCAAGGTCTCCGGCACCATCGGAGGCATTATCGAATGGACGTCCAGACGTCCATTCGATAAACCAGTGAAAATGCAACGACGCGCCGGAAACCGCATGAAACAAGGGTTTCCAGCCGATCCGCGGCGTGCGCGGCCGCATCGCGCGCCCGCGCACGCATGCGGGCGGACGGCGCGGGAAAGCGGCTCGTCCGGGGCTTCGCGCGAGATGAATGGCGGGCGACCGATGCCACCTCTCGACCGCCATCCGCGGCGGCGTCCGGTCGCCGCGAACCGGGCCCGACGGGCGCCGCCGCCGCGGTCGCCGGACCGCATCGCCCTCGCCGCCGCCGTTGCCCCGATGCGCCGACGGCCGCTCGCGCGGCCGTCGGACGGGACGCATCGGCGGGCGCGCGTCAGTGGTCTTCGTTCTCGATCAGCTCCGCGTAGGCGTCGGCGTCGAGCAGCTCGTCGAGCTCGCCGCGGTCGCTGATGCGCACGGCGAAGATCCAGCCTTCGCCGAAGGCGTCCTCGTTGATGATCTCCGGCTTGTCGGCCAGCGCCTCGTTGACCTCCACCACCTCGCCGGACACCGGCGAGTAGATGTCGGAGGCGGCCTTCACCGACTCCACCACGGCGACGCCGTGGCCGGCCTGCACGGCCGCGCCGACTTCCGGCAGCTCCACGTAGACCAGGTCGCCGAGCTGGCCCTGGGCGTGGTCGGAGATGCCCACGCGGACGATGCCGTCGTCTTCGACGCGGGCCCACTCGTGGGATTTGAGGAACTTCAGGTCGCCGGGGATCTCGCTCATGGTCGGGTCCAGTTGGGTTCGGGTTGGGGCGGATGCGGCGATTCTAACCGCAGCCTCCGCGTCGCAATACCGGCCGCGCGCGGCACGGCCTCAGATGCCCTCGCAGGGCTTGCCGTCGCGCACGAACGGGTACTTCACCACGCGCACCGGCACCTCGCGGCCGCGGATGTCGACCCGCACCTGGCCCGGCTCGCCGGCGGGGATGCGCGCGAACGCCACCGCCTTGCCGAGCGTGGGCGCGAAGCTGCCGGAGAGGACCTCGCCCTCGCCGTTGGCGGTGAGCACCTTCTGGCCGTGGCGCAGCACGCCCTTCTCGTCCAGCACCAGGCCCACCATCACGCGCGGCACGCCGGCGGCCCGCTGCGCCTCCAGCGCCCTGCGGCCGATGAAGTCGCGGCCCTCGTCCAGCGCGATGGTCCAGCCCAGCCCCGCCTCCCACGGCGAGACCGACTCGTCCATGTCCTGGCCGTAGAGGTTCATGCCCGCCTCCAGGCGCAGCGTGTCGCGCGCGCCCAGCCCGCACGGCGCGACGCCCGCGGCGGCCAGCGCCTCCCACAGCGCCACCGCGTGCTCGTTCGGCACGACGATCTCGAAGCCGTCCTCGCCGGTGTAGCCGGTGCGCGCCACGAACAGCGGCATGCCGTGCGGGCCCTGCGCGGCGGCGGCGGCGAAGCGGCCGAGCTTCTCGATGCGCGGGCGGTCGGCCTCGTGCAGCAGGCCGATCACCCTGGCGCGCGCGTTGGGGCCCTGCACCGCGATCATGGCGAAGTCGGGGCGCTCCTTCACCTCCACGCCGAACGGCGCGGCCTGCCTTTCGATCCAGGCCAGGTCCTTGGCGCGGGTGGCGGCGTTCACCACCAGGCGGAAGTGCGCCTCGTCGAAGAAGTACACGATGAGGTCGTCGATCACCCCGCCCTGCTCGTCGAGCATGCACGAGTACAGCGCCTTGCCGGCGGCCTTGAGCTTGTCCACGCTGTTGGCCAGCAGGTGGCGCAGGAACTCGCGCGTGCGCGGGCCGTGCAGGTCGACCACCGTCATGTGCGAGACGTCGAACATGCCGGCGTCGCGGCGCACCGCGTGGTGCTCCTCGATCTGCGAGCCGTAGTTGATCGGCATGTCCCAGCCGCCGAAGTCGACCATGCGCGCGCCGAGGGCGCGGTGGGTGGCGTTGAGTACGGTCTTCTCGGTCATCGCGGGCGGGCCCTGGGGAAAGCGCGCATTATCGCCGCCGCTCCGGGGCAATCCAAGCCGCAGTGCGGCGTGGCGGCGGGCATGTGCGGGCGGCCTCGCGCCGGGCGGGCCGCGCGCGATCGTCACCTTCCCACGCGACGGCGGCCGCATCCGGAACGGCCTCCGCGATGCACCGCCACGCGGAGCCGCGGCGCGGCCCTTTCCCGATCCGCTGTGGCTAGAATCGCCGCATGGGCGCCGACTCCATCGAGGGAACCGCGAGGCTCGACACCGCCACGACCCCGGCGCGCCTGCTCGTCGCCGGCGACTGGACGCTGGCCCACTACCCCGCCCTTCAGCGCACCGTCGCCGCGCTCGGCGCGCCGCTGGCCGTCGAGGCCGCGGTGGATTTCTCCGCGCTCGGCCGGCTCGACACCGCCGGCGCCACGCTGCTGGCCGGGTTGCTCGGCGCACGGCGGCTGGACGCGCTGGCCGCCGCCGACGGCAGCCTGCCCGCGGCCCGGCGCGCGCTGCTGCGCCTGGTCGACCAGGCGCTGGAAAGCTGGGAGACGGCCGCGCCGCGGCCGAGGCGTGTCCCGGCCGTGCTGGCGCTGCTGGAACGCATCGGCCGCACGATGGCCGCGCTGTGGCGCCAGCAGCTCCTGCTGCTCGGCTTCATCGGCCTCACCCTGCAGACGCTGGCGCGCGTGCTGCCGCGCCCGCGCCGCTGGCGCCCCACGCCGCTGGCGGCGCACGTCGAGCAGACCGGGATGGACGCCATCCCGATCGTGGCCCTGCTCACCTTCATGGTCGGCGCGGTGGTGGCCTTCCTCGGCGCCACCGTGCTGAAGGACTTCGGCGCCAGCATCTACACGGTGGACCTGGTGGCGTTCTCCTTCCTGCGCGAGTTCGGCGTGCTGCTCACCGCGATCCTGATGGCCGGCCGCACCGCCAGCGCGTTCACCGCGCAGATCGGCTCGATGAAGGCCAACGAGGAGATCGACGCGATCCGCGCGCTGGGCCTGGACCCGATGGAGCTGCTGGTGCTGCCGCGCGTGCTGGCGCTGCTGGTGTCGCTGCCGATGCTCACCTTCCTGGCCATGCTCTCGGGCATCGCCGGCGGCATGCTGGTGTGCGCGCTCGCGCTGGACGTGCCGCCGGCGATGTTCCTGGACATGTTCAAGCAGGACGTCGGCGTGCGGCACTTCCTGCTCGGCCTGTGCAAGGCGCCGGTGTTCGCCTTCCTGATCGCGGTGATCGGCTGCCTGGAGGGCTTCAAGGTCGGCGGCAGCGCGCAGTCGGTGGGCGAGCACACCACCTCCAGCGTGGTGCAGTCGATCTTCGTGGTGATCCTGATCGACGCGCTGGCGGCACTGTTCTTCATGGAGATGGACTGGTGAGCGCGGCGGCGGACGCCCGCGCCGGCGCCGGCGCCGCGCCCGCGGTGATCGAGGTGCGCGGCCTGGTCAACCGCTTCGGCGCGCAGGCGGTGCACGAGGACCTGGACCTGGACGTGTACCGCGGCGAGATCCTCGGCGTGGTCGGCGGCTCGGGCACCGGCAAGTCGGTCCTGCTGCGCAGCATCGTCGGCCTGCGCCGCCCGAACGCCGGCCAGGTGCGCGTGTTCGGCGAGGACCTGCTGGCGCTGCCGCCGGAGCGCCGTTCGCGCACCGAGCGCCGCTTCGGCGTGCTGTTCCAGCGCGGCGCGCTGTTCTCCTCGCAGACCATCGCCGAGAACGTGGCCACGCCGCTGATCGAGCACGCCGGCCTGGACCGCGCGCAGGCCGAGCGCCTGGCCGCGGTGAAGCTGGCGCTGGCCGGCCTGCCGGCGAGCAGCGCGGACAAGTACCCGTCCGAGCTGTCCGGCGGCATGGTCAAGCGCGCCGCGCTGGCGCGCGCGCTGGCGCTGGACCCGGAGATCCTGTTCCTGGACGAGCCCACCGCCGGCCTCGACCCGATCGGCGCGGCGACGTTCGACCGGCTCATCCTGACCCTGCGCGACGCGCTCGGGCTCACCGTGTTCCTGGTCACCCACGACCTGGACACGCTCTACACCATCTGCGACCGCGTGGCCGTGCTGGCGCGGAAGAAGGTGCTGGTGGCCGGCCCGCTCGACGCGGTGGAGGCCACCGACGACGCCTGGGTGCAGGAATACTTCCACGGGCCGCGCGGCCGCGCCGCGGCCGCCGCCCATCCGGCGAGGAGCTGAAGCCATGGAAACCCGCGCCCACCACGTCCTGGTCGGCCTGCTCACGGTGCTCACCGTGGCCGCCGCGCTGCTGTTCGGCCTGTGGCTGGCCAAGTCGAGCAGCGACCGCGCCTTCCAGGACTACGACATCGTGTTCAACGAGGCGGTCAGCGGCCTCTCGCAGGGCGCCGCCGTGCAGTACAACGGCATCCGCGTCGGCTCGGTCACCCAGCTGAAGCTGGACCCGCAGGACCCGCGCCGCGTGCTGGCGCGCGTGCGCCTGGACGCCGGCACGCCGGTGCGCACCGACACCCGCGCCAAGCTCGCGCTCACCGGCGTCACGGGCCTGGCGATCATCCAGCTGAGCGGCGGCTCGCCCGGCGCGCCGCCGCTGGCCGCGCGCGACGGCCGCCCGCCGGTGATCGTGGCCGACCCCTCGCCGCTGGCCAAGCTGCTGGCCAACGGCGAGGACATCATGACCAACGTCAACGAGGTGGTGGACCGCATCGGCCAGCTGCTCTCCGACGACAACGTGCAGCGCGTGGCGCGCACGCTCGACCACCTCGACCAGACCACCGCGGCGATCGCCGGCGAGCGCGAGGACATCCGTTCGCTGCTGCGCCAGCTCAACGAGGCCAGCCGCAGCGCCAACGCCACGCTGCAGCAGGCCGGCGCGCTGGTGCAGCGGACCAGCGGCCTGGTCGACCAGCAGGGCCGCGCCACGCTGGACAGCGCGCGCGCCGCGATGGCCTCGGTGGAGCGCATCGCCGACCGCCTCGACACGCTGCTGGCCGAGAACCGCCAGGCGCTGGACGGAGGCATCCGGGGCCTGGGCGACCTCGGCCCGGCGATCCGCGAGCTGCGCCAGACCCTGGAATCGCTGCGCGGCATCTCGCGCCGCCTCGACGAGAACCCCGCCGGCTACCTGCTCGGCCGCGACAAGTCCAAGGAGTTCGTGCCATGACCGCCATTCCGCGCTGCGCCGCCCTGGCCGCCGTGCTGCTGCTGGCCGCCTGCTCGGTGCTGCCCAGGGCCGAGGCGCCCACCGTCTACCGCCTGCCCGCCACGGCCACGCCCGCGGCGGCGGGCGGCGCGCCGGTCGACGTGTCGCTGCGCATCGACACGCCGCAGGCCGGCGGCGCGCTGGACGGCACGCGCATCGTGGTGCTGCCGGCCGGCGACCAGCTCACCGTGTACAAGGGCGCGCGCTGGAGCGACCGCGCGCCGGCGCTGCTGCGCGACCGCCTGTTCGACGCCTTCCAGGCCGACGGCCGCGTGCGCGCGCTGAGCGTGGACGAGAACAACCTGCAGGCCGACTACGAGCTGGCCGGCAGCCTGCGCGCGTTCCAGTCCGAGTACGAGGACGGCCACCCCGTGGCGGTGATCCGCTACGACGCCCGGCTGGTGCGCGCCGGCGCGCAGCGCATCCTCGCCGCGCGCCGCTTCGACGTGCGCGTGCCGGCGCAGGGCAAGGAGGTGCCGCAGGTGGTGGCGGCCTTCGGCGCGGCCGCCGACCGGCTGGCCGCGGAAGTGGTGCCGTGGACGCTCAGCGCCGCGCGGCAGGCGGCCGGACCAGGCGGAAGGTCAGATTGATCCGCGCGCCGGTCGGCGCGCGCGTGCGCGGCAGCTCGTGCCGGTAGTGGCGCTGCGTGTCGCCGGCCATGCGCAGCAGGCTGCCGTGCGGCAGCGCCAGCTCCAGCGTGTCGCCGGGGCGCGGCGGCTCGCCGCGGCCGCGCCGGCGGCGCAGGCGGAAGCGACGCTGCGCGCCCAGGCTGAGCGAGGCGATCACCGGCCGCGGCCCCAGTTCCGGCTCGTCGTCGCTGTGCCAGCCCATGCCGTCGCGGCCGTCGCGGTACAGGTTGGCCAGCACGCCGTTGAAGCGCGCGCCGCAGGCCTGCTCCACGCGGCCGCGCAGTGCGACCAGCACCGGCGGCCAGGGATGCGGGTCGAAGCGCGTGCCGGAGTAGGCGTAGTGCGCGTCCGCGTCGCCGATCCAGCAGCTCAGCCGCGGCGAGTCGACCTCGCGGCCGAACAGGCGGATGCGGTGGGTTTCCCAAGGGATCGCTGCGCGCAGCGCGGCGAACAGCGCGTCGGCCTCGTCCGCGGGCAGCCAGTGCGGCGACCAGCGCAGGTCGGCGGCCGGCAGGGGCAGGGCTTCCCATGCCGCCGCGCGCGAGGGGACGTGCCTCATCATGGCCGAGGGCGTTTTGTGTTCATGGGCGTCCGGAGCAATGCATCTTTATGACGATGTCCGTCGCTGGCTAGAGAGGATGAAGAGTCCTCTCCAGGAAATGACCTGTGGCAACTCTCGACGCCGCCCATCGGCGAGTGTCGCGTTTCCTATTGGGCGCCTCGAAAAACCCCGCCCATGCCGGTAGTGTAGCGCGCAGCCGAAGCCGCCCGAGAATCGCCCGATGATCAGCCTGTTTGCCGCCGAGG
>NZ_QGHC01000004.1 GCF_003148905.1 Fulvimonas soli | reverse complement strand
CAAGCTTCGGATCTGGAAGGTGCCGATGCCTTGTTGCCGAGCTTGTCGACCCAGGCATTGATTGCCGACCGAGCCTACGATGCGCAGGCTCGGGTCATTGAACCCATGCAGCGCATCGGGGCACAGGTCGTCATTCCCTCCCATCCGACGCGAAAGGTGATGCGGGACTACGATCGGGCGCTATACAAAGCCCGGCACCTGATCGAGAACTTCTTCGCCAAGCTCAAGCAGTACCGCGCCATCGCCACTCGATACGACAAAACGGCTCGTAATTTCCTCGGTGCTATCTACGGCGCTGCCGCCGTCATCCTGCTCAATTGATGACACGCCCTAGGGCAGGGCGACGCCCGCCGCGCGCAGCAGCCGCGCCAGCGCGATCAGCGGCAGCCCGACCAGCGCGCTGGGGTCCTCGTTGTCGATGCGCTCGAACAGGCTGATGCCCAGCCCCTCGCACTTGAAGCTGCCGGCGCAGTCCAGCGGCTGCTCGCGCTCGACGTAGCGGACGATCTCGTCGTGGCCGAGCGCGCGGAACCGCACCGTGGTCTGATCCACGTGCGTGGCGGCCCGGCCGTCGCGCGTGTCGAGCAGGCACAGCGCGGTGTGGAAGCGCACGCTGCGGCCGGAGCAGGCGGCGAGCTGTTCGACGGCGCGTTCGGCGCTGCCCGGCTTGTCCAGCACGCGGCCGTCCAGCTCGGCCACCTGGTCGGAGCCGATCACCAGCGCGTCGCGCAGTTCCGCGCCGGCGGCGCGGGCCTTGGCCGCGGCCAGGCGCAGCGCGCGCTCGCGCGGGGCCTCGCCCGGCCGCGGGCTCTCGTCGACGCCGGGAGCGCGCTGCTCGAAGCCGGCGACCAGCCGCCGCAGCAGCTCGGCGCGGTAGCGCGAGGTGGAGCCGAGCACCAGCCGCACGCTCATGCGCCGGGCTCGCGGCGGATGTGCTCGCGCATCGCGTGGTCGAGGTCGCCGCGGGCCTGGTCGAGCGCGCGCAGCAGCGGCTCCAGGCGGTCGCGGGTGCTGGTCATCGCGTCGGCCGTGCTGTCCAGCTCCTGCTGGCTGGCCTGGGCCGAGCGGTCGCGGATCCAGATGCGCTGCAGCAGCAGCGAGCGCAGGCCGGCGTCGATCGCCTGCCGCGCCTCCTGCTCGCCGGCGGCCGGCAGGTCCGGGTTGAGCGACATCACCGCGTGCGCCTGCAGCAGGCCGTTGCGGCAGGTGCGCAGGTCGGCCTCCAGCTGGTCGGCCAGCCGCAGCAGCTGGTGCACCCGCTCGCTGCGCCGCTGCAGCCGGCGCCGGCGCAGCAGGGACAGGCCCACCGCGGCCACCAGCAGCAGGAAGAACGCGGCGATGCCGAGGGCGAGGGGCGTGTCCAAGGAGGGGGCTGGGCGCGGCGGCGGGACGCCAGTCTGCCGCATGCCCGCGCCGGCGGCAAAGCGCCGGCGGCGCGGGCGCCGGGACCCGCGCCGCGGCCGCGGCCGCGCCAGCCGCGCGCCGCGCCTTCCGGCCGGCGCGGAGTTGACTTGACCGGGGCGCAACCCTAAGATTTGCCGATTATGTCCGTGTCATTGCCTGAGTCCGTGGATGCTTGGCGCATGGTCTCGGCGCGGCGCTCGTTCGCCGGGGAACTGCCGATCGCGGCGATGCCCCGCCTCTGCGAGGCGCTGGCGGCCAGCGAGGGCCAGGCGAGCTACGAACTGGACTTCGGGCGCGACGAGTTCGGCACCGCCTACCTCGACGTGCGCGTGCGGGCGCCGCTGACGCTGGTCTGCCAGCGGACGCTGGAGCCGTTCGTGCTGCCGCTGTCGCTGCGCAGCCGGCTGGGGCTGATCCGCGCCGAGCGCGAGGAGGCCGCCCTGCCGCCCGGCTGCGAGCCGTTGCTGGTCAGCGAGGACGGCCGGCTGAGTCCGGCCGAGGTGATCGAGGACGAACTGCTGCTGGCGATGCCGCTGGTCCCGGTGAACCCGGACGGCAGCCTGCCTGATGAAGTAACGAGCAGCCCTGCGGCGGAGGAAGCCTCCAACGACGGGCGTACCGACAACCCGTTCGCGGTGTTGCGCGAACTGAAGAAACACTGATTTAGCTGGAGAACCGCCATGGCCGTCCAAAAGAGCCGCAAGACCCCGTCCACCCGCGGCATGCGTCGCTCGCACGACAAGCTCAAGACCGTGCAGCTGGCGACCGACCCGACCAGCGGCGAGGTGCACCTGCGCCACCACGTCACCGCGGACGGCTACTATCGCGGCAAGAAGGTCATCGACACCCAGGCCGCGGTGGTCGAAGAGGACTGACCGCTTCCGCGAGGATCCCGACTCCCGCAAGGCGGCGCGGCGACGCGCCGCTTTTGCGTTTGGGCGTCCGTGAACGTAACGTTGCGGTTTGGCCTGCGCGCGGGAAGCCGCGCCGGGTCCCACCGCACCATGGGTAAGCAATGACCGCGATCTATTCCCGCATCATCGGCACCGGCAGCGCGCTGCCCGAGCGCGTGCTCACCAACGCCGACCTGGAGAAGTTCGTCGACACCAGCGACGAATGGATCCGCACCCGCACCGGGATCCGCCAGCGCCACGTCGCCGCCGAGGGGCAGACCACCGGCGACCTGGCCCTGGCCGCGGCCGAGCGCGCCCTGGCGGCGGCCGGCGTGAAGGCGTCCGAGCTCGACCTGATCGTGCTGGGCACGACCACGCCCGACCTGGTCTTCCCGTCCACCGCCTGCCTGGTGCAGCACCGCCTGGGCGCCAACGGCTGCGCCGCGTTCGACGTCAACGCGGCCTGCTCGGGCTTCGTCTACGCGCTGGGCGTGGCCGACAAGTTCATCCGGAGCGGGCAGTCGAAGAAGGTGCTGGTGATCGGCGCCGAGACGCTCACCCGCATGGTCGACTGGAGCGAGCGCGAGACCTGCGTGCTGTTCGGCGACGGCGCCGGCGCGGTGGTGCTGGAGCCCTCCGGCGAGCCGGGCATCTACGCCACCTGCCTGCACGCCGACGGCGGCTTCAAGGAGCTGCTGTACAACCCGGTGGGCGTGTCCGCGGGTTTCAGGGACGAGCCCAACCACGGCGTGCGCATCCGCATGGCCGGGCGCGAGGTGTTCAAGGTCGCGGTGAAGACGCTCGACGCGCTGGTCGGCGAGACGCTCGAGGCCGCCGGCATGCACGAGGCGGACATCGACTGGCTGATCCCGCACCAGGCCAACCTGCGCATCATCGAGGCCACCGCCAAGCGGCTGAACATGTCGATGGACCGCGTGATCGTCACCGTCGACCAGCACGCCAACACCTCGTCCGGCTCGGTGCCGCTGGCGCTGGACTACGCGGTGCGCTCGGGCAAGGTGCAGCGCGGCCAGAACCTGCTGCTGGAAGCCTTCGGCGGCGGCTTCACCTGGGCGTCGGCGCTGCTGCGCTACTGATCCGCCGGCATGGCCAGTGGACTGCACATCCACGGCGAACGGGTCTGGCTGAAGCACTATCCGCGCGGCGGCCTCGCGCGGCGGCTGGTGCACGGCCTGCTCAACCGCGTGGTGGGCGCGCTGGGCGCGGACTGCCTGCGCGCGCCGCCGCACCGCGGCGGCGACGCCGGGCGCGACGTGGAGCGGCGGCGCATCGAGCTGCTGCGCGCGCAGGGCGTGCACGTGCCCGAGGTGATCGGGCAGGGGCCCGCGATGCTGCTGCTGGGCGACATCGGCCGCTCGGTGTCGCACCACCTGCGCCGCATGGGCGGCGACCCGGAGCGCATCGGCGCGCTGGCCGGCCGCGCGGCGCAGGCGATCGCCGCGGCGCACCGCCGCGGCGCCTATCTGGGTCAGGCGTTCCCGCGCAACATGACGGTGGACGGCGAGCGCATCGGCTTCATCGACTTCCAGGAAGACCCCGGCGAGATCATGCCGCTGGCCGAGGCGCAGGCGCGCGACTGGCTGATGTTCGCGGTCGGCGTTGGCCGCTACTACGACGGCCGCGAGGACGCGCTGGCGGCGCTGCTCGGCGGCTGCCTGCGCGAGCTGCCGCAGGCGCGCGCGGCGCTGGCGCGGACGGTGGCGCGGCTGGGCTTCGTGGAGCGCGCCTGCTACCGCCTCGGGCGCGGCCCGCGCGCCTACGGCGTGGCGCTGCGCGCGCTGCGGCTCGCCGTCGCCTGACCCGCCCGAGCGGTCTCTCCCCGGTTCCCGCTCGTCATGCCGGCGCAGGCCGGCATCCAGTCCAAGGACCCGTGCGAAGCACGCAAAACCTGTTTCGAGTGCCGCGCACGACGCACTTCACTGGATGCCGGCCTGCGCCGGCATGACGGTGATGGAAAACGAACGGCTGGGCGATCCAGTGCGCATGTGCATGGATGGAAGGCGTTTTCGCCCCGCTGCGGCCGGCGCCGCCGCGCGCGGATACAGATGCGTATGGCGAGCGATGCTGGCACCATTCCGGGTTTGATCCACGGACGCAGCCATTCCATGAGCCATACCTCCGCCTCGCTCGCCTTCGTGTTCCCCGGCCAGGGCTCCCAGTCCGTCGGCATGCTGGCCGAGCTGGCCGAGGCGCACGCCGCGGTGAAGGCCGCCTTCGACGAAGCCTCCGAGGGCGCCGGCGTCGACCTGTGGGCGCTGTCGCAGGAAGGCCCGCAGGAGATGCTCAACCGCACCGAGTACACCCAGCCGGCGCTGCTGGCCGCCAGCATCGCCGTGTGGCGCGTGTGGCGCGTGCAGGGCGGCGCGCTGCCCGCGCGGCTGGCCGGGCACAGCCTGGGCGAGTACAGCGCGCTGGTCGCGGCCGAGGCGATCTCGCTGCGCGACGCGGCGCACCTGGTGCGCATCCGCGGCCAGGCGATGCAGGAGGCCGCGCCGGAAGGCTCCGGCGCGATGGCCGCCGTGCTCGGCGCCGAGGACGCGGTGGTCGAGGAGGCCTGCCGCGACGCCTCCGGCGTGCACGTGGTGGTGCCGGCCAACTACAACTCGCCGGGGCAGGTGGTGATCGGCGGCCACGCCGAGGCGGTGGACAAGGCGCTGGCGCTGCTCGCCGAGCGCGGCGTGCGCAAGGCGATGAAGCTGGCGGTGAGCGTGCCCTCGCACACCCCGCTGATGCGCGAGGCCGCCAACCGCCTGGCCGAGGCGATGACCGCCTACGCCTGGCGCGAGCCGAAGATCGAGGTGGTGCAGAACGTCGACGCGCAGGTGCACCACGGCGTCGACGCGATCCGCGAGGCGCTGGTCAGCCAGCTCTACCTGCCGGTGCGCTGGACCCAGTGCGTGCAGGCGCTGGCCGCCGGCGGCGCCGCGCGCATCGCCGAGTGCGGGCCGGGCAAGGTGCTGACCGGCCTGGCCAGGCGCATCGACAAGGCGCTGGAGGCGCGCGCCCTCGGCACGCCGGCCGAGCTGGACGCCGCGCTCGCCGAGTGGGCCTGACGACCGACCAACGACGGCGCCGCCCGCGCGGCGCCACGCAGCCGAGGGAGCATCCATGAGCAACGCATTGCAGGGCGAGGTCGCCCTGGTCACCGGCGCCAGCCGCGGCATCGGCGCGGCCATCGCCGACGAGCTGGCGGCGCAGGGCGCCACCGTGATCGGCACCGCCACCAGCGAGGCCGGCGCCCAGGCCATCGGCGAGCGCCTGGCCGCCAGCGGCGGCCACGGCCGCGTGCTCAACGTCACCGACGGCGCCGCGATCGAGGCGCTGGTGGACGCCATCGCCAAGGAGTTCGGCCCGGTGTCGATCCTGGTCAACAACGCCGGCATCACCCGCGACCAGCTGCTGCTGCGCATGAAGGACGAGGACTGGCAGGCGATCCTGGACACCAACCTCACCTCGGTCTACCGCGCCAGCAAGGCGGTGCTGCGCGGCATGATGAAGGCGCGCAAGGGCCGCATCATCTCGATCGCCTCGGTGATCGGCCTCACCGGCAACCCCGGCCAGGCCAACTACGCGGCGGCCAAGGCCGGCATCATCGCCTTCTCCAAGTCGCTGGCGCGCGAGATCGGCTCGCGCGGCATCACCGTGAACGTGGTGGCGCCGGGCTTCATCGACACCGACATGACCCGCGCGCTGCCGGCCGAGCAGCGTCAGGCGCTGCTCGGCCAGATCGCGCTGGGCCGGCTCGGCGAGGCCGCGGACATCGCCAGGGCGGTGGGCTTCCTGGCCTCGCCGGCGGCGGCCTACATCACCGGCGAGACGCTGCACGTCAACGGCGGCATGTACATGCCCTAGGCCGCCCGGCCGGTTTCTCCTCCATTTACCGGGCGACGGTCGCCAGCGGCCCCGTTTTAGGCGACAATCACCCTTTCGCGCCGACCCCCAGGTCCGGCGTTTGCCATCGTCGGCGGATCGTGGCGGCAGCGGGGCTTAGCCACTACAATCCGCCGGCCTTTGCCGGCCCCGGGCCGGCGCACGAATGCAATGACTCCTTGGGAGGTTTGGCAACATGAGCACCATCGAAGAGCGCGTCAAGAAGATCGTCGTCGAACAGCTGGGCGTGAAGGAAGAGGAAGTCACCGCGAATGCGTCGTTCGTGGACGATCTGGGCGCGGATTCGCTGGACACGGTGGAACTGGTGATGGCGCTCGAGGAAGAGTTCGAGACCGAGATTCCCGACGAGGAAGCCGAGAAGATCACCACCGTGCAGCAGGCCGTGGACTACATCAAGGCCCACTCCAAGGACTGATCGGACTGCCGATCGATTCATGGCACGGGGCGCATCGCGCGGCACGGCCATGATGGCGATACCGGAAGCTGCGCCGACTCGGCGCAGTTTTCGTTTCCGCGTTTTGCAACGTCCGATTCCGTATGGTGTGCGGGGCGGGACGTCGCCAGCCTGATGCGGATCGGCGGCCTCGGCCGCCGCCGCGGGAACCACGAAGGAACAGCAGCATGAGCAAACGACGTGTGGTCGTGACCGGCATGGGCATCATCTCGCCGGTCGGCAACGACATCGCCACCGCCTGGGAGCACATCCTGAAGGGCGTCAGCGGGATCGGCCCGGTGACCCACTTCGACGCGAGCGCCTACGCCACGCGCATCGCCGGCCAGGTGCGCGACTTCGACCCGGCGCAGTGGATCGCGCCGAAGGACGTGAAGAAGATGGACCCGTTCATCCACTACGGCATCGCCGCGGGCACGCAGGCCCTGCGCGATTCCGGGCTGGAGGTGACGGAGGCCAACGCGCCGCGCATCGGCGTGGCGGTGGGCGCGGGCATCGGCGGCCTCAACACCATCGAGGACACCTCGATCGAGCTGCACGAGAAGGGCCCGCGCCGCATCTCGCCGTTCTTCGTGCCCTCGTCGATCATCAACATGGTCTCGGGCCACCTGTCGATCATGTTCGGCCTGAAGGGCCCGAACATCGCCTGCGTCACCGCCTGCACCACGGCCACCCACAACATCGGCCTGGCGGCGCGGATGATCCAGTACGGCGACGCCGACGCGATGGTCGCCGGCGGCGCCGAGTTCGCCACCACCGGCACCGCGATGGCGGGCTTCTGCTCGGCCAAGGCGATGTCCACCCGCAACGACGAGCCGACCAGGGCCAGCCGCCCGTGGGACAAGGACCGCGACGGCTTCGTGCTGTCCGACGGCGCCGGCGTGCTGGTGCTGGAGGAGTACGAGCACGCCAGGGCGCGCGGCGCGAGGATCTACGCCGAGCTGGTCGGCTTCGGCATGAGCGGCGACGCCTACCACATCACCGCGCCCAGCGAGGGCGGCGAGGGCGCGGCGCGCTGCATGGACGCCGCGCTGCGCGACGGCGGCCTCGCTCCCGACCAGGTGCAGTACATCAACGCGCACGGCACCTCCACGCCGCTGGGCGACCTCGGCGAGGTGCTGGCGGCGAAGAAGGTGTTCGGCGAGCACGCCTGCAGGCTGGCGATGAGCTCGACCAAGTCCACCACCGGCCACCTGCTCGGCGCGGCGGGCGGCGTGGAGGCGATCTTCACCATCCTGGCGCTGCGCGACCAGGTGCTGCCGCCCACCATCAACCTGGACGAGCCGGGCGAGGGCTGCGACCTCGACTTCGTGCCGCACGTGGCGCGCGAGGCGAAGCTGGACGTGGCGATCTCCAACTCGTTCGGCTTCGGCGGCACCAACGGCACGCTGGCGTTCCGCCGCGTCTGAGCGTGGCCGCTCCCGCGAGCCGCACCCTGCGCGGCCGGCGCGACCTGCTCGCGCCGGCCGCGGCGTTTCCGGCGCGCTACCCGGCCCTGCTGGAGAGCGTGGTGCACGGCACGCCGCAGGCGCGCCACGACATCCTGTTCGCCTTCCCGCGCGACGCGCTCGCGCTGGACGCCGGCGGCGTGCTGCGCGACGGCCGCGGCGCGGCGCGGCCGGGCGGCTCCTTCCTCGACGCGCTCGACGCGCGCTGGCGGGCCGAACGCCTGCCGCGCGCGGACGACGGCCTGCCGTTCCACGGCGGCTGGGTGCTGTTCCTCGCCTACGAGCTGGCCGGCGCGATCGAGCTGCGCCTGCGCCTGCCGTGCGAGCCGGCCCTGCCGGTGGCGCTGGCGCTGCGCTGCCCGGCGGCGGCGATCGTCGACCACGCGCGCGACTGCACGGTGCTGGTGGCCGAGCCCGGCGCGGAGGCGCTGCTCGACGCGCTGGAACGCGACCTCGCGGCGGCGTGGCACGCGCTCGCGCCGCCCGCGCCGCTGGCGATCGAGGAGGACGACCCCGCGCGCTTCCTCGACGGCGTGGCGCGCATCCACCGGCACCTGCTCGACGGCGACATCTTCCAGGCCAACCTCTCGCGCGCCTGGCGCGCGCGCTACGCCGAGCCGCCCGCGCCGGCCGCGCTGTACGCGGCGCTGCGGCGCGCCAACCCCGCGCCGTTCGCCGGCCTGCTGCAGCAGCCGGGCTGGGCGGTGGCCAGCTCCTCGCCGGAGCGGCTGGTCGAGGTGCGCGGCGGCGAGGCGCAGACCCGCCCGATCGCCGGCACCCGCCCGCGCGTGCCGGGCGACGACGAGGCCGCGCGCATCCGCGAGCTGGCCTCGCACCCGAAGGAGCGCGCCGAGCACGTGATGCTGATCGACCTGGAGCGCAACGACCTCGGCCGCGTGTGCCGCCCCGGCAGCGTGCGGGTGGACGAGCTGATGGTGGTGGAGAGCTACGCGCACGTGCACCACATCGTCTCCAACGTGCGCGGTACCCTGCGCGGGGAGGTGACGCCGGGACAGGTGATCGCGGCGACCTTCCCCGGCGGCACCATCACCGGCTGCCCGAAGGTGCGCTGCATGGAGATCATCGCCGCGCTGGAGCAGGCGCCGCGCGGCGCCTACACCGGCGCGCTGGGCTACCTCGACCGCAGCGGCGACATGGACCTCAACATCCTGATCCGCACGCTCGCCCAGGTCGGCGCCACGGTGAGCCTGCGCGCGGGCGCCGGCATCGTCGCCGACTCGGTGGCGGAGAAGGAGCTGGACGAGACCCGCGCCAAGGCGCGCGGCCTGCTGCGCGCGCTGGGAGCGGCCGGCTGATGGACGCCGCGCCGCGCATGCGGGTGAACGGCGTGGCCGCCGCCGCGGTCGGCGCGGCCGACCGCGGCCTGGCCTACGGCGACGGCCTGTTCGAGACGGTGCGCTTCGTCGGCGCCGGCGCGCCGCTGTGGGCGCGCCACATGGAGCGGCTGGCGCGCGGCTGCGCGCGCCTGGGCCTGCCGCCGCCCGATCCCGCGCTGCTGCTGCGCGAGGCGCGCGCGGTGGGCGAGGGGCTGGACGCCGCGGTGGTGCGCATCACGCTCACCCGCGGCGAAGGGCCGCGCGGCTACGCGCCGCCGGCCGCGCCTTCGCCCACGCGCATCGTCGCCGCCTTCCCGCCGCCGCCGCCGCGCGCGCAGGACTACCGCGACGGCGTCCGCGTGCGCACCTGCGGACTGCGCCTGGCGGAGCAGCCGCGGCTGGCCGGCCTCAAGCACCTCAACCGGCTCGAACAGGTGCTGGCGCGCGCCGAGTGGAACGACCCGGCCATCGCCGAGGGGCTGCTGCTGGACGCCGCGGGGCGGGTGGTCTCGGCCACCGCGGCCAACCTGTTCGCGGTGCTCGACGGCGAGCTGGTCACGCCCGCGCTCGACCGCTGCGGCGTGGCCGGCGTGGCGCGCGCCGAGATCATGGCCGTGCGCGCGGTGCGCGAGGCCGAGCTGAAGCCGGACCGACTGGCCGCGGCCAGCGAGCTCTTCCTATCTTCGAGCGTGCGCGGCATCCTGCCGGTCCGGGCCTGGGACGCGCGCGCCTGCGCGGTCGGCCCGGTCACGCGCGCCCTGCAACGGCACTGGCGCGAGCTGGGTTTCCCGATGGAGGCTGGATGAGTCGCAAAACGATGCGGGGCAAGGCCGTCCTGCGCACGCTGGCGTTGCTCGCGTTGCTGGCCGTGGCCGCCGGCGCGGCCTGGGGCTGGTACGACTTCTCCCGCTTCGCCGCCGCGCCGCTGGCCGCCACCGGCCCGGACCAGTCGATCGACGTGGAGCGCGGCAGCAACTTGCGCACCGTGGTCGCGCGGCTGCAGCAGCGCGGCTCCACCCGCGCGCCGGCGCTGTACTGGCGCGCGCTCGCCGCGCTGATGCGCGTGTCCGGCCGCCTGCACGCGGGCGAGTACGCGCTGCCCGCGGGCATCACCCCGCGCGCGCTGCTGGCCGACATGGCGGACGGGCGGGTGGTGAGGCACAACTTCACCATCGTCGACGGCTGGACCTTCCGCGAGCTGCGCGACGCGCTGAACCGCGCCGACAAGCTGCGGCACGACAGCGCCGCGCTCGACGACGCCGGCGTGATGAAGGCGATCGGCGCGCCGGACGAGACGCCGGAGGGCCGCTTCCTGCCCGAGACCTACGCCTACCTGAAGGGCGACAGCGATCTGGAGGTGCTCAGGCGCGCGCACGCGGCGATGGCCAGGACCCTCGACGAGCTGTGGCCGCAGCGCGACCCGGCGCTGCCGCTGGCCACGCCTTACGAGGCGCTGATCCTCGCCTCCATCGTGGAGAAGGAGACCGGCCGCGCCGACGAGCGGGCGAAGATCGCCGGCGTGTTCGTGCGGCGGCTGGAGAACCACATGCTGCTGCAGACCGACCCCAGCGTGATCTACGGCATGGGCGCGGGCTACGCCGGCAACATCCGCCGCAGCGACCTCGCCGCCGACACCCCGTACAACACCTACACCCGGCCCGGCCTGCCGCCCACGCCGATCGCGCTGCCGGGCAGGCCGGCGCTGCAGGCGGCGCTGCACCCGGCGCCGGGCGACGCGCTGTACTTCGTCGCGCGCGGCGACGGCAGCCACGTGTTCGCCAGCACGCTGGCCGAGCACAACCGCAACGTCGCCTGCTACCAGCTGAAGCGCTGCCCATGAGCGCGCGCGGACGCTTCATCACGCTGGAAGGCGGCGAGGGCGCGGGCAAGAGCACCCTGCTGGCCGGCCTGCGCGGGCACATCGTCCGGCACGGCATCGACCTGGTGCAGGCGCGCGAGCCGGGCGGCACCGTGCTGGGCGAGGCGGTGCGCGCCATCGTGCTCGATCCCGCGCAGCGCGGCATGGCCGCCGAGGCCGAGCTGCTGCTGATGTTCGCCGCGCGCGCGCAGCTCGTGCGCGAGCTGGTCGAGCCGGCGCTGGCGCGCGGGCAGTGGGTGCTGTGCGACCGCTACGCCGACGCCAGCTACGCCTACCAGGGCGGCGGGCGCGGCCAGCCGGCCGAGCGCATCGCCGAGCTGGAACGCTGGGCCTGCGACGGCGTGAAGCCCGACCTCACCCTGCTGCTGGACCTGCCGGTGGCGACCGGCCGCGCGCGCGCCGCCGGGCGCGGCGAGGCCGACCGCATCGAGGCGGAGGCCGACGCCTTCTTCGAGCGCGTGCGCGCCGCCTACCGCGCGCGCGCCGCGGCGGAGCCGGCGCGCTTCCGCGTGATCGACGCCGGCCAGCCGGCGGAGCGCGTGCTGGCCGCCGCCGTCGCGGCGCTCGCGCCGCTGCTGCAGGAGGCTGCGCCATGACCGCGCCGCCCTGGCACGCCGAGCACTGGGAACGGCTGCAGGCGCGCCGCCGCCGCGACGCGCTGCCGCACGCGCTGCTGCTGTGCGGCCCCGCCGGCCTGGGCAAGCGCGACTTCCTGCGCCGCTTCGTGCAGGGCCTGCTGTGCCAGCGGCCGCACGACGGCGAGGCCTGCGGGCAGTGCCGCAGCTGCCTGCTGTTCGCCGCGGGCACGCACCCGGACTACGTCGCGCTGGGCTACGGCCTGCGCAAGGACGGCGCGCAGCGCAGCGAGATCGTGGTCGACCAGATCCGCGAGCTGTCCGCGCGGCTGGCGATGGCCAGCCAGTTCGGCGGCTGGCAGGTGGTGGCGATCGACCCGGCCGACGCGATGAACGCCGCCGCCGCCAACGCGCTGCTCAAGACGCTGGAGGAACCCACGCCGCAGACCCTGCTGCTGCTGGTGGCCGACGCGCCGTGGCGGCTGCCGCAGACCATCCGCAGCCGCTGCCAGCGCATCGAGTTCCACCTGCCCGCGCGCGGGCAGGCGCTGGCCTGGCTGCAGGCGCAGGGCGTGGCCGAGGCCGCGGCGGCGCTCGACGCCGCGGGCGGCAACCCCGGCCTGGCGCGCGACTGGGCCGGGCAGGGCGCGCTGGCGCGGCGGCAGGAGGTGCGCAAGGACCTGGCCGCGCTGGCCGCCGGGCGCGGCGAGCCGCTGGAGGTGGCGCGGCGCTGGCTGGACGGCGAGCCGGAGCAGCGGCTGTGGTTCGCCGCGCAGGCCGCGGCCGACGAGGCGCGCGCGCGCGCGGCGGGCGCCGCGCCGCCGCTCGCCAGCCAGCTCGACGGCGAGGCGCTGGACGCCTGGTTCGCCGCCGCCAACCGCACGCGCGACGCGCTGCGCGGTCCGCTGCGCGGCGACCTGCTGCTGCTCGAACTGCTTTCCCGCTGGCGCTGAGGCGCATGGCCGCCGGTCCGTCGCGCATCCCGCAGGCCCCGGCCCGCAGCGCCCGCGTGGTGACCGCGCCGGCGGCGGGCTGGCCGGGGCCGGCGGCCGGCACGCGGCTGCTGGTGGTCGCGCCGCACCCGGACGACGAGACGATCGCCGCGGGCGAGCTGATCCAGCAGGCGCGCGCGGCCGGCGGCGCGGTGCGCGTGCTGCTGCTCACCGACGGCGACGACAACCCCTGGCCGCAGCGCTGGATCGAGCGGCGCATCCGCATCGGCGCCGCGGAGCGGCAGCGCTGGGGACGGCGCCGCCGCGCGGAACTGCACGAGGCGCTCGACCTGCTCGGCGTGCCGGCCGCCGACCTGCGCGCGCTGGGCTGGCCGGACATGGGCCTCACCGCGCTGCTGCGGCGTCCGCCGGCGCAATGGCGGACGCCGCTGCTGCGCGAGCTGGACGACTTCCGCCCCGACACCGTCGTGGTGCCCGCGCTGGCCGACCGCCATCCCGACCACGGCGCGGCCCACGTGCTGCTGCGCCTCGCGCTGGCCGCCTGGGACGGCCCGCCGCCGGCGCTGCTGGACTACCTGGTGCACGGCCGGGAGGCGGCGGACGCGGGCCGGGCGATCGAGCTGCCGTGCGTCCAGGCGTTCCGCCGCACCAAGCTGCTGGCGCTGGAGCGCCACCGCAGCCAGCTCGCGCTGAGCGCCGGCCGCGTACGCCGGCTGGCCGGGCGGGCGGAGCGCTTCGGGGCGGTCGCGCCCGGCGGTGGCGCGGCGGCCCTGCCGTGGCGGCCCGCGGCGCCGCTGCGCCCGTGGCTGCGGCTGACCGTGGCCGACGCGGACGGCGCGCGCACGTGGCGCTGGCCGCAGGCGCCGCTGCGCCGCGACGGCGCCGGCTGGCGGCTGGCGGCGGCCGCGGGGCAGGGGCCGCGCTTCGCCAAGCTGCACCTGGACCTGCCCTCGCCGTGGATCTTCGACCACTGGGGCTGGCGCGAACTGTAGGCGCGCGCGAATTCCCGGCCTCGGCGCTTTGCGCCCCGCCGCCGGCCTCGCTAGGATGCCCGGCACCGCCGGCATCCTTTCCCGGCGGACCGTCAGGAGCCGGCATGAACCCCGTCGCCGCCCGCCAGGGCATCATCTCGCTGAAGATCAAGGACGCGGCCGCGCTCTACAACGCCTACATGCCGTTCCTCAAGAACGGCGGCCTGTTCGCGCCCACCGCGCAGCGCTACGCGCTGGGCGACGAGGTGGTGCTGCTGATCACCCTCACCGACGAGACCGAGCGCCTGTCGGTGGCCGGCAAGGTGGTGTGGATCACCCCGGTCGGCGCGCAGGGCAACCGCACCGCCGGCATCGGCGTGCACTTCAACGAGTCCAGCGACGGCGAGGTGGCGCGCCAGCGCATCGAGAACATCCTCGCCGGCGTGCTCGGCTCCGAGCGGCCCACGCACACGATGTGAACGCGCGGCCGCGCCGCGGAGCCGGCGATCCGGCCATCGTCAAGGCTTGTCGCGGTACCCGCACGCGCTGATACAATGCCGCGGTTCACGAGCTTGAATCGTGTAAACCGGCTGCCCGCGTGCTCCCCGACGCGAGCGGCCGTGGCTCGACGAGCCCTGCTGCCAGCGGCTTGCCGAACGGAAGTGGACGGACCGCGCCCCCGCGGTCACTGATGCGCCCTTGAGTGCGCGGAGGTAGGTATCACCGTGCTTGCCGAATACTGGCCCATCCTGCTGTTCATCGGCGTCGCCGGCGGCCTCGGCGTGGTGCTGCTGGCGATCGGCCTGCTGGCCGGCCCGCGCCGCCCCGAGTCGGAAAAGCTCTCGCCCTACGAGTGCGGCTTCGAGGCCTTCGAGGACGCGCGCATGCGCTTCGACGTGCGCTACTACCTGCTGGCCATCCTGTTCATCATCTTCGACCTGGAAATCGCCTTCCTGTTCCCGTGGGCGGTGGTGTTCAAGCAGATCGGCATCGTGGCGCTGATCGAGATGGCGCTGTTCCTGCTGCTGCTGGTGGTCGGCTTCGCTTACGTGTGGAAGAAGGGAGCGCTCGAATGGGAGTGATGTCC
Source organism: Fulvimonas soli (assembly GCF_003148905.1). Taxonomy (GTDB): domain Bacteria; phylum Pseudomonadota; class Gammaproteobacteria; order Xanthomonadales; family Rhodanobacteraceae; genus Fulvimonas; species Fulvimonas soli. The sequence continues at coordinate 350,584 of NZ_QGHC01000004.1, read as the reverse complement.
GCCATCGACCGGGTGATGCACAACCCGCAGCCGCTGAACCTGGTGGACGACATCCTGCGTCCGGCCGGCGACAACCCGGTGGTGCAGCGCGGCTTCGTCACCACCAGCGTGGACGCGCTGATGAACTGGGCGCGCACCGGCTCGATGTGGCCGATGACCTTCGGCCTGGCCTGCTGCGCGGTGGAGATGATGCACGCCGGCGCCGCGCGCCTGGACCTGGACCGCTACGGCGTGATCTTCCGCCCCAGCCCGCGCCAGTCCGACGTGATGATCGTGGCCGGCACCCTGGTCAACAAGATGGCCCCGGCGCTGCGCAAGGTCTACGACCAGATGCCCGACCCCAAGTGGGTGATCTCGATGGGCAGCTGCGCCAACGGCGGCGGCTACTACCACTACTCCTACTCCGTGGTGCGCGGTTGCGACCGCATCGTGCCGGTGGACATCTACGTGCCGGGCTGCCCGCCCACGGCCGAGGCGCTGATCCACGGCATCCTGCAGCTGCAGAAGAAGATCCGCCGCACCCACACCATCGCGCGCTCGTGAATGGCACGTTTCTGAAGGCGCCGCCCCATGACTGACACGCAAAAGACCTCGCTGGCCGAGCGCCTCGCCGCCCGGTTCGGCGACACGCTGAAGATCGGCGTCGCGCGCGACGAGACCACCGCCGAGGTGGCCGCGGCCGACCTGCTCGCGGTGGCCGCCGCGCTGCGCGACGAGCCGGAGTTCCGCTTCGGCGAGCTGATCGACCTGTGCGGCATCGACTACCTCGGCTACGGCCAGACCGAGTGGAACACCGAGACCGTCTCCGGCACCGGCTTCTCGCGCGGCGTCGAGGGCGAGGCGGTGGGCCGCTTCAGGTGGGAGAACCGCCCGCGCGCCGGCCACCAGCCGCGCCGCTTCGCCGCGGTGGTCCACCTGCTGTCGATCGAGCTCAACCAGCGCCTGCGCCTGCGCGCCTTCTGCGAGGACGACAGCCTGCCGGTGCTGCCCTCGCTCACCGGCGTCTGGCCGGGCGCGAACTGGTTCGAGCGCGAGGCCTTCGACCTCTACGGCATCCTGTTCGAGGGGCACCCGGACCTGCGCCGCATCCTCACCGACTACGGCTTCGTGGGCCATCCGTTCCGCAAGGACTTCCCGCTGATCGGCAACGTCGAGGTGCGCTACGACCCGGAGCAGAAGCGCGTGGTGTACGAGCCGGTGTCGATCGAGCCGCGCGTGCTGGTGCCGCGCGTGATCCGCGACGACGCCGACCTGGTTCAGGCCAGGGCCGAAGCCGCCGACGACTGGCGGAGGAACTGATCCGATGGCGCAGGAAATCCGCAACTACACGATGAACTTCGGCCCGCAGCATCCCGCTGCGCACGGCGTGCTGCGCCTGGTGCTGGAAATGGACGGCGAGACCATCGTGCGCGCCGACCCGCACGTTGGCCTGCTCCACCGCGGCACCGAGAAGCTGGCCGAGTCCAAGCCGTTCAACCAGTCGATCGGCTACATGGACCGCCTCGACTACGTGTCGATGATGTGCAACGAGCACGCCTACGTGCGCGCCATCGAGACCCTGTTGGGGCTAGAGGCGCCGGAGCGCGCGCAGTACATCCGCACGATGTTCGACGAGATCACGCGCATCCTGAACCACCTGATGTGGATCGGCTCGAACGCGCTCGACCTCGGCGCGATGGCGGTGTTCCTGTACGCCTTCCGCGAGCGCGAGGAGCTGATGGACGTCTACGAGGCGGTGTCGGGCGCGCGCATGCACGCCACCTACTACCGCCCCGGCGGCGTCTACCGCGACCTGCCGGACCGCATGTCGCAGTACCGCGAGTCGCCCTGGCACAAGGGCAAGGACCTCAAGCGCCTGAACAGCTGGCGCGAGGGCTCCATGCTCGACTTCCTCGACGCCTTCACCGCGGACTTCCCGTCCAAGGTGGACGAGTACGAGGAGCTGCTCACCAACAACCGCATCTGGAAGCAGCGCACCGTCGGCATCGGCGTGGTGTCGCCGGAGGTGGCCCAGCAGTGGGGCATGACCGGCGTGATGCTGCGCGGCTCCGGCATCGCCTGGGACCTGCGCAAGAAGCAGCCCTACGCCAAGTACGCCGAGATGGACTTCGACATCCCGGTGGGCGTGGGCGGCGACTGCTACGACCGCTACCTCGTGCGCGTGGAGGAGATGCGCCAGTCCAACCGCATCATCCGGCAGTGCGTGGAATGGCTGCGCGCCAACCCCGGCCCGGTGATGGTGGAGAACTTCAAGGTCGCCCCGCCCAAGCGCGAGGCGATGAAGGAGAGCATGGAAGCGCTGATCCACCACTTCAAGCTGTTCACCGAGGGCTACGGCGTGCCGGCCGGCGAGACCTACGCCGCGGTCGAGGCGCCCAAGGGCGAGTTCGGCTGCTACCTGGTCTCCGACGGCGCCAACAAGCCGTTCCGCGTGCACCTGCGCGCGCCCGGCTTCGCCCACCTCTCGTCGATCGACACCGTCGTCAAGGGCCACATGCTGGCCGACGTGGTGGCGATGATCGGCACCTACGACCTCGTGTTCGGCGAAGTCGACCGCTGAAGGTCCGGAGGAAACCCCACCCATGAAAGCCACCGGCAACTACGAGCAGGTCAGGCACGTCGACCCGCTCGCCGTGCTCAGCGAGCACACCCGCCACCACATCGACCACTGGGTCGCCAAGTTCCCGCCGGACCGCAAGCGCTCGGCGCTGATCCAGGCGCTGTTCGCGGCGCAGGAGCAGAACCAGGGCTACCTCACCGACGAGCTGATCACCGCGGTGGCCAGGTACCTGGACCTGCCGGCGATCTGGGCCTACGAGGTGGCCAGCTTCTACTCGATGCTGGAGACCCGGCCGGTCGGCCGCAACAACGTGGCGATCTGCACCAACATCTCCTGCTGGCTCAACGGCGCCGAGGACATCGTGCGCCACTGCGAGAGGAAGCTGGGCATCAAGCTCGGCGAGAGCACCCCGGACGGGCGCGTCTACCTCAAGCGCGAGGAGGAATGCATCGCCGCCTGCGCCTGCGCGCCGGCGATGACGGTCAACGGCCACTACCACGAGCGTCTCACGATCGAAAAGGTCGACGAGATCCTCGACGCACTCAAGTAAGGGCAGGGCGATGGCATACGGTCCCGCACCCCAGGAACACCAGGTCGTCTACACCACGCTGCACTTCGACAAGCCGTGGGCGATGGACAGCTATACCCAGGTCGGCGGCTACGAGGCGTGGAGGAAGATCCTCGCCGAGAAGCCCGACCCGGCCGCGCTGATCGAGGAGATCAAGAAGAGCAACCTGCGCGGCCGCGGCGGCGCGGGCTTCCCCACGGGCCTGAAGTGGTCGTTCATGCCCAAGGGCGACATGCAGAAGTACATCCTGTGCAACTCGGACGAGTCCGAGCCGGGCACCTGCAAGGACCGCGACATCCTGCGCTTCAACCCGCACGCGGTGATCGAGGGCATGGCGATCGCCTGCTACTGCACCGGCTCGACGGCGGCCTACAACTACCTGCGCGGCGAATTCCACCACGAGCCCTTCGAGCACTTCGAGGAGGCGCTCAAGGAGGCCTACGCGGCCGGCCTGCTGGGCAGGAACATCCAGGGCACCGGCATCGACGTGGACATCTACGCCGCGCTCGGCGCCGGCGCCTACATCTGCGGCGAGGAAACCGCGCTGATGGAGTCGCTGGAGGGCAAGAAGGGCCAGCCGCGCTTCAAGCCGCCGTTCCCGGCCAACTTCGGCCTGTACGGCAAGCCCTCGACGATCAACAACACCGAGACCTACGCCTCGGTGCCGGCGATCATCCGCAAGGGCGCCGACTGGTTCCTCAGGCAGAGCAGGACCAAGAACGGCGGCCCGAAGATCTTCTCGGTCTCCGGCTGCGTGCAGAAGGGCGGCAACTTCGAGGTGCCGCTGGGCACCACCTTCGACGAGCTGCTGGAGATGGCCGGCGGCCTGCGCCCGGGCCGCACGCTGAAGGGCGCGATCCCGGGCGGCGTGTCGATGCCGGTGCTGCGCGCCGAGCAGCTCAAGGGGCTGCCGATGGACTACGACACCCTGCGCGACCTCAAGACCGGCCTGGGCTCGGGCGCCATCGTGGTGCTGGACGACAGCGTGTGCTGCGTGCGCTTCACCCGCCGCATCTCGCGGTTCTTCCACAAGGAGAGCTGCGGCCAGTGCACGCCGTGCCGCGAGGGCACCGGCTGGATGCACCGCGTGCTGGACCGCATCGTGGAAGGCAAGGGCACGCTGGACGACCTGCACCGCCTGAAGGCGATCGCCGGCCAGATCGAGGGCCACACCATCTGCGCCTTCGGCGAGGCGGCGGCCTGGCCGATCCAGGGCTTCCTGCGCCAGTTCTGGGACGAGTTCGAGTACTACATCGTCAACGGCCGCTCGATGGTCGATGCGCGGATGGAGGCGGCCGCATGAACGCGACGCCGCTGTCCTCGAACAGGGAATCGGGAGTCGGGAATCGGGAATCGGCCCAGGCCGCGCGCTCGCGTTCCCCGTTCCCCGTTCCCCGTTCCCCGTTCCCCGCTCCACAGGGAGTCGCCGCATGAGTGCGCAGCCCGCCAACCACGCCGCGCCCGATCTGCTCAACGTCGAGATCGACGGCAAGCCCACGCAGATCCGCAAGGGCGCCATGATCATCGAGGCGGCCGACGCCATCGGCGTGGCCATCCCGCGCTTCTGCTACCACCGCAAGCTGCCGATCGCCGCCAACTGCCGCATGTGCCTGGTCGAGGTGGAGATGGGCGGCAAGCCCATGCCCAAGCCGCAGCCGGCCTGCGCCACGCCGGTGGCCGAGGGCATGAAGGTCAGGACCCGCTCCGACGCCGCCCTGAAGTTCCAGAAGGACGTGATGGAGTTCCTGCTGATCAACCACCCGCTGGACTGCCCGATCTGCGACCAGGGCGGCGAGTGCGAGCTGCAGGACGTGGCGCTGGGCTACGGCCGCAGCGTGTCGCGCTACACCGAGCGCAAGCGCACCATCGCCGACGAGAACCTCGGCTCGCTGGTCGCCACCGAGATGACCCGCTGCATCCAGTGCACGCGCTGCGTGCGCTTCACCAGCGAGATCGCCGGCACCTACGAGCTGGGCGGCATGAGCCGCGGCGACAACCTGCAGATCGGCACCTACATCGGCAAGACGCTGGAGACGGAGCTGTCGGGCAACATCATCGACGTGTGCCCGGTCGGCGCGCTCACCAACAAGCCGTTCCAGTACAAGGCGCGCGCCTGGGAGCTGGTGGCCAGACCGTCGGTCGCCTACCACGACGCGCTGGGCTCCAACCTGTGGCTGCACACCCGCCGCGGCGAGGTGCTGCGCACCGTGCCGCGCGACAACGAGGCGATCAACGAGTGCTGGCTGTCCGACCGCGACCGCTACAGCCACGAGGGACTGTACGCCGCCGACCGCCTGCGCGCGCCGGAGGTCAGGCGCAACGGCCAGTGGCAGGCCACCACCTGGGACGACGCGCTGGCCGTCGCCGCCGAGGCGCTCAGGAGCGTGCCGGGCGGCGAGCTGGGCATCCTGGCGCACCCGGCCACCACCGACGAGGAAGGCGACCTGCTGGTGCGCCTGGCGCGCGGCCTCGGCAGCCCGCACCTGGACCACCGCCTGCGCCAGCTCGACTTCGCCGATGGCGCCGCGGCGCAGCCGTTCGCGCTGCCGGCGGCCGAGGTGCAGGAGGTCAGGGCCGCACTGCTGGTCGGCTCCGACCTGCGCCGCGAGATGCCGCTGCTCAACCACCGCCTGCACCAGGCGGTGAAGAAGGGCGCCAAGGTCTACGCGGTGAACCCGGCACGCTTCGACTTCAACTACCGGCTGGCCGGCGAGGCCATTACGGCGCCGCAGGCGCTGGCCGACGCGCTGCTGGCGCTGGCCCGCGCCGCCGTGGCGGAAGGCGCGGGCGCGCCGGCCGCGCTGGCGGAGGCGATCAACGCGGCCGCGAGCGACGAGGGCGACCACGCGGCGATCGCCGCGCTGAAGTCCGGCAAGGCGGTGGTGATCCTCGGCGAGGCCGCGGTCACCCATCCGCAGGCCTCCTGGCTGCGCGCGCTCGCCCGCTTCATCGCGCAGGCCACCGGCGCGGGCTACGACGAGCTGCCGGTGGGCGCCAACGCCGTCGGCCTGGCCCGGCTCGGCGTGCTGCCGGGCAATGGCGGCCTGGACGCGCAGGCGATGCTGGCGCAGCCGCGCCAGGCCTACGTGCTGTACGGCGCGGAGCCGCCGCACGACTTCGCCGACGGCGCCGCCGCGCTGAAGGCGCTGCGCGACGCGCGGGTGGTGGCGTTCAGCGCCTTCGCCCCGCCGGCGCTGCGCGAGGTGGCCGACGTGATCCTGCCGATCGCGCTGCTGCCGGAAACCGACGGCACGCTGGTCAACGTCGACGGCCTGGCGCAGCAGGTGCGGGCCGGCGCGAAGGCGCCGGGCGAGGCGCGCGACGGCTGGAAGGTGCTGCGCGCGCTGGGCGGCCTGATGCAGCTGCCGAGCTTCGAGTTCGACGACCTGGCCGGGCTGCGCGACGGCATCGTCGCGCGCCCCGCCGCGCCGCGCGAGGGCCGCCTGGCCCCGCGGCCGGCCGCCGCCGGCCTGACCCGCCTGGCGACCTGGCCGATCTACCGCGTCGACGCGGTGCTGCGCCGCGCGGGCGCGCTCAACGCGCACCCGCTCAACCGTGCGCCGGCCGTGCGGGTGAACGCGGACGAGGCGCAGCGGCTCGGCCTGGCCGGCGCCGCCGCGGTGCGCGTGGCCGACGCCGTGCTGCCGCTCGTCGTCGACCCCGCGGTGCCCGACGGCGCCGCCTGGGTCGAGGCCGCGCAGGACTCCACCGCCACGCTGCCGCCGTACGGCGCGGCCATCACCGTGAGCAAGGCGTAACCCATGGGCGAACAGATCCTCAACCAGGTCGTCTGGCCGGTCGTCTACATCCTGTGCATCGCGGTGCCGCTGATCCTGGCGGTGGCCATGTTCGTGTACTGGGAGCGCAAGGTCATCGGCTGGATGCACGTGCGCATGGGACCGAACAAGATCGGTCCGCTCGGCCTGCTGCAGGCCTTCGCCGACGTGGTCAAGCTGCTGATCAAGGAAGTGATCCTGCCGACCAACGCGAACAGGTTCCTGTACTACCTCGCGCCGCTGCTCGCGCTGGTGCCCGCGTTCGCCGCCTGGTCGGTGATCCCGTTCGGCGAGAGGATGGTGCTGGCCAACGTCAACGCCGGCCTGCTGTACCTGCTGGCGATGACCTCGATGGGCGTGTACGGCATCATCCTCGCCGGCTGGGCCTCCAACTCGCGCTACGCGCTGCTCGGCGCGATGCGCTCGGCGGCGCAGGTGATCTCCTACGAGCTGGCGATGGGCCTGTGCCTGGTCTGCGTGCTGGTGCTGGCCGGCTCGCTCAACCTCACCGACATCGTGCACGCGCAGGCCGGCGGCAAGGGCCTGCTCGACTGGTTCTGGCTGCCGCTGCTGCCGGTGTTCGTGATCTACTTCGTGTCCGGCGTGGCCGAGACCAACCGCGCGCCGTTCGACGTGGCCGAGGGCGAGTCGGAGATCGTCGCCGGCTTCCACGTGGAGTATTCCGGCTCGGCCTTCGCGATCTTCTTCCTGGCCGAGTACGCCAACATGATCCTGGTCAGCTTCCTGGCCTCGGTCCTGTTCCTGGGCGGCTGGCTGAGCCCGTTCCCGCCCTCGTGGGGCTGGATCGGGCAGGGCAGCTTCGCCTGGCTGTTCGTCAAGGCCTTCGTGTTCGCCTTCCTGTTCCTGTGGTTCCGCGCCAGCTTCCCGCGCTACCGCTACGACCAGATCATGCGGCTGGGCTGGAAGGTGTTCATCCCGATCTCGATCGTGTGGGTGCTGGTGGCCGGCTGCATGAAGTACTTCGGCTGGGTCGTCACGGGAGCCTGAGGATGAGCGGCTATCGCAAGTACCGGCCCCTCACCCCGATCCCCTCCCCGGAGGGGAGAGGAGGCGAACGCAAAAGGCCCGCTCATGGCGAGCACCGGTCCCTCGTCCGGCCCCTGCGGGGCCACCTACATTCGGGCCATCCCTGGCCCTCACCCTCAGGGCGGCTTGCGCCGTGCAAGTCGGCAATCCCGCCGATTTGTCTCCCCGGCGGGGAGAAGGGGAGCATGCCGAGATCTTTTTCATGAACCGCATAGCCAGCTACTTCAAGAGCCTGCTGCTGATCGAGCTGTTCAAGGGCATGGGCCTGACCATGCGCTACATGTTCAGCCCGAAGTACACGATGCGCTACCCGATGGAGCACATCCCCAAGTCCAGCCGCTTCCGCGGGCTGCACGCGCTGCGCCGCTACCCGAACGGCGAGGAGCGCTGCATCGCCTGCAAGCTGTGCGAGGCGGTGTGCCCGGCGCTGGCCATCACCATCGACTCGGCGCCGCGCGAGAGCGACGGCCAGCGCCGCACCACGCGCTACGAGATCGACCTGTTCAAGTGCATCTTCTGCGGTTTCTGCGAGGAGAGCTGCCCGGTCGACTCGATCGTGGAGACGCACGTGCACGAGTACCACTTCGAGCATCGCGGCGAGAACGTGGTGACCAAGCCGCAGCTGCTCGCCATCGGCGACCGCTTCGAGGCGGAGATCGCCGCGGCCCGCGCCCAGGATGCGGCGTACCGCTAAGGCACCGACGACATGATCGATCCCAACCTGTTCCAACTCGTCTGCTTCTACGCCTTCGCCGCGGTGACCGTGGCGGCGGCGCTGGCGGTGATCACCCTGAAGAACTCGGTGCACGCGGTGCTCGCGCTGGTGCTCACCTTCTTCAGCGCCGCCTGCGTGTGGCTGCTGGCCGAGGCCGAGTTCCTCGCCATCGCGCTGATCGTGGTCTACGTGGGCGCGGTGATGGTGCTGTTCCTGTTCGTGGTGATGATGCTCGACATCAACCAGGAGCAGGTGCGCGAGGGCTTCATCAGGTTCCTGCCGGTGGGCATCGTGGTGGCGCTGGTGATGCTGGCCGAGATGCTGGCGCTGATCGGCGTGCGCGCGATGCGCGCGGTGTCGATGGGGCCGAACCCGGCCGAGGCCGCCGGCCTGTCCAACACCGCCTGGCTGGGCCGCGCGCTGTACACCGACTACCTGCTGCCGTTCGAGGTCGCCGCGCTGATCCTCACCGTCGGCGTGGTCGCCGCGGTGGCGCTGACCCTGCGCAAGCGCCGCGGCGTGCGCCACCAGGACGCCGGCGAGCAGGTGCGGGTCGACCCCAGGAGCCGCATCCGCATCGTCAAGATGGACGCCGTCCGCGCACAGGCGCCCGCCCCGAAGGAGCCGCAGGCATGATCACGCTCTCCCACTACATCGTGTTCGGCGCGGTGCTGTTCTGCATCGCGGTGGCCGGCCTGTTCATCAACCGCAAGAACGTGATCGTGCTGCTGATGGCGATCGAGCTGATGCTGCTGGCGGTGAACACCAACTTCGTGGCGTTCTCGCGCTTCCTCGGCGACGTCTCCGGCCAGGTGTTCGTGTTCTTCATCCTCACCGTGGCGGCGGCCGAGTCCGCCATCGGCCTGGCGATCCTGGTGCTGCTGTTCCGCAACCGCGACACCATCAACATCGCCGAAATCGACGACCTGAAGGGTTGAGCGGATGACTCTCTCCACTTCCATCCTGCTGATCATCGCGCTGGCGCCGCTGGCCGGCTGCCTGCTCGCCGGCTTCCTCGGCAAGGCGATCGGCCGCGCCGGCGCGCACGGCGCCACCATCCTCGGCGTGGCGGTGTCCTGCGCGCTGTCGTTCTGGGTGCTGTACCAGCTGGTCTGGGGCGGTGCGCCGGTCTACAACCAGAACGTCTACACCTGGTTCGAGATCGGCCGCTTCAGCGCCAGCGTCGGCTTCCTGGTGGACCGCCTCACCGCGATGATGATGGTGGTGGTCACCTTCGTCTCGCTGCTGGTGCACGTCTACACCATCGGCTACATGGCGGACGACGACGGCTACCAGCGCTTCTTCAGCTACATCTCGCTGTTCACCTTCTCCATGCTGATGCTCGTGATGAGCAACAACTTCATGCAGCTGTTCTTCGGCTGGGAGGCGGTGGGCCTGGTGTCGTACCTGCTGATCGGCTTCTGGTACAAGCGCCCCACGGCGATCTTCGCCAACCTCAAGGCGTTCCTGGTCAACCGCGTGGGCGACTTCGGCTTCCTGCTGGGCATCGCGGCGGTGCTGTACTTCCTCGGCACGCTGGACTACGGCACCGCCTTCGCCAGCGCCGGCAGCCTGGTCGGCCGCACGCTGCAGGTCACCCAGAACACGCACTGGGACGCGGCCACCGTGATCTGCGTGCTGCTGTTCATCGGCGCGATGGGCAAGTCGGCGCAGGTGCCGCTGCACGTGTGGCTGCCCGACTCGATGGAAGGCCCGACCCCGATCTCGGCGCTGATCCATGCCGCGACGATGGTGACCGCGGGCATCTTCATGGTGGCGCGCATGTCGCCGCTGTACGAGCTGTCCGACGGCGCGCTCAGCTTCGTGATGGTGATCGGCGCCACCGGCGCGCTGTTCACCGGCCTGATCGGCATCGTGCAGAACGACATCAAGCGCGTGGTGGCGTACTCCACGCTGTCGCAGCTGGGCTACATGACGGTGGCACTGGGCGTGTCGGCCTACGCCGGCGCGGTGTTCCACCTGATGACCCACGCCTTCTTCAAGGCGCTGCTGTTCCTGGGCGCGGGCTCGGTGATCATCGCCATGCACCACGAGCAGGACATGCGCTACATGGGCGGCCTGCGCAAGTACATGCCGGTCACCTGGATCACCATGTGGATCGGCTCGCTGGCGCTGGTGGCGATCCCGTTCACCTCGGGCTTCTACTCCAAGGACGCGATCATCGAGGCGGTGGGCGCGTCGCACCGCTGGGGCTCGGGCTACGCCTACTTCTGCGTGCTGGCCGGTGCCTTCGTCACCGCGCTGTACACCTTCCGCCAGATGTACCTGACCTTCCACGGCAAGGAGCGCTTCGTGGTCGTGCACGACCATGGCCACGGCCGCCACGCGCACGACCATGCGCACGGCCACGCCGCGGCGCACGGCCACGGCGGCGCGGACGCGGCGGTGAGCCCGGAGGAGCATCCCAGCGACGAGCCGGGCCACGGCGAGCCGGGCGTGCTGCACCATCCGCCGAAGGAGTCGCCGTGGGTGGTGACCCTGCCGCTGGTGCTGCTGGCGATCCCGTCGCTGCTGGTCGGCTTCCTCACCGTCGGCCCGGTGCTGTTCGGCGGCTGGTTCGGCCAGGCCGTCCGCGTCGAGGAGGCCAACGACGTGCTCGGCGAGCTGGCCCGCGAGTTCCACGGCGCGACGGCGATGGCGCTGCACGGCTTCTGGAGCCTGCCGTTCGGGCTGGTGGTGCTGGCCTTCGCGATCACCACCTACATCTACCTGTTCAATCCGGCCCTGGCCGGGCGCATCAAGCGCGCGTTGAAGCCGCTGTACGTGGTGCTCGACCGCAAGTACTGGTTCGACACGGTGTACTTCGCGGTGTTCGCGCGCGGCGGCGTGGCGCTGGGCCGCGCGCTGTGGAAGGGCGGCGACGCGGCGGTGATCGACGGCGCGCTGGTGAACGGCTCGGCCGGCCTGGTGGAGCGCATCGCCGCCGGGATGCGCCGGCTGCAGTCCGGCTACCTCTACCACTACGCCGTTGCGATGATCCTCGGCCTGGTCCTGCTGCTGGGCGGGTACTGGCTGATCGGCCAAAACGGGCAATAAGGGAAGCAGCTTCATGTTCAATCACCTGCTCAGCCTGCTGATCTGGCTGCCGATCGTCGGCGCGGTGCCCGTGCTGCTGGCCGGCTCGGGCCGGCCCAACCTGGCGCGCTGGCTGTCCCTGGCGGTGGCGGTGCTGACCTTCGCGGTCAGCCTGTTCCTGCTGCCGCAGTTCGACGCCGGCGACAGCGCCATGCAACTGGTGGAAAGCCACGTCTGGATCGCCTCGCTCGGCGTGCACTACGGCCTGGGCGTGGACGGCATCTCGGTGGCGCTGATCCTGCTCACCACCTTCGTCGGCATCCTGGTGATCGTCGGCGCGTGGGAGGTGATCCAGGACAAGCCGCACCAGTACATGGCCGCCATGCTGGTGCTCGAGGGCCTGATGATCGGCGTGTTCTGCGCCACCGACGCGCTGCTGTTCTATGTGTTCTTCGAGGCGATGCTGATCCCGATGTTCATCCTGATCGGCATCTGGGGCGGCCCGCGGCGCGTGTACGCCACGCTGAAGTTCTTCATCTACACCTTCTTCGGCTCGATCTTCATGCTGGTCGGGCTGATCTACCTGTACCTGAAGGCCGGCACCTTCGACCTGCACGCGCTGGCCGCGCTGCCGCTGACCCTGCGCGAGCAGAGCTGGCTGTTCTTCGCCTTCCTGATCGCCTTCGCGGTGAAGGTGCCGATGGTGCCGGTGCACACCTGGCTGCCCGACGCCCACGTGGAGGCGCCGACCGGCGGCTCGGTGGTGCTGGCGGCGGTGATGCTGAAGATCGGCGGGTACGGCTTCCTGCGCTTCTCGCTGCCGATCGTGCCGGACGCCTCCGAGCAGTTCGCCTGGCTGATCATCGTGCTCAGCCTGGTCGCCGTGGTCTACATCGGCTACGTGGCGCTGGTGCAGGAGGACATGAAGAAGTTGGTGGCGTACTCCTCGGTGGCGCACATGGGCTTCGTCACCCTGGGCATCTTCATCGGCTTCCTGCTGGTGCGCGGCGCCGGCAACGCCGACGCCGCCAAGCTCGGCATGCAGGGCGCGATGGTGCAGATGATCTCGCACGGCTTCGTCTCCGGCGCGATGTTCTCCTGCATCGGCGTGATGTACGACCGCCTGCACACCCGCCTGATCAAGGACTACGGCGGCGTGATCAACGTGATGCCGTGGTTCGGCTTCTTCTACGTGCTGTTCGCCATGGCCAACTGCGGCCTGCCGGGTACCAGCGGCTTCGTGGGCGAGTTCATGGTGATCCTGGCCAGCTTCAGCGCCAACCCGTGGATCGCGCTGTTCGCCGCCTTCACCCTGATCATCGGCGCGGCCTACACGCTGTGGATGGTCAAGCGCGTGCTGTGGGGCGACGTCACCAATCCGCACGTGGCCGAGATGAAGGACATCAACGGCCGCGAGACCTTCGTCCTGCTGGCCTTCGCCGCCGCGGTGGTGGCGCTGGGCGTCTGGCCGCAGCCGCTGGTGCACCTGATGGACGGCGCGGTGGGCCAGCTGGTGCAGCAGCTGGGCGTTCACAAGATCTGATCGGGACCGAACATGCCGAACCTCACTGACCTCCTGATCCTGCTGCCCGAGCTGTACCTCACCGCGGCGGCGTGCTTGCTGCTGCTGCTGGACGCCTTCATCAGGCCCGAGCAGCGCAACGTGCTGCACTGGCTGTCGCTGGCCGTGGTGCTGGTGGCGATCTACCTGGTGGTGGCGAACCAGCCGCCGTTCCCGGTCACCGCCTACGGCGGCATGTTCGTGCGCGACGGCGTGGCCGAGATCCTCAAGGTGTTCGCGCTGCTGTGCACCGCGCTGGTGTTCGTCTACGCGCGGCCCTACCTGGCCGACCGCAAGCTGTACGTGGGCGAGTTCTACACGCTGGCGATCTTCGCCACCCTCGGCGTGATGCTGCTGGTCTCGGCCGGCAACCTGGTGATGGTGTACCTGGGGCTGGAGCTGTTGACGCTGTCCTCCTACGCGCTGGTGGCGCTGAACCGCGACTCGGCGCAGTCCTCGGAGGCGGCGATCAAGTACTTCGTGCTGGGCGCGCTGGCCTCGGGCATGCTGCTGTACGGCATGTCGATGGTCTACGGCGCCACCGGCACGCTGGCGCTGGCGCAGCTGCACGGCGCGGCCGCGCACACGGCGATGCCGAACCTGCTGGTGTTCGGGCTGATCTTCGTGATCGTCGGCATCGGCTTCAAGCTCGGCGCGGCGCCGTTCCACATGTGGATCCCGGACGTCTACCAGGGCTCGCCGACCGCGGTCACCGTGTTCATCGGCTCGGCGCCCAAGCTGGCCGCCTTCGGCATGGCCTACCGCCTGCTGGAGACCGGACTGGGCGACCTGGCGCCGCACTGGCAGCAGATGCTGGCCGCGCTGGCGGTGCTCTCGCTGGCGATCGGCAACCTGGTGGCGATCGTGCAGAGCAACCTCAAGCGCCTGCTGGCCTACTCGACCATCTCGCACATGGGCTACCTGCTGCTGGGCCTGGTCAACGCCGGGCCGGAGGGTTACGCCGCGGCGATGTTCTACGCGATCAGCTACGCGCTGATGAGCACCGCGGCCTTCGGCGTGATCCTGGCGCTGGCGCGCGCGGGCTTCGAGTGCGAGGAGATCGACGACTTCAAGGGCCTCAACCAGCGCTCGCCGTGGCTGGCCTTCCTGATGATGCTGGCGATGTTCTCGCTGGCCGGCGTGCCGCCGCTGTTCGGCTTCTTCGCCAAGCTGCTGGTGCTGCAGGCGGCGATCCACGCCGGCATGCTGTGGCTGGCCATCGTCGGCGCGGTGTTCGCCATCGTGGGCCTGTACTACTACCTGCGCGTGGTGAAGGTGATGTACTTCGACAAGCCCGTCGAGGGCAGCGAGGTGCGCGTGCAGCCGGACGCCGGCCTGCGCGTGCTGCTGTCGGTCAACGCGCTGGTGCTGCTGGCGCTGGGCCTGTACTGGGGGCCGCTGCTGGGCTGGTGCCGGGCCGCGTTCCCGGGCTGAGCGGAGCGAAAAGTTTGGCGCGCTGGCTTGCAAGAATCCGGCCATCCCGCTAAACTCCCAAAAATCTGATGCGGGGTGGAGCAGTCTGGCAGCTCGTCGGGCTCATAACCCGAAGGTCGCAGGTTCGAATCCTGCCCCCGCTACCACTTCATCGGAAACGAAAACGGCGCGACCACGGTCGCGCCGTTTTCGTTTCCGGCCCGCATCCGTCCCCGTGCGGATGTGCCCGCCGTCCGCGACGCCAGGGCGTTGCCCGGACGATCCCCCGCGCCGATGGCGCGCAGCGCCGGCGGCTTCCACGCGCATCCGTTCCGCAAGAGCGGGCAAGCCGCTGGTCCATGCCCCGGCATCGAGCGGAGGCGGCGGGCGCCGGGGCCGCAGGTCCGATGCGGGGACGACGGTCCGCGCAATGCAGCGCCGGCCCGCGAAAATTTACAGGCAGGCGAGTAGGGTGGGGGCGTTGCCGGTTCCCGCGATGCGGGAACGAGCGCCGCGGTTCGCCCCGGACGGAGCAACGACGATGCCGCCCCACCCTTACCGGATGCACATGATGAATGACGATTCGAGACCCCTGTCCGCCGCGCAGATCCACAGCATCTACCGGGACGGGCTGTCCGTTGGCGACCCCGGGCAGGTCGCGCCGCCGGCATACCGCCGGTCCACCTTCTCGACCCGCGAGCCTTCCCACCCCGGCTCGCCGCCGCCGCGGCCGTCGCCGTCCCCGAAATCCAAGCGGCGCTAGCCGGCCACGAAGCCGGACGGCACGCATGACGAGGGCATAACACCGGGCCACGCATACTTCCCGGCACGGGGGATTCGCCCCCGTCCGCGGGTTTTCCGGCGAAGCCGGGAGGACATATGGAGCCCTACTGCTATCCGGCGCACTCGCCGTGGGCCAGCCGGCTGCTGGCCCTGGCGGCGCGGCTCGGGCTGGTCGCCGCTCCGCCGCCCGCCCGGGCGCAGCCGCTCAGCCGTCGCCATCAGCTGATGCTCGCCGCCGACCAGCGCAGGGAACGGGAACGCCGGCGCGCGTCCGCGCCCGGCGGGGCATCCGGCCCGCATTGCTGACGATGGCGCCCGCGCGGCGCCCGTCCCGCCGGACCCGCTTGCCATGCGCCAGGCGATGCACGGATCGGTTGCGCCACCGGGGCGCCGCGCGTATACTCCGTCGACTCTGAGCGAGGAAGAGGAACGCGCATGGGCCCTGCAGACCGGGCACAGGCCGCGTCCTCGCTACCAGATCTTTCTTAGAACAAGAAAGCCTCCTCGTGAGGCTTTTTTGTTGGGCGCAAGGATGTGCCATCCCCCGGCGGCGAGCGCCCGCCGGCGGGGCCGGGAAGAACCTGGAGGGGTCGGGACATCGGCGTGGTAAGGGAATGGGCCGTCACGAGCCCATTTTTTGTTTCTGGCGGCGGAAAAACGCACCATGGATACGCAGGCACTGGCACAACGCTTCAGCGAGGTTCTGGCCGATCTGGGCCTGGAATGCCTGGGCGTGGAGTTCACCCCGTCGCAGGGGCAGAGTACCCTGCGCGTCTACCTGGACATTCCGGCCGGGAGCGGGGAGGGCCGCGAGGTCACGCTCGACGACTGCGAGGCGGCCAGCCGCGAGCTGTCGGCGCTGCTCGACGTCGAGGACCCGATCCCGGGCCACTACGTGCTGGAAGTGTCCTCGCCCGGCATCGACCGCCCGCTGTTCAGCGCGGCGCACTTCGCCAAGGCCCTCGGCCAGGAAGTGAAGCTGCTGCTGAAGGCGCCGATCGAGGGCCGCCGCCGGCTGCGCGGCCGGGTGTCGGCGGTGGACGGCGAGCGCATCTCGCTGGAAGCCGAGGGCAGGACGTTCGCGTTCGACCACGCGGCGGTGGAAAGCGCCCGCGTGGTGCCGGACTGGGCGGCGCTCGGCTACGTGCCGCAGCCCAAGCCGGGCGGCAGGAAGGCGGCCGGCAAGGCCGGCAAGAAGTAACCCAATTCAAAAAAGCGATCGGGCGCCGGACGGCGCCTACGGAGTTGCTGCAATGAGCAAAGAACTTTTGCTGGTCGTCGATGCGGTCGCCAACGAGAAGGGCGTGCCGCGCGAGGTGATCTTCGAGGCGATGGAGGCCGCGCTGGCCTCGGCAGCCAAGAAGCGCTACCCCGACGAGGACCCGGACATCCGCGTGTCGATCGACCGCCACAGCGGCGAGTACGAGACCTTCCGCCGCTGGGAGATCATCGCCGACGACGCCGAGATGGAGTCGCCGTACTTCCAGGTGCGCCTGATGGACGCGCTGGACGAGCGCGCCGACGCCCAGGTGGGCGAGTACGTCGAGCAGCAGATCGAGAACGCCGAGTTCGGCCGCATCGCCGCGCAGGCCGCCAAGCAGGTGATCGTGCAGCGCGTGCGCGAGGCCGAGCGCCAGCAGGTGGTGGACGCCTACAAGGACCGCGTGGGCGAGCTGATCACCGGCATCGTCAAGCGCGTCGAGCGCGGCAACGTGTACCTCGACCTGGGCGGCAACGCCGAGGCGTTCATCCCGCGCGACAAGACCATCCCGCGCGAATCGCACCGCGTGGGCGACCGCGTGCGCGGCTACCTGTACGAGGTGCGCTCGGAAGTGCGCGGCCCGCAGCTGTTCGTCTCGCGCGCGGCGCCGGAGTTCATGATCGAGCTGTTCAAGCTCGAGGTGCCCGAGGTCGGCCAGGGCCTGGTCGAGATCAAGGGCTGCGCCCGCGACCCGGGCGACCGCGCCAAGATCGCCGTGGTGGCGCACGATTCGCGCACCGACCCCATCGGCGCGTGCATCGGCATGCGCGGCTCGCGCGTGCAGGCGGTGTCCAACGAGCTCAACGGCGAGCGCGTGGACATCATCCTGTGGCACGAGAACCAGGCGCAGTACGTCATCAACGCGATGGCGCCGGCCGAGGTGCAGTCGATCATCATGGACGAGGACAAGCACTCCATGGACATCGCGGTGGCCGAGGACAAGCTGTCCCAGGCCATCGGCCGCGGCGGCCAGAACGTGCGCCTGGCCAGCAAGCTCACCGGCTGGCAGCTCAACGTGATGACCCAGGACCAGGTGCAGGCCAAGAGCGAGGCCGAGCAGCAGGCCGCGCGCCAGCTGTTCATGGAGAAGCTGGAGGTGGACGAGGAGATCGCCAACATCCTGGTGCAGGAGGGCTTCTCCAGCATCGAGGAGATCGCCTACGTGCCCAGCGCCGAGCTGCTGGCGATCGAGGGCTTCGACGAGGACATCGTCGAGGAGCTGCGCGCGCGCGCGCGCGACGCCCTGCTGACCGAGGCGCTGGCGGTGGAGGAGGGCATCGAGGAGCACCAGCCGTCCGAGGAACTGCTCGCGCTGGAAGGCATGGACGAGGCCACGGCCTACGCCCTGGCCGAGCGCGGCATCGTCACCCTGGACGACCTGGCCGACCAGGCCGTCGATGATCTGATCGACATCGAGGGCATGGACGAGGAACGGGCGGCGGCGCTGATCATGGCGGCGCGCGCCCCGATGATCGCGCGCCTGGAGAAGGGCGGCTAACCGCGGGCGGCGCGCCTTCGGACGGGCGCGCCGAGGGGGCATCCGGGAGGATGCCCCGCCAGGGACGGTGGTGGCCTCGCGGCGTGGGCCGCGGGGACGAGCAGCGCGGGAAAGGCGGAGAAAGCACACGATGTCGGACGTCACGATCAAACAACTCGCCCAGGTCCTGGGCATGCCGGTGGAGAAGCTGCTCGGCCAGCTGGCCGAGGCAGGGATGAAATTCTCCGATCCGGAGCAGGTCATCAGCAGCACCGAGAAGGTGAAGCTGCTCGGCTTCCTGCGCCGCACGCACGGCAAGAACGAGGAGGCCGTCGAGGCCGACGACAGCGCGCCGCGCCAGATCACCCTCAAGCGCCGCAAGGTCAGCGAGCTGAAGGTCGCCACGCCCGGCGGCCGCGGCGCGGCGGGCAGCGCCAAGACGGTCAACGTCGAGGTGCGCGCCAAGCGCACCTACGTCAAGCGCAGCGTGATCGCGGAGGAGGCCAGCGCCGACAGCGAGCGCGAGGAGGCCCTGCGCAAGCTGCAGGAATCCCAGCAGCAGCGCGAGCAGGAGGAGCAGGAGCGCGCCGAGGCCGAGCGCCGCCGCCAGGAGGAAGCGCAGCGCCGGCAGGAGGAGGAGCGCCAGGCCGAGGCCGAGCGCCAGCGCGCCGAGACGCAGGCCCGCGAGGCCGCCGAGACGGCCGTCGAGGCCGGGCGCGGTCAGCATGCCGAGGCCGAGGCCGCCGCCGAGGAGTCGGCCGCCGTCGCCGAGAAGGCGCCGGAGGGCGGCGGCGTGCAGCGCCTCGATCCCAGCTCGCTGGGCATGATCCTTCCGCGCATCCACGAGCCGCGCAAGCGCGAGAAGAAGGTCGTGGCGGCGCCCGCGCCGGCCCCGGCGCCCGCCCCCGCGCCGGCCCCGGCCGGCGACGGCGGCCGCGGCAAGGCGCGCCACGGCCGCGACCGCGACGAGATGCCGGGCGGCAAGCGCTTCGCCGCCGGCGAGCTGCATCTGTCCGAGGCCGACCGCGCACGCCGCTCCAGCAAGCGCGGCAAGCCGGGCAAGGGCAACGTGCGCGAGGCGGTCCGCGGCGGCGTGCCGTCCGCCGGCGCGCACGGCTTCTCCCGGCCCACCGCGCCGGTGGTGCGCGAGGTGGTGGTCGGCGAGAGCAACGTGGTCGCCGACCTCGCGCAGAAGATGGCGGTGAAAGGCTCGGAGGTGGTCAAGGCGCTGTTCAAGATGGGCGTCATGGCCACCATCAACCAGACCATCGACCGCGATACCGCGACCCTGGTGGTGGAGGAGCTCGGCCACAAGCCGGTCGACGCCAGCCAGAACGACGCCGAGGCCGCGCTGGCCGCGCACACGCAGAGCGCCGAGCTGGAAGGCGAGCGCCAGCCGCGCCCGCCGGTGGTCACCATCATGGGCCACGTCGACCACGGCAAGACCTCGCTGCTGGACTACATCCGCCGCACCAAGGTGGCGGCGGGCGAGGCCGGCGGCATCACCCAGCACATCGGCGCCTACCACGTGGAGACGCCGAAGGGCGTGATCACCTTCCTCGACACCCCGGGCCACGCCGCGTTCACCGCGATGCGCGCCCGCGGCGCGCAGTCCACCGACATCGTGGTGCTGGTGGTGGCCGCCGACGACGGCGTGATGCCGCAGACCATCGAGGCGGTGCAGCACGCGCGCGCCGCCAAGGTGCCGCTGATCGTCGCGCTCAACAAGATGGACAAGGCCGACGCCAACCCCGACCACGTCAAGCAGGGCCTGGCCAACCTCGAGGTGATCCCGGAGGACTGGGGCGGCGACACCATGTTCGTGCCCGTCTCGGCCAAGACCGGCATGGGCGTGGACGAGCTGCTCGACGCCATCTCGGTGCAGGCCGAGGTGATGGAGCTGACCGCGGTGGTCGATGGCCCGGCCTCGGGCGTGGTGATCGAGTCCAGCCTGGACAAGGGCCGCGGCCCGGTGGCCACGGTGCTGGTGCAGCAGGGCACGCTCAAGCGCGGCGACTTCGTGGTCTGCGGCGTGGAGTACGGCCGCATGCGCGCGCTGATCGACGAGACCGGCAAGACCGTGCAGGAGGCCGGCCCGTCGATCCCGGTGCAGGTGCTGGGCCTGTCCGGCGTGCCGGAGGCGGGCGACGACTTCGTCGCCGTGGCCGACGAGCGCCTGGCCCGCCAGGTGGCGGCCGAGCGCCAGCAGAAGCGCCGCGAGACGCGCCTGGTCAGCTCCAGCAAGGCCAACCGCCTGGAGGACATCATGGCGCAGATGGGCCAGGGCGCCGAGCAGCAGACGCTCAACATCCTGGTCAAGGCCGACGTGCAGGGCTCGGTGGAGGCGCTGCGCGAGTCGCTGAGCCAGATCGGCAACGAGAACGTGAAGGTCAACGTGATCGCGGCCGGCGTCGGCGGCATCACCGAGTCCGACGCCACGCTCGCCGCCGCCTCCAAGGCGCTGGTGATCGGCTTCAACGTGCGCGCGGACGCCTCCGCGCGCAAGGTGATCGACTCGGCCGGCCTGGACGTGCGCTACTTCTCGATCATCTACGACGTGATCGACCAGGTGAAGCAGGCGGCGTCCGGCCTGCTGGGCAAGGAAGTGCGCGAGGAGATCATCGGCGTGGCGCAGGTGCGCGAGGTGTTCCGCAGCTCCAAGTTCGGCGCGGTGGCCGGCTGCATGGTCATCGAGGGCACGGTCAAGCGCAACAAGCCGATCCGCGTGCTGCGCGACAACACGGTGATCTTCCAGGGCGAGCTGGAATCGCTGCGCCGCTTCAAGGAGCTGGTGGACGAGGTGCGCAACGGCATGGAGTGCGGCATCGCCGTGAAGCAGTACAACGACGTCAAGGTGGGCGACCAGATCGAGTGCTTCGAGCGCATCGAGGTGGCGCGCACGCTGTGAGCGGGGCTGGGGCGAGGGACGAGTAGCGAGGGCGCGAAAATCCTTCGTCCGGCAAGCTTCCGGAGCCCGGGCGGCTTTGTCCGGGCTCCGCGTTTTTCCGTACACTGCGACGCCGGCGCCCTCGCTGCTCGCCTCTCGTCCCTGTGACGACGAAGGAGTCAATGCATGCCCTCCCGCGACTTCAAACGTACCGACCGCGTCGGCGCCGAGCTGCGCCGCGAGCTGGGCCTGCTGGTCCACGCGGCCGTGCGCGACCACGGCCTGCCTTCGGCCAGCGTGTCCGACGTGGAGGTGACGCGCGACCTGGACTGGGCCACGGTCTGGGTCACCACGCTGCAGCCGGAACGCGCGGCCGCCGCGGTGAAGGCGCTCAACGAGCTGGCCGGCGAGTTCCGCCGCGCGCTGTCGCGCAGCATGCGCATCCGCCGGGTGCCGGAGTTGCGCTTCAAGTACGACGATTCGGTGGATCGCGGCGAGCGCATCGAGCAGTTGTTGCGGGAGGATGGGGAACAGGGAACGGGGAACGGGGAACGCGGTTAGCGCGTTGTATCTCAGCGCCCCGCTGCGTCGCCGCCTTCACGCGCCCCTCCATCCGCCTCAAGCTCTCCCCGTTCCCCGTTCCCCGTTCCCCGTTCCCCGTTCCCACCGCCATGCCCCGCCGCCCCACCCGCGACCTGCACGGCATCCTGCTGCTCGACAAGCCGCTCGGCATGAGCTCGAACCAGGCGCTGCAGGCCGCGCGCCGGCTGCTGCGCGCGGCCAAGGGCGGCCACACCGGCGCGCTCGACCCGCTGGCCACCGGCCTGCTGCCGCTGTGCTTCGGCGAGGGCACCAAGCTGGCCGGCAGCCTGCTCGGCGCGCGCAAGGCCTACGAGGCCGAGTGCCGGCTCGGCGTGACCACGACCACCGCCGACCGCGAGGGCGAGGTGGTCGCCGAGCGGCCGGTGCCGGCGCTGGACGGGACGGCCATCGAGGCCGCGCTGGCGAAGCTGCGCGGGCGCATCGTGCAGGTGCCGCCGGCGTACTCGGCGCTCAAGCAGGGCGGCGAGCCGCTGTACCTGAAGGCCCGCCGCGGCGAGGCGGTGGAGGCGCCCGCGCGCGAGGTGGAGGTCCACCGGCTGGACCTGCTCGGCCGCGCGGGCGACACCCTGCGCCTGTACGTCGAGTGCGGCTCGGGCACCTACGTGCGCAGCCTGGCCACCGCGCTGGGCGAGGACCTGGGCTGCGGCGCGCACCTGGCGTCGCTGCGGCGGCTGTGGGTGGAGCCGTTCCGCGCGCCGGCGATGGTGACGCTGGAGCGGCTGGAGCAGGCCGCCGCCCAGGGCGACGCGGCCATGGCCACGCTGCTGCTGCCGCTGGAGGCCGGCGTGGCCCACCTGCCGGCCCTGCGGCTGGATGCGGCGCAGGGGCTGGCGGTGGCGCAGGGCCGGCAGATTCCCTGGCCGGGCGCGGCGGCCGCCGGGGTCCACGCCGCCTTCGCCGGGGACGGCCGCCTGCTGGCGCTGGTCGAGCGCGGCGCGGACGGCCGCCTGCGCATCCTGCGTGGGCTCAACCTGCCGCCCGTTACGCCGTCTTAACGCGCTCTTGTTGCAGCACGCCCGCGCTCGCTACAATACGGCGCTTGTTCCGAGTGTCATTCAACCCGGCGGAGCTTGCGCAACCTCATCGCCGGTGAGGTTGCGCAAGTTCCGCACCCGCTTTTTTTAGGAAGAGATACCCATGTCGCTTACCGCAGAACAGACCGGCAAGATCATTGCTGAATACGGCCGCGTGCCGAACGATACCGGCTCGCCGGAAGTGCAGGTGGCCCTGCTGTCCGCCCGCATCGAGCACCTGACCGACCACTTCAAGACGCACAAGCAGGACCACCATTCCCGCCGCGGCCTGCTCAAGCTGGTCAACCAGCGCAAGCGCCTGCTCGGCTACCTCAAGGACCGGGACCTGGCGCGCTACCAGAGCCTGATCGAGCGTCTCGGCCTGCGCCGGTAACCGGACAAGGACACACACGTGGCGAAAGTAACCAAGTCATTCCAGTACGGTAATCACGAAGTCACGCTGGAGACGGGCGAAATCGCCCGCCAGGCGTCGGGTGCCGTCATGGTCAGCATGGGCGGCACCGTGGTGCTGGTCACCGTGGTGGCCGCGGCCAAGGCGAAGGAAGGTCAGGACTTCTTCCCGCTCACCGTCGACTACGTCGAGAAGTTCTACTCCGCCGGCCGCATCCCCGGCGGCTTCTTCAAGCGCGAGGGCCGTCCGACCGAGAAGGAGACGCTGACCTCGCGCCTGATCGACCGCCCGGTGCGCCCGCTGTTCCCGGAGGAGTTCAAGAACGAGGTGCAGGTCATCGCCCAGGTGGTGTCGCTGAACCCCGAGATCGATGGCGACATCCCGGCCATGCTCGGCGCCTCCGCCGCGCTCACCCTGGCCGGCATCCCGTTCAAGGGCCCGATCGGCGCCGCCCGCGTCGGCTACGCCAACGGCCAGTACCTGCTCAACCCGACCGCCACGGAGCTGAAGACCTCCGCGCTGGACCTGGTCGTGGCCGGCACCGCCAACGCGGTGCTGATGGTGGAATCCGAGGCCAAGCTGCTGTCCGAGGACGTGATGCTCGGCGCGGTGATGTTCGGCCACAAGCAGATGCAGACCGCGATCCGCGCGATCGCCGAGCTGGCCACCGAGGCGGCCAAGCCGTCCTGGGACTGGCAGCCGCCGGCGCGCGACGAGGCGCTGGTCGCCGCCCTCAAGGCGGCCGTGGGCACCCGCCTGGAGGAAGCCTTCCAGGTGCGCGACAAGCTGCAGCGCCGCGACGCCATCGCCGCGATCAAGGCCGACGTGCTGGAGTCGCTCAAGGGCGAGGCCGAGCAGAAGGGCTGGGCCGCCGCCGACCTCGCCAAGGAGTTCGCCGAGCTCGAGTACCGCACCCTGCGCGACAGCGTGCTGAAGACCAAGGTGCGCATCGACGGCCGCAAGCTGGACGACATCCGCCCGATCAGCGTGCGCGTGGGCGTGCTGCCGCGCACCCACGGCTCGGCGCTGTTCACCCGCGGCGAGACGCAGGCGCTGGTGGTCACCACGCTGGGCACCACCCGCGACGCGCAGATCATCGACGCGCCGGAGGGCGAGTCGAAGGACAGCTTCCTGTTCCACTACAACTTCCCGCCGTTCTCGGTGGGCGAGACCGGCCGCTTCGGCGCGCCCAAGCGCCGCGAGATCGGCCACGGGCGCCTGGCCAAGCGCGGCGTGCAGGCGGTGAAGCCCTCGATCGAGGAATTCCCCTACGTGCTGCGCGTGGTCTCGGAGATCACCGAGTCCAACGGCTCCTCCTCGATGGCCTCGGTGTGCGGCTCCTCGCTGGCGATGATGGACGCCGGCGTGCCGCTGAAGGCGCCGGTGGCCGGCATCGCGATGGGCCTGGTCAAGGAAGGCGACGAGTTCGTGGTGCTGTCCG
The DNA here is from genome assembly GCF_003148905.1 of Fulvimonas soli. Classification (GTDB taxonomy): domain Bacteria; phylum Pseudomonadota; class Gammaproteobacteria; order Xanthomonadales; family Rhodanobacteraceae; genus Fulvimonas; species Fulvimonas soli. The sequence goes on along the minus strand of NZ_QGHC01000004.1, from coordinate 326,031 downwards.
ACATCCTGGGCGACGAGGACCACCTCGGCGACATGGACTTCAAGGTGGCCGGCTCCGCCGAGGGCATCTCCGCCCTGCAGATGGACATCAAGATCGACGGCATCACCGAGGAGATCATGAAGGTGGCGCTGGAGCAGGCCAAGCGCGGCCGCCTGCACATCCTCGGCGAGATGGCCAAGGCGATCAGCGCCCCGCGCGCCGAGATGAGCGAGTACGCCCCGCGCCTGCTCACCATCAAGATCCACCCGGACAAGATCCGCGAGGTCATCGGCAAGGGCGGCGCCACCATCCGCTCGATCACCGAGGAGACCGGCACCACCATCGACATCAGCGACGACGGCACCGTGATCATCGCTTCGGTCAACCGCCTGGCGGCGGACGAGGCCAAGAAGCGCATCGAGCAGATCGTCTCCGACGTCGAGCCGGGCCGCATCTACGAGGGCAAGGTGGCCAAGCTGATGGACTTCGGCGCGTTCGTCACGATCATGCCGGGCAAGGACGGCCTGGTGCACGTGTCGCAGATCTCCAACGAGCGCGTCGAGAAGGTGTCCGACAAGCTCAAGGAAGGCGACATCGTCAAGGTCAAGGTGCTGGAAGTGGACAAGCAGGGCCGCATCCGCCTGTCCATGAAGGCGGTGGCCGAAGGCGAGGGCGCCGACGCCTGAGGCGTCGCCCGCAAGCCGATGCGACCCGCGGGGCCCGGCAGCGATGCCGGGCCCCGCGCTTTTTCGATGCGTGGGTTTCATGCGCATTTGCTAGGATGCGCGGAGCACTCCACACGGACATGCGGTCATGGCGGATCCGGCCGGCGATTTCCTGAGCAACTACCGCGCGCTTGCCCAGCAGGCCTGGGACACGTGGGCGCGGTCGTGGGCGCAGTCCGCCGCGCCGGCGGCGCAGCCGGCCGCGTCCGCTGCCGACCCGCTCGCGCGCGGCGGCGCGGCGCTGGCGGGCTTCCTCGACTGGCTGCGGTCGGCCGCCCTGCAGCTGCCCTCGGCATCGCCGGGCCAGTGGCCGCCGGCGTGGGACGCCGGCCAGCCGTTCCTGCAGGCCTTCGCCGGGCTGGACCAGCACGGCGCGCACGGCTTCGCGCAGCAGTGGCAGCAATGGCTGCAGGCGATGCAGCAGGGCGGCCTCGCCGATCCGCGCCAGCCGCTGGCGCCGCTGGGCTACACCCGCGAGCAGCAGTTGCAGCAGCAGGCGCTGTACGAGGCGATGCAGGCCTACCTGCAGGCCGCGGCGCGCTACCAGTCCCTGCTGCAGCGGGTCGCCGCGCAGGGCGCCGAGCGGCTGCAGGCGCAGCTGGCGCAGCGCGCCGAGAACGGCCAGTCGCCGCAGTCGCTCAAGGCGCTGTACGACCTCTGGGTGGATGCCTACGAGGAGGCCTACGCCGAGATCGCCCTGTCCGACGAGTTCCGCGCCGTCTACGGCGCGATGGTCAACGCGCAGATGCGCGTGCGCCAGCTGCAGCGCCAGCAGACCGAGCACTGGTGCCGCGAGCTCGGCATGCCCACGCGCAGCGAGGTGGACAGCCTCGGCCAGCGCCTGCAGGCGATGCGCCGCCAGGTGACGGCGCTGCAGCGCCAGCTCGATGCGGCACGCGAGGCCGCACCGGCCGCGGCGGCGCCTGCCGGGCCCAGGCCGTCCGCCAGGAAGGCCACCCGCAAGGCGGCGGCCGGCAAGGCCGCGGCGGTGGCCAAGCGGCCCCTGCGCAAGCCCGCCGCGGCGGCTGCCGCGCGCGGCACGGCGCGTGGCGCCAAGCGGCGCAAGTGAGGGAGACAGGCATGTACGCACCGCTGCCGATCGATCCGCGCGAGGCGCTGGAGGAAATCGCCACGTTCCAGCGCAAGCTGGCGGCCGGGCTGGCCAACCTGCGCGGCCTGGGCGAGCCGGCCTACGCCAACACGCCGCGCGAGGCGGTCTACCGCGAGGACAAGCTCACCGTCTGGCACATGCGCGGCGAGCGCGAGCCCACCGCGCGGACGCCCACGCTGATCGTCTACGCGCTGGTCAACACGGTCTGGATGACCGACCTGCAGCCGGACCGCTCGCTGGTGCGCAACCTGCTGGCGCAGGGCGAGGACGTCTACCTGATCGAATGGGGCTACCCGGACGGCGCCGACCGCTGGCTGACCCTGGACGACTACCTCAACGGCTACCTCGACCGCTGCGTGGACGCGGTGCGCCGCCGCCACGGCCTGGAGGCGGTCAACCTGCTCGGCATCTGCCAGGGCGGCAGCTTCGCGCTGTGCTACGCGGCGATGCACCCGGAGAAGGTGCGGAACCTGGTCACCATGGTCACGCCGGTGGACTTCCGCACGCCGGACAACATGCTCTCGCACTGGGTGCAGGACATGGACGTGGACCTGTTCGTCGACACGCTGGGCAACGTGCCGGCCGAGCTGATGAACTGGGTCTACCTCACGCTCAAGCCGCTGCGCCTGACCCAGCAGAAGTACGTGGCGATGGTGGACATCCTGGACGACCCGGCGGAGCTGGAGAACTTCCTGCGCATGGAGCGCTGGATCTTCGACTCGCCCGACCAGGCCGGCGAGGCGTTCCGCGAGTTCATCAAGGACTTCTACCAGGGCAACAAGCTGGTCAGGGGCACGCTCGCCATCGGCGGCCGGCCGGTGGACCTGGGCCTGGTCACCCAGCCGGTGCTCAACATCTACGCCGAGCAGGACCACCTGGTGCCGCCGGACGCCTCGCGCGCGCTGGGCCGCCACGTGGGCACGACCGACTACACCGAACAGGCCTTCAAGGGAGGCCACATCGGCATCTACGTTTCCGGCCGCGCGCAGCGGGAGGTCGCGCCGGCGATCCACCGCTGGCTGCGCGACCGCGACTGACCTGCGGAGCCTGGCATGAACAGCGAAAAGCGCCTCCACCGCTCGCGCCTCAACCGCACCCTGGCCGGGGTGTGCGGCGGCATCGCCGAGTACTGCGGCTGGGACCCGACGCTGGTGCGCGTGGGCTGGATCATCCTCACCCTGCTGGGCGGCTCGGGCATCCTGCTGTACCTGATCCTCTGGCTGGTGATGCCGGACGCGCCCTAGCCGCGTTTGCCGCCCCGGCCTTGCGCGCCGCCGCGCCGCCGCGGCCGGCCTTCCCTTCCGAACCGGACGACACACCCATCCCGACCATGGACTACGACCGTTACGACCGCGTCCGCGCCGTGCAGTGGCAGGGCGACCACCTGCGCCTGCTCGACCAGCGCCTGCTGCCACAGGAGGAGCGCTGGATCGACTGCCGCGACGCCGCCGCGGTGACGCAGGCGATCAGGGACCTCGCCGTGCGCGGCGCGCCGGCCATCGGCATCGCCGCCGCCTGGGGCGTGGTGCTGGCCGCGCGGCGGGGCGAGCCGCTGGAACCGGCGCTGGCGATGCTGCGCGCCGCGCGGCCCACCGCGGTGAACCTGATGTGGGCGCTGGACCGCATGAAGGCGCGCATCGCCGCCGGGGCCGATGCGGCCGCGCTGGCGCGCGAGGCGCAGGCGATCCAGGACGAGGACCTGGCCGCCAACCGCCGCATGGGCGAGCTGGGCGCCGCGCTGATCGCGCCCGGCTCGGGCGTGCTCACCCACTGCAACACCGGCTCGCTGGCCACCGCCGGCTTCGGCACCGCGCTGGGCGTGATCCGCGCCGGCGTCGCGGCCGGGCGCGTCGCCCGCGTGTACGCGGGCGAGACGCGGCCCTGGCAGCAGGGCGCGCGGCTGACCATGTACGAGCTGGTGCGCGACGGCATCCCCGCGAAGCTGATCGCCGACTCGGCCGCCGCACACCTGATGAGGTCGGGCCAGGTGCAGTGGGTGATCGTCGGCGCCGACCGCATCGCCGCCAACGGCGACACCGCCAACAAGATCGGCACCTACCAGCTCGCCATCGCCGCGCGCCACCATGGCGTGAAGTTCATGGTGGCGGCGCCGTCCTCCACGGTGGACATGGCCACGCCTTCCGGCGAGGCGATCGAGATCGAGCTGCGCGACCCGGCCGAGCTGCTCGCGGTCGCCGGGCGCCGCACGGTGGTGGAGGGCGCCGAGGCGTGGAACCCGGTGTTCGACGTCACGCCGGCCGCGCTGATCGACGCCATCGTCACCGAGCGCGGGGTGATCGAGCGCCCGGACGCCGCCGCGATGCAGGCGATGTTCGGCCGATGAGGCTGCACCGCGAGATCGGCCTGTTCGCCGTCGGCGGCGTGATCGGCCTGCTGGTCGACGCCGGCGTGGTGCAGCTGCTGGTCGGCCTGGCCGGCTGGAATCCCTACCTGGCCCGCGTGCTGTCGTTCCTGCTGGCCGCCACCGTCACCTGGTGGTGGAACCGCCGGCACACCTTCGCCGCGCGCTCCAGCGGCCGCCCGCTGCCCGCCGAGTGGCTGCACTGGATGGGCCTGATGGGCGTCGGCGCGGTGGTCAACTACGCCGTCTACGCCGCCCTGCTGCTCGCCTTCGCCGGCCTGCACCGCTGGCCGGCGATCCCCGCCGCGGCCGGCTCGGCGGTGGCCGCGGCGCTCAACTTCGCCACCGCCCGTGGGATGCTTTTCAGGCGCCCGAAATCGGCCGTTTAAGTCGTTGATTCAAAAGGCTTAAATACTGTCAATTCGGGCGCATTCGTGGTACTCTCTCAAGGTTGATCCCGATGCGCGCCGCAAGCGCACGCCTGACGTGCGCGCAGGGGCTTTTTTCACGATCAGGGAAGCCGATTGATGGCAGAACTCGCCAAAGAAGTCATCCGCGTCAACATCGAAGACGAGATGCGCCAGAGCTACCTCGATTACGCCATGAGCGTGATCGTGGGACGCGCCCTCCCGGACGTGCGCGATGGCCTGAAGCCGGTGCATCGCCGCGTGCTGTACGCGATGAACGAGCTCGGCAACGCCTGGAACAAGCCCTACAAGAAGTCGGCCCGCGTGGTCGGCGACGTGATCGGTAAGTACCACCCGCACGGCGACGCCTCGGTGTACGACGCGATCGTGCGCATGGCGCAGCCGTTCTCGCTGCGCTACATGCTGGTGGACGGCCAGGGCAACTTCGGCTCGGTGGACGGCGACAACCCCGCGGCGATGCGCTACACCGAGGTGCGCATGGCGCGGCTCACCCACGAGCTGCTCGCCGACATCGACAAGGAGACCGTCGACTTCGGCCCCAACTACGACGAGAGCGAGCAGGAGCCGCTGGTCCTGCCCACGCGCGTGCCCAACCTGCTGGTGAACGGCTCGGCCGGCATCGCGGTGGGCATGGCCACCAACGTGCCGCCGCACAACCTGGGCGAGGTGATCGCGGCGACCATCGCGCTGATCGACGATCCCTCGCTCACGGTCGACCAGCTGATGCAGCACGTGCCGGGCCCGGACTTCCCGACCGCCGGCATCATCAACGGCGCCGCCGGCATCGTCGAGGCCTACCGCACCGGCCGCGGCCGCGTCCTGGTGCGCGCCAAGACCGAGATCGAGACGGAGAGCAACGGCCGCGAGACGATCATCGTCCACGAGCTGCCGTACCAGGTGAACAAGGCGCGGCTGATCGAGAAGATCGCCGAGCTGGTCAAGGAGAAGAAGCTCGAGGGCATCAGCGAGCTGCGCGACGAGTCCGACAAGGACGGCATGCGCATCGTGATCGAGGTGCGCCGCGACGCGATGGCCGACGTGGTGCTCAACAACCTGTTCCTGCAGACGCAGCTGCAGGTCACCTTCGGCGTGAACATGGTGGCGCTGGTCGACGGCCAGCCGCGCCTGCTCAACCTCAAGGAGATCCTCGAGGCGTTCATCCGCCACCGCCGCGAGGTGGTCACCCGCCGCACCATCTTCGAGCTGCGCAAGGCGCGCGCCCGCGCCCACATCCTGGAAGGCCTCACCGTCGCGCTCGCCAACATCGACGAGATGATCGAGCTGATCAAGACCTCGGCCTCGCCGGCGGAGGCGCGCGAGCGCATGCTGGCGCGCAAGTGGCAGCCGGGCGTGGTCCAGGCGCTGCTCTCGGCCGCCGGCGCCGACGCCTCGCGGCCGGAGGACATGGACCCGCGCGACGGCCTCAAGCCCGACGGCTACCAGCTCTCCGACGTGCAGGCGCAGGAGATCCTCGCCATGCGCCTGCACCGCCTCACCGGGCTGGAGCAGGAGAAGCTGTCCGACGAGTACCGGCAGATCCTGGAGACCATCCGCGGCCTGATCGAGATCCTGGAGAACCCCGACCGCCTGCTCGCGGTGATCCGCGAGGAGCTGGAGGCGATCCGGGCCGAGTACGGCGACGCGCGCCGCACCGAGATCCAGCCCTCGCAGGAAGACCTCGACGTGCTCGACCTGATCGCGCCCGAGGACGTGGTGGTCACGCTCTCGCACGCCGGCTACGTCAAGCGCCAGCCGGCCAGCACCTACCGCGCGCAGAAGCGCGGCGGCAAGGGCCGCTCGGCCTCGGCGCTGAAGGACGAGGACTTCGTCGAGCAGCTGTGGGTGGTCAACACCCACGACACCCTGCTCACCTTCACCAGCACCGGCCGCGTGTACTGGCTCAAGGTCTACCAGATGCCGGAGGCGGGCCCGAACGCGCGCGGCAAGCCGATGGTGAACCTGCTGCCGCTGGCCGAGGGCGAGAAGGTGCAGGCGGTGCTGCCGGTGCGCGAGTACGCCGCGGACCGCTTCGTGTTCTTCGCCACGAGGCAGGGCACGGTGAAGAAGACCCCGCTCACCGAGTTCGCCTTCCAGCTGCAGAAGGGCAAGATCGCCATCAACCTGGACGAGGGCGACGCGCTGGTCGACGTCGCGCTCACCGATGGCAACAGCGACGTGCTGCTGTTCGCCTCCAACGGCAAGGCGGTGCGCTTCGACGAGAGCGAGGTGCGCGCGATGGGCCGCACCGCCACCGGCGTGCGCGGCATGCGGCTGGCCGACGGCGCCGAGGTGGTCTCGCTGATCGTGGCGGCGGAGGGCGACATCCTCACCGCCACCGCGCGCGGCTACGGCAAGCGCACCGTGCTGGACGAGTTCCCGAAGAAGGGGCGCGGCACGCAGGGCGTGATCGCCATCCAGTGCTCCGAGCGCAACGGCGCGCTGGTGTCGGCGGTGCAGGTCACCGAGGCGCACGAGCTGATGCTGATCTCCAACCAGGGCACGCTGGTGCGCACGCGCGCCGCCGAGGTCTCGCAGGTGGGCCGCAACACCCAGGGCGTGACCCTGATCCGCCTGCCGGCGGAGGAGTCGCTGGTCAGCGTGGTGCGGCTGGACGCCGACGAGGACGGCGGCGCGGAGCCCGGCGAGGACGGCGCGGAGCCGGCCCCGGCCGAGGGCTGATCCACGCCCGGCGGACACGCGGAAAAACCCGGCCCCGGCCGGGTTTTTCCGTTCCGGGCCGGCTACGGCGCGGGGGCCTGGCCCAGCGCCGCGAGCATCGCGTCGGCGCCGGACACGCGGAACTCGCCGGGCGCCTCGACGTGCAGCTGGCGCACCACGCCGTCCTCCGCGTAGAGGGCGAAGCGGCGCGCGCGCAGGCCCATGCCGTAGGCGCTGCCGTCCAGCTCCAGCCCCAGCGCGCGGGTGAAGGCGGCGTTGCCGTCGGCCAGCATGACCAGCCCGGCCGGCACGTGGCGGTCGCGGGCCCAGGCCTTCATCACGTAGGCGTCGTTCACCGCCAGGCAGAACACGTCGATGCCGCGGGCGCGGAAGTCCGGGTAGCGCTCCACGTAGCCGGGCAGGTGCTTCTCCGAGCAGGTGGGGGTGAAGGCGCCGGGCACGGCGAACAGCACGGCGCGGCGGCCGGCGAACAGCGCGCCGGTGCGGGCGGGCCCGGCCTGGCCGTCCTCGATCGCGGTCAGCTCGACGTCGGGGAGCTGCTGCCCGGTCTGGATGGTCATGGCGGCCTCGGCTGAAGTGGCGGCAAACGGGGGCATGCTAAAGCGTCGCAGGGCGTCCTGTCGCCTTGAAGCGCGGTCCGGCGGCCCTACTTGGGGGGACAAGCGGCGTCGCGCCGTAACTGCCTTCGAGGAGCCAAGCCATGAACCCGAGCCGTCACCCGATGCTTTGGAACGCCACCAGCGTCTTCCCGGACGAGATCCGCCAGGCCTTCGACCGCTTCTTCCAGCAGCAGGAGGAGAGCGACGGGTCCAACGTGGTGACCAGCCAGTGGGCGCCGCGGGTGGACATCAAGGAGGAGGACAAGCGCTTCGTGATCTACGCGGACATCCCCGGCGTGGACCCGGCGAACATCGAAGTGAGCATGGAGAAGGGCATCCTGACCATCAAGGGCGAGCGCACGGTGGAGAACCGCGAGCAGAACGGCCGCTTCACCCGCATGGAGCGCTCGCACGGCGTGTTCCACCGGCGCTTCGCGCTGCCCGACAGCGCGGACCCGGAAGGCGTCACCGCGCACGGCCGGCACGGCGTGCTGGAGATCGTCATCCCCAAGCGCGCCGAAACGACGCCGCGGCGCATCGCCATCAACACCGAGAAGTAGTCTCGGTCGAGGTTGCGGTGGCGGCCCACGGCGGACATGATCCGCCGTGGGCCGTCCGTTTCGACGTACCAGTCGCCGGGGAGTGGCTGTGGAGTTCAAAGACTATTACGAGGTCCTGGGCGTGAAGCCCGACGCCAGCGAGGCCGAGATCAAGGCGGCCTACCGCAAGCTGGCGCGCAAGTACCACCCGGACAAGAACAAGGAAGCCGGCGCCGAGGAGAAGTTCAAGGCCGTCAACGAGGCCAACGAGGTGCTGCGCGACCCGGAGAAGCGCCGCGCCTACGACGAGCTGCGCGCGGGCGGCTACCGCGGCGGCGAGCAGTTCCGCCCGCCGCCGGGCTGGGGCCAGGGGCGGGGCTTCGATTTCGGCGACGCCGGCGACGGCGACTTCAGCGATTTCTTCGAGAGCCTGTTCGGCCGCGCCGCCGGCGCGCGCGGGCAGCCGCGCGCGCGGCGCGGGCGCGACGTGCAGGCGCAGGTGCAGATCGACCTGCAGACCGCCTTCGAAGGCGGCCGCACGCGGCTGGCGCTGCACGATGGCGGCGGCAGCGAGCGCGTCCTGGAGGTGAAGATCCCCGCCGGCATCCAGCCGGGGCAGGTGATCCGCCTGGCCGGGCAGGGGCATCCGGGCAGCGGCGGCGGGCCGAGCGGCGACCTGCTGCTGGAGGTGGGCATCCGCGACGACGCGCGCTTCCGCCTGGACGGGCGCAACGTGATCCACGTGCTGCCGATCAGCCCGTGGGAGGCGGCGCTGGGCGCCACCGTGCCGGTGCCGACGCTGGGCGGCACGGTGGACCTGCGCATCCCGCCGGGCTCGCAGTCCGGCCGCAAGCTGCGCCTGAAGGGGCGCGGCATGCCCGGCCCGCATCCCGGCGACCAGCTGGTGGAGCTGTCGATCCGCACGCCGCCGGCGGCGGACGACGCGCAGCGCGCGGCCTACGAGGCGCTGCGGGAGCGGTTCGCGGGGTACGATCCGCGCGGCTGAGTTCCCCGGCGGACCCGTCGCGGCCTCCGGCCGCGATGCTTTGGTTCCGAGGAGTCGCGGCCACCCCGGAAACACGGACGGCGCCCAAGGGCGCCGTCCGCACGTGCAATGGAGGCCGCGCCGTTCAGGCCGGCAGCAGCTCCTTCAGCGTGGCCACCAGCTCGTCCTCCTTGATCGGCTTGGTCACGTAAGCCTTGGCGCCCTGGCGCATGCCCCAGACCTTGTCGGTCTCCTGGTCCTTGGTGGTGACCAGCACCACCGGGATGTGCGCCGTCTCGGGCGTCTTGCTGATCGTGCGGGTGGCCTGGAAGCCGTTGAGGTTGGGCATCACCACGTCCATCAGGATCAGGTCGGGCAGCTCGCGCCTGGCCGCCTCCACGCCGGCGGCGCCGTCTTCCGCGGTGAGCGCCTCGTGCCCGAGTTTCTCGACGATGCGCTTGAGGCCCAGCAGCTGGGACGGGGAATCGTCGACGATCAGGATGCGTGCCATGGATGTGGTGGTTCCCTTGTGGTTCAGGTGGATTCTATGCTGCGCCGGGTCCGGCTTCCAAGCGCGTTCAGGCGGCGTGGCGGACCACGGTGCGGCCGAAGGAATCGCCGGCGAGCATGCCCGCGAAAACCTGCGGCAGCTCCTCCAGGACTACCTCGCGGGTGGCGATGCGGTCCAGGTGGCGCGGCTTCCAGTCGCCGGCCAGCCGCTCCCACACGCGCTCGCGCCGGTCGCGCGCGGTGCCGGCCGAGGCCACGCCGAGCAGGTTGACGCCGCGGATGATGAAGGGCATCACCGTGCTCTCGAAGCCGATGCCGCCGGCGTTGCCGCAGACCGCCACGTTGCCGTAGGGCGCGACCAGCGGCAGCAGGCCGGCCAGCATGGGACCGCCGACGTTGTCCAGCGCGCCGCCGAAGCGGGCCGAGTCCATCGGCTTGCCGCTGAAGGCGAGCGCGCGGCGGTCGATGCACTCGGCGGCGCCGAGCGACCGGAGGAAGTCGAAGTGGTCGGCCTTGCCGCTGATCGCGTGCACCTCGTAGCCGGCGCGGCTGAAGATGTCGATCGCCAGCATGCCCACGCCGCCGCTGGCGCCGGTGACGGCCAGCGGGCCCAGCGCGGGCGTCTGGCGGTTGTCCTGCATCTGCAGCAGCGCCAGCGCGGCGGTGAAGCCGGCGGTGCCGATGACCATGCTCTCGCGCAGTCCGAGGCCCGGCGGCAGCGGGATGGTCCAGCGCGCGTCCAGCCGCACGTACTCGCCGTAGCCGCCGTCGCGCGTCTCGGACAGGCCGCTGCCGGTGCACAGCACCGCGTCGCCCTCCTTGAACGCCGGGTCGGCGGAGGCGACCACGTGGCCGGCCACGTCGATGCCGCCGTTGAGCGGGTACCGGCGCAGGATCTTGCCCTTGCCGGTGCCGGCCAGCGCGTCCTTGTAGTTCACCGAGGACCAGGCCGCCTTGACCAGCACCTCGCCCGGGGTCAGCGCGTCGGCGTCCATCGTCTCGATGCCGGCGCGGTAGCCCTGCTCGTCGTTGCGGATGCGGAAGGCGCGGAAGGCGGGAGCGTGGCTCATGGCTGTTCTCCGGGGTGCGGGCGGGCGCGGCGCTCAGGCGTCCACGCTGCGCGTGTCGATCCATTTGGGCAGGTAGCGTCCCTGGTAGCTTTCCATCCACGCGAACAGCGCGCCGATGTCGTCGCCGAACCACAGGCTGTCGCGCTGCTCGTGGCGCACGAAGCGCTCCTCCACCATGTGGTCCATCATCGCGCGCAGCTGCCGGTAGTAGCCGCGCGCGTCGAGGAAGGCGCAGGGGTAGCGGTGCAGGCCGAGCTGGGCCCAGGTCAGCATCTCGAACATCTCGTCCATGGTGCCGAAGCCGCCGGGCAGGGCGACGAAGGCGTCGGACAGCTCGTACATGCGCGTCTTGCGCTGGTGCATGGTGTCCACCACCACCAGCCGGTCGAGGCCGGGGTGGGCGACCTCCAGGTCCACCAGCTGGCGCGGGATCACGCCGATCACCTCGCCGCCGGCGGCCAGCGCCGCGTCGGCCACGGCGCCCATCAGGCCCACCTTGCCGCCGCCGTAGACCAGCGCGATGCCGCGCCGGGCCAGCTCGGCGCCGAAGGCGCGCGCCAGCTCGGCGTACTCGGGGTGCGCGCCGCTGCTGGAGCCGCAGTAGACGCAGAGGGCGGTGGGTTGGGGCATGGCGAAACCGCTTGAAGTCTCGGGGCCGTCATCCCGGCGGAAGCCGGGATCCAGTGTCTTTCCGCTTGTCGCCGGAGTCGCTGGATTCCTGCTTCCGCAGGAATGACGATGGAAAAAAGCAAACGGCCCGCTCATGTTGCCACGAGCGGGCCGCCTGGCACGACGAGGCACTGGATCCCGTGTCGTCGGCCATCCATGGCCTGCACGGGATGAGGTCATCCCGACCTCAGTTGCCCTTGTGGATGGCGCGCTTGTCCACCGACAGCGCGGCCTCGTGCACCGCCTCCGACAGCGTCGGGTGGGCGTGCACGATGCGGGCGAGGTCTTCCGAGGAGCCCTTGAACTCCATCGCCACCACGCATTCGGCGATCAGCTCGGACACGCACGGGCCGACCATGTGCACGCCGAGGATGCGGTCGGTCTCGGCGTGGGCCAGCATCTTCACCTGGCCGACCGCCTCGTTCATCGCCACGGCGCGGCCGATGGCGGCGAACGGGAAGGTGCCGACCTTGTACGGCACGCCTTCCTCCTTGAGCTGCTTCTCGGTCTTGCCGGCCCAGGCGATCTCCGGCTCGGTGTAGATCACCCACGGGATGGTGTCGAAGTCGACGTGGCCGGCCTTGCCGGCGATCCACTCGGCCACCGCCACGCCTTCCTCGGAACCCTTGTGCGCCAGCATCGGGCCGCGCACGGCGTCGCCGATCGCCCACACGCCGTCCACGCCGGTGTGGTTGTGCTCGTCCACCACGATGCGGCCGCGCTCGTCCAGCTTCACGCCGGTGTCCTCGGCCAGCAGGCCGTCGGTGTAGGCGCGGCGGCCCACGGCCACCAGCAGCTTGTCCACCACCAGGTCGTGCGCGCCGTCCTTGTCCTCGTAGGTGAGGTGGACCTCGTTCTTCTTCGCCTCGGCCTTGGCCAGCTTGGCGCCGAGCTTGATGGCGAGGCCCTGCTTGGTGAACTCCTTGAGCGCGATCTTGGCGATGTCCGCGTCGGCGGCGCCGAGGAAGTCCGGCAGCGCCTCGATCACGGTCACTTCCGCACCCAGCCGGTTCCACACGCTGCCCAGCTCCAGGCCGATCACGCCGGCGCCGATCACGCCCAGGCGCTTGGGCACCTCGGTGAAGTCCAGCGCGCCGGCGTTGTCGACGATGTGCTTGCCGTCGAACTTGGCGAACGGCAGCTCGATCGGCACCGAGCCGGAGGCGAGGATCACGTTGGTGGCGCTAATGGTCTGCCTGGCGCCGTCGTTGCCGGTGATCTCGACCTGGTTGCCCTTCAGCAACTTGCCCTTGCCGAAGAACGGCGTGACCTTGTTGGCCTTGAACAGCTGCGCGATGCCGCCGGTGAACTGCTTGACGATCTTGTCCTTACGGCCGATGAAGGCGGCCATGTCGACCTTGGCGTCCTTCACGCTGATGCCGTGCGCGGGCAGGTTGTGGCTGAGGCCGTAGAACTGCTTGGAGGAATCCAGCAGCGCCTTGGAGGGGATGCAGCCCACGTTGAGGCAGGTGCCGCCCAGGGCCTGCTTGCCGTCCTTGCCCACGAAGGCGTCCACGCAGGCGGTCTTGAGGCCGAGCTGCGCGGCGCGGATCGCGGCCACATAGCCGGCGGGGCCGGCGCCGATGACGATGACGTCGAATTTGTCGCTCATGGTTCGGAGTTCCTTGGAAATGCATCGCGCAGGTCAGCGCGAAAGAGACGAGGGACCAGCAGCGAGGGCGCAAGCTCCGGCGTTTGCATGGTGCGAAGGCGCGTGGTTTTCGCGTCCTCGCTACTCATCTCTCGCCCCTGCGACGCTCAGATACCCAGCAGCATCCGCTGCGGGTTCTCCAGCTGGTTCTTGATGTCGACCAGGAACAGCACCGCGTCCTTGCCGTCGATGATGCGGTGGTCGTAGGACAGCGCCAGGTACATCATCGGCGCGGCGACCACCTGGCCGTTCTCGACCACCGGGCGCTCCTTGATGGTGTGCATCCCCAGGATCGCGCTCTGCGGCGGGTTGACGATCGGCGTGGACAGCAGCGAGCCGAAGGTGCCGCCGTTGGTGATGGTGAAGGTGCCGCCCTGCAGGTCGTCCAGGCCCAGCTTGCCGTCGCGCGCCTTCCTGGCGTACTCGGCGATGCCCTTCTCGACGTCGGCGAAGCCCATGTCCTGCACGTCGCGCAGCACCGGCGTCACCAGGCCCTTGTCGGTGGCCACGGCGATCGAGATGTCCTGGTAGCCGTGGTAGACGATGTCGTTGCCGTCCACCGAGGCGTTGATGATCGGGTGGCGCTTGAGCGCCTCGGCCGCGGCCTTGACGAAGAAGCTCATGAAGCCGAGCTTGATGCCGTTGGCCTTCTCGAAGGCATCGCCCAGCGTCTTGCGCATCTTCACCACCTCGGCCAGGTTCACCTCGTTGAACGAGGTGAGCATGGCGATGGAGTTCTTCGACTGCATCAGGCGCTCGGCGATGCGCGCGCGGATGCGCGTCATCGGCACGCGCTCCTCGGGGCGCGCGCCCGGGGTGGGCTTCGCGGCCGGCGCGGCGGCGGGGGCGGGCGCCGGGGCGGCGCCGCCCTTGGCGTAGTTGACCAGGTCCTCCTTGGTCACGCGGCCGTCGCGGCCGGTGCCGGCCACCTTGGAGACGTCGATGTTCTGCTCGGTGGCCACGCGCAGGCCGGCCGGCGAGAGGTTCTCGGCGCCCTTGGCCGCCGCCTTCGCCGGCGCCGCGGCGGCGGGCGCGGGCGCGGCCGCTGCGGGGGCGGTGGCGGCCGGAGCGGGCGCGGGCGCGGCGGCCGCGGCGCCTTCCTCGATCACCGCGATCACCTGCTGGCTGGTCACGGTGTCGCCGGCCTGGAACTTGATTTCCTTCAGCACGCCGTCGACCGGGGCGGGCACTTCCAGCACCACCTTGTCGGTTTCGAGGTCGACCAGGTTCTCGTCGCGCTTGACGGCCTCGCCGGCCTGCTTGTGCCAGGTGGCGATGGTGGCGTCGGAGACGGATTCGGGCAGGACGGGGACTTTGACTTCGATGGACATGACGGGTCCTTGGGGTGGTGGGCGCTCGTCCGTGTGCGCGGGATCTGGAAAACGGCCGTCCCGGCCGCGCTATCCGGAAAATCTTACTCCGCGGAGTGGTCCGCGCCGACCGGGTCGACCAGCGCCTGCGCGACCAGCGCCGCCTGCTCGGCGATGTGGTCGTTGAGGTGGCCGACCGCCGGCGCCGGCGAGCGGGCGCGCCCGGCGTAGGACAGGCTCTGCTTGCTGCCCACGCAGGCCTGCAGGTGGTGGCGGATCTGGAACCAGGCGCCCTGGTTCATCGGCTCCTCCTGGCACCACACCACCTCCTTGGCGGCCGGGTACTTCTCCAGCTCGGCGACCACCTCGGGGCGCGGGAACGGGTAGAGCTGCTCGACGCGCACGATGGCGACGTCGGCGAGCCCGCGCTTGTCCGCCTCCTCCAGCAGGTCGTAGTAGACCTTGCCGGCGCACAGCACCACGCGCCTGACCTTCCTGGGCGCGAGCTCGCGGTGCTCGCCGATCACCAGCTGGAAGCTGCCGCCGGCCAGCTCGTCCAGCGTGGACACGGCCAGCTTGTGGCGCAGCAGCGACTTGGGCGTCATCACGATCAGCGGCTTGCGCACCGGCCGGATCATCTGCCGGCGGATCATGTGGAAGGCCTGCGCCGGCGTGGTCGGCACGCACACCTGCATGTTGTCCAGCGCGCACAGCTGCAGGAAGCGCTCCAGGCGCGCGGAGGAGTGCTCCGGGCCCTGGCCCTCGTAGCCGTGCGGCAGGAACAGCGCCAGGCCGCACAGGCGGTCCCACTTGGCCTCGCCGGAGCTGATGAACTGGTCGATCACCACCTGCGCGCCGTTGGCGAAGTCGCCGAACTGGGCCTCCCAGATGGTCAGCGTGTACGGGTCGGTGGTGGCGTGGCCGTACTCGAAGGCCATCACCGCCTCCTCGCTGAGCAGCGAGTCGATCACCTCCACCTCGGCGCCGTCGCGCACGTTGGCCAGCGGCAGGTAGGTGTGGTCGTCCTTCTGGTCGTGCAGCACCGCGTGGCGGTGGAAGAAGGTGCCGCGACCGGCGTCCTGGCCGACCAGGCGCAGGTTGTAGTCCTGGTCGACCAGGCTGGCGTAGGCCAGGTTCTCGGCGAAGCCCCAGTCGCCCGGCAGCTCGCCGGCGGCCATCTTGCGGCGGTCGTCGTAGATCTTGGCCACGCGCGGGTGCAGGGTGAGGTCGCCCGGCAGGTCGAGGATGCGCCCGGCCAGCTCCACCAGCTTCTGCTTCGGCACGGTGGTGTCGGCCGGGGTGGACGGCTTGTTGCCGAGGAAGCGCGTCCAGTCGACCTGGATGTCCTTGGGCAGGTCCGGCGCCAGCTCGGTCATCGGCGCGCCGGCCTCCAGGCGGTCGCGGTAGGCGTCGAACATCTTCTGCGCGTCGCCGTCGGCCAGCACGCCTTCCTTCACCAGCCGCTGCGCGTACAGGTCGCGGGCGGTCGGACGCTTCTTGATGATCTGGTACATCACCGGCTGCGTGGCCGAGGGCTCGTCGGCCTCGTTGTGGCCGTGGCGGCGGTAGCAGACCAGGTCGATCACCACGTCCTTGCGGAAGGTCTTGCGGAACTCGTAGGCCAGGCGGGTGACCTGGATCACCGCTTCCGGGTCGTCGCCGTTCACGTGGAACACCGGCGCGTTGACCATCTTGGCCAGGTCCGTGCAGTACAGCGTGGAGCGCGCGTCCTGCGGGTTGGAGGTGGTGAAGCCGATCTGGTTGTTGACCACGATGTGCAGCGTGCCGCCGATGCGGAAGCCGCGCGCCTGCGACATCTGGAACAGCTCCATGTTCACGCCCTGGCCGGCGAAGGCGGCGTCGCCGTGGACCAGCACGGCCAGCGACTGGCTGCGCTCGGTGTCGCGGCGGCGCACCTGGCGCGCGTGCACGGAGCCGGCCACCACCGGGTTGACGATCTCCAGGTGCGAGGGGTTGAACGCCAGCGCCACGTGCACGCCGCCGCGGGGCGTCTTGACGTCGGCGGAGAAGCCCATGTGGTACTTCACGTCGCCGGAGTGCGCCGGGTCCTGCGGGTGCTCGAACTTGCCCTCGAACTCGTCGAACAGGGTCTTGGGCGGCTTGCCGAGGATGTTGACCAGCACGTTCAGGCGGCCGCGGTGGGCCATGCCGATCACCACCTCCTTGATGCCGTTGTCGCCGGCGGCGCGGACGATGTCGTCCACCATCGGGATCAGGCTGTCGCCGCCCTCCAGCGAGAAGCGCTTCTGGCCGACGTACTTGGTGTGCAGGTAGCGCTCCAGGCCCTCGGCAGCGGTGAGCTCGTCCAGCACGCGCAGCTTGCCGGCCCCGTCCAGCCCGGCGTTGCCGTTGGCCTGCTCCAGGCGGCTGTAGATCCAGCTGCGCTGCAGGTGGTCGGAGATGTACATGAACTCGGCGCCGATGGTGCCGGTGTAGACCTTCTTCAGGTTGGCCAGCAGCTGGCGCAGCTTCAGGCGCTGGCCGCCGCCGGCGTAGGTGCCGCAGTCGAACTCGGTGTCCAGGTCGGCCTCGGACAGGCCGTGGAAGGCCAGGCCCAGGTCCGGCGCCTCCATCTTCTGCGCCAGGCCCAGCGGGTCGAGGTCGGCGGCGAGGTGGCCGCGCGAGCGGTAGGCGGTGAGCAGGCGCAGCACGCCGGCCTGCTTGCGCGCGTGGGCGTCGTCCACCGGGCCGGCCGCGGCGGCGCGGCGCTGCTTCTGCGCGGCCTCTATGCGCGCGATGGCCGCGGTATGGGGGACGTCCCCCGACTCGCGGCCCTTGAAGGTCTGGAAGTACTGGTTCCATTCGGCGGGTACCGACGCGGGGTCGGCCAGCCAGGTCTCGTAAAGCGATTCGACGTAATCGGCGTTGCCGCCTGCGAGTTGGGAGGACTCGAAGAACTCGCGGATCAGGTTTGTGCTCACGTCACCACCGGCAGGGGAAGGGAGGCTGCGGCCGTCGCCCGGCGGGCGGGCAGCTGGCTGGATCAAATCTTAACGATTATAGCCGTTGGCTGCTGCGACGCGACAAGCGCAGACCTAGCCGAAGGTCGATACCGGCCCGGCCTTTTTCAAGTGGAATGGCGCGGTTCCGCGCCGCGCCGCGCTCCCGCGCGCGGCGCGGGAGCGCGGCGTCCGTTCAGGCGCCGTCTAGAGATCCAGCGGCTGCAGCATGGAGGCGCGCACGGCGCGCAACCAGGCGGCGTCGAAGTGCTGGCGCAGCGGCGCCTGCGCCGCGCGGTCGCACAGGGCCGCGCGCCCGCGCGGGCGTTCGGCCTCCGGCAGGAACAGGTAGCCGCCCGTGTCGTTGAGCAGGTAGCCCGACGCATAGGCCAGGTCGGCCTCCTCGACCGGCATGCGGATCTCCAGCAGGCTGGGCAGGCGCTGGGCCAGCGCGATCAGCCGGTGGCCGTCGCGCAGCGCCGCGGCCGGGTCGTGCAGGATCACCCGGATCAGCGCGCCGCGGCCGGCGGTGGCGATGCGGCGCAGCTCGGCCAGCTCCTCCTCGCCGCCGAGCACGTCGGGGGCGAGCCGGGGCAGGCAGGCGTCGATCCGGCGGCGGGCGGCGGCCAGCAGCTGCCGCCGCGCCGCGGCGATGTCCTCGCGGCTCTGCGCCGGCAGGTCCAGGGCCTCGGGCGGGTTCATCGGCGGCGTGGCCTGCGGGGGACCAGGTGGCCTTCGTTCGCCAGCGCGAGCAGCAGGGCCAGCTCGGCCTCGCCGGGCGGCTGGCCGGCGAAGTCCAGCGCGCGCTGCGCGCACAGGCGCTCGGCCAGGGCGGGACTGGTCGGCCAGGCCTGGCCGTTGGCGAACAGCGTGGCGGCGCGCGCGCCGTCGCGGGTCCAGGCCAGCCGCGTCCACGGATGGCGCAGCAGTTGCGCGCCGCCGGCCAGGCGCCGGCGCAGCGCGGCGGCGGTGAGCGGCCGGTCCGGCGGGGCCGGCGTCTGCGCCAGCCGGTAGCGGGTGACGAAGCGGCCGAACCAGTCGCGCAGGGTCAGCTCGTCCAGCGCCGCGGCGAAGGGCAGGGCGGCGCGCAGGCGGGCCAGGGCGGCCCGGTCGATCTCGCCGGCGGCCCTGGCCGGGGCGAGGTCGGGGTCGGCGTAGCGCAGCTCCTCGGGCAGGCGCTCGGCCAGGTAGTCCGCCAGGTCGCCGAGCAGCTCGGCCTGCGCCGGCGCGCGCATGCCGACCGAGAAGGTCATGCAGGGGCCGCCGAAGGCCACGCCGTCGTGCGGCACGCCGGGCGGCAGGTAGAGCATGTCGCCGGGATCGAGCAGCCACTCGTGGGTGGGCTCGAAGTGCACGAGCTGCTTGAGCTCCACGTCCGGGCGGAAGTCCTTCGGCGCGGCCGGGTCGGTGCTGACCGCCCAGTGGCGCTGGCCCAGGCCCTGGAGCAGGAACACGTCGTACTGGTCCACGTGGGCGCCCACGCCGCCGCCGGGCTCGGCGTAGGAAACCATGATGTCGTCCACCCGCCAGCTGGGCAGGAAGGCGAACGGTTCCAGCAGCTGCGCCACCCCGGCGTCCCACTTGTCCACGTCCTGCACCAGCAGGGTCCAGTTGGCGTCGCCGGTGGTGGCGAAATCGGCCTCGTCCAGCGGGCCGGTCTTCACCTTCCAGCGGGTGCGCGCCGCGTCGTGGACGATCAGGCGCGACAGCGCGCCTTCCTCGCAGGCCAGGCCGGCCAGCTCGTCCGGCGCGATGGGCGGCTCGAAGCCGGGGAAGGCGCCGCGCACCAGCAGCGGGCGTTTCTGCCAGTAGTCGCGCAGGAAGCGCGCGGGGGGCATGCCCAGCGGCTGCCGGTCGGAGCCGCGGACTTCGATGGGGGGCGTGGCGGGGGTGGTCATCGGCGGATTGTAAGCGCAGGCCGCCGCGGCCGCGCGCCTGCCTCCCGCGGCCGTCCCGGGTGGCGGGGCGTCATAAGCCATCGGCATGACGACATGGCGATACGTGCTTTCCGTGTTCGTTCAATAAAAGTTATTTTGGGCGTAGAGACGTATGGACGTCCGAACGAACAAGGGAACGCAGTGAACGCCGTGGTCGCGCCCGAACCGGAATTTCCCGCACTGGATGCGGACAGGCGCGTCCTGCTGGCGCGGCTGGTCGAGGGGCTGGGGCCGGCGCAGCTCTACGCGGCGGCGGCCTGGATCGCGGCCCGCGCCGAGCCGGGAGCGCCGCGGTTGCGCGCCGAGGCGGCGCCGGCCGCCGCGGAGCGGCTGACCGTCGTCTACGGCAGCCAGACCGGCAACGCGCGCCGCGTGGCCGAGCGCCTGGCGCGGCGGGCCGAGGCGGCCGGGCTGCCGGTGCGCCTGCTGCGCGCCGGCGCCTACCCGCAGCGCGAGCTGGCGCAGGAGCGCCAGCTGGTCGTGGTGGTCAGCACCCAGGGCGAGGGCGAGCCGCCGGACGACGCGCGCGGCTTCGTGGAGTTCCTCGCCGGCCGCCGCGCGCCGAAGCTGCCGGGCCTGCGCTACGCCGTGCTGGCGCTGGGCGATTCCAGCTACCCGCAGTTCTGCGCCGTCGGCCGCCTGCTGGACGCGCGGCTGGCCGAGCTGGGCGCCAGCCGCCTCGCGCCGCTGGGCGAGGCCGACGTGGACGTCGAGGCGGTGGCCGGGCCGTGGAGCGAGCAGGCGCTGGCCAGGGCGCGGGAAGCGCTGCAGGCGGCCGCGCCCGCGGCCGTGCGCGCCGTGCCGCTGCACGCGGTGCCGGCGCCCCCCGCGCACGACCGCGACCGCCCGTTCGCCGCCGCGGTGCTGGCCAACCAGCGCATCGTCTCGCGCGACAGCGCGCGCGAGGTGCGCCACGTCGAGCTGTCGCTGGAAGGCTCCGGCCTGCGCTACGAGCCCGGCGACGCGCTGGGCGTGTGGCCGCGCAACCCGCCCGCGCTGGTGGCGCAATGGCTGGAGGCGCTGCGCCTGGACGGCGACGAGCCGGTGGCCTGGCAGGGACGCACGCTGCCGCTGGCGCAATGGTTGGAACGCGAGCGCGAGCTGACCCGGCTCACCCGGGGCTGGCTGGCGGCGCATGCCTCGGCCGGCCGCCACGTCGGCCTGCTGCGGCTGTTGCGTCCCGAGCACGCGGCGGAGCTCGCCGCGCTGCTGGACGGCCACCAGCCGGTCGACCTGCTGCGCCTGCACCCGTCACCGTGGGAGGCCGAGGCGCTGGTTGCCGCGCTGCGCCCGCTGACGCCGCGGCTGTACTCGATCGCCTCCAGCCCGAAGGCGGTGGGCGAGGAGGTGCACCTCACCGTGGCGGTGGTCGACTACGAGGCCCATGGCGCGCGGCACTGGGGCGCGGCCTCGTCCTTCCTCGCCGCGGCGGCGGCGGACGGCGACGCGCGCGTGCCGGTGTTCGTCGAGCCGAACGAGCGCTTCCGCCTGCCGGCCGATCCTGCGCGCGACGTCGTGATGATCGGGCCGGGCACCGGCGTGGCGCCGTTCCGCGCCTTCGTGCAGGAGCGCCGCGAGACCGGCGCGCGCGGGCGCAACTGGCTGTTCTTCGGCAACCGCCATTTCGCGCAGGACTTCCTCTACCAGGTGGAGTGGCAGGAGGCGCTGAAGCAGGGCCACCTGCATCGCCTCGACCTGGCCTTCTCCCGCGACGGCGCGCGCACCGGCGCGCAGGCCGCCGGAAGCGCGCCGCGGACCTACGTGCAGCAGCGCCTGCGCGAGCAGGGCCGCGAGCTGTACGCCTGGCTGCAGGACGGCGCGCACCTGTACGTGTGCGGCGACGCCGCGCGCATGGCCAGGGACGTGCACGCCGCGCTGGCCGACATCGCCGTCGCCCACGGCGGCCACACGCCCGAGTCGGCGCAGGCGTGGCTGGACGACCTCCTGCAACAGGGGCGCTACGCCCGCGACGTGTACTGAGAGACCCATGAGCAGCCCCCCGCTTTCCGAGCTCGAGCGCATCAAGGCCGACAGCCGCTTCCTGCGCGGCACCCTCGCCGAGGGCCTGGCCGATCCGGTCACCGGCGCGATCGGCGACGACGACAACAAGCTGCTCAAGTTCCACGGCAGCTACCAGCAGGACGACCGCGACCTGCGCGAGGAGCGCCGCCGGCAGAAGCTGGAGCCGGCCTACAGCTTCATGATCCGCGCGCGCCTTCCCGGCGGCGTGGTGACCCCCGCGCAGTGGCTGGCCTTCGACGCGCTGGCGCGCGAGCATGCCAACGGCACGCTGCGCATCACCACGCGGCAGACCTTCCAGTGGCACGGCGTGATCAAGCGCGAGCTCAAGCCCACCATCGCGGCGATCCACCGCGCGCTGGCCACCACCATCGCCGCCTGCGGCGACGTGGTGCGCACGGTGGTGTGCACGCCCAACCCGGTGGAGTCCGCCGCGCACGCGGCCGCCTACGCCTGGGCCGCGAAGCTGTCCGAGCACCTGGCGCCCCGCACCCGCGCCTACCACGAGATCTGGCTGGACGGCGAGAAGCTCGTGGGCGGGGACGAGGAGCCGCTGTACGGCCCCACCTACCTGCCGCGCAAGTTCAAGATCGGCCTGGCCGTCCCGCCGCTCAACGACATCGACGTGTTCGCGCAGGACCTCGGCCTGATCGCGGTCGTCGAGCAGGGCGAGCTGCGCGGCTTCGACGTCGCGGTGGGCGGCGGCATGGGTGCCACCCACGGCGACGCCGGCACCTACCCGCGGCTGGCCAGCGTGATCGGCTTCGTGGCGCCGGAGCGGCTGGTCGCGGTGGCCGAGGCGGTGATCGGCATCCAGCGCGACTGGGGCAACCGCAGCGAGCGCAAGCACGCGCGGCTGAAGTACACGCTCGACCATCGCGGGCTCGACACGTTCGTCGCCGAGCTGGAGCGGCGGCTGGGCTTCGCGCTGGAGCCGGCGCGGCCGTACCGCTTCGAGCACAACGGCGACCGCTACGGCTGGACCGAGGGGCAGGACGGCCGCTGGCACCTCACCCTGCACATCGAATCCGGCCGCCTCGCCGACGCGGGCGGGCGGCGCGCGCTCACCGGCCTGCGCGAGCTGGCCAGGGTGCATCGCGGCGACTTCCGCCTCACCTGCAACCAGAACGTGATCGTGGCCAACGTCGAGCCCGCCGGGCGCGCGCGCATCGACGCCATCGTCGCGGCGCACGGCCTGGACGGCTACCGGCGCGGCAGCGCGATCCGCCGCCACGCGCTGGCCTGCGTGGCGCTGCCCACCTGCGGCCTGGCGATGGCCGAGAGCGAGCGCTACCTGCCCGCGCTGCTGCCGCAGCTGGAGGCGCTGCTGGAACGCCACGGCCTCGCCGACGCGCCGATCCTGCTGCGCCTGTCCGGCTGCCCCAACGGCTGCTCGCGGCCGTACCTGGGCGAGATCGCGCTGGTCGGCCGCGGCCCCGGCCGCTACGACCTGCGCCTGGGCGCCGACTTCCGCGGCCAGCGGCTCAACCGGCCGTACCGCGAGAACGTGGACGAGGCGGCGATCCTCGCCGCGCTCGATCCGCTGTTCGCGCGCTACGCCGCCGAGCGCGGCGAGGGCGAGCATTTCGGCGACTTCCTGCTGCGCGCGGGCGTGGTCGAGGCAACGCCGCCGGCGCGGCAGGTTCCGGCGGAGGTCCACGCATGAGCCCGGTGTCGTTGGAGCTTGCGGCGCAGGACGCGCAGGCGCTGGCCGAGCTCAACCGCTGGCTGGCCGGGCTGGCGGCGGAGGAACGGGCGGCGTGGGCGCTGGAGCGGGTGCCCGGCGTGCAGGTGCTGTCCTCCAGCTTCGGCGCGCAGTCGGCGGTGTCGCTGCACATGCTGACGCGGCTGCGGCCGGACATCCCGGTGGTGCTGATCGACACCGGCTACCTGTTCCCCGAGACCTACCGCTTCATCGACGAGCTGACCGCGCGGCTGGACCTCAACCTCAAGGTCTACCGCGCCTCGATCAGCGTGGCCTGGATGGAGGCCCGCTACGGCCGGCTGTGGGAGCAGGGCGTGGCCGGCATCGAGCGCTACAACCAGCTGCGCAAGGTCGAGCCGATGCGCCGCGCGCTGGACGAGCTGGGCGCGGTCGGCTGGTTCGCCGGGCTGCGCCGCGACCAGGCGCGCAGCCGCGCGCGCATCGACTTCGCCGAGCGCCGCGACGGCCGCTGGAAGTGGCACCCGCTGGCCGACTGGCGCGACCGCGACGTGGGCCGCTACCTCAAGCAGCACGGCCTGCCGTACCACCCGCTGTGGGAACAGGGCTACCTCTCCATCGGCGACGTGCACACCACGCGCCGCTGGGAGCCCGGCATGGCGGCCGAGGACACCCGCTTCTTCGGCCTCAAGCGCGAATGCGGCCTGCACGGGCTGAGCTGAAAAAACGACAACGACAACCGCCCCGACCCGTCGCCCCGGCGACGCCAACACAAAAGAAGAACCCGATGACCCGCACCGCCCTGGCCGAAACCCTCGACGATACCCTCATCCCGCCGCACGGCGGCACGCTCAAGGAGCTCTACCTGCCGCCCGCCGAAGCCGAGGCGCTCAAGCGCCGCAGCGGCGAGCTGCCCGCGCTGGACCTCGACACGCGCCAGCTGTGCGACCTGGAGCTCCTGCTCAACGGCGCCTTCTCGCCGCTGGAGGGCTTCCTCGGCCGCGCCGACTACGACCGCGTGGTGGAGGAGATGCGCCTGGCCGACGGCACGCTGTGGCCGATCCCGGTCACGCTGGACGTGGACGAGGCCTTCGCCGCCCGGCTGGAGCGCGGCAGCGAGGTGGCACTGCGCGACGGCCAGGGCGTGCCGCTGGCGGTGCTGGAGGTGCAGGACATCTACTGGCCCGACCGCCTGCACGAGGCGCGCCGCGTGTTCGGCACCACCGACCGCCTGCACCCGGGCGTGGCCGAGCTGCTGGAACGCACGCGGCCGGCCTGCCTGGGCGGCCGCGTGCGCGGCATCCAGCCGCCGGCGCACTACGACTTCACCGAGCTGCGCGACACGCCGCGCCGCCTGCGCGAGTGGTTCGCCGCCCGCGGCTGGACCCGCGTGGTGGCCTTCCAGACGCGCAACCCGATGCACCGCGCGCACCGCGAGCTGACCCTGCGCGCCGCGCAGCAGGTCGGCGCGAAGCTGCTGATCCAGCCTTCGGTGGGCCGCACCAAGCCGGGCGACGTGGACCACTACACCCGCGTGCGCTGCTACCGCGCGCTGCTGCCGCAGTACCCGCAGGACAGCGCGAAGCTGTCGCTGTTGCCGCTGGCGATGCGCATGGGCGGACCGCGCGAGGCGCTGTGGCACGCGATCATCCGCAAGAACTACGGCGCCACCCACTTCATCGTCGGCCGCGACCACGCCGGTCCCGGCAAGGACGCCGACGGCAAGCCGTTCTACCCGCCGTTCGCCGCGCAGGAGCTGCTGCTCGCGCACCAGGACGAGCTCGGCATCGGCATCGTGCCGTTCCCGGCGATGGTGTACGCGGCCAACCGCGACGCCTACCTGCCGGCCACCGAGGTCGGGCCGCAGGACGAGGTGCGCGACATCTCCGGCACCGAGCTGCGCCGGCACCTGCGCGAGGGCACCGAGATCCCGTCCTGGTTCAGCTTCCCCGAGGTGGTGAAGATCCTGCGCGAGCGCCATCCGGCGCGCGCGCCGCGCGGCTTCGCGCTGTTCTTCACCGGCCTGTCCGGCGCCGGCAAGTCGACCCTCGCGCAGGCGGTGGTGGCGCAGCTGCTGGAGCACGGCAGCCGGCCGGTGACCGTGCTGGACGGCGACGAGGTGCGCCGGCACCTCTCGCGCGGGCTGGGCTTCTCGCGCGAGGACCGCGCCGCCAACGTCACCCGCATCGGCTACGTGGCGGGCGAGATCGTGCGCCACGGCGGCATCGCGGTGTGCGCGCCGATCGCGCCCTACGCCGACGCCCGCGCCGAGGCGCGCGCGCTGGTGGAGGCGCACGGCGACTTCGTCGAGATCCACGTGGCGACCCCGCTGGAGGTGTGCGAGGCGCGCGATCGCAAGGGCCTGTACGCGCAGGCGCGCGCGGGGAAGATCGCCAGCTTCACCGGCATCAGCGACCCCTACGAGGTGCCGGAGCGGCCGGAGCTGCGCCTGGACGGCAGCGCGGCCGAGCCGCTGGCGCTGGCGCGGCAGGTCATCGCGCTGCTGCGCAACCGCGGGCTGATCGAGGACTGAGCCGCCAGCCGCATGGCCGGCCGGGAAGTGCGACCGGCCGGCCACCCGCGACCGTCGTCCCGGCGCAGGCCGGGACCCAGCGGCGACATGGCCGGTTCGAGCCTCACGGCCACTGGATTCCGGCCTGCGCCGGGATGACGATCCTGAGGGGCGGCGCCCATCGACGCGCGGGACCACCACAGATGCGAGCCGAAACGCGGCGCGGACGCCAGTGGGCGACAACAAGCGCCCGGCGACGTGCGCCAATCCGCCTGGTCCCCGCCTCAGGCCGCATCCGGCAACGGCAGCACCGGACGCTCGCGCCAGTGCGGCGCGGCCGGCCAGCGCGCCGGCGCCGCATCGGCCAGCACCCGCGTCACGTCGCGGCGATCCAGGTGCGGCGCGAAGCGGGCGACGAATTCCAGCATGTACTCGCGCGGCACCACGTCGCGGCGCAGCACGACCCAGGTGGTGCATTCGGGCAGCAGGTGGTCGGCCGGCAGCGCGACGAGATCGTCGTCGCCCGCCTGCACCGCCATCTCGGCCAGCACGCCGACGCCCAGGCCGGCGCGCACGTAGGTCTTGATCAGGTCGGCGTCGCCGGCGGTCATCGCGATCTGCGGCGCCAGCCCTTCCAGCTCGAACGCGCGGCGCAGCGAGGACTCGGGCTTGAGCGAGGAGTCGTAGCTCACCAGCGGCAGCCGGGCCAGGTCCGCCAGCTGCAGCGCCTGGCGCCGCGCGGCGAGCGGGTGGTCCTGCGGCATCAGGATCACCCGGTGCCAGCGGTAGGCGGGCAGCGCCAGGCCGACCGGCGGCGGCACGCCGGCGGCGGTGCTGATCACCGCCAGGTCCGCGCGCCCGGCCTCGAGCTGGGCCAGCACCTCGCCGTCCTGCACGGGCAGGAGGTGCACGCTCACCTGCGGGTAGCGCGCGTTGAGCGCGGCGATCGCCGCCGGCAGCGCGAAGCGCGCCTGGGTGTGGGTGGTGGCGATGCGCAGCTCGCCGTGCGCCTCGTTGCGCAGGTTGGCGGCGATCGCGCGGATGTTGCCGACCTCGGCGAGGATCAGGCGGGCGCGCTCGAGCACCTGGCGGCCGGCCTGGGTCACCGCGTCCAGGCTCTTGCCCTTGCGCACGAACAGCTGGAAGCCCAGCTCGTCCTCCAGCTGCTTGAGCTGCTTGCTGAGGCCGGGCTGGGTGGCGTGCACGCGCTCGGCGGCCAGGGTGATGTTGAGGCCGGCGTCGGCGATGGCGACGAGATAGCGGAGTTGGGTCAGCGTCATGGGATGCTAGCGGTTCGCGGGCGGGAGGGATTTTCAGGCGCGCGGGAAGCCGCGGATACATCGCGCAGGACGCGGCGACGGCGCGGCCGGAACGGCGGGGCGGGTGCTCCGTGGGGCGGTTCCGGCGGGGCTGTCGTCGAATGGCATGTGGACGTCTATACGGATAAATGAAAAATTTGTCAAACGCGACGCGCGCGGCGCTGAAGGCGGGACACATAACGCCGCGCCATATCGGCAGCGCCGGAAATCATTTGCGGGGCATGCGCGCAGGCCCCTAGCGTGGTCCCGTTGTGCCCACTGCCGATGGACCGATGAAGCTCTACCCCCTGTTCGCCGACCTCTCCGGCCGTGCCGTCCTGGTGCTCGGTGGCGGGCCGGTGGCCGAGCGCAAGGTCGCCGGCCTGCTCGACGCCGGCGCGCAGGTGACGGTGAACGCGCCGGAGCTGACGCCGCAGCTGCAGCGCTGGAAGCGCGAGGGGCGCATCGCGCACCGCGCCGATCCCTTCCAGGCGCACTGGCTGGACCGCGTGTGGCTGGTGGTGGCCGCCACCGCCGACCGCGAGATCAACGGGTTCGTGGCGACGCTGGCCGGCCTGCGGCGCATCCTCGTCAACGTGGTGGACGACGCTAAGCTGTCCAGCTTCCACGTGCCGGCGGTGATCGACCGCGCGCCGCTGACCATCGCCATTTCCAGCGGCGGCGCCGCGCCGATGCTGGCGCGGCTGCTGCGCGAGCGGCTGGAGGCGCTGCTGGACGGCTCGCTGGGCGCGCTGGCGGAGCTGGCGGCGCGCCTGCGCCGGCGCGTCCGCGCGCGCCTGCCCGAGCCCGCGGCGCGGCGGCGCTACTACGAGGCGCTGTTCGCCGGCCCGACGGCGGCGCTGCTGCGGCAGGGCCGGCCGGCCGAGGCGCGGCAGGCCGCCGAGGCCGCATTGGCGGCGACGGAAGCCGCGCCGCGCGGCTCGGTGGCGCTGGTCGGCGCGGGACCGGGCGATCCGGGCCTGCTCACGCTGCGCGCCCTGCGCGCGCTCAACGAGGCCGACGTGATCCTGCACGACCGCCTGGTCGGCGCCGAGGTGCTGGCGCTGGCGCGCCGCGACGCCGAGCGCATCGAGGTGGGCAAGCAGGCCGGCAACCACCACGTCACGCAGGCGCGCATCCACGCGCTGATGCTCGAGCACGCGCGCGCCGGCCGGCGCGTGGTGCGGCTGAAGGGCGGCGACCCGTTCGTGTTCGGCCGCGGCGGCGAGGAGCTGGAGTTCCTGCGCGCGCACGGCATTCCCTACGAGGTGGTGCCCGGCATCACCGCCGCGCTGGCCTGCGCGGCCTATGCCGGCGTGCCGCTGACCCACCGCGCGCACGCGCAGTCGGTGCGCCTGGTCACCGCGCACTGCCGCGACTCGCTGGACACGCTGGACTGGGCCGCGCTGGCGCAGGAGCGGCAGACGCTGGCGGTGTACATGGGCGTGGCGGAGCTGCCCGCGCTGCGCGCGCGCCTGCTCGCCCACGGCCGCGCGCCGTCCACGCCGTTCGCGCTGGTGGAGAACGGCTCGCGGCCCGGGCAGCGCGTGGTGACCGGCCCGCTGGCCGAGCTGCCCGAGCGCGCCGCCGCGCACGCGGTGGCCTCGCCGGCGCTGCTGATCCTGGGCGAGGTCGCCGCGCTGGCCGACACCCTGCACTGGTTCGGCGCGCCGCCGCTGCGGGAACCGTCCGCCGCGCTGCCTCCCGCGCGGGCGCGCCGGCCGCGGGCGGCGGCCGACGTGCTGGCGGCGGTCCACCAGGCTTGACGAAATCCTTCGTCCCGGCCGCGCAAGATCCGCGGGCGGGATTCACCGAATCCGTTTGCCACAGGGAGCGATCCATGATCTACGACAGCATCCTCGACACCATCGGCCACACCCCGGTGGTGAAGCTGCACCGGCTGGCGCCGAAGCACGTCGAGCTCTACGTGAAGGTGGAGGCGTTCAACCCGGCCGGCTCGGTGAAGGACCGCCTGGCGCTGGCGATCATCCTCGACGCCGAGCGGCGCGGCGCGCTCAAGCCGGGGCAGACCGTGGTGGAGGCCACCTCCGGCAACACCGGCGTGGCGCTGGCGGCGGTGTGCGCCGCGCGCGGCTACCCGTTCGTGGCGGTGATGACCGAGACCTTCTCGATCGAGCGGCGCAAGCTGATCCGCGCCTACGGCGGCAAGGTGCTGCTCACCCCGGCGGCCGAGCGCGGCACCGGCATGGTGCGCAAGGCCAAGGAGCTGGCCGACAAGCACGGCTGGTTCCTCGCCCGCCAGTTCGAGAACCCGGCCAACCCGGCCTACCACCGCAACACCACCGCGGCGGAGATCCTGCGCGACTTCGCCGGCCGCCGGCTGGACTACTTCGTCACCGGCTGGGGCACCGGCGGCACGCTCACCGGCGTGGGCGAGGTGCTGAAGGTGGCGCGGCCGGAGGTGAAGGTGATCGCCAGCGAGCCGGCCGGTGCCGCGCTGCTCTCGGGCAAGGAATGGCAGCCGCACAAGATCCAGGGCTGGACGCCCGACTTCATCCCGGCGGTGCTCAACCGCGAGGTGGCGCACGCGATCCTGCCGGTCGACGACACGCTGGCGCGCGACACCGCGCGCGCGCTGGCGCAGCAGGAGGGCATCTTCGTCGGCATCTCCTCCGGCGCCACGCTCGCCGCCGCGCTGCAGACCGCGCAGAAGGCCCCGGAAGGCTCGGTGCTGCTGGCGATGCTGCCCGACACCGGCGAGCGCTACCTGTCGACCTTCCTGTTCGAGGGAGTGAACGAGGGCTCCGACGAAGTGGAGTAGGGGCGCCCGCAGGCGCGCGGGCGGCGAAGCGGACGGCGTCCGCTTCGCCGCCCCGGTAGTCACCAGCCGATCGTGAAAGTCACCGTGGTCGGCGCATCGGTGTGGATCGAGGGGCTGAAGCCGCCGACGTCGTCGTAGGCGAAGCCGTAGGCGAGCCGGTCGATGTCGTGGTCGTGCCAGAACTTGGCGTACCAGTTGGCGGCCTGGCCGGCGGGATAGTGCGAGCCCTGGTCGTACCACAGCCACGGCGTCTCGGCGACGTGGCGGTTGAGCGCGGCGCACAGCTGGGCCTGGATCTGCAGCTGGGTCGCCGCATCGCTCGCGCCCGCGGGATCGTTGAGCAGGCCGTTGCCCAGGAAGACCTCCGAAGTGCTGGGGATGCCGTTGATGTAGTAGGTGCCGTTCCCGTTGCCGCCGGTGAACACGAAGGTGTTGCCGCTCACGCGGCCATGGAAGGTGCCGAGGTTGTCGAGCGTGAACACCAGGTCCTCGCTGCGATAGCGGTTCCAGACGCCGTCGATGTAGCCCTGCAGGTAGTTGCCGTTCGCCTGCCCCGCGGCGAACGAGGCGTGCGACGGTGCCACGATGCGGTACGGCGCGTAGGGCGCCTGGGCGAGGCCGGCGAATTCCGCCGGGACGGCGGCCAGGTAGGCGGCGAAGATCGCGTCGCGGCTTTCCGTGAGCGGCTCGCCGACCGTGCGGTCGAAGCCGCCCAGGCCCTGCACCCGCAGCTTGATCGGGAAGCCGAACTGATCGACGCGGGTGGTGTTGACGAAGATGCCCTGGTTGGCGTTGCCGGGCGGCAGGATCGCCATCTCGCCGAAGTCGAAATAGACGTCGATGTTCGGGTCGGTGGGATTCTCGATGTTGGCGCCCGCATAGCCGATCTTGCCGTTGGCGTCGGTCACCACCTTGATGTACATCGGCGAGCCGACCGAGAACAGGATGCGCGCCGAATCCAGCGGCGGGATCGTCACCGAACTGAGCTCGGCGAGGGAGTGGAAATAATTGGTGTAGCCTTCGCCGTTCTTGCTGAGCGCGCCGTTGTCCGCGGTCGACATCGGCACCAGGTGGCCGCCGGCGTCGACGTGGACGAACTGGCCGGTGGCCCAGTCGCGCCCGATGATGGCCCAGTAGACCTGGTTGTCGGCCCAGCGGCCGTTGGTCTGGTTGACGATGTGGAAGGTGGTCTGGCCGTTCCAGCCGCCGCCCTGGTCGCCGCCGTTGCCCGGGTTGC
The DNA here is from genome assembly GCF_003148905.1 of Fulvimonas soli. Taxonomy (GTDB): domain Bacteria; phylum Pseudomonadota; class Gammaproteobacteria; order Xanthomonadales; family Rhodanobacteraceae; genus Fulvimonas; species Fulvimonas soli. The sequence goes on along the minus strand of NZ_QGHC01000004.1, from coordinate 295,006 downwards.
CGCCGCTGTCCGAGCCGACCGTGTAGGTGTAACCGGCGCTGTCGTAGGCGGGACCGCCCTTGTTGTAGGTGAACGAATAGTTGATGACCGATCCGGCGCCGACGGGCGTCACCGCCGTCTGGTAGCGCGCGGCGCCGCCGTCGTAGCCCATGCGGAGGTTCTGCTGGACGCCGCCGTCGAGCGTGTAGTGCACGTCCACCCACGAGGTGGACGCATCCGTGGGCCGGAACCAGATCGTCGCAGTCGTTCCCGCGACCGTGACGCCGTGGCTGTAGTCGCTCTCCCCCTGCGCGTGCGCCGCAGGGATGCGCCCGACGAGCAGTAGGGCGAGCGTGAACATCCATAACGCGATGCGTTTCATGCCAACGTCTCCTTGTGCCTGATCGAGGATGGAACTTGATCGTCCATGGGCCTTGCCCGCCCCTCGCCGCATGCCCGCGGCCAGGCATTCCCGTGCGGCAGCGTAGTACGGCGCGCACGGCGCGACCGGTACGCGTTCGACATTTGCGGCATCGGAAGGGAGACGCGCAGGGCGGGGGAGCGCATCGTTGCGCTTCGTGCGGGCGGTGGCGCCGCTGCCATCCGGCCCGCCCGTTCGCCGACGGGCGCTCCCGGCGCCGTGTCCGGGTTACTTCGGTTTCGCCGTGGCGCTTCCGGCACCGCCGCGCGGCTTTCGCGGCACGGCGGCCGGCGGCCGCGCGCTCCAGCCGTCGATCAGCTTCTGCCCCACGCTGGCCAGCGCGCGGATCGCCGGCAGCAGCTCGCGGCCCATCCCGGTCAGCGCGTACTCGGCGGACGGCGGCGAGGTGGCCAGCACGCGCCGCGTCACCAGGCCGCGCGATTCCAGCTCGCGCAGGCGGGCGCTCAGCACGCGCGCGGAGATGCGCGGGATGTCGTGGCGCAGCTCGCCGAAGCGGCGCGGCTCGCCGCTCAGGCACCAGATCACGTTCGGCGCCCAGGCGCCGCGCAGCAGCGCCAGGCTTTCGGTGAGCGGGCAGGCGGGCGGCGGCGCCACCTTGCTCTTGCGGACGGGCAGGCCCATCGGGGACTCCGGTAACCAGCGGGATACCGCATTTTCGCGCTAACCGCAGGTTAGGTGGTATCCACCCGTAACCATGCGGTACTAGGATGCGCACCTCGCCCGTGGCGGCCTCGGCCGCCGTGGCATGGTTCCCCCAACCCGTGCGGAGACATGGCATGAAGCTCTACTACTCCCCTGGCGCCTGTTCGCTCTCGCCCCACATCGTGGCGCTGGAAGCCGGCATTCCCCTGCAACTGGAGAAGGTCGACGGCAAGGCCAAGCGCACCGAGACCGGCCGCGACTTCTGGCAGATCAACCCCAAGGGCTACGTGCCGGCGCTGGAGCTGGACGACGGCCAGCTGCTCACCGAGGGCCCGGCGATCGTGCAGTACCTGGCCGACCTGAAGCCGGAGAGCGGACTGGCGCCCGCCAACGGCACGCTGGCGCGCTACCGCCTGCAGGAGATGCTGGGCTACATCAACTCCGAACTGCACAAGACCTACAGCCCGCTGTTCAAGCCGGATACGCCGGATGCCACGCGCGCCGAGCGCAAGGACTACCTGCGCCGCCGCTACGCGCTGCTGGAAGGCGTGCTGGCGAAGCAGCCCTACCTGCTGGGCGAGCATTTCACCGTGGCCGACGCCTACCTGTTCACCGTCACCAACTGGGCACGCGCGGTGGAGCTGGACCTGTCGGATTTCCCCGCGCTGGGCGAGTTCCAGAAGCGCGTGGCCGAGCGGCCGGCGGTGCGCAAGGCGCTGGAGGCCGAGGGCCTGCGCAAGGCCGTGCCCTGAGAGCATCCCGCTTCGACCTGCCAGTGCAGGCCGAAGCTCGATACGGGGCGTGCCGTTCGCGGCGCGCCCCGCGCGCTATCGGCCGCCGCGCGGGGCGATGCGCCGGTGCGCTTCGCTGCCTTCGACGGACTGCCGCACCGACGGCGGCAGCCTGGCCATTTCCACGCGCACGAACCGAAGCGGCTGGCGGGCTCGCCGGGCTCCCGCGCCGGGCCGAAGCTCGTCATGGCGTCCTCCCTGACGCGGCGCCGGCTCAGATGCCCTTCGCCAGCGTCTCGGCCAGGCCGGTGTAGCCGCCGGGCGCGAGGTCGAGCAGGCGCTGCTTCGCTTCCGCCGGCAGTTGCAGGCCTTCGATGAAGGCGCGCATCGACTCGCGCGTGATGCCCTGGCCGCGGGTCAACGCCTTGAGCTGCTCGTAGGGCTCGGGCAGGCCGTAGCGGCGCATCACCGTCTGCACCGCCTCGGCCAGCACTTCCCAGCTGGCGTCGAGGTCGGCGGCGAGGCGCTCGGGGTTCACGCTGAGCTTGCCCAGGCCCTTGGCCAGCGATTCCAGCGCCACCAGCGTGTGGCCGAAGGCGGTGCCCAGCGCGCGCAGCACGGTGGAGTCGGTGAGGTCGCGCTGCCAGCGGCTGATCGGCAGCTTCCCGGCGAAGTGGCCGAGCAGGGCGTTGGCGAGGCCAAGGTTGCCCTCGGCGTTCTCGAAGTCGATCGGGTTGACCTTGTGCGGCATGGTGGAGGAGCCCACCTCGCCGGCCTTGAGCGCCTGCCTGAAGTAGCCCAGCGAGATGTAGCCCCACACGTCGCGGGCCAGGTCGATCAGGATCACGTTGAGGCGGCGGACCGCGTCGCAGTACTCGGCCACGCCGTCGTGCGGCTCGATCTGCGTGGTGTAGGCGTTCCACTCCAGCCCCAGGCTTTCCACGAAGCGGCGCGAGAAGGCCTGCCAGTCCACCTCGGGGTAGGCGACGGCGTGCGCGTTGTAGTTGCCCACCGCGCCGTTGATCTTGCCGGGGACGGTCAGCGCGGCGAACTGCGCGCGCTGGCGCTCCAGCCGGGCGACCACGTTGGCCAGCTCCTTGCCCAGCGTGGTGGGCGAGGCGGTCTGGCCGTGCGTGCGCGAGAGCATCGGCAGCGCGGCGTTGGCGCGCGCCAGCGCGCGCAGCCTGGCGACGATGCCGTCGATGGCCGGCAGCAGCACGCCGGCGCGCGCGTCGCGCAGCATCAGCGCGTAGGAGAGGTTGTTGATGTCCTCGCTGGTGCAGGCGAAGTGCACGAACTCCCTGGCCTGGGCCAGCGCGGGATCGGCGCCGATGCGCTCCTTGATGAAGTACTCCACCGCCTTCACGTCGTGGTTGGTGGTGGCCTCGATCGCCTTGATGCGCTCGCCGTCTTCCACGCCGAAGCCGTCGGCGATCGCGCGCAGCTGTTCCACCTGCGCGCCGGAGAACGGCGGCAGCTCGGCCACGCCCGGCTCGGCGGCCAGCGCGAGCAGCCACTCGATCTCCACGCGGACGCGGCGGTGCATCAGGCCGAATTCGCTGAAGACCGGGCGCAGCGGCTCGACCTTGGCGGCGTAGCGGCCGTCCAGCGGCGAGAGGGCGGTGAGGGCGTGGGTGGACATCGCGGCGGTTCCGGCAAGGGGAAAACGCGCATTTTACCGGAGCCGCCGGCCCGGGCGGGCGCGGGCGCGAGGCCGGCCATCGCGCTACGCTTGGCCGGTTCCCTGCCATCCCCGGCTTGAAGGAGTCTCGCAATGAGCGGTTTCCGCATCGAACACGACAGCATGGGCGAACTGAAGGTGCCCGCCGACGCGCTGTACGGCGCGCAGACCCAGCGCGCCATCGACAACTTCCCGGTCTCCGGCCTGCGCCTGCCGCGCGGCTTCATCCGCGCGCTGGGGCTGATCAAGGCCGCCGCCGCCGAGGCCAACCTGCAGCTCGGTTACCTCAAGAAGGGGCAGGCCGCGGCGATCCGCAAGGCCGCGCTGGCGGTGGCCGAGGGCCAGTTCGACGACCAGTTCCCGATCGACGTGTTCCAGACCGGCTCGGGCACCAGCACCAACATGAACGCCAACGAGGTGATCGCCCACATCGCCTCCAGGGCCGGCGGCAGGGTGCATCCCAACGACCACGTCAACTACGGGCAGAGCTCCAACGACGTGATCCCCACCGCGATCCACGTCAGCGCCGTGCTGGGATCGAGCGAGGAACTGCTGCCCGCCCTGAAGCACCTGCGCAGGACGATCGACCGCCGCGCCCGCGAGCTGCGCAACGTGCCCAAGACCGGCCGCACGCACCTGATGGACGCGATGCCGGTGACCTTCGGGCAGGAGCTGTCCGGCTGGTCGGCGCAGATCGCCGCCGCCGAGGAGCGCATCGCGGACGCGCTCCGCCGCATGCGCCGCCTGCCGCAGGGCGGCACCGCGGTGGGCACCGGCATCAACGCCGACCCGAAGTTCGGCCCCGCGGTGGCGAAGGCGCTGAAGCGGCTGACCGGGGCGAAGTTCGAGTCGGCCGACAACTATTTCGAGGGCATCGCGGGGCAGGACGCCGCGGTGGAGCTGTCCGGCGCGCTGAAGACGCTGGCGGTGGCGCTGATGAAGATCGCCAACGACCTGCGCTGGATGAACTCCGGGCCCCTGGCCGGCCTGGGCGAGATCGAGCTGCCGGCGCTGCAGCCGGGCTCCTCGATCATGCCGGGCAAGGTGAACCCGGTGATCCCCGAAGCCACCGCGATGGTGGCCGCGCAGGTGATCGGCAACGACGCGGCGATCACCGTGGCCGGTCAGTCCGGCAACTTCCAGCTCAACGTGATGCTGCCGCTGATCGCCTACGACCTCTTGCAGTCGATCGGCCTGCTCGCCAACGTCTCGCGGCTGCTGGCCGACAAGGCCATCGCCGGCTTCAAGGTCAACAAGGAGCGGGTCAACCAGGCGCTGGCGCTGAACCCGATCCTGGTCACCGCGCTCAACCCGGTGATCGGCTACGAGAAGGGCGCGGCCACCGCCAAGCGCGCCTACAAGGAGAAGCGGCCGATCCTGGACGTGGCGCTGGAGACCACCGGCCTGCCGCGGGAGGAGCTGAAGAAGCTGCTCGACCCGATGGCGCTGACCCGCGGCGGCATCCACGGCGAGGGCGGCGGCGGGGGCTGAACCCACCGCCGGGTCGCGGGCGGCGCGGGACTACGGCGCCGCCTTGCCGTCGTCGTGGCAGTCCTTGTCCTCGTCGAGGATGTTCGCGTAGGGCTTGAACGCGGGCAGCTGGACGGCCAGCGCGTCCTGCGCGGCCTTCACCTCGGCCAGGTCCTGGCAGATGCGCGTCGCCATCCGCGTCACCAGGTCGGCGCGGTCGGCGGCCTTGTCGCCGGCCGCGCTGCCGCCGGCGACGGCGTCCTTCAGCGATGCCGCCGCGGCCGCGGCGCCGGCCTTGCCGGTGGCGATGCCGTGCTCGCGCACCGCGCGCACGCCCTGGTAGTAGCGCAGCAGCAGCGCGCGCTGGTCGGGAGCGAGCGCCACCGCCTTGCCGTCGATGCGCAGCGTGCCGGCGGCGTCGATGGTCGCCGCCGGCGCGTCGCTGGCGTGCAGGGTGATTTCGCCGTGGTCGAGCACGATGCCGCCGTTGGCGATGCTGGTGTCGCCGAGGCCGCTGCAGCCGGCGAGCAGGGTGGCCGCGAGCAGCATGGGTGCGAGGAAGTGGCGTGCCATCTGGGCTCCAGGGTGGGTGTCGGTAGCGTCGGGGTCTTGCAGGAGTTCGCGCGCCGGCGGCGGATGGCACCGTCCGTGGCGCGCCGGGCATCCGTCAGTTGCGGCGGTCTTCCGGACGGTCGTCCTTGTCCGCCGTTTTCTTGCCGCAGTCGTCGACGTCCTTCTGCTGCATGGTCGCGTAGGGCCTGAACTCCGGCATGGCCGCGGCCAGCTTCTGCTGCGCGGAGAGCAGGCCGGGCATCCGTTGGCACAGGACGGCGGCGGCGGCCTCGATCCTGTCGGTCTGCGGCTTGATCGCCGCCTCGATCTCCTTGTCGCTCTTGCCGGTGAGCGCGCCCCACACCGCTTCCTTGGCCACGTCGACGCCCATGTCGGCGGCGTGGGAGCCGATGTCCATGCCGGCCTCGGCGATGCCGACGATCTGCTGGCGGTAGTCCAGCAGCAGGGCATGCTGTTCCGGCGTGGCCGGCACCGGCTTGCCCGCGATCAGCAGGTCGCCCTGCGGGGTGATCTCGGCCTTGGGGCGCGGGTCCTGCTCGTCGTCGTCATGCTTGCCGTGGTGGTTGACGTGGACGTGGCGGATGTCGATGTTCTTGGTCGCCAGCTCCTTCTTGGCCGCCTCCATCGCCTTGCGGATCTCGCCGGAGATCATCGACGGAGGCACTTCCTTGTCGGCCTCCTTGCTCGCCTGGGCCACGGCGTCGGCGGCGCCCGGCTGGGTGTCGGTCTGCCCGGACTGGCTGCAGGCGGCCAGCGGCAGCAGCAGGGCCAGGGCGAGTGCGTTGAAAGCGAAGGGTTTCATGGCGTCCTCCTGTGATGCGCGGGTCAGCCGTCGACCCGCCAGCGGCGCAGCCAGATGGCGCCGGCGATCATCACGATGCCCGCGACGGCGCCGATCAGGAACGGCGGGGTGAGCAGCAGCGAGTAGTCGGTGAGCGAGACGAACATGCGGCTGGCGTCGGCGCCGCCCATGGCCATGCCCAGGGCGTGGTCGGGCATCCAGCCGCCGGGGAAGACGCTGAGCAGCAGGCGGCCGACGATGTTCTTCCAGTACCAGAGGGTGCCCCGGTGGAACAGGTCCATCAGGCCGAACCAGCCGACCAGGATGCCGCTGCCGATCGGCAGCGCCAGCGCCCACAGGAACTGCTTGCTGCGCGCCCAGGCCGAGCAGAGCATCAGCCAGCCGACCGTGGGCAGCGACCAGACCACGTAGAGCGGCAGGTTGCTGAGCAGGTGGGCGGTGATGCGCAGCGGATGCGGCAGGCTCCACAGCATCTCCCACAGGTTGACGCCGTGGAAGGACGCGGCGATCGCCAGCAGCACCAGCAGCGCCAGCCCGGCCGCGATGCCGGCCAGGGTGGCGATCACCGGCGCCACCACCACCGCCGAGACGACCTTGGACAGCACCGTGGCGCGGTCGGAGATCGGCAGCGACTTCCAGAACAGGATGCTGCGGTCGCGCCGCTCGTCGGCCAGGGTGTTGGTGCAGTAGAAGAACACCACGAAGAACAGCACCAGGCCGATCAGCATGCTCGGTACCAGCATGGTGATGTCCAGCGCCATGCTGAACTTGTCGAGGTCGCCGGCATCCAGGTGCGAGCGCAGCTGCGCGAAATCCATGCCGGACACGTGCACGCCCGCGCGGCTGCGGAACACCTCGCCAGCGATGACGCCCATCAGGGTGAGCAGCAGCACGACGCCGCCGCAGATCACGGGAGCGAACAGGAAGCTGCCGCGGTTCTCCCAGAACTCGCGCTTGACCAGCCAGTAGAAGGTCTTCATGCGTAGGTTCCCTTCATGGTGGCGACGAACAGGTCGCTGACGGAGGGGCGGCGGACCTCGCCGAGCGCCTCCAGCGTCGCGCGGTCGGCGCCGTCGAACAGGAAAATGCTCTTGCCGAACACCTGACGCTCGTCGAGCGGCTTGAGCGCGCGCGCGGCGGCGGCGCGGTCGGCGCCCACCATCACCTCGGCGAAGCGGTCGCCCAGCGATTCCATGTCGGTGTCCAGCACCACCTTGCCGTCGCGGATGAACATCAGGTCGGTGAGGATGTTCTCCACCTCCTCGACCTGGTGGGTGGTGACGACGATGGTCTTGTGCTCGTCGAAGTAGTCCTCCAGCAGGCTCTGGTAGAACTGCTTGCGGTAGAGGATGTCCAGGCCCAGCGTCGGCTCGTCCAGCACCAGCAGGCGGGCGTCGATCGCCATCACCAGCGCCAGGTGCAGCTGCACGATCATGCCCTTGGACATCTGCTTGACGCGCATGTCCGGCGTCAGCTTGGTGCGCGCCAGGAAGGCCTCGCACTTGGCGCGGCTGAAGCGCGGGTGCACGTTGGCGACGAAGTCGACCGCCTCGCGCACGCGGATCCAGCGCGGCAGCACCGCCACGTCGGCGATGAAGCAGACCTGCTCCATCAGCTTGTCGCGCTGGGTGCGCGGGTCGAGGCCGAGCACGTTGAGCTCGCCCTGGAAGTCGGTGAGGCCGAGGATGGCCTTCAGCGCGGTGGTCTTGCCGGCGCCGTTGGGGCCGATCAGGCCGACGATGCGGCCGGACTCGATCTGGAAGCTCACGTGGTCCAGCGCCACGGTGTTCTTGTAGCGCTTGCCGAGGTTCCTGGCGGTGACGATCGCGCTCATCGCTGCTTCTCCGTGCTGTCGGGCGCTTCGCGCAGCAGCGTCTTCAGGTCCAGGCCGAGCCGCTGCAGGCGCGCGTACAGCGCCGGCCACTCCTCGCGCAGGAACCGCTCGCGCTCGGACTTGAGCAGCGCCTCGCGCGCGCCATCGGTAACGAACATGCCCAACCCCCTTCGTTTCTCAACCAGTTGATCGTCGACCAGTTCCTGGTAGGCCTTGGATACGGTCAGCGGATTGATCTGGAAATCCGCCGCCACCTGGCGCACCGACGGCAGCGGGTCGCCTTCGTTCAAGGCGCCGTCCAGGATCATCGCCACCACGCGCTCGCGCAGCTGGCGATAGATCGGGACGCTGTCGTTCCAGGCGATGGTCATACGGTTATTCCTTGTTGCTGCGGGCAAACTTGGTGCCGAACGAATAGTAGGGCATGGTCAGTTGCTGCCCGAGCAGGCGCATGACGTTGCTGGCGGAGCTGCCGGACATCGCCGGCACGGCGATCGCGCTGGCCACGCCGGCGTCGGTCAGCAGGGCGGCGGCGCGGACTTCCTCGGCGTTCGGGCGGACCATGACGGGCGCCAGGTCGATCACCTTCACGCCGTTGATCTCGCTGACCGGGGCGACCGGGACGCGGGTGTGCAGGGCGGCCAGGCCGGTGGCGGTGAACAGCGCGGCGGCGGCCAGGGCGACCAGGTTGACGTTCTGGGCTTTCATGACGGGCCTCCTAGTGACCTCGTTGACCAGTGTTGTAGTGAACTATAACACCGAATCGAAAACTGTCAATCGAAGCCGGCCATGACTGATGGCCTAGGCGCCGCCACGGCCTTGCGGCGCGCCTTGGAAAGGCGCCGCAACTGCATGAAAGATAAGGATTCATGGCGAGGGGAGGGCGTCGCCGTGCTGGCGCCATGGGCTGCGGCGGATGGCGCGTGGATGGCTCCCGGCAAGCCGGAGGTGGGCGGCAGAATGCCGTCAACGGGTGCTTAGCGCCTATTTACGATCTTCCTGTGCCCGCCGGGAGCCGGTCGCGCGCAGGCCAGGGAGGCGAAGGAGTCGACGTCGGTCCGCGACAGTGGGGCGTGAGTGGGGCGATGGTTCAAGCATCGCGGCCGGAGACCGCTCCCACAGGGAACCTCGCAAGCCTCGTGGGAGCGGCCTCCGGCCGCGATCAGCCTGACGCAGGATCGCCAACGGCCCCGCTGCCAGGCCCGTCGAGGCCATGCCCCTGCGCCGGGTGATCGGGCGCGGCTTCGCCCGACCGGAGACGCACGCGGGGCGAAGGAAGAACAAGAACGGCGAACGCCGCCTCCACCCGCCCACGCTTCATCCCGCCGGCCTTCCTGGCACTCTTCTCGAACAGGCTCTCAGGGATGCCCCGCGGCCTGGTAGACGCGCTTGCCGCCCACCCAGGTCTCCAGCACCTTGGTCTTCCAGATGTCGGCCGGGTTGCCGGCGATGATGTCGCGGTCGACCAGGATGAAGTCGGCCCACTTGCCCGGCTCCAGCGTGCCGCGCGCGGCCTCGTCGTGCGAGGCGTAGGCGGCGTCGAGGGTGAAGGCGCGCAGCGCCTCGAGGACCGTCATCTTCTGCTGCGGATACCAGCCGCCGGGCGGCTGGCCCTGGTGGTCCTGGCGGGTCACCGCCGAATAGATGCCGAAGAACGGGTTGGGCGATTCCACCGGGAAGTCCGAGCCGCCGGCGATCACCGTGCCCTGCTTGAGGAACGTGCGCCAGGCGTAGGCGCCGGCCATGCGCGCGCGGCCGATGCGCTGCTCGGCCATGTTCATGTCGGAGGTGGCGTGGGTCGGCTGCATCGAGGCGATCAGGTGCAGCGGCACGAAGCGCGGGATGTCCTCGGGCGAGACGATCTGCGCGTGCTCGACGCGGTTGCGCAGCGCGATGCCGTCCGGGTGCGCCTTGTAGGCGGCGGCATAGGCGTCCAGCACCTCGCGGTTGGCGCGGTCGCCGATCGCGTGGATCGCCACCTGGTAGCCCTTGCCCAGCGCCTTGCCGATCATCGCGGCCAGCCCGTCGGGCGGGATGAACAGCAGGCCGCGGTTGCCCGGGTCGTCGGAGTAGGGCTGCAGCATCGCCGCGCCGCGGCTGCCCAGCGCGCCGTCGGCGAACAGCTTGACCGCGCGCACGGTGAGGGTGTCGTCGGCGTGGCCGACCAGCGGGCCGTCGGCGCTGATCGCGTCGAAGTCCGCCTCGGTGCCGCGGATCATCGCGTAGATGCGCGCGGTGAGCTTGTGCGCGTCGGCGTACTGCCGGTAGAGCCGGTAGGTGGCCAGGTCGATGCCGGCGTCGTCCACGCCGGTGAGGCCCACGCTGGCCAGCTCGGCCAGCGCGGTGTCGAGCGCGCCGGCCATCTGCCCGGGCGTGGGCGCGGGCCGCCTGGCCTCGATCAGCGCGGTGGCGCCGTCCACGAACACGCCGGCGGGGTTGCCCTGCGCGTCGCGCTCGATGCGGCCGCCCGGCGGGTCCCTGGTGTCGCGCGTGATGCCCGCCGCGCGCATCGCCGCGCTGTTGGCCCAGGCGGCGTGGCCGTCGACGCGGCTCAGCCACACCGGCCGGTCGGCCACCACGGCGTCCAGCTCCCTGGCGGTGGGAAAGCGGCCGAGCTTCCAGATCTCCTGGTTCCAGCCGCCGCCGAGGATCCACGGCGCCTCCGGGTGCGCGGCGGCGTAGCGCTTCACCCGCGCCAGCGCGTCGGCGAGCGAGGCGGAGCCGGCGAGGTCGACCTGGTTGCGCGCGTAGCCGAGCTCCAGCACGTGGCCGTGGGCGTCGATCAGGCCGGGCAGCAGGGTACGGCCATGGCCGTCGAGCACTTGGGTTTGGCCCGCCTGCCGGGACAGCTCCGCGTCGGTGCCGGTGGCGACCACCTTGCCGTGGTCCACCAGCATGGCGTCGAAGCGGTGGAGCCTGCCCTGGCCGTCGAGCGTGTAGCCGTTGACGTGGCGGACCAGCAGATCGGCGGCCGGCGCCGCCGGGGCGGCCAGCATGGCCAGCACGGACAGCGCGGCGGCGAGGCGCGACGAACCTTTCATGGGCGGACTCCGCGGGAACGAAAGCCGCAGTGTGTCGGGAGCGCCGCCGCATTTCCAGCGCCGGGACGGCGCCAAGGGAACGGCCGCCGCGCCACGGGGGCGACGGCGGCCGCTTGCGGGGGAAAGGATCAGGCCGCCCTGGCGGCCAGCGCGCCGATCGCGTCGCGCGCGGACGCCAGCGCCTGCGTCTTGTGCTCGGGGCTCACCGCCACGCCCTCGGCGCGCACGAACCGCACGTCGGCGATGCCGATGAAGCCGAAGACGGCGCTCAGGTACTTCTCCTGGAAATCCATCGCCGCCCGGCCGGAGGCCTCGCCGTAGAAGCCGCCGCGGCTGGACGCCACGATGACGCGCTTGCCGCCGGCCAGGCCCTCGGGGCCGTTGGCGCCGTAGCGGAAGGTCTTGCCGGCGACCAGGATACGGTCGATCCAGGCCTTGAGCTGGCTGGGGATGCTGAAGTTGTACATCGGCGCGCCGAGCACGATCACGTCGGCGGCCAGGAATTCCTCCAGCACCTCGTTGCCGAGCAGCGCCAGCGGATCGGCGGCGTCGGCCACCGGGGTCCAGTGCGGCAGCGGCTGCGCGGCGAGGTCGCGGTGGGCGACGTCGAGCGAGGGATCGGCACGCTTCAGCTCGGCGACGATCCGCGCGGTCAGCTCGCGCGAGACGGAGTGGCCCCCCAGCACGCTGGAATCGATATGCAGCAGTTTCATCGCGTTCCTCCCGATCAGGCCCGGCGGTGCCGGTGTTGGGAAACACGATAGACGGGCAACAATCCCGCGATAAGTCGGCTAGAATTGAACTGGTCGTTTCTGCTTGGAAACAGTCATGGTCGCTATCGAAGGCGCGATGCAGGATCTCAACGATCTGTACTTCTACGCGGCGGTGGTCGAGCACGGCGGCTTCTCCGCCGCCGGCCGCGCGCTGGGCATTCCGAAGTCGCGCCTGAGCAAGCGCATCGCGCAGCTGGAGGAGCGGCTGGGCGTGCGCCTGCTGCAGCGGACCACCCGCCGCTTCGCGGTCACCGAAGTAGGCGAGCGCTTCTATGCCCACTGCCGCGCGATGCTGGAAGAGGCGCGTGCGGCGCAGGAGGCGGTGGACGAGCTGCGCGCCGAGCCGCGCGGCGTGGTGCGCCTGAGCTGTCCGGTGGCGCTGGCGCAGACCGTGTTGGCGCACGTGCTGCCGGAGTTCATGGAGCAGTACCCCAAGGTGCAGGTGCGCGTGCTGGCCAGCAACCGCCGCGTGGACGTGGTGGGCGAGGGCATCGACGTCGCCATCCGCGTGCGCAACCGGCTCGACACCGACGCGAACCTGGTGGTGCGCACCTTCGGCCAGTCGCGCGTGCTGGCGGTGGCCAGCCCCGCGCTGCTGGACCGGCTGGGGCGGCCGCAGACCCCGGCCGAGCTGTCGCGCCTGCCGGCGCTGACCTCGCAGGAGCACGAGGGCGCGCAGGTGTGGGAGCTGATCGACGCGCAGGGCGCGCGCGTGCCGGTGGAGATGGGCGCGCGGCTGATCACCGGCGAGTTCGCCGTGCTGCTGGAGGCGGCGCGGCGCGGCATGGGCGTGACGCTGCTGCCGGAGTTCGTCTGCGCGCCGGCGATCACCGCCGGCGAGCTGGAGGTGGTACTGCCGGACTGGAGCGTGCCCGACGGCACCATGCACTTCGTCTACCCCAGCCGGCGCGGCATGCTGCCGGGCGTGCGCGCGCTGGTGGACTTCCTGGCCGAGCGCCTACCCGATGCCGCGCGCCGCAAGCACGAGGAGTGCAAGACGCGGCCGCTGGCGGCGATCGCCTAGCGGCGTGTCGGTCGGCGCGGCGCGCGTGCTAGGCTTCGCATTTGGACATCCATACGGCCACTCGATGAACCTCGAAACCAAGCTGCCCAAGGTGGGCACCACCATCTTCAGCGTGATGAGCCAGCTGGCGCTGGAGCACAAGGCGGTCAACCTGGGGCAGGGCTTCCCCGACTTCGAGCCGCCCGAGGCGCTGCGCGAGGCGCTGGCCCGCGCGATGGCCGAAGGGAAGAACCAGTACGCGCCGGGCATCGGCACCGCGCCGCTGCGCGAGCAGATCGCGCTCAAGACCGGGCGGCTGTACGGCCGCGAGCTCGACCCCGCCGCCGAGGTCACGGTGACCTCCGGCGCCACCGAGGCGCTGTTCGCCGCGATCGCCGCCACGGTGCGCGCGGGCGAGGAGGTGATCGTGTTCGACCCGGCCTACGACAGCTACGAGCCGGCGATCGAGCTGCAGGGTGCGCGCGCGGTGCACATCCCGCTGACCCTGCCGGACTTCGCCATCGACTGGCAGTGCGTGCGCGACGCCGTCACGCCGCGCACGCGGATGATCCTGGTCAACAGCCCGCACAATCCCTCGGGCGCGGTGCTGTCGGCGGCGGACCTGGACGAGCTGGCGGCGGTGGTGCGCGGCACGGACATCGTGGTGCTGTCCGACGAGGTGTACGAGCACATCGTCTACGACGGCGCGCCGCACCAGAGCGTGCTGCGCCACCCGGAGCTGGCCGCGCGCAGCATCGTGGTGTCCAGCTTCGGCAAGACCTACCACTGCACCGGCTGGAAGGTCGGCTACGCGGTGGCGCCGGCGGCGCTGTCGGCGGAGTTCCGCAAGGTGCACCAGTACCTCACCTTCTGCACCTTCCATCCCGCGCAGGCGGCGTTCGCCGAGTTCCTCGCCAGCGCGCCGGAGCACTACCTGGAGCTGCCGGCGTTCTACCAGGCCAAGCGCGACCGCTTCCGCGCGCTGCTGGCGCCTTCGCGGCTGAAGCTGCTGGACGTGCCGGGCGGCTATTTCCAGCTGGTGGACTACTCGGCCATCAGCGACAAGGACGACCTCGCCTTCAGCGAGTGGCTGGTGAAGGAGGGCGGCGTGGCGGCGATCCCGCTCGCCCCGTTCTACGAGACGCCGCCGGGCGCGCGCCTGCTGCGGCTGTGCTTCGCCAAGAGCGACGCCACCATGGAGGCCGCCGCGGAGCGGCTGTGCCGGCTGTGAGCATGGCGCCGCTGACCGTCTCGCTGGTGCAGGGCGCGACCCGCTGGCACGACGCGCCGGCCAACCGCGACTACTACGGCGCGCTGGTGCGCGGCGCCGGGCGCAGCGACCTGGTCGTGCTGCCGGAGACCTTCCTGTCCGGCTTCAGCAACGACACCCGCGCCAGCGCCGAGACGATGGACGGCGAGGGCGTGGCGTGGATGCGCGCGCTGGCGCGGGAAACCGGCGCGGTGCTGTGCGGCAGCCTGGCCATCCGCGAGGGCGGCACGGTGTACAACCGGCTGGTCTGGGCGCGCCCGGACGGCGGCCTGGCGCAGTACGACAAGCGCCACCTGTTCCGCATGGCCGGCGAGCACACGCGCTACGGCGGCGGCCGCGAGCGGCTGGTGGCGGAGCTGAGGGGCTGGCGCATCCTGCCGCAGGTCTGTTACGACCTGCGCTTCCCGGTGTGGCTGCGCAACCGCCGGCTGGAAGGCGCGGCGGGCGGCATGGACTACGACCTGGCCATCTTCGTGGCCAACTGGCCGGCGCCGCGCCGGCAGCCCTGGCGCACGCTGCTGCGCGCGCGGGCGATCGAGAACCTGAGCTACGTGATCGGCGTGAACCGCGTCGGCGTCGACGGCAACCAGTTGCCCTACGCGGGCGACAGCGCCGTGCTCGACCCGGTGGGCGAGCCGCTGGTGGAGCTGGGGCCGCAGGAGCAGGTGGTGACGGTGACGCTCGACCCCGCGCCGCTGCTGGCGCACCGCGAGCGCTTCCCGGCGTGGATGGACGCGGACGATTTCACCCTGGTCGATTGATCCCGCGACCTTGATTCCCTCTCCCCTTCGGGGAGAGGGTTAGGGTGAGGGGCCGGGGCTTGCGGTGGAGCCCGGGGCAGTGGCCTTCCGCGCGCTGATGACAACGACCGGGCGCAGATGGGACAGGGTGTCGCAAGAGCGACCCCTCACCCCGACCCTCTCCCCGGAGGGGAGAGGGAGAAGGTCAGAGGATCGCCAGCACGTTCTCGGGCGGCCGGCCGATCGCGGCCTTGCCGTTGGCGACCACGATGGGGCGCTCGATCAGGCGCGGGTGGGCGGCCATCGCCGCGATGATCGCCTCGTCGTCCAGCGCGGGATCGTCCAGGCCCAGCGCCTCGTACTCGTCCTCGCCGGTACGCAGCAGCCGGCGCGGCGCCATGCCGAGCAGGCCCAGCAGCTCCCTGAGCTCGGCCGCGCCGGGCGGCGTCTCCAGGTAGTGGACCACCTCGCAGGCGACGCCGCGCGCCTGCAGCAGCTCCAGCGTGGCGCGCGACTTCGAGCAGCGGCTGTTGTGGTAGATGCGGACGGCCATGGCCGTTCAGCCCTGGCGGTTGCCGCCGCGTCCGCCGCCGTGCGGGCGTCCGCCGCCGTGGCCCTGCGGACGGCTGCCCCCGCGGTTCTGCGGCCGCCCGCCCTGGCCCTGGCCGGGGCGGTTGCCGCGCGCGCGGTTGCCGCCGGGGTTGCCGCCGCCGAACGGCTTGCCGCCCTGGGGACGGCGGTTGCCGGCCGGCGCCGGGCCGCCGCGTCCACCCTCGCGGGTCTCGCCGGCGAACCAGGTGCGCACCGACGGCAGTTCCTGGCCCGGCGCCACGCCGCGCTTGTTCTTGCGGCGCTTGGGCGCGTGCTCCGGGCGGATCAGGTTGCCGTTGACTTCCTTGCCGGGTCGGCGCGGCTTGCTGCCGCGTCCGCGCGCCGGTTCCTCGTGGATGCGGTCGAACGCGCGCAGCTCGCGCGCCTCGTCGTGGTAGGTGCCGCTCCAGGCCGTGCCGGCGCCGCGCTCGGGGCGGTACTCGACCACGCCGCGGGGCGCGCGGCGCTGGTGCAGCACCGGGCTCAGCGTGAGCACCGGCTGCGGCGCGCCGAGGCCGGCGGTGCGGCGCAGCTCCTTCACCGCTTCCTCCCCGAGCGTCTCGCAGTCGCCGCGGCGCAGCGTGCGCGGCAGCTCCACGCTGCCGTAGCGGATGCGCTTGAGGCGGCTGACCAGGAAGCCCTGCGAATCCCACAGCCGGCGCACCTCGCGGTTGCGGCCCTCGCGGATCACCACGCGGAACCAGCTGTGGCTGCCGCCGCGGCTGATCACCGCGATCTCGTCGAAGCGGGCGGGGCCGTCCTCCAGCTCCACGCCGGCCTTGAGCTGCTCGATCACCTCGTCGGGCACCTCGCCGTGCACGCGGCACAGGTACTCGCGCTCCAGCCCGCTGCGCGGGTGCATCAGCGCGTTGGCCAGCTCGCCGTCGGTGGTGAGCAGCAGCAGGCCGGTGGTGTTGATGTCCAGCCGGCCCACCGCGACCCAGCGCGCGCCCTTCAGGCGCGGCAGCTGCTCGAACACGGTGGGGCGGCCCTCGGGGTCCTCGCGGGTGGTCACCACGCCCTCGGGCTTGTGGTAGACCAGCACCTCGGTGTCGTCGCGGCTGTCGGTGGCGACGACGAACTGCTTGCCGTCGATGGTCACGCGGTCGCCCGCGTGCACGCTGGCGCCGATGCCGGCGGGCGCTCCGTTCACCTCGACCTCGCCGGCCTGGATGCGCTGCTCCAGCATGCGGCGCGAGCCCAGGCCCGCGTTGGCGAGCACCTTGTGCAGGCGTTCCTCCAGCGTCGGGCCGGCGTCGTTGCGCGGTTCGCGTTTCAGGGTCAAGACGGCTTTCTGCGGCGCAGTCATGCGCGGTACTCCTCGGTGTCCTGCTCGGCGGCGCCGGGGTCGGCGTCCGCTGGGGTCGCTGCCTCGTCGGCAGTGGGGTGGTCGGGTTCGGCGCCGGCCTCGGGGGCGGGCGCCGCATCGGTGTCATGGGCGGCCGGGTCGGCCGCGGAGGGGTCGGCGTTGGCCTCGGCCAGTTCGTCGACTGCCGCGGCGAGCGCGGCGGCGTCGGGCTCGATTTCGCTGGCGGAAGGCGCCTCGCCGTCGTCGTTGCCCGCTCCCGCTTGTGCCGTTCCGGCGGCCGCATCCGCGGCTTCCGTGGCTGCGGCCGCGTCGTCCGTGGCCGCGGCGCCGGCATCGTCCGCGGCGTCCCCGTCGGGGTCGATCGGCAGGTCGCGCGCCACGCGGGCGGGCAGGGGCTCCTCGTCCAGCCGCAGCTGCGGGTCTTCCATCTCGCGGATTTCCGACAGCGGCGGCAGTTCGTCCAGCGACTTCAGGTTGAAGTAGTCGAGGAAGGCGCGGGTGGTGCCGAACAGCGCCGGCCGGCCGGGCACGTCGCGGTGGCCCACCACGCGGATCCACTCGCGCTCCTCCAGCGTCTTGATGATGTTGGAGGACACCACCACGCCGCGGATCTGCTCGATCTCGGGGCGGGTGATCGGCTGGCGGTAGGCGATCAGCGCCAGCGTCTCCAGCAGCGCGCGCGAATAGCGGCTGGGCTTCTCGGTCCACATCCGCGACACCCACGGGTGCACCGCCTGGCGGACCTGGTAGCGGAAGCCGGAGGCGACTTCCTTCAGCTCCACGCCGCGGCCCTCGCAGTCGGCGGCCAGCGCCTCCAGCGCGCGGGCGACGTCGTCGCGGCCGACCTCGTCCTCCTCGGCGAACAGCTCGCACAGCTGCACCACGCTGAGCGGCTGGCTGGCGGCGAGCAGGGCGGCCTCGACTATCGGTTTGAGTTGTTCGATCTGCATGACCCTGGTGGCTGCGGATGGAATTCGGTGGCGGGCGTTCAGTCGCCCGCGGAGGCGGAGAGCGGCGGCGCCTCGTCCGTCTCCGTGGCTTCCTCGGCCGTGCCGGCCTTGGCTTTCAGGTAGATCGGCGCCAGCGGCTCTTCCTGCACGATCTCGATCAGCATCTCCTTGGCCAGCTCCAGCATGGCCAGGAAGGTCACCACCACGCCGAGCCGACCCTCGCTGACGTCGAACAGGCTCTCGAAGCGGCGGAACTGGCGCTCGTCGAGCTTCTCCAGGAGCTCGCCCATGCGCTGGCGCACGCTCAGCGCCTCGCGCCTGATCGCGTGGTGGCCGAACAGCTCGGCGCGGTGCAGCACGTCCTTGAGCGCCAGCAGCATTTCCTTCAGGTCCAGCGGCGGCGGCAGCCGGACCACGGTGCGCTCGCCCACGTCGGCCTGCGCGACCACGGTGTCGCGCTCCAGGCGCGGCAGCGCGTCGATGTCCTCGGCGGCCTTCTTGAAGCGCTCGTACTCCTGCAGGCGGCGCACCAGCTCCGCGCGCGGGTCCTCCTCCACGCCTTCCTCGGCCGGCGGCCGCGGCAGCAGCAGCCGCGACTTGATCTCGCCGAGGATGGCGGCCATGAGCAGGTACTCGGCGGCCAGCTCCAGCCGCATCACGTCCCGCATCATGTCGATGTATTCCATGTATTGCCGGGTGATCTCGGCAATCGGGATGTCCAGGATGTCCAGGTTCTGCCGGCGGATCAGGTACAGCAGCAGGTCCAGCGGGCCCTCGAACGCCTCCAGGATGACCTCCAGCGCGTCCGGCGGGATGTACAGGTCCTGCGGCATCTGCAGCAGCGGTTCGCCGCGCACGATCGCCAGCGGCATCTCCTGCTGCTGGGGCACTGCCGCGAAGGCGTCCGGTTTGTCTGCGGGCTGAGGCGCTTGCTCAGTGGTCATCACTGCATGTCGTGGGGCCGCGCAGGGCGGCCGCAATGCTGCAACGTATCGTCGTCGCGGTGATGCTGCCCCCGTGACGGACTGCTGTCCCCCGTGTTCCGACCGCGAAGCGGCTTCGCGGCCTGCGAACCTTCCTCGTCGTGCGGCCCGGCCAGGCCCGGCGGGCATCGCCGCGGCGGCGAGACGAAACCTCTCGGACGAAGGTCACGGTCTGGCTGGCCGACGGCTGCGGGCGGGTTGCACCCGGACCCAGGTTTCGGCGCTGGCGCAATGCACGACGGGCGGCGCGCTCGCCGCCAGCACTGCAAGGGTCTGCCGGGTCCATCGCGGATGGTGGCGGCTGCCGGATTCTCCGGTGGGGCGCCACGCCGCGGTCCTGTGTCGGAGGCACAGGTTAGCGGCTGCGCTGCGGCAAGTCCAGCGCGGCCGGGCGCCGCGCCTGAACGCCGGACGGCCGCGATCGCCGTGGCGGGTGGTACGGTGCGGGGCAGATTGTGACCCTGGCCGTCGCCATGCACGCATGGGCGCCCGGCCGTTCGCGCGCGCGGGCGCATCGGCGCGTGCCCGGGGCTTGGCACGGCGGTTGCTAAAATGTTTCTCGATCCCGCCGGGCACCGTGCCGGTCGGGGAGAAACGTGGCGGCGGGGCTGGACAAACGGATCGTCCGAACGAGAATCGGCGGCTTGGCGTGGCGACGTGCAAGCCGGCCTGGCGGCAGCAGCGACGGAGGGCCGGGGAGACCCATGAGCATCGACGAAAAGGGCAGGGACGGCCTGTCCAGCGAATACCTTCGGCCGGCGCGCATGCGCATCGAAACCACGGTGCTGATGAGCCAGGGCGAACGGTCGCACCCCACCGAGCTGGTCGACATCTCGGCCACCGGCGTGCTGCTGCGGCGGCCGCGCGACTGGCAGGGGCGGCAGGGCGAGACCTGGGTGCTGGACATGATCTTCGCGCGCGACCTGCACATCCACCTGGAGGCGGTGGTGGCGCGCGTGTCGGAGCGGCACATCGGGCTGGCCTACTCGCGCATCCCGGAGGACAAGCAGGTGCCGCTGTGGAACCTGCTCGGCGGCTACGCCGACATCCTGGAGCACTGGCACGACTGACCGCGGCGTTTCCGGGATCGCGGCCGGAGGCCGCGAAAGAAAAACGCCCGCTGCGCAGCGGGCGTTTTCGTCTGGCGCGGCGCGCGGCCGGTCAGCCGGCGGCGGGCGCCGCCTTCTTCTCGTCGCGCAGCTCGCGGCGCAGGATCTTGCCCACGTTGGACTTGGGCAGCGCGTCGCGGAACTCGATGACCTTCGGCCGCTTGTAGCCGGTGAGGTTGTCGTGGCAGAACGCCTTGAGCGCCTCGACGGTGAGGCCGGGGTCCTTGCGCACCACGAACAGCTTGACCACCTCGCCGGAGTGCTCGTCCGGCACGCCCACCGCGGCCACCTCGGCCACGCCGGGATGCTGCATCACCACGTCCTCGACCTCGTTCGGATAGACGTTGAAGCCGGACACCAGGATCATGTCCTTCTTGCGGTCGACGATGTAGAAGTAGCCGTTCTCGTCCATCCGCGCGATGTCGCCGGTGTGCAGCCAGCCGTCGGGGCCGAGCACCTTGGCGGTCTCGTCGGGGCGGTTCCAGTAGCCCTTCATCACCTGCGGGCCGCGGATCATCAGCTCGCCCACCTCGCCGGGCGGCAGCGGCCGGTTGTCCTCCGACCAGATCGCCGCGTCGGTGGAGGAGATCGGCAGGCCGATCGAGCCGTTGTAGTCCTTGAGGTCGAGCGGGTTGATGCAGGCCGCGGGCGAGGTCTCGGTGAGGCCGTAGGCCTCGACCAGGGTACAGCCGGTGACCTTCTTCCAGCGCTCGGCCACCGCGCGCTGCACCGCCATGCCGCCGCCCAGGCTCAGGCGCAGCCGGGAGAAGTCCAGGTCGGCGAAGCCGGGCGTGTTGAGCAGGCCGTTGAACAGCGTGTTGACGCCGGTGATCGCGGTGAAGCCGGAGGCGCGCAGCTCCTTGACGAAGCCGGGCATGTCGCGCGGGTTGGTGATCAGCCAGCTCAGGCCGCCCAGGCGCATGAACACGAGGCCGTTCGCGGTGAGCGAGAAGATGTGGTACAGCGGCAGCGCGGTGATCACCACCTCCTGGCCCTGCTTGAGGTTGGCGCCGATCCAGGCGCCGGCCTGCAGCATGTTGGCGATCATGTTGCCGTGGGTGAGCATGGCGCCCTTGGCCACGCCGGTGGTGCCGCCGGTGTACTGCAGGAAGGCGATGTCGTCGTGGCTCTGCGCCACCTTCGGCAGCGGGTGCCGCGCGCCGCGCGCCAGCGCGTCGCGGAAGCGCACCGCCTGCGGCAGGCGGTAGGGCGGCACCATCTTCTTGACGTGCCTGACCGCGAAGTTGACCAGCGCGCCCTTGGGGAAGCCCAGCAGGTCGCCGATGCCGGTGGTGACGACGTGCCTCACCCCGGTCTCGGCGATCACTTCCTCCAGCGTGGCGGCGAAGTTGTCCAGCACCACGATCGCCTTGGCGCCGGAGTCCTCGAGCTGGTGGCGCAGCTCGCGCGCGGTGTACATCGGGTTGGTGTTGACCACCACCAGGCCGGCGCGCAGTGCGCCGAACAGCGCGATCGGGTACTGCAGCACGTTCGGCATCATGATCGCGATGCGGTCGCCCTTGGCCAGCCCGAGCTCGCCGGTGAGGTAGCCGGCGAACCGGCGGCTCATCGCGTCGATCTGGCCGTAGCTGAGCTTCCTGCCGAAGTTGGCGAACGCCGGGCGGTCGCGGAAGCGCTCGAAGGCTTCTTCCAGCACCGCGGTGACCGAGGCATATTCGTTGATGTCGATCTGCGCGGGGACACCAGCCGGATAATGGGCCAGCCACGGACGCTCATTGCTCATGTTCGATCCTGTTCCTGGAGAAAGTGCGGTGCGCCGCACGATGTGCGCGCCGCATTGGAGCATACGCTCGCGTATAGCGGCAAGCCGCGCCGCAGCGAGGTTTCCGGGTGATGGACAGGCGATGGAAAGGACGGTTCGCGGTGGCGTGCATCGTCGCCCTGCTGGCGCTCGCGGGCTGCCACCGCGCGCCGGCCGAGTCGCGCATCCGCGAGGCGATCCAGCGGATGGCGCAGGCTGCCGAGCGTGACGATGCCGGCGCGCTGGTCGAGCCGCTGACCGCCGATTTCGACGGCAACGGCGGCGAGCTCGACCGCCAGCGCCTGGGCGGCCTGCTGCGCCTGCTGCGGCTGCGCGGCGAGCATGCCGGCGTCGCGCCGGGGCCGATCGATCTGGAACCGCGCGGCTCGCGCTGGGTGGCCACGGTGACGGTGACGCTGACCGGCCACGGCAGCGGACTGCTGCCGGAGGAGGCCGGCGTGTACCGCGTCGAGTCGGCCTGGCGCGAGGAGGGCGGCGAGTGGCGGTGCTATTCGGCCAGTTGGCGGCGTGAGCTGTAGGCGAGGTCCAGGCCAGCGCGGCCGGAGGCCGCTCCCACAAGGTTGCCGCAGGCCCGTGGAAGCGGCCTCCGGCCGCGATGGACGGACGGGGACGGGCATGGCCCACCACGAAAAAGCCGCCCCGGTCGCCCGGAGCGGCTTGTCTTTCCGCGATGCAGGGGCGCTCAGGCCGCCTTCTTGCCCGCCAGCTGGCGCAGCACGTACTGCAGGATGCCGCCGTGGCGGAAGAACTCGCGCTCCTTCGGCGTGAGCAGCAGCACCTTCACGGTGAATTCCTTCTTGCTGCCGTCCGCCGCGGTGGCGACCACCTTGGCCTCCTTCGACTCGCCGCCCTCGAGGCCGGTGATCTCGAAGCTCTCCTTGCCGGTCAGGCCCAGCGACCTGGCGTTCTGGCCGTCCTGGAACTGCAGCGGCAGCACGCCCATGCCGACCAGGTTGGAGCGGTGGATGCGCTCGAAGCTCTCGGCGACCACCGCCTTCACGCCCAGCAGCAGCGTGCCCTTGGCCGCCCAGTCGCGGCTGGAGCCGGTGCCGTACTCCTTGCCGGCGATCACGATCAGCGGGGTCTTCTCCGCCTTGTACTTCATCGCCGCGTCGTAGATCGCCATCTGCTCGCCGCTCGGCACGTGCAGGGTGTAGCCGCCCTCGACGCCGTCCAGCATCAGGTTCTTGATGCGGATGTTGGCGAAGGTGCCGCGCACCATCACGTCGTCGTTGCCGCGGCGCGAGCCGTAGGAGTTGAAGTCCTTCGGGTCCACGCCCTTGGAGATCAGGAAGCGACCCGCCGGGCTGTCCTTCTTGATCGAGCCGGCCGGCGAGATGTGGTCGGTGGTGATGGAGTCGCCGAACAGGCCCAGCACGCGGGCGCCGTGGATGTCCTCCACCGTGCCCAGCTCCATGCTCATGCCGTCGAAGTAGGGCGGGTTCTTGATGTAGGTGGAATCGCCCCACTGGTACACCGCGCCGTCCGGCGAGGCGATCCGGTTCCAGCGGCTGTCGCCCTTGAACACGTCGGCGTAGTTCTTGTTGAACATCTCCGGGCTGATCGCGCCGGCGATGGTGTCGGAGATTTCCTTGTTGCTGGGCCAGATGTCCTTCAGGTACACCGGCTGGCCGTCGCTGCCGGTGCCGATCGGGTCCTTGGTGAGGTCGATGTCCAGCGTGCCGGCCAGCGCGTAGGCGACCACCAGCGGCGGCGAGGCCAGGTAGTTCATCTTCACCTCGGGATGCACGCGGCCCTCGAAGTTGCGGTTGCCGGAGAGCACCGAGGCCACGGCCAGGTCGCCCTCGGCGATGGCCTTGCTGATCTCGACCGGCAGCGGGCCGGAGTTGCCGATGCAGGTGGTGCAGCCGTAGCCGACGATGTAGAAGCCGACCTTCTCCAGCTCCTTCAGCAGGCCGGTCTTCTCCAGGTAGTCGGTGACCACCAGCGAGCCGGGGCCGATCGAGGTCTTCACCCACGGCTTGGCCTTCAGGCCCCTGGCGGCGGCCTTCTTGGCGACCAGGCCGGCGCCCAGCATCACCGCCGGGTTGGAGGTGTTGGTGCAGGAGGTGATCGCGGCGATCACCACCGAGCCGTCGCCGAGCGTGAAGCTCTGGCCGTCCTTCTCCACCCGCACGCCGCCGTTGGTGATCGAGTTGGCCGGGTTGCCGACCGCGGCCGAGCCGCCCTCGTTGATGAAGTCGGCGGTGGCCTGCGAGCGCGGCTGGCGGTTGGCGGTGAGCGGGCCGACGGCGTCCTTGAAGCTCTTCTGCACGCCTTCCAGCAGCACGCGGTCCTGCGGGCGCTTGGGGCCGGCCAGCGAGGGCTTCACGTCGGCCAGGTCCAGCTCCAGCACGGTGGTGAACTCGGGATGCGGGGTATGCTCGTCGTGCCACAGGCCCTGCGCCTTGGCGTAGGCCTCCACCAGCCGGATCTGCGCCTCGTCGCGGCCGGACAGGCGCAGGTAGTTCAGCGCCTCCTGGTCGATCGGGAAGATGCCGCAGGTGGCGCCGTATTCGGGCGCCATGTTGCCGATGGTGGCGCGGTCGGCCAGCGCCAGGTCCTTCAGGCCCGGGCCGAAGAACTCCACGAACTTGCCCACCACGCCGAGCTTGCGCAGCATCTGGGTGACGGTGAGCACCAGGTCGGTGGCGGTGACGCCCTCGGACAGCTTGCCGGAGAGCTTGAAGCCCACCACCTGCGGGATCAGCATCGAGGACGGCTGGCCCAGCATCGCGGCCTCGGCCTCGATGCCGCCCACGCCCCAGCCCAGCACGCCGATGCCGTTGATCATGGTGGTGTGGCTGTCGGTGCCGAACACGGTGTCCGGGTAGGCCCAGGCCTCGCCGTTCTTCTCCTTGGTGAACACCACGCGCGCCAGGTGCTCCAGGTTCACCTGGTGCACGATGCCGGTGCGCGGCGGCACCACCTTGAAGTTGTTGAACGCCTTCTGGCCCCAGCGCAGGAAGGCGTAGCGCTCCTGGTTGCGCTCGAACTCGATCTCGACGTTCTTCTCCAGCGCCGCCTCGCTGCCGTACACGTCGACCTGCACCGAGTGGTCGATCACCAGCTCGGCCGGCGCCAGCGGGTTGATCTGGGTGGCGTCGCCGCCCAGCTTCACCACCGCGTCGCGCATCGCGGCCAGGTCGACCACGCACGGCACGCCGGTGAAGTCCTGCAGCACCACGCGCGCGGGCATGAAGGCAATCTCGGTGTCCGGCTCCTTCCTGGCGTCCCAGTTGGCGACCGCCTCGATCTCCTTGGCCGTGACGTTGACGCCGTCCTCGTGGCGCAGCAGGTTCTCCAGCAGGATCTTCATCGAGTAGGGCAGGCGCTTGAGGTCGAAGCGCTCGCCCAGCTTGGTCAGGCTGGCGAACTGGTAGCGCTTGCCGTTGACCTCGAGGCTGTCGCGGACGGAAAACGAGTCTTTCATGGACTTAACTCCTGGCTGATCCTGCGGCTGGGATGCGGGCGGCGACGGCGCCGACGGCGTGCCGGTCGCTCCAAAAAGAGCGCGATTATCGCGCAAACCCCGTGCAGGATGCGCGGACGCGGCCAGCGGCGACGGTCGCGGCAGGTAGAATCGGCCCGCCGGCTCGGGGGAGGGGACGATCCCATCTGCGCGCCGCATAGGATGGAGCCGCCGGCTCCGGCGCACAAACGCATATGACGACACGCAGCATTCGATGATTTCGTTGAACCTCTCGGCGGTCTCGCTGCGCGACCTCGCCCTGGTGCAGGCGGTGAGCCGGCACGGCAGCTTCAACAGCGCCGCGCGCGCCATGCACATCAGCCCCTCCGGCCTGTCGCACCAGGTGCAGAAGGTGGAGCAGGCGCTGGGCACCACGCTGTTCGAGCGCGGCGGCCGCCGCGTGGTGCCCACCGCCGGCGGGCAGCGCCTGCTGGAGCAGATCGACGCGGTGCTCGCCGCCGCCGAGCACCTGCAGCAGGCCGCGCGCGCCGGCGCCACGGCCTTCGGCGGCGAGCTGCGGCTGGGCGTGCCGGTCTCGCTGGGGCCGTACCTGCTGCCGCACCTGGTCGACCCGTTCCCGCAGCATTTCCCCGGCGCGCGCCTGAGCCTGTCCGAGGGCAAGCCGCGCGGCCTGCTGCGCCGCCTGCACGAGGGCGAGCTGGACGCCGTGCTGGCGCCGCCGTCGCGGCCGGCCAGCGGCATCGCAATGCGGCCGCTGTTCTTCGAGCCGTGGGAGCTGATGCTGCGCGCCGACCACCCGCTGGCCGGCCGGCGCAGCGCGGCGCTGGACCAGCTCGATCCCGGCCAGGCGATCCTGATGGCCGAGAGCCACGCCGACGGCCTGGACGGCCAGGGCGGCCACGTGCAGGACGTCAGCCTGGAGAGCCTGGCCGCGCTGCTCGGCCTGCGCGGCGGCTACGCGCTGGTGCCGGCGCTGGCGCGCGAGCGGCTGGCCTCGATGCCGGGCATGGTGCTGCTGAAGATCCGCGGCGACGCGCCCGGCCGCGAGATCGCGCTGTACTGGCGCGAGGCCACGCCCTGGCACGCCGACCTGCAGGCGCTGGCCGAGCTGCTGCGCAAGCTGGCGCGGCAGCGGCCGGGGCTGCGCGTGCTCGGCGCGGCCTAGCCGTTTTCCAGCGTGGCGCCGGTCAGCAGGCCGCGCGCCAGCATGCAGCACTGGCGGCGGTGCAGCAGCAGCTGCCACTGGCGGCCGCCGAGCTGGCGCCACAGCACCGCCGAGCGCACCGCCGCCAGCAGGTTGGCGCGCACCTTCTCCACCACGGCCGGCTGCTGCAGGTACTGCGGGTGGCCGCTCACCATCACGCGCGGCTTCAGGGTGGACAGCGTCTCCGCGTACAGCTCGGCCAGCCGGCGGGCCACCTGCGGCGAATCCTGGCCGAAGTGCTCGACCTGGCGCCGCGCGGCCACGATGCCCTCCTGCAGCCGGGCCACGAGCGCCGGCTGGCGGGCCAGGCTGCGCTCCAGGCGCAGCACGGTCACCACCATGCGCGTCACCGCCATGTCGCGGCCGTCCTCGTCGAGCTGGGCGATCAGCTGGCGCAGGCCCAGCCGCACGCCCGAGACGCGGCCGTACACGGCGGCGACGCTGGGCGCGTCGATGCGGAACACGCTGGCGACGCTGGCCGCCATGGCGACGTCGTCGCAGCGGCCCTCGTTGGCGAGCTGCCGGGCCAGGGTGACGGCCTGGAACAGGCCGGCCAGCGCCAGCACGCGCTCCTCGGTCATGGAAAAGGCATCAAGCACGGATCATGGCTCTGCATCGGATGGGGAAAGGCCGCCGAACGGGGCGTCGGTGGCGGCGATCACCGCGCCGCCGAGACAGACCTCGCCGTCGTAGAGCACCAGCGACTGGCCCGGCGTCACGGCGCGCTGCGCCTCGTCGAAGGCCACCGCCAGGCCGTCGCCGAGCACGCTCACGGTGCAGGCCTGGTCGTGCTGCCGGTAGCGCGTCCTGGCGGTGCAGCGGAAGCGCGCCGCCGGCGGGTGGCCGGCCACCCAGCTGGGTGCCTCCGTGCGCAGGCGGCGCGAGTGCAGCCAGCGGTTCTCGCCGCCCTGCGCCACGTAGAGCACGTTGGCGGCCGCGTCCTTGCCCACCACGTACCAGGGTTCGCCGCTGGCGCCGTGGCGGCCGCCGATGCCCAGGCCGTTGCGCTGGCCCAGGGTGTAGTACATCGCGCCCTGGTGCTCGCCCACTACCCGGCCTTCGGGCGTGCGCATCTCGCCGGGGCGGGCCGGGATGTACTGCGCCAGGAAGCTGCGGAAGTCGCGCTCGCCGATGAAGCAGATGCCGGTGGAATCCTTCTTGGCGTGGGTGGGCAGGGCGGCCGCGCGCGCCAGCTCGCGCACCTGCGCCTTCTCGATCTCGCCGACCGGGAACAGCGTGGCGGCCAGCTGCGCCTGGCCCAGCGCGTGCAGGAAGTAGGTCTGGTCCTTGGCCGCGTCCACCGCGCGCAGCAGGCGGTACGCGCCGTCGCGGCGGTCCACCCGGGCGTAGTGGCCGGTGGCGATCTTCTCGGCGCCCAGCGCGCGCGCCTCGTCCAGGAAGGTCTTGAACTTGATCTCTCGATTGCACAGCACGTCCGGGTTGGGCGTGCGGCCGGCGCGGTACTCGGCGAGGAAGTGCTCGAACACGCCGTCCCAGTACTCGGCGGCGAAGTTGCGCGCGTGGAAGGGGATGCCCAGCCGCCCGCACACGGCCACCGCGTCCTTGCGGTCGGCGTCGGCGCTGCACGGGCCGCCGCGGCCATCCTCCTCCCAGTTCTGCATGAACAGGCCCTCGACCTCGTGGCCGGCCTGCTGCAGCAGCAGCGCGGCGACCGAGGAGTCCACGCCGCCGGAGACGCCCAGCATCACCTTCATGGCGCGGCCGGGTCCGGCAGCCGGCGCAGCGCGTCCAGCGGCAGGCGCTGGCCGGCCAGCCAGGCGTCGATGCTGGCGAGCACCAGCGGGCTGCGCAGGCGCTCGCCGAGCGCGGCGATCTCGCCGCGGGTCAGCCACAGCGCGCGGCGGATGCCTTCGTCCAAGGGGCGCGCCGGGTCGTGGCGCACCGGCGCGGCGGCGAAGCTGAAGCGCAGCACCGCCTCGCCGTGCTCGCTGCTGCGCCACTGGTGCACGCCGACGAGGTGGCGCAGCGCGACCGTCCAGCCGGTTTCCTCCAGCGCCTCGCGCACGGCCGCCTCGGCCAGGCTCTCGCCGTCCTCCAGGTGCCCGGCCGGCTGGTTGTAGGCGAGGCGGCCGTTCGCCTCCTCCTCCACCATCAGGTAGCGGTCGCCGTCGGCGACCACGCAGGCCACGGTGACGCGCGGGCGCCAGACGTCGGACGGGGAGCGGGGTTCGGACATGCGCGGAGGGAGGGTCATCGGGGGCACTGGAAATGGCGCCATTGTGCCATCACATCAAGCGGCCGCCGGCACGGTGCCGTCCGCATGCCGGCGTATACTGCCCATCAGCCCTCGGACACCCCGTAATCCATGGCCCACGAACCCGAACACGAGCGCGGCAACGAACACGGGCTGGCGGTGGAGACCGCCAAGCCGGAGGTGGTTCGCCCGCCGCTCTATCAAGTTGTGCTGCTGAACGACGATTTCACTCCGATGGACTTCGTGGTAGAGGTGCTGCGCGGTTTCTTCGGCATGGACCAGGAGAAGGCGGTGCAGGTGATGCTCCACGTGCATACCCGCGGCAAGGGCGTCTGCGGGGTGTTCACCCGCGAGGTGGCCGAGACCAAGGTCACCCAGGTCAACGAGTATTCACGCGCCCATCAGCACCCGCTGTTGTGCACTATGGAAAAACTCTGAGCGCCCCCATCTTGTGGCCATCGCGGCACCTGCCGCCCAAGCCTTGAAACGGAGACGGTCCGGATGTTCAGCAAGGATCTCGAAGTCACCATCGGCCAGTGCTACAAGCAGGCCCGCGAGCAGCGCCACGAGTTCATGACCGTGGAGCACCTGCTGCTGGCGCTCACCGAAAACCAGTCCGCCCTCGGCGCCCTGCGCGCCTGCGGCGTGGACCTGCCGCGGCTCGCCGCCGACCTGCAGCGCATCATCGCCGAGACGGTGCCGGTGCTGCCGCACGGCGACGAGCGCGACACCCAGCCCACGCTGGGTTTCCAGCGCGTGCTGCAGCGCGCGGTCTACCACGTGCAGTCGTCCGGGCGGAAGGAGGTCACCGGCGCCAACGTGCTGGTGGCGATCTTCGGCGAGAAGGACTCCCACGCGGTGTACTTCCTGCACCAGCAGGAGATCACCCGGCTGGACGTGGTCAACTACATCTCGCACGGCATCGCCAAGATCGGCGACGAGTCGGCGTCCGGCGCCGCCTCCGGCGAGCGCGAGGGCGAGGAGGGCGGCGAGCCGAAGGGCAACCCGCTCAGCGAGTACGCCAACAACCTCAACGAGCTGGCGCTGGAGGGCAAGATCGACCCGCTGATCGGCCGCGCCGACGAGATCGAGCGCACCATCCAGGTGCTGTGCCGCCGCCGCAAGAACAACCCGCTGTACGTGGGCGAGGCCGGCGTGGGCAAGACCGCGCTGGCCGAGGGGCTGGCCAAGCGCATCGTCGACGGCGAGGTGCCCGAGGTGCTGGAGAACGCCACCATCTGGGCGCTGGACCTGGGCGCGCTGGTGGCCGGCACCAAGTACCGCGGCGACTTCGAGAAGCGCCTGAAGGCGGTGATCAACCAGCTCAAGAAGCAGCCGGGCGCGATCCTGTTCATCGACGAGATCCACACCATCATCGGCGCGGGCTCCGCCTCGGGCGGCACCATGGACGCCTCGAACCTGATCAAGCCGATGCTGGCCTCCGGCGAGCTGCGCTGCATCGGCTCGACCACCTTCCAGGAATTCCGCGGCATCTTCGAGAAGGACCGCGCGCTGGCCCGCCGCTTCCAGAAGATCGACGTGGTCGAGCCCACCGTGGCCGACAGCATCGAGATCCTCAAGGGACTCAAGAGCCGCTTCGAGGAGCACCACAACGTGGCCTACACCAACGAGGCGCTGAAGGCCGCGGTGGACCTGTCGGTCAAGCACATCCCCGACCGCCTGCTGCCGGACAAGGCGATCGACGTGATCGACGAGGCCGGCGCGCGCCAGCGCCTGCTGCCCGAGGACCAGCGCACCGGCAAGGTGGACGTGGCCGAGGTGGAGTACATCGTGGCCAAGATGGCGCGCATCCCGGCCAAGCAGGTCTCGGCCTCCGACCGCGACGTGCTGAGGAACCTCGAGCGCAACCTCAAGATGGTGGTGTTCGGCCAGGACCCGGCCATCGAGGCGCTGGCCGCCTCGATCAAGATGGCCCGCTCGGGCCTGGCCGACCCGTCCAAGCCGATCGGCTGCTTCCTGCTGGCCGGCCCCACCGGCGTGGGCAAGACCGAGGTGACCAAGCAGCTGGCGATGCAGCTGGGCATCGAGCTGATCCGCTTCGACATGTCCGAGTACATGGAGCCGCACTCGGTGTCGCGCCTGGTCGGCGCGCCGCCGGGCTACGTCGGCTTCGACCAGGGCGGCCTGCTCACCGAGGCGATCACCAAGCATCCGCACGCGGTGCTGCTGCTGGACGAGATCGAGAAGGCGCACCCGGACGTGTTCAACATCCTGCTGCAGGTGATGGACCGCGGCGTGCTCACCGACACCAACGGGCGCGAGGCCAACTTCAAGAACGTGATCGTGGTGATGACCACCAACGCCGGCGCGGTGCAGGCCTCGCGGCGCAGCATCGGCTTCGTCGAGCAGAACCACGCCACCGACGCGATGGAGGTGATCCGCCGCAGCTTCACGCCGGAGTTCCGCAACCGCCTGGACGCGATCATCCAGTTCAACCCGCTGGACTTCGAGCACATCCTGCGCGTGGTGGACAAGTTCATGATCGAGCTGGAGTCGCAGCTGGCCGAGAAGCACGTGACGCTGGACGTGGACGCCGACGCCCGCCGCTGGCTGGCCGAGCACGGCTTCGACCCGCAGATGGGCGCGCGGCCGATGGCGCGGGTGATCCAGGAGAAGGTCAAGCGCGCGCTGGCCGACGAGCTGCTGTTCGGCAAGCTGGTGGACGGCGGCAAGGTGATGCTGAGCGTGCGCGACGGCGGGCTGAAGGTGGAGACCGAGGCCGCCGAGCGGATGCCGGCGGTGGTCGAGTAGTAGGGCCACCGGCCGGAGCCGGGACGCGAAAAAGCCGGGGCGGGCGACCGCTCCGGCTTTTTCTTGCCTGGCGCCTGCGTGGCCGGCGGTGCCTTCCCGCCTCGTCGTTCCGGCGAGGGCCGGGGTCCGGTGTGCCGTCAAGGGCGGATGCGTCCCGGCGTGGCGGCGCGGCGCCTGGTCCCGCCCGGGCAGGGCGCCGTCGCGGGCGGCACGGGAGGCCTCCGCGCCGGGCGCGCAGCGCAGGATTATTTCATGCGGTAGGTGATGCGACCCTTGGTCAGGTCGTACGGGGTCATCTCCACCTTCACCTTGTCGCCGGTGAGGATGCGGATGTAGTGCTTGCGCATGCGGCCGGAGATGTGGGCGGTGATCACGTGCCCGTTTTCCAGCTGCACGCGGAACATGGTGTTGGGCAGGGTCTCCAGGACCGTGCCTTCCATTTCGATGACGTCGTCTTTGGCCATGCGTTCCGGTCGGTTGGGAACGCGGCCGTCGTGGCCGCGTAAGCGCGCAAGTATGCCACGCCGCGGCGGATGGTTAAACAATCATCAGGCGGCCGGGCCGAAGTACTCGTCCAGCTTGCGGCGGATCTCCTGCTCGATCGTGCCCCGGAGCGGGCCGAGCAGCATGCCCAGCTCCGCGCTGACGCGGACCTCGTCGGCGCCCACCGCGATCGTCCCCTTCACGCCCTGGCGGGCGAAGCCGAAGGCGTCGCCTTCCCAGCGGCCGGCCAGGCCGAACTTCTCCTGCATGCGCGAGGCGATCCGGTCGACGGTCGCGCGCGCCTCGGCGGGCGGCAGCCGGTGGGGGTGGCGGATGTCGATGCGCGGCATGCGGAAATTCCTGGAATCGGGAAGGCGCATCTTAGAGCCTGTCCAGGATTTTCCGCGGGAGAGCGCCGGAAGGCCAGCTGCCGAATGAACCGCGGGCGGGGGGTGCAGATGCCGCTCGCCGCGCTTCCGTCGCCTTCCATGCTTACCCAGCCAGGCAAGGCGGCGTTCGGCCAGCGGGTGCCGGGCATCACCTCGACGGACATGGCATCGAGGCCGCGGGTGATCTCGCGCCAGGTCGATCGCAGCCGGAGGCCGCTCCCACCATGCTTGCGAAGCCTCGGTGGGAGCGGCCTCCGGCCGCGATGCCCGAGCCATCATCGCGCCAGGCCGCACGGTGGTGGACCAGCATCCACCCGCTAATTTCCCTTGCCCTGCGCGCAGGCAGCTCCCGGCGCGGGCAGGTGGATCGTAAACCGGCTTAATGTGACGCGGGCCTCGTCGCGGCGGGCTTCTGCTAGAGTCCCGCCCGATCATCGACCGGCCCACAGATGCGCATCGCCTTTCCCAACTCGACCCGCAAGGACTTCGCCTGGGAGCAGGCCCGGTTGCGCATCGGCAGCGCCCCCGACAACGACCTCGTGCTGGCGGCGCCGCAGGTGGCGCCGCATCACCTGCGCATCGAGCAGGACCGGCGCGGCTGGGTGCTGCAGGTGCTGCCCGAGGGCGGGCGCGTGTACGTGAACGCGCGGCCGGTGCGCGAGCGCGCGTTGCTGCGCGCGGGCGACATCGTCAGCCTCGGCGAGTGCCGCCTGCTGCTGTGCGCCGACGAGGCCCCCGGGCAGCGCGACGCGCAGCCGCTGGCCGGCGGCGCCCGCTGCACCGCCGCGCTGCGTGCGGTGGCCGGACCGCTGTCCGGGCGGGTGCTGCCGCTGCACGGACGCCTGGAGCTGGGGCCGCACGGCCAGCTGCCGCTGGAGCTGCCCCAGGGCGAGTCGGCCACGCTGGTGCTGGCCTGGCAGGACGGGCAGCTGCGGCTGGAGGCGAGGGACGTGCCGGAACGCCATCCGCTGCGGGTCAACGGCCTGCCCGTGGCGACCCCGGTCGCGCTGCGGCCGGACGACCAGATCGGCCTGGCCACCCACCGCTTCGTGCTGGACGCGCCCGGCCTGGCGCATGTCCCCGAGCCGCCCGCGCCGCCACCGGCGGCCGAGCCGCTGCCGGAGGAGGTCGCCGGCCCGCGCGGCGAGGTCTGGTGGCTGATCGTCACCGCCGCGGTGCTCGCGCTGGGCATCGCGCTGATGCTGCTGATCCGCTTCTGAGCCGCATTGACGGCGGCTTGCTGCAAAGCGTCATAATGCCGGCTCCGGTTTGCGGGAGCGACAGGCACGTGGGCAGGGTGTGGAATTTCAGCGCGGGGCCGGCGGCCCTGCCGCAGGCGGTGCTCGAGCAGGCGCAGCGCGAGCTCTTGGACTGGAACGGCAGCGGCGCCTCGGTGATGGAGCAGTCGCACCGCGGCAAGCGCTTCATCGCCATGGCCGAGCAGGCCGAGGCCGACCTGCGCGAGCTGGCCGCGATCCCGGACGACTACGCCGTGCTGTTCCTGCAGGGCGGCGCCACCCAGCACTTCGCGCAGATCCCGATGAACCTGGCCGGCGAGGGCGACGTGGCCGACTACGTGGTCACCGGCCACTGGGGCGAGAAGGCGGCCAGCGAGGCGGCGCCCTACGTGAAGGTGAACGTCGCCGCCAGCGGCAAGGCCGCGCAGTACCGCGCCCTGCCGCCGCGCGAGACCTGGCAGCTGGACCCGCGCGCGGCCTACGTGCACTACACCCCCAACGAGACCATCCACGGCGTGGAGTTCCACGAGGTGCCCGACACGGGCGAGGTGCCGCTGGTCGCCGACATGTCCTCGGACATCCTCTCCGCGCCCATCGACGTGAAGCGCTTCGGCCTGGTCTACGCCGGCGCGCAGAAGAACATCGGCCCGTCCGGGCTGGTGGTGATGATCGTGCGACGCGACCTGCTGGCGCGGCACGGCCGGCCGATGGCGAAGATCCTGCGCTACGCCGAGCACGCCGCGGCGGGCTCCATGCTCAACACGCCCAACACCTGGGGCTGGTACCTGGCCGGGCTCACCTTCCGGTGGCTGAAGGCGCAGGGCGGCCTGGCGGCGATGGCCGAGCGCAACCGCGCCAAGGCCGAGCTGCTGTACGCCGCGATCGACGGCTCCGGCGGCTACTACCGCAACCCGGTGGACCCGGCGGCGCGCTCGCGCATGAACGTGCCCTTCACCCTGCACGACGGCGCGCTCGACGCGGCCTTCCTCGCCGAGTCGGAGGCCGCCGGCCTGCTCGCGCTGAAGGGGCACAAGGCGCTGGGCGGCATGCGCGCCTCGCTCTACAACGCGGTGCCGCTGGAGGCGGTGCGGGCGCTGGTGGACTTCATGCGGGACTTCGCGAAACGTCACGGATGAAACTGTTGCGCGGGACGCGGCGGATCGGTGACCATCCGCGGTTCCCCGTTTGGACTTCTTTACTTCCGCGGCACACGACATGACCGAAGCGAAGAACCCGCTGGCCGAGGTGCGCGAGCGCATCGACAGCATCGACCGGCAGATCCAGGAGCTGATCTCCGAACGCGCCCGCTGGGCGCAGGAAGTGGCGCGGGTGAAGGGGGAGGGGCTTTCGGCGATCGACTACTACCGCCCCGAGCGCGAGGCGCACGTGCTGCGCATGGTGGTGGACCGCAACAAGGGCCCGCTGTCCGACGCCGAGATGGTGCGGCTGTTCCGCGAGATCATGTCCTCCTGCCTGGCGCAGGAGGAGCCGCTCAAGGTCGGCTACCTGGGCCCCGAGGGCACCTTCAGCGAGCAGGCGGTGCGCAAGCACTTCGGCCACGCCGCCTACGGCCTGCCGCTGGGCAGCATCGAGGAGGTGTTCCAGGAGGTGGCCGCCGGCCACGCCGACTTCGGCGTGGTGCCGGTGGAGAACTCCGGGCAGGGCATGATCCAGGTGACGCTGGACATGTTCCTGACCTCCGACGCGCGCATCTGCGGCGAGGTGGAGCTGCGCGTGCACCAGTGCCTGCATTCGCAGAGCGGCCGGCTGGAGGACATCAAGCGGGTCTACGCGCACGCGCAGTCGCTGCAGCAGTGCAAGACCTGGCTGCGCGTCAACCTGCCGGACGCCGAGCGCATCGCGGTGGGCAGCAACGCCGAGGCCGCGCGCCTGGCGCGGCACGCCGACGACGCCGGCGCCATCGCCGGGGAGACGGCCGGCAAGGTGTACGGGCTCAAGACGGTGGCCAAGGCGATCGAGGACCGCGCCGACAACACCACCCGCTTCCTGGTGATCGGCCGCTCGCTGTTCCCGCCCTCGGGCAACGACCGCACCTCGCTGCTGATCACCGTCAACGACAAGCCGGGCGCGCTGTACGACGTGCTCAGTCCCTTCGCCAGGCACGGCGTGAGCATGAACCGCATCGAGTCGCGCCCCGCCCACACCGGCAAGTGGCAGTACGCCTTCTTCATCGACGTCTCCGGCCACATCGACGACGAGCCGCTGCAGGCGGCGCTGCGCGACATGGGGCCGGTGGCGACCCAGGTGCGCGTGCTCGGCTCCTACCCGGTGGCGCTGCCGTGAGCGGCGCGGCGCGGGTCGACTGGCGCAGCCGCGCCGCCGGGCCGCTGCGCGGCGAGCTCGCGGTGCCCGGCGACAAGTCGGTGTCGCACCGCGCGCTGATGCTGGGCGCGCTGGCCGAGGGCCGCACGCGCATCCGCGGCTTCCTGGAAGGCGAGGACACCCGCGCCACCGCCGCGGTGCTGGCGCAGCTCGGCGTGCGCATCGAGGCGCCGGCCGACGGCGAGCGCATCGTCCACGGCGTGGGCCTGCACGGCCTGCGCGGCGCGGCGCGGCCGCTGGACTGCGGCAACGCCGGCACCGGCATGCGCCTGCTGGCCGGGCTGCTCGCGGGACAGGCCTTCGACAGCACGCTGGTGGGCGACGGGTCGCTTTCGCGCCGGCCGATGCGCCGCGTCACCGAGCCGCTGGCGCGGATGGGCGCGCGCATCGACACGCGGGACGGCCTGCCGCCGCTCGTCGTGCACGGCGGCCGGCGGCTGCACGGCATCCGCTACGAGCTGCCGGTGGCCAGCGCGCAGGTGAAGTCGGCGCTGCTGCTGGCGGGCCTGTACGCCGAGGGCGAGACCGAGGTGGTCGAGCCGCACCCGACGCGCGACTACACCGAGCGCATGCTGGCCGCCTTCGGCTGGCCCATCGAGTTCTCGCCGGGGCACGCGAAGCTCTCCGGCGGCCACGCGCTGCGCGCGATGGACGTGGACGTGCCGGCGGACTTCTCCTCGGCGGCGTTCTTCCTGGTCGCCGCCAGCCTCGTGCCGGGCTCCGAGCTGTGCCTGCGCGCGGTGGGCCTCAACCCGCGCCGCACCGGCCTGCTGCAGGCGCTGAAGCTGATGGGCGCGGACATCCGCGTCGGGAACGAGCGCAGCAGCGGCGGCGAGCCGGTGGGCGATCTCGTCGTGCGCCATGCGCCGCTGCGCGGCGTCGAGCTGCCCGAGGCGCTGGTGCCGGACATGATCGACGAGTTCCCGGCGCTGTTCGCCGCCGCCGCCGTGGCGGAAGGCGCGACGGTGGTGCGCGGCGCCGCCGAGCTGCGCGTGAAGGAGTCCGACCGCCTCGCCAGCATGGCGGCGGGCCTGCGCGCGCTGGGCGTGCCGGTGGACGAGACGCCGGACGGCGCGACCATCCACGGCGGCGCGCTGCATGGCGGGCGCATCGACAGCCACGGCGACCACCGCATCGCGATGAGCTTCGCCGTCGCCGGCCTGGTGGCCTCGGGCGCGGTGGAGATCGGCGACTGCGCCAACGTGGCGACCTCGTTCCCCGGCTTCATGGAGCTCGCCAACGGCTGCGGCTTCGACCTCGCGCCGCTCGACCGGCGCGCCTAGAGCCTGTTTGAACACCCACGCCGGGGGGCGTCTGGGGACGAGGGGCCGCGATGCGATCAACCCGATGCGAGACCGCGACGGCCGAGCGGGTGCGGTGGTCCTTCACGAGGGCCCGTTCGCGCAGGCCACGCTGCGGCGTGTACGCTGATGCGCCGACCCGCGAGGATTCCATGTCTACCGTGCCGCCCTTCATCGTCGCCATTCCCGCCCGCTACGGCTCCACCCGGCTGCCGGCCAAGCCGCTGCGCGCGATCGCCGGCGTGCCGATGGTGGCGCGCGTGGCGCAGCGCGCCTTGCAGGCCGGCGCGGCGCAGGTGGTGGTGGCGACCGACGACGCGCGCATCGCCGAGGCGCTGGCCGGGCAGGGCGTGGAAGTGTGCATGACGCGCGCGGACCACGCCTCCGGCAGCGACCGCCTGGCCGAGTGCGCCGCACGCTACGGCTGGGCCGACGACGCCATCGTGGTGAACCTGCAGGGCGACGAGCCGTTCGCGCCCGCCGCGGGCATCCGCGAGGTGGCGCGCGCGCTGGCCGAGGACGAGGCGCCGGTGGCGACGCTGGCCACGCCGATCGCCGAGGCGCACGAGCTGTTCGATCCCAACGTGGTGAAGCTGGTGCGCGACGCGCGCGGCCGCGCGCTGTACTTCAGCCGCGCGCCGCTGCCGTGGGCGCGCGACGCCTTCGCCGCCGAGCGGGGGAGGCTGCCGGAAGGCGTGCCGTTCCTGCGCCACATCGGCATCTACGCCTACCGCGCCGGGTTCCTCAAGCGCTACGCCACGCTGGCGCGCACGCCGCTGGAGCAGGCCGAGTCGCTGGAGCAGCTGCGCGTGCTGGAGCACGGCCATGCCATCGCCGTGCGGCTCACGCCCGAACCGTTCCCGCCGGGGATCGACACCGAGGCGGACCTGGCGCGCGCCGAGCGGTGGCTGGGCGCCGCTTCCTCGGAGGATTGAGGCGAGGGACCCGGCTTGCAGCGAGGCTTTCGTGCGAAAGCCGGTCTGTGATTGGCGACCGTCGCCAGTGCGTCCCCTCACCGGCCCTCTCCCCGCAGGGGAGAGGGAGAAGAAAAGCGGAGCTTCATGGTGCGCCCGAACTCGATCCTTTTCGTCTGCCTGGGCAACATCTGCCGCTCGCCGCTGGTGGAGGCGGTGGCGCGCCATCACCTGCGGGCCGCCGGGTTGGACGTGGCGGTGGCCTCCTGCGGTACGGGCGACTGGCACGTGGGCGAGGGCGCGGACCCGCGCATGGTCGCGGCGGCCGGGGCGGCGGGCTACGACCTGGCCGTGCACCGCGCGCGGCAGCTGCGGCCCGACGATTTCGGCCGGCACGACCTGCTGCTGGCGATGGACCGCGCCAACCTGCGCGAGCTGCGCCGCCTGGCGCCCGCCGCGGCCGCGGCCGGGACCGCGCTGTTCCTCGAATGGTCGGGCCTCGCCGCGCCGCCGGAATTTCCCGATCCCTACTTCGGCGACACGGCCGGCTTCGCGGAATCGGTGGCCCTGGCCGAGCGCGGCGTGGCCGCGCTGCTGCAGCGCCTGCGCGGGGACTGAACCGCCGGCACGGCCGGGACCGGCCGCGCGCCCAAACCGGCTAGAATCGCGGCATGCAGCCCGCTCCGCAGCCGGCCTTCGACGGCAAGGCCTTCGTCCGCACGCTCACCACCTCGCCCGGCGTCTACCGCTACTTCGACGCGGACGGCGAACTGCTCTACGTGGGCAAGGCCGGCAACCTCAGGAAGCGCGTCGGCAGCTACTTCCTCAAGCCCCGGATGGAGCCGCGCATCGCCGCGATGATCGCGCAGATCGCGCGCTGCGAGATCACCGTCACGCGCACCGAGGGCGAGGCCCTGCTGCTGGAATCGCAGCTGATCAAGTCGCTCAAGCCGCGCTACAACATCATGTTGCGCGACGACAAG
The DNA here is from genome assembly GCF_003148905.1 of Fulvimonas soli. GTDB lineage: Bacteria > Pseudomonadota > Gammaproteobacteria > Xanthomonadales > Rhodanobacteraceae > Fulvimonas > Fulvimonas soli. The sequence continues at coordinate 256,025 of NZ_QGHC01000004.1, read as the reverse complement.
AGCTACCCGTACATCTACCTGTCGGGCGGCGAGGACTACCCCCGGCTGGCCTTCCACCGCGGCGCGCGCAACCTGCCGGGGCGCTTCTTCGGGCCGTACCCCAGCGCCTTCGCGGTGCGCGAGAGCCTCAACCTGATGCAGAAGCTGTTCAAGGTGCGCCAGTGCGAGGACAGCTATTTCAGGAACCGCTCGCGGCCCTGCCTGCAGTACCAGATCGGCCGCTGCACCGCGCCGTGCGTGGGGCTGATCCCGGTGGAGGACTACCGCACCGACGTGCGCCACGCCGAGATGTTCCTGGAGGGGCGCAGCAGCGCGGTGATCGACGAGCTGGCCGCGGCGATGGAGCAGGCCAGCGCCCGGCTCGACTTCGAGCGCGCCGCCGCGCTGCGCGACCAGGTGGCGGCGCTGCGCAGGCTGCAGGCGCAGCACCACGTGCACGGCGCCAGCGCCGACATGGACGTGATCGCCTGCCGCATCGAGGCGGGCCTGGCCTGCGTCAGCGTGCTGTTCTTCCGCAACGGCATCAGCCTGGGCACGCGCGACTTCTTCCCGCGCCTGCCGCTGGACGCCGAGCCGGCCGACCTGCTGGCGCAGTTCGTGGCGCAGTACTACCTGGACCGGCCGGTGCCGCGCGAGCTGATCCTCGGCGAGGACATTCCCGACCAGGCCATGCTGGCCGAGATGCTGGCCCAGCAGAGCGGCCACGCGGTGGAGATCAAGAGCCGCGTGCGCGGCGAGCGCGCGCAGTTCCTGCAGCTGGCCGAGCGCAACGCGCAGGCCTCGCTGACCTCGCGGCTGGCCAGCCGGCAGACCCTGGGCGCGCGCTTCGAGGACCTGCAGCGCGTGCTGGGGCTGGACGAGGCGCCGCGCCGCATCGAGTGCTTCGACATCAGCCATACCCGCGGCGAGGCCACCGTGGCCTCCTGCGTGGTGTTCGGGCCGGAGGGGCCGGAGAAGTCGCACTACCGCCGCTTCAACATCGCCGGCATCACCCCGGGCGACGACTACGCGGCGATGCACCAGGCGCTGATCCGGCGCTTCCGCAAGCTGGCCGAAGGCGAGGGCGCCCGGCCCGACCTGCTGCTGATCGACGGCGGCAGCGGCCAGGTGGGGCAGGCGCTGGAGGTGCTGGAGGAGCTGGGCGTGGCCGGCATCCACGTGGTCGGCGTCGCCAAGGGGCCGGGCCGGCGGCCCGGCGAGGAGGTCCTGGTGCTGGCCGACTCCGGCCGCGAGATCCATCCGGGCACCTCGTCGCCGGCGCTGCACCTGGTCGCCGCGGTGCGCGACGAGGCGCACCGCTTCGCCATCAGCGGCCACCGCAAGCGGCGCGAGAAGGCGCGCGAGCGCAGCGTGCTGGAGGACGTGCCCGGCATCGGCGCGCGCCGCCGCGCGGCGCTGCTCAAGGCCTTCGGCGGGTTGGCCGGGGTGGAGGCGGCCGGGGTGGAGGAGCTCAGCCGCATCAAGGGCATCGACCGCGGCCTGGCCGAGCGCATCTACGCGGCCCTGCACGGTTGAAAAAGCCCCGCCCCGTGCCACACTCGACGGAAAACGGACAAGACCGCATGCGCATCAACCTGCCGACCTGGCTCACCCTGTTCCGCGTGGCGCTGCTGCCGGTGATGGTGCTGGTGTTCTACCTGCCGTTCCGCGGGCACAACATCACCGCCGCGATCGTCTTCATCCTGGCCGCGGTCACCGACTGGTTCGACGGCTACCTGGCGCGGCGGCTCAACATGACCTCGGCCTTCGGCGCCTTCCTCGACCCGGTGGCCGACAAGCTGATGGTGGCGGTGACGCTGTTCCTGCTGGTGGAGTCGCACCGCGACGGCTGGTCGAGCGTCGTGATGGCGGTGACCGCGGCGGTGATCGTGGGCCGCGAGATCAGCGTCTCGGCGCTGCGCGAATGGATGGCCGAGCTGGGCAAGCGCGCCACGGTGAAGGTGGCCTTCGTCGGCAAGCTCAAGACCGCGATGCAGATGGTGGCCCTGGTGGTGCTGATCGTGCAGCACGAGAAGGAGGCCAAGCTGCTCAGCCTCTACAACATCGGCGAGTGGCTGCTGGTGGTGGCCGGCGCGCTGACCATCTGGTCGGGCCTGCACTACCTCGCGGCGGCCTGGCCGTACCTGCGCGAGGACGCGCGGGCCGCGCGGCCGGAGTGAGCGGCGGGGCTTGACGCCCGACGATCAGCCGCTAGAATGCGCGGCTCCGATGCGGGAATAGCTCAGTTGGTAGAGCACGACCTTGCCAAGGTCGGGGTCGCGAGTTCGAGTCTCGTTTCCCGCTCCAAAGTTTCCCTGCGAAGCCCCGGCCCTGCCGGGGCTTCGTCGTTTCAGGGAGGCCGTCCCTTGCGGCTGTCCGCAAGCGGCGACGGAACGCCGTCGCGGGGTGCGGCGAGGTCTTCACATTCGCATTTCTTCTGCTATAGTTTCCAGCTCCGACGCGGGAATAGCTCAGTTGGTAGAGCACGACCTTGCCAAGGTCGGGGTCGCGAGTTCGAGTCTCGTTTCCCGCTCCAGTTCTTGCAAAACCTCGGATCGCCGGGGTTTTGTTTTTTAGGCGGATCGCAGTCGTTCGGTAGGGCGATCCGCGCGCAATGGCCAGGTGGCAGAGTGGTCATGCAGCGGCCTGCAAAGCCGTGTACGCCGGTTCGATTCCGACCCTGGCCTCCATTGCGCCGTTCGGCATGCCGCCCGACAGCAAGAAGCCCGCATCGAGCGGGCTTTTTTGTGCCCGCCGTTCATGGCGAGCATCTTTCGGGTTGTCGCCGCGCGACCCTTTTTGTGGCGGGCGCCGGCGCTGCTTCGTCTTGGTGCCCGGAGCGGGACTCGAACCCGCATGGCCGCGAGGCCGAGGGATTTTAAGTCCCTTGCGTCTACCGGTTTCGCCATCCGGGCCGGACGGGGCGAGCCCGCGGACGTGGCCCGCGGGGCCGTGCATCCTAGCACGCGCGCTTTCCGGGACCGCAGTCGTGCCACGACACGGCAAAAGAAAAGGTAATTCCTAAGCAACCCGGACCAAATCTGAGAGGATTTGGTTATGAAACGATGCCCGGAGTGCGGTGGTACACCACCACACGCAACGGCAAAACCGTGCAGATCGGCGGCTACGTCCGCCAGCAGCGCAGCGCCGCCCCCAAGGCCAGCCCTGCGGCTGGCCGCGGCCCGATCCTTCCGCGTGGCGTCAGCCACGCTCCATCCTCCCCGCCGTCGCGCAGCGGCGGCGGCTTGGAGCGCCAAGTCAGCGGCGGCGGGATCAAGACGAAGGAACAGCGCGCGGAAGAAGCCAGGCAGGCCGAAGCGCGGCGGCTAGTCATCCAGCAGATGAACCACGAACAGCGGCTGTTGGAGATGTATCTCGCCGGCTTGGAAGCCAGCGGCCAGAGCGTCCGCAAAGCCACCGAGGAAGGCTTGCGGTTGCTGGTCGACGACCATCAGCCCTTGACCCCACAAGCGGTGCGTTTCCGCGACTGGCTGGGTGAACGGGCTTTCATCGCTGGTGCTCTTGACCAAGCCCGCGCCGAGCCCGGCAAACGTCAGGCCGCGTTGACCGAGGCCACCGCATCACTGGAACGGCGTCGGCAACGGCTGGACGACCACAACGCGCAGCCCGAAGAAGCCAAGCCTGAGTGGTGGAAGTCCAAGCGGGCGTGGGCCGAACGCCGTCGGGAACGTGATACCTGGCAAAAGCAACTGGAACGGAAAGTCCGGCACGCGATCAAGCGTGAGGATGCCGCACGCGCCGGGTTGAGCACCGAAGCCCTGGACGAGATCGAACAGCAGATCGACGCCGCCAGCGTGGCACTGGCCCGGCACGACGCCAGCCGCGTGCGCCTGTTCCCGGATGCGGAACTTCCACGCCCAGCATCTACGACACCCGAGCCGTCGCCGCCTACCCCGACAGAGCCACAGCCCGACGATCCGGCCCAAGCACAGCGGCAACAGCAGCGGGCACGGGTCAACCTCACGCCACGGCCAGAACTCCGGCCAAGGTTGAGGCGTTAAATTTGACGTTTTTTTCTTGCGCGAGCCACTCTAAGCACCACAAGCACCTGAGCCACAATCAGCCAAAAGAAAAAAATCTTCCAAATCAATTCATATTTTTGGTAAATGAGGACAATCACCGCACTCATTGCAGCCGCCCACAGGAAGGCGATCAACTCTTGAAAGAGTATTGATTTTAGCACTTCACTACTCACTGATTTTGATTTGGGTTTTGATTTAATTTTTTCTCACCCACTGTGCTGATAATATCACCCACCCTGCCGGCCTGCGATGCAGCAGATTGTAATGCGCTGGGAGCCACGGTAGTGCTACCGATGGCCTTTGTCGTATTGGCAATAGTCGACCCAACACCCGCAGGGGTGTTGATTGCAGCATTCGACATATCCTTCATTGCATTGTTTGCTGACGCACCTGCAAAATCACCAGCTGCCGAGCTAAAACCAGAACTGACAAGACTGCCCGCAATACCTGCACCAGCCGCGTTCACTGCGGCTTGCCCAGACGGAGTTTTACCGTTGGCTACATCTCCGGCTGCCGATTGGGCAGCAGCTGTGGCACCACTTACCGCAGCCTGACGCAACACAGCCTGCCCGACCGTGATTGTTCCCGCAGAAGCTGCACCTGTCAGGACAGACGCACTTCCGCCGGTAACCGCACCTCCAACGGCAGAGATAGCAACCTCGGTTTTGTTAATGGGCTGGTTAGGATGGAAGTAGTGCTGGGCTGCCGCGTCAATCCCACCACCAATAACCGCGCCTATGACTATCGCTTCAAAAACACAACCATCCCATATGCACCGCCCGTCAGGATCGACGTGGTTAATGGGGTTGTTATTGGTATACGCATATCGGTTGAAGCTAAAGATGTTCCCAGGCGTTGGTCCCACCGGATCTGGGCTCAAAAACCTTCCGGTTGGCTGGTAGTATCGCGCCTGCATGTAAACCATGCCCCGTCTCTGGGTCGTCCACATGACCTGTGTAACCTGGCCCGTTCGGCGGGTTGCCCAGTGACGGCACTGAGGTGCCATAGGGCGTGTAGTCGTATTGGGCAATGATGTTGCCCTGCGCGTCCGTCTTCGCCAGCACGTTCCCTTGCGGGTCGGTGTAATAAAAATGCACCGTTCGTGTCTGCGCCCAGACATTCAACCCCAAGCACCAAAAACCAAGCACGAGAAACCCGCGCAGGATGTGCCAGCCAGCCTTCATGACGTCCCCTTCCCTGTTGCTCCCCAGCGGTCAGCCTACATGACCGCGGGGCGATGGCTCAAATGCCACTTTCGCGGCCCCGTTTCAAATAGCGCCGGTGTGGCTGTGAACATCCCATCCATGCCGGCCCAGCCGGCGGGCGGCCTTCGGCCCTTGGCGCGCGTCCTGCGCGCTGGCCGCTGTCGCGGCAGGTCGGCGGGGAGAAAAGAAGAAACCGCCGGGGGCTTGCGCACTCGGCGGTTTCGTCTACAAGAAAAGGAGGCCCCAAGTGTTAGCAGCACCCGAGGCGGCTCGATGTAGGGAACGCTACAAGGAACCAGGCCACCGCCCCACAGGGCCAGCCTAACGAAACGGGACCGAAGCGCAACCCTACAAGACCGCCAAGGACAAGCGAGCACCGACGGGCCGCGCGGTGCCTGCTATACGTCCCCAGGTCGCTCCGGACACGGTTCTCAGGTGCCAGCCCCTTAGCCGGGCAAGCGCGTGGCAATCGGCCTAAGTGGATTTGGAATATGGCACCACGGCAAGCCGGACGACAGACTAGCCTTCTGGCGTTGAACGACCCAGGCCACAGGACCCAGAGAAACCCCGGCGATCAACAGACCGGGTGCACGGACGGGGGGCAGCAGCGGCAACGTTGTGAACCGTGCTAGGTGTAGGTTGTTGCAACGGCCTGCATCCACCGCCAGCCCGGCAGGGCACCACAAGCGGCGGCAGTGATTTCAAGTCTCAATATTTTTTACCCTGGCATGGGTAGGGGCCGCGCCGCCCGCAAACGGCGAAGCCGTTGAGGGTTTCCCAGAGCGAATGCGAGGGGAGCCCGCCGGGAGCGCTGGGCCTCTGGCCCCAGCAAGCGCTCACGGAGTTTGCGCGGAGCCGGAGCGCGCCCCGCGCGCGAAGGCGGAGCGACGGGGGGTGTGGGGGTGGCGGTTCCACCCCCACGGGGTTCGGGGGTTTCCCCCGATGAGGCGCGCAACCGCGCAGCGGATACGGTGGGCAAACGAGGGTTGGTGGGAGTAGGCAAACGAAGGGCGCTTAGGAGGCGGCGCCCCGCCAGGGTTGCGCCTTTCATCCGCATTCCCCGCCACCCACCCCGGAAAGGCCAGAGCAAAAGCCGAGCCCAAAAGCGCTCATGGGGCGGCTGACGCCGCCCGTTTCACCACATGCGCGGCGTGGCAATGCCACGCCCGGTGCCTCATCCCTTGGCGGGTTTCTGTTTCTTCGCCACACGCTTGGCCGCCATCGACCGCGCCCGCTTCAACGCCTTGGGATAGGTGTTCAAGTAATCCACAAACAGCGCCTTGGGATAATGCGCGGATGGAGGCATGGAGGGCTGCACAGCCCGCAGGGTCTCACACTTCTGCCGCACCGTGCCGGGGTCGATGTAGTGCCAGCGCAGGATGGAACCGCGTGCGCTGTGGCCGGTGATTTCGGCGATGCGCGCGTCGATGATGCCCGCCCGGTCGGCCAGCGTGGCGAAGGTATGCCGGAAGCAGTAATAGACCAGTTTGGGATCCGTCAGGCCACACACCTTGCGCAGGTAGGTGCGATTGAACCAATCGCCCAGGGCGTCCACGGGATCGGCGGACAGTGATGGAAACAGTGGCGCTTCTGGGCCAAGCGCTTGTTCCACCAAACGCCGGTATTCGGTGATACCGACGCGCAGCAACTCAATGTGGAGTGGCACGAACCGCCGGGAGTTGGCGTTCTTGACCTTCCAGTGAAACTGAAAGCCGTAAGCGCCATCAACCTGCACCAGGTCACTCACCCGCAGCAAAGCCACCTCAGCCACGCGCGCGCCAGTGAACAAAGCCACCAGCGGGCACCACCACTGAGCCGGCGTGGTGCAGTGTTCGGCACGGCGGTCGGGATCGAAGATGATGGCCAGTTCTTCGGGGGTGAACGCACGACGATCGCGGGTTTCCTCTTGCTCTCGGCTGAGGAAATGAAGCGATGCCGCCGGGTTGCGCTTGATGTCTTCGCGCTCAATCGCCCAGTTGAAGAAGGCCCGCAGGCGATCCAGATGTTTCTCCCGTGTCCGAAACGCAATCGGTTCGATGCCTTCGCGTTTGGCCTTGGCGATGACTTCTTGCGGGGACAAATCCCGCAACACACGATCTTTGCTGGCATTGGGTGGCAGGTTCGCCAAGGCATCCATGAGGATGTCCATGTCAGGCGCGGCCACCTCGGCCAGCGGTTTGTCACCGACCAAGCCCAACAGCAAGCGCAACGTGTAGGCCGTGTCCAGCACGTTGCCGGCGGAGACCTTCCTTGCCTTGAACTGGGTGAGGAACAAATCGATGCGTTCGGACAGCAGCGGTTTAGATGATTCCGGTGCTGGGGGCGGTGGTGCAACCGCGTAACTTTGGGCAGCGCGATTGGCGCGTAGATCGGCCAGCATGTGGCGCAGTTCGCGGGCTTCGTGTTCGCTGCCGTCTGTCTTGAAGTGGTAACCCTCAGGCGTGGTCACTTCCAGACGCCGAAGGCTGCGCAGGTAGTCGTCCAGCTCATCCTTGCTTTTCGTGAACGACACGCCCGCCCCCTGTTTCGCTGCACTGAACCACTGGCCCAGAGCATAGCCGAGGCGAGCGGCTTCCAGCCTTGCACTGTCGGCATCGAAGCCGGCCAGGCTGCGCACCAGGTAGCGCCCCAGGCCCAGGGAGGCCCGCCAACGGGCGGGCACGTAGAAACGGACGTAGAACCCCGACGGGCGGCGCAACAGGAGCGGCTTGGGCACTTTTGATACCTTTTTTGATACCTGTCTGGAACCAAAAAAGGGGTCGATTTGCCATCGACCAAAAGCACCAAAATCATCGACAGAACAGCAGGTTAGTGCTATTCTGTCGATGGAACGTGGTGGAGGTGGGCGGAGTCGAACCGCCGTCCGAAGGCGCTTGACGCCCGGTACTACATGCTTAGCCCGCCGTTCGATCTCGTCCCCGGCAGCACGACGTGCGAAGCGCACCGGAAGACCAGCCTGCTTGATTTGACCCGGCGCCGGCAGGCGGCAACGACAGGCGATCCCGTGATGATGACCCTACATCCACGAGCACGGGCACAAGTGGGTTCGGGGCTAGGCCTTAGGCGGCCAGAGCGTAGACGTCGTCGTTGGCGTCTGTTTTTTTGCCGCTGGATTTACGAGGAAAGCTGCCCCCTCGGCATGCACCAAGCCATCTCACTACCCCCGTCGAAGCCATGACACCCCCGGGGAAAAGAGCTGGTCAGTCGGTGGAGTATATGGGGCCGGCCGGCCGGGCTTCAATGCTCAGGCGGCGCGGTTGTGCGAGCGCAGGGCGCGCTGCTTCTCGCGCTGCCAGTCGCGCTCCTTCTCGCTCTCGCGCTTGTCGTGGGCCTGCTTGCCACGCGCCAGGCCGATCTCGACCTTGACCTTGTTGCCCTTCCAGTACATCGCAACCGGCACCAGCGTGTAGCCCTTGCGCTCGATCGCGCCGATCAGCTGGTCGATCTCCTCGCGGTGCAGCAGCAGCTTGCGCGTGCGGCGGTCCTCGGCGACCACGTGGGTGGAGGCGCTGATCAGCGGCGGGATGGAGGCGCCGAACAGGTAGATCTCGCCCTTGCTGACGATCGCGTAGCTGTCGCCGAAGTTGATCCGCCCGGCGCGCAGCGCCTTGACCTCCCAGCCCTGCAGCTCGATGCCCGCCTCGAAGCGGCGGTCGATGTGGAACTCGTGGCGCGCGCGCTTGTTGAGCGCGATGGTGCCGCCGCCCTGCTTGTCCTTGTCCTTCGCTTTTGCCATGTCCGCTAAACTTCGGGCCTTGGCCCGGCGCAGGCACGGCCGCCGCGGGCCGCCGCCTGGATGAATGGAAAACCCGCGTGATCGAAATTCGCCGCAGTGCGTTGGTGCGCTACACGCCGGCGCAGATGTTCGAGCTGGTCAACGATGTCGAAGCATACCCAAAGCGCTTCGGCTGGTGTGCCGCCGCGCAGGTGCTGGAGCGTCACGGCGATGTGCTGGTGGCGCGGCTGGATCTCAAGTTCGCCGGCCTGCGGCAGAGCTTCACCACCCGCAACGCCGCCGAGCCGCCGCAGCGCCTGCGCATGAGCCTGGTGGAGGGGCCGTTCCGCCACCTGGAAGGGCTGTGGGAGTTCCTGCCGCTGGGCGCGCATGGCTGCAAGATCGTGTTCTCGCTCGATTTCGAGTACACCGGGCTGGCGGCCGGGGCGCTGCGGCTGGGGTTCCAGGGGCTGGCCAGCCGCATGGTGGAGGATTTCGGCAAGGCCGCCGAGCGCGTCTATGGCTGAGCCGCTGATCCGGGTCGAGGTGGTGCTGGCCCTGCCGGGGGAGCAGCACGTGCGCCGGCTGGAAGTGCCCGGGGGAACCACCGCCGGGCAGGCCGTGGCGCTCGCCGGCTGGGCCGGCGATCCGGCCGGGGCGCCGCCACTGGGCATCTTCGCCAGGCGGGTGGCGGCCGACCACGTGCTGCGCGACGGCGATCGCGTGGAGATCTACCGGCCGCTGCTGCGCGACCCGAAGGAAGCGCGCCGGCAGCGCGCCTCCCGCTGAGCGCCGCTTCAGGGCTTGCCGTCCCCGCTGTCGCCGCCGGAGTCGTTGCCGGAGGTGCTCTTGTCGCCCTTGGTCTCGTCCACCGGGTAGTTGGCGCGGTACTTCTGGCTGACCTTGAGCAGCTGCTCCGGGTCCTGCGCGAAGAAGTCGCCCTCGGTGCGCACCAGGGTGTCGTTGTTGAAGGTGAGGCTGAAGGTGCGGATCTGGATCGGGCCGCCGCGATGCTGCTGGGTGGAGACGTAGTCCCAGCGGTCCTGGTCGAACGGCGTGGCGACCGAGGGCGAGCCCAGCAGCACCAGCACCTGGCGCTTGGTCATGCCCGGCTTGAGCTGGTCCACGGCCTTCTTGTCCATCAGATTGCCCTGGTGCACGTCGGGAACATAGACCAGGTGGCAGCCGGCCAGCGCGAAGGCCAGCGTGGCGGAACCCAGCGTGCGGATCAGCTTTTGCATGCGTGTTGGCGTCCGGATCGTGAAGGTGTCGGATGATACACTAAGCGCTTGGCAGCGCCGTCGTGCGGGGAGTGAGCTCATGGAACAGGAAACCCAAGAACTGCGCCGGGCCGGCCTCAAGGTCACCCATCCGCGCATGCGCATCCTGCAGATCTTCGAGGAGGTTCGCCACCTCACCGCCGAGGACGTCTACAAGCGCCTGCTCGCGAGCCAGGAGGACATCGGGCTGGCCACCGTGTACCGCGTGCTGACCCAGTTCGAGGCGGCCGGCATCCTGGTCAAGCACAACTTCGAGGGCGGCCAGGCCGTATACGAACTCGATCGGGGCAAGCACCACGACCACATGATCGATGTGGACAGCGGAAAGGTGATCGAGTTCGTCAGCGAGGAGATCGAGCGCCTGCAGCAGGAGATCGCCGCGCGCCACGGCTACGTGATCGAGGACCACAGCCTGGTGCTCTACGTGCGGCCCAAGCGCAAGTAGCCGGCCGCGCGGGCGGGGCGCTCCGCCAGCGGCGCGGGATCGGGCCCGGAAAGAAAAAAGCCGCGGGAGGACTCCTGTCCACCCACGGCTGACCCGGTTGCCACGACGCTTCGGCTGGGCGAATTGCTCGCTGCCCCTTGCGTCGAGGGCCGGTGGAACGGCTTCCTGCCGTCCTTCAGGTCCACCGTCCCCACGGCGGACCTGGCTCATCACCTTGCGGTGATGGCTCCCCCACATCGATGGGAGGATGCTAACGGGGCTTTCACAGGGGTGGTATTGGAAAAATTCCTATGCCAGCCGGCCGATATCCGTACTGGCATTGCTGCTGCGCAGCAGGATGCGCAGGTGCACGCCCTGGCGGTCGGGGCGCAGCCGGAACAGCCCGCCCAGCGAGGTGACCCGGTCGCGCATGCCCTGCAGGCCGCGGCCGCCGCGGGGCAGGCGGTCGGGCAGGCCCACGCCGTCGTCGCGGATGTCCAGCAATGCCAGCGCCGTGCCGTGGCGCTCGCCGATGCGCAGGCGCAGGCGGAACTCGCTGGCCTGGGCGTGCTTGACCGCGTTGGTGGCGCTTTCCTGCACCAGGCGGTAGATCGCGGTGCGGGTGTCCTCGTCGAGCAGGCGCGGGTCGCCGTGCAGCTCGGTGACGTAGTCGATGCCGGCGGTGTTGAGCAGGTCGCGGATCGGGCCCTCGTCCAGCGCGCGCAGCAGGCCGAACTCGTCGAGCACCGCGGGCCGCAGGTCGTCCAGCAGGCGGTGCAGGGCGCGGCGCATGTGGCCGAGGATGGTGTTGATCGAGATGCTGATGTCCTCCAGGCCGGCCTCGCGCAGGCGCGACTGCGCCAGCTTCACGTGCGTCTGGATCGCGGTGATGTTCTGCCCCAGCTCGTCGTGCAGCTCGGCGGCCATGTGCCGGCGCTGGCTTTCCTCCGCCTGCAGGTTGCCGCGGGCGGCCTGGCGCAGCTGCCGAGCCAGCTGGTCCAGGCGGCGGTTCACCGCGCCCAGGTAGGCGTTCTGCTCGGCCACGCGCTCGCTGCTGCGGCGCAGGGCGTCGCTGGCCGAGCCGAGCATCAGCGCGCCGGTGCCGGCGACGGCGAGGAACAGGTAGCCGGCCGCGCCGGGCGGCTGGCCGCCGCCATGCCGGTCGGCCAGCGCCATCGCCACGCTGGAGACCAGCATCGACAGGCAGGCGCCGCGCCAGCCGTGGCGGAAGGCGAAGAACAGCACCGGCGCCAGCGACAGCACCCGCGCGAACTGCGGCTGCGGGTCGGCGTGGCGCGACAGCATCAACAGCATGGCGATGGCCGGCAGCATCACCAGCATGCCGTCCATCACCAGCGCGGCCAGGGTCTTCCGGCCCGGGCGCGCGCGCAGCAGCATGACCAGCAGCGGCGTCACCAGGAGGATGCCCAGGTAGTCGCCCAGCATCTCCTGGCCGAGCATCTGCAGCATCGCGCTGGAGGCGGTGGCGTTGTGGATCAGCGAGAGCACCGTGGCGTCGACGGCGGTGCTGGCGGCCACCACCAGCACGGCCGAGAGCAGCAGCCGGATGGCGTCCTCGGGGTCGCGCAGGCTGGCGTGCAGGTTGGCGCGGCGCAGGATGCCCAGGCCGAGGGCGACCACCAGCGGGGTCGGCAGGTCGCCGGCGAAGAACTCCATCCAGCCCAGCGGCATGCCCGCGTGCATGTCGATGATCGCGGTGGCCGCCAGCTCCAGCCCCAGCAGCCAGGGCCAGTGCCGCACCGGGGTGAGCAGCAGGGCGCCGAAGCGCAGGCCGTACGGCAGCGCCCAGTACGGCTGCTCGGTCGGCTGCAGCGCGGCCCACAGCAGCACGTAGACGGCGCCCAGCAGGGGGCCGGAGTCGGGCAGGGCGAGACTTTTCGATTGCATGCGGGGATGTTACATGTGCGATGCTCGCCGCAACGATGGCGGCACGGGGCTGCAGGGTTTGCGCATGTACAGCATCGTTCTCGTCGATGACCACGCGATCGTCCGCGAGGGCTTCAAGCGCCTGATCGAGATGGAGCCGGACCTGGAGGTGATCGCCGAGTGCCGCTGCGCGGACGACGCGGTTGAGGTGATCAACCAGCACCGCCCGGACCTGGTGGCGCTGGACCTGTCCCTGCCGGACGGCAGTGGCCTGCCGCTGATCGAGCACCTGCGCAGCGTCTCGCCCTCCACCCGCATCGTGGTGCTGAGCATGCACGACGGCGAACCCTACGTCTCCGAGGCGCTGCGCCGCGGCGCCAGCGGCTACGTGACCAAGGGCGTGGCGCCGGAGGAACTGGTGGCCGGCCTGCGCGCGGTGATGGTGGGCGGGAACTACCTGAGCTCGGACCTGCGCCAGCGCCGCGCCGAGCGGCCCAGCGAGGCGCTGGACCCGGTCAGCCGGCTCACCGCGCGCGAGCGCGAGGTGTTCCTGCTGCTGGCGGCCGGGCGGGCGCCCAAGCAGGTGGCGGCCGAGCTCGGCGTGGGCCAGAAGACCATCTACATCCACCGCGCCAGCCTGATGAGCAAGCTCGGCGCCGGCTCGGAGCTGGACCTGTACCGCATGGCCACCGAGCGCGGCCTGCTGCCGCACGGTCACGGCTGACGCCGCGGCTCAGCCGGTCTGGGCGCGCTCCAGCATCTGCTTGGCGTGCGCCTTCGTCTCGCGGGTGATCTCCACGCCGCCGAGCATGCGCGCCAGCTCGTCGCGGCGCCCCTCCGCGGACAGCGTCTCGATGCAGGTGCGGGTGACCCCGTCCTCGCTGCGCTTGCTCACCTTCAGGTGTGCGTGCCCCTGCGCGGCGACCTGCGGCAGGTGGGTCACGCAGAGCACCTGGCGCTGGGCGCCCAGCGCGCGCAGTTTCTGGCCGACCACCTCGGCCACGGCGCCGCCGATGCCGCTGTCGACCTCGTCGAAGACCATGGTGCCCACGCTGTCCTTGCCCAGCGCGGCCACCTCGATGGCCAGGCTGATGCGCGCCAGCTCGCCGCCGGAGGCCACCTTGCGCAGCGGCCGCGGCGGCTGGCCGGGGTTGGCGCTGACCAGCAGCTCGCAGCGCTCGCGGCCCTGGGCGTCGGGCTCGTCGTCCCCGGCGGGCTCGAGCTCGACCAGCAGCCGGCCGCCGGGCATGCCGAGCTCGCCCATCAGCGCGCCGACCTCCGCGCCCAGCCGCTGCGCGGCGGCCCGGCGCGAGGCGCCGAGCGCCGCGGCGGCCTGGTCGTACTCGCGCCGCAGGCGGTCGCGCTCGGCTTGCAGGCCGGCGAGGGTGGCGCCGGCGCCTTCCAGTTCCTCCAGCTCGGCGCGCAGGGCGGCCAGCCTGTCGGTCAGCTCGGCGGCGGGCAGGCGGTGGCGGCGGGCCAGCTCGTGCAGGCGGGCGAGATGGGCGTCGACCTCGGCGTAGCGCTCGGGGTCCAGGTCGACGTCCTGCGCGTAGCGCTGCAGACCGTCGCTGGCCTCGCCGAGCTGGATCGCCGCGCTGTCGAGCAGCTCGACCATCCCGTTGAGGCGCTCGTCGAGCGCGGCCAGCCTGGCCAGCTCGGCCTGCGCGCGGCCCAGCGCGCGGCGCAGGGCGAAGTCGCCGTCGCCGTCGATCAGCTCGGCCACGCCGGCGACGCCCTCGGCGAGCCGGCCGGCGTTGGCCAGCCGCTTGTGGCTGGCCTCCAGCTCGGCCAGCGCGGCGGGCGGCAGCGCCCATTGCTCCAGTTCGGCCAGCTCGTGGCGCAGCAGCTCCAGCCGCTGCTCGCGGTCCTCGCCGCCGCCGAGCTTGCGGATGCGCGCGCCCAGCTCGCGCCACTGCGCCGCCAGCGCGCGCACCTGCCCGGCGAGCGCCTCGTGGCCGGCGTAGGCGTCCAGCAGGGCCAGCTGGTGGGCGCGCGAGAGCAGGGCCTGGTGCTCGTGCTGACCATGGATCTCCACCAGCAGCGAGGCCAGCTCGCCGAGCTGGCTGGCGTTGGCGGGCCGGCCGTTGATCCAGGCGCGCGAGCTGCCCTCGGCGCGGATCACCCGGCGCAGCTGGCAGGCGCCGTCCTCGTCCAGCGCCTCGCGCTCCAGCCAGGCGCGCGCCTCGGGCAGCCCGGCGAGGTCGAACTCGGCGGCCAGCTCGGCGCGGTCGCAGCCCTCGCGCACCATGCCGCTGTCGGCGCGGGCGCCGGCCAGCAGCAGCAGCGCGTCCACCAGCAGCGACTTGCCGGCGCCGGTCTCGCCGCTCACCACGGTCATGCCCGGCCCGAAGGCGACCTCGGCTTCCTCGACGACGGCGAAATGGCGAACGTAGAGCGACGTGAGCATGTCCGGAGCGCGTGTGGGATCGGCCGATTGTAAGGGCAGGGCCGGCCGGCGCGGCAGGGCCCCGCGGTTGTTGCAAAGCGCCGCGGCAGACCTTATTTCTTTGTCGTCCCACGGATTGCCACAGCGCATGCCCCATCTCGACGGCCACAACCTCGACGCCCGCGCCCGACGCCTGCTGCGCACGCTGATCTCGCAGTACCTGGCCGACGGCGAGCCGGTGGGCTCGCGCACGCTGTCGCGCTCCTCCGGCCTGGACGTGAGCCCGGCCACGATCCGCAACATCATGGCCGACCTCGAGGAGGCCGGCCTGGTCGCCTCGCCGCACACCTCGGCCGGCCGCGTGCCGACGCCGCGCGGGCTGCGCCTGTTCGTCGACAGCCTGATCGAGCTGCAGCCGCTGCCGCGCGAGGAGATGGCCCGGCTCAAGCGCGAGCTGCCGCCGGGCCCGACCACCGTGCGCGACCTGCTCGGCAACGCCTCGGCGCTGCTGTCGGCGGTGACCCGCTTCGCCGGCGTGGTGACGGTGCCGCGGCAGGCCGACTTCCCGCTGCGCCACATCGACTTCGTGCCGCTGCCGGAGTCGCGCGTGCTGGTGATCCTGGTGTTCTCCGACAGCCAGGTGCAGAACCGCGTCGTGCAGCTGGCGCGGCCGCCCGACGCGCGCGGGCTGGAGCAGGCGGCCAACTACATCAACGCCCACTTCGTCGGCCTGCGCGTGGACGACATCCGCGCCCACCTGCTGCGCGAGCTGCGCGAGGCGGGCAGCGAGCTCAACCGCATGCTGGCCAGCGCGATGGAGCTGGCGGCGGCCTCGTTCGCCCCGCGGGGGCAGGGCGAGGACGTGCTGGTGAGCGGCCAGACCAACCTGATGGGCTACGCCGAGCTGGCCGACCTGGAGCGCCTGCGCGAGCTGTTCGATGCGTTCCAGAAGAAGAACGAGCTGCTGCAGCTGATGGAGGTCTGCGCGCGGGCGCCCGGCGTGCGGCTGTTCATCGGCGAGGAGTCCGGCTTCGCCGCGCTGGACGGCTGCAGCGTGGTGACCGCCAGCTACGGCGCGCAGGGTCGCCTGCTCGGCGCGGTCGGGGTGATCGGGCCGACCCGGATGGCCTACGAGCGGGTGATCCCGGTGGTGCAGGCCACCGCCGGCCTGCTCAGCGATGCCTTGAATCGCGCCGCGACGGCCCAATAACGCCCGCGGGAGGCGGGATTTCCCCCGCATGGCTTTTTTCGTCGGGCGGCCTGGCGGCCGGCCGGCCCGTTTGCTTGTTGGAGTGGATGCATGCAGAACAACGAACCGCAATCGCCCGGTGCGGCAGCGCAGGGACAGCCGGAGCAGCAGCCGGACGGGTCCGGCGAGCTGGAGCGCCTGAAGGCCCGCGTGGCCGAGCTGGAGGCGAGCAACGCCGAGCTGCGCGAGACCGTGCTGCGCGAGAAGGCCGAGCTGGAGAACCAGCGCCGCCGCCTGCACCGCGACCTGGAGCAGGCCCGCCGCTTCGCCAACGAGAAGCTGCTGAACGACCTGCTGCCGGTGTACGACGGCCTGGAGATGGGCCTGCAGAGCGAGGGCGGCGACGCCGCCGCGGTGCGCGAGGGCCTGGCGCTCACCCTGAAGTCGCTGCTCAAGGTGGGCGAGAGCAACGGCCTGGTGCAGATCGACCCGCTGGGCCAGCCGCTCGATCCGGAGCGGCACCACGCGGTGAGCATGGTCGAGGCGCCGGGGCAGGCGCCGGGCACGGTCGTCAGCGTGCTGCAGAAGGGCTACGTGCTGAACGAGCGCCTGCTGCGGCCGGCGCTGGTGGCGGTGGCCAAGGACTGAAGACGCACGACGCAACGCACGCGGGGCCGCGCCGGCATTGAATCGCCGGGCCAGGACCCCATCTGGAAGCCAGTCGCGGCCGCGGGGCCGCATAAGAGATTTCGGAGCACTCACATGGGCAAGATCATCGGCATCGACCTGGGCACGACGAACTCCTGCGTGTCCGTGATGGACGGCAGCACGACCAAGGTCATCGAGAACTCGGAGGGCGACCGCACCACGCCCTCGATCGTCGCGTTCACCAAGGACGGCGAGGTCCTGGTCGGCGCCCCGGCCAAGCGTCAGGCCGTGACCAACCCCAAGAACACCTTCTACGCGGTGAAGCGCCTGATCGGCCGCAAGTTCACCGACGCCGAGGTGCAGAAGGACATCCACATCGTGCCGTACAAGATCGTGCAGCACGACAACGGCGACGCCTGGGTGGAGACCAGCGACGGCAAGAAGATGGCCCCGCCGGAGATCTCCGCCAAGGTGCTGATGAAGATGAAGAAGACCGCCGAGGACTACCTCGGCGAGCCGGTCACCGAGGCCGTCATCACGGTGCCCGCCTACTTCAACGACAGCCAGCGCCAGGCCACCAAGGACGCCGGCCGCATCGCCGGCCTGGAGGTCAAGCGCATCATCAACGAGCCGACCGCGGCCGCGCTGGCCTACGGCCTGGACAAGAAGGGCGGCGACCGCAAGATCGCGGTGTACGACCTGGGCGGCGGCACCTTCGACGTGTCGATCATCGAGATCGCCGAGGTCGACGGCGAGAAGCAGTTCGAGGTGCTGGCCACCAACGGCGACACCTTCCTCGGCGGCGAGGACTTCGACCTGCGCGTGATCGACTACCTGGTCGAGGAGTTCCAGAAGGACTCGGGGCTAGACCTGCGCAAGGACCCGCTGGCCCTGCAGCGCCTCAAGGACGCGGCCGAGCGCGCCAAGATCGAGCTGTCCTCCAGCCACCAGACCGAGGTGAACCTGCCGTACATCACGGCCGACGCCTCCGGCCCGAAGCACCTCAACATCAAGCTCACCCGCGCCAAGCTGGAGGCGCTGGTGGAGGACCTGATCAAGCGCACCATCGACCCGTGCCGCACCGCGCTCAACGACGCCGGCCTGCGCGTGTCGGACATCGACGAGGTGATCCTGGTCGGCGGCCAGACCCGCATGCCCAAGGTGCAGGAGGCGGTGAAGGACTTCTTCGGCAAGGAGCCGCGCAAGGACGTCAACCCGGACGAGGCCGTGGCCGTGGGCGCGGCGATCCAGGGCGGCGTGCTGGGCGGCTCGGTGAAGGACGTGCTGCTGCTCGACGTGACCCCGCTGTCGCTGGGCATCGAGACCATGGGCGGCGTGATGACCAAGCTGATCGAGAAGAACACCACGGTGCCGACCAAGGCCTCGCAGATCTTCTCCACCGCCGACGACAACCAGACCGCGGTGACCGTGCACGTGCTGCAGGGCGAGCGCGAGCGCGCCAGCGCCAACAAGTCGCTGGGCAAGTTCGACCTCGCCGGCATCGAGCCGGCGCCGCGCGGCATGCCGCAGATCGAGGTGACCTTCGACATCGACGCCAACGGCATCCTGCACGTGTCGGCCAAGGACAAGAAGACCGGCAAGGAGCAGCGCATCGAGATCAAGGCCGGTTCCGGCCTGTCCGACGAGGAGATCCAGCGCATGGTGGCCGACGCCGAGGCGCACCGCGAGGAGGACCGCAAGTTCCACGAGCTGGTCAACGTCCGCAACAAGGCCGACCAGCTGGTGCACGCCACCCGCAGCGCGCTGAAGGAGCACGGCGGCAAGGTCGGTGCGCAGATCGGCGGCATCGAGGAGGCGCTGGCCGAGCTGGAGAAGGTCAAGGACGGCGACGACAAGGCGGCGATCGAGGCCAAGATCGGCAAGCTCGAGCAGGCCGCGCAGGCGCTCTACGCCGCGGCGCAGGGCGGGCCGCAGGCCGCCGAGGCCGGCGCGCAGCCGGGCGGCTCGGCGCAGGCCGACGACGTGGTCGATGCGGAGTTCACCGAGGTCAAGGACGACAAGAAGTAAGATACGGCGATCGGCGCTGTCGATCCGATCTGCAGCCCGCGCCTCGGCATGTCCCCTGGCGCGGGCTGTTTCATGAAGGGGGCATGGATCGGCAGCGGTTCGTGCGAGGGGTCCGTATCCGGATGCAGTGATGAGCAAGCGTGACTACTACGAAGTCCTCGGCGTCGAGCGCACGGTCACCGAGGCCGAACTGAAGAAGTCCTTCCGCCGGCTGGCGATGAAGTACCACCCGGACCGTTGTCCCGACGATCCGCACGCGCAGGAGAAGTTCAAGGAGGCCAAGGAGGCCTACGAGGTGCTTTCCGACCCGCAGAAGCGGGCGCTGTACGACCAGCACGGCCATGCCGCCTTCGAGCACGGCATGGGCGGCCACGGCGGGGCCGGCTTTGCCGACGTGGGCGACATCTTCGGGGACATCTTCGGCGACATCTTCGGCATGGGCGGCGGCCGCGGCCGGCCGCGGCGCGGCGCCGACCTGCGCTACATCCTGGAGCTGGACCTGGAGGAGGCGGTGTTCGGGGTCGAGCGCAAGATCGAGATCCCCACCCAGGTCAACTGCCACCACTGCAACGGCACCGGCTCGGCCGACGGCCGGACGGTCACCTGCCGCACCTGCCACGGCCACGGCCGCGTGCGCATGCAGAACGGCATCTTCTCGATCCAGCAGGCCTGCCCGCACTGCGGCGGCGCCGGCCAGGTGATCGAGAAGCCGTGCAAGGCCTGCCACGGCGAGGGCCGGCTGGAGGACACCCGCACGCTGTCGGTGAAGATCCCCGCCGGCGTGGACAACGGCGACCGCATCCGCCTGGCCGGGCAGGGCGAGGCCGGCCCGGCGGGCGCCGAGGCGGGCGACCTCTACGTGGAGGTGCGTGTGCGCGAGCACGCGATCTTCCAGCGCGACGGCAACGACCTCTATTGCGAGGTGCCGATCCGCTTCTCGCAGGCCGCGCTGGGCGCGGAGCTCGCCGTGCCGACGCTGGACGGCGAGGTGGCGGTCAGCATCCCGCCCGAGACCCAGACCGGGCAGCAGTTCCGCCTGCGCGGCCGCGGCGTGAAGTCGGTGCGCAGCGGCCGCGTCGGCGACCTGATCTGCCGCGTGGTGGTGGAGACGCCGGTGCGGCTGACCCGCCAGCAGCGCGAGCTGCTGGAACAGCTGGAGGCGACCTTCGCCGAGGGCGAGGCGGAGCGGCACATGCCGCGCGCCAAGAACTGGGTCGACGGCGTCAAGCAGTTCTGGTCGCGGGTCACGTCCTGATCGATCGCGGCCGGAGGCCGCTCCCGCATGAGCCTCGCAAGCCTTGTGGGAGCGGCCTCCGGCCGCGATGTCCGGATCCTCCCGCCACTCTTGCCACGCCGCGCCGCCGTGAACCGGCGTCCACGCTTTCGCCCTTCCTTGCCCGCTCGCGCACGGCTCCCGGCGCAGGGCGCGCGGAAATCGTGAACGGGCTGCGGGCGCCGCCTAGGTGAACGGCGCCGGGTGCTGGCATCATCGGCGCTTTCGTCCCCCGTTGGAGCATCGTCCATGAGCCGTCCCGTCCGCGTTGCCGTCAATGGCGCCACCGGCCGCATGGGGCGGCTGCTGGTCGAGCTGCTGCGGCGCGACCGCCGCTTCGAGCTGGCCGCCGCGCTGACCGCGCCGGATGCGCCGGAGATGGGCGCGCCGGTCGCCCCCGGCAGCACCGTGCGCTACTCGCACGACTGGTCGCAGGCCGGCGCGCTGGACGTGGCGATCGACTTCAGCAGCCCGGCCGGGCTCGCCGAGGCGCTCGCGCACTGCGAGGCGCGCGGGGTGGCGCTGGTGGTCGGCACCACCGGGCTGGACGCCGCCATGCTGCGGCGCCTGGAGGCGGCCGGCCGCGCCATCCCCCTGTTGCGCTCGGCCAACTTCAGCCTCGGCGTGGCGGTGCTGGCCCGCCTGTTGCGCGAGGCCGCCGCGGTGCTGCGCGACTGGGACCTGGAGATCGTCGAGGCGCACCACGGCCGCAAGGTGGACGCGCCTTCCGGCACGGCCCTGCTGCTCGGCGAGGCCGCCGCCGCGGCACGCGGCACCACGCTGGCGCGCGCGGGCGTGTACGCGCGGGAGGGGCAGACCGGCCCGCGCGAGCCCGGCGCCATCGGCTTCGCGGTGGTGCGCGGCGGCGACGTGGTGGGCGAGCACACCGCGCTGCTGCTGGGGCAGGGCGAGCGCGTCGAGCTGGGCCACCGCGCGACCGACCGCTCGATCTTCGCGCGCGGCGCGATCGAGGCGGCGCACTGGCTCGCCGGCAAGTCCGCCGGGGCCTACGCGCTGGATGCCATGCTGGCGGAGCGGATCGCCGGCGGCTGAGTCTTCGCGGCCGTCCCGGCGCGGCCGGTCCGGCTTGCCGCTGCGCGGCGGTTGCCGCTAGCATGGCGCGCCGTTGTCATCGGGGAGTAGCCATCCTCGCTCCCGGGAAGCGCCGCTTCCATCCGCGAGGAATCCGCGTCAACAGACTTGGGGTTTCGCCCCATGGCGCGGATGGCCGGTCGCACTGCCCGGCGGTGCGCAGCGGTCCGGCGAGACCTTTGGCCACGACGTGCTCACCCGGCCGGGCGGGCGGCGTCGTTGCGCCATCGGTTTCGCGCCCGCCCGGTCATGGATACCGCGATGCTTTCCGTCGTCCTGCTGTTCCTGCTTTCTGCGGGCGCGATCTACTTCGCCTGCGAGTACTTCGTCAACGGCATCGAATGGCTGGGCCGAAAGTTCGAGCTGGGCGCCACCGCGGTGGGCACGGTGCTGGCGGCGTTCGGCACCGCGCTGCCGGAGAGCGCGGTGACCTTCGTCGCGGTGGTGCTCGGCAAGACGGGCCGGCAGCGCGACATCGGCGTGGGCGCCGCGCTGGG
This sequence comes from Fulvimonas soli, assembly GCF_003148905.1. Classification (GTDB taxonomy): domain Bacteria; phylum Pseudomonadota; class Gammaproteobacteria; order Xanthomonadales; family Rhodanobacteraceae; genus Fulvimonas; species Fulvimonas soli. The sequence continues at coordinate 234,379 of NZ_QGHC01000004.1, read as the reverse complement.
CGGCCCGCTGGTGCTGGCCACCATCGCCTACGCGGTGGTCGGGCTGGCGCTGTGGCAGGTGCGCCGCCGGCAGCGGCGCGACGACTGCCGGCTCGCGGTCGACCACCGGCGCCTGGCGCGCGACCAGTTCTGGTTCCTGGCGATCTTCGTGGCCAAGTGCGCGCTCGGCCTGGTGGCGTTCGCGCTCAAGCCGTGGCTGGGCGTGCTGTTCCTGGCGGCCTACGCGCTGTACGTCTGGCGCGAGCTGCGCGACAGCGACACCGCCCCCGAGGAGGAGGAGCTCGAACCGCTGAAGCTGCAGCCGCGCGCGGCCGACCCGCGGCTCTCGCTGGTGCTGCTGCAGGCCGCGCTGGCGCTGGGCGTGATCGCGCTGGCCTCGCACGTCTTCGTGGCGCAGCTGGAGGCCATCGGCCATGCGCTGCGCCTGTCGCCGCACCTGGTCGCGCTGCTGCTGAGCCCGGTGGCCACCGAGCTGCCGGAGACGGTCAACGCGCTGATCTGGGTGCGCCAGGGCAAGGAGCGCCTGGCGCTGGCGAACATCTCCGGCGCGATGATGATCCAGGCCACCATCCCCAGCGCGCTCGGCCTGTTCGCCACGCCCTGGCTGTTCGACGCGCCGCTGGTCGCGGCCGGCGCGGTCACCACGCTGGCGATCGTCTTCCTCTGGCGGCTGTTCCGGCGCGGCGGGGTGGACGCGCGCCGGCTGGTGCCGGTGGGCCTGCTGTACGTCGCCTTCGCGGCGTTCGTGGCCTGGCACTTCGCGCGCTGAGCGCCGCGCTCAGTCCCGGTGCGAGGCGTTGCGGTCGCGGCCGGCGCCGAGCCGGGTGTCCAGCTTGCCGAAGAGCTTCTTGAAGGCGCGCGAGAAGTTGCCGCGCTTGGTCTTGCGCAGCTTCTCCTCCTCGCTGGTGAGCCAGGCCACCTGGATCACCCGGCGCTCGCCCTCGTAGGGCAGGTGGCCGTGGAAGGAGTTGTCGCAGCGCTTGAACACGGCGAACTCGCCGTACAGCGGCTTGAGCTCGGGGGCGACCAGCGCGTCGATGTCGTCGATCCGGCTCAGGAAGCGCAGGCAGCCGTCGCTGGTGTCGGGCCACTGCGTGTTGAGGTAGAGCAGGGCGGTGGCCACCTTCGAGCGGCTGTCGGTGTGGATGGTGCCGTGGCGCTTGTTGAGGAAGCGGCACAGGGTGACCAGGGTCGGGTACCGGCCGAGGTTGTCGATGCCCAGGCGCCGGCCGATCGCGTCGGCGAAGGCCGGCGTGGTGAGCTGCTCGACCAGCGCGTTCACCGAGGGGCCGCAGTCGGCCGGATCGTAGGGGAAGAAGCCGGCGCTGCTGTAGCGCGGGAAGTCCTGCTCCAGGGCGGCACGCGCCTCGTCCGGCAGCTGGCCGTGCGCCACCAGGAACGGGAACGGCTCCAGCCGGACCTCGGTGTCCGCACGGTCGAGGCGGGCGGGGTCGAGCAGGGCGGCGTTGTTCATGGGCTGGCGGTTCACGGCTGACGGCTGGCTGCGCGAGTCTAACCCGGCGACGTGCGTTTGGAACGCTGAATGCAGCGCCTCGTTTACCTCGCATCGGTGGACAGGAAGCCCCCCGCGCGCCTATCATTTCGTCCCGCCCAAGACTTTTCCTCGACCCAAGGTCCACAAGCCTGCCAAGCGCGGCTTGCGGACCTTGCTGCACCCAAAGGCGGCCTCCATGCCCATTCCCGCTCTGCTTGCCCTCGAAGACGGCAGCGTGTTCCACGGCTACGCCGTGGGCGCGGCCGGCGAAACCGTCGGCGAGGTGGTCTTCAACACGGCGATGACGGGCTACCAGGAGATCCTCACCGATCCTTCCTACGCCCGTCAGATCGTCACCCTGACCTATCCGCACATCGGCAACACCGGCGTCAACGCCGAGGACGCCGAGTCCGACCGCGTGCATGCGGCCGGCCTGATCGTGCGCGACGTACCGCGCCGGCCCAGCAACTGGCGCAGCACGGAAAGCCTGCCCGATTACCTCGGACGCCACGGCATCGTGGCGATCGCCGGCATCGACACGCGCCGGTTGACCCGCATCCTGCGCGACAAGGGCGCGCAGAACGGCTGCATCGCCGTCGGCGAGGGGATCGACGCCGAGGCCGCGCTGGCCAAGGCGCGCGCCTTCCCCGGCCTGAACGGCATGGACCTGGCCAGGGAGGTCAGCGTCGCCGCGCCGTACCCCTGGAACGAGGGCGTCTACGACCTCGACCGCACCGCCTTCCGCCAGCCGGCCAGGCGCTTCAAGGTGGTGGCCTACGACTACGGCGTGAAGCGCAACATCCTGCGCCTGCTCGCCGAGCAGGGCTGCGAGATCACCGTGGTGCCCGCGCAGACGCCCGCCGCCGACGTGCTGGCGATGCGGCCGGACGGCGTGTTCCTCTCCAACGGCCCCGGCGACCCGGCGGCCTGCGGCTACGCGGTCGAGGCCGCGCGCGCCTTCCTGGACGCCAAGGTGCCGCTGTTCGGCATCTGCCTGGGCCACCAGATCATGGGCCTGGCGCTGGGCGCCAGGACGCTGAAGATGAAGTTCGGCCACCACGGCGCCAACCACCCGGTGAAGGACCTGGACGACGGCCGCGTGCTGATCACCAGCCAGAACCACGGCTTCGCGGTGGACCCGGCCACGCTGCCGGCCAACGCGCGGGTGACCCACACCTCGCTGTTCGACGGCTCGCTGCAGGGCTTCGCGCTGACCGACCGCCCGGCGTTCTGCTTCCAGGGCCATCCGGAGGCCAGCCCGGGGCCGCACGACATCGGCTACCTGTTCGACCGTTTCGCCGCCCTGATGCAGGAGGCCCGCACGCATGGCTAAGCGCACCGACATCAAGAGCGTCCTGATCATCGGCGCCGGCCCCATCGTGATCGGCCAGGCCTGCGAGTTCGACTACTCCGGCGCGCAGGCCTGCAAGGCGCTGCGCGAGGAGGGCTACCGCGTCATCCTGGTCAACTCCAACCCGGCCACCATCATGACCGACCCGGAGATGGCCGACGCGGTCTACATCGAGCCGATCAACTGGCCGACGGTGGAGCGCATCATCGCCAAGGAGCGCCCGGACGCGCTGCTGCCCACCATGGGCGGCCAGACCGGCCTCAACTGCGCGCTGGACCTGGCCGACCACGGCGTGCTGGACAAGTACGGCGTGGAGCTGATCGGCGCCTCGCGCGAGGCGATCCGCATGGCCGAGGACCGCGAGCTGTTCCGCGTGGCGATGGGCGAGATCGGCCTGGAGTGCCCCAAGGCCGAGGTGGCCAGGAGCTTCGAGCAGGCGCTGGAGATCCAGGCCAAGGTGGGCTTCCCCACCATCATCCGCCCCAGCTTCACCCTGGGCGGCTCCGGCGGCGGCATCGCCTACAACGTCGAGGAGTTCGAGGAGATCGTCAAGCGCGGCCTGGAGCTTTCGCCGGTGCACGAGGTGCTGGTGGAGGAGTCGGTGCTGGGCTGGAAGGAATTCGAGATGGAGGTGGTCCGCGACAGGGCGGACAACTGCATCATCGTCTGCTCGATCGAGAACCTCGACCCGATGGGCGTGCACACCGGCGACTCGATCACCGTGGCGCCGGCGCAGACGCTCACCGACAAGGAATACCAGCGCCTGCGCGACGCCTCCATCGCGGTGCTGCGCAAGATCGGCGTGGACACCGGCGGCTCCAACGTGCAGTTCGGCGTCAACGCCGAGACCGGCCGCGTGGTGGTGATCGAGATGAACCCGCGCGTGTCGCGCTCCTCGGCGCTGGCCTCCAAGGCCACCGGCTTCCCGATCGCCAAGGTGGCGGCCAAGCTCGCCGTCGGCTACACGCTGGACGAGCTGAAGAACGACATCACCGGCGGCCTGACCCCGGCCTCGTTCGAGCCGGCCATCGACTACGTGGTCACCAAGATCCCGCGCTTCGCCTTCGAGAAGTTCCCGCAGGCCGACGCGCGCCTCACCACCCAGATGAAGTCGGTGGGCGAGGTGATGGCGATCGGCCGCAGCTTCCACGAGTCGCTGCAGAAGGCGCTGCGCGGCCTGGAGATCGGCAAGACCGGGCTCAACCCGACCGGGCTGGACCTGTCCACCGACGAGGGCCTGGCCACGCTCAAGCGCGAGCTGCGCGAGCCGCGGCCGGACCGCGTGTTCCACCTGGCCGACGCCTTCCGCGCCGGGCTGTCGCTGGAGGAGGTCTACGGCCTGAGCCGCGTCGACCCTTGGTTCCTCGCCGCGTTCGAGGACATCGTGCTGGCCGAGCAGGAAGTGCAGGCGCGGGGCCTCACCGCGCTCGACGCCGCGCGCCTGCGCGAGCTCAAGCGCCTGGGCTTCTCCGACGCGCGCCTGGCCGAGCTGGTGGGCACCGACGAGGCGGCGATCCGCCACCTGCGCCACACCCTGGGCGTGCGCCCGGTGTACAAGCGGGTGGACTCCTGCGCCGCCGAGTTCGCCACCACCACCGCCTACATGTACTCCACCTACGAGGAGGAGTGCGAGGCGAACCCCAGCGGCCGCGAGAAGATCATCGTGCTCGGCGGCGGCCCCAACCGCATCGGCCAGGGCATCGAGTTCGACTACTGCTGCGTGCACGCCGCGCTGGCGCTGCGCGAGGACGGGTTCGAGACCATCATGGTCAACTGCAACCCGGAGACGGTCTCCACCGACTACGACACCTCCGACCGCCTGTACTTCGAGCCGCTGACGCTGGAGGACGTGCTGGAGATCGTCGCGCTGGAGCAGCCCAGGGGCGTGATCGTGCAGTACGGCGGGCAGACCCCGCTGAAGCTGGCGCGCGCGCTGGAGGCGGCCGGTGCGCCGATCATCGGCACCACGCCGGACTCGATCGACCTGGCCGAGGACCGCGAGCGCTTCCAGCGGATGATCGAGAAGATCGGCCTGAAGCAGCCGCCCAACCGCACCGCGCGCAACGCCGACGAGGCGCTGGCGCTGGCGCGCGAGATCGGCTACCCGCTGGTGGTGCGCCCGAGCTACGTGCTGGGCGGCCGCGCGATGGAGATCGTCTACGGCGACGCCGACCTGGCGCGCTACATCCGCGAGGCGGTGCAGGTCTCCAACGACTCGCCGGTGCTGCTGGACCGCTTCCTCGATCACGCGGTCGAGGTGGACGTGGACGTCGTCGCCGACGCCGAGGGCGAGGTGCTGGTCGGCGGCATCATGGAGCACATCGAGGAGGCCGGCGTGCACTCGGGCGACTCGTCCTGCTCGCTGCCGCCGTACTCGCTGTCGCCGGCGGTGCAGGACGAGCTGCGCCGCCAGGTCGCGCTGATGGCCAAGGAGCTCGGGGTGGTCGGCCTGATGAACACCCAGTTCGCCATCCAGGGCGAGACGGTGTACATCCTGGAGGTGAACCCGCGCGCCTCGCGCACGGTGCCGTTCGTCTCCAAGGCCACCGGCGTGCCGCTGGCCAAGATCGCCGCGCGCGCGATGGCCGGCCGCTCGCTGCAGGCGCAGGGCGCCACCCGCGAGGTGATCCCGTCCTACTACTCGGTGAAGGAGGCGATCTTCCCGTTCCTGAAGTTCCAGAACGTGGACCCGATCCTCGGCCCCGAGATGCGCTCCACCGGCGAGGTGATGGGCTTAGGGCCCAGCTTCGGCGCCGCCTTCGCGCGCGGCCACGACGCGGCGGGCATCAAGACGCCGCCGAAGGGCAAGGTGTTCGTGTCGGTGCGCGACGCCGACAAGGAGCGCCTGCTGCCGGTGGCGAAGGAGGTGCTGGCGCGCGGCTTCAGCCTGGTCGCCACCGAGGGCACCGCGCGCTACCTGGGCGAGCACGGCGTGGCCTGCGAGCGCATCAACAAGGTGATCGAGGGCCGGCCGCACATCGTCGACCTGATCAAGAACGGCGAGATCGTCTACATCGTCAACACCACCGAGGGCAAGCAGGCGATCGCCGACTCGTTCTCGATCCGGCGCGAGGCGCTGCAGCATCGCGTCACCTATTCCACCACCGTCGCAGGCGCGCGCGCGCTCGTGCATTCGCTGGATTTCCACGGCGCGGGCGAGGTGCACAGCCTGCAGGAACTGCACAAGGAGTTGAGCGCATGAGTCGCGCCCCCATCACCAAGGCCGGTTCGGAGCGCCTGCGCGCCGAGCTGGAACGCCTCAAGTCGGTCGAGCGGCCGCGCATCATCGCGGCGATCGCCGAGGCGCGCGCGCACGGCGACCTGAAGGAGAACGCCGAGTACCACGCCGCGCGCGAGCAGCAGAGCTTCATCGAGGGCCGCATCGCCGAGCTGGAGGCCGCGCTGTCCACCGCCGAGGTGATCGACGTGTCGCGCCTATCCGCCGGCAGCAAGGTGGTGTTCGGCGCCACCGTGGACCTGGAGGACGAGGACACCGGCGAGGCGGTGACCTACCAGATCGTGGGCGACCTGGAGGCCGACATCAAGAAGCGGCTGATCGCGGTGTCCTCGCCGATCGCGCGCGCGCTGATCGGCAGGAGCGAGGGCGACAGCTTCGAGTTCAGGGCGCCCAATGGCGTCAAGCGCTACGAGATCACGGGCGTGCGCTACGAGTAGGGGTAGGGCGCGGCAATTGCGGGAGCCGGCGGCTTCTCGCGCCGAGCAGGTCCATCGCGGCCACAAGGTCGCGGCAAGCCTGTGGGAGCGGCCTCCGGCCGCGATGCCTTCCCATCCCATCGGGCCAAGGCGCTCCCCTGCCGAAGGAAAACGCCGGACAACAAAAAGGGCCGCTCGCGCGGCCCTTTCCGTTTCGCTCGTCGCGGCTGAGGCTCAGCGCTGACGGGCCTTGAAACGCGGGTTGCTCTTGCAGATCACGAATACCTTGCCGCGACGGCGCACAACCTTGCAGTCACGGTGCCGCTGCTTGGCGGACTTCAAAGAGGAAAGCACCTTCACGGCCAGCTCCTGGAACTAATCGAAGAAATACAAGCGCGTAAGTGTAGCGGCTCGCCGGCCCGTTCACAAGTCCGCGCCGTCGTCGGCGCCGGTGACGATGTCCAGGAATTTGGCCAGCGCCGGCGAGGGATTGTCGCGGCGGCTGGCGACGGCGAGCAGCAGGTAGGCGTCGGGGTCCTCCAGCGAGACGTAGCTGACGCCGCCCAGCTGCACCGCGCGCATGCTGGCCGGCACCAGCGCCAGGCCCATGCCGGCGGCGACCAGCGCGATCAGGCCGTTGATCTGCTGCGCCTGCAGGCGGATCGTCGGGTGGAAGTCCGCCTTGGCGGCCAGCTGCAGCAGGCGGTCGTGCAGGTTGGAGGCCAGCTCGCGCGGCTGGATCACGAAGCTCTCGCCGGCCACCTCGCCCAGCTCCAGGCTGTCGCGCCCCGCCAGCCGGTGCCCGGAGGGCAGGGCGAGCAGCAGCGGCTCGTAGTCGATCACGTCCAGCCGCAGGGCGCGCACGTCGGCCCCGTGCCGCGGCTCGGCGCGGACGAAGCCGACGTCGATCTGGCCGCTGCGCAGCGCGTCGAACTGCGCCTCGGAATACATCTCGTGCAGCTGCATGCGCACCCTGGGCACGCGCTGGCCGAAGCGCAGCAGGGTCTGGGGCAGGGCGCGGTGGAAGGAGACCGATACCGTATAGGCGAGCTTGAGGTGGCCGCTGAAGCCGGCGGCCGCCTCGTTCACCTGCGCGCGCGCCTCGTCGGCCTTGGCCAGGATCTGGCGGGCCTGCTCGAGCATCACCCGGCCCGGCTCGGTCAGCGCCACGTTGCGCCGGTCGCGCTGGAACAGGCGCACGCCCAGGTCCTGCTCGAGCGCCTGGATCTGCTGCGAAAGCGGCGGCTGCGAGATGTGCAGGCGCTGGGCGGCCCGGGTGAAGCTCAGTTCCTCGGCAACCGCCACGAAGTAGCGCAACTGGCGGAAATCGAACATATACGAATATCAAATAAGAAGTATCCAAAATATATATTGGATTGGATACCCGGTCGATCATAATCTATCCCCGTCCCGCCACTACCCCTCCCCCAGGTGGCGGTGACCCTCGCCCCGCAGCGACGCTATCCCCGCGGTATCCGGCTATCTCCCCCCCGAGCCGATACCGACGCGTCGTTCGCGGGGCGCTTTCGTTTCCGCTTCCCTGCGCAAGCCGCGGCGGGCGCCGCCGCTCAGAGGCTCGCGGCCAGGCGGGTGCCCTGGTCGATGGCGCGCTTGGCGTCGAGCTCCGCCGCCACGTCGGCGCCGCCGATCACGTGGGCCTTCACGCCGATGGCCAGCAGGGCCTCGGCCAGGCGGCGGTCCGGCTCCTGGCCGGCGCAGACCACCACGTGGTCGACGGGCAGCACCTGCTCCCTGCCGTCCACCGTGATGTGCAGTCCTTCGTCGTCGAAGCGCCGGTAGGCGACGCCGCCCAGCATGGTCACTCCCTTGGCCTTCAGCGTGGCGCGGTGCACCCAGCCGGTGGTCTTGTTGAGGCGGGCTCCCGGGCGGCCCTCGCTGCGCTGGAGCAGCCACAGCTGCCGCGCCGGCGGTTCCGGCGCGGCGGGCAGCAGGCCGCCGCGGTGCGCCAGGCGCATGTCCACGCCCCACTCGCGGCACCAGCGCGCGGGATCGGTGGCGGGCGAGGGCGGCGTCTCGGCCAGGAACTCGGCGACGTCGAAGCCGATGCCGCCGGCGCCGACGATCGCGGCCCGCGGGCCGACCGCCGCGCCGCGCGCCAGCACGTCCAGGTAGCCGAGCACGCGCGGGTCGTCGCAGCCGGGAAAGTCGGCCCTGCGCGGCACCACGCCGGTGGCCACCACGATCTCGTCGTAGCCCCCGGCCTGCAGCGCGGCGGCGTCGGCCGCCTGGCCGAGCCGTACCTCGACGCCCAGCTCGGTCAGCCGCTGGCGGAAGTAGCGCAGCGTCTCGTGGAATTCCTCCTTGCCCGGAATCCGCTTGGCGTGGTTGAACTGGCCGCCGATCTCCGCGGCGCGCTCGATCAGCGTCACGGCATGGCCGCGCTCGGCCAGCGTGGTGGCGCAGGCCAGGCCGGCCGGCCCGGCGCCGACCACGGCGACGCGCTTGCGCCGCGCCGCCGGCGCGATCCTCAGCTCGGTCTCGTGGCAGGCGCGCGGGTTGACCAGGCAGCTGGCACGGCGGTTCTGGAACACGTGGTCGAGGCAGGCCTGGTTGCAGGCGATGCAGGTGTTGATGCGCTCGCTGCGGCCGGCGCGGGCCTTGGCCGCCCAGTCCGGGTCGGCCAGCAGCGGCCGCGCCATCGACACCATGTCGGCCTCGCCGTCGGCCAGCACGCGCTCGGCCACCTCGGGCATGTTGATGCGGTTGCTGGTCACCAGCGGCAGGCCCACCTCGCCCTTGAGCTTGCGGGTCACCCAGGCGAAGCCCGCGCGCGGCACGCTGGTGACGATGGTGGGCACGCGCGCCTCGTGCCAGCCGATGCCGGTGTTGATGAGGCTGGCGCCGGCGGCCTCGACGGCCTTGGCGAGCGCGACGACCTCGCTCCAGTCCTGGCCGCCCTCGACCAGGTCGAGCATGGACAGGCGGTAGATGATGATGAAGTCGCGGCCCACCGCCTCGCGCATGCGCCGCACGATCTCCACCGGGAAGCGCATGCGCCGCGCCGCGTCGCCGCCCCAGGCGTCGTCGCGGCGGTTGGTGCGCGCGGCGATGAACTGGTTGATCAGGTAGCCCTCCGAGCCCATCACCTCCACGCCGTCGTAGCCGGCCTCGCGGGCGAGCGCGGCGCAGCGCGCGAAGTCGCCGATGGTGCGCTCCACGCCGCGCGCGGAGAGCGCCCGCGGCGTGAAGGGGGTGATCGGCGACTTGAGCCTGGACGGCGCCACCGACAGCGGGTGGTAGCCGTAGCGGCCGGCATGCAGGATCTGCAGGCAGATGCGCCCGCCCTCGGCGTGCACCGCGCGGGTCAGCCTGCGGTGCCGCGCCACGTGCCAGGGCATCGACAGGCGGCCGCCGAAGGGCTTGAGCCAGCCCTCGATGCTGGGCGCGATGCCGCCGGTCACCATCAGGCCGACGCCGCCGCGCGCGCGCTCGGCGAAGTAGGCGGCCAGCTTGTCGTAGTCGGCGGCCCGGTCCTCCAGTCCCGTGTGCATCGACCCCATCAGGATGCGGTTGGGCAGGGTGACGTGGCCCAGGTCGAGCGGGGCGAACAGGTGCGGGTAGCGCATGCGGGCGGCCGGATTCAAACGAGTGTATGAATTTGCCGCCTGCACGGCCGCCGGTCAAGCGGGCGCGCGCGCGTCCGGCGGCGATGCCGGATGCGCGGGCGGTCGGGAGAACGGCGTGGGCCGGCGGATCAGGCGAGCAGCTGCCGCACCAGCGCGACGTAGCGGCGCATCGCCTCCTCCGCGCCGAGGCCGCGCAGCTGGTTCCAGGCTTCGTGCTTGGCGGTGCCGACGAAGTCGAAGAAGCCGGGCTGGTCCGCGTGGATGTCGCCCTCGGTGGCCTGCTTGTAGAGCGCGTACAGGCGCAGCAGGGTGTCGTTGTCCGGGCGGCGGGCCAGCTGCTTGACGTCCTCGGCGGCCTGGTCGAACTCGCGGCGAAGATCGTTCATGGGCGGGTGGCGCTGGCCTGCGGAAAAGCGGTGCGGCTTGATAGCACGCGCCCCCGGGAGGGTCAACGCGCTAGACTGGCGCATTCGTCCCGCACCACCAGGAATTCCCCATGAGCCGAGCCTCGTCCGTCCCCGTGCTGACCATCGACGGACCTTCGGGGTCGGGCAAGGGCACGGTCAGCCGGCTGGTGGCCGAGCAGCTGGGCTGGCGGCTGCTGGACTCGGGCGCGCTGTACCGGGCGGTGGGCTACGCCGCCGGCATGGAGGGGCTGGACCTGTCCGACGGCGACGCGGTGACCCGCTGCGCGCAGTCGGTGAAGATCCGTTTCCAGCCCAGCGCGGACGGCGCCGACACCCGCATCCTGGTCAACGGCCACGACGCCACCGACGAGCTGCGCACCGAGACGGCCGGCGCGGCGGCCTCGGCGATCGCCTCGATCCCGTCGGTGCGCCAGGCGCTGGTGGATTTGCAGCTGTCGTTCCGCAAGCCGCCCGGGCTGGTGGCGGACGGGCGCGACATGGGCACGGTGATCTTCCCCGATGCCCCATACAAGGTGTTCCTCACCGCCAGCGCCGCCGAGCGGGCGAAAAGGCGCTATAAACAGTTGAAGGAAAAGGGGCTTGGCGTTACACTCGGCACTCTTCAGCGGGAAATCGAGGCGCGGGACGAACGCGATGCGTCGCGGGCGGTCGCGCCGCTGAAACCGGCCGAGGATGCGCTGCTGGTGGATTCCACCGGCATGCCCATCGCGGACGTGGTCGCGAAGGTTTTGGCCGTCGTGCGTCCCTGACAAGGGGCCGTGCGCGGCCTTTAGGCGCCTCCGCCGCGGCGGGGGTCTTGGTCAACGGTGGCAACGGACCGGCGCTTCGCGCACCGGGCCTGCGGCACCCACAACCGGTGGGCCTGATCGTCCCTGCGCATGACATCCGACGGCGCGCACGGGCGGCGGCCTTTTCTCATTTCTGGAATCAACATGACTGAAAGTTTTGCCGAGCTGTTTGAACAGAGCCAGCAGGCCATCGCCAAGCTCAAGCCGGGCGCCATCGTCACCGGCATCGTGGTGGAGATCCGCAACGATGTGGTGGTCATCAACGCCGGCCTGAAGAGCGAGGGCATCGTCCCGATCGAGCAGTTCAAGAACGAGGACGGCACGCTGGAAGTGCAGGTGGGCGACGAGGTGAAGGTGGCCCTCGACGCGCTGGAAGACGGCTTCGGCGAGACCAAGCTCTCCCGCGAGAAGGCCAAGCGTTCGATGGTGTGGGACGACCTCGAGCAGGCCTTCGACAAGGAAGAGACCATCACCGGCAAGATCTCCGGCAAGGTCAAGGGCGGCTTCACCGTCGACATCAAGGACGTCCGCGCGTTCCTGCCGGGCTCGCTGGTCGACGTGCGCCCGGTGCGCGACCCGGTGTACCTCGAGGGCAAGGACCTCGAGTTCAAGATCATCAAGCTGGACCGCAAGCGCAACAACGTGGTGGTCAGCCGCCGCGCCGTCGTCGAGACCGAGTTCTCCGAGGAGCGCGAGAAGCTGCTGGAGCGCCTGACCGAGGGCGCGGTGGTCAAGGGCACGGTCAAGAACCTCACCGACTACGGCGCGTTCGTGGACCTGGGTGGCATCGACGGCCTGCTGCACATCACCGACATGGCGTGGAAGCGCGTGCGCCATCCGTCCGAGGTGGTCAACGTCGGCGACGAGCTGGAAGTGCGCGTGCTCAAGTACGACCGCGAGCGCAACCGCGTCAGCCTGGGCCTCAAGCAGCTGGGCGACGACCCGTGGGTCAACATCTCCCGCCGCTACCCGGTGGGCAGCCGCCTGTTCGGCAAGGTCTCCAACGTCACCGACTACGGCTGCTTCGTCGAGATCGAGCCGGGCGTCGAGGGCCTGGTGCACGTCTCCGAGATGGACTGGACCAACAAGAACGTCAACCCGGCCAAGGTGGTGCAGGTCGGCGACGAGACCGAGGTCATGGTGCTGGACGTGGACGAGGAGCGCCGCCGCATCTCGCTGGGCATCAAGCAGACCCGCTCCAACCCGTGGGAAGCCTTCGCCGCCATGCACAAGAAGGGCGACAAGGTCTCCGGCCAGATCAAGTCGATCACCGACTTCGGCATCTTCATCGGCCTGGAAGGCGGCATCGACGGCCTGGTGCACCTGTCGGACATCTCCTGGCAGGCCTCCGGCGAGGACCTGGTGCGCAACTTCAAGAAGGGCGACGAGATCGAGGCGGTGGTGCTGGCCGTCGATCCGGAGCGCGAGCGCATCAGCCTCGGCATCAAGCAGATGGAGCAGGACCCGTTCGGCCAGTTCATGGCCAACCATCCGCGCGGCAGCATCGTCAGCGGCACGGTGAAGGAAGTGGACGCCAAGGGCGCGGTGGTCGACCTGGGCGACGGCGTCGAGGGCTACATCCGCGCCAACGACATCGCCAAGGAGCGCATCGACGACGCCACCCAGCACCTGAAGGTGGGCGACAAGGTCGAGGCCAAGTTCACCGGCATGGACCGCAAGGGCCGCCAGCTCTCGCTGTCGATCCGCGCCAAGGACGAGGCCGACCTGCAGGACGCCATGGCCGAGTACGGTTCCGCCGGCGGCGGCGCCACCACCAAGCTCGGCGCCCTGCTGAAGGAACAGCTCAACAAGGCCGACTGATCCGCGGTCGCAAAGATGGAAGCGGGACGGCGCGAGCCGTCCCGCCACTCCACGTCACGGACATAGGGGACCCATGACAAAATCCGAACTGATCGAGGCACTGGCGCGGCGCCAGACCCATCTCGCGTTTGGCGATGTCGAGCTTGCGGTCAAGAGCGTGATCGAGCAGATGAGCCACGCGCTGGCCAACGGCGAGCGCATCGAGGTGCGCGGGTTCGGCAGCTTCGCGCTGCACTACCGTCCGCCGCGGATGGGGCGCAACCCCAAGACCGGCGAGGCGGTGGCGCTGCCCGGCAAGCACGTGCCGCACTTCAAGCCGGGCAAGGAGCTGCGGGAGCGGGTCAACCAGTCCGCGGGGAATCCGCCGGCCTGAGCGGCCCCGCGTTTTTTCCTCCAGCCGGGGGCAGGCGGCGCGAGCCGGTCCTGCCTTTTTCATGTCCGGGCGCCGGACGGCCGCGTCGACGGCGCCGTGCCTGTGCCTGCCCGGCGGCTTCGGGTAAAGTCCGTTCCATGCGATTGCTAGCCTTGCTCGTTCTGTTGCTGTCCGCGGCCGCCGGCGTGGCGATCGGCGCGCTCAACGCCGATCTGGTGAGCTACGACCTCGGCCTCGCCCGGATCGAATGGCCCAAGGGGGCGGCCCTGCTGGTTGCGCTGGTCGTCGGCTGGCTGCTGGGCGGCCTGACCGCGTGGCTGGGCGTGCAGTGGCAGCACCGCCGCCGGCGTGGCAAGGAGCGCCGTAGCGGCGCCGTCGCCAGGACGCCGGCCCATTCATGAGCATCGTGTATGTGCTGGTGCTGCTGATCCCGGCGGCGTTCGTGAGCGGCTGGCTCACCGCCCGCCGCGCGGCCGCCCACCGCTCGGGCATGCGGGTCAGCGAGCTGTCGTCGGACTACTTCCGCGGCCTCAACTACCTGCTCAACGAGGAGCAGGACAAGGCGATCGAGGTGTTCCTCAAGCTCGCCGAGTACAACCGCGACACGGTGGAGACCCATCTCGCGCTCGGCAACCTGTTCCGCCGCCGCGGCGAGGTGGACCGGGCGATCCGCGTGCACCAGCACCTGGTCTCGCGCCCCGGCCTCACCGACGCCATGAAGACGGTGGCGCTGCTGGAACTGGGCGAGGACTACATGCGCGCCGGCCTGCTCGACCGCGCCGAGACGCTGTTCTCCGACCTGGTGGCGATGAACGCGCACGCGCCCTCGGCGCTGCGCCACCTGGTGTCGATCTACCAGCACGAGCGCGACTGGCACAAGGCGATCGAGCACGCGCGCCGGCTGGAGGCGATGACCGGCGAGCCGGAGTCGCCGATGATCGCGCAGTTCTACTGCGAGCTGGCCGAACGCGCGCGCCAGCACGGCGCGCACGCCGAGGCGCGCGACTACCTGCGCCAGGCCTTCGAGTGCCAGCCCGACTGCGTGCGCGCCTTCATGATCACCGGCCGCCTGCACGCCGAGGACGGCGAGCACGCCGAGGCGGTCGAGGCCTACGAGCAGGCGGTGGCGGCCGACATCGCCTTCGTGCCGGAGATCCTGCCGCCGCTGCTGCACAGCTACGCGCGTTCGCACCAGATGGAGCGCGCCGAGCGCTTCCTGCAGGACATCCTCACGCGCTACCACGGCATCTCGCCGGTGCTGGCGCTGACGCACCTGTACGGGCAGCGCGACGGCGAGCGCACGGCGATCGACTTCCTCACCTCGCAGCTGCGCCAGCGGCCGTCGGTGCGCGGGCTGATGGCGCTGATCGACGCCACCATGGACAAGGTGGAAGGGGAGGCGCGCGAGAATTTCCTGATCCTGCGCGACCTCACCCGCAAGCTGCTCGAGGGCCAGGCGATGTACCGCTGCAGCCGCTGCGGCTTCGGCGCCAAGGCGCACCACTGGCAGTGCCCCAGCTGCAAGAGCTGGAGCACGATCCGCCCGATCCATGGCGTGGCCAACGAATGAGGCGGTGGCGCCCGGCATGCCGGTGACCGTCCTTGCCTGGCCGCTGCTGGCCTTCGCGCTGGCGTGGCTGCTGGTGCGCCTGGCGATCGCCTACGCGCATCGCCGCGGCATGCTCGACCAGCCGGGGCAGCGCCGCTCCCACCGGGTCGCCACGCCGCGCGGCGGCGGCATCGGGGTGGTCGTGGCCTGCGCCCTGACCATGGCGGGGGCCGGATGGACGCTGCCGGGCGCGCAAGGCCCCGGGACCGTGGCGGCCCTGCTGGCGGCCCTGGCGCTGGTGGCGGCGGCGGGCTGGTGGGACGACCACCGCCCGCTGGGCGTGCTGCCGCGCCTGGCGGCGCAGCTGGCGGCCACGGCCCTGTTCTCGCTCGCGCTGCTGGGCGGCGCGGGCGGCCTCCTCTGGCTGCCGGTGCTGGTGCTGGCGGGCGCCTGGAGCATCAACCTGCACAACTTCATGGACGGCATCGACGGGCTGCTGGCGCAGCAGGGCATGTTCGTCGGGGCGGGGCTGGCCGTGCTGGCCTGGGTCGCCGGCGCCCCGGCGCTGGCGGCCTTCGCGGCCTGCCTGGCCGCCGCCTGCCTGGGCTTCTGGTGCTACAACCGCTCGCCGGCCCGCATCTTCATGGGAGACGTGGGTAGCGGCAGCATCGGCCTGCTAGTCTTCGGCTATGCCGCGATGCTCTGGCGGACGCAACCCGTCCTGCTGTGGCCCGCACTCGCGCTCTGTTCCGCCTTCGTTACGGATGCCGGCCTGACACTGTCCAGCCGCATGCTGCGGGGCAAGCGCTGGTATGCGGCCCACCGCGAGCATCTCTACCAGTGGCTGGTGAGATGCGGCAACACGCATGCAAGGAGTGCGGATTTGTACACGGTCTGGAATTTGCTTGTGGCCGCCCCGCTGGCGGCATGGGGAACGGCGCGGCCGGCCATGGCCCTGCCGGCCTGCGCGGCCGCCTACGCGCTGGCGGCCGCGGCCTGGTGCCTGGGCAGGCGGTTCCTGCTGCGGCGCGGCCGCGACGGAGGGCGCCGTGTCGCTGCGTAGGCTCATCGGCTTCATCCCGCCGCGCACCGCGGTGGTGGTGCACGACCTGCTGATGGCGGCGCTGGCCTGGTGGCTGGCCAAGATGCTGCGCTACACGGTCAGGCCCGACGAGGTGGAGCACTTCGGGCTGCTGGAATTCCCCATCGTGCTGCTGGTGCAGGGGCTGATGTTCACCTGGACCGGCCTGTACCGCGGCGTGTGGCGTTTCGCCAGCCTGCCGGACCTGTGGAACATCTTCCGCGCCTCGGTCGGCGGCGCGCTGGTGATCGGCCCGCTGCTGTTCCTGTACAACCGCCTGGAAGGGGTGCCGCGCTCGGTGCTGCCGCTGTACGTGGTGCTGCTGGCCGTGCTGCTGGGCGTTCCCCGGCTGGCGTACCGCTTCTGGAAGGACAGCCGGCTGGACATGTTCCAGTCGGGGCAGGTGCGGCGCGTGCTGATCGTGGGGGCCGACCGGGCCGGCGAGACGCTGTCGCGCGACCTGCGCCACGACGGCCGCTACAGCGTGGTGGGCTTCGTCGACGACCGCGCGGGCCTGCGCGGCGCCAGCATCAACGGCCATCCCGTGCTCGGGCGGATCGAGCAGCTGCCGGAGATCGTGCGCGAGGCCGCGGTGGACATGCTGCTGATCGCGCTGCCGTCGGCCTCGGCCGCCGAGATGCGCCGGGTGGTCGAGCTGTGCGACGGCACCGGGCTGCCCTACCGCACCGTCCCGCGGCTGGAGGACGTCGTGGCGGGGCGCGCGCAGTTCAACGAGATCAAGGAGGTCGCGATCGAGGACCTGCTCGGCCGCGACGCGGTGGAGCTGGACTGGACCTCGATCCGCGAGACGCTCACCGGGCGCCGCGTGCTGGTCACCGGCGGCGGCGGCTCGATCGGCTCGGAGCTGTGCCGGCAGGTCTGCCGGCTCGGCGCGCAGACGCTGATCATCGTCGAGCACAGCGAGTACAACCTCTACCGGATCACCCAGGAGCTTCGCGCCGGCTACCCGGAGCTGGTGCTGGAAAGCGTGCTGGCCGACGCGGGCGACCCGGTCGCGATGCGCCGCGTGTTCGCCGAGTCGAAGCCGCAGGTGGTGTTCCACGCCGCGGCCTACAAGCATGTGCCGATGCTGCAGAACCAGCTGCGCAGCGCCTTCCGCAACAACGTGCTGGCCACGCGCACGATGGCCGACCTGGCCGGCGAGTACGGTGCCGAGTGCTTCGTGCTGATCTCCACCGACAAGGCGGTCAACCCCACCAACGTGATGGGCGCCTGCAAGCGCGTGGCGGAGATCTACTGCCAGAACCTCAACGCGCGCTCGGACACGCGCTACCTCACCGTGCGCTTCGGCAACGTGCTCGACTCGGCCGGCTCGGTGGTGCCGCTGTTCCGCCAGCAGATCCGCGACGGCGGCCCGGTGACCATCACCCACCCGGAGATCTCGCGCTACTTCATGACCATCCCGGAGGCCTGCCAGCTGATCCTGCAGGCGGCCAGCCTGGGCAAGGGCGGCGAGATCTTCGCGCTGGACATGGGCGAGCCGGTGAAGATCCGCGACCTCGCCGAGCAGATGATCCGCCTGGCCGGCAAGAAGCCGGGCACCGAGATCCCGATCGTCTACACCGGCCTGCGCTCCGGCGAGAAGCTGTTCGAGGAGCTGTTCCACCCGCTGGAGAACTACATCGCCACGGCGCACGCCAAGATCTTCCTGGCGCAGCACCGCGAGGTGTCGTGGGAGCTGCTGCAGGCCATGCTGGCCAGGGCCGCCGAGGCCGCGGGCGCCTTCGACGAGGACGAGCTGCGCCGCTGCGTGTCCAGCCTGCTGCCCTCGTTCCGCTGGAGCGACGGGGCGCAGCCGGACAACGTGGTTTCCATCCGCCGTACCGAACATGGAGAGAAGTAAGTGAGCAAGCCCCTGCGCAAGGTGGTGTTCCCCGTCGCCGGCCTCGGCACCCGCTTCCTGCCGGCCACCAAGGTGGTGGCCAAGGAGATGCTGCCGGTGCTGGACCGCCCGCTGATCCAGTACGCGGTGGACGAGGCGGTGGACGCCGGCGCCGACACGCTGGTGTTCGTCACCAACCGCTACAAGCACGCCATCGCCGACTACTTCGACAAGGCCTACGAGCTGGAGGCGAAGCTGCAGGAGAAGGGCAAGGACGACCTGCTGGCGCTGGTGCAGGGCACGCTGCCCAGGCACGTGCGCGCGATCTTCGTGACCCAGCCCGAGGCGCTGGGCCTGGGCCACGCGGTGCTGTGCGCCAAGCCGGTGGTCGGCGACGAGCCGTTCGGCGTGATCCTGCCCGACGACCTGATCTGGAACCGGGGCAAGGGCGCGCTGCGCCAGATGGCCGAGCTGGCCGAGGCCGAGCGGGCCGGCGTGATCGCGGTGGAGGAAGTGCCGCACGACCAGACCGACAAGTACGGCATCGTCGACGCCGAGCCGGTGGACGGGCGCAGCGCGCGCATCCGCTACATGGTGGAGAAGCCCAAGCCGGCCGACGCGCCGTCCAACCTCGCCGTGGTGGGCCGCTACGTGCTGCCCGGCCGCATCTTCCAGCTGCTGGAGCAGACCACGCCCGGCGCCGGCGGCGAGATCCAGCTGACCGACGCCATCGAGGCGCTGCTGCTGGAGCAGGGCAAGGTGCTGGCCTACCGCTTCGAGGGCATCCGCTTCGACTGCGGCAACAAGGCGGGCCTGGTGCGCGCCACCATGCACATGGCCATGCAGGACCCGAAGCTGGCGCCGGTCGTGCGCGACATGGCCGGCAAGCCGTAGAAAGCCCGCGCCGTCCGCACGGCGGGCGGCAACATGCCAGAATCCGCGCCGTTCCCTGCCATCTGCGGGCGGCAGGATGAGTAGGGGAGAGCAACACCGATACGCGCCGTCCGGCCGCCGCCTGGCGGCCGGCTGCGCGCGACTGTAGCCGCCGGCCGGGCCGGCTCCATGGAACAAGCACGGGAAGGCTTTATGGATCTGCTGCGGTTTCTGCTTCTGCTGCCGGTGCGCCTGGTGCGCGGACTGCTGACCGGGATCGGCTGGCTGCTGCGCCCGCTGCTGGGCGAGCTGCATTGGTCGGCGCCGGCCTGGATGCCGGCCACGGCGGCCGCCGCGCGGCGGCGGCCCCTGCATTTCGCCGGCGGCACGGCGGCCGCCGTGCTGCTGGCCGTCGGCGGCTGGTTCGGCTGGCAGTGGTACCAGCACCGCCCGAAGCCGCCCGAGCCGGAGCGGGTGAACTTCGAGGCCAAGGCGCCGGCGATCACCGACTACACCGCGCAGACCATCAGCTTTCCTCCGCTGGACGTGCGCTTCTCGGGTTCCGCCGCGCCGCTCGCGCGGGTCGGCAAGCCGGTGCCGGAGGGCATCGTGATGCAGCCGGCGGTGAAGGGCGAATGGCGCTGGGTGGGCGACCGCCTGCTGCGCTTCCAGCCGGCCGAGGACTGGCCGGTGGGCCGGCACTTCGAGGTGCGCTTCGACGTGCCCAGGGTGTTCGCGCCGCACGTGCGGATGGCCGACGATCGCTTCGCCTTCGACACCCGGCCGTTCGAGGCCCGTCTCGGCAGCGGCGAGTTCTACCAGGACCCGCAGGATCCGGCCGCCAGGAAGACCATCGTGCAGGTCCGCTTCAACTACCCGGTGGACCCGGCGCAGTTCGAGAAGCGGGTGTCGCTGGCGCTGCTGCAGCGCGACGGCACGCGCGGGCCGGAGCTCAAGTTCAGCGTCACCTACGATCCCTACAAGCTCAACGCCTGGGTGCACTCGCAGCCGCTGGACCTGCCGCGCGACGACGGCGCGGTGCAGTTCCGGCTGGACAAGGGCGTGCGCAGCGCGCGCGGCGGCGACGGCACGGACGAGGCGATCGAGAGCCGGGTGCGCGTGCCCGGCCTTTACAGCCTGGCGCTGGACGAGATCAGCCCCACCCTGGTCGACAACGACAGGTACGAGCCGGAGCAGGTGCTGGTGCTGCATTTCAACGGCGCCGTGCGCGACGGCGACGTGGCCGGCCTGGTGCGCGCCTGGGTGCTGCCCAGACGCAAGCCCGGCGTCGCGCAGGACGAGGACGCGCCGCCCTACGCCTGGGGCGGTTCGGAGGTCGGCGAGGCGGTCCTGCGCCAGTCCACCCCGCTGGCGCTGGACGTGGTGCCCACCGAGAACGACTTCGCCGAGCTGCAGAGCTTCAAGTACCGCGCCGAGCCGGGCCAGCGGATCTACGTGCGGGTGGAGCGCGGGCTGAAGTCCTTCGGCGGCTACATGATGGGCCGGCCGCGCGTGGAAACCTTCACCGTGCCGGACTACCCGAAGCTGCTGCGCTTCATGGCCGACGGCGCGCTGCTGCCGCTGAGCGGCGACCGGCGCGTCTCGGTGGTGGCGCGCAACCTGCCGGGCATGAGGCTCGCCATCGGCCGCGTGCTGCCCGACCAGCTGCAGCACCTGGCCAGCCTCAACCAGGGCAGCTACGCGCGTCCCTCGCTGCCGTGGAATTTCGGCGAGGATCACATCGTCGAGCGCTTCGAGCAGAAGGTCGCGTTCCCGGCCGGCGAGCCGGGCAAGGCGCACTACGAGGGCGTCGACCTCTCGCAGTACCTCAAGGACGGCAGACGCGGCGTGTTCCTGCTGCACCTGTCCGCCTACGATCCCAAGGCCGAGGCGCGCAAGGCGAAGGCCGCCGCCAAGGCGCAGGACGAGGCCGGGCAGGGCTATGCCGCGCCGCCGCCCGCCGACGAGGCCGAGCCCGGCAGCTACGACGAAGCCGCAAGCGGCGAGGGCGACGAGGCCGGCGGCGACGATGCGGGCGACGGCGGTGACGTCCCGCAGGACACCCGCCTGGTGGTGGTCACCGACCTCGGCCTGATCGTCAAGCGCGCGCTGGACGGCAGCCAGGACGTGTTCGTGCAGTCCATCCACGGCGGCCAGCCGGTGGCCGGCGCCAGCGTCGCGGTCTACGCGCTCAACGGGCAGGTCCTGTTCACCCAGTCCACCGGCGCCGACGGCGTGGTGCGTTTCCCCACCTTCAAGGGCCTGGAGCGCGACAAGAAGCCGGTGATGTACGTGGTGCAGAAGGACGGCGACCTGTCGTTCCTGCCGATCGGCGCCTACGACCGCCAGCTCGACTTCTCGCGCTTCGACATCGGCGGCGAGCGCAACGCGGTGAACCAGGGCCAGCTGTCCGGCTACCTGTTCTCCGACCGCGGCATCTACCGGCCCGGCGACACCTTCCACATCGGCCTGATCGTGCGCGCCGCGAGCTGGACGCGCAGCGTGGCCGGCATCCCGCTGCAGGCGGAGATCGTCGACCCGCGCGGCGTCACCGCCAGGCGCGTGCCGCTGAGCATGGACGAGGCCGGCTTCGGCGAGCTGGCCTACGCGCCGGCCGAGGCCGCGCCCACCGGCACCTGGACGGTGAACCTGTACATCGTCAAGGACGGCCGGCCCGGCGCGCAGATCGGCAGCACCACGGTGCAGGTGAAGGAGTTCCTGCCCGACCGCATGAAGGTCGCGGCGAAGCTCTCGCCGCAGCTGCCCGAGGGCTGGGTCAAGCCCGACCAGCTCAAGGCGCTGGTGGACGCGCAGAACCTGTTCGGCACGCCGGCCGCCGGCCGCCGCGTGGAGGGCGCGCTCACCCTGCGCCCGGCCTGGCCCGCCTTCCATAGCTGGCCCGACTACCACTTCTACGACGTGCGCCGCGCCAAGGAGGGCTACGAGGAGACGCTGGAGGATGCCAGGACCGACGACCAGGGCCACGCCGAGTTCGCGCTGGACCTGAAGAAGTACGCCGACGCCACCTACCAGCTGTACTTCCTGGCCAAGGTGCACGAGGCCGAGGGCGGCCGCAGCGTGGCGGCCGCGGCGCAGACCCTGGTGTCCGCCAACGACTGGCTGGTCGGCTACAAGGCCGCCGACGGCCTGGACTACGTGAGCCGCGGCGCGACGCGCGCGGTGCGGCTGGTGGCGGTGGACCCGCGGGCCAGGTCGATCGCGCTGGACGGCCTGCGCGCGCAGCTGGTCGAGCGGCGCTACGTCTCCGTGCTCACCAAGCAGCCCTCCGGCGTCTACAAGTACGAGTCCAGGCTCAAGGAGATCCAGGTGAGCGAGCAGCCGCTGAACATCGCGGCCGGCGGCACGGACTACCCGCTGCCCACCGACAAGCCGGGCGACTACGCGCTGGTGATCCGCCGCGCCGACCGCACCGAGGTCAACCGGGTGGACTACTCGGTGGCGGGCGCGGCCAACCTCGCGCGCTCGCTGGACCGCAACGCGGAGCTGCAGCTGCACCTGGACAAGAGCGACTACGCGCCGGGCGAGCGCATCGCCATCGACGTGCGCGCGCCCTACGCCGGCAGCGGCCTGATCACCCTGGAGCGCGACAAGGTCTACGCGCACGCCTGGTTCCACGCCGACACCACCGCCTCGGTGCAGCACATCACCGTGCCGGCGGACTTCGAGGGCAACGGCTACGTCAACGTGCAGTTCGTGCGCGACCCGTCCTCCGACGAGGTCTTCATGAGCCCGCTGAGCTACGGCGTGGTGCCGTTCTCGGTGGACCTGGACGCGCGCCGCAACGCGGTGACGGTGGATGCGCCGGCGCTGGTCAGGCCGGGCGAGACGGTCACCTTCAAACTCCGTGCCGCCAGGCCGACCCGGGCGGTGGTGTTCGCGGTGGACGAGGGCATCCTGCAGGTGGCGCGCTACAAGCTGGGCGACCCGCTGAAGTTCTTCTTCCGCAAGCGCATGCTGGAGGTCGGCACTTCGCAGATCCTCGACCTGGTGCTGCCTGACTTCGCCAAGCTGATGGCGATGGCCGCGCCGGGCGGCGACGCCGACGCGGCGATCGGCCGCCAGCTCAACCCGTTCAAGCGCAAGCGCGACAAGCCGGTGGCCTACTGGTCCGGCATCGTCGACGTGGACGGCGAGAAGGACCTCGACTACGCGGTGCCCGACTACTTCAACGGCAGGCTGCGCGTGATGGCGGTGGCGGTGTCGCCGCAGCAGGTCGGCACCTGGGAGGGCGCCACCACCGTGCGCGGCGACTTCGTGCTGTCGCCCAACGTGCCGGCCACGCTGGCGCCGGGCGACGAGGCCGAGGTCAGCGTGGGCGTGGCCAACAACCTCGCCGGGCTGGGCGGCAAGGCGGTGCCGGTGAGCGTGAAGCTGGCCACCGGCCCGCAATTGCAGGTGCTGGGCGCCGCCACGCAGACGCTCGATCTGGGCGAGATGCGCGAGGGCGTGGTGCGTTTCCGCGTCAGGGCCACCGACCAGCTCGGCTCCGGCAGCCTCAGCTTCGTCGCCGGCTACGGCGGCAAGTCGGCGCGGCAGAGCGTGGACCTGTCGGTGCGCCCGGCCTCGCCCTACCGCGCCCAGGTGGACGTGGGCCGCGTGGACGCCGGCGGCAAGGCCGACCTGCCGGGCCTGCGCAAGCTCTACGACGCCTACGCCTCGCGCGAGGCGGCGGTGTCCCCGCTGCCGGCGGTGCTGCTGCAGGGCCTGGCCAGCTACCTGGTGAACTTCCAGAACTACTGCAGCGAGCAGCTGGTGAGCATGGCGATGCCGCGGCTGGTGCTGTCGCGCTGGCCGCAGGTACCGCTGTTCCAGCACGCGCTGCAGCCGGCCTTCGGCGACAGGAAGGTCGGCAACGCCGAGCTGCTCTCGCGCAGCCTGGACGTGCTGCGCAGCCGCCAGAACGGGCAGGGCGGCTTCGGGCTGTGGACGGCCACGCCGGACAGCGAGCCGTTCGTCTCGGCCTACGTCGTGCACTTCCTGCTGGAGGCGCGCGAGCGCGGCATGGACGTGCCGAAGGACATGCTCGACGCCGGCGACCGCTACCTGCGCCAGCTCGCCGCCGACGGCAGCGTGGACTCGCTGCAGGGCCTGCGCGAGCGCGCCTACGCGGTGTACCTGCTGACCCGCCAGGGCAACGTCACCACCAACGACCTGGCCGCGGTGCAGAAGCGCCTGCAGGAGGCCTACCCGAAGCAGTGGCCGGACGACCTGGCCGCCGCCTGGCTGGCGGCCTCCTACCAGCTGCTCAAGCAGGACCGCGAGGCCGCGCGGCTGATCGCCGGCCCGGAGAAGCTGCTCCGACGCAGCGCGGTGGGCGACTACGACTACGGCTACTACTACGACCCGCTGATCCGCGACGCCAGCGTGCTGTACCTGCTCGCCAGGCACTTCCCGGAGCGCGCCAAGGCGCTGCCGCCGCGGGCGCTGGAGAACATCGTCGAGCCGCTCTCGCACGGCTGGTACAACACGCTGTCCTCGGCGATGACCCTGCTGGCGCTGGACGCCTATGGCGCCGACGCGGCGCCGGGGCTGGACAAGCTCGGCATCGGCGAGGTGCACGCGGACGGCAGCGTCAGGCCGTTCGCGGCGCCGCAGGGGGGGCTGGTGCAGGCCGGCAGCTGGAGTCCCGCGGCGGCGCGGCTGCGCTTCACCAACGGCAGCGACCTGCCGGCCTGGTGGGTGGCCAGCCAGGGCGGCTACGACCGCGACGCGCCCGCCAAGGCGATCGCCGAGGGCATCGAGATCGTGCGCGAGTACACCGATACGGACGGCAAGCCGCTGGACCGGATCGCGCTGGGCGAGGAGATCGACGTGCACGTGAAGATCCGCGCCACCGGCGACCAGGGCGTCGGCAACGTGGCGATCGTGGACCTGCTGCCGGGCGGCTTCGAGCCGGTGATCGAACCGCCGCCGCCGGTGACCGACCACCAGGACGACGGCAGCGGCGACCGCGACCAGGGCGGCGACAGCGAAGTGGCCGCCTCGGCCTGGCGCTCGCCGATCGGCCTGGACAGTTCCAGCTGGCGGCCCGAGTACGCGGACATCCGCGAGGACCGCGTGGTGATCTACGGCACCGCCACCCCGGACGTGCGCGAGTTCGTCTACCGCATCAAGGCCACCAACGCGGGCCGCTACGCGGTGCCACCGGCCTACGGCGAATCGCTGTACGACCGCCGCGTGCAGGCCCGCTCCGCCGGCGGCGGCACGCTCACCGTCACCGACAAACCATGATCTCCACGCGATCACTCCCTCTCCCCGCCGGGGAGAGGGCCGGGGTGAGGGGCCGGCGCTCGCGGCAGCGTCGGATTTGCCGCCTCTGAACCTACCCGCCCGCCGTGAACCTCCAAGCCCGCCTGAAGCCGCTCGGCCACACGCTGGCCCGCTGGCTGCACCGCTGGCAGAACGGGCTGGTGGGCCTCGCCCTGCTGGCCGCCGTGCTGCTGGGCTGCCGGCTGTGGCCGCACCCGCCGCTCAAGGCATGGCTGCCGTCTTCCACCGCCGTCTACGACGACCGCGGCCGCCTGCTGCGCCTCACCCTGGCCAGCGACGGCCGCTACCGCCTGTGGGTGCCGCTCAAGGACGTCGCGCCGCCGCTGGTGGGAGGCGTGCTGCTGCACGAGGACCGCTGGTACCGCTGGCATCCCGGCGTCAATCCCTACGGCCTGCTGCGCGGCGCCTGGGTCACCTACGTGCGCCACGGCCACCCGCAGGGCGGCTCCACCGTCAGCATGCAGCTGGCGCGCCTGCTGTGGCGGCTGGACACGCGCACGCCACTGGGCAAGCTGCGCCAGATCGCGCGGGCGCTGCAGCTGGAGCTGTGCTACTCCAAGGACGCGATCCTGGAGGCCTACCTCAACGCCGCGCCCTACGGCGGCAACGTCGAGGGCGTGGCGGCGGCCAGCCTGGCCTACTTCGGCAAGCCGGCCGCGGCGCTCACCCTGCCGGAGGCGCTGACCCTGGCGGTGGTGCCGCAGGACCCCTCGCGCCGCCTGCGCGCGCCGCGGCAGGGCGTGATCAACCCGCCTTTGGCCGAGGCGCGCAACCGCCTCTACGCGCGCTGGCTGCGCCGCCATCCGCGGGACGCCGCGTGGGCGCCGCTGTTCCGCCTGCCGCTGGCGCTCAGGCCGTTGTCGCAGCTGCCGTTCGAGGCGCCGCACGCGGTGGAGCAGGTCCTCGCCGCGCGGCGGCTGGCCGGCGACGACGGCGGCGCGCGGATCGACACCACGCTGGACCTCGACCTGCAGCACAGCCTGGAGCGCCAGCTGCGCCAGTACGTGCGGCGCAACGACGCGCGCGGCATCCGCAACGCGGCGGCGCTGCTGATCGACGTGCGCGACATGGGCGTCAAGGCGCTGGTCGGCTCGGCCGACTACTTCGATGCGGAGATCCAGGGCCAGGTCAACGGCACTGCCGCCAAGCGCTCGCCGGGCTCCACCCTCAAGCCCTTCATCTACGCGCTCGGCTTCGACCAAGGCGTGCTGCACCCGCAGACCGTGCTGCGCGACGTGCCCACCGCCTTCGGCCCGTACCAGCCGGAGAACTTCGACGGGCATTTCCTGGGGCCGGTCACCGCCACCGAGGCGCTGATCCGCAGCCGCAACATCCCCGCCGTATGGGTGGCCTCGCAGCTGGCGCAGCCGAGCTTCTACCAGTTCCTGCGCGACGCCGGCGTCGGCCGCCTGGCCAGCGAGCGCCACTACGGCCTGGCCCTGGTGCTGGGCGGCGGCGAGGTGACCATGCAGGAGCTGGGCGGGCTGTACGCCATGCTCGCCAACCGCGGCGCGCTGAAGCCGCTGCGCTTGCTCGCCGCCGATCCGCAGCCGCCGGGCACGCGCCTGTTGAGCGAGGAGGCGAGCTTCATGGTGATGGACATGCTGCGGCAGAACCCGCGCCCCGACGCGCCGGTGCTGGGGCAGCCCGCGCGCCTGCCGGTGTACTGGAAGACCGGCACCTCGTGGGGCTTCCGCGACGCCTGGACCGCCGGCGCGTTCGGCCCCTACGTGCTGGTGGTGTGGGTGGGCAACTTCGACGGCAGCGGCAATCCCGCCTTCGTCGGCGTGGACGCGGCCGCGCCGCTGTTCTTCGCCATCGTCGACGCGCTGCGCGCCGAGCACGCCGACCTCGCCGAGCCGGTGCGGCGCATGCCGCCGAACCTGAAGCGCGTGCAGGTCTGCCTGGCCAGCGGCGAGCTGCCCGACCAGTGGTGCCCGCAGAAGGGCTGGACCTGGTTCATCCCCGGCAAGTCGCCGATCCGGGTGAGCAACGTGCACCGCCCGGTGGTGATCGACGACGCCACCGGGTTGCCGGCCTGCCCGCCCTACGAGGGCAGGCGCACGCACGTGGAGGTGTACGAGTTCTGGTCCTCGGACCTGCAGCGCGTGTTCGCCCAGGCCGGCATCCCGCGCCGGCAGCCGCCGTCCAACCCGGCCTGCGCCGGCGCCGGCCGCTCCGACGGCGACCCGCCGCGGATCACCTCGCCGCTGCGCGGCAGCACCTACGCGATGCGCCTGAAGCAGCTCGGCCAGGAGCGCATCGCCTTCAGCGCCACCAGCGACGCCGACGCGCACACGCTGTACTGGTTCGTGGACGACGCCTACCTCGGCAGCAGCGCACCGGGCCAGGCGCTGTTCTGGCAGCCGCAGACGGCGGGCAGCTACACCGTGCGCGTGGTGGACGACCACGGCCGCAGCGACCAGCGTCCGCTGTCGCTGACCCTGGTCGACTAGCCCGCGAGCCTTGTTCCCTCTCTCCCTGGGCGGCGGCAGCGCTTGACTCCCTCTCCCCTCCGTGGAGAGGGCCGGGGTGAGGGGCCCGGGGCTCGCCCAGCCCTTCCATGGTGCCGTCCTTCCCCTAAACGCCACGACGCCCGTCATGCCCCAAGTCATGGCAGCCCCACCGCACGCCTGCGCTATGCTCCCGCGTCTCGTCCACCGGAACCGTCCGCGACGATGCCGCCCGCCGCCGTCTCCTACTACCGCGCCACCGCCGCGCCCTACGTGCCCTACGCGCCGCTGAGCGGGCGGCACGAGGCGCGCGTGGCGGTGGTGGGCGGCGGTTACGCCGGGCTCAACACCGCGCTGGGCCTGGCCGAGCGCGGCGTGCGCGACGTGGTGCTGCTGGAGCGCGAGCGGATCGGCTTCGGCGCCTCCGGGCGCAACGGCGGCTTCGTGTTCGCCGGCTACTCGCTGGGCGAGCAGGCATTGCTCGACCGGCTCGGCGAGGCGCGCGCCCGCGCGCTGTTCCGGCTCACCCTGGACGGCGTGGCGCGCATCCGCCGGCGCATTGCCGACTACCGCATCGCCTGCGACGCGGTGGACGCCGGCGTGATCTGGGCCAACTGGTTCCGCGACCCGCGCGTGCTGCGCGCGCGCCAGCAGCTGCTGGCCGAGCGCTACGGCGTGGAGTGGGAATGGCTGCCGGAAAGCGCGCTGCGCGGCCTGGTGCGCAGCGCGCGCTACCACGACGGCCTGTACGAGCGCGACGCGCTGCACCTGCACCCGCTCAACTACGCGATCGGCCTGGCCGGCGCGGCCTCCGCGCTGGGCGTGCGCATCCACGAGGGCAGCGGCGCGCAGCGCCTGGAGCGGACCGGCGCGCAGTGGCGCGTGCGCACGGCGGAAGGCGAGGTGCTGGCCGAACAGGTGGTGCTGGCCTGCGGCGGCTACCTGGCCGGGCTGGAGCGGCGCATCGACCGCGCGATCCTGCCCGTCGCCACCTACGTGATGGCCACCGAGCCGCTGGGCGACCGGCTGGAGGAATGCCTGGCCACGCGCGCCGCGGTCTACGACACCCGCTTCGCCTTCGACTACTACCGCCCGCTGCCCGACACGCGGCTGCTGTGGGGCGGCCGCATCAGCGTGCTGGACCGCCCGCCGCGCGCGGTGCAGCGGCTGCTGCTGCGCGACCTGCTCAGGGTGTTCCCGCAGCTGGAGGGCGTGCGCGTCGAGCACGCCTGGTCGGGCCTGATGAGCTACGCGCGCCACCAGATGCCGCAGCTCGGCGGCGACGGCCACGGGCTGTGGTGGGCGCAGGCCTTCGGCGGCCACGGGCTCAGCTCCACCTGCGCGGCGGGCGAGCTGCTCGCCGCGGCGATCGCCGCGGGCGACGGGGGCTGGCGGCAATTCGCCGACTACGGCCTGCAGCGCACCTGGCGGCCGCTGGGTTTCCTCGCCGCGCAGGCCAGCTACTGGCGCGCCGGCTTCGACGACTGGCTGAAGACGAGACTGGAAGGATGAGCGAAACGGCTTCGACGCCGGGCGAGATCGCCTGGGCGGACTTCGAGAAGGTGCTGATCGTGGCCGGCACGGTGACGCGGGTGGAACCGTTCCCCGAGGCGCGCAAGCCGGCGTGGAAGGTGTGGGCCGACTTCGGCCCCTACGGCGAGAAGAAGACCAGCGCGCAGATCGCCGCGCTGTACCGGGCGGAGGACCTGCTCGGCCGGCAGATCGTCGGCGTGATCAATTTCCCGGAGAAGCAGATCGGCCCGTTCCGCTCGCAGTTCCTGCTCACCGGCTTCCCCACGCCGGAGGGCGTGGTCGTCACCACCACCGAGCGCGCGGTGCCGAACGGCACGCGGCTGGCCTGAGGGCCGCACGGTCGCCGTGCCTGCCCGGAAGGCCGGAGGGGCGTTTCCGCCCGCTTTCCCTTCGTGGCCGAGGGAGGCGCGGTCTGGCGCGATGCGTCCGCGCTTCGCCCGGCGCCGGCCCGCGCGGTTCCAGGCCGCGCCGCTACCCTTGGGTGATCCCGCGGATGGGACGATGGAGGCATGACGTGATCCTGCGCGAAGCGACGATGGACGATGCGGGCGGGCTCGCCCGCCTGGCCGGCGAGCTCGGCTATCCCACGCCGGCCGGCGAGATGGCCGCGCGCCTGCAGGTGCTGCTGCGCGACCCGGCGCACCGCATCCGCGTCGCCGCGGACGATGGCCGGCTCGCCGGCTGGATCGACGTGGAGCGGCGCTGCACGTTGGAGTCGGGCGAGCGCTTCGAGATTGCCGGCCTGGTGGTGGACGCGGCCGCGCGCGGCCGCGGCGTGGGGCGGCGGCTGGTGGAGGACGCCGAGGCCTGGGCGCGCGGGCAGGGCGCCGCGACGATCACCGTGCGCTCCAGCGTGGCGCGCGAGCTGTCGCATCCGTTCTACCTGCGGCTCGGCTACGAGCGGCGCAAGACCCAGCACGTGTATGCCAAGGCGCTGGCCCCGCCTGCCAGCATCGCGCCATAGCGCGGCCAGCCCGCTTGCCGGGGCGGGTGGCAGCCTGGGCAAACCCCTTTCCTCCACGGAGCCGACCATGCGCCTCGGGCATTGCCTCGCCATCCTCCTGCTGGCCGTCGCTTCCAGCGCCGCGATGGCGGCCGGTCCCCACGCGAATCCCGCCTGGACCGCGCCGCAGCGGCCGTTCCGCATCTACGGCAACACTTGGTACGTGGGCACGCGGGGGCTCGGCGCCATCCTGGTCACCTCGCCGCAGGGCCACGTGCTGATCGACGGCACGCTGCCGGAGAACGCGCCGCTGGTGGAGGCGAACATCCGCGCGCTCGGCTTCCGGCTGCACGACGTGCGCGCCATCCTCAACTCGCACGCGCACGTCGACCACGCCGGCGCGATCGCCGCGCTGGCCCGCGACACCGCCGCCGGAGCGACCTCCGTGGGAGCGGCCTCCGGCCGCGATAGCCATGAGCCCGGAGCCACCGTCTACGCCAGCACCGCCGGCGCCCGCGCGCTGCGTGCCGGCGGCGACGATCCGGACGACCCGCAATACGGCGAGATCCCGCACTATCCGCCCGTCCCGGCCGCGCGCGCGGTGGCGGACGGCGGCACGGTGCGCGTGGGCGAACTCGTGCTGACGGAACACGACACTCCCGGCCACACGCCCGGCGCCGCCACCTGGACCTGGCGCTCGTGCGAGGACGGACGCTGCCTGTCCATGGTCTATGCCGACAGCCTCTCGGCCTTCGCCGGCGACCGCTACCGCTACGGCGACCCGGCGCATCCGCAGCGCGTGGCCGCGTTCCGCCGCAGCCTGGCGACGCTGGCGGCGCTGCCCTGCGACGTGCTGATGACCCCGCACCCGGAAGCCAGCGACCTGCTGGCGCGCGCGGCGGCGCATGCGCGCGGCGCGCGGCCGGACCCGCTCGTCGATGGCTCCGCCTGCCGCCGCTATGCCGCGAAGATGCAAGCCATGCTGGACGCGCGGCTGGCCAAGGAGCGCGCGGCGGACCGCGGCAGGAAGTAGACCGCGACCGCGCTCAGTCGCCGGCGGCGTCGCGCACGCGCAGCGGCAGCTCGCCGTCGGCCAGCCGCGCGCGCAGCGGCTCGCCGGCCTCGACGCCGCGCACCGAGCGCACCACGCGGCCGTCCGCGTCGAACAGGATGGCGTAGCCGCGCTCCAGCGTGGCCAGCGGGCTGACCGCGTGCAGCGCGCGCGCCGCCTGGCGCAGGGTCAGCCGCTCGCGTTCCAGCCGGCGGATGATCGCCTGCCGCAGCGCGCGCGCGTCGGCGTCGAGCCGGCGGCGCAGCGGCTGCAGGCCGGGGCGGGGATGCTGCGCGAGCAGGCGCGCCTGCAGCCGGTCCAGCCGCGCGAGGCGCTGCCGCAGCGCCTCGCGCGCCGCGGCCAGCAGGCGGCGTTCGAGCTGTTCCAGCCGCAGGGCGTCGCGCGCCAGCCGCGCCTGCGGGCGCTGCGACTGCAGGCGCGCCTGCAGATGGTCGAGCCGCTGCGCCAGCGATTGCAGGCGGCGTTGCTCGAGCGAGCGGAGCTGCTGTTCCAGCTGGCGCAGGTGGCGCTCCACGGCGGCCGCGTCGGGCACCAGCAGCTCGGCCGCCGCCGAGGGCGTGGGCGCGCGCAGGTCGGCGGCGAAGTCGGCGATGGAGAAGTCGATCTCGTGGCCCACCGCGCACACCACCGGCACCGCGCTGGCGGCCACGGCGCGCGCGACCGCCTCGTCGTTGAAGGCCATCAGGTCCTCCAGCGAGCCGCCGCCGCGGGTCAGCAGCAGCGCGTCGTAGCGGCCGCAGGCGGCGGCCTTGCGCAGCATCGCCACGATCGCCGGCGGCGCCTCGCGGCCCTGCACCGGCACCGGCAGCACCTCCACCTCCACCAGCGGCCAGCGCCGCGCCAGCACGCTCAGCACGTCGCGCACCGCGGCGCCGGTGGCCGAGGTGATCACGCCGAGGCGGCGCACGTAGCGGGGCAGGGGACGCTTGCGCGCGGGATCGAACAGGCCCTCGGTGTCGAGCCTGGCCTTCAGCTCCTCGAACTGCCGGCGCAGCGCGCCCTCGCCGGCCGGCTCCATGTGCTCGGCCACCAGCTGGAACTCGCCGCGTGGCTCGTACAGGCCGACGCGGGCGCGCACCAGCACCTGCATGCCGTCGGCGGGCCGGAAGCGCAGCCAGCTGCTCCTGGGCTTGAACATCGCGCAGCGCACCTGCGCGGCGCTGTCCTTCAGGGTGAAGTACAGGTGCCCCGAGGCCGGCCGCGAGACGTTGGACAGCTCGCCCTCCACCCACACCAGCGGCAGCGCGTCCTCCAGCAGCCCACGCACCAGCCGGTTGAGCGTGCTGGGGGTGAGGATGTGGCGCGGGGGCGCGTTGTCGCCGGGCGTCTGCATGGACCGTCGAGCCTAGCACGGGCTGCTTGGAGAACAAGCGCTTGCCGGTGCCTGTGAAAGAACTTTCTCGCCTCCCGCCGCTGCGGGCCGAGGGCGGGGGCGGCCTTCCGCCGCGACGGCTCCATCGGCCTCGGGCCGCCGGCCTCATGCCCCCGGATGGCGGCACCCCTCCACCCTCGTGGAAGCGGCCTCCGGCCGCGATGCGCTGCTCCCGTCAGGCCGCGGCGCAGACGGCTTCTGGTGGAACATGGGGGAAGCGTGGACAGGCGCTCAGGCGGCGTCGTTGCGATGCCGCCGGCGCTGGCGCCAGGCGTCGATGCCGAGGTTGAGCGCGAACCACGCCGCGATCGCCGCCAGCGGCCAGGCGAGCGCGGCGGGCCAGAGCGCGCCGACCACGGCCAGCGCCAGCAGCAGGACGGTGCCGCCGAGCAGCGGGCCGGTGGCGGTGTCGCCCAGCTCGCGGCGGTCGGTCAGCGCGGCGCCGACGCGGTTGGCGATGCGCAGCGCGCCCGCCGCCGCGCGGCCCGAGCTGCCGCCTGCGCGGCGCGGCCGCGGCGGGCGCGCCTGGGTGCTGCTCACGCGCTCGCCGCTGCGGTAGCGGCGCGGCGCCAGCACGATCTCGGTGGCGTCGGCCAGGTCGCGCTCGTACTGCGCGGCCAGCTGCGTGGCGAAGCCGGCGTCCTCGACCGCCACGTCCAGCTCGTGGTTGTTGAGCCAGCTCGCCACGTTGAGGTTGGACGAGCCCACCCGCGCCCACAGGCCGTCGGCCACCGCGGTCTTGGCGTGCAGCATCGAGCCGTTCCACTCGAACACGCGGATGCCGGCCTTCAGCAGCGGCCGGTAGCCGGAGCGCGACATGCCCGCCACCATCGGGATGTCGCTGCTGCCGGGCACCAGCAGGCGCACGTCCACGCCGTCGCGCGCGGCCGCGGCCAGCGCCTGCACGTAGGGCGCCACGCCGACGAAGTAGGCGTCGGTGAGCCACAGCGTCCGCCGCGCCATCGCGGCGATCAGCTGGTCCAGCCGGTACATGCCGGCGGTGGAGGGCTGGGTGGCGATCACCCGCAGCGCCACGTCGCCGGCGATGGGGGGAACCTCGTCGCCGAAGTCCGGCAGCGGCGGGCCCATGCCGCGCCAGTTCTGCGCGAAGGCGTGCTCCAGCTCCGCCACCGCCGGGCCGCGCAGCGCCACGCCGGTGTCGCGCCATGGCGGCACGCCGCGCCGGGGGTCGCCCAGCCACTTGGCGCTGATGCACACGCCGGAGAGGAAGCCGAGCCGGCCGTCCACCGCGAGCAGCTTGCGGTGGTCGCGGCTCAGCCAGCCGAACGATTGGCCCAGCTTCGGCGGGTTGAACACGCGCACCTCGCCGCCGGCCTCGCGCAGCGGCTTCCAGAACCGGCCGCGCGACTGGCCCAGGCAGCCCATCCAGTCGCAGATCACCGCCACCCGCACGCCGGCGCGCGCGCGCTCGACCAGCGCGTCGCGGAAGGCGCGGCCGACCTCGTCGTCGCGGATGATGTAGTTCTCCAGCAGCACGCGCCGCCGCGCGCCGCGGATCGCCGCCAGCCAAGCGGCGTAGTGCGCCTCGGCGTCGATCAGCAGCTCCACCGCGTTGCCGCCCAGCAGCGGCGCGCCGGCGGCGCGGCTCAGCGCCTGCTCGGCGAGCAGGCGGCTGGCGGTGGAGGCGAGCGGCAGCGAGGGCATGCCGGGGAGTGTAGGGCATGCCTGCGACGATGCCGTAGATGCGCTGCGGCGAAGGCTTCTGCCATGATCGGCGCATGTCGCCCCAGCTCCGCTTCACCGACACCGATGCCTGCGCGCGGCACCTGGCCGAACGGCTGGGAGCGCACCTGCGCGTGGCGGCGCCGCTGGGACTGGGCAAGCCGCACGGGCTGCTCAACGCGCTCTACCGCCTGGTCGCGGCGGACGCCGCGCGCTCGCTGACCCTCTACACCGCGCTCTCGCTGACCCGGCCGCGGCCGCGGCCGGGCCTGGAGGCGCGCTTCCTGCAGCCGTTCCTCGACCGCCACTTCGGCGCCGACTGCGAGGACCCCGCCTACGCGCTGGACATGGCGCGCGACGCGCTGCCGGGCAACGTGGCGGTGCACGAGTTCTACCTGCAGTCCGGCGCGCTGCTGCACGCCGGCCGCGCGCAGCGCGACTACATCAGCCAGAACTACACCCACGTGGCGCGCGACCTGGTGGTGCAGGACATCAACCTGCTGGTGCAGCTGGTGGCGCGGCGGGAGACGGCGGACGGCGCGCGCTACAGCCTCTCCTGCAACCCCGACCTCACGCTGGACTTCCTCAGGCGGACGGAGCAGGCCGGCATGCCGCGGCCGCTGTGCGTGGCGGTGGTGCACCCGGAGCTGCCGTACCTGAGCGGGCACGCGCAGGTGCCGGAGCGCTTCTTCGACGTCGAGCTGGCGCCGGCGCACTCGCCGCGCCTGTTCGCGCTGCCGCGCCAGCCGGTGGAGCCGACCGAGTACGCGCTCGGCCTGCACGCCAGCGCGCTGGTGCGGGACGGCGGCTGTTTGCAGATCGGCATCGGCGCGCTGTCCGACGCGCTGGTCAAGGCGCTGCTGCTGCGCCAGCAGGACAACGCCGCCTGGCGCGAGGGCCTGCGGGCGCTGGACGCGGAAGGCGCCACGCAGGCGCTGGCCGGCCACGTCGGCGGGCTCGAAACGTTCGCCGCCGGCCTGTACGGCGCCAGCGAGATGGTGATGGACGGCTTCATGCACCTGGCGCGCGCCGGCATCCTCAAGCGCCGCAGCTGGGACAACCTGGCGCTGGAGCGCGCCGCGGCCGCCGGCCGGCTGCACCCGGACACGCCGGGCGGGCACTGGCTGCGCGGCGCTTTCTTCCTCGGCACGCGCGAGCTGTACGAGTGGATCGCCGCCACCGAGGCGGCCGACCCGGACGCGATCGACATGTGCCCGGTGTCCAACGTCAACCAGCTCTACGGCGACCACCAGGCGCTGGCCGCGCTGCAGCGGCGCGGCGCGCGCTTCTTCAACACCTGCATGATGGCCACGCTGCTCGGCGCGGCGGTGTCCGACGCGCTGGACGACGGCCAGGTGGTGAGCGGCGTGGGCGGGCAGTACAACTTCGTGGCGATGGCGCACGAGCTGCCGGACGGCCGCTCCGCGCTGCTGCTGCGCGCGACCCGGCAGGGCCGGCACGGGGTGGAGACCAACATCCGCTGGAACTACGGCCATACCACCATCCCGCGCCACCTGCGCGACCTGGTGGTCACCGAGTACGGCGTGGCCGACCTGCGCGGCAAGAGCGACGGCGAGTGCATCGAGGCGATGCTGTCGGTCTGCGACGCGCGCTTCCTCGACGCGCTGGCCGCGGAAGCCAAGGCGCACGGCAAGCTGGCGCCGGACTTCCGCGTCCCCGAGGCCTGGCGGCGGCACCGCCCGGAGTGCCTGCGCGAGGCGCTGCGGCCGCTGGCCGAGCGCGGGCTGCTGCCGGCGTTCCCGTTCGGCAGCGACTTCACCGAGGTCGAGCGGCGCCTGCTGCAGGCGCTGGAATGGCTCGAGCGCCGCGGCGGCAGCTGGCGCGGGCGCGCGGCGCTGCTGGGCGCGCTGCTGCGCCCCGGCGAGCCGGCCGGAAGCGAGGCGGAGGCACTGCAGCGCATGGACCTGGCGCAGCCGGCGAGGCTCGCCGACCGGCTGCAGCGGCGCCTGCTGCAGGCCGCGCTGCGCCGCGCCGGCTGAGCGACAGCGGGCGGTCACGTCGGCGCAAGGGCGATCGGCTATCCTTGGCGACATTCGCCGCAGTCCTGCGGCCTGGTTTTTGTGTGGTTTCGGCATGAGCGAGACATCCCGGCAGCCGCGCGAGGCGGCGCCCGCGCCGCGCCGCCCGAGCGTGGGCGTGAGGATCGGCAAGGTGACGGTGGGCGGCGGCGCGCCGGTCGTCGTGCAGTCGATGACCAACACCGACACCGAGGACCCGGCCAGCACGGCCAGGCAGATCGCCGAGCTGGCCCGCGCCGGCTCCGAGCTGGTGCGCATCACGGTGAACACGCCGGCCGCCGCCGCGGCGGTGCCGCGCATCGCCGAGCGGCTGGCGATGATGGGCGTGGAGGTGCCGATCGTCGGCGACTTCCACTACAACGGCCACCAGCTGCTGGAGTCCGAGCCCGCCTGCGCCGAGGCGCTGGCCAAGTACCGCATCAACCCCGGCAACGTCGGCTTCGGCAAGAAGAAGGACGGCCAGTTCGCCGCGATCATCGAGAAGGCCATCCAGTTCGGCAAGCCGGTGCGCATCGGCGCCAACTGGGGTTCGCTGGACCAGGCGATGGTCGCCACGCTGATGGACGAGAACGCCAGGCGCGCCGAGCCATGGGACGCCGCCCACGTGGCGCGCGAGGCGCTGATCCGCTCGGCGCTGGACTCGGCGGCGAGGGCCGAGGAGATCGGCCTGCCGCGCGACCGCATCATCCTCTCGTGCAAGGTCTCCGGCGTGCAGGAGCTGATCGCGGTGTACCGCGACCTGGCCGGGCGCTGCGACTACGCGCTGCACCTGGGCCTCACCGAGGCCGGCATGGGCTCCAAGGGCATCACCGCCTCCAGCGCGGCGCTGGCGGTGCTGCTGCAGGAGGGCATCGGCGACACCATCCGCATCTCGCTCACGCCCGAGCCGGGGCAGTCGCGCACCGCCGAGGTGGTCGTGGCGCAGGAGCTGCTGCAGACCATGGGCCTGCGCGCCTTCACCCCGCTGGTCACCGCCTGCCCGGGCTGCGGCCGCACCACCAGCACCTTCTTCCAGGAGCTGGCCAAGACGGTGCAGGAGCACGTGCGGGCGAAGATGCCCGAGTGGCGCGTGAAGTACGACGGCGTGGAGAACCTCACCCTGGCGGTGATGGGCTGCGTGGTGAACGGGCCGGGCGAATCCAAGCACGCCAACATCGGCATCTCGCTGCCCGGCAACGGCGAGGCGCCGTCCGCGCCGGTGTTCATCGACGGCGAGAAGGCGGTGACCCTGCGCGGCGACAACATCGCCAGCGAGTTCGTCGGCATCCTGGACGACTACGTCAGCCGCAAGTACGCCAGTCGCGCCGGCTGAAGCCGTGGAAGCGCGCGGTCCGCGGAGCGGCTGGCGCACATCGAACATGGGCGATGTGCCATTGGCAGTGCGGCAAGCACAGCGAAGGCATCGGTCAGGAAAATGGAAGCCCGGTTGTCCCGGCAAGGCAAGGTTGGTCGAACGCTGGGGTCGACAGATTGCAGCACCTTACGGGCAACCTCAGCGAAGAAGGTAAGGATCGATATCACGAGCAGATTCGCGGACATCTGCCACTGATTGCCAGTGCTCTCTCGAGGGGCTAGTCAAACCGGCCGCATCCATGGCCTGAGGCATCCCTTTCGCGCCAGTGAAGTGGTTGCAGGTGGTCGTCCGTCGCTCAACGGAGCGCTTCCGCAAACCTTGCTAGTACGGCAGCGACCGTCTGCGGATCGAGAGGGGCGGAAGCGGCCCGCAGGCGCGCTTCCGCACTGGCCACGATCCCGGAGGCCGATTCCAGTACGTCACGGCCTTTCGTCGTCAGCTCGGTCCTTTGGACGCGCCCGTGTTCAGGATGGGGCGTCCGCGAAATGAAGCCTGCGCGCTCGAGAGCGACCAGGATGGCCTGCATCGTCTGCGGGGTCACAAAAGCCCGGCGCGCGAGCGCGGCGTTCGAGGCTCCTGCCTCCTCCCTCAGATAGGTGAGGACCGCGTACTGGGGTGTAGTCAGCCCGATCTCCCGCAGTCCGGAGTCCAGACGGGTGCGCAGCGCCTGCTGGGCCAGCTTCAATGCATAGCCGATCGTCGCGTACGGATCGCTCATCTTCGGGTGGGTCCCGCCGCTTGACATATCAGGGTCCTTATATAAGTATCAGCACACTGACACTATCGCCTTGCCCAACGAAAGGAAACCCAGTCATGCCCCATCTGATCGGACCCGATTTCATCGGCATTCAAGTTGAAGACCTCGATGCCGCACGTACCTTCTACACCGAAGTCGTCGGGCTGAAGGCCGCCGACAAGAGTCCCCCCGGCGCCGTCGTGTTCGATACCAGGCCCATCCCGTTCGCCGTCCGCACCCCATTGGTCGAACTCAAGGGAACGGACGAACTGGGCGAGGGCATCGCCATCTGGTTCGGCTGCGATGACGCCGACGCGCTGCATGACCATCTCGTCCGGCACGGGGCGCACATCGTCTTCGCGCCGAAGGACGGGCCGTTCGGCCGCTACTTCGCGTTCCGCGACCCGTTCGGCTACACGATCACCCCCCATACGGTCGAGAAGTCCTGAGCACGGCGACCCGAGGAAATCAAGATGGCGGATTCCAGTCGACTGTTCGTCACCGGTTCGACCGGCGGGCTCGGACGCCTCGTGATCCGCGAACTCCTCAAGCGGGTTCCGGCGGGCAGCATCGTGGCGGGCGTCCGCTCGACCCGTCACGACGTCGCCAGGCAGTTCGCCGCGCAAGGCGTCGAGGTCCGCGTTGCCGACTACACGCGGCCCGACACCCTGTCGGCGGCCTTCGAGGGCATCGATCGGCTGCTGCTGATCTCGTCGAGCGCGATGGGCGGCCGCACTGCCCAGCACGGGAATGCCATCGAGGCCGCGAAGGCCGCAGGTGTCGGCCTGCTCGCCTATACGAGCCTGCTCCATGCCGACGCCTCGCCCCTCGGCCTCGGCGAGGAACACCGGCGGACCGAAGCGCTCCTGAAGGCGTCCGGCCTCCCGATCGTGCTGCTCCGGCATGGGTGGTATACGGAGAACCACCTGGCCTCCGTCCCGCCAGCGCTGCAATATGGGGCGGTGCTCGGCAGCGCGGGCGAGGGCCGTTTCTCGACCGCGACGCGCGCGGACTTCGCCGAGGCGGCCGCCGTCGTGTTGACGACCGATGGTCATGCGGGGCGCGTCTATGAATTGGCCGGCGACGAGAGCTACACCCTGGCCGACCTCGCCGCCGCGATCGCGGCGGCCTCCGGCCGGCCGGTCGTCTACAAGGACATGCCCAAGGCGGACTTCAAGGGCGCCCTTGTCGGCATGGGGCTTCCCGAGGACGTGGCGGAACTTGTCGCGGACTCGGACGCCGCCGCCTCGACGGGTGGACTGGAGGACAACGGCCGCCAGCTGAGCGCGTTGATCGGCCGCCCGACGACCCCTTGGCGCCAGACCGTCGAGCAGGCGGTTGCCGCCACCTGAACCCGGCGCTCCGGATGGATGCCATGCGCCGCCGACCCGCGCGATGCCGGCGGACGCGGCGGCCTCGGCCCGATGCAGCTCAGTTCGCACTCGTGCGCAGCGGTCGTGCGTTTTTCTTCAGGCGGTGGCGTCTTGCCGCAGCAGCTCGGCAGCGTGCAGCGGCGCGGCGCCATGCCAGGGCACATCGTCGCAGGGCTGGTCGGCCAGCGCCCGGGCCTGGGCGAGGAAGGCGCCGCGCGGGATTTCCACCGCGCCGAGGGCCAGCAGGTGCGGATTGCCCACCTGCGCGTCGATCAGCGGGAAGCCCCAGCCGCGCAGCCGCCGCGCCAGCGCGCACAGTGCCAGCTTGGAGCCGCCGCTCTCGGCGCTGAACATCGATTCGCCGCAGAACAGCCGGCCCACCGCCACGCCGTAGATGCCGCCGACCAGGCGCGCGCCGGCCCATACTTCCACGCTGTGCGCGTGGCCCTGCGCGTGCAGGGCGGCGTAGGCCTCGATCATCGCCGGGCCGATCCAGGTGCCGCGCTGGCCCGGCCGCGGCGCGGCGCAGGCTTCCATCACGGCGCGGAAGGCGCGGTCCACGGTGACCGTCCAGTCCTTGCCGCGCAGCTGGCGGCGCAGGCTGCGGTTGGGCCGCAGGCGCGCGGTGAGGAAGACGCAGCGCGGGTCGGGCGACCACCACAGGATCGGCTCGCCTTCGTTGAACCACGGGAAGATGCCCTGCCGGTAGGCGGCGAGCAGGCGGCGCGGCGAGAGGTCGCCGCCGAAGGCGAGCAGGCCGTTGGGCTCGGCCAGCGCCCGCGCCGGATCGGGGAACGCCTCGGGCGCGTCGTCGCGGAGCAGGGGCAGGCGGATCATCGCTGGGCGTAGGGCGAGTGCGTGGCCAGGTCGTCCAGGTAAGCGTCGACGGCCAGCGCCTCGCGCGCAAGCGCGGCGCGCACGGCGTCGCGGAAGCGCGGGTCGGCGATGAAGTGCCGCGAATGCGTGCGCACCGGCAGGAAGCCGCGCGCCAGCTTGTGCTCGCCCTGCGCGCCGGGCTCGAAGCGCTCCAGGCCCTCGGCGATGGCGTACTCGATGCCGCGGTAGTAGCACAGCTCGAAGTGCAGGCCGGGCACCTCGACGGCGGCACCCCAGTAGCGCCCGTACAGCGTCGTGCGGCTGCGCAGGAACAGCGCCATCGCCACGATGCGTCCGCCGTCGCGCGCCAGCGCCACCTGCACGGCGTCGCCGAAGGCGCGCAGGCCGGCGAAGAAGCGTGGCGTCAGCGCCGCATGGTTGCCCTTGGCGTCGAAGGTCGATGCGTAGAGCGCGTGCACCGCGCGCCACTCGTCCGCCGGGAGCGCGGCGCCGGCGCGCATTTCCACGGCGAGGCCGCTGGCGGCGACCTGCGCGCGCTCGTGGCGGATGTTCTTGCGCTTCTTGTGGCTGAGCGTGGCGAGGAAACCGTCGAAGTCGCGGTAGCCGCGGTTGGGCCAGTGGAACTGCACGTCCGAGCGCGCCAGCCAGTCGCCGTCGAAGGTCGCCGTCTCCGCCTCGGGCAGGAAGTTGGCGTGCACCGAGGACAGGCCGTGGCGCTCGGCCTCCGCGCGCATCGCCTGCGCCAGCGCGCGGCGCAGCAGCGGGGCGTGCGCGCCCTCGCCGGCGAGCAGGCGAGGGCCGGTCACCGGCGAGTAGGGCACCGCGTTGAGCAGCTTGGGGTAGTAGTCGCCGCCGGCGCGCTCCCAGGCGCTGGCCCAGCTCCAGTCGAACACGAACTCGCCGTGCGAGTTGCCCTTGAGGTACAGCGGCGCGGCGGCGACCAGGCGGCCGCGCTCGTACAGGCCCAGGTGATGCGGCTGCCAGCCCCAGTCCTCGCGGATGCAGCCGTCGCGTTCCAGCGCGTGCAGGAAGGCGTGCGCGAGGAAGGGGTTGTCGTCCGGCCGCAGCGCGTCCCAGTCGGGCGCGGCGATGTCGGCGATGCGGTCGTGGAAGCGGGCTTCGATCACGGGTCGATCATGCCATTGCCATCCAGTCGCATGCCGGTTCCCTCTCCCCTCCGGGGAGAGGGTCGGGGGTGGGGGGCCGGTCCTGCCGCATCACCCGGACGTGTCGTGGTAAGAATCTCGAAGCGGAAGATCGTCATCCCAAGCCGAGCCGAGCGTCGGGGCTAGGTTGGCCCTTCACCCTAGCCCTCTCCCCTCGGGGGGAGAGGGAAAAACGGGTCAGACGCCGCCCGTCTGCTCCAGCCAGCGCTCGGCGTCCAGCGCGGCCATGCAGCCGAAGCCGGCCGAGGTGATCGCCTGGCGGTACACATGGTCGGCCACGTCGCCCGCGGCGAACACGCCGGGCACCGAGGTCATCGTGGCCATGCCGTTCTGGCCGCCTTGGATCCTGATGTAGCCGTCGTGCATCTCCAGCTGGCCCTCGAAGATGCCGGTGTTGGGCGTGTGGCCGATCGCCACGAAGAAGCCGGTGGCCTCGATGTCGCGGGTGGCGCCGGAGTTGACGTCCTTCACGCGCACGCCGGTGACGCCGGAGTCGTCGCCCAGCACCTCGTCCACGGTGTGGTTCCACACCAGCTCGATCCTGCCGGCGGCGGCCTTCTCGAACAGCTTGTCCTGCATGATCTTCTCGGCGCGCAGCTTGTCGCGGCGGTGCACCAGGTAGACCTTGCTGGCGATGTTGGACAGGTACAGCGCCTCCTCCACCGCGGTGTTGCCGCCGCCGATCACCACCACCACCTGCTCGCGGAAGAAAAAGCCGTCGCAGGTGGCGCAGGCGGACACGCCCTTGCCCTTGAACTTCTCCTCGCTGGCGATGCCCAGGTACTTGGCGGTGGCGCCGGTGGCGACGATCAGCGCGTCGCAGGTGTACTCGCCCGAGTCGCCCTTCAGGCGGAACGGGCGCTGCTTCAGGTCCACGCTGTGGATGTGGTCGAACACCATCTCGGTGTGGAAGCGCTCGGCGTGCTCGGCCATGCGCTGCATCAGCGCCGGGCCCTGCAGGCCCTCGACGTCGCCGGGCCAGTTGTCCACGTCCGTGGTGGTCATCAGCTGGCCGCCCTGCTGCAGGCCGGTGATCAGCGTGGGCTTGAGGTTGGCACGCGCCGCGTACACCGCCGCGGTATAGCCGGCGGGGCCGGAACCGAGGATCAGCAGGCGGCTGTGCTTGGGGGTGGTCATGGTTATAATCCTTGGGTTTGCTGGCGGCTCGAAACGGTTTTCGCTTCACCCCGCGCGAAGGTTTCTTCGCCGCGACCTGGAAACCGGGGGAAGGGGAGGCTGACCCGGAAGGATGGGGAACCGCACGGCACGATTCAAGGAGCAGCGGATTTCACCACCGGCCACGGCGACCCCGTGGCTTTTGCTTGAAGCACACAGGACTCTCCATGCGCATCGGTATCCCCTCTGAAACCAAGACCCTCGAAGGTCGTGTCGCCCTCGTCCCCGCCGCCGCCGCCGACCTGGTCCGCCGCGGCCACGAGGTGTTCATCCAGTCCGGCGCCGGCGAGAAGAGCGGCTTCGCCGACGAGGCCTACGCCAAGGTCGGCGTGAAGATCGTGCCGGACGCCGCCGCGCTGTACGAGGCCGGCGAGCTGATCGTCAAGGTGAAGGAGCCGATCGCCGGCGACCTCGCCCTGCTGAAGAAGCACCACCTGCTGTTCTGCTACCTGCACCTGGCCGCCGAGCCGGCGCTGACCAGGTCGCTGCTCGACATCGGCCTGACCGGCGTGGCGTTCGAGTCGGTGGAGGAGAACGGCGGCCTGCCGCT
Source organism: Fulvimonas soli (assembly GCF_003148905.1). Classification (GTDB taxonomy): domain Bacteria; phylum Pseudomonadota; class Gammaproteobacteria; order Xanthomonadales; family Rhodanobacteraceae; genus Fulvimonas; species Fulvimonas soli. Next base: position 190,958 of record NZ_QGHC01000004.1, on the reverse strand, counting down.
GCTGCTGCCGATGTCGGTGATCGCCGGCCGCATCGCCACCCAGATCGGCACCACGCTGCTGCACCGCCCGCAGGGCGGCAAGGGCAAGCTGCTGGGCGGCATGGCCTCCACGCCGCGCGGCAAGGTGGTGGTGCTGGGCGCCGGCGCCGCGGGCGGCAACGCCGCCGCGCTGGCCGCGGCGGCGGGCGCCAACGTGGTGGTGTTCGACAAGCGCCAGGACCGCCTGGCCGAGATGATGGCGCTGGGCCCCAACGTCACCGCGCTGTACGCCTACGAGTCCAGCGTGGCCGAGGAGGTGCGCGACGCCGACATCGTGGTGGGCGCCGTGCTGATCCCCAGCGCCAAGGCCCCGCGCGTGGTCACCGAGGAGATGGTCAGGACGATGGAGAAGGGCAGCGTGCTGGTGGACATCTCGATCGACCAGGGCGGCTGCTTCGAGACCTCGCGCCCGACCACCTGGAAGGAGCCGACCTACGAGGTGCACGGCGTCACCCACTTCTGCGTGACCAACATGCCCGGCGCGGTGCCGCAGACCTCCTCGCTGGCGATCTCCGCCGCGATCCTGCCCTACGTGCAGCGCCTGGCCGCCGGCGCCGAGTGGCGCGACTTCGAGCCGCTGAAGAAGGGCATCAACGTCGACGGCGGCAAGCTGGTGCATCCGGCCCTGCAGGGCATGGCCTGAGCCCGGCCGCCCAGCGACGGGCCCGTGCGCGGGCGTCGCCGGTCCTGCCCGATGCGGCAGGGCCGGCGGCGCCCGCGCCGTTTCCGGCGCCGCGGCCCTGCCGGGAAGCGTGCGCGGCGAGCCTTCTGGACGGTGGAGCGGCTGTGTAGACTTGGACCGATCATCCGTAGGAAGCCCAACCCGGTGGCGCGCAGCGCGAACGTCAAGAAAGAAAAAGAGAAAGTGGGGCTGAGCGAGGAGCTCAAGCGCCGCCTGCGCGAGGCCGGCGCGCTGCTGCTGCTGCCGCTGGCCCTGTACCTGCTGGTGTGCCTGCTCAGCTACAACGACCAGGACCCGAGCTGGGGCCACGTCGGCACGGCCGAGCACGCGCGCAACTTCGGCGGCGCGGTGGGCGCCGACATCGCCAACCTGCTGCGCTACATCTTCGGGCTGGTGTCCTACTGCTTCCCGCTGCTGCTCCTGCTGCTGGGCGTGCAGGTGCTGCGCCAGCACGGCGAGCGCAGCGTGCACCCGTGGGAGCCGTCGCTGCGGCTGATCGGCTTCGTGTTCTTCTTCATCACCGCGCCGGCGCTGCTCTACCTCAACTTCAACGGCACGCCGGTGCTGCCGCAGGGCGTGGGCGGCATCATCGGGCAGTGGGTGGGCGGCGCGCTGCTGCGCGCGTTCGGGCCCACCGGCGCGCCGCTGCTGCTGCTGGCGCTGTTCCTGGTGGCGGTGACGCTGGCCACCGGGCTGTCCTGGTTCAAGGTGATGGACTGGACCGGCCAGGCCACGCTGGCGCTGTTCGGCTGGCTGCGCGGCAAGCTGCGCAAGGCGCCGGAGGTGCTCATCGCGCAGCAGGCCCGCGCCGAGCGCGAGGTGGTCAAGAAGACCGAGGCGGTGAAGCAGGCCAGGCGCGAGCCGGTGCGCATCGAGGCGCCGGCGGCGCCGGTGGCCAAGAGCGAGCGCGCCCGGGTGGAGACGCAGATCCCGCTGTTCACCGGCGCCTCGCAGCCGGGCGAGCTGCCGCCGCTGTCGCTGCTGGACGAGGCGCCGGAGCAGGGCCCGGGCTACTCGGAGGAGACGCTGGAGGTGCTCTCGCGCCAGGTCGAGCTCAAGCTCAAGGACTTCCGCATCGAGGCCAAGGTGGTGGGCGTCTACCCCGGCCCGGTGATCACCCGCTTCGAGCTGGAGCCCGCCGCCGGCGTGCGCGGCTCGCAGGTGTCCAGCCTGGACAAGGACATCGCGCGCGGGTTGTCGGTGGTGAGCGTGCGCGTGGTCGACGTGATCCCCGGCAAGAACGTGATCGGCCTGGAGATCCCCAACGCCAGGAAGCAGATCGTCTACCTGTCCGAGATCCTGCGCTCGGACAAGTACGACCAGATGAAGTCGCCGCTCACGCTGGCGCTGGGCAAGGACATCGGCGGCCGCCCGGTGGTGGCGGACCTGGCCAAGATGCCGCACCTGCTGGTGGCCGGCACCACCGGCTCGGGCAAGTCGGTGGCGGTCAACGCCATGGTGCTGAGCCTGCTGTACAAGGCCAGCCCCAAGGACGTGCGGATGATCATGATCGACCCGAAGATGCTGGAGCTGTCGGTGTACGAGGGCATCCCGCACCTGCTGGCGCCGGTGGTCACCGACATGAAGGAGGCGGCCAACGCGCTGCGCTGGTGCGTGGCGGAGATGGAGCGCCGCTACAAGCTGATGGCCGCGGTGGGCGTGCGCAACCTGTCCGGCTTCAACAAGAAGGTGAAGGACGCCGAGAACGCCGGCCAGCCGCTGCTTGACCCGCTGTTCCGGCCCAACCCCGAGATGCCCAACCTGGCCGCCGAGCCGCTGGAGCCCTTGCCCTACATCGTCGTGATCATCGACGAGTTCGCCGACATGATGATGATCGTCGGCAAGAAGGTGGAGGAGCTGATCGCCCGCCTGGCGCAGAAGGCGCGCGCCGCCGGCGTGCACCTGGTGCTGGCCACGCAGCGCCCGTCGGTGGACGTGATCACCGGCCTGATCAAGGCCAACATCCCCACCCGCATCGCCTTCCAGGTGTCCAGCAAGATCGACTCGCGCACCATCCTCGACCAGTCCGGCGCGGAGACGCTGCTCGGCCACGGCGACATGCTGTACCTGCCGCCGGGCACCGCCACGCCCGAGCGCGTGCACGGCGCCTTCGTGGACGACCACGAGGTGCACAACGTGGTGGCCTGGCTGAAGGCGCAGGGCTCGCCGCAGTACATCGAGGGCGTGCTGGAGGAGGTGCAGGCCACCGCCGACGGCAAGTTCATCAACGACGCCGGCCTGCCGCAGGAGGGCGAGGAGGGCGGCGACGCCGACGCGCAGCTGTACGACAAGGCGGTGGCGATCGTCACGCAGACGCGGCGCGCCTCGATCTCCGGCGTGCAGCGCCACCTGCGCATCGGCTACAACCGCGCCGCGCGGCTGATCGAGCAGATGGAGGCCGACGGCGTGGTCAGCGCGCCCCAGCACAACGGCAACCGCGAGGTGCTGGCCCCGCCGCCGCCGAAGGGCTGACCGCCTTCTCCCACTCCTCGGGGAGAAGGGAGTGGCCCTCGCTTTGCGCCCTCTCCCCCCCGGGGCGGGGGGCGGGGCTCGCCGCAGTACCTGCCTGCTGGCCCCGATCCATCGCGGCGCTTCCGCAAGACCGCCCCCTCATCCCAACCTTCTCCCCGCAGGGGAGAAGGGGCAGGAAAGCGCGCGGAAGGGTCGAATGCTTTGCTCCCTCTCCCCGCCGGGGCGAGGGCCGGGGCGAGGGGCCATGGCTCGCCGCAGTATCCGCTTGTTGGCCCCGACCCGTTGCGCGCTCCCGCAAGCACCGCCCCCTCATCCCACTCTTCTTCCCGCAGGAGAGAAGGAGCAAAAGCGCGCGGGTCGGCGCCCGGTTAAGCCTTCCCGCTTACAATGCGCCAACCGCACCCCGCACAGGGCCTCCATGAAACGCCTCCTCCTCATCGCCGCCGCATTCCTGCTGCCGCTGGCCGGCCCGGCCCGGGCCGCCGACACCGCGCGCGCGCGGCTGGACGCCTTCGCCGGCGGCCTGCACTCGCTCACCGGCCGCTTCACCCAGACCCTGAGCGGCGGCGAGGGGCAGGCGCCCAAGACCAGCTCCGGCACGCTGGCGCTGGAGGCGCCGCGGCAGTTCCGCTGGGAGACCACCGCGCCGTACAGGCAGACCATCGTCGCCGACGGCAGCCGCGTGTGGCTGTACGACCCCGAGCTGGAGCAGGTCACCGTGCGCGTGCAGAGCACCGAGGAGGCGCACAGCCCGCTCACCGTGATCACCGACCTCAGGCAGCTCGACCGCGACTTCAAGGTGACCGAGCAGGGCGAGCGCGACGGCCTGCTGTGGCTGCGCCTGACCTCCACCGCCAAGGACCCGCAGTTCGACTACGCCGACCTCGGCTTCGACGAGCACGGCCTGGCGCGGATGAGCTTCCGCGACCAGCTCGGCGCGGTCACCGACATCCGCTTCTCCGGCTGGCAGCGCAACGCGCCGGTGCCGCCCGGCACCTTCGAGTTCACCCCGCCCAAGGGCGCCGACGTGATCGGCGACCTGCCGGTGATCACCACCCGGCCGCTGAAGGACTGAAGCCCCGCGCATGCTGCGCCAACTACCGCGCTGGGCCTGGATCGGCGGAGGCCTGCTGGCGTTCATCGCCGGCAGCATCAACGCCGTCGGCTACCTGTGCTTCCGCCACCAGCCGATCACCCACCTCACCGGCACCAGCACCGAGCTCGGCATCGCGCTCTCGCGCCTGGACCCCGGCGAGATCGTGCACTGGGCGCTGGCGATCGCCTCCTTCCTCGCCGGCGCGGTGGCCAGCGGCTTCATCGTGCAGCAGCGCACGCTGCAGCTGGGCCGCCGCTACGGCGTGGTGCTGATGATCGAGTCGGCGCTGCTGTTCGCCGCCACGCCGCTGATCCACGACGGCCGCGACCTCGGGCTTTACCTCGCCTCGGCGGCCTGCGGCCTGCAGAACGCGATGGTCAGCACCTACAGCGGCGCCACCTTCCGCACCACCCACCTGTCCGGCATCTTCACCGACCTGGGCATCTACCTCGGCCAGCGCCTGCGCGGGCTGGAGGTGGACATGCTGCGCATCCACGTCTGCCTGCTGGTGGCGACCAACTTCATCATCGGCGCGACCGCCGGCGCGGTCGGCTTCGCCTGGCTGCAGGAGCGGGTGCTGCTGGCGCCGGCCGCGCTCACCGGCCTGGTCGGGCTGGGCTACGCGATCTACCGGCACCGCGCGATGGCGCGGTGAAGGCGCCGCGCCGTCACGGCGCCGCGACGCAGCGGTTGCGCCCGGCGCGCTTGGCCTCGTACAGCGCGCCGTCGGCGCGCGACAGCCACTGCGCCAGGCTCTCGCCCTTGCGGTAGGCCGCCACGCCGATGCTGGCCGTCACCGCCAGCGTCTGGCCGCCGTGGGCGATGCCGCCGGCGGCCAGGCTGGCGCGGATGCGCTCGGCGATCGCCATGCCGTCCGCCAGCGCGCAGTCCGGCAGGCACACCACCAGCTCCTCACCGCCGTAGCGGCCGGCCAGGTCGCCGGCGCGGCACTGGCGCAGGATGCTCCGGGCCGCGCCGCGGATCACCGCGTCGCCCGCCAGGTGGCCGTAGGTGTCGTTGATCCGCTTGAAGCGGTCCAGGTCCAGCAGCGCCATGCAGGCGTGCCCGTCCTGCGCGGTCTGGCGGATGCCCTCGGCCAGCTCGAGGAAGCGGCGGCGGTTGCAGGCGCCGGTCAGCTCGTCGGTGCTGGCCAGCTCGTCCAGCCGGCGGTTGGCTTCCAGCAGCTCGTGCGTGTGCATGTCGATCTGGCGCTGCAGCTGCCGCGCCTGCCGGCGCAGGTAGAGCGTGCGCAGCTGCACCAGCCCGACGACCAGCAGGAACAGCAGCAGCACCGCCACCAGCCGCGCCGCGGCGGTCTCGTACCAGCGCGGCTCCACCCGCACGCTGAAGGCGGTCTCGACGGTGCGCGGCCGCATGCCGCGCGTCTGCGCGCGCAGCCGCAGCGTGTACTCGCCGTGCGGCAGGTTGGTGTAGATGGCGCTGGGCAGGCTTCCGCGGGGCATCTCGATCCAGCCCTCGTCGAAGCCCTCCATGCGGTAGCTGTAGGTCGTCTCGGAGGGCGCCTGGTAGTCGAGCAGGGCGAAGTCCACGCGCAGGCTGCGCTTGCGCGGCGCCAGCGTGAGCGTGTCGCCCGGGCGCGGCAGCTGGCCGAACGGCAGCGGCGCGCCGTTGACCACCGCCTGGCTGACCGCCAGCGGCGCGTCGGGGACCGGCGGCGGCTGCCAGCCGGGGCGGATCACGGTCAGGCCGCCCAGGCCGCCGAACAGCAGCTCGCCGCCCGGCGCGCGCGTGGCGGCGGCGTAGATGTAGCTGGGGATGCGCAGGCCGTCGCGGATGCCCAGGGTGTGCACGGCATGGCTGGCGCCGTCGATCATCGCGATGCCGTTGGGCAGGCTCAGCCAGAGGTTGCCGCGGTCGTCGGACAGCACGGCGTTGACGTTGTCGCTGTCCAGCCCGTCGGCAGTGCCGAAGCGGCGGAAGCGGTACGGCGGCGCGGGCGCGTCGAGCAGGCCCAGGCCGCCGGCGGTACCGACCCAGACCCGGCCGGCCGGATCGACCGCGACCGAGCTGACCGGGTTGGCCGGCAGCGAATGCGGATCGCCCGGCCGCGCCGCCAGGTTGACGAAGCCGCGATCCTGCCCGGCGTCGGCGGCGATGCTGATGCCGCGGCCGGTCAGGTACCAGATCGCGCCGCCGACGCGCGCGATGCTGCGCACGGTGTTGCCGGCCAGGCTGCCGGGATCGCGCTCGGCGTGCTCCAGGTGCTGCAGCGCCCGCGTGCGCAGGTCGTAGCGGTAGGCGCCGTCGTAGGTGGCGATCAGCAGGCGCTCGCCGTCGGCCAGCAGGTGCAGCACCGGCGCGTCGTCGAGCGCGGGCAGGACGGAGTCCTGCACGGCCAGGCTGTCCGGGTCCACCCGCGCCAGCCCCTGGGTGCCGACCCAGATGGCGCCGTCCGGCGTCTCGGCGAACGCCTGCACGTCGCGGCGGCGCTGGCTGCCGTCCAGCTCGAGGTGGCGGATCTGCCCGGCCGCCAGGTCGATCACGTCGATGCGGCCCGCGCTCAGGCCCAGCCAGATGCGCTTGCGCCGGTCGACGTAGATGCCGCGCACGTTGGTGTTGGCCAGCGCGTGGGCCTCGCGCATCGACGGCAGCAGCGCGAAGGCGGTGCGCGCGTCCGGGTGGGTGTGCGCTACGCCCAGGTCGGTGGCGGCCCAGACGTTGCCCGAGCGGTCCAGCATCAGCGCGCGCACGGAGTCGCCCGGCAGCGAGGACGGCATCGCGGTGTCGTGGCCGATCTCGCGCACCGCCGCCGCGCCGGGCGCGTAGGCCAGCACGCCGCTGCCGTCGGTGGCGATCCACATCGTGCCCGAGGCGAGCTCCTGGAAGTCGCGCACGGTGGCGCGCCGCGCGTGATCGGCCTGGTAGCCGCTGAAGCCGGGGACGGCGTGCCAGCCGCCGTCCGGGTCGCGCCAGGCCGCGCCGGCCTGCACGCTGCCCGCCCAGAGGCGGCCTTCGCGGTCCTCGCGGAGGGCCCAGATCTGGTCGGCCAGCACGATCGCCACGCTCTCCTCGCGCGGGCGCGGCGGGCGCACGAATTCGCGCGTGCCGGCCCGGCGCACGAACAGCCCGGCGTTGTTGCCCAGCCACAGGTTGCCCGCGCGGTCCTGCAGCACGCTGAAGCTGCGCGGGGCGGGGCCGTCGCCGGTGGCGACGTGCTCGATGCGGTCGCTGGCCAGGTCCAGGTGGTCCAGGCCGTGCTCGGTGGCGATCCACACGCCGTGCCCGCCGTCGTCCGCCAGGGCGTAGATCTTGCGGTCGACGGTGCCGCCGTCGCCGACCGGGTAGTTGCGGAAGCGGTTGCCGGCCGGGTCGAAGCGGCTCAGGCCGCCGGCGTTGGTGCCGATCAGCAGGCCGCCGTCGGGCAGGGCGAGCAGGCAGCGCACGTAGGCGTCGGGCAGGCCCGGCGCGCGCCCGGCGACGTCGGCGAAGACCTGCAGGCGGTAGCCGTCGTAGCGCACCAGCCCGCCCATCGTGCCGATCCAGACCAGCCCCTGGCGGTCCTGCACCACCGCGGTGGTGATCGAGTGCGGCAGGCCGTCGGCGATGCCCAGCCGGTCGAACCAGGGCGTGTCGAACGGCTCCCACGGGTCGTCCGCGCCCGTCGCGCCGGACGGCAGCGCGCAAAGCAGGAAGACGAGCAGGGCGAGCCAGCCGGAGAGGCGGCGCATGCGGCGGCTCATGGCTGGCGGGAAGAAGGGCGGGCGACGGGAAGCGCGGAGGCGGCCATCCTCAACCGTCCCAGGGAAGCTTGCCTTCTCGCCATGCCGTCACCCCGCCGCGGCCCCTGCGCCGCTGGGGACGCATGATAGCGGGTGCTCCGCGCCGCCGTGTGCAAGCGCGGCGGCGCCGCCTGCGGCATCCTGTCCTATCATGCCGCGATGCCCTCCACGTTCACTCCCCGGGACGCCGGCCTGTTCCCCGAGCCCGACGCGCTCAAGCCGCTGGCCGAGCGCATGCGCCCGCGCACGCTGGACGAGATCGTCGGCCAGCAGCGCCTGCTCGGTCCCGGCAAGGCGCTGCGCCGCGCGCTGGAGGCCGGCCGCGTGCACTCGATGGTGCTGTGGGGCCCGCCCGGCTGCGGCAAGACCACCCTGGCGCTGCTGGTGGCGCGCTACGCCGACGCCGACTTCCGCGCCGTCTCCGCCGTGCTGTCCGGCCTGCCGGAGGTGCGCAAGGCGCTGGCCGAGGCCGAGGCCAACTTCGCGCAGGGGCGGCGCACCGTGCTGTTCGTGGACGAGGTGCACCGCTTCAACAAGGCGCAGCAGGACGCCTTCCTGCCGCACATCGAGAAGGGCGTCATCATCTTCGTCGGCGCCACCACCGAGAACCCCTCGTTCGAGCTGAACTCGGCGCTGCTCTCGCGCTGCCGCGTGCACGTGATGGAGGCCGTCTCGGCCGACGACATCGTCGCGGCGCTGCACCGCGCGCTGGACGACGGGGAGCGCGGGCTGGGCGGGCTGCGCCTCTCGGTGGACGAATCCGCGCTGCGCCTGATCGCGCAGGCCGCCGACGGCGACGTGCGCCGCGCGCTCACCCTGCTGGAGATCGCCGGCGAGCTGGCCGAGGACGGCCGCATCGGCGAGACCACGCTGGAGCAGGTGCTGGCCGACCGCACGCGCCGCTTCGACAAGGGCGGCGAGCAGTTCTACGACCAGATCTCGGCGCTGCACAAGTCGGTGCGCTCCTCCGACCCGGACGCCGCGGTGTACTGGCTGTGCCGCATGCTCGACGGCGGCTGCGACCCGCTGTACCTGGCCCGCCGCATGACCCGCATGGCGGTGGAGGACGTCGGGCTCGCCGAGCCGCGCGCCTGGCGCATGGCGCTGGACGCCTGGGACACCTACGAGCGGCTGGGCTCGCCGGAGGGCGAGCTGGGCCTGGCGCAGCTCGCCCTCTGGCTGGCCGTCGCGCCCAAGAGCAACGCCGCCTACCAGGCCTACAACGCGGCGCGCGCCACGGTGCGCGAGACCGGCACGCTGGAGGTGCCGATGCACCTGCGCAACGCGCCGACCAGGCTGATGAAGGGACTGGGCTACGGCAAGGGCTACCAGTACGACCACGACGTCGCCGGCGGCGTGGCGCTGGACCAGCAGTGCCTGCCCGACGCGCTGGACGGCACGGTGTTCTACGAGCCGACCGAGCGCGGGCTGGAGGCCAAGCTGCGCGAGAAGCTCGCCGCCCTGCGCGAGGCGCGGCGGAAGGCGCGCGGCGGCTAGGCCGCCCGGCCGGCTTGCCGCCGCGGCGGCGCGGGCCTAGAGTCGCGGCACGCCTCGGAGGGGAGGATGTGTCATGCGCGTATTCATCGCCGGCATCGTCGGCGGCATCGTGGTGTTCCTGTGGGGCGCCATCGCCCACACGGCGCTCGGGCTGGGCAACGTCGGGCTGCGCCCGCCGGCGGCCGAGGACAAGGTGCTGGGCGTCCTGCACGAGGGGCTGGGCGACGATCCCGGCGTGTACGTCCTGCCCTGGCTGGGGCCGGAGAAGATGGGCGACCGGGCGGCGGTGCAGGCCTACAGCGACAAGAGCTCCGCCTCGCCCTACGCCTGGATCATCTACCAGCCGCGCGGCAAGGACATGACCCGGATGGGCCGGCAGCTGTTCCACCAGTGGCTCTCCAACACGCTGGCCGCGCTGGCGCTGGCCTTCGTGATGACGCTGGCCGCGCTGACGTTCCGCCAGCGCCTGGGCCTGGCGCTGGCGGCGGCGCTGTTCGCCTGGCTCGGTGTCCAGGTGCCGTACTGGACCTGGTACCGCTTCCCCGGCGACTTCACCCTGGCGGCGCTGGTCGAGCAGGTGGTCGGCTGGCTGCTGGCCGGCGCCGCGATGGCCTGGTGGATCGGCTGGAGCGAACGCCGCGCGGCACGCTGAGCGCGCGGCGAATGCCCGCCGCAGGCGCGAGCGGGCGGCGGGTTGGTCGGGCCGGAACGGCCGCCCCGCCGGGCACTCACGGCGTGGCGGCCGGCTCCAGCGCGAGGTCGGCGAACCAGGCGTTGGCCTGCGAGCGGGTGTTGTCGGTGTCCGCCGCAATGGCGATGCCGGTGATCCGCGGCGCCGGCGTGCCGAACGCCTTGCGGAAATCCGCCGCGAGATCGCGCGTTTCCGCCTGCCACTGGCCGGCCCTGGCGTCGCCGCTCTCGACCACGATGGTGCGCACCGGCGCGTAGAACGGGTTGGGCGCGACGGTGCCGACGGGGTGGCGGTTGTCCCACACGTAGCAGAGCGCCGCGCCGGGCAGGTCCTGGCCGGTGAAGTCGCGCGCCAGCGCCAGCTTCATGCGCTGGCCGAAGGTGAGCTGGCTGCGGGGCACGTCGAAGAACACGTAGACGCGCGCCGCGAAATCGTCGCCCGCCTTCTTGCCCAGGTCGCCCTTGGCCACGGTGCGGTCGATCTTCCAGCGCCAGCGCAGGGTGGACTGCGCCGGCGCGTCGAAGCGGTGCGCGATGGCGCCGGCGCCGCGGTCGGCCGCGATGTGGACCACGCTGCGGCCGTCCATCGCTTCCACCGTCACCGCGGCGGGCGGCTTGTGGCGGGACATGGCGTAGCGCGTCCAGCCGGCCGGCAGGTTCGTGCCGGGCGCCGCGCCGGAGAAATCGAGCGACGGCCCGGCCGCCGGCGCGGGAACCGGGGAGAGCGCGAGCAGACTCGCCATCGCGGGCCGGAGGAGTCGGTGCATCGGCATTGCGGAACGGCCTGGCATCGGGGGCATGCGCCAGCCTGCGCGGCGGCATGTGCAGGCGGCGTCGGCGCAACGTGGCGCATTTGCGCGGCCGCGGTCGCCGCCGCGATAATTCCGGTCTTATCCGCTTGCAAGGAACGACCATGCTGGACCCGGTGCTGCTGCGCGGCCAACTCGCCGAAACCGCCGCCCGCCTGGCGGAGACGCGCGGCTACGCGCTCGACGTGGCCGCGGTCGAGGCGCTCGAGAACGAGCGCAAGCGCCTGGCCACCGAGACGCAGGAGCTGCAGAACCTGCGCAACACCCGTTCCAAGGCGATCGGCCAGGCCAAGGCCAGGGGCGAGGACGTCGCGCCGCTGATGGCCGAGGTCGCCGGCATCGGCGACAGGCTCAAGGCCAACGAGCAGGCGCTGGCCGAGGTGCAGGCCCGGCTCGCGGGCATCGCGCTCGGCATCCCCAACCTCCCGCACGAGTCCGTGCCGCGGGGCAGGGACGAGCACGACAACCGGGAAGTGCTGAAGTGGGGCGAGCCGCGCCGCTTCGACTTCGAGGTGAAGGACCATGTCGACCTCGGTGCCCGCCACGGCTGGCTGGACGGCGAGGCCGGCGCGAAGCTCTCCGGCGCGCGCTTCACCGTGCTGCGCGGCCAGCTGGCCCGGCTGCACCGCGCGCTCGCCCAGTTCATGCTCGACCTGCACACCCGCGAGCACGGCTACCTGGAATGCAACGTGCCGCTGCTGGTCAACCCCGACACCATGCAGGGCACCGGCCAGCTGCCCAAGTTCGAGGAAGACCTGTTCGCCACCCAGGTGGGCGAGTCGAAGCGCTACCTGATCCCCACCGCCGAGGTGTCGCTGACCAACCTCGTGCGCGACAGCATCCTCGACGCCGCCGAGCTGCCGCTGCGGCTCACCGCGCACACCCCGTGCTTCCGCGCCGAGGCCGGCAGCTACGGCCGCGACGTGCGCGGCATGATCCGCCAGCACCAGTTCGAGAAGGTGGAGATGGTGCAGGTCGCCCGCGCCGCCGACTCCTACGCCCAGCTGGAGGAGATGGTCGGCCACGCCGAGACCGTGCTCAGGAAGCTCGGCCTGCCGTACCGCAAGGTGCTGCTGTGCACCGGCGACATGGGCTTCGCCGCGGCCAAGACCTACGACCTGGAAGTGTGGCTGCCCAGCCAGGGCGCCTACCGCGAGATCAGCTCCTGCTCCAACTGCGAGGACTTCCAGGCCCGCCGCATGCAGGCCCGCGTGCGCAACCCGGACACCGGCAAGCCGGAGCTGGTGCACACCCTGAACGGCTCCGGCCTCGCCGTGGGCCGCACCCTGATCGCGGTGATGGAGAACTACCAGAACTCCGACGGCTCGATCACCGTGCCCGAGGCGCTGCGCCCGTACATGGGCGGCCTGGAGGCGATCGCCTGAGGACGGCGACTGCGGCGTGGGCCGCTGGCCGCGACGATGCCGTCCATCCTTGCTAGGATGCGTGGGCATGTCCCGGGACGTCATTCCCGCGGAGGCGGGAATCCAGTGCCGCGGTGGCGATGAGGCCAAGGGCACGGCTATTGAGCCGAAAAGCGGAAGACAGGGAAGCCGCCGGGCAAGCCAGCGAAGCGGTGCGCCGAGCGCGCCGGCAACCATGCGATCGGAGAGATGGCCGAGCGGTTTAAGGCACCGGTCTTGAAAACCGGCGAAGGGTCAAACCTTCCGTGGGTTCGAATCCCACTCTCTCCGCCAAGTTTCGTGAAAAGGGCTGGTCCCGCCTTCGGCTCTCGTTGAATCAAACTAGCGGAAGGTGGCGTGCCTCGGGCATCGACCCGACGCGCTTGGCATCCAAAGAGCAAGGAGTCCAAGCTCAGGGTGACGTGCTTGATGGCTTCGCCATGAGGCTCTCGCGTGAGCCGGCAAGCCGTATCGAAGAAGCCAGCCTCAGTGCTTCGTTGCCGCCGGACTGTCCATCGTCGCCGGCGTGGCGCCGGCATGGATTGCGGAGCTGCTGCTCGATGCCGCGGCAGGCGCGGCGGCGGAGCTTGTGCCGGCCGGGTTGCTGGCCCAGTGCTGGTCCTGCACCTGCATGCTCCTGTCCATCAGGCTGTCGCGGGTCTTCTCGCTGGACTTGTCCGCCTTGGCACCCGTGGAGGCCGCGGTGGAAGCGTCGTCGCGGTGGGCGTGGCAGCCGGCCAATGCCAGCAGGCAGAGCAGGGAAAGAGTCTGGATTTTCATGCGGGGACTCCGGCAGCGAAAGCCGCACTCTGGCTGCATTTCGCTGAAGCGGACGTCAATGGGCGCATCTGCAAGGGCTTCCCGTTGCCACGCCATGCTTTCGCGTTCGGCTTGCCGTCGCATGGGTACGGTGGCACCGTTGGCCTTCGTCTTGCCGACCGCGTCCGCAGAGGCCGCCTTCCATGCGTTTCCCGTGTCTGCATTTGCCCGCAGCCTTGCTGGTGTTCCTGGCGCTGGCCGTGCCCGCGCACGCCGACCAGCACTACTCGAACGAGGTGTTCTTCGACACCAGCCTGGCGGCGGGTTCCTATCCCTACAGCGAGGGCGCCATCACCGCGCCCAGCACGCTGGCGCTGGTCGACGGCAAGCTGCCGGTGACGACCGAGCAGTACGTCAGCGGGCCGAACGCGCTGAAGCTGGCCTGGCGGTCCGCGCCAAACGGCGCCTGGGACGCGCGGATCAACGTCTACCGCTGGCGCAACCGCGACACGCTGTGGGCGGGCGACACGCTGTACCTGTGGCTGTGGAGCGAGGAGGGCATCGCCGCGGCCGACCTGCCGCGCATCGCGCTGGTCGCCACCGAGCGCGGCGGCCGCCTGTTCGGGCTGGACGTCGCGCACACCGCGCCGCGGCCGCTGGCGGATTTCAGCGGGGCGATCCCCGCCCGGCGATGGACCCGCGTGCGCATCCCGCTCACCAGCTTCAAGGCCGATTCCGCCGAGCCGTTCGACCCGCGCCGCCTCGGCGCGGTGGTGTTCTCGCAGGGCGCGGCGAACGGCAAGGCGCACACGCTGTACCTGGACGACCTGCGCATCCAGGCGGACGCCGGTTCCGCCACGCCGCCGCCGGCGCCCGCGCGGCTGCGGGCGCGCGGCTACGAGCGGCACGTGCTGCTGCAATGGGACGGCGTGGCCGACCCGGACGTGGCGCAGTACGTGGTCTACCGTTCCCTGAACGGCGGCGCGTGGAAGCCGGTCGGCGTGCAGCGCTACGGCGTGAGCCTCTATTCGGACTACCTTGGCGACCCGCACGCGAAGGCGGCGTACAAGGTGTCGGCGCGCACCTCGGCGCTGGCCGAGTCGCCGCCGTCGAACGAGGCCGACGCCGCGACGCATCCGATGAGCGACGACGAGCTGCTGACGATGGTGCAGGAGGCCAGCTTCCGCTACTACTGGGACGCGGCCGAGCCGAACTCCGGCATGGCGCGCGAGTCGCAGCCGGGCGACGACGACGTGATCGCCACCGGCGCCAGCGGCTTCGGCATCATGGCGATGATCGTGGCCGCCGAGCGCGGCTTCATCACGCGCGAGCAGGCGGTGGACCGCATGCTGAAGATCACCGGCTTCCTGGCCCGCGCCGACCGCTTCCACGGCGCCTGGCCGCATTTCATCAGCGGCCGGACCGGGCGCGCGGTGGCGCTGTTCATGATCTACGACGACGGCGCGGACCTGGTCGAGACCTCGTTCCTGATGCAGGGCCTGCTCGCCGCGCGCGGCTACTACACGCGCGACACGCCCGAGGAGCGCGAGCTGCGCGCGCGCATCACCCGGCTGTGGGAAGGCGTGGACTGGGACTGGTTCCGCGCCACCGCCAGGCGCGACGCGCTGTACTGGCACTGGTCGCCCAACTACGGCTTCCACATCGCCAACCGGCTGCAGGGCTGGAACGAGGTGATGATCGCCTACCTGCTGGCGATCGCCTCGCCGACCCATCCGTCGCCGCCCGGCATCTACCGGACCGGCTACACGCGCGAGGGCACCGGCGAGCCCTACGGCGTGCCGCACGACTACTACGGCATCCGGCTGACGCAGACCTACTACCCGCCCACCGCCACCTCGCCGGGTTCGCCCGGGCCGCTGTTCTTCACCCACTATTCGTACCTGGGCTACGACCCGCGCGGCGTGCGCGACCGCTATTCCAACTACTTCTCGAGCAACCGCGACCAGTCGCGGGTCAGCCGCAAGTACGCCGAGGCCAACCCCGGCCACTTCAAGGGCTACGGCGCCGACAGCTGGGGCCTGACCGCGGTGGACGGCCCCGACGACGAGTACCACGAGTACAAGCCCTTCCTCACCGACGACGGCACCCTCGCGCCCACCGGCGCAGTGAGCGCCTACGCCTACACGCCCGCGGCCTCGCTGGCGGCGATCCGCCACTGGTACCGCGACCTCGGCGCGCAGCTGTGGGACATCTACGGCTTCCGCGACGCCTTCAACGAGCAGGTGAACTGGTACTCCGGCATCGCCATGGGCCTCAACCAGGCGCCGCAGGCGGTGATGATCGAGAACGGCCGCACCGGCCTGGTCTGGCGCGCCTTCATGTCCAATCCGGAGATCCGCAGGATGCAGCTGGCGATCGGGCTGGTGCCGGACCGCGATTGAACGCTTGCCGCGCCGTGCTTGGCCGATCCAGCGGGGACAGCACAGAAAGCGGGATCGGGAAACAAGACTTTAGGGAGAGCTCTCATGCAAGGAACCATCGCGCAGTTGGCCGCGCTCGTAGTCCATGGCAACGGATTCCTGGCGGGTGCCGTCGATGATGCGGCGCCCTTTCCCCCGAGCACGATGAATTTCTGCGAATTCGTCAGGTTCGTCGATGCGAGGCGCGGGGCGGCCGGATGGGAGGAAACGGCGTTCGCCCCCGATCCGCTGGCCTGGCTGCATCGACTCAGGGAAAACGGGACGCACGCCTTGAGGCTGATGCATGCGCCTACGGATGGAACCGCCGTCGACGGCGGCAAGATCCCCGACCGCATGCTCGCCGGCTTCGTGGGCGGTGGCGGCTTATGGCATCTCGAAGCGCTCGGGGAAACCGGCGCGGATCACTGGCAAGGACGCTGGAAGGTCGGCGACCGCAACCATCCCGACCGGAAGGTCTGGCAGGTAACCTATGGCAGGGTCGCCAGGAACCAGCCGATCGCAGGCTTGCCTCCGATCGACCTGGAAGCGTTGAAGCGGACGTTGGCCGGCAGCCTGTCCGCGACTGCGGCCTTTGCGCGGGAACGGAAGCTGGATGGCTTCGCCGGCGCCTTCGAGAACGCCCTGGATCGGCTGGACTCGCCCGTGCCGGCGCGGGAGCTGTTCCACGCTGACCTGTGCGAGGCGCCGTGGCTCCCGTTGCCTGCGTCACAGCTGCTGGCGGCGGCGCAGCCGGCCTGGGTGTTCGGCGGCATGGGGTCGTGGAACGACCTGGGATTCGAGGAGGGCCTGCAGGCCACCTACGAACGGCTTTCCGAGGCCCTCTACGACGGGCTCAACCGAGCCATCGTCGCCGCGGCGAACGCATCGATGCCGGACGCGCTCCCTTCCGCGAGGCGGAAGCCGGCAAGGCCGCGACGATGGTGGCGCCTCTGGGGCTGAAGCGGCGTCCGGCAAGGGACAGCCGGGTGGACTGCGCGACCCCGGCACAGCCTGCGATCCCTACGGCAGCGCATGGCCCGCCGCGCGCGTTAAGATCGCGGTTTGCTCATGCTGCCAGGAGTCATCGCGTGATCATCAATCCCAAGGTGCGCGGGTTCATCTGCACGACGGCCCATCCGGTGGGCTGCGAGCGGAACGTGCTGGAACAGATCGAGATCACCAGGGCCCAGGGCGACCTGGGCGAGGGCCCGAAGCGGGTGCTGGTGATCGGCGCGTCCACCGGCTACGGCCTGGCCTCGCGCATCACCGCCGCCTTCGGTTACGGCGCCGCCACGCTGGGCGTGTTCTTCGAGAAGCCTTCCAGCGAGACCAAGACCGGCACCGCCGGCTGGTACAACGCCGCCGCGTTCGACAAGTTCGCCAAGCAGGCGGGGCTGTACAGCAAGTCGATCAACGGCGACGCCTTCGCCGACGAGACGCGCGCCAAGGCCATCGAGATCATCAGGAACGAGATGGGCGGCCAGGTGGACCTGGTGGTCTATTCGCTGGCCTCGCCCGTGCGCAAGATGCCAGGCACCGGCGAGGTGGTGCGCTCCTCGCTCAAGACCATAGGCGAGACGTTCACCGCCACCTCGATCGACACCAACAAGGACACCGTGGTGCAGGTGTCGGTGGAGCCGGCCACCGGGAAGGAGATCGAGGACACCGTGAAGGTGATGGGCGGCGAGGACTGGGCGCTGTGGATCGACGCGCTCTCCGCCGCCGGCGTGCTGGCGAAGGACGCCGTCACCATCGCCTACAGCTACGTGGGCACCTCGATCACCTGGCCGATCTACTGGCACGGCACGCTGGGCCGCGCCAAGCAGCACCTGGACAACACGGCGAAGCAGCTCACCGAGAAGCACAAGGCCGAGGGCCTGCACGCCTACGTGGGCGTGATGAAGTCGGTGGTGACCCAGGCCAGCGCGGCGATCCCGGTGATCCCGCTGTACGTCTCGATGGTGTTCCGCATCATGAAGGAGAAGGGCATCCACGAGGGCACCATCGAGCAGATCAACCGCCTGTTCCGCGACCGCCTCTACCGCAAGGACCGCCAGCCGCCGCAGACCGACGAGGAAGGCCGCCTGCGCCTGGACGACTGGGAGCTGCGCGAGGACGTGCAGGACGCCTGCAAGGCGCTGTGGCCCACGGTGACCACCGAGAACCTCAACCAGCTGACGGACTACGCCGGCTACAAGCACGACTTCCTCAGGCTGTTCGGCTTCGGCCGCGACGACGTGAACTACGAGGAGGACGTGGATGCGGACCGGAGGTTCGACTGCATCGAGCTGTGAGGCGGGGGCTTCGCGGTTCCTGTCCGCTTAGGGGGAAAGGCGCCGGCGACGGCGCCTTTCTTTTTGGGCATGTCTCCGGGTGCGGACGCTTTCCCGGAAGCCGGACACTCCAGCCGTCATTCCAGCGAAAGCTGGAATCCAGTGAAATACGTCGTGCGCAGCACTCGAATCAGGTTTTGCGTGCTTCGCACGGTTACTCGACTGGATTCCGGCTTTCGCTGGAATGACGCCGGAAGGTCATGCGGAGCGAGGCAGGCGCGAACGCCCGGAACCTCGTATTGCGGCCTATCCCATCCTCTCCGCACCCCCAGCTGCCGGATACCGCCGCAGCAGCCACGCCAGCACCGGCGGCGTCACCATCGCGGTGAGCAGCGACATCGCCACGATCAGCGCATAGGTGCGGTCGCTGAACACGCCCGCGGCCAGGCCCAGGCTGGCGATCACCACGCCCACCTCGCCGCGCGGCACCATGCCGAAGCCGACGATGGTGGCACCGCGGCGGCCCAGCGACAGCGCGCCGAGGAAGCCGCCGGCCAGCTTGGAGACGATGGCGATGGCGGTGACGGCCGCCAGCGCCAGCAGGGCATCCGGGCTGGCCAGCTGGCGCAGGTCGATCTTGCTGCCGGTGACGACGAAGAAGAACGGCGTGAGCAGCGCCAGCAGGGGCCGGGTCTGCTGCTCCAGCGCGTGCTGCTGGCGCGTCTCCGAGGCGATCATGCCGGCGAGGAAGGCGCCGATGATCGCGGCCAGCCCGAACAGCGTGGAGACG
Source organism: Fulvimonas soli (assembly GCF_003148905.1). Taxonomy (GTDB): domain Bacteria; phylum Pseudomonadota; class Gammaproteobacteria; order Xanthomonadales; family Rhodanobacteraceae; genus Fulvimonas; species Fulvimonas soli. Next base: position 172,288 of record NZ_QGHC01000004.1, on the reverse strand, counting down.
TAGGCCAGCCCCAGGCACAGCGCCAGCACGATGGCCAGTGCCGAGTGCGGGCTCTGCGGCTTGTCCAGCCAGGCGGAGTTCCAGCGCATCACCCGCGCGCCGCCCAGGCCGATCACCGCGATGAAGCCCACCGCGCCGGCCAGCACCATTGCCAGGTGCGACAGGTCGAGGCCGCCGCCGCCCTGCAGCGACACCACCACGCCGAGCAGCAGCATGGCGAGGATGTCGTCGATCACCGCGGCGCCGAGGATCACCTTGCTCTCCGTGCGCTGCAGCGCACCCAGCTCCTGCAGCACGCGCGCGGTGATGCCGGCCGAGGTGGCGACGAAGGCGGCGGCCACGAACAGCGACTTGCTCCAGTCGAAGCCGCTGCCATGCGCCCACAGGCCGCCCAGGCCGAACGGCACCAGCACGCCCAGCACGCCGACCAGGAAGGCGGCCTTGCCCACGCGCTTCAGGTCCTCCAGCCGCGTCTCCAGGCCCACCGCGAACAGCAGCAGCACCACGCCGATCTCGGCCAGCACGTCCAGCGGCGTGCCGGTGGCGATCTGCCCGGGCGTGATCCAGCCGAGCACGGAGGGGCCGACCACCGCGCCGGCGGCGATCTCGCCGACCACGCCGGGCAGCCGCAGGCGCTGCGCGATCTCGCCGCCCACCTGGGCGGCCACGAAGACGATGAACAGGGTGAGCAGGATGTCGCTGGCGTGGTGCATCTCGGACCGTCGGGCGGGGGCGTCCGCCCGATCCTACACGCCGCGCCGCAGCGGGCGAACCGTCAGGCGGCGCGGGCGGCGGCGGTCGCCGGGCGGTCCGGGCGCAGCTGGCTGAAGATGCGGCTGGCGCCGGCGGTGATCGCGGCGAGGATCAGCACCGTCCAGCGGAACGCCACGATGTAGTCCTCGTGCGCGTGGCCCCGCAGCAGCGACTCCATCAGCAGCGTGGACAGCGCGATGCCGAAGCTCATCGACAGGTACTGCGCGGTGGAGGCCATCGACGAGGCCATCGCCGCGTGGCGGATGTCCAAATCGTGGTAGATCAGCGTGTTCATCGCGGTGTACTGCATGCCCATGAAGCTGCCGTAGACGAACACCAGCAGCGCGATCAGCCACATCGGCGTCTCGCGCCCGAACAGCGCGAAGGAGGCCAGCAGCACGGCCACCACCAGCGTGTTGGTCAGCAGCAGGCGGCGGTAGCCGAAGCGCACCAGCACGCGGTTGATCAGCCACTTCGCGCTGATCGAGCCCAGCGCCTGCGGCACCATCATCAGGCCGGCCATCAGCGGCGACCAGCCGCAGCCGACCTGCAGGAACAGCACCAGCAGCAGGAACATGCCCGACACGCCCAGCCGGGTGAACAGGTTGCCGGCCAGCGACACCCACACGCTGCGCACGCGCAGCAGCGACAGGTCCGCCACCGGGTGCGGCGCGCGCCGGCTGTGCCACACGTACAGCGCGCCGAACAGCAGCGCCAGCGCCGCGCAGGCGCCGATCAGCCGCCACACCACGCGCTCGCCGCCGACCAGCTCCGAGGCGGTGAGCAGCAGCGCGGAGGCCGCGGCGAACAGCAGGAAGCCGAGGAAGTCGAAGCGGTGCGCGCGGTCCAGCCGGTAGTCGGGCATGTCCTGCTGGTTCATCCACAGCCCGGCGACGCCCACCGGCACGTTGATCAGGAAGATCAGCCGCCACGAGGCGAACTCGGTCAGCGCGCCGCCGAGCAGCGGCCCCAGCACCGAGCCGAGCAGGCCGAAGGTGGCCACCGTGGCCATCACGTGCACGAACTCGCGCTTGTCGAAGCTGCGCACCAGCACGTAGCGTCCCACCGGCATCAGCGAGGCGCCGCCGATGCCCTGGAGCACCCGCGAGGCCACCAGCTGCGGCAGGTTCTGCGAGATGCCGCACAGCAGCGAGCCGACGCCGAACACCGCGATCGCCGCGCCGAACACCCGCCGGGTGCCGAAGCGGTCGCACAGCCACGGGCTGGCGGGAATCAGGATCGCCAGGGTCAGCACGTAGCTGGTCAGCGCGGTGCGCATGCCCAGCGGGGTGACGCCCAGCGCCTCGGCCATCGCCGGCACCGCGGTGTTGACGATGGTGGAGTCGAGCGCCTGCATGAAGAACGCGGCGGCCACCAGCCAGATCAGGCCGCGGCTGGAGCCGCGCGCGCCGGCGCCGACCGCCGCCGCGTCGTCGGCGGATGCGGCGGCGACGGGGGAGGAGGCGGAGTCGTCCGGCATGGCCCGCCCATGATAGCTGCTGTGACAGCTTGCATTCCCGGGCAGGCATGGCCAGAGTCAGGGCGGTTTCATCTTCCGCGCGCGCCGGGCCTCGGTCCGGCGCGCCGCTTTTTCGGTACCGGAGTCCGCGCATGACCTTGCCACCCATCGTGCTGTCGCGCCTCGACGTCGAGCGCATCGAGGCATTGCTGGAGCGCCTGCCGCCCGCCGAGGCGGCGCGGCACGAGGGGCTGCGCGCCGAGCTGGAGCGGGCCGAGGTGCGCGAGCCGGAGGCGATGCCGCCCGACGTGGTCACGATGAACTCGCGCGTGCGCTTCGAGGACGGGCAGGGCGGCGAGCTCGCCGTCACCCTGGTCTATCCCGCCGCGGCCGGCGCGCCGGGCACGGTGTCGGTGCTGGCGCCGGTGGGCAGCGCGCTGCTGGGCCTGGCGCGCGGGCAGGAGATCGACTGGCCGATGCCGGACGGCCGCCTGCGCCGCCTGCGCGTGGTGGGCGTGGAGTGGCAGCCGGAGGCCGCGGGCAGGCTGCACCGCTGATCGGCTGGCTGGTACGACCTGGCGCCGCCGCATGATCCGTCATCCCGGCGCAGAGCCGGCCGCGGACCTGATCCGGGGCTGGGGTCCAGTAGTGAAGGAATTCATCCGGACCGTAAGGCGCTGGATTCCGGCTTGCGCCGGAATGACGGGCGGATGCGCCGACGTTGAGGCAGCGGCTTCCCTGGCCGCCGCGTTTGCAGCGCGGGCGCCCGAGCCTCCCGCTGATGCGATGGCGCCATGCCGCGCCGCCCAGCCGCTAAACTCGGCGGCATGAGGAAGCCCGCATGACCGACGCACCCGTTCCCGCCGCCGTCGCGGCGCGCGCCGCCAGGCTGCGCGCGCGGATCGAGGACGCCAACCACCGCTACTACGTGCTCGACGACCCGGACATCACCGACGCCGAGTACGACCGCCTGCTGCGCGAGCTGGAGGCGCTGGAGGCCGAGCATCCCGCCCTGGCCACGCCCGACTCGCCCACGCACCGGGTCGGCGCGCGCGCGCAGGGCGGCTTCGCCGAGGTCAGGCACGCGATCCCGATGCTCTCGCTCAACAACGCCTTCGAGCAGCCGGGCGAGGACGACCGCACGCGCTTCCGCGAGGTGGCCGAGTTCGAGCGGCGCATCGAGCAGACGCTGGACCGGCGCGAGCCGGTGTTCTCGGTGGAGCCCAAGCTGGACGGCCTGGCGATCAGCCTGCGCTACGAGGACGGCGTGTTCGTGCAGGGCGCCACCCGCGGCGACGGCGCCACCGGCGAGGACGTCACCGCCAACCTGCGCACCGTGCGCGCTATCCCGCTGCGCCTGCGCGGCAAGGGTTGGCCGCGCGTGCTGGAGGTGCGCGGCGAGGTGATCATGCTGCGCAAGGACTTCGAGGCGTTCAACGAGCACGCCCGCCGGCACGGCGAGAAGCCGCTGGCCAACCCGCGCAACGGCGCCGCCGGCTCGCTGCGCCAGCTCGACCCGGCGGTCACCGCGCGGCGCAGGCTCAGCTTCTACGCCTACGGCGTGGGCGAGGTGGACGGCTGGCGGCTGCCGCCCACCCACTCGGAGACGCTGGCGCAGCTGCGCGAATGGGGCTTCCCGGTGTCGTCCGAGGTGGGCACCGCGCGCGGCTTCGACGGCCTGATCGCCTACTTCCGGCGCATCGGCGCCAAGCGCGACAGCCTGCCGTATGACATCGACGGCGTGGTCTACAAGCTGGACGACTACGAGGGCCAGCGCGCGATGGGCTACGTGGCGCGCGCGCCGCGCTGGGCGCTGGCGCACAAGTTCCCGGCGCAGGAGCAGACCACCACGGTGGAGGCGATCGAGATCCAGATCGGCCGCACCGGCGCCGCCACCCCGGTGGCGCGGCTGAAGGCGGTGCAGGTGGCCGGCGTCACCGTCACCAACGCCACCCTGCACAACGCCGACCAGGTGGCGCGGCTGGACGTGCGCGTGGGCGACACGGTGATCGTGCGCCGCGCCGGCGACGTGATCCCCGAGGTGGTGCGCGTGGTGCCCGAGCACCGGCCGCCGCACGCCAGGCCCTGGCACATGCCCGCGCACTGCCCGGTGTGCGGCTCCGCGCTGCTGCGCGAGGAGGGCGAGGCGGCCTACCGCTGCTCCGGCGGCCTGGTCTGCGCGGCGCAGCGCAAGGAGGCGCTGATCCACTTCGCCTCGCGCCGCGCGATGGACATCGAGGGCATCGGCTCGCGCTTCGTCGACGCGCTGGTGGACTTCGGCTACGTGCACACGCCGGCCGACCTCTACAGGCTCGCGCTGGACGACTTCCTGGAAATGAAGCGCCGTGCCGACGAGCGCGACGGGACGACGCCCGAGACGGTGAAGCAGGGCAAGATCGCCACCAAGTGGGCGGAGAACCTGATCGCCGGCATCGACGCCAGCCGCCGCACCACGCTCACCCGCTTCCTCTACGCGCTGGGCATCATGCACATCGGCGAGAGCACCGCCAGGACGCTGGCCGCGTGGCTGGGCCGGCTGGAATTCGTGCGCAGCATGCCGGCGCCGGTGCTGCGCGTGCTGCCCGACATCGGCGACGAGGTGGCCGGCTCCATCGCCGGCTTCTTCGCGCAGAAGGGCAACCAGCAGGTGGTGGACGCGCTGCTCGCCGCCGGCATCGTGCTGGCCGACGAGGGCGATCCCGACCCGCGCCTGCGCGGGAAGCTCGACCTCGGCGTGCTGCTGGACGCGGCGAGGATCCCCAAGCTCGGCCCCAAGAGCACGGCGCTGCTGGCGCAGCACTTCGGCACGCTGGACCGGCTGCTGGAGGGTGGCGAGGCGCACTGGATCACCGCCGGCCTGCCGCAGGCCGCCGCCGCCGGGCTGGCCGCGCACCTGGCGCACGCCCGCGCGGTGAAGGAGCTGCGCGAGGCGGAGGCGGCGATGCGGCGCCTGCTCGACGCGATCCCGGCCGCCGCGAAGGCGGCGCGGGCGCCGCTGGCGGGGCAGACCGTGGTGCTCACCGGCGCGCTGGCCTCGCTCACCCGCGACCAGGCCAAGGAGCGGCTGGAGGCGCTGGGGGCCAAGGTGGCCGGCTCGGTGTCGAAGAAGACCAGCTTCGTGGTGGCCGGCGAGGAGGCCGGCTCCAAGCTGGACAAGGCGAAGGAGCTGGACGTGCCGGTGTGGGACGAGGCGCGGCTGCTGGCGCTGCTGGCCGAGCACGAGGGCGGCAGGTGAGCGGGGAGGCGTTCGCCGCGCTGCGCCTGCGCGCGCGGCTGTATACGCTGGTCCGCGCCTTCTTCGCCGAACGCGGCGTGCTGGAGGTGGAGACGCCCGTCCTCTCCGCCGCCGGCAACACCGATCCGCACATCGAGAGCTTCGGCACGACCTTCGGCGGCCACGTCGACGCCGGCGCGCGCGAGCGCTGGCTGCGCACCTCGCCGGAGTTTCCGCTCAAGCGCCTGCTCGCCGCCGGCCTGGGCGACTGCTACGAGCTGGGCCGGGTGTTCCGCAACGGCGAGGCCGGCGGGCGGCACAACCCCGAGTTCACCATGCTGGAGTGGTACCGCGTGGGCTGGGACCACCGGCGGCTGATGGACGAGACCGTGGCGCTGGTGCGCGAGGCGCTGGCTCTAGTGGGGCGGCGCGCCGAAGTGCGGGTGACGAGCTACCGCGAGCTGTTCCTCGACGGGCTGGGCCTCGACCCGCTGCGCGCGGACACCGGCACGCTGGCCGCGCCGCTGCGCGGGAGCATCGACCCGGAGGGCCTGACCCGCGACGACTGGCTGGACCTGCTGCTCACCCACAGGCTGCAGCCGGCGTTCCCGCGCGACCGCATCACGGTGATCCACGACTACCCGGCCACGCAGTGCGCGCTGGCGCGCATCCGACATGACGACCCTCCGGTGGCCGAGCGCTTCGAGCTGTATCTCGGCCCGCACGAGCTGGCCAACGGCTACCACGAACTGAACGACGCCGCCGAGCAGCGCGCGCGCTTCGAGCGCGACAACGCGCGGCGGCGCGCGCGCGGCCTGCGCGAGGTGCCGGTCGACGAGCGGCTGCTGGCCGTGCTCGACGCGCTGCCGGACTGCGCCGGCGTGGCGCTGGGCGTGGAGCGCCTGCTGATGTGCCTGGCCGGCACCGACGCCATCGCCGACGTGCTGGCGTTCCCGTTCGCCGAGGCCTGAGCCGCGTTCAGTCCAGGCGCGCGATGCGCGACGCGCGGTTGATCCAGACCAGGTAGAGCTCGATGCCGGCGAACAGGCCGAGCACCGCTGCCGCGCCGGCGGGGCCGGCCACGTCGTGGGCGAAGCGCGCGGACACGTACAGCAGCACCAGCAGGCTCTGCCCCATGCCGACCAGGCCGGGCGTCCGCGACAGCGGCCCGCGGTGGTAGCCGATCCAGAACGCGAAGCGGGCGAGGATCCAGACGACGGAGGTCGCCGTCACCGCACGCATCGATGCGCCGTCCCCGCAGTACTGCGCCAGCCCCAGCAGGCCGGGGATGAACAGCAGCAGCTGCTCCAGGGTGTTCTGCAGGTAGCGCAGGTTGACCTTCATGCGTGCCGATTCGGCGCCGGCCAGCGGATCCATCGCGGGCGTGACGAAGCGCTCGTGGGCGACGGCCTCGATGCCCGGCGCGAAGCACAGCAGCACCGACACGCAGCAGCAGCCGACGGCGTACCACAGCCGGTCCGGCCACGCCTGCATGCCCGGCACCGGCGGCAGGCCGTAGCGCAGGGCGAGCCAGAGCAGCAGGGCGATCGCCGCGGCGGCCGGCATGCCGCGCATGAGCGTCCTTCGCCGGGCGCGTACATCCTGCAGGTCGTTCGCCTCGCTCATGCCGGCGCCTCGTGGGGGCCCGGCCACGCGGGCCGGGCCCCGGGATCCAGGCTCAGTCCTGCCGCTGTTCCAGCAGGTAGCGGTAGATCAGGCCGCCGACGATGCCGCCGACCAGCGGCACCAGCCAGAACAGCCACAGCTGCTGCACCGCCCAGCCGCCCTGGAACAGCGCCACGCCGGTCGAGCGTGCCGGGTTCACCGAGGTGTTGGTGACCGGAATGCTGATCAGGTGGATCAGCGTCAGCGCGAGGCCGATGGCGATGCCGGCGAAGCCGGCCGGCGCGCGCCTGTCGGTGGCGCCGTGGATCACGATCAGGAAGAACGCGGTCATCACCAGCTCGCAGACGATCGCCGCGTGCATCGAGTAGCCGCCCGGCGAGTGCTCGCCGTAGCCGTCGGAGGCGAAGCCCGAGGCCGCGGCGTCGAAGCCGGGCTTGCCGCTGGCGATCACGTACAGCACCGCGCCCGCGGCGATCGCGCCAACCACCTGCGCGATCACGTAGGGCACCACGTCCCGCGCCGGGAAGCGGCCGCCGGCGCACAGCCCGACGGTGACGGCGGGATTGAAGTGCCCGCCCGAGATGTGGCCCACCGCGTACACCATGGTCAGCACGGTGAGGCCGAAAGCGAGCGCCACGCCCGCGAAGCCGATGCCCAGCTGCGGGAACGCCGCGGCCAGCACCGCGCTGCCGCAACCGCCCGTCACCAGCCAGTACGTGCCGAAGAACTCGGCCGCCAAACGCTTGCCCATGCCCATCGCGATTCTCCTTGCAACGTGGAAGGGAATGCCGAAACGCACAGCAGGAACGCAGCGGCGCAGCGGATGCGCCGCCGGCGCAGGCTAGCAGAACGGCGACGCCCCGGTGCGGCTGCCGGGGAGGCCGCCGGCGCCGCGGCGCCGGCGGCCCTCCGCTCAGGGCGCGTCGAAGCGCAGCGCCAGCGCGCGGCGCTCGACCAGGCCCATCGCCGGCTGGTCCTGCAGGCGCAGGTCGCGCAGCTCGTATGGCGCTCCCACGCCGCGCAGGCTGGCGGCGTCGTAGTGCAGCACCAGCGCGGCATTGCCCGGTTCGAGCCAGGCGGCCGACTGCGCGTAGGCGGCCGGCACCATCCGCCCGTGCGCGTCGCGGCCGTACAGCACGGCGGAGGCCGCGTAGCGGCTGGCCGATGCGGCGGCGACGCCGAGGCGCACGTCGAGGCCGCGGTCGGCCGCGCGGCGGACCTCCGCCGCGCCGTCGAGCCGCGCGTCCGGCGTCGCCGCGGTGAACACGGTGGTGGTGTCGCGGCGCACCGCGTGGCCCTGGCCATCGTCGCCCACGGTGAAGCTGTGGACTTCCCACAGGCCCGGCGTGGCGGGCACGGCGGCGGGCGCGATCTCGGCGGCGAAGCTGCCGTCGGGCTGGCGGCGGTAGTCGAGCAGGGTGGTGCTGCCGTCGGGCGCGCGCAGGAAGCCGCCGGCGGCCTGCAGCGGGCGGTCGCGCTCGCCCTCCTGCATGCCGACGCGCAGGTGCAGGCGCTGGCCGACGAGCAGGTCGTCGCGGTCGGCGCGCGCGGTCACGCTGAAGGCGCTCTGCGGCTCGAACACGTGCACCACGTAGCGGCCGCTGGCGGTCGGCGCCTGCAGCGTGGCCGTGCCGCTGCCCAGCTCGGGGCGCAGCTTCATCACCAGCGTGGCGTCCGGCACGGCCATGCCGGCGGCGCGCAGCGACGCGGCGTCGGCGAGCTGGCTGGCCGCCTGGTCGGCGCCCAGCGTCCGGCTGCCCAGCCGCAGGCGCACCGCCGACGGCTGCAGGCGGCCGCCCGTGCCGTCGCCGGGGCTGAGGCGGATCACCGCGCCGGGTGCGCTCAGCGGCAGCTCGACGCCGCGCTGCAGTTCGGTGGCGGAGACGTCGGTCCAGTATTCGCGGCTGCTGCGCGCGAAGGGTTGCGGCCGCGCCTGCAGCGCGGCGTCGCGCGGCAGCGGCCAGCTCACGCTGACCGGCTGGCGTTCGACATGCACGCGCGGCTGCGCGACGGCCTGCGCCGCCGGCGCGACGGTGGTGCGCGGCAGCAGCGTGGCGGGCACCATGTCGCCGTCCTGCGGCGGCAGCAGGGCACGGGTGGCGGACAGCGCGGGCAGGGCGGCGCCGAGCGCGCAGAGGGCGAGGACGAGCTTGTTCCGTGTCTGCATGGCTTAGCCCCGGATGTCGTTGGCGAGCGTGGCTTCCAGCCCGAAGCAGGCGCGCCGGCTCTGGTTGTGGTTGAGCACCTGGCCGCCGCTGGTGCGCTGCGTGTCGCGGAACCAGACGCTGCCGGCGGCCGCGGCGCTGGTGCACTCGATGAAGCCGTCCGAGCAGCTGCTCAGCCAGTTCTGGGTGATCTCCAGCCCCACGCTGTCGGCGTAGCCGCCGCAGTAGGCCTGGCTGCTGAACGGGCTGGACGCCACGTCGGTGCCGACCACGTCGCGGAACGGCACCGGCAGCGCCGGCCGGCCCGCGGTGCCGAGCAGGTACTGCTGGTTGTAGGTGGCCATCCAGCCGACCTGCTGCTGGCGCACCGCGTCGGTCTTGTAGCCGAGCAGCCAGCCCAGCGAGCTCTCGAACACGTTGCCCGCGATCACCGCGTCGGCCAGCGGCGTGCCGGCGCTGGAGGGCGCGATCGCGTCCACCTTGACGATGCGCCGGATGATGTCCGGGTAGCGCGCGTCCCAGGTCGGGTTGGACAGGATCCAGCGCATCACGTTGCCGCCGTTGGAATGCGTGATGACGATCAGGCGGTCGATGTTGCGGCTCTGGATGAAGCCGGCGAGCTGCGTGGCCAGGCAGCCGGCCGCGCGGTCGTCCCACATGTACTGGTCGAAGTCGCAGTTGACCACCAGCAGGTTGTTGCGGTCGGCGAGGCCGTTGCGGATGCCCTCGACCATGGCGGCCTGCCAGTAGTCGTCGTAGGCGTCGGTCTGGTGGCCGGTGCCGTGGACCAGGGCCACGCCGGTGGCGGCCTGCGCCCCGGCGGCGGCCAGGGCAAGGGACAGCAAGCATGTCATGCGTCGCACGTTGGTTTCTCCCCTCGGAGCGGCTTGCGCCGCGCTGGAAGCCGACCCGCGTGCAACGGACGGAAAAGCCAACCACCTCGTCCCTGCAGGAAGGCCGACCGGATGATGGGCGCCGCGACCGGCGCCCGCCTGCCGCGCGGGCTCTCCCCTCGGAACCATTCGGCGGCGCATGGAATCTAGCCCCGCCGTGTGACAAGGGCATGCCGCAGCGCCGCAGCCGGGCGGGGCAACGCTTGGTAATGTGACGCCTTTCGCCTTCGGGGAGCCGTCCGTTCCGATGAATACCGTCCCGCTCGCCGCCGCCCCGGCCGACCGGCTGCTCGCGCGCGACCTGCGCACGCTGGCGCTCGCCGCGCTGGGCGGCGCGCTGGAGTTCTACGACTTCGTGGTGTTCGTGTTCTTCGCGCTGCCGCTGAGCGAGCTGTTCTTCCCGCAGGGCACGGCGCCGTGGCTGGCGCAGGCGCAGGTGTACGGCATCTTCGCCGCCGGCTACCTGGCGCGGCCGCTGGGCGGCATCGTGATGGCGCACTTCGGCGACCGCTCGGGGCGCAAGCGCATGTTCACGCTCAGCGTGTTCCTGATGGCGCTGCCCACGCTGGCGATCGGCCTGCTGCCGGTGTACGCGAGGATCGGCGTGGCGGCGCCGCTGCTGCTCCTGCTGATGCGCGTCGTGCAGGGCATCGCGGTGGGCGGCGAGGTGCCGGGCGCGTGGGTGTTCGTGGCCGAGCACGTGCCGCGCCGGCGCGTCGGCTTCGCCTGCGGCTGCCTCACCGCGGGGCTCACCGTGGGCATCCTGATCGGCTCGCTGGCGGCGGCGTGGATCGACCGCCACCTCGCGCCGGCCGAGGTGCTGGCCGGCGGCTGGCGGCTGCCGTTCCTGCTCGGCGGCGCGTTCGGCTTCGTCGCGGTGTGGCTGCGCCGCTGGCTGGGCGAGACGCCGGTGTTCGTGGAGCTGCGCGAGCGCAAGGCGCTCAGCCGCGAGCTGCCGCTGCGCGTGGTGCTGGCCGGCCACCGCGGCGCCGTGCTGCTGTCGATGCTGGCGACCTGGACGCTGACCGCGGCGATCGTGGTGCTGGTCCTGATGCTGCCCACGCTGGTGCAGAAGGGCTTCGGCATCGCGCCGCCGCGCGCCTTCCTCGGCAACAGCCTGGCCTCGGCGGCGCTGGCGCTGGGCTGCGTGGCCTTCGGCACGCTGGCCGACCGGATCGGCAGCGGCCGCGCGCTGTGCCTGGGCTCGCTCGGGCTGCTGCTCGGCACCGCGGCGCTGTTCGCCGACCTCGCCGCGGGCGGCGCGCACTTCCTGCCGCTGTACGCCGCGCTCGGCTTCCTGGTCGGCATGGTCGGCACGGTGCCGGCGGTGATGGTGGAGCGGTTCCCGCCGGCGGTGCGCTTCTCCGGCGTGTCGTTCGCCTACAACGTGGCGTATGCCGTGTTCGGCGCCGGCACGGCGGGCCTGGTCGGCCTGTTCGCCGCCTGGGCCGGGCGGATGGCGCCGGCCTGGTACGTGGGCTTCACGGCGCTGCTGGGCGCCGCGGTGGGCGCGTACCTGTCGGGCGGCGCGAGGCGCGGGGCGCGCCGCTAGTTCCGGAGCAGGCGCGACACCCCCGCTCCCTCTCCCCGGAGGGGAGAGGAGGCGCGGCGGCCGGCCGGCTTGGCCAGGGTCGCGGGCGCTAGAACTCCAGCTCCTGCGTCGCGCACAGGTAGTCGATCATCGGCGCCAGCCGCTTGTAGCACTCCACCGTCCACGGCAGCAGCTCGGCCGAGCAGGCGAAGGCCTCGTCGAAGTCCTCGCCGGCGGCGAAGTCCTTGCGCTTCAGGTCCTCGATCAGCTCGTGGTTCGGGTCGAAGCCGCGCGGCGGGCGGCTCAGCGACTCGCCCCAGAAGGTGAAGCGCTCGCGGAACGCCTTGCCGTGCGTGGCGCGCTTCCACGCGGCCGGGTTGTCGGCGAGGAAGGCGCGGATGCGCTTGAGCGCGTCCGGCTCGGGATGCCACATGCCGCCGCCGGCGAAGCACTCGCCCGGCTGGATGTGCAGGTAGAACGAGGGTGCCGGGATCTCGTGCCGCCGCTCGTGGAAGAAGCGCGCGCCCTGCCAGGGCTTGTACGGCAGCTTGTTGTTGGAGAAGCGCGTGTCGCGGTAGATGCGGAACAGCGAGCTGCCGTTCCTGCGCGCGTCGGCGCGGTAGTGCGGGCTGATCTTCGCCAGCGGCGCGGCCATGTCGGCGATCAGCGCCAGGAACGGCTCGCGCACGTGGCGCTCGTAGTCGGCCTTGTGCGCGGCGAACCACTCGCGGTTGTTGTTGCGGTCCAGGCCGCGCAGGAAGCGGAAGGTGGCGGGCGTGAAATAGGCTCGGTGGGGCATGGCGTCGTCGGGTCAGGCGGAAAGCGGCAGGAGTTCGGCGGCCAGCTGCTCGCCCCAGGCCTGCAGCCGGTCGAGCAGCGGCAGCTTGCCGGCGGCGGCCGGGTCGACGCGCAGCTCGGCCAGGCGGGCGAAGTAGTCGTCGAGGGTGAGCGTGGTGAGCGGCGTCGGCCGGGTCAGGCGCGCGCGGCGGAACGCCTCCCAGCGCTCGCGCTCGGCGGCGTCGAGCGTCTCCGGCCAGTTGCGCGCGCGGTAGCGGAACAGCAGCTCCGGGTAGCGCGGGTCGCGGAACGGGAACGCGCGCCGGCCCAGCTCGGCGGGCGGCGTGCCGCGCACCTCGGCGAGCAGGCGCTTGTCGGCGTCGGGCAGGAAGCCGGCGTACAGCGCCAGCTCCGGGTCCTCCGGCGGCGGCAGCTCGGCGGCGCGGGCGAACACGCGGCGCAGCTTCGCCGCCAGGCCCTCGGCGCGCGCGAGCAGGGCGCGGTGGCCCAGCGCCCGCTCCACGTCCAGCCCCAGCCGCGCCAGGTCCACGCCCTTGAGCGCCGACAGCGGCGCCAGCGCCGGCGCGTGGTTGGCGCGCACGGTGCGCAGCGGGATGCGCTCGACGTCCTCCGGCAGGTCGGCGCGCGCGGTGAAGATGCGGTCGGCGATCTCGTCCTCGTCCAGGTCGAGCCAGCCGGCCGGGTCGGCGGCGAGGTCGTACACGATCACCTCGCTCGGCCGGCTCGGATGCAGCGCCAGCGGCGCGATCAGCGCCAGGCAGTGCCGGCTGGCCGGGTAGCGCGAGGACACGTGCACCAGCGGCGTCATCCCGGCCACGTCCAGCAGCTCGAACACGCGCTGCTTGCGGCGCAGCGCGAAGTGCCAGTCCCACAGCCGCGGCTGGCGCACGCGGATCAGCCGGGCCAGGTCGACCAGCGCGTACACGTCCGACAGCGCGTCGTGCGCGTGCTCCTGGCGCAGCCCGTTGGCCGCGGCGAGGTGCTCGAGCCTGAAGCTGGGCGAGCCGTCCTCGCGCAGCGGCCAGGCGATGCCCTCGGGGCGCAGCGCCTGGCACATGCGCGCCAGGTCGATCAGGTCCCAGCGCGAGTTGCCGTTCTCCCACTCCCGCGCGTAGGGATCGTGGAAGTTGCGGTAGAGCATCTGCCGGGTGAACTCGTCGTCGAAGCGCAGCGAGTTGTAGCCGGCGCCGCAGGTGCCCGGCTCGGCCAGCTGCTCGTGCACGCGCGCGGCGAACTCGGCCTCGCCGAGCCCCTCGCGCTCGGCGTCCTGCGGCGCGATGCCGGTGATCAGGCTGGCGTCGGGCGAGGGCGGCATCTCGCGCGGCGGCCGCGCGTAGAACATCACCGGCTCGCCGACGATCTCCAGCTCCATCGTGGTGCGGATGCCGGCGAACTGCGCCGGCCGGTCGCGCCGCGGGTCGGCGCCGAAGGTCTCGTAGTCGTGCCAGAAGAACGTCTGCATGAACGGATCATCGCACGGCCGGAGGCGCGCCATGCGCTGCTGCTAAACTGGCCGCTTGCAGGGAGGACGCATGAACCAAGCCAACGACGAGAACCTGATCTGGATCGATCTGGAAATGACCGGCCTGGACACGGATGCCGATTCCATCCTGGAGATCGCCACCATCGTCACCGACAAGGAACTCAACGTGCTGGCCGAGGGGCCGGTGTTCGCGATCCGCCACGAGCTGGACCGGCTGGAAGGCATGGATGCGTGGAACCGCAACCAGCACCGCAAGTCCGGCCTGTGGCAGCAGGTGCTGGAGTCGCCGACCGACCACGCCCAGGCCGAGCAGGCCACGCTGGAATTCCTCAGGGCCTGGGTGCCGGCCGGCAAGTCGCCGATGTGCGGCAACTCGATCTGCCAGGACCGCCGCTTCCTGCACCGGCAGATGCCGCGGCTGGAGCGCTACTTCCACTACCGCAACCTCGACGTGTCCACGCTCAAGGAGCTGGCCCGGCGCTGGGCGCCGGCGATCGGCCGCGGGGTGAGCAAGGAATCGGCGCACACCGCGCTGTCGGACATCCGCGACTCCATCGAGGAGCTGCGCTATTACCGCCGGCACATGGGCGCGCTGGGCGGGCAGGCCTGAAGGCGAGCGGCCGATGATCGACACCGACCCGTTCGCCCCCGTGCTCGACTGCAACGGCCGCCGGCTGGCGCTGGACCGGCCGCGCGTGGTCGGCATCCTCAACGTCACCCCCGACTCCTTCTCCGACGGCGGCGCGCACGCCGACGTCGACGCGGCCGTGGCGCACGGGCTGGCCATGGCCGGGCAGGGCGCGGACATGCTCGACGTGGGCGGCGAGTCCACCCGCCCCGGTGCCGCCGAGGTGCCGCTGGAGGAGGAGCTGCGCCGGGTGATCCCGGTGGTCGAGCGGCTCGCGGCGGAAACCGCGCTGCCGATCGCGGTGGACACCTCCAAGCCCGAGGTGATGCGCGCCGCGGTGGCCGCCGGCGCCGGCATGGTCAACGACGTCTACGCGCTGCGCCGCGAGGGCGCGCTCGACGCGGCGGCGGAACTGGGCGTGCCGGTGTGCCTGATGCACATGCTGGGCGAGCCGCGCAGCATGCAGGACGACCCGCGCTACGACGACGTGGTGGGCGAGGTGCACCGCTTCCTCGCCGACCGCCTGTTCGCCTGCGAGCTGGCCGGCATCGACAAGCGCAGGGTGATGGTCGACCCCGGCTTCGGCTTCGGCAAGACGCTGGAGCACAACCTGGCCCTGCTGCGCGCGCTGCAGCGCTTCGCCGACCTGGGCAGCGGGGTCTACGTGGGCCTGTCGCGCAAGTCGATGATCGGCGCGCTGACCGGCCGCCAGGTGCCGGCCGATCGCGCGGCCGGCTCGGTGGCCGCGGCGCTGGTCGCGGTGCAGCGCGGCGCGCGCATGGTGCGCGTGCACGACGTGGCCGCCACCGTCGACGCGCTGGCGGTGTGGCGGGCGGTGAAGGCCGGCGACGCGCCGCCGCGGCGCGACGAGCGCCCGGCCATGCCGCGCTGGCCGGACGACGAATAACCAGAACGAGGCGCACGGGGCGCCGCAGGGATCCCTCCATGAACCAACGCAAGTATTTCGGCACCGACGGCATCCGCGGCCAGGTCGGCCGGTGGCCGATCAGCGCGGACTTCATCCTGCGCCTGGGCCGCGCCGCCGGCGCGGTGCTCGCGCGCGGCGCGCAGCGGCGGCCGCTGCTGCTGATCGGCAAGGACACCCGCGTGTCCGGCTACATGTTCGAGTCGGCGCTGGAGGCCGGCCTGGTCGCCGCCGGCGCCGACGTGGGCCTGCTCGGCCCCATGCCCACGCCGGGCGTGGCATTCCTCACCCGCTCGCTGCGCGCCTCGGCGGGCATCGTCATCAGCGCCTCGCACAACCCGCACCAGGACAACGGCATCAAGTTCTTCTCCGCCGACGGCGAGAAGCTCTCCGACGAGATCGAGCTGGCGGTCGAGCAGGAACTGGAGGCCGAGTTCACCACCGTGCCCTCGGAAAAGCTCGGCAAGGCGCGCCGCATCGACGACGCGGTGGCGCGCTACGCGGAGTTCTGCAAGGCCACGGTGGCCGAGGACTTCAGCCTGCGCGGCCTGAAGGTCGTGCTGGACTGCGCCAACGGCGCGACCTACCAGGTGGCGCCCAAGGTGTTCGCCGAGCTGGGCGCCGAGGTGAGCGCCATCGGCGACCGCCCGGACGGCTTCAACATCAACGCCGGCGTCGGCTCCACCCATCCGCAGGCGCTGCAGCAGGCAGTGCTGGCGCAGGGCGCCGACCTCGGCGTCGCCTTCGACGGCGACGGCGACCGCGTGCAGCTGGTCGACCGCCACGGCGTGCTCGCCGACGGCGACGACATCCTCTACGTGCTGGCCCGCGACTGGCAGGCGCGGGGCCTGCTGGAGGGCCCGGTGGTCGGCACGCTGATGAGCAACTACGGGCTGGAGCAGGCGCTCGCCCGGCACGGCATCCCGCTGCTGCGCGCCAACGTCGGCGACCGTTACGTGCTGCAGCAGCTCAAGGCGCACCGCGGCATCCTCGGCGGCGAGACGTCGGGCCACATCCTGTGCCTGGACCGCGCCACCACCGGCGACGGCATCGTCGCCGCGCTGGCCGTGCTGGAGGCGCTGGCGCGCGGCGGGCAGGATCTCGCCGCGGCGCGGCAGGGCCTGGCCAAGCTGCCGCAGGTGATGCGCAACGTGCGCTTCGCCGGCGACGCCAGGGCGGTGCTGGGCAGCGCGCCGGTGCGCGCCGCGGTGGCCGACGCCGAGCGCGCGCTGGCCGGGCGCGGGCGCGTGTTCCTGCGCGCCTCGGGTACCGAGCCGCTGATCCGCGTCACCGTGGAGGCCGCCGACGCCGGCGAGGTGGCGCGGATAGCCGCCGGGCTGGCGGACGTCGTAAAATCCGCCGCCGAACGCTCGTGAACCAGCGGGCGCCGCGCGCGCGGCGCCCGCCCCAGGTCGCCAAGGATTGGCCCGACGTGCCCCGCCCCTGCGGTGGCGGAACAAGACGACCGCACGCCCACCTGGACACGACAGCCATGAAAAACGTTCCCACCCTCGACATCCGCCGCTACGACACCGACCGCGACGCCTTCGTCGCGGAGCTGGGCGCGGCCTACCGCGAGTTCGGCTTCTGCTGCATCAGCGGGCACGGCATCCCGCGCGAGCTGGTGGACGGTGCCTACGACGCCTTCCAGCGCTTCTTCGCGCTGCCCGCCGAGGTCAAGCTGAAGTACCACGTGCCCGGCGGCGGCGGCGCGCGCGGCTACACCCCGTTCAAGGTGGAGACCGCCAAGGACAGCCAGTACCCCGACCTCAAGGAGTTCTGGCACATCGGCCGCGAGATCCCGCGCGGCTCCAGGTTCGCCGACGTGATGCCGCCCAACCTGTGGCCGGAGGAAGTGCCGCAGTTCAGGGAATACGGCTACGGGCTGTACGAGGCGCTGGACCAGCTCGGCACCCGCGTGCTGCGCGCGCTGGCGCTGCACATCGGGCTGCCGGAAAGCTACTTCGAGGACAAGACCGACCAGGGCAACTCGATCCTGCGGCCGATCCACTATCCGCCGATCACCGAGGAGAACATCCCCAACGTGCGCGCCGGCGCGCACGAGGACATCAACTTCATCACCCTGCTGGTCGGCGCCAGCGCGGAAGGGCTGGAGGTGCTCACCCGCGAGGGCGGGTGGCTGCCGATCACCACCCAGGGCGACGCCATCGTGGTCAACATCGGCGACATGCTGCAGCGCCTGACCAACCACGTGTACCCGTCCACCACCCACCGCGTGGTGAACCCGCGCAACGAGAACGCGCGCAAGCCGCGCTACTCGGTGCCGTTCTTCCTGCACCCGAACCCCGACGTGGTGCTCGACCCGCTGCCGCAGTGCGTGACGCCGGACAACCCGAGCCGCTACGCCACCTCGATCACCTCGCACGAGTACCTGCAGCAGCGCCTGCGCGAGATCAAGCTGATCTGAGCAGCGCGGCCCCTGATCTCCCTCTCCCCTCAGGGGAGAGGGCCGGGGTGAGGGGCCGGCCTCGAAACACCATTCGGGGTCGCCCGCTCAAGCCATCCAGAAGAACACCGCCGTCATCCGCCGCTCGGCGAAATCCTGTCCCCAGTACGCCGTGGCGCTGTGGATGATGTTGGCCTTGTACAGCAGCAGCCGGTTGTAGCGGTGCGGCACGCGCACGTCCTCGGCGAAGGCGTTGGGCGGCACGAAGCGGGCGCCCAGCGCGTCGACCAGGTTGCGATGCGGCGGCATCACCACGTTGCCGCCGAGCTGGCCGTTGGGCATGCGCTGGCGGAAGAAGCTGGTGCCGCAGCGGTCCGGTACCGCCGGGTTGAGGTAGAGCACCGCCGCGTAGCGGCACAGGTGCAGCGAGTCGGTATGCGGCTTCACCGCGCCCTCGGTGGCGCCGACCACCTGCACGCAGTTGTGGTTGAGCTTCACGCCCGCCCCGGTGCTTTCCACCCACACCTTCTTCGCCCCGGTGAGCTGGCACACCAGCGCCTCCAGCGAGGACAGCTCGCCGTCCAGCAGCGCCGGCGCGGCGCGCATGCCGGGCCACACCTCGCCGGTGGTGGGATAGCCGTACTCCCAGTCGGTCTTGGCCAGGCAGCGCGCGCGCACCTCGTCCGCGTTCGGCAGCGCCTCGTCCACCACCCAGTAGTCGCGGCCCTCGGTGGGCTTGCGGTAGGGCAGCGGGCGCATCGCGGGATGCTGCGGGAACAGGGACATGGGGGCTCCTTGCGTCGTGCGCGTCCAAGGTAGCGCACGCGAGTGCATTCTGCCGGGAAGGGGGAGGGGCGCGCTGCGGCTCATTCCTCCAGTTGGCGGTAGCGCTTCGACTCCCGTGCCGACAGCGCGAGCGCCAGCCGGTCCGGCAGCAGCTCGGCCAGCGCCTTGATCGCCCGGTTCACCCGCCCGGTGACGTGCACCACCTTGCCGCGCTCCACCGCCGCCACGCCCTGCCGCGCGACTTCCTCCGCGGTGAGCCACATGAAGCGCGGCAGCCTGTCCATCTTCGCGCGCGTGCCGGTGACGTCGTGGAACTCCGACCAGGTGAAGCCGGGGCAGAGCGCGCACACGTTGACGCCGGCGGCGCGGTTCTCCAGCGCCAGCGACTGCGAGAACTTGACCAGGTAGGCCTTGGCCGCCGCGTACAGCGTGTGCCCGGCCGAGCCCGGCACGAAGCCGGCCAGCGAGGCCACGTTGACGATGCGCCCGTAGCCGCGCGCGCGCATCGCGGGCAGCAGCCGCCAGGCCAGCTCGGTGGGCGCGGCCAGCAGCACCTGCAAGAAGTCGGCATGCGTGCGCCAGGCGTTGGCGACGAAGCTGCCGGGCACGCCGTAGCCGGCATTGTTGACCAGCCAGTCCACCGCCAGGCCGCGCCGCTCCAGTTCGCCGCACAGCCGATCCGGCGCCGCCGGATCGGCCAGGTCGCACGGCAGCACGGCGACCGCGCCGCCGTGGCGTTCGCGCAGTTCCGCGGCCAGCGCCTCCAGCCGCTCGACGCGCCGCGCGACCAGCACGAGATCGTGCCCGCGCGCGGCGAGCTCGCGCGCGAAGGCGGTGCCGATGCCGGCGGAGGCGCCGGTGACGAGGCTGAGCGGTCGGGCGGGCGGCATGCGGGTTCCATCGGTGCGGGCGACGCATCCATCCTGCCTGCGGCCCCGGCGGCGCGCCAGCGGTTTGCCCGCCTCGGGCGGCCTCGCTTAAGCTTCCGCTCTTTATCGACACGGACTCACGCCATGCGCAGGAAACTCGTCGCCGGCAACTGGAAGATGCACGGCAGCCGCTCGATGGCCTCGGCCCTGGTCGGCGAGATCGCCGCCGCCCTGCCGGCCGCCGCCGACGTGCTGGTGTTCCCGCCGTTCCCCTACATCGCCGAGCTGGCCGCCGCGCACGGCGGCAACGGCATCGGCTTCGGCGCGCAGGACGTGAGCGCGCACGAGGGGCAGGGCGCCTACACCGGCGAGGTGTCGGCCGCCATGCTGGCGGACGTGGGCGCGCAGTGGGTCCTGGTCGGCCACTCCGAGCGGCGCCAGTACCACGCCGAGAGCGACGCGCTGGTGGCGGAGAAGTTCGCCGCCGCGCGCGCCGGCGGGCTCACCCCCGTGCTGTGCGTGGGCGAGACGCTGGAGGAGCGCGAGGCGGGCCAGACCGAGGCGGTGATCGCACGTCAGCTCGGCGCCGTGCTGGCGCGCAACGGCATCGCCAGCTTCGACACCGCGGTGATCGCCTACGAGCCGGTGTGGGCGATCGGCACTGGCCGCACCGCCACGCCCGCGCAGGCGCAGGAGGCGCACGCCTTCATTCGTAGCCAACTGGCGAAGGAAGATGCTATGATTGCCGGTCTGACCCGGCTGCTTTACGGCGGCAGCGTCAAGCCGGCCAACGCCGCGGAACTGTTCGCGCAGCCGGACGTCGACGGGGGCCTGATCGGCGGCGCGTCACTGGCCGCGGCCGACTTCCTCGCCATCTGCGCCTCGGCGCAACAGTAAGCGCCACGGACCTTCGGAACCCCATGTTCGTCATCTTCAGCGTGTTCTACATCCTGATCGCGGCGGCGATGATCGTGCTGATCCTGATGCAGCGCGGCGCAGGCGCCGACGCCGGTTCCGGCTTCGGCGGCGGCGCGTCCGCCACCGTGTTCGGCGCGCGCGGCTCGGCGAGCTTCCTCACCCGCACCACTGCGGTGCTGGCCACGCTGTTCTTCCTGCTGAGCCTGGGCATGGGCATCTACCTCAGCCACAACGGCGCGCCCAAGGGCAGCACCGACAGCGACCTCGGCGTGATGGCGGGGCTTGCCAACAAGCCCGCCGCCACCCAGAATGCGCAGCCCGCGAAGCCGGCCGGCGCGGAAGTCCCGCAGGCCACGGCCCCGGCGGCCAACGGCGACGTGCCGGCCGCGCAGCCCGCGACGGCCGGCTCGACCCCGGCGCAGCCGCCCGCGAAGCAGTAACCGACGCTAGACAACACACACCTGCCCAGGTGGCGGAATTGGTAGACGCACTACCTTGAGGTGGTAGCGACGCAAGTCGTGGGGGTTCGAGTCCCCCCTTGGGCACCAATCGATGGCCGGACGCCGTTCCGTCCGGCAGCAAGAAGACCCGCCGCGAGGCGGGTTTTTCGTGTCCGGCCGCCGCGCCTGGGCGCACGGGAGAAGACCCGGACCCCGCCGCGATGGCATGGCGGGCTGCCCGGACGGGGCGGGCGGAAAAAAAACCGGCAGGAAAAGCCGGAAATTTCGCCTTGCCTATGCGTGCGAAGCCTCGATTTCGCGTAGATTTGACAGGCCGCAAGGCCGCCGCTCGCGGAGCGGCGTTTCCTTATCCATCCTTGGAAAATCTATGGCCACCAAATCCACTGCCAAGAAACCCGCTGCCAAGCCCGCCGCCAAGGCCGCCCCGTCGGTCAAGCCGGTCAAGGACGTGCTCAGCAAGTCCGGGCTGATCGCCCACCTGGCCCAGCAGGCCAGCGTCGAAACCAAGCACGTCAAGGCGGTGCTCGCCGCGCTCGAGCACACCGTGCTCGGCGCCGTGAGCAAGAAGGGCGCCGGCCTGTTCACGCTGCCGGGCCTGTTCAAGGTCACCGCCGTCAAGGTGCCCGCCAAGCCGGCGCGCAAGGGCAAGAACCCGTTCACCGGCGAGGAGCAGGTCTTCGCGGCCAAGCCGGCGACCGTCAAGGTCAAGGTGCGTCCGCTCAAGAAGCTCAAGGACGCCGCCGTCTGAGGCTTCCGGCGCCTATCCGCCGCCGGCGGATAGGCGCCCCCGGTTTCCAAGGCCGTCGGCATCGTGCCGCCGGCGCGGGGCGAAGGGTTCGCCCGCGCGTTTTTTTCCTTCATCCAACCCAGGGAGGGCAACCGATGATCAAAGTCGTACTCGTGGACGACCACGAGCTGGTGCGCACCGGCTTCCGCATGATCCTGCAGCAGCAGGCCGACATCAGCGTGGTGGGCGAGGCCGGCTCGGCGGAGGAGGGCCTGCGGCTGATCCGCAAGCACGCTCCCGACGTGGCGCTGGTCGACGTGCACATGCCCGGCATGAGCGGCATCGAACTGACCGAGCGCGCCAGCCGGCTCAAGGCGCCCACGCGCATCGTCATCGTCACCGTGGTGGACGACGCGCGCTTCCCCAAGCGTCTGCTCGACGCCGGCGCGCTGGGCTATCTCACCAAGGGCTGTTCGGCGGACGAGCTGCTGCTGGCGGTGCGCCAGGTGTCCGGCGGGCGCCGCTACCTGGCGCCCTCGGTCGCGCAGCAGCTGGCGCTGGCCACGCTGGACGGCGAGGGCTCGCCGTTCGACGCGCTGTCCAGCCGCGAGCTGGAGGTGGCGATGATGCTGGTGCGCGGCAAGCCGCTCACGGTGATCGGCGAGCAGCTCAGCCTGAGCCCCAAGACGGTCTCCACCTACAAGCAGCGGCTGATGGAAAAGCTGCACGTGGACCACATCATCGGGCTGGCGCACCTGATGACGGTGCACGGACTGATCGACCAGCCCGGCCAGACGACGGGCGGCTAGCGCAGAAAACCAGGACAGAAAAAAGCCGGACGAAGCGTCCGGCTTTTTTCATCGCGGGTCGATGGCTCTTCAGCCCTGGCCGACGTTCTTCTTTTCCTCCGGCCCGTCCGTGGCCGCCGCCGGCGGCAGGCTGGCGGCGAGCAGGTCGCCCTGGGCGGGCTCGGCCGCAGTCTGGGTGGGCGCCGGCACGGCTTCGGCTTCCGCCGCAGGCGCCGGCGCGTGCAGCGTCACGGCGTCCGTCGCGGCCGGCGGCGCGGCGACCAGGTTGACCCCGACAGGGGCCGGGGCAGGCGCCTCGGCGCCGAGCGGCGCGGTTTCCGCCACCGCCTCCAGCTCCGCCGCGCCGTGCGGCAGGATGGCAGGCTCCGGCGTCTCGTGGACGGACGGCGCCAGTACGACGTCGGCGTCGGCCGCCTCGGTCCGTGCCGGGATCGGCGGCAGCGGCGGCAGGTTGAAGGAGCTGGGCGTCGGCGCCGGCATCACGACGGCGGGCGCTTCATCGTGCGCCGCGGCCGGCGTCGCCGGGGCCGGCTCGTTCGCCGCGGCGAACGCTGCCGCCGGGCGGTCCGGGGAAACGGTCCCCGGCGTCGCCGCCGGCGCGGGGCTGCCGGCCAGCTCGCGGGTCACGTCGGCGACCACCGAGCCGGGCTGGCGGTCTTCGTCGTCCAGTTCGTCGAGCGCGCTCGCCTCGGTGGCGGAAAGGGCGGCTGCGCCTTCCTCGTGGCGCCGGCGGCGCCGGCCGCCGCGCCGGCCGCGCCGGCGGCGCGCCGGTCCCGCTTCGCCGGCCGCAGCCTCCTCGGGCCTGGATTGCTCGCCGGCGGTGGCCGCCACGGGCTTGAGGGTCGTCTCGTCCTCGGCCGACGGGGACACCGCCGGCGTCGCCGGGGCCTGCTCGACCGGCGCCGGGGCCGGCTTGGGCTGGCGCTCGGGTCTGGGCTGGGCCGGCGGCTGGCGGCGCTCGTTCTGAGCCGCCGCATCGGCCTGGCCACCGGCCTGCGGGCGCTCGGCCCTCGGCTGGGACTGGGGCTGCTGAACGGCGGGTTGCTGGCGCGCCTGCGCGCCGGCCTCGTTGCCGCGCTGGCGATTGCCGCGCTGGCCCTGCGAAGGATTCTGGGCACTGCCGCCCTTGCCGGCCGCCTGCGGCTGCTCGCGGCGGCCCTGGCGCGCGTTGCCGCCCTGCGCCTGGTTCTGGCCGCGGGGACGCTCGTCGCGGCGGGACGGCTGGCGGGCCTCGCTCTTGCCGCTGGCCGGCGCGGGAGCGGCCGCGACCGGCGCCGGCGCGGCGGCGGGCTGGCCGCGGAACCAGCCGAGCAGGCGAGCGATCACGCCGCCCTGCGGCGCGGGCGTGGCCGGCGCCGCGGCGGGCGGCCTGCGCGGGGCGACGACAGGGGCGGGCGCGGGGGTGGCGGCGACCGGCTGCGGGGCCTCCTCGCGCACCGGCGCGGGCGTGGCCGGCACGATGCCGCTGACCGCCGGCTGCTCGCTGCTGCCCAGCAGCTGCCCCATCTTCGGGACCGGCGTGGCCTCGACCGGCGTCAGCCGCTCGTAGCTGGGCTTGCTGTGCTCGCCCATGTCCGCCTCGCGGATGCGCTGGATCTGCAGGTGCGGCGTCTCCAGCTTGTCGTCGGCGACGATCACCACGTGCACCTTGTGGCGCAGCTCGATCTCGACCACGCTGGCGCGCTTCTCGTTGAGCAGGAAGTTGGCGACCGGCGGCGGCGCCTGCACCAGCACCTGGCCGGTGTTGTCCTTCATCGCGTGCTCTTCGATCAGGCGCAGGGTGGACAGCGACAGCGACTCCACGCTGCGGATGTGGCCGTGGCCCTCGCAGCGCGGGCAGACGATCTGGGTGGCCTCGCCCAAGGACGGGCGCAGGCGCTGGCGCGACATCTCCAGCAGGCCGAAGCGGCTGATCCGGCCCACCTGCACGCGGGCGCGGTCAAGCTTCAGGGCGTCCTTGAGCTTCTCCTCGACCTCGCGCTGGTGGCGCGGGCTGTCCATGTCGATGAAGTCGATCACGATCAGGCCGCCGGCGTCGCGGATGCGCAGCTGGCGGGCGATCTCCACCGCCGCCTCGCAGTTGGTGTTGAAGGCGGTCTCCTCGATGTCGCCGCCCTTGGTCGACTTGGCCGAGTTGATGTCGATGGCGGTGAGCGCCTCGGTCTGGTCGATCACGATCGAGCCGCCGGAGGGCAGCCGCACCTGGCGGTCGAAGGCGCTCTCGATCTGCGTCTCGATCTGGTAGCGCGAGAAGAGCGGGGTGTCGTCCTTGTAGAGCTTGAGCTTGCGCAGGTTGTTGGGCATCACCTGCTGCATGAACTCGCGGGCGTCGTTGTAGAGCGACTCCTCGTCGATCAGGATCTCGCCGATGTCGTTGCGCAGGTAGTCGCGCAGGGCGCGGATGAACAGCTTGGATTCCTGGTAGATCAGGAACGGCGCCTTCTGCTTGCCGGCCGCCTCGGAGATCGACTTCCACAGCTGCAGCAGGTAGTCCAGGTCCCACTGCAGCTCCTCGGCGTCGCGGCCCATGCCGGCGGTGCGCACGATCAGGCCCATGTCGTCGGGGACGGTGAGGTGCTCCAGCGCCTCCTTCAGCGCCTGGCGGTCCTCGCCCTCGATCCGGCGCGAGACGCCGCCGGCCTTCGGGTTGTTGGGCATCAGCACCATGTAGCGGCCGGCCAGGCTGATGTAGGTGGTCAGGGCGGCGCCCTTGTTGCCGCGCTCCTCCTTCTCCACCTGCACGACCACTTCCTGGCCTTCCTTGACCAGCTCGCGGATGCTCGCCTTGTTCGGGTCCAGGCCCGCGGTCATGTACTCGCGGGCGATTTCCTTCAGCGGGAGGAAGCCGTGGCGCTCGGCGCCGTAGTCGACGAAGCAGGCTTCCAGGGAGGCCTCCACGCGGGTGATGCGACCCTTGTAGATGTTGGCCTTCTTCTGTTCGCGGGAGGGGATTTCGATATCGAGATCGTAGAGGGTCTGGCCATCGACGATGGCCACGCGCAACTCTTCACGCTGAGTTGCGTTGATCAACATGCGCTTCATTGTGTGTCCTCGGCCCTGCCGCGCGTCGCGCGCCGCGGTGGCGCCGGGAAGGGCGGCCTGCCGGGGATCGCGCCGCAGCGGTAAAGCGGCAAATTACGGTATCGCTCCCGATACCTGGGGTGATTCGTGGCTTTCGCGCCCGTCGGGTCCGGCGCAGGGCACCGGGCAAACGGCGTCCCGAACCGTTACGATGCATGGGAGTCTGCGGCCGGTGCCGGGGAAAGGCGATCGGCGCAATCCTCGCCGGCGTCACGGACGGGCGCCCGATCCCCCACTGAGTGCCTGCGAGACCGGGCGTAGCGCCCGCCAAGTATCCCCTTTCGCCAGGTTTTTTTCAATGCAGACGGCAACTTCCCCCACCGCACCTCAAGGCGTGCGTCAAGTCCTGATCGGCCCGGAACGGGATGGGCAAAGGCTGGACAACGCCTTGGTGACCCTGCTCAAGGGGGTGCCCAAGAGCCTGATCTACCGGCTGCTGCGCACCGGCCAGGTGCGGGTGAACGGCAAGCGGGCCAAGCCCGACACCCGTCTCGCGGCTGGCGATACGCTGCGCATCCCGCCGGTGCGGACGGCCGAGAAGGCGGAGACGCAGGGGCCGCCGCCCGGCCAGGTCGAGCAGGCCGCCGCCGCGGTGATCTTCGAGGACAAGCACTTCCTGGTGATCGACAAGCCCGCCGGCATGGCCAGTCACGGCGGCAGCGGGGTCAGCCATGGCGCGATCGAGCTGCTGCGCGCCGCGCGTCCGAACGAGTCGCTGGAGCTGGTCCATCGCCTGGACCGCGACACCAGCGGCGTGCTGGTCTTCGCCAAGACCCGCGCCGGCCTGACCGGCCTGCAGGCGGCCATCCGCGCCGGCGAGGTGACCAAGCAGTACCTCTGCCTGATGCTGGGGCACCCGTCCAAGGCCAGGTTCAGCGTCAACGCCCCATTGCAGAAATCGGTGCTCCAGGGCGGAGAGCGCATGGTAAGAGTGTCCGATAACGGCAAGCCATCGCTCACTTTTTTCCGCGAGATGGAGCAGTATCCAGGCGCCCGGCTGATGCAGGCGACGCTGGGCACCGGCCGCACCCACCAGATCCGCGTGCACGCCGCGCACGCCGGCCATCCGCTGGCCGGCGACGCGAAATACGGCGACAAGGAAGCCAACCGGCGCTTCCGCGAGCTGGGCCTGCACCGGCTTTTCCTGCATGCCTCGCACATGGGCTTCGAGCTGGACGGGCGCGCCTACGGCTTCTCCGCGCCGCTCCCGGACGACTTGAAGTCTTTCCTGGATGTACTTGCCACTAAAGGAAAAAGCGCGCGCTGACCTCGAGCGAGCGCAGCAGGCCGCCGGCCAGGCCGGCTTCCGCCAGCAGGGCGCAGAGGGCATGGGCGAGCGCGACCGGCAGCAGCCGGCGCCGGCGCAGGAAGCACCAGCCCCACCACAGCTCGGCCAGCAGGCACAGCTGCATCAGCCGGCCGTTGGGCGTGTGCAGCAGGGCGAACAGCAGCGCCGCGCCCA
The DNA here is from genome assembly GCF_003148905.1 of Fulvimonas soli. Taxonomy (GTDB): domain Bacteria; phylum Pseudomonadota; class Gammaproteobacteria; order Xanthomonadales; family Rhodanobacteraceae; genus Fulvimonas; species Fulvimonas soli. Next base: position 145,293 of record NZ_QGHC01000004.1, on the reverse strand, counting down.
GCACGGCGAGGCCAGCCCGGGGCAGCAGCCGTTCCAGCCGGCGCTGCACCACCACCAGGACCAGCCATTGCTGCAGGGCGGCCCAGGCGAGGTAGGCCGCCACGTGCGCCGGACGCGGCGGCGCGAAGGGATGCCCGTACAGCCGCCACAGCAGCAGGACCGCCGGCAGCAGGGCGAGCGGCGGCAGCCAGGCGCGCCATTCGCCCGTCCAGCACCAGTCGCGGCGGGGGGCGCGGCGCTCGGCCCAGGCGGCGTAGAGCAGGGCCAGGACGAACCCCAGCATGGCCGGCATGCCGGGACGCGGCCCCCATTGCAGGCCCGCGATCAGCCACAGGGGGCCGAAGGCGAGGGCGCCGATCTCCAGCCAGCGGCCGCCCCGGCCCGAGGGCTCCCGCCGCGCCAGCAGCAGCAATCCCGCCGCATAGGCCAGGGCCAGCGCCCAGCCGGGCCATGCCGCCGGCTCCGCGGATGCGGCCGGCGGGAACGGCAAGTCGGCCGGCAGGAGCAGGGCTGCCGGGCGCACCGCCTGGACGGCGTCGCGCCAGTCCAGTTGCCGCTCGGCCGTCGCGCCCGGCGGCAGCCGGAGCACCGGCGCCGCCGCGGCGAGCCCGAGCCGTTCCGCCGCCACCACGGACGGGGCCGTTCGTGGTGGCAGCTCATGTGCATCGGCCGGGTCGGGCAGGGGAGCGGGCGCGACGGCCTGCAGCGCCGCGGCCCGCAGCACGATGGCCCGTTGCGCCGGCACCGCGATGCGCAGCCGCAGCATCGTGGCGCCGGCCGGCGCCGCGCAGCCGCCGGGAGCCATCGCCTGCCAGTGCAGGCCGCGCAGGTCGATGCGCAGCCGCCGCTGGCTGTCGCGCAGGGGCATCGCGGCCGCGGCCATGCAGGCCGCGCCGTCGGCACCGCGCCAGACCACGCCCAGCATGCCGTCCGCCGGACTTTCCAGTTCCAGCGCCAGCAACGGCCAGTGCGCGAGATCGACCGGGCGCGCCAGCGGCAGGCCCAGCTCGAACGGCGAACCGTCCAGGCCGGTGATGCGCAGGCCCGACGGCGCGGCCTCGACCCGCGCCGCGCCGAAGGCGCGGCCGGCGACCAGGTCCGCCGGCCGGTGGAACCGCCACTGCCACAGCGGCTGGCCCGAGCGCAGCAGGGCGAACTCGCGCGCGGCCTCGCCGGCGAGGTGCGCGGCGGTGAGGCGCGCGGCGAGCGCCTGCAGGGCCAGCAGCAGGACCGCCGCCAGCACGGCGATGGCGGCGGCTTCGAGCCAGCGGCGCGGCGGGGCAGCCACGTCAGCGCGCGAGCAGGGTCTCGACCTTGGCGGCGCAGATGAAGTCGTTGAGCGACAGCCCGCCGACGTCGTGGGTGGACCAGTACAGCCGGCAATGGCCGTAGCCGGCCTCGAGGTCGGGGTGATGGTCCTCCCGGTTGGCCATGAAGCCCACGGCGTTGATGAAACCCAGCGTGCGGTGGAAGTCGTCGAAGCGGAAATCCTTGACGATGCCCTTGCCGTCGGCACTGCGCTGCCAACCAGGCAATTGGGCGAGCAGCCCGTCCACCGCGGCGGCGTCCAGCGCGTGTTCCGCTCCCCTGCGCGGTACGCAATGCTGGGCGGCGAGCTCGTTGAGGGTCATGGCGGTTCTCCATGGGCGTGACGAGGTGGCGAAGCGTCGGGGCAGTGCGCGGAAATGTCAAAGTGTCCGCGCGGCCAAAATAGGACTAAAATGGTGCTGTTTCGGCCCGCGCCCTGCGCGGGCGCCGCAGGACATGCAGCGACACGCCATGATCGAGATTTCCGAACGCGCGCAAGCGCACTTCCGCCGCCTGCTCGCCCAGCAGGGCGGCGATGGCCTGGGCATCCGCCTGCGCGTCACCGCCGCCGGCACCCCGGCGGCCAACTGCGAGCTGGAGTTCTGCGAGCCGGGCGAGCTGGACGGCAGCGAGTGGACCATCGAGTGCCCGGGCTTCGAGTTCCACGTCGAGGGCGCCAGCGTGCCGTGGATCGAGGGCGCCTCGATCGACTTCGAGCCCAGCCCCACCGGCGGCCTGCTCAACATCCGCGCGCCGAAGATCAAGGGCGAGGTCCCGGGCGCGGAAGCCGGCCTGATCGAGCGCGTGCGCTACGTGCTGGAGGCCGAGATCAATCCCCGGCTGGCCTCGCACGGCGGCCGGGTCAGCCTGCTGGAAGTGGATGCCGAGGGCGCGGTGGTGCTGCAGTTCGGCGGCGGCTGCCACGGCTGCGGCATGGTCGACGTCACGCTCAGGCACGGCGTGGAGAAGACCCTGCGCGAGCGCGTGCCCGAGATCACCGCCGTGCGCGACGGCACCGATCATGCCGGCGGCGCCAAGCCGTACTACCGCGGCCGGCAGGGACGCTCGGCGATCGGCTGAGCCGCACGCCCTTTCCGGAAAGACGAAGGCCCGCCGGAGCGGGCCTTCCTTGCATTGCGCATCGCATCGCGGCGCGGACCTACTTGGCGCCGTCCCCGTCGCCCTGGATGTGGCCGTGCAGCGTGCCGAGCTTGCCGGGCAGGCTGGAGAAGTAGGCGGCGACGTCCTCGATGTCCTGGTCGGACAGCGTGGCGACGAAGCCCTTCATGATCGCGTTGTTGCGGCGGCCGTCCTTGTACTCGTGCAGCGCCTGCTGGATGTACAGGTTGTACTGGCCGGCCAGGCGCGGGTACTGCGGGTCGACCGCGTTGCCGTCGGCGCCGTGGCAGGCGAAGCAGGTGGCGGCCTTGGCCTTGCCGTTCTCGATATTGCCCTCGGCCAGCGCGGCGGTGGCGGCGAACGCCAGGACGGCGCCGAACGAAAGCAGGATGGTTGCGCGCTTCATGCGGTGGTCCTTGGGCTTACTTGGCGAGGCTGGAGAGGTAGGCGGCGATGTCGGCGATGTCCTTGTCGGACAGGCTCTGCGCCTGCGCGCCCATGGTCGGGTGGGTGCGCTCCCCGGACTGGTACTCGTGCAGCGCGTTGAGCAGGTACTGCTCGTTCTGGCCGGCGATCTTCGGCACCGGGTAGCGCGGGTAGGCGTTCTCGTAGCCCACGACGCCATGGCAGCCGTTGCAGGTGTAGACCAGTTTGCGCCCGGCGGCCTTGTCGCCCTCGGCATGCGCGCCGGCGGCGAACAGGGCCGCGGCCGCGGTCAGGCCAAGCAGTTGCAGTCGTGTCATCGAGATGTTTCCCACGCTACGGAGGTTCGAGAGGTGAATCCGCGGAAGTATAGACGTTGCTCCGCAGCCTGAACAACAGCGGGCGGGTCGTTCAGAACAGGCTCCTGAGGATGCGGATGCCGGCGGCGTATTCGCCGACGATCGTGCCCAGGCTCACCAGCAGGAAGTTGAGCAGGGTGCGGGCCACGCGGTTGCTCCACCAGCCGCGCCAGTGGCCGACGTCGTCGCGCAGGGACTCGAAGTCCGCCACGCGCGGCTTGCGCACCCAGGCCTCGACCATCGCGCTGATGCCGCCGGAGGGGATGCCGGGCCGGAACGGCTTGACCGGCGCCGCCACGGCCGCCGCCAGCAGGCTGAGCGGGTGGGCGCCGGCGACGAGCGCGCCCAGCGCGGCGAAGCCGGCGGTGTAGAGCACCCAGTCGCGCAGCGCCAGCGCGCCCAGCGCGGTGTCGCGGTGGAAGGCCAGCGCGATCGCGGCGAACACCAGCAGCACCAGGCCCAGCGCCAGCCACTTCGGCCAGCGCGCCCTGGGCGGCGACTGCGCCAGCGCCGCGGCGCGCGCGGCCGGGTCGTCCTGCTGCGCGCGCAGTTGCTCGCACAGGCCCTTGAGGTGGCCGGCGCCGATCACCACCAGCACGCGCCGCGCCGCCGCCGCGGACCGCCCGGCCTCCTCGCGCAGGCGCGCGGCCATGTAGGCGTCGCGCTCGGCGATCAGGCTTCCGTACAGCGGCGCGGAGTTGCTGGCGAACTCGCCGAAGGCGCTCTCCAGCAGGTCGCCCTGCTTGAGCTTCTCGATCTCCGTCTCCTCGACCTCGCTGCGCTCGAACACGCTGGCCAGCAGGCCGCCGAGCAGGCCGAAGCGCTGCCAGAAGCCCACGCCGTGCCAGGCGCGGCGCAGGGTGGTGCCCACGTCGCGGTCGACCAGCCACACCGGCACGCCGCGCCGCTCGGCGCCGTCCATCGCCGCCTTCATCTCGGCGCCGGGCTGGATGCCGTACTGCGCGGCCAGCCGCTGCTGGAAGGCCGACAGCACCAGGCTCGCCGCGACCATGCCGACCTTGCCCTGGCGGATCACCTGGAACAGGTCCATCCGCTTGAGCGCCTCGGGATCGCGCATGCCCTGCGCGCGGCTGGGGCACAGCTCCACCGCCACCGCGTCGAAGCGCTCGCGCTCGAGCAGCGCCTCGACCGCCACCACCGAGCTGCGCGAGACGTGGGCGGTGCCCAGCACGACGTATTCGACGCCGTCGCGGACGACGCGCTCGACGGGCTGGCCGTCCAGCGCGTCGGGCAGGGGCGGTGCGGGTTCCGGGACGCTCATGCGATCGATGGCCGTGGCGGGGAAAGTCCCAGCATGGGGACCGGCGCGCGGCGAAGCAAGCGTGGCGCGGCGGGCGTCGGTAACGTCATCCCAGTGAAAGCCGGGATCCAGCGTCGCTGACTTCTCGAGGAAACGTCACTGGATGACCAGTCCTTCGGCTGTTGAAAAGCGCCTCCTGCCTTCGAAGGAATGACGGCGAGGCAATAGCCGGACCAACACGGTAGATCGTGAACAGGCGCTCAGTCGCGGAAGCGCTTGAGCAGGTCGCCGTAGGCGTCGATGCGGCGGTCGCGCAGGAACGGCCAGATGCGCCGCACGTGCTCGCTGCGCGCCATGTCGATCTCGGCGAGCAGCAGCTCGCGGCCGTCGGTGCCCGCCCTGGCGAGGAACTCGCCCTGCGGCCCGGCGACGAAGCTGGTGCCCCAGAACCGGATGCCGGCGCCGACGCCGGACGGGTCGGCCTCGTAGCCGGCGCGGTTGCAGGCCAAGAGCGGCAGGCCGTTGGCCACCGCATGGCCGCGCTGCACGGTGACCCAGGCCTCGCGCTGGCGGTCCTGCTCGTCCTGCGCGTCGTTCGGGTCCCAGCCGATCGCGGTGGGGTAGAGCAGCAGCTCCGCGCCGGCCAGCGCCATCAGGCGCGCGGCTTCCGGGTACCACTGGTCCCAGCACACCAGCACGCCGAGGCGGCCGACCGAGGTGTCGATCGGCTCGAAGCCCAGGTCGCCCGGCGTGAAGTAGAACTTCTCGTAGAACGCCGGGTCGTCCGGGATGTGCATCTTGCGGTACCTGCCCGCGATCGCCGCCGAGCGGTCGAACACCACCGCGGTGTTGTGGTACAGCCCGGCGGCGCGCTTCTCGAACAGCGAGGCGACTACTACCAGCTTCAGCGCCTCGGCCAGCTTGCCGATGCGCGCGGTGCTGTGGCCGGGAATCGTCTCGGCCAGCTCGAACTCGTCCACCGACTCGCGCTGGCAGAAGTACGGGCCGTTGTGCAGCTCCTGCAGCAGCACCAGCTCGGCTCCGGCCGCGGCGGCCTCGCGCAAGCCGGCCTCGATCGCGTCCAGGTTGGCGTCGCGGCTGCCGCGGTGGGTTTCCTGCAGCAGGGCGACCTTGAGGGTCTTGCGGGTCATCGGCTCGAATCCTCGACGGCCAGGGCCGCCCGTGCGGCGGCGAACGATGCGGGGAAGTCTAGATGGCGGCGGCTGAAGCCCAGGCCAAGCCCGCCGGCAGCTGCATGGTGATGCAGTGCAGGCTGCCGTTCTGCCAGATCAGCGGGCGGCAGGGCACCTGCACCACCTCGCGGCCCGGATGCGCCGCGGCGATCACGCGCGCGGCCGCGTCGTCCGCCGCGTCGCCGTAGGCGGGCACCAGCACCGCGCCGTTGACGACCAGGTAGTTCGCGTAGGAGGCGGCCAGGCGCCGGCCCTCGTCGATGATCGGCCGCGCCCAGGGCAGCGGGTGCAGCGCGTAGGGGCGGCCACCGGCGGTGCGCAGCGCGGCGAGTTCCTCCGCCATGCGCGCGAGTTCCGCGTGGTGCGGATCGGCCGGGTCGTCGCAGGCCTGAAACACGATGGCGTCGCCCGGCGCGAAGCGGGCGAGGGTGTCGATGTGCGCGTCGGTGTCGTCGCCTTCCAGGTAGCCGTGGTCCAGCCACAGCACGCGCGCGGCGTGCAGGGCGTCGCGCAGGATCGCGTCCATCGCCTCGCGCGGCTGCTCCGGGTGGCGCTGGTGCAGGCAGCGCCAGGTGGTGAGCACGGTGCCCGCGCCGTCGCTTTCGATCGCGCCGCCTTCCAGCGCCCAGTCGATGCGCCGGTGCGCGGCCCGGCCGAACACGCCGGCGCGCACCAGCGCGGCGACCAGCGCGTCGTCGCGCTCGGCGCCGAACTTGCCGCCCCAGCCGGTGAAGCGGAAGTCGGTGAGCTGGAAGTGGCCGTCGGCGCCTTTCAGCGTGATCGGCCCGGAGTCGCGCAGCCAGGTGTCGTCGTAGGGCAGCTCGACGAAGCGGACCCGCGCGAGGTCCGCGCCGGCCCCGCGCAGCAGGCCCTCGGCGCGCGCGCGCACGGCGGCGTCGGCCGTCACCACGACCAGCGCCTCGAAGCGCGTCACCGCGGCGGCCAGCGCCACGTAGGTGGACTCCACGGCGGCCAGCCGTTCGGCCCAGTCGGTGCCGGCATGCGGCCAGGCGACCAGCACCGCGGCCTGCGGTTCCCATTCCGCCGGCAGGCGCAGGGGAGCATCGGTCATCGTCGTCACTCGGAAGGATGGAGCGCCGCGGCGGACGCCGGGCGGGTGGCGAAGTGTACGACGGAAGGCGCGGCCGTGCCGCGGCCGGGAGGGCCGCGGCAGGCGCGGAAGGTCAGTTCACCGCAGCCGGATTGGTGTTGTTGCCGGCCGGCGTGTTGAGCACGCTGTGGATCACGTGGTCGTGCTCGAAGTACACGATGAAGCTGGCGTACTCCCAGCGGTTGATCACCGGGTGCCTGGCGCTGTCGCCGCCGCGCGGCGACAGCTTGCGCTGCGGCGCACCGTACTTCCTCTCCACCTGCGCCATGCTCATGCCGCGGCTGGGCAGGTCCATGCCCTTCTCCTGCTGCACGCGGTGGATCAGCAGGTTGTCGGCCCGCGCCGGCTGCGGCGCGGCGAAGCCGATCGCGGCCAGCAGGGCGATCAGCGGCAGGCTGGAAATGCGCGTGTTCATGGGTCCCCTCTCCGCACTAGGCGTGGCCGCGCCGTTGTAGCAGAACCGCCGCAGGCCCGCCACGGGCGGCCGCGGGCATTGCGATGGGGTGGGCATTCTCCCGGCCGGCTATCATGCGCGGCTGTCCCACGCGAAGCTTCCGCATGATCGCCTTCCGCCATTTCGCCCTGCGCCGCGGCGCCCGGCTGCTGCTCTCCGACATCGACCTGGTGATCCAGGCCGGCTGGCGGCTGGGCGTGGTGGGCCGCAACGGCTGCGGCAAGTCCAGCCTGTTCGCCGCGCTGCAGGGGCAGGTGGAGGCGGACGCCGGCGAGCTGGACCTGCCGGCGAAGCTGCGCCTGGCGGCGGTGGCGCAGGAGACGCCGGCGCTGCCCGATCCCGCCATCGAGTACGTGATGGGCGGCGACGAGGCGCTGGCCGCGGCGATCCGCGACGAGGCCGACGCGCAGGCGCGCGGCGACACCGAGGCGGTGGCGAAGGCGCACCACCGCATCGAGGAGCTGCACGGCTACGACGCCCGCGCCCGCGCCGGCCGCCTGCTGCACGGCCTGGGCTTCGCGCCGGAGACGCACGAGCGCGCCGTGCGCGCGTTCTCCGGCGGCTGGCGCGCGCGCCTCAACCTCGCCCGCGCGCTGATGGCGCCGTCCGAGCTGCTGCTGCTGGACGAGCCGACCAACCACCTCGACCTCGACGCCGTGCTGTGGCTGGAGGAATGGCTGCGCCGCTACCAGGGCACGCTGCTGGTGATCTCGCACGACCGCGACTTCCTCGACGCGGTGACCACCCACACGCTGCACCTGCACGAGGGCCGCGCACGGCTGTACGTGGGCGGCTACAGCGCCTTCGAGCGCCAGCGCGCCGAGCAGCTGCGCCAGCAGCAGATCGCGCACGAGCGCGAGCAGGCCGAGCGCGCGCACCTGCAGTCCTTCATCGACCGCTTCAAGGCCAAGGCGAGCAAGGCCAAGCAGGCGCAGTCGCGGATGAAGCGGCTGGAGAAGCTGGCCGGCACCGAGGCGGTGCGCGCCGAGCGCCCGTTCCGCTTCCAGTTCGACGCGCCGGAGAAGGTGCCCGACTCGATGCTGCAGCTGGAGGGCGTAAGCGCCGGCTACACACACGCGGAACCGCTCCCTCTCCCCGCCGGGGAGAGGGCCGGGGTGAGGGGCCGGTCTGGCGACGAGGTTTCATCCGGGCGTGGCTCCGATGAAGCCGCCCGCGAGCTTGCCCCCTCGTCCCGGCCTTCTCTTCCCCAAGGGGGAGAAGGAGCCAAGGTCGTGCTGCGCGACGTGCGCTTCCGCCTCGAGGCCGGCGAGCGCATCGGCCTGCTCGGCCCCAACGGCGAGGGCAAGTCCACCCTGGTGAAGACGCTGATGGGCGAGCTGCCGGCGCTGGCGGGCGAGCGCAAGGCGCACAAGGACGTGCGCATCGGCTACTTCGCCCAGCACACGGTGGAGAGCCTGCGCGCGGGCGCCACCCCGTTCGACCACCTGCAGGAGAAGGCGCCGGACGCGCCGGCGCAGGCGCTGCGCGATTTCCTCGGCGGCTGGAACTTCGCCGGCGACCGCGCCTTCGAGCCGGTGGAGGGCTTCTCCGGCGGCGAGCGCGCGCGCCTGGCGCTGGCGCTGATCGCCTGGGACAAGCCCAGCCTGCTGCTGCTCGACGAGCCGACCAACCACCTCGACCTGGACATGCGCGAGGCACTGGCCGACGCGCTGGCCGACTTCGACGGCGCGCTGGTGCTGGTGGCGCACGACCGCCACCTGCTCGGCATGGTCTGCGACAGCTTCTGGCGCGTGGCCGACGGCCGCGTCGAGCCGTTCGACGGCGACCTGGACGACTATGCGCGCTGGCTGCGCGCGCGCGGCGGCGGCGCGAGGAAGGCGGACGAGGCCAGGGCCGCGCCGGCCGAATCCGCCGCCGACCGCCGCCGCGCCGCCGCGGCCCAGCGCGAGAACGAGAAGGCCTCGCGCCAGCGGGTGAGGAAGATCGAGGCGCGCGTGGCCGCCATCGACGCCGAGCTGGCGGCGCTGGAGGCGAAGCTGGCCGATCCGGCGACCTACGACGGCCCCACCGCGGCGCTGCTGCAGCTGGGCCAGCGGCAGGCCGAGCTGCGCCGCGAGAAGGACGCGCTCGAAGCCGAATGGCTGGAGCTCTACGAGGCGCTGGAAGCCTGATGGCCGCGCCGTCGCCCGCCCGCGCGCTGGAACTGTGGCTGCCGGACCTGCGGCGCTTCGACCGCGCCTCGCCGCTGCGCCGGCTGCTGGCGCGCGCGGACCGCGAGGCGGACGGCCCGGCCGGCTACCTCGGCGGCCTGGACGGCTATTTCGACGCCGGCGCGCGGCCGCTGCCCGCCGCCGCGCTGACCCGCGAGCTGCTCGCCGGCGATGCCGGCGCGGCGCCGTGGCTGGCGGCCGACCCGGCGTGGATCGAGCCGGACATCAACGGCGCGCGCCTGCTGGCCTGCGGCCGGCTCGGCCTCGACGCGGCGGAAGCCGAGGCCCTGGCCGAGACCCTGCGGCCGCTGTTCGCGGAACACGGCATGCGGCTGGAAACCACCACGCCCGACCGCTGGCACCTGCGCGTGCCGGAGGACGTCCCGCTGCCGGATTTCCCGTCGCCGGAGCAGGCGCTGGGCGAAAACCTGCTGGGCCACCTGCCGCAGGGGCCGCAAGGCCGCCGCTGGCGCGTGCTGCTCAACGAGGCGCAGGTGCTGCTGCACCAGCATCCGCTGAACGCCGGGCGCCGCCGGCGCGGCCAGCCGCCGGTCAACAGCCTGTGGCCGTGGGGCGGCGGCCGCCTGCCGGCCACGGTGGAGAGCACGCTGGCCGGCGTCTGCGGCGACGATCCGCTGCTGCTCGCGCTGGCCGCGCGCGCCGGGCTGCCGCATCGCCGCCGCGAGCCCGCGCGGCTGGCGGACCTGCCCGCCGGCTGGCTGGCCGACCTGCAGGACCTGCCCGTCGACGATATCGAGCAGGCGTGGCGGCCCGCGATCGAGGCCGCGGCGCGGCGGCGCGCGCTGCGCCTCGCGTTCGCCAGCGGCGAGCGCTGGCGCTGGCGGCCGTGGCACCGGCTGCGCGCCTGGCGCGGGGCGCGCGCATGAGCGCGCCGAAGCCGGAGCTGCGCCGCCGCGCGCCGCAGGGCGAGCCGCACGGTTGGGACGAGCGCGTGCATCCGGTATTGCGGCAGGTCTACGCGGCGCGCGGCGTGCTGCATCCCGCGCAGGCCGAACACCGGCTGCAGCGCCTGCTGCCGCCGCAGACGCTGGGCGGTCTGGACGCGGCGGTGGAGCTGCTGGCCGAGGCGATCCGCGCCGACTGGTCGATCGTGGTCGCCGGCGACTACGACTGCGACGGCGCCACCGGCACCGCGCTGGCCGTGCGCGGGCTGCGCATGCTCGGCGCGCGGCGGGTGGACTTCGCCATCCCCAACCGCTTCGCGCACGGCTACGGGCTCAGTCCCGCGCTGGTCGAGTCGTTGCAGCCGGCGCCGCAGCTGATCGTCACCGTGGACAACGGCGTGGCCAGCGTGGCCGGCGTGGCGGCGGCGAAGGCGCGCGGCATCCGCGTGATCGTCACCGACCACCACCTGCCGGGCGAGCGCCTGCCGGCGGCGGACGCGATGGTCAATCCCAACCTCGCCGGCGACGGCTTCCCCAGCAAGGCGCTGGCTGGCGTGGGCGTGATGTTCTACCTGCTGCTGGCCCTGCGCGCGCGGATGCGCGGGCAGGGCGCCTTCGCCGGCCGCGAGCCGGACCTGGGCGGCCTGCTCGACCTCGTCGCGCTGGGCACGGTGGCCGACCTGGTGCCGCTGGACTTCAACAACCGCGTGCTGGTGGAGGCGGGGCTGAAGCGCATCCGCGCGGGCCGCGCCTGCGCCGGCATCGCCGCGCTGGTCGAGGCCAGCCAGCGCAGCCCCGCCGCGCTGTGCGCCAGCGATCTCGGCTACGCGCTGGGGCCGCGCCTCAACGCGGCCGGCCGGCTGGAGGACATGCGCCTGGGCGTGGCCTGCCTGCTCGCCGACGACCCCGCGCAGGCCCGCCACCTCGCCGGGCAGCTCAGCGCGATCAACCAGGAGCGCCGCGAGCTGCAGGCGGCGATGGTCGCCGAGGCGGAGGCCATGGTGGCGCTCGCCGGGCCGACCGACGCGGTGGGCGTGGCGCTGTACGAGCCGTCCTGGCACGCCGGCGTGGTGGGCCTGGTCGCGTCCAAGCTGAAGGAGCGGCTGCACCGCCCGGTGATCGCCTTCGCGCCGGCGGGCGAGGACGACGCGGCCGAGCTGCGCGGCTCGGCGCGCTCGATTCCCGGCTTCCACGTCCGCGACGCGCTGGCCGCGATCGACGCGCGCCATCCGGGCCTGATCGGCCGCTTCGGCGGCCACGCGATGGCGGCCGGCCTGAGCCTGCGCGCGGACGACTACCCGCGCTTCGCCGCGGCCTTCGACGCCGTGGCGCGCGAGTGGATCGCCGCCGAGCAGCTGCAGGCGGTGCTCTACACCGACGGCGAGCTGCCGCCCGGCGCCGTCTCGCTGGAGCTGGCGCGCCAGCTGCGCTTCGGCGGGCCGTGGGGGCAGGGCTTCCCCGAGCCGGTGTTCGACAACGTGTTCGACTGCGCCGGCTGGCGCCCGATGGGCGAGCGCCACTGGCGGCTGGACCTGCGCGACCCGCGCGACGGCGCGCGCCACGACGCGGTGCTGTTCAACGCGCCGCCGGGACCGCCGCCGCCGCGGCTGCGGGCGGCCTACGAGCTGACCGTCAACGACTGGCAGGGCCGCGAAAGCCCGCGCCTGCTGCTGCGCCACGTCGAGCCGGCCTGAGCCCGTCCGCTTCGTGCCTTCACGCACTGCCGCTTGCCTTCGGGCCGCGCCGGCGCTTGGATGGAGCCCTCCCGCGCCAAGGAACAACGCAGCCATGATCGAACAGATGAGCGGCCTGCCGGCCGGCGTGCTGGGCTTCAGCGCCCACGGCCAGATCACCGCCGCCGACTACGAGAACGTGATCATGCCGGACATCGAGGCGGCCTTCGCCCTGAACCGCAAGATCCGCCTCATCTACCACCTGGGCCCGGACTTCACCGGCTACGACGCCGGCGCGATGTGGGACGACGTCAACCTCGGCCTGCGCCACTTCAGCGGCTGGGAGCGGGTGGCGCTGGTCACCGACGTGGGCTGGGTGCGCGCGATGGCCAGGATGTTCGGCTTCGCCATCCCCGGCGAGTTCCGCCTGTTCGGCAACGCGGAGCTGGAGGAGGCCAAGCGCTGGATCGCCGGGCCGCCCGAGCGCACGCCTTCCGCATAGGCCGCACGGGATACTTGCGCGCCCGCCGCGGTTCTGTTCTAGTCGGCGGCATGTCCACGTCCGCCGCCCGCTTCGCCGCCGTCCCCGCGCCCATCGCGCGGACCGCCGTGCCGGGCGGCGACCGCAACCGCGCGAACAATAACAACGCCAACCGCTGGCGGGCCCGCGCGTAGCCGAGACACAACCGGATACACGCGACGAAGGCCCGCCCACCGCGGGCCTTCGTCGTTTCCGCATGCCGTTTTCCAGACGATGAAGGGGAAAGTGCGATGTGCTCGATCTTCGGAATGTTCGACCTGGCGCCGGGCGACGACCTGGCCGCGCTGCGCCGGCTGGCGCTGGAGCTGTCGCAGCGCCAGCGCCACCGCGGCCCCGACTGGAGCGGCGTGTTCGTGGACGCCGGCGCGATCCTGGTGCACGAGCGCCTGGCCATCGTCGACCCGGCCAGCGGCGCGCAGCCGCTGCGCTCGCGCGACGGCGCGCTGGCGCTGGCGGTGAACGGCGAGATCTACAACCACCGCGAGCTGCGCGTGGGCAGCGCCTACGACTTCACCACCGGCTCGGACTGCGAGGTGATCAACGCGCTGTACCGCGAGCTGGGCCCCGAGGCGTTCGCCGCCGAGGGCGTGGGCCGGCTCAACGGCATCTTCGCCTTCGCGCTGTGGGACGGCGCGGCGCGGCGCTGCCTGATCGCGCGCGACCCGATCGGCGTGTGCCCGCTGTACTGGGGCCACGACCGCGAGGGTCGCCTGTGCGTGGCCTCGGAGATGAAGGCGCTGGCCGGCGTGTGCGCCGACGTGGCGGCGTTCCCGCCCGGCCACGTGTACGACAGCGCCGCCGGCCGGCTGGCGCGCTACTACGAGAGGCCATGGCGCGACTACGCGGCCACGCGCGGCAGGGCGGTGGCGCCGGGCGAGCTCCGCGCCGCCTTCGAGCAGGCCGTGCACCGCCAGCTGATGACCGACGTGCCCTACGGCGTACTGCTCTCCGGCGGCCTGGACTCCTCGCTGGTCGCCGCCTGCGCGGCGAAGTTCGCCCGCGAGCGCGTCGAGGACGACGACCGCAGCGAGGCCTGGTGGCCGCGCCTGCACTCCTTCGCCATCGGCCTGGAAGGCTCGCCCGACCTGGCCGCCGCGCAGGTCGCCGCCGACGCGCTGGGCACCGTGCACCACGGCTTCGTCTACACCTTCTGGGAAGGGCTGGACGCGCTGCCGGAAGTGATCCGCCACATCGAGAGCTACGACGTCACCACCGTGCGCGCCTCCACGCCGATGTACCTGCTGGCTCGGCGGATCAAGGCGATGGGGGTGAAGATGGTGCTCTCCGGCGAGGGCTCCGACGAGATCTTCGGCGGCTACCTGTACTTCCACAAGGCACCCTCGGCCGAGGCCTTCCACGAGGAGACCGTGCGCAAGCTCGACGCGCTGCACAGCTACGACTGCCTGCGCGCCAACAAGGCGATGATGGCCTGGGGCGTGGAGGCGCGCGTGCCGTTCCTGGACCTGGCCTTCCTCGACGTGGCGATGGGCATGGACGCGGCGCACAAGATGGCGGGGCAGGGGCGCATCGAGAAGGCGGTGCTGCGCGAGGCCTTCCAGGGCGCGCTGCCGGACTCGATCCTGTGGCGGCAGAAGGAGCAGTTCAGCGACGGCGTGGGCTACGGCTGGATCGACGGCCTGAAGGCGCACGCCGAGCAGGCGGTCAGCGACCGCGAGTTCGCCGCGGCCGCCGCGCGCTTCCCGTACAACACGCCGGCGACCAAGGAGGCCTACCTCTACCGTGCGATCTTCGAGAGGCACTTTCCCGGCGAGGCCTGCGCGGCCACGGTGCCGGGCGGCAAGTCGATCGCCTGCTCCTCGCCGGCGGCGCTGGCCTGGGACCCGGCCTTCGCCGCGATGGCCGATCCGTCCGGGCGGGCGGTGCGGGGCGTGCACCAGCAGGCGCTGGCCTGAGCGTCCTTCGCGGCCGGAGGTTGCCCCCGCAGGGTTGCCGCAGCGCTGTGGGGGAGCGGCCTCCGGCCGCGAAGTCCCGGCTCAGCGCAGCCCGTCATGCAGCAGCATGCAGGTATGGCGCCCCCCGAAGTCGAAGTAGAAGTCCATGTCGTCCAGCGCGCCGCTGCCGAGCACGTAGTCCCAGCGCATCCGGGCGTCCTTGAACACGCCGAAGGTCATCCTGATCGGCTGGCCGGAGATCACCACCTCGGCGGTGGCCTCGTTGACCCGCGCCGCGTGCCGGCGCGGCCCGATGTCGCCCAGCCCGATGCGGTGGGTGTAGGTGGCGTGCAACTGGCCCAGCGCGGTCTGGTCGCCGCTCAGGTAGAAGCTGCTGCCGCTGTCGAGCAGGGTGGTGCGCAGCGTGCCCTCGATCGGCAGCGCGGCGACCACGCGGATGTCGTTGCCCCACACGTCGCTTGCGACCAGCATGGGCTCCTGGCAGGCCGGGCGCGGCTCGGCCTTGCCGTAGACGTGGATGCGGTCCCTGGTCAGCCGGAAGGTGCCCAGGTGCCGCAGCACGTCGATGCCGATCAGCCGGGCGTGGCCCGGCAGCACCTCCACCGGCGCGTTCTCCACGACGACGCCGGCGAAGCCGAGCCGGTCCAGCACGCCGTACTCCACCGGCACGCCGCGCGACAGGAAGCCGTTGGCCTGCCCGGACCTGCCGAGCATGCGCACGCCCAGCCGCCGCGCGGTGTCCGCGTCCATGGCGAGGAAGGAGGCGCCGGTGTCGACCGTCAGGCGGGCTTTCCCGCCGTTGGCCTCGACCTCGATCGCGCCGCGGTTGTCGTGGACCGGATGCTCCAATGGAATGTCGAAGCCCGCCTCGGGGCGCTGCAGGCGCAGCGGCGGGCGCGCGCGGCGTTCCTCGACGTAGCGGCGCATCCCGTCCAGCTCGGCCTGCGGCACGCGGCCGGCGAAGCGGCGCGCGATGTCCAGCTCGGCGGCGGCGGCCACGCCTTCGCCCTGCGCCAGGCGCAGGTTGCCGTTGGCGAAGCGGGCGCAGAACAGGGCGATGCCCGGCCGGCTGGCGAAGAGCTCGCGCTCGCACAGCCGCGCGTCCTCGTCGGCCTTGTCCAGATTGAAGTGGATGCGTTCCAGCGCCATCGCCGCCAGCACGCGCGACACCGGGTCCGGCGACTGCCGGTAGATCGCGGCCAGCGTGGGCACGTCCGCCAACAGCAGCGACTGCGTGACGACCACGCGCGGGTCGGCGGGAGCGGAGGGCGCCGGTTCCGGCGCCGTGCCGGCGACGGCGGCGCCGCTGCCGAGGACGGCCAGCAGGCCGCGGGCTAGCCAGGACTTCACGATCCCTGTTCCCCTGTCCGAGCGCGAGCGGCGCAGTCTACCGCCGGCGGGGCGATGCGCGCGAGCCGCGTCCCGCGCATCCGTGGCGGCCGCCGGCTCTGCTACCATGGGCGGCCGTTTTTCCCACAGTGTCATCTCCATGATCGAGACCAATCCGATCCTCGCGCAGATCGCGGACCTGAAGGGCCGCATCGAGTCGCTTAGGGGGTATCTTTGACTACCCGGCCAAGCGCGAGCGCCTGGAGGAAGTAGGCCGCGAGCTGGAAAGCCCCAACGTCTGGGACGATCCGCCGCGCGCGCAGGAACTGGGCCGCGAGCGGGCCCGCCTGGAAAGCATCGTCAGCGGCATCGACGGCATCACCGCCGGCCTGGCCGACGCGGGCGAGCTGCTCGAACTGGCCGCGGCCGACGGCGACGAGGCCACGGTGAACGCCGTGCTGGCCGACGTGGCCAGGCTCGACGCGCAGGTGAACAAGCTGGAGTTCCAGCGCATGTTCTCCGGCAAGATGGACTCGGCCAACGCCTTCGTCGACATCCAGGCCGGCGCCGGCGGCACCGAGGCGCAGGACTGGGCCGAGATGCTGCTGCGCATGTACCTGCGCTGGTGCGAGTCGCGCGGCTGGAAGACCGAGCTGATGGAAGTCAGCGCGGGCGAGGTGGCCGGCATCAAGTCCGCCACCTTCCGCGTGGAGGGCGACTACGCCTACGGCTGGCTGAAGACCGAGATCGGCGTGCACCGGCTGGTGCGCAAGAGCCCGTTCGACTCGGACAACCGCCGCCACACCAGCTTCACCTCGGTGTTCGTCTCGCCGGAAGTCGACGACGACATCGACATCGAGATCAACCCGGCGGACCTGAAGACCGACGTGTACCGCTCCAGCGGCGCCGGCGGCCAGCACGTCAACAAGACCGAGTCGGCGGTGCGCATCACCCACGTGCCCACCGGCGTGGTGGTGGCCTGCCAGACCGAGCGCAGCCAGCACGCCAACCGCGACCGCGCGATGAAGATGCTGAAGGCCAAGCTGTACGAGCTGGAGCTGCAGAAGCGCAACGCCGAGAAGGACGCGCTGGAAGCGAGCAAGTCCGACATCGGCTGGGGCAGCCAGATCCGCAACTACGTGCTCGACCAGAGCCGCATCAAGGACCTGCGCACCGGCGTCGAGCGCTCGGACACGCAGAAGGTGCTCGACGGCGACCTGGACGAGTTCGTCGAGGCGAGCCTGAAGGCCGGCCTGGATGCCGGCGCCAAGCGCGTCGATGCTTGAGCCGCCGGCATGGCGGGGTTACGATATGGCTACCCATATTCATGGATAAGGGTAACCATATGAAGACCACGCTGGACATCAACGACGAACTGTTCCGGCAGATGCGCGACATCGCCCAGCACGACAAGGTCACGCTGAAGAGCCTGGTCGAGCAGGGGCTGCGCCTGGTCATCAAGAGCAGGGAGGCGGCGCCGGCGCGCAAACGGGCCGAGCCCGTGGTCTTCAAGGGCAGGCTCGGCTTCACCCCCGAGTTCGAGGGCAAGGACTGGCGCGCGTTCAAGGACGAGGCGCGGCGCAGGTGATCGCCGTCGACACCAACATCCTTGCCTACGCGCACCGCCCGGACTACCGCGACGAGCATGCGCCGGCCCGCGATGCGCTGGCCGAACTGATCGGCGGCGCGCGCAGCTGGACCGTTCCATGGCCGTGCGTGCATGAATTCCTCGCCCTGGTGACCAATGCCCGCGCGTTCCGGGAGCCCAGCCCGATCGACATCGCCTGGGCTGCGGTGCGGGCATGGTTCGATTCGCCTGGGTTCATCCGGATCGGGGAATCGGCCCAGCATCTGCAGACGCTCGAACGCATCGCGCGGCAAGGCAAGATCAGGGCCGCCATGTACCACGACGCCCGCATTGCGGCGATCTGTATCGACAATGGCGTGTCCGAGTTCTGGACCGCTGACCGGGATTTTTCCCGATTCCCCGAGTTGCGCCTGCGCAACCCGCTTGTGGCCTGAAGCATGAACGACGCGAACCCGACCCAGACCGCCATATCCGACGAAAACAAGCTGATCGCCGAGCGCCGCGAGAAACTGAAGGCGCTGCGCGGGCAGGGCATCGCGTTCCCCAACGATTTCTCGATCGACAGCTTCGCCGGCGACCTGCAGGCCGAGTACGCCGACAGGGAGGCGCACACCGCCGAGGCGATCGAGGCCGCCGCGCGCCGCGTGAAGGTGGCCGGCCGCATCCTGCTCAAGCGCGTGCAGGGCAAGGTCAGCTTCGCGCAGCTGCAGGACATGACCGGGCGCATCCAGCTGTTCGTCCACCAGGGCACGGTGGGCGAGGCGGCCTACGAGGCGTTCAAGGGCTGGGACGTGGGCGACATCGTGGGCGCCGAAGGCACGCTGATGCGCACCAAGACCGGCGAGCTGTCGGTGAAGGTCGAGGCGCTGCGCCTGCTCACCAAGAGCCTGCGTCCGCTGCCGGACAAGTTCCACGGCCTGGCCGACGTGGAGCAGCGCTACCGCCAGCGCTACGTGGACCTGATCGTCACCGAGGAGGCGCGCCGCACCTTCGCGCTGCGCTCGCGGATCATCGGCTTCATCCGCCAGTGGCTGGAGGCCGCGCCGCGCCGCTTCATGGAGGTGGAGACGCCGATGATGCACGTCATCCCCGGCGGCGCCACGGCCAAGCCGTTCGTCACGCACCACAATGCGCTGGACATGGACCTCTACCTGCGCGTGGCGCCGGAGCTGTACCTCAAGCGCCTGGTGGTGGGCGGCTTCGAGCGCGTGTACGAGATCAACCGCAACTTCCGCAACGAGGGCGTGTCGACCCGGCACAACCCCGAGTTCACCATGCTCGAGCTGTACCAGGCCTACGCCACCTACAACGAGGTCATGGACCTCACCGAGAACCTGATCCGCGAGACGGCCCGGCAGGTGATCGGCAGCACCGAGCTGACCTGGGAGGGCGCGCGGATCGACCTCGGCCCGCCCTTCCGCCGCTGGACCATGGAAGACGCCGTGCTGGAGCACAACCCCGCGATCCGCCGCGAGGAGCTGCGCGACCGCGCGGCGATGGCCGCGCACGCCGCGCGCCTGGGCATCCCGGTCAAGCCGGGCTACGGCTGGGGCAAGCTGCTGCTGGAGATCTTCGAGAAGACGGTGGAGCACACGCTGGTCCAGCCGACCTTCATCACCCAGCACCCGGTGGAAGTCTCGCCGCTGGCGCGCGAGAACGACGCGGACAAAGGCATCACCGACCGCTTCGAGCTGTTCGTCAACGGCAAGGAGCTGGCCAACGGCTTCTCCGAGCTCAACGACCCGGAGGACCAGGCCGCGCGCTTCCAGGCCCAGGTGGACGCCAAGGACGCCGGCGACGACGAGGCGATGCACTTCGACGCCGACTACATCCGCGCGCTGGAGGTGGGCCTGCCGCCCACCGGCGGGCTGGGCATCGGCATCGACCGGCTGGTGATGCTGCTCACCGGCTCGGCCTCGATCCGCGACGTGCTGCTGTTCCCCTACATGCGGCCGGAAAGCTGACGCGCCCGCGCGGCGGGCCTCCGCCGTTCCGGCCGCCGCCCGCCATGGCGGACGACGCAGTCGGGTAAAATGCCGTTTTGCCCGCGCGGAGTCTGTCCCATGTGGTTCTCGATCGTCGCCAAGGATCATCCCGGCTCGCTGGACAAGCGGCTGGCCGCGCGCCCCGCGCACCTGGAGCGGCTGCACGCGCTGCAGCGGGAAGGGCGCCTGCTGCTGGCCGGCCCGTTCCCCGCGATCGAGTCGGAGGACCCGGGCCCGGCCGGCTTCACCGGCAGCCTGATCGTCGCCGAGTTCCCCTCGCTGGCCGAGGCCGAGGCCTGGGCGGCGGCCGATCCCTTCGCCGCCGCCGGCGTCTATGCCGCAGTCGAGGTCAGGCCGTTCCGCAAGACCCTGCCATGAGCGAGGCGATGGTCGAGGAAATCCGCCGGCGCCTCACCGAGGCGCTGGCGCCGGTGGAACTGGAGGTGCTGGACGAGGGCCACAGGCACGCCGGCCACGCCAACGAGGGCAAGGGGCACTACCGCGTGCGGATCGTCAGCGCCGCCTTCGCCGGCGCGCTCCCGCTCGGGCGGCACCGCCTGGTGTATGCCGCGCTGGCCGGCCTGATGGACCATGGCATCCACGCGCTGGCCATCGATGCGCGCACGCCCGACCAGCAGGATCAAGCAGTTGGACGACATTCCTGAAGCGGCTTCCGGTGCCGTGCCGCGTTGCGGCCTCACCCCGCGTTTGGCACAGTGCCCCATCGCCCGGCGAACCGGGCGGCTCACCCCAAGTCGATGACCGCATGCGCCTGACCACCATCAAACTCGCCGGATTCAAGTCGTTCGTCGATCCGACCACGCTGCACCTGCCCACCAACATGACGGGCGTGGTGGGGCCCAACGGCTGCGGCAAGTCCAACATCATCGACGCGATCCGCTGGGTGATGGGCGAGAGCGCGGCCAGCCGCCTGCGCGGCGACTCGCTCACCGACGTGATCTTCTCCGGCTCCAGCGCGCGCAAGCCGGTGGGGCAGGCCACCGTCGAGCTGATCTTCGACAACGGCGACGGCACCATCCAGGGCGAGTACGCCCAGTACGCCGAGATCTCGGTGAAGCGCCAGGTCACGCGCGACGGGCAGTCCTCCTACTTCCTCAACGGCGCGCGCTGCCGCCGCCGCGACATCACCGACCTGTTCCTCGGCACCGGCCTCGGCGCGCGCAGCTACTCGATCATCGAGCAGGGCATGATCAGCCAGATCATCGAGGCGCACCCGGAGGAGCTGCGCACCCACCTGGAGGAGGCCGCCGGCATCTCCAAGTACAAGGAGCGCCGCAAGGAGACCGAGAGCCGCATCAAGGCCACCCGCGAGAACCTCGACCGCGTCAAGGACGTGCGCGACGAGGTGGACAAGCAGCTGGAGCACCTCAACCGCCAGGCGCGCGCCGCCGAGCGCTGGAAGGCGCTGAAGGAGGAGCAGACCCGCGGGGAGGCCGAGCTGCGCGCGCTGGAATACCGCGCGCTCAAGCAGCAGCACGACGGCGAGGGCGCCGGCCTGTCCGCCGCCGAGGTCGAGATCGAGAAGCGCCTGGCCGAGCAGCGCCAGGTCGAGGCCCAGCTGGAGGGCGTGCGCGAGCGCCACGCCGCGGCCAGCGAGCACCTCAACGGGGTGCAGGCCGAGGTCTACAAGGTCGGCGCCGAGATCGCCCGCGTCGAGCAGCAGGTGCGCTACAACCGGGAGACCGCCGAGCGCCTGCAGCGCGCCCAGGCCGACGCCGAGCGCGAACACGCGGAGCTGGCCGAGCACATCGCCGGCGACCGCGCCCAGGTGGAGGCGCTGCGCCAGGCGCTGGCCGAGGGCGAGCCCCGGCTGGAGGCCCTGCGCCAGCTGCAGGACGAGACCGCCGAGGCGCAGCGCAGCACCGAGGCCAAGCTGGCCGACTGGCAGCAGCGCTGGGACGCCTACACGCGCACCGCCGGCGAGGCCAGCCGCGCCGCCGAGGTGGAGCGCACCAGGCTCGACTACCTCGACCGCCAGGCGATCGATCTGGCCAAGCGCCGCGAGGCGCTGGAAGCCGAGCAGAAGGCCACCGACGTGGCCGCGCTGGATGCCGCCGCCGAGCAGCTCGCGCTGGAGCACGACACGCAGCGCGAGCGGGTGGAGTCGCTGGGCGGCCTGCTCGACCAGCACAAGCTCGCCCACGAGAAGGTGCTGGACGAGGAGCGCCAGGTGCAGTCCGCGCTCAACGAGGCGCGCCAGCAGCTGCAGTCCGCGCGCGGCCGCCTGTCCTCGCTGGAGGCGCTGCAGCACGCCGCGCTGGGCCAGGAGGAGAGCGCCGCCAGCGGCTGGCTGGCGCGGCTGGGGCTGGACAAGGCGCGCCGCCTGGGCGAGGCGCTGCAGGTCGAGGCCGGCTGGGAGACCGCGGTGGAGACCGTGCTGGCCGGCTTCATCGACGGCGTGCTGGTGGACGGCGCGCACGCGCTGGCCAGCGAGTTCGGCGCGCTGGAGAACGCCGACGTCGCGCTGATCGACGCGGCCGAGGGCGGCGCCAACGCCGCCGGCACGCTGGCCGCGCACGTGCGCGGTCCGGCCGCCGCGGTGGCCTACCTCGGCCACGTGCTCACCGCCGAGACGCTGGAGGAGGCGCACCAGCGCCTCGCCGCGCTGTCCGCGCTGGCGCCGTACCAGTCGGTGGTCACCCGCGGCGGCGAATGGCTGGGCCCGGGCTGGGCGCGCGTGCGCCGCGCGCAGGGCAACCAGGTGGGCGTGCTGGCACGCGAGCGCGAGATCCGCGCGCTGACCGGGCAGGTCGCCGCGCTGGAGGCGCGCATCGAGGAAGCCACCGAGCGGCTCGACGAGCTGTGCACGCGCAAGTTCGAGGCCGAGCGCGCCCGCGACGACGCCCAGCGCGAGCTGTACAACGCGCACCGCCGCCAGTCCGAGCTGGCCGGCCAGCTGCAGGGCCACCGCGGCAAGGTCGAGACCGCGCGCGCGCGCGCCGAGAAGGTCGCCGGCGAGCTGGCCGCGCTGGTCGCGCAGGTGGACGAGCTGCAGGGCCAGACGCGCGAGGCGCGCGCGCGGCTGGACGAGTCCGTCCACCACATGGGCGACCTGGAGGACCGGCGCCGCGAGCTGGAGAACGAACGCCGCGCGCTGCTGGAAGCGCGCGAGGAAGCGCGCATGAACGCGCGCGAGGCGGCCGAGCAGGCGCACGCGCTGGCGCTGGCGCTGGAATCCAGGCGCTCGTCGCTGGCCTCGCTGGAACAGTCGCTGGCGCGCATGGAGGCGCAGCTGAAGCAGATCGAGGCGCGCCGCGCCGAGATCGCCGAGCAGCTCGCCGCCGGCTCCGACCCCATCGCCGAGCTGGAAGCCGAGCGGCAGACCTACCTGGACCAGCGCCTGCTGGTCGACCGCCAGCTGGTCGAGGCGCGTCGCGCGCTGGAGGACTGCGACGTCGAGTTCCGCCGGCTGGAACAGCAGCGCCAGCAGATCGAGCAGGGCCTGACCGCGCTGCGCGAGAACCTGTCGCAGAAGCGCCTGGCCGCGCAGGCGCTGGAACTGCGCGCCGCGCAGCTGGCCGAGGCGATCGCCGCCTCCGGCCTGGAGCTGGAGCCGCTGCTGGCCGAGCTGCCCGAGGACGCCGACGCGGCGCAATGGCGCGCGCAGCTGGCCGACCTCGGCCAGAAGATCGCGCGGCTGGAGCCGGTCAACCTCGCCGCGATCCAGGAGCACGCCGAGCAGAGCGAGCGCAAGACCTACCTGGACAACCAGCTCGCCGACCTCAACAACGCGATGGAGACGCTGGAGAACGCGATCAAGAAGATCGACCGCGAGACGCGCCAGCGCTTCAAGGAGACCTTCGACAAGGTCAACGCCGGCATCCAGGAGCTGTTCCCGCGCCTGTTCGGCGGCGGCCACGCCTACCTGGAGCTGACCGGCGACGACCTGCTCAGCACCGGCGTGTCGATCATGGCGCGCCCGCCTGGCAAGCGGCCGTCCAACATCTCGCTGCTGTCCGGCGGCGAGAAGGCGCTCACCGCGGTGGCGCTGGTGTTCTCGATCTTCCAGCTCAACCCCGCGCCGTTCTGCCTGCTCGACGAGGTGGACGCGCCGCTGGACGAGGCCAACGTGGGCCGCTTCTCCAACATGGTGAAGGAGATGAGCGAGAAGGTGCAGTTCGTCTTCGTCAGCCACAACAAGGCCACGATGGAGGCCGCCAGCCAGCTCTGCGGCGTTACCATGCGCGAACCGGGCGTGTCGCGCCTGGTGCAGGTCGATCTCGCCGAAGCGGCCAAGCTGGCCGGCGCCGCCTGAGGAACCCCGCATGACGCTGCAACCCGCAATCGCCTTCGCCTGGAACCCCGCGGTGGGCATCCCGCTGCTCGTCGTCGGCGCCATCGTGCTGGTGCTGATCTGGATCTTCGGCCAGCCGAAGAAGGAGCAGGGCAGACGGCGCGCGCCCGCCGAGGCCGGCGCCGGCGAGCCGCGGCGCGAGCCCACGCTCGGCGGCGGCAGCCTGGCCGACGATCCGTTCTTCGAGACGCTCGACCGCCACAGCCGCGCGCCGGCGGACGAGCCGGCGCCGCAGCAGGGCGAGCTCGACATGGGGCTGCGCGAGGAACTGGAGAAGCTCGGCGCCACGCTGGCCGGCGAGCGCGCCTCGGGCGCGGCGCCGTCCCCGGTGCTCCGTCCCGGCAGCCACGCCGCGTCGATCGTCGACGCGCTGCGCTCGCCGCAGCAGCCGGAAGCGCCCGCCGGCGCGCCGGCTCCCGCGCCCGCGGCAGCTGCGCCCGCGGCCGCGCCGGCAGCGGCGCCGAAGACGCCGCCGCGTTCCGACATCGGCCGCCGGCCGGCGCAGCTGCCGGTGGAGCGCATCGTCACGCTGTTCGTGGTGGCGCGCGAGGGCCAGCGCTTCGGCGGCGCCGACCTGGTGGTGGCGGCGGAAAAGGCCGGCCTGGAATTCGGCGACATGGGCATCTTCCACCGCCTGGTCGATGGCAAGCGCGAGCAGGGCCCGCTGTTCAGCGTGGCCAACATGCTCAAGCCCGGCAACTTCGACCTCAGCCGGCTGGACAGCCTCAGCACGCCGGGCCTGAGCTTCTTCATGACCCTGCCGGCGCCGCTGCCGGCGCTGGACGCCTGGGACGCCATGCTGCCCACCGCGCAGCGCATGGCCGAGCTGCTCGACGGCCTGGTGCTGGACGACGAGCGCAACGCGCTCGGCCGCCAGCGCATCGCCCACATCCGCGACGAGCTGCGCGGCTGGGACCGCAACCACGAGGGGCCGGAGATCACCTTCGGGCGCTGAGCTTCTCCGGGCGGCCCCGGCGGGCCGGTAGGCCGGCATCTGCGCGGGTCGGAGTTCTCGGTGCGGTTCCCAGGCCATCGGCGGCGGCTGGCCGCGCTCCGGCGGGCACGGCGGCGATGCGCCCCCTGGAGCGCGTGCTCGCCGGCTTCGACTCGGGACTTGAGCGCCCTGTCGCTGTCGCCGTCCGCGCCTGCCGGATGCGACGGATGGACTCTCGCCTTTCGGAAGCCGCCGCTTCCGCATCGATCCCGGCAAGCGCCTTTCGCCGGCCTTCGCCGCTACCCTGCCGGTGCTCCCGCTTCCGTTCCGATGGCCGCCAACGCCTCGGCCAGGGCGGCGCCGAGCCCGATCAGCGCGTTCTCCTGCGGGATGCTGTCGGTGGTGACGATCCGCGCGGCGCCGGCCGCGCGCAGCAGCTCGCGCGCGCCTTCGGCGAACACGCCGTGCACCGCGACGCAGACCGGCGGCGGCAGTCCGCGGGCGCGCAGCACGCGCACGGTTTCCGCCATGGTGTGGCCGCTGGAAACGATGTCGTCCAGCAGGACCGGGGTGCGGCCGTCCCAGTCGCTGCCGGCCGGCAGCGTCACCCGCACGTCGCGGTCGCCGCGGCGCTCCTTGCCGGCGATGGCGACCGGCGCATCGACCAGCGCCGCGACCTCGCGCGCCCATTGCTCGCTCTCGCCGTCCGGGCCGACGACCAGCGGCCGCGCCACGTTGGCGCGGACCCAGGCCGCCAGCGCGGGCGCCGCATGGATCAGCCGGCCGCGCGGCAGGCCGGCCTCGGCCAGCGTGCGGTGGCGGTGCAGGTGGGGATCGACCGTGAGCAGCCAGTCGAACGCCTGGTCCAGCAGCCGGCCGAAGATGCGCGAGGACACCGCCTCGCCGGGGTGGAAGCGCGCGTCCTGCCGCATGTAGCCGAGATAGGGCGCGACCAGCCCGACCCGCGCGGCGCCCAGCTCGCGCAGCGTGGCCGCGGCCATCAGCAGCGGCACCAGCTTCGGGTCGGGCCGGTCGAGCGTGCAGGCCAGCACCGCCTCGCCGCCCGCCGGCGGCGCGGCCACGGTGACCAGGCTCTCGCCGTCGGGAAAGCGGTGCACGTCGAGCGCGGCGCGCGGCCAGCCGCCGCGCCGCGCCAGGTCGTCGGCCAGGGCCTCGTTGCCGGGCAGGGCATACACGGCGCGCGTCACGGTGCCACCTCGACGATGCGCGGATGGCGCGACACGTATTCCAGCGCGTAGGCCAGCTCGCCCCGGCTCTGCGCGTGCACGGTGAACAGCGGCTGCCCGGCCGCCACCGCGTCGCCCAGCCGGGCCTCGAGCGTCAACCCGGCCAGCGGGGCCAGGGGCGCCCCGGCCAGCTTGGCCACGCGCGACAGCTGCCGATTGTCGATGCAGGCCACGCGCCCGGACGCCGCCGCCGCGATCGGGTAGCGGTGCGCGGCCTGGCCGGGCTCGCGCAGGCCGCCCTGCGCCTCGCAGATCGCCTGGAACTGCGTCCATGCCTTGCCGCTCTCCAGGGTCCGCCGCGCCAGCGCCTGCGCGGCGTCCTCGCCCTCCGCCAGGCCGCCCAGGCGGAGCAGCGCCGCGGCCAGCGCGAGCGCGCGAGCGCGCAGGTCGGCGGGCGCGTCCGCCTGCCGCCGCAGCACCGCCAGCACGTCGTGCGCCTCCAGCGCCGGGCCGATGCCGCGCCCGACCGGCTGGCTGCCGTCCGTCACCAGCGTCTGCAACTGCATGCCGAAGCCGGCGGCGGTCCGCTGCATCAGCCGCGAGAGCGAGGCGGCCTGCCGCGCGTCGCGCACCTTGGCGGAAGGCCCCACGGGAATGTCGATCAGCACGTGGGTCGAGCCGGCGGCGATCTTCTTGGACAGCACGGAGGCCACCAGCTGGCCCTCGCTGTCGATGTCCAGCGCGCGCTCGATGCGGATCAGCACGTCGTCGGCCGGGCTGAGGTTGATGCTGCCGCCCCAGACGATGCAGCCGCCGGTGCGCTCCACCGCGCGGCGCATCTGCGCCAGGTCGAGCGCCACCGGGGCGAGCATCTCCATGGTGTCGGCGGTGCCGGCGGGCGAGGTGATCGCGCGCGAGGAGGTCTTGGGCATCACCAGCCCGAGCGCGGTGACGATGGCCACCACGATGGGCGTGGTGCGGTTGCCCGGCAGGCCGCCGATGCAGTGCTTGTCCACCACCGGCGGCCGGTCCCAGTGCAGGCGCTGCCCGCCGTCCACCATGGCGCCGGTGAGCGCGGCGACTTCCTCGTCGCTGAGGCGGCCGTCCGAGCAGGCGGCGATGAACGCGGCCAGCTCCTCGCCCGAGTAGCGGCGCGCGGCGATGTCGTCCACCACGGCGGCGAACTGGGCGGCGTCGAGCGCGTGGCCGTAGATCTTCCGCCGCACCAGCGCCAGCGAGTCCACGCTGGGCGCGTGCGCGAAGGTGACGCGCTGGTCGGGCTCCGGCTGCAGCGCCGCCCAGGCCGACTCGGACAGGCCGGCCTCGTCCGCGGCCAGCAGCTCGCCGTGCACCACGTCGAGCATCGCCGTCAGCCGCCGCTCGCCCATGCGCAGCTCCACGCGGCTGCGCGCGTTGAAGCCCTCCCCGCGGCAGATCGGCGAATCGCTGCGCAGGTACGCCACGCGCTCGTCGCCGGTGTCGATGCCCAGGCGGCGCAGGCGGCGGCCTTCCAGTGCCGGGCGCGGGACCTCCGGTGCCGGGTTGCTCTTGGACATGCCGTCCTCCGTGCGTGGTGCGGGCGGGCAGGGAGCCGGGGCCACGCGGCGACGGCCGCGCCCGGCCGGCACCCATCATGCACCATCACGCCCCCGGCACCAGCACGGCCGCGCCTTGCAGGCGTCCGGCGCGCAGGTCGCCGAGCGCCTGGTCGGCCGCCTCGAGCGGATAGCGCCGCACGTGCGTGACGACGCGCGCGCGGGCCGCCGCGGCGAGGAAGGCATGGCCGTCCGCGCGGGTGAGGTTGGCCACCGACAGCAGGCGGCGTTCCTCCCACAGCAGGCGGTAGGGAAAACGCGGAATGTCGGACATGTGGATGCCGCCGCACACCACGCTGCCGCCCTTGCGCACCGCGCGCAGCGCCAGCGGCACCAGCTCGCCGGCCGGGGCGAAGATGATCGCCGCGTCGAGCGGCTGCGGCGGCAACGTGTCGGCGTCGCCGGCCCAGGCGGCGCCCAGCGAGCGCGCGAACTCCTGCGTCGCGCGGTCGCCGGCGCGCGTGAAGGCGAACACGCGGCGCCCCTGGTGGAGGGCGACCTGGGCCAGGATGTGCGCCGCCGCGCCGAAGCCGTACAACCCCACGTTCGCGCCTTCGCCGGCCAGGCGCAGCGCGCGGCCGCCGATCAGCCCCGCGCACAGCAGCGGCGCGGCCGCGGCGGCGTCGGGATAGTCCTCGCGCGGCAGCGGCAGGCAGAACGCCGCGTTGGCGATCGCGTGGGTGGCATAGCCGCCGTCGCGCGTGCAGCCGGTGAAGGTCGGCGCATCGCACAGGTTCTCGCGGTCGTGGCGGCAGTAGTCGCAGATGCCGCAGGCGCCGCCCAGCCAGGGAATGCCGACGCGCTCGCCGAGGGCAGGGGAGCCCACCCCCTCGCCCAGCGCATCGACCACGCCGACCACCTCGTGCCCGGGCACGACGGGCAGGCGCGCCTGCGGCAGCTCGCCGTCGAGCAGGTGCAGGTCGGTGCGGCAGACGCCGCAGGCCTCGACGCGGACGCGGACCTCGCCGGGGCCGGGCGCGGGGTCCGGTCGATCCTCAGGTCGCAGCGGCGAACCCGCTGCCTTCAGCACCATCGCGCGCATGATTCGTGGTTCCGCGTATCGCCATTCGCCGTGCCGGCGGATGGCGTCTTTTCCGTCGCCGCAAGCTCAGGCCGCAAGCTCAGCGCGATGACGATCTAACCACATCGGCGCGGACAGCGGGAATCGGGTGGCGGTGTCCCGGTCCTTGCACAGGCTGCGCCGCACGTGGCCCGGCGCTTCATTTGCGTGTCTTGCCGACGAAGCCCAGCGCTCTCACCCACTCGGAGTCCTGGCGTTGCGTCGCGGCGCGCTGGGCGCGGTAATGCCGCTCGGCGCGTTGCTGGACCAGGGTCACCCAGGCCCGCAGCCAACGGCGGCTGGTGCGCATGCCGGATACCAGGCGCTTCATCAGCACCCGGCTCGCCGCCGGTGCGAAGCGGCGGAACAACTCGTCGTCCACGCTGACGATGGCCTCGGTGGTGCCGGGATCGCCCTGGCGGGCGCAGCGGCCGAACAACTGGCGGTCGACGCGCGCCGACTCGTGGAATTCGGTCAGGATGACGTGCAGGCCGCCGGCCTGCTCCGCGCGCGGGTCCAGCTTGATGTCGGTGCCGCGCCCGGCCATGTTGGTGGCCACGGTGATCCGTCCCGGCAACCCGGCGAGCGCGACGGCCTCGGCCTCGGCCTTGTCCTGCCGGGCATTGAGCACGGTGTGCTCGACGCCTTCCTCGCGCAGCAGCGCGCCGAGCCGCTCGGACGCCTCCACCGACCGGGTGCCGACCAGGACCGGCCGGCCGCCGGCAGCCACCTCGCGCGCGCGGCGCGCCACCTCGCGCCAGCGCAGGGACGAATCGGCGCACACCCGGTCGGGCAGCCGGGTGCGCCGGCTCGGGCGGTGCGGGGGAATCCGCGTCACGGCGAGCCCGTAGGTCCGCCCCATTTCGGCGGCGACCTCCTGTGCGGTGCCGGTCATGCCGCACGGCAGCAGGTAGCGGCCGAAGAACCGCTGGTAGGTGATCTGCGCCAGCGTGCGCCGCTGGCCGGTGATCTGGCAGCCTTCCTTCGACTCGATCATCTGGTGCAGGCCGCGCTCCCAGGTGCGGTCGGGCATCACGCGGCCGGTCGACTCATCCACGATCTGCACCTTGCCGTCCGCCAGGATGTAGTGCTGGTCGCGCTGGAAGCAGTGGATCGCGGACAGCGCCTTCTGGACGAACTCCTCGCGCCAGAGCGGCGACAGCCACAGCCCGCCGTAGCCGGCGCCGGCCTGGCGGACCGTCTGCTTGCCTTCCATCGTCAGCCAGACGTCGCGCTGCTCGCCCAGCATGAAATCGACGCCCGCCCGCAGCGAACCCGCGAGCGCGATGGCCCGGGTGTAGATGGCCGGGTCGAGGTCGTCCTTCGAACGCCTGGCACCTGGGCTGTGGGCCCCGTTCAAGGGCAGGGATGCGGACACGGTGTCGACCGAGGAACAGGCGGAAGAACTCTACATTGCCGTGGCCATCCGCAACCGGATGGCCGCGAAGGCCGATATCCGGCTGCCGGTCGATACCGGCTGCCCGCGGCGATGGTCGTGCACGAAACAACGGCTCCATCCCCTGATCGCTATGTGGCTCCGCTTTCGCCACCACTCGCGTCCGGGCAGGACGGGCGCGAGCGGATTGGCCTGGGCCAGGCTCGGCCAGAGTCGGTCAGTCCCTCCTTGTGTTCCAGAAGGTCGTCCCGCACCAGCGCGAGGCCGTCGGGCAAGGTATTCCACTATGCGCCACCGACATTGGCTGCTGCCGCCCGCATTCAAGCTAAGACTGTGGTGACCGCCGGCTACTTTCATTCAGTGCCCGGGCTATCCGCGAAATCGAATACTGCGCACGCAGCCATGCCTTCATCGGCCGGCAAATCCGACGGCATGAAATCGTAAAGTGATCCCAACTGCGCGACAGTATTGCGCCCCAGCGTCGAACACTACCTCCGAGGACCAGCGCGCCAGCAATACACTTCCAATCCTGCACGCGGCCGGTCGCCGTCGAGGGGATCAGGGCCGGTAGCCGGCGAAGCCAGCCGGTACATGCGAGTCCAGCGGCACCGCCACGCCTAGGAACTTCGGATCCAGCAACATGCCTGCGTAGGTGCGCCCCTGCGCGTCGCACATGTGCCTACCCAGGACCTTGCCGTTTCTTTCGACCATCACGCCACTGCGTTCGCTCGCGCCATCCCCCTGGTACGCAGGATTGATAGCCTCCGAAAAAACGGTGTAGCTGGTGTCGCGGTTGGTCATGCGCAGGTAGACCAGCGTTCCCCGCATGCCGTCGCGGAGGTGATTGCCGCTGGCGTACGTCTGTGGACGCATGGGACGCGCAGGAAATTCCAGTTCCAGGCCATGGCTGTCGCCGAAGCGATAGCGCAAGGCTCCAAAAGCCGAGCCTCCGGAAGAAGCCGCACAAACGGCTATCCGCTTTTCCCCCGCGTTGCACGCGAACATGACGCTTTCATCGGCACGGCACAGGGTTCCCTCCACCGGACTGCCGAATTACGATTGCGCGAACGCCACGGGCGTGAAGGCGGCCACGAGTACGAGTGCCCACGAAGACCAGCTGCGTAAAGGCGTCATGGCATTGGCCTCTTCCGCGTCCCGTTGTTTCGTCGCCGGTGTCTGCCATTCCGCCTTCCCCACATCAGTGGCGTCCCCATACCCACACATCGCCGTTTTCGTCGATGGCCGCGCTGCTGTTGTAACCGGCGGCGATCGCCACCGCCTTGCCGATGCCCGGCACTATGCGCGGCGCGGCGGAGAAGCCGGCGCGATCGCCTCGGCCGTATTCATTGTCGCAGGCGGGGCTGCCACTCAAATCGAGCCGTGGTCCCAGTTCGCTGTCGGCATTTTCTCCCCAGGCCCAGACCCGGCCGTCGCCGTCCAGCGCGAGCGAATGGCGCTTGCCCGATGCGATGGCCTGGATGGGAGGCAATCCCTCTATCCGCCGCGGATGTTCGATGTAGTATTCAATGCGATCTGGGCCCTGGCCTGGATTCACGCCAAGCTGGCCGCAGGTGTTGAAACCCCAGCCCCATACCTGTCCTTTCGAATCCAGGGCCAGGTCGCTGGCGTAATAGGTGGCGATTTGCCGGATGCGCGGGAGGCTGGCGACCTCGCGCGGATAATCGTCGCGCGCGCCGGAAAGACGATGGCCTGCCCACTCTATGTCCTGGTAAGGGCAATACGGATTGCCTGCCACCGGCGGAGACGTCGGGGAACTGAACAACGGATTGGAGAGGTTTCCCCAGGTGAAGACCACGCCCCCGGTATCGAGCGCCATGCTGCTGCGCATGCCTGCCGCCACGGCGACGATGTTGCTCATGCCGGGTACTTGTCTGAAATGGTCGGCGTAAGCGGAGTCGTCCTCACGGCCAAGCTGTCCGCAATCGTTCATGCCCGACGACCACAGACTGCCATCATCGCGCGCGACGAGCATGTGGCGGTCGCCGGCAGCCAGGGCGACGATTCCGCCGAACCCCACGGTGTCTGATGGGAGACATTTGCTGTTTACGGCATCGCAGCGGTCCGGGAACTCCAGGCCGAGCGAGATGATGGCCTGGCCGTCCATCAGTACCGAGGACCGTTGCACCGCGCGAGGCAGTCCCGCGGTCGGATACAGTTTCCTCGCCGTATCGGCGGCGAGCACCTTGACCGGCGCCGGGTCGTCGCAGTTGGATTCGCCGCGGAAATACGTCCAGACGTTGCCCTGGCGATCGACCGCGACAAGGCGGCTGCTCACGAAGGAGATCGATACGATGTCGCGCAACACTGGCAAGCGTTGTGGTGGATTGGCCCCGAAGCGCGGGCAGAAGCCTGGATCGGGCACGGATGCCCCCGGCATGGCCGTGGATCTTCTGTGGTCGAGCGCATGCCGAACGCCCCAGAGCCCCAGCAGCGCCAGCAGCAGGATGACGACGGATCGGCGGTTCATGGATATCTCTGGCCGGCTCAGATCGCATTTTCTTCCCCCCCGTTCCGTCTGATTATGCACGACATTATCGGAGGGTGGCAGTCGGTTCAATCCAAGGCCTAAAAACTCGGCGTCGATCTCGGCATTTGCTCGAGCACGGTCGGCGATTATCGGAGCCATTTTCTCCGGGGCGATTTCCGCAGCAACGTTTACAACGTCCCACTGGCTCACCGGCAGCAGGAAGTCGCCGAGCCGGTCCAAGGCCAGAAGAGATAAGCGCGCTTCGATCTGGCCGTGGAAGGCATCCGCGAGGTCCGCAGGACCGGCCCACGGGTCACCGTCAATCATCCACGGCTCGCCCGGCGGTGGCTCGATGCACTTCAAGGCGGCGTAATAGGCCTGCAACGCGATCCGGCAGGCATCCTCAGCAGTGAAGAAGCAGCATTGCGCCGCGTGGTCGGTTTTCATGAGAACATTCCTTTGGGGCTTCGGCCCCGGTTGTGGTTGAGGCCCCCGTTCATGCTTGCCGGCTGGCGGGGGCCTCGCTTTTTCTGCGTTCGGATCAGTCCTCGGGCGGGTCGATGCCCATAGCCTCATACAAGGCCAGTTCAAACTCCCCGACCAGCTCGTGCACGAACACAGCGCGGTTGCTTCCGGCCTTGTCGGCCGCGTAGTGGATGCCGTCGAGCGCGGCCATGGCGATCTGCGTCTCGGTCAGCCCGTAGGGCGCAAGGGTGTTGTCGTCGTTGCTGGTGCCGACGCTCACGATCTGGCTCATTGCATGGTTTCCTTGCGGTAGGCCCGGACTACGCCGTGAGACACGTCGATGCGCCAAGGCGTGGGGAGTAGCTCGCCGGTGATCAGGTGGACGAAGCCGCCGGCCACCCGTTGCAGCGTCGGGAAGCCCCGCTGCTCGTAGCGGCGAGCGTACGCGCACCACTGTTCCTCTTCAGCGAGGCGGCGTTCTTCTTCGGCGATGCGCAGCTCCCACCACGCGGCGCTATCCTCGGGCGGACGGGCCGGATCGACGTAGCGGATGCGCACAGTGCCGTCCGGCTGCGGCGTGCGGACCTCGATCCGACGCGCCTTCCACGCCTCTTCGGCCTCCAGGTCAGTGCACCATGCCTCACCTTGGCGCTGGTCCCACTCCTGGCGGACCCACATCGGCCAGAGCCGCTCGCGCAGCTCCACGCGCCGGGCGGGATCGTGGCCGCCGTTGCCGTGCAGGCGCACGCCCTTGGGCAGGCGCTTGATGTCCTCGGGGCGGGTCTTGGTGGCGTACTTGACCATGTAGCCAACCGGGTTGCGGGCGGTTTCGATGTTGCTCATGCCGTAGGGCCACCAGCCGCATTGGTCGGGGCGGGGCAGGCGGAGCCTGCGCGGCACCCAGACCAGCACGTGGTAGTGCAGCGCGCCGCGTTTCTGCAGCTCCCCGACCCATGCGAAGCGGCACGGGTAGTCGCGGCGCTTGAACCACTGGCGCATCAGGCGCACGAAGCGCGACACGTGGCACGGCTCCCACGTCTGGCCGGGGCGGTAGGTGAGGGTGATGAAGGTCTTGCGGTAGGCCGACCGTCCCAGCCGTTCCGAGGCCCAGCGGGCCTCGCGCTCATGGAGCTTGGCCGCTTCGGTCACGGTGCGGCGTAGCCGCTGGCAGCGGGCCTTTCGTGGGTCGATGACGACCATGTCAGCCTGCACGACGCACCCCCGGGAACCGTTGCTGGAAACGGGTTTGTGGGGAGCGGCGTTCCACTTGTTTGGAAGAGCCGACAAGCCCCGCGGCGCTGCGCGCCGCAGCCGCGCTCTGTGCCCGTACGGCACGCCGGTACCGACTGACCGCCATGCTGGCCTGGCTCGTTCGCTCCGCGATCCGAGGCAGGCCAGCAAGAGCGGTCAGCGTGGAAGCGGCTCCGATCGGATGCGCCAGCGCGGCTGCGGCTTCCTCTGCGGCCTCACCGGCTTCGGGTTGGAGCGTCAGCGCGGGGGCTGGCGCCCCCACACCCCCGAGGGTGCGGCGGTCGTAGTCCTCGCGCCACCACCGGGCCTGCTCGCTGGTGATCCACCAGCGGCGCATGGTGCCTTGGTGGTAGCGCTTGCCGTCCGGCGCCCACAGGCCGTTGCGGTTGAGGGTCCAGCCGTCCCACGCGTCATCGAGCGCGCCCAGGTCACCGAGGCGCACGAAGCGCAGCAGCCGGACCACGGCCCAGGGCACGCGGCAGCGGCCGGCGTCCCAGTAGCGGACGGTTCGCAGGCTCACACCCAGGTACTTGGCGCAGGCCTCGCGGCTCAGAAAGCAACTGTGCCGGAGGGCGCGGAAGCCGTCCGGCGAGAGCCGCCACACGCGCTTGGGGCGAGCCCGTGGGGTCCGCCCTTGAGTGCGCATAATGTATATTATGTAAAATTAAATATGGCCAACAAACGTCGCCCGCCCAAGCCCTGGCTCATCTCGCCCGAGGAGTTCCGCACACTCCGCCATTCCTGGCCGACTCGGTGATCTGGGCGCGCTTCATCCGGCATGGCAAGGCTGGACGCTTGAACCTTCAGGCGATCTGGTCAGCCTCAACGGTTACCGCTTCCAGCCCGACCGGCTAGCCAAATGGCCCATCATCTGCGAACAGGCCCGCTTCTGGTAGCGCCAATGCAACCCGCCGACTGGCACACAACTGCACTTGTTCTGACGTAGCGGCAAAAAGGAGCACGCAGCCTCAGGGCAGCCCACCCGCACGTATCGTCGCTTCGTTGATCGCCCGCACCTGGGCCTCGTCCACCTTCTCGACCTTGCGGTCGTAGGTGAACAGGCCGTTGTGCTCGCCCTCGACGTCGGTGATCTGGGTGTAGACGCTGCCGGACATGCCCTTGGGCACGCCCTTGTCGCGCAGCACGGCGGTATTGGCGACGTAGCCGGCGGTGAGCGCCGCGCGGTCTTTCACCGCGCCGTAGGGGTTGATCGGCGTGTTGGGCCAGACGTGGCCGGGAATGCCCAGGGTCAGGCCGCCGTGCTCGCCGTCGATGGCGGCGCGCTCCGCGTCCGGGCTGGGCAGGCCGGGCCCCTGGTAGTCGTGCACGTCGTAGACGTCGCCGGCGTGCGGGTCGCCCTGGGTGTCGCAGCAGTTGGCGCCGCTGCGCGCATCGACCAGGCGCGAGGGGTCGAGCTGCTTGATCTGCGCGGCCAGCTCGGCGGCGGCCGGGATGCTCCATTGGCCCCAGCCCTCGTTGAACGGGATCCAGCCGATGATCGAGGTCTCGCCCCTGAGCTGGTCGACGATGGCCGAGACGCCGGCGCGGAAGCCGGCCTTGTCGGCGTCGCCGAGCCTGTCGTTGCGCCCGTTCGGCAGCGCCGGCATGTCCTGCCACACCATCAGGCCGATGCGGTCGGCCCAGTAGTACCAGCGCGCCGGCTCCACCTTGATGTGCTTGCGGATGGTGTTGAAGCCCAGGTCCTTGGTCTTCTGGATGTCGAACCTGAGCGCCGCGTCGGTGGGCGCGGTGTAGATGCCGTCCGGCCAGTAGCCCTGGTCCAGCGTGGCCAGCAGGAAGGTCGGCTTGCCGTTCAGCACGATGCGGTTGCGCCCGCCCACCTTCTCCACGGCGATGGTACGCAGGCCCGCATAGCTGGTTACTTCGTCGCGCTGGTCGCCCTGCGTGAGCGTGGCCTTGAAGGTGTAGAGGAACGGATCCTGCGGACTCCACAGATGTGGATGCGCGACGGCCAGGCGCAGCGGCTGGCCGGCCGGTCCGCCCGCCTCGCCCACCGCCTTGCCGTCCGCGTAGGCGGTGACGTGCAGCGTGGCGCCCTCGCCGCCGCCGTCCACCTTCGAGGTGACGGTGAAGGCGTCCAGGCCGCGGTCCGGCGTGAAGACCAGTTGCGCCAGGCTGGTGGCCGGCACCGGCTCCAGCCACACCGACTGCCAGATGCCCGAGGCCGCGGTGTAGAAGATGCCTTCGGGTTTCAGCCGCTGCTTGCCGACCATCACGTTGGCGCCGTCCACCGGCGCGTGCACGGCGACGACGATCTCCTGCGGGCCGTGCGGGCGAAGCGCCGACGTGATGTCCGCGCCGAAGGACGTATAGCCGCCCGCATGATGCGCCACCCGGGTGCCGTTGACGTACACCGTGGCGTCGTGGTTCGCCGCGCCGAAGTTCAGCCGCACGTGCTGGCCGTGCGCGGTGAAGGCCGCCGGGACGTCCACCAGCCGGCGGTAGAACATGAAGTCCGAGTGCTTCTGCACGCCCGAGAGCACCGACTCGACCGGATACGGCACCAGCACCTGCCCCTCCAGCGTCCGGCCGAACGGCGGCGCGCCCTGCCCGTCGCCCGGCGCGTACTGCCACAGCCCGTTCAGGCTCATCCACTGCGGATGCTCCAGCGACGGGCGCGCCAGCTGCGGGCGCGGATACTCGGGCAATGCGTTGGCGGGCGACACCTCGGCCGTCCACGGCGTCGCCAATGGCGCCACCTTGCCGTTCCAGACGGTCGCCCGGCCCGGCCCCGCCACCGCCGCCGAAGCGAGGCCCATGGCCACGGCCGTCCAGACGCCCACGCCCCATGCCCTGATGCTGCCCGTCATCCGCCCTTCCCTCATCGGCCTCGCTCATGGCGGCGCACCGCCGTTCCGGCAGGATGGCCGATTGTCCGACAAATGTCCAAGCCTGCCGTCACGCCTGGGAACGGGCACGTGGGTTCGGATAGGCACAGGCCGAGACCTCAAGCGCCCGCGCCGAAAGGAGATCGCGCCGGTCGCGCACGTGGCCTAGTAGTCGCGGGTGCGCATGTCCTCGGACGTGCCGCGGCGCCTCCGGCAACGCCGTCTAGGCCGATGCCGACCATGCGGCCAGCGCCAGTCCCGACACCACGCCCAGCGACGGATCGCCCTGCACCATCCCGATCCCCGGAAAGCAGTCGCGCACATGGGCCTGCAAATAGGGCGAGCGCTAGCTGCCTCCGGTCAGGAAGAGGCTGGCCGGCGTGCCGGCCATGTCCGCGCGGGCCCGTTCCAGGAGCTGCCGCAGGCGTTGGAGGAAATCCTGGGACGCCTGCAGGAAATCGTCCTGCCCGACCGCGACGGCCAGGCCGCTTTCGATGAACCCCAGCGCGGCCTCGCTGTGTTCGGCCCCGCCCAGCTCGATCTTGATGCGTTCGGCCAGGCGGTTCAGCCGGGTGGTCGCGCCGGGCCGCTGCAGCGCGCGCAGGCGTGAGCCGTAGGGTTCCTCGACCCGGCGATAGTCCTGCCGGCGGAACTCGCGCTGCTTCGGCAGGATGTGCACGCTCGCCGCCTCGACATAGTGGTGCGCGGGTACCGCCGAGGCATCCCGGCCGAACAGCGGCATGAAGCCGTGCAGGTTCACGCCGACGTCGAGGTCGGCGCCGCCCCTGGGCAGGCCCCAGCTGCGGTGGACGACCGGCGGCAGGCCGCCGCCCAGCTCCGCATGGGCGAGATCGGTGGTGCCGCCGCCGATGTCGACGATCAAGGTGTCCTGCCGCTCGGCCAGACCCAGGTGGTAATGCATGGCCGCGGCGGCCGGTTCCTCCAGGAACGACACGTCGTCGAAGCCGGCCATCGCGGCCGCCTCGCGCAGCAGTTCGAGCGCCTGCGCGCCGCCGGCCACCCCCATCGAGCTGCGGAACTCCACCGGCCTGCCGATGACCGCCTCCCGCACGGGCACGCCCAGCTGGCGCGTGGCGGTGAGGCGGATGTGCTCGAGGATGTGCGCGGCGATGCTGACGATGACCTTGCGCACGGGCGGATCGAGCCGGTAGCCCAGCATCGATTTCGGCGACTCGATGAGATGGCCCGTGCCCTCTTCCAGGTAGGCTTCGACGGCCTCCTCGCCGAACAGCGCGGACTGGAAGTCGGCGATGGAGGCCGCCGCCGTGCGCGCCTGTTCCTCCATCCACTGCCGGCGCACCACGCGGATCGCATCGCGGCGCAGCTGCGCGTCCGGGCCCCTGGCCTGCTGCATGCGCGCGGCGCGCACGATGGATTCCACCTGCGCGGCCAGCGCGGGGGTCAAGCGGA
Organism: Fulvimonas soli; assembly: GCF_003148905.1. GTDB lineage: Bacteria > Pseudomonadota > Gammaproteobacteria > Xanthomonadales > Rhodanobacteraceae > Fulvimonas > Fulvimonas soli. The sequence continues at coordinate 106,989 of NZ_QGHC01000004.1, read as the reverse complement.
AGTCGTCGGGATTGGGCACCTGCTCGGGAAAGAACACGGCCGTGCGGAACTGGCAGGCGTCGCCGAAGCGGATCAGCTCCACCTTGCCATCGACGACCGCGGCGGCGGCCGAATAGCTGGTTCCAAAATCGATTCCAACACGCATGGGGTTCGTCACTTCTTCTGTCTGTTCCTGGTTTCGATGGAAGACGGCAGCCCAGCGGACGCGGCTCCGGCCAGCCCGGCCAGCCATCGCGCCGACTCGCGCGACAACGGGCGGGCGTTTCCGTAAATGTCCGGCTCGACGGCGCGGCGGAGCAGCGCGGCGGCAGCCGGCGACAGCCAGGGACCGTAGGCCGGGTGGCGCAGCCGCTCGCGGCAGGCGTTCGCCAGCCCGGCGAGATCGCCGGCCGCGCCATCGAGCAGCCGCCCGGCGCCGTCCTGGCCGGGCGGCTCGAACAGCGCCGCGGCGGCCGCCACGAAGGGGTGCCGGCGCCGTGCCTCGCGGGCCGGTTCGGGCGGCAGCGTGGCGTGCAGCCGCCACAGGACGAGCAGCGTCCTGACCAGGGCCAGGCGCGCGCGTGCATTGTCCCGCTCGGCATCGAGGAGCGCCGGCAACGCCGCGAGGATGGCCGCGACGGCGGCCTCGCCCAGCGCGAGCAGCGCCTCGTCCGCGGCGCCTTCCAGCACGTCGTCGCCGAGCATCCGCACCAGGTCGGGTGCAAGCGCCGCCAGGCCCAGCCGCCCTGCCGCAGCCACCGCGCCGGGCAGGCGCTCGGATTGCAACGCGCAGGCGACGTCTGCGTCCCGTTCGGGGTAATCGCGCCCGACCAGGTGGCGCAGCGCGGCGTCCCTGACCTGGTACTCGGCGTCCCGCTGGCTGGCGGGCAGCTCGCGCAGCGGCGTTCCGCGCAGCACCTCGCGCAGCCCGGCGGTGGCTTCCGCCGAGCGCAGGCGCGCAAGCATGTCCACGGCGAACAGCCGGCCCTGCGGGTTGGCCTGGGGGCCCTCCCGCAGGTAGCGCCGCAGCGGACGGATCGCTCCTTCGCCCATGCCGGCCAGCCGCTCGATGGCCGCCGCGTGGTCGGCGTAGTCGTCGATGAGCGCGCGGAAGGCCGCCGGATCGTCGCCGGGCGCGGGCGTCTCTCCCGCGTTTTCCGCCAGCCCGGCCGCCGCCCTGGCGACCGCCGCGACCGGATGCTCCCGCAGCGAGCGCACGGCGGCCAGCCACGCCGCATCGCGCGGCAACCGCTCCAGCGCGTGGATGATCGCCATTCCCTGCACCGGGTCGCGGGGATGGCGCATCGCGCAATCGGCCAGCGCCCATGCCGCGCCGGGAGCGCGCAGGCGCCCCAGCGCGTCGATCGCCGTCATGCGCACGTCGGCCAGCGGATGCAGCAAGGCATGGACCAGGCGCTCCGGGTACGCCCGCCCGCGCCAGGCGGCGACGTCGGCGCCGCAGGCGGGACAGATGCGGGTCGCCGGATCGATCCCGGCGAAGCAGGACGGGCAGAAGAACGTGGGCATGGGCGGACCGCCCGGCCGGGGCCCGGCGGGCGTCGAGACTTTCCGGCTGGTGGCGCCGGCGTGCCGGCACCTTCGTAGGAGTCATCAGCCCTGAGGGCGGTCGCAGGCGGACTCCATCGCCCATGCGGCGGCCATTTTACTTCACTTCGCCCGAGCGCCGGCGGCTTGATTTTGGCCGGAGCGCGCGGCTAACGTTGGCCGCCAAGGAGATGGCATTCTCCTCGAACCGCCGCAAGGCTGATGATGCCTACCTGTACCGGGCTTCCGGCAGGCGGCGGCTGATCCCCCCTTCCCTGCCGGAGTCCGCCCTGAAACCTGTCCGGGGTGGTGGGTCATGCGCATGCCGGCTTCGCTGCGACGGAATCGCCCCGGGGTGCCGGCGCACCCCGGCCGGCACGCCGCGGGGCCGGCTGCGCGCGGCGCCGGAGCCCTCCCGCCCGCAAGCACGGTGGAGGTGTCATGAAAGGTTGCTCGCTTCGTTTCTACATGCACGAGAACCAGAAGCACCGCGGCACGCTGCTGTACGAATGGCTGCTGGAGCAGGCCAAGAAGCACGGCGTCCACGGCGGCTCGGCCTTCAAGGCGCTGGCCGGCTACGGCCGCCACGGGGTGCTGCACGAGCAGCACTTCTTCGAGCTGGCCGGCGAGAACACGGTGATGGTGGAGTTCATCCTCGACGACGACGAGACCACCAAGATGCTCGACATCGTGCACGAGGACGGCGCGCCGCTGTTCTGGGCCAAGTTCCCCGCGGAATTCGGCGTCGTCGGCCAATGAGCGCCGGCACGGCCGGGCTCAACATCCGCCGCCTGGTGATGGACGTGGACAAGGCCGTGGCGCGGCCGGCGATCCCCGACATCGCCGCGGCGATCGGCGCCTGCGACGGCGTGGCGGGGATCAACATCACCGTGGGCGAGATCGACATCGAGACGGTGGGCATGGACGTGATCGTGGAAGGCGAGCGGCTGGACTACGCGCAGATCGTGCGCGCCATCGAGCAGACCGGCGCGGTGGTGCACAGCCTGGACCAGATCGTCTGCGGCGAGCGCGTCGTCGAGGCGGTGGCGAGGAAGCGTTGAGCCGCCTGGCCGGCCGCGGCGCGGCCTACCGGCTGGACCTGGTCGCCGGGCTCACCGACGGCATCCTCACCGCCCTCACCCTGGGCGCCGGCCACATGCTCGCCGCCGCGGCGCCGGCGACGCCCGGCCTGGCCTTCCGCGTGGCGGGCGCGGCGGCGGTCTCCGGCGCCTTCGTCTTCCTGGTGGCGCACTACGCCGACCTGCGTGGCGAGCTGGTCGAGGCCGAGCGGCAGCTCAACTTGGTGGCGCACGGGCGCTTCGCCACCAGCCGCCTGGGCCGTGCCGTGTTCCGCGAGGCCGTGTCCAAGGCGGCCATGGCCAGCCTGTGCACGTTCGCCGGCGCGCTGCTGCCGATGCTGGTCGGCGCGCTCGCCTGGCTGCCGCGCTGGACGCCGATCGCGGTCTCGATCGTCGCGCTGTGCCTGCTCGGCTGGCTGCTCGCGCGCACGGTGTTCGGCCGGCCGCTGTACTGGGTGCTGGCGCTGGGTGCGGCGGGCGGCCTGCTGGCCTGGCTCGGCGCGGCGCTGAAGATCGCCTGAGAGCGTCAGGCCCCGTCGGCCGGAGCATCCTTCAGCCACGCGCGCAGGCGTTGCAGGTCCAGGCGCATCTGCTCGGCGTCGCCGCCCGCCGGCGCGCCGGCGGGGGCTTCGCCCCGCATCGCCTGCCGCAGCGCGCGGCAGGCCTGCGCCAGCCATTCCCGCAACTGCTGCGCATAGTCCGCCAAGGCTTCCTGCAAGGGCGCGCCGAACTGCCGCTGCAGCTCGCGCCGCAGCCGCCACTGCCGCCAGAAGCGCGGGCCGCCGCGCGCGGACACGCCCGCGTCCGGCGGCGTCCAGGCGAACGGCGGCGCGCCGCGCAGCAGCTCGTCGCGCTGGCCGGGCGCCGCCTCCGCCGCCAGCTTGCCCAGGCCGGCGGCGATGTCGCGCACCACCTGGTCGGCCAGCTCGCCGGCCAGGCCGGCCACGCGCTGCGGCAGCGCCGCGTCCTGCGATTGCTCCTCGGCGGCATCGCGCAGCACCACCGCGGCGCCGTTCTGGGCGAACCGGGCGCACAGGTCGCGCAGCCGGTCCTCCAGTTCGTTGAGCGCCGCCAGCGCGGCGCCGGGCGCGCCCGCCGGCGCCGATGCGGCCGGCGCCTCGCGCAGGCCCTGCTCCAGCCGCAGGCCGACCTGCCGCGCCAGCCGCAGCGTGCGCGCCCGCGCGCGCTCGGCCGAGGCCGCCGCGCAGGCGGCCTCGGCCGGCGCCAGCACCGTCTCGCGCCAGTGGCGGAACAGCCCGGCCTGCGCCGCCGCCACGCTGACCGGGTGCACCTCCACCGGCTCGCCCAGCAGCTCCGAAAGCGTCCTGGCCACGTAGTCGCGCTGCTGCGCCAGCGCCGCAGGCGCCACCGCGTCGCACTTGGTCAGCAGCACCATGCGCTGCGCGTGCGCCTGCTGCAGCGCGCGCAGCAGGTCGGCGTCCGGCGTGGACAGCGTCGCCGCGGCGTCGATGGCGACGATGCCCAGGTCGCAGCGCGGCAGGTAGGTCAGCGCGTGCGCGGACGCGCTGGCGTGCAGCGAGCCCAGCCCCGGCGTGTCGGTGAGCACGATGCCGCCGGCCAGCATCGCGGCCGGCACGGCGATGTCCACCTCGCGCAGGCCGCCCGCCAGGCGGCCGCCCTCGACGATGCACTGCGGCAGGTCTTCCGGCGCGACCGTCTGCGCGCGGCCCTCGGCGTCCAGCGCCTCGATGCGCAGCGCTTCGCCGTGGCGGATGCGCGTGACCACCGCGGTGACCGGAATGGCGCCGGTCGGCAGCAGGTCCTGCCCCAGCAGCGCGTTGACCAGCGAGGACTTGCCGCTGCTCACCCGGCCGAGCACGGCCACCTCGACCGTCTCGCCGCCGGCGAGCAGCCGGCGCAGCGCCTCGCGCAGCTCGAAGAAGTGGTGGCGCGCCACGATCTCCGCCAGCAGCGCGAGCAGGCCGCCGCGGTCGACGCCCGCGGGCAATTCCAGCGGCTGGCGGCGCAGCTCGCGGCCGATGTCGTCCAGCAGCAGCCCCAGCTCCGCCGCCAGCGCGCGGCAGTCGCGCTCGCCCTCCTCGTCCAGCGCGCCGTAGCCGCGCATGTAGCCCGGGCGCAGGTCGTACACCGCGTTGCGCGCCAGCGCCATGCGCGTCTCGAAGGCCCAGGAAGCGTCCACCGCCGGCAGGTTCGGCCGGGCCATGCCGTGCGCGTCCATGAAGCGGCGCATCGCCGAGCGCAACCGCTCCAGATGCGCGCGCAGCGCGGCGACGCGGCGCGGCTCGGGCGGGTCGGCGTAGCGCGGGAACAGCGCCTGCGGGTCCTGCTCGGTCAGCGCGCGGAGGCCGTCCTGCACTTCGTGCTCGATATGGCTGAGCAGGTTGAGGATGTGTTGGCGCTGGTTCTCGGTCAGCATCGCTTGAGGGTCAGACCAGCGCCACCGCCATGATCAGCACCAGCAGCACGCCCACCAGGCCGAGGTAGAAGTTCATGTGCCCGGACTGCAGCGGGCTCAGGCCCCGCGCCAGCCATTGCACCGCGCGCACCGGCACGCGGAACACCTTGGCCTCGAACAGCGGCGAGACCTGCGCGCGGTACAGCACGCGCCGCACGAAGTACGCGCTGCCGGCGTACTCGTGGCCCACCTCCGTCTCCGGCCGGTAGACGAAGGCGTAGAAGGTGCGCATCGCGTTGGAGAAGGTGAGCGAGGTCGTCGCCCCGTGCGGCGGCCGCGCGAAGCCGCCGTACCACACCGGCGCGCGCCGCGGGCGGTGGCGCAGGCGCGCCCGCAGCAGCAGCGCGCAGGGGATCAGCGCCAGCAGCGGCAGCGCGAGCGCCAGCTTGGTCGGCGAGATGAAGGCGAAGCCGTCGGTCAGCGGCACCAGCAGCAGGTCCTTGCGCAGCGCCAGGCTGCTCTGCCCCGCGAAGCGCGCGGCGCTCGCCCCGTCCAGCGCGTGCAGCCACCACGGCATGCCCACCGCCAGCGCCAGCACGCCCAGGCCGAGCAGGCCGCAGGCCGCGGCGTGGGCGCCCGGCACGCGGCCGGCCGCGCCGTCCTCGCGCGCACGGCGGCCCAGCGCGCCCAGGCCCACCAGCTTGACGAAGGTGGCGAAGGCCACCGCCGCGGTCAGCGCCATGCCGGCGCCGGCCAGCGACAGCGTGAGGCGCCCGCCCAGGCCGTCGAGGTGGAAGCCCTGGAACAGCGTCTGGAAGGTGAACCACTCGCTGACGAAGCCCGCCTGCGGCGGCATCGCCGCCAGGCTCATGCCGGCGAACACCACGCCCACGCCGTAGTACCAGCGGCCGTGGCGCAGCAGCGCCTGCTGGCGGATGGCGTAGCTGCCGGCGGCGCGGTAGGCGCCGTCCGCGGCCAGCATCAGGCAGCCCTTGGCCAGCGCGTGGCCGGCCAGGTGCAGCAGCGCGACCAGGTAGCCCAGCGAGGCGAGCGCCTGCAGCCCCTCGCCGCGGAAGATCGCGCAGGCGCCCAGCACGGTCACCGCGATGGCCGCGTTCTCGGCCGAGGAGAACGCCAGCAGGCGCCGCCAGTCGTCCTCCTGGAAGGCGTACAGCACCGCGAGGATCGCGCTCAGCACGCCGGCCGCCACCGTCACCACGCCCAGCGGCAGGCTGCCGGGCAGCCAGACGGTGTAGCCGCGCTCCAGCGCGAAGAACGCCGCGTTGAGCACGATCCCCGACAACAGCGCGCCGCTGGCGCCGCTGCCCTGCCCGTAGGCGCCCGGGTACCACTCGTAGAACGGCAGCAGGCCGAGCTTGGCGCCGAAGCCGACCAGCAGCAGCAGGCCGATCAGCAGCTGCCGCGCGCCGGCGGCGTGCGTGGCCAGCCCGGCGAAATCGGCGAAGTCGAGGCTGCCGACACTTTGCGCCGCCAGCAGCAGCGCGGCGGTCAAGGCGATGGCGCCGACTTCCAACAAGCCCAGCATGAACAGCAGGCCGTAGCCGTCGCGGGTGGGGCCGAGCCGCTCGCCCACCAGCAGCACCGCACCGCCCAGGCTCATCAGCTCCCAGGCGATCAGGAAGCCCGGCGCGTCCTGCACGCCGAAGCAGCCCAGCGCACCCAGCAGACACAGCCCGGCGCCGACGCTCCAGCTGCGCCAGGACGCGGCCGGCGAGCCCAGCGCGGTGGCGAAGAACGCCGCGATCGCGCCGAACAGCAGCAGCCACAGCGCGTCCGGCGCCAGCGCCAGCCGCGTGCCGGCCACGCCGGGCCACAGCGGCGCGAAGGCGATGCCGCCGGGCAGACGCCCCAGCGCGGCGGCCGCCGCCGCGGCGCAGCCCAGCGCCAGCGCCAGCCGCGCCGGCCGCCGGCCGACCCCGAGCACGCCCAGCACGATCGCCAGCAGCCACAGCGCGGCGGCCAGCGCGAGCAGCGACTCAGCCGTCATGCAGGCGTCCTCCCTTCACGCGCTGCGGCTTGCGTTCGAGCAGCAGCAGCAGCGCCTCGATGATCGCGGCGGGATTGGGCGGGCAGCCCGGCAGCCACACGTCCACCGGCAGCACGCCATCCAGCCCGCGCCCGCTGGCGTAGGTGCCGCCGCAGGCGCCGCCGCTCACCGCGCAGGTGCCGCAGGCCAGCACGCGCTTGGGCGCGGGCATCGCCTCCCACGCCGCCAGCAGCGGCTCGCGCATCGCCGCGGTCACCGTGCCGGTGACCAGCAGCAGGTCGGCCGCGCGCGGCGAGGCGGTGAAGAAGATGCCCAGCCGGTGCAGGTTGTAGAACGGGTTGTTGAGCGCCTGCAGCTCCGACTCGCAGCCGTTGCAGGAGCCGGCGTCGACGTGCCGCACGTGCAGGCTGCCGCGGAAGCTCTGCTCGATGTGCGCGGCCAGACGCTCTTCGGCCGGCAGCGGGCCGGGCGCCAGCGTCCATTCCAGGTCCTCCCGCTCGCGCACGCCGAAGGCCCACTCGCCGCCCGGCTGCAGCGTGCCGGCGGGACAGGTCTCCACGCACAGCTGGCAGGCCACGCAGCGGCCGTAGTCCAGCGACTCCAGGTGGCCGCGCGTGTCCAGCCGGATCGCCTGCGTCGGGCACACGTCGGCGCAGCGGTGGCAGGCGTCGGCGCAGCGCTCGGCGGCGATGCGCGGCATGCCCAGCGTGCCCTGCTGGCCGTGCGCGTCCGCCGCGCCGTGCGGCCAGTCGGCGGTGGCGATGCCCTGGGCCAGTCCCCGCAGCGTCCACAAAGGCATGGCTCGTTCCTCCTAGCGGTCGCAGCCGGCGATGGTGAGGCCGAAGCTGGCCTCGTTGATGGCGTAGTCCATCATGTTGGTCTGGTGCACGGTGAACGGGAACGCGCGCCAGTTGGAGAACGAAGGCGACTTGATCTTCACCCGCGCCAGCATGCCTTGCGCATCGAGGTGCACCGCGTAGTAGAGCGAGCCGCGCGGAGACTCGGCCCAGCCCAGGCCGAAGCCCAGCGGCTCGGGCGCGCACGGCGCGTACACCGGGCCGTGCTCCAGCCGCGGCAACAGCAGCTCCAGCAGGTCGAAGCCGGCGCGCAGCTCGGCCGCGCGCACGCGGGCGCGGGCGTAGGCGTCGCCCTCCTCGGCCAGCGCCACCGGCACGTGCAGTTCGTCGTAGGCGGCGTAGGGATGGTCGCGGCGCAGGTCGCGGTCCAGCCCCGAGGCGCGCTCGACCGGACCGGTGGCGCCCTGGTCGAAGGCCACGTCCTTGCGCAGCACGCCGGTGGCGAGCAGGCGGTCGAGGTAGCTGGTGGTGCGTTCGAGTTGGGCCAGGTAGCTCTCGACCTCGCGGCGCAGCCGTTGCAGCGTGTCGGCCAGGTCGACCGGCACGGCGACGTCGCGGCGCAGCCCGCCCGGGCACAGCAGGTTGCGCATGAAGCGCTGGCCGGTCAGGCGCCCGGCGAGCTGCTTGATCCGCTCCTCCAGCAGACGGCCCTCGGCCTGGCCCACCTTCAGCGTGGTGGAGTCGGCCAGCTGGCCGAAGTAGTGCAGATGGTTGTACAGGCGCTCCAGCTCGGCCAGCAGCACGCGCAGCCGCTTGGCGCGCGGCGGCACCGTGCAGCCGGCCGCGTCCTCCACCGCCTGGCAGTAGGCCAGCGCGTGCGCCACGCTGCCCACGCCGGAGACGCGCTCGGCCAGCACGCAGCCGTGCATCGGGGACGCGCCCTCGAACTTGGCCTCCATGCCGCGGTGCTTGAGGAACAGGCGCGGCAGGTAGTGCACGATCGCCTCGCCCAGGTAGAAGAACAGGAACTGCGCCGACTCCAGCACGTCGGCGCGCACCGGGCCGAAGCCCAGCAGTTGCACCTGCGGGTCGCTCACCTCCGGCAGCACCAGCGGCGCGCGCAGCGTGCCTTCGGCCGAGCGCTCGACCACCAGCGGGTAGGGCTCGGGATGGCCGCGGAAAGCCAGGCCGTAGAGGTCCTGCATCTCGCGCTCGTACCAGCCCAGCAGTGGCGCGCGCAGCGCCAGGCTGGGCAGCTCGCCGCCGTCGGCGCGGCAGCTCCACAGTTCGAACGGCTGGCGCGGCCCCGGCGCGGCGAGGTAGCGCACCTCCGTGCGTCCCGGCTGCGGATGCCAGGCGTAGGCCATCTGCATGCGCCCGCCGGCACCGAGCAGCTGCTCCAGGCGCGTCGGCAGCGCCTGCGCGTCGAGGTTCGCGGCGCGCACCGAGGCGCTCATGGCACGGCTCCCAGTCCGCGCGCGATGTCGGCGAACAGCGCCTGCCAGGCCGGCGGCCACCATAGCCCCAGCGCGAGCAGCGCGGCCAGCGCCAGCGCCATCGGCAGCACGCGCCAGCCGGCGCCCCAGGCCGCCGTCGGGGCCGCCGGCGGCGCCAGCGGCGACGCTTCCAGGTACATCGCGCGGAAATGGTTGAGGAAGGCCACGAAGATTGCGATCAGCAGCACCAGCATCACGATCGCCGCCCACAGGTGCGGCCCCGACCAGCCCGCGCGCAGGATGGCGAACTCGCTGGGGAACAGGCCGAACGGCGGCGCGCCGGTGATGGCGACGGCGCCGCACAGCCAGATCGCGCCCGACACCGGGAACTGCCCCCACACGCCGCGGATGTCGTCCATGCGCTTGCTGCCGTAGCGCTGCATCGCGTTGCCCGCGCCGAAGAACAGGAGCGGCTTGGCCAGCGAATGGTTGAGCATGTGGTACAGCGCGCCGGCGACGCCCAGCGTGCCGCCGAAGCCGAAGCCCAGCGCCAGCACGCCCATGTGCTCCACGCTCGAATACGCCATCAGCCGCTTCACCTGCCGCTGCCGCACGATGAACAGCGCGCCGATCAGCAGCGAGAACACGCCCAGCACCACCAGCGCCACGTGCGGCAGGCGCCCCTGCCCCGCCGCGTCGGCCGCCGCCAGCAGGCGCACGATGCCCACCATCGCGGTGTTGAGCAGCGCGCCGGAGAGCATCGCCGACACCGGCGCGGGGCCCTCGCTGTGCGCGTCCGGCAGCCAGGTGTGCATCGGCGCCAGGCCGACCTTGGTGCCGTAGCCGATCAGCGCGAGCAGGAAGCCCATCTTCAGCAGCACCGGCGGCACGTGCGGCGCGGCGGCGGTCAGCGAGGCCCAGGTCAGCATGTAGGTCTCGCCGTAGACGAAGCTGCCGCCCCAGTACAGGAGCGCCGTGCCCAGCAGCGCCAGGCTGATGCCGGAGGAGACCACGATGATGTATTTCCACGCCGCCTCCATGCTCTCGGCGTTGTGCTCGAAGCCGACCAGGAAGGTGCTCACCAGGGTGGTCAGCTCGATGGCGATCCAGTACACGCCCACGCTGTTGACCAGCGGCGCCACCAGCATGCTCAGCGCGAAGCCGGCGAACAGCGCGTAGAACACCGGCAGCTGCGCCTGGCGGTGCGCGGCCTGGCGCATGTAGGCCACCGCGTAGATCGAGGCCAGCAGGTAGACCACCGCCACGCACAGCGCCACCCAAGCGCCCAGCGCGTCGACGATCACGTAGCCGCCCAGCAGCGTCGCCGGCAGGCCGTGCAGGAACGGCAACGGCACGGCCAGCACGAACACCGCCACGCTCGCGGCGAGGTTGAGGTATTCGCTGGCGCGCGGTCGCCGCGCCAGCAGGCCCAGCGCCACCGCCAGCGCCGGCGCCAGCCACAACAGCGCGATGCGCAGCCCCAGGCTCATCCGGTCAGCCTCCGCAGTTCGCGGCTGCTGGTGCTGCCGATGTGGGTGAGCAGGTAGCGCACCAGCACGCCGAAGCAGGCCACCGCCACCAGCAGGTCGAACAGCAGCACCAGCTCGATCATCAGCGGCATGCCCGGCATCAGGATCTGCGTGCCGAGGAAGATGCCGTTCTCCAGCACCAGGATGCCCAGGATGTGGCTGATCGCCTCGTGCCGCAGGGTGAGCATGAGGAAGCCGATCAGCTTCATCGAGAACATCACGGTGAGCGCCAGCACCACCACGTTGGAGGCCAGGCCCAGCTCGGCGGCCAGGCGGACCGACACCACCAGCGCGAAGATCACCGCGCCCGCGCCGATCACCAGGCTGGTGGAGGTGCTCAGCACCTCGTGCAGCTCGCGCGCGGTGTTGAGCCGGCGCAGGATGCGCAGGATCAGCCAGGGCAGCACCACGCCGCGGAACAGCACGGTGAGCCCGCCCACCCAGTACAGCTCGGCGTAGCCGCCGTAGTAGCCCACCGCGGCCGACAGGATGCCGATCAGCCACGACTGCGCGGCGAAGGCCAGCATGTAGTCCTTCAGCCAGCGCGAGCCCAGCATCACGAAGGCCAGCAGGAGGCTGGCGATGGCCAGCAGGCTGAACAGCGAGGCGGCGAGCGGGGCGAGGTGGGCGGCGAGCATGGCGGTCAGCGGATCTGGTTGGCCACGACGGCCAGCACGGCGAGCAGGAAGGCCGCGGCCAGCGGCTCCTGGTAGCGGTAGAAGCGCAGGCGCGACTGCGCGGTCTCCACCCCGATCACCGCGCAGGCGACCACGGCGAACTTGAGCCCGATGCCGAGCACGGCGCCGCCCACGCCCAGCGCGGTGCCCAGCCTGGACAGCCCCCACGGCAGCAGCAGCACGTGGCAGAAGATGGTGTAGAGGATGAACTGCTTCATCATCGACGCCCACTTCAGCAGCGCCAGCAGCGGGCCGGAATATTCGAGGATGCGCGCCTCCTCGATCATGTAGACCTCGATGTGCGTGCTGGAATGGATCGGCAGGCGGTCCGTCTCGGTGAGCAGCAGCACGAAGAAGGCCGCCACCAGGAACAGGTGCGTCGGGCTCCAGTACACCTCCGGATGCGCCACCAGCAGGTGGTTCACCACGAACGGCAGCATCGCGTGCGCCATCAGCGTGATGCCGACGAACACCAGGATCAGGATCGGCTCGGCGAGGATCGCGATCATCACCGTGCGGCTGGCGCCGATGCCGCCGTAGGCGCTGCCCGAGTCCAGCGCCGCGAGGTTCACGAAGAAGGTGCCCAGGGTGAGCACCAGGCCGCCGCCCAGGATGTCGCCCATGTCCGACTGCGGCAGCGGGAAGTCGGTCAGCACCGGGATCAGGATCGGCACCGTCAGCATCGCCGCGAACGCCACCACCGGCGCGCACCAGAACACCCAGCTGGCGGTGGCCGGCACCACCAGCTGCTTGCGGAACAGCTTGCGCAGGTCGCGGTAGGGCTGCAGCAGCGAAGGCCCGCGCGCGCGCTGCACGCGCTCCTCGTAGCGCAGGATGAAGCCTTGCAACAGCGGCGAGAGCGCCGCCACCGTCACCACCTGCGCCACCTGGTCGAGGACGTCGCGCAGCATGGCGGCGCGTCAGCGCGACGGACGGCGGACCGGGAAGCTTGCCGTTGCCGGGCCGGCCCGCCGCCGTCGCGCCGCGGCGCGGCACAAGATGCCGCTGGCGCGCTGCCGCGCCGCGAGCATGGCGGCGGTCAGGAGGGAAAGGCACAGGGCGATACAGGTCATGAGCGGCTCCCGTGGGGTCGCGTTCGATACCTGTAGGAGTCATCAGCCCTGGGGGCGGTCGAAGGCGGACTCCATCGCCCTGCTTCGCAACTTAGCACGCGCCCGGGCGGCGTTGGAATACCTGCCCGGACGCGCACCGTCCTGATCTATCGGCCCGCTCGTGCAACGGCCGTGAAACCCGGCTTGCCGCCCCGCGACGCCCTGCGCTACCGTCGCGGCGGGGAGATGGCATGCCTCCCGTCGCCGAACCGCCGCAAGGCTGATGATGCCTGTCACGTGCCGGACATCGGCGGACCGTCGCCCATGCCCGGCCTCGCCGGATCGCGGGCACGAGGAGACGGGCGATGGATCTGAATGCGTACCTGCACCTGATGGTGCAAAGGCAGGCCTCCGACCTGTTCCTCAGCGCGGGCGCGCCGCCCAGCCTCAAGGCCGGCGGCGAGACGCGCCACCTGGGCGAGGCGCGGCTGACCGCCGAGCAGGTGCACGCGATGGCCTACGCGGTGATGAACGAGCGCCAGCAGCGCGAGTTCGAGGCCACGCTGGAGATGAACCTGGCGATCGCGCTGGCCGACGCCGGCCGCTTCCGCATCAACATCTACCGCCAGCGCGGCGACGTGGCGATGGTGGTGCGCTACATCACCAGCCGGATCCCGGGCATCGAGGCGCTGAACCTGCCGCCGCTGCTGAAGGAGCTGGTGCTGCTGCCGCGCGGGCTGGTGCTGGTGGTGGGCGCGACCAGCTCGGGCAAGTCCACCTGCCTGGCGTCGATGCTGGACCACCGCAACAGCGTGCGCACCGGGCACATCCTCACCATCGAGGAGCCGATCGAGTACCTGCACGTGCACAAGCAGTCGGTGGTGGACCAGCGCGAGATCGGCCTGGACACGCTCAGCTACGCCAACGCGCTGAAGAACGCCATGCGCGAGGCGCCCGACGTGATCATGATCGGCGAGATCCGCGACCGCGAGATCATGCAGCAGGCGATCGCCTACGCCGAGACCGGCCACCTGTGCCTGGCCACCCTGCACGCCAGCAACGCCAGCCAGGCGCTGGACCGCATCGTCAACTTCTTCGCCGAGCAGGCGCGGCAGCAGCTGCTGATCGACCTGTCGCTCAACCTGAAGGCGGTGGTGTCGCTGCGCCTGCTGCGCGCCGTGGACGGCGGGCGCGTGCCCGCGGTGGAGCTGCTGCTGGCCACGCCCTACGTCTCGGACCTGATCGCCAAGGGCGAGATCCACAAGCTGCGCGACGCGATGAGGCAGGGCAAGGAGCTGGGCATGCAGTCCTTCGACGACGCGCTGTACCGGCTCTACGCGGACGGCCGCATCGACTACCGGCAGGCGCTGGACGCCGCCGACTCGCGCACGGACCTGGCGCTGCGCCTTCGGCTGGACGGCCTGGCCCCGCCCGACGATCCCGGCGCGCTGCGCCTGGACGACTTCGCCGGCGAGCTGCCCGGCGAGGCGCCTATCCGCTAGCGTCCGCCAGCATCGCCTCCAGCGCCTGCGTCGCGGCAACGTCCGCGCGCAACGCGCGCAGCCGCGCTTCCACAGCCGCCGCATCGTCCTGTTGCCGCGCCTCGCCCTGCGCCAGGGCCTCCCCGATCCCGGCCAGGCTGGCGTCGACGTGCGCGTCCGCCTGTGCCAGCAGGCATTGCGCCGCCTGTTTCAGCCGTTCCTCGAAATCGTGGCGCATGCGCCCGGACTGCACCTGCACCAGGTCGTCCGCGCGCTCGCGCGCCTGGCGCATCGCCCGCGCGCGGCCGAGCGCGCCGGGCAGCAGGCGCGCCAGTCCCTGCCCGAGCAGGCGCAGCGACGGCGGCGCCTCCCAGAACTTGTAGTAGAACGCGGGCGGCGCCTGTGGCGGCGCCTCGGCCGGCGTGGCCGCGAACGGCACGTCGAGGAGCTCGGCGCAGGCGCGCAGCAGCCCGTCCACGGCGTCGGCCAGGTGCCGCCACAGGCGTTCGCCGGCCTGGTCGAACGCCGCGCGCATCGTGTCGCCTCCCGCCCGCCGCCAGGCATCGCATTCGCGGCGCACGGTCTCCACCGTGCACGCCTCCAGCGCCTCGCGCAGGCGCGCGACGCCGGCTCCGCGCCACGTCTCGCCGCAGGAGGCCAGTGCGTCGCGCAGGCGCGCGCGCAGGTCGCGTCCGAAGGCGTCCAGGTCCGGCTCGATGCGCTCGCGCATGATCCGCCGCCGCTCCGCCTCCAGCGCCGCGGCGAAGTCGGCGCGCGCATGGCGCAGCCGTTCGCGCCCTTCCGCGAGCGCGCGCCGCGCGGCCTGCAGCGTTTCCTGCGGCGCGGTGAGCGCCCGGATCTCCATCTGCAGTGCGAACCGCCGCTCGGCCAGCAGCCGCGCCAGCCGGCGCGCCATCGCGTCCAGCCACAGCCGGCCGCCCTCGCGCTGCAGGAACGCGCGCAGCACCGCGTCGAACGCGGCCAGGCCGCTGGCCCGCCATCCCGGCTCGTCCCGCTCCAGGCGGGCGCGCAGGCCCTCGCGCGCGGACACCGGGAACAGCGCGGGCCGCGTCCCCAGCGCCTTTTCCAGCGCCGCGCCGACGAAGGCCAGCGACTGCTCCCGCTCGGCCGCCGTCAGGTAGTCGACCTTGTTGAGCAGCACGAACACCTTGCCGGCGTGGCCGCGCACCACCTGCAGGAAGTCCAGCTCGTGGCGGCTCAGCGGCTGGTCGGCGGACACCACCAGGATCACCGCGTCGGCTTCCGGCAGATAGCGCGCGGTGGCCTCGCTGTTGTGCTCGTGCACCGAGCCCACGCCGGGCGTGTCGATCAGCCGCAGCCCGCCGTCGAGCGAGGGCAGCGTCAGCGTCACCTCGCGCACGCCCCTGGCGTTGCCCGGATTGCCCGCCTCGGTGACGTAGCTAGCCAGTTCGGCAAGCGGCGCCTCGCGTGTCCCGCCGTCCTCGAAGCGCACCGTCATCGCCGTCGCCGGGCCGCCGCGCAGCACGGTCACCACCGAGGTCAGCGGGACCACGCCGGTGGGCAGCAGGTCCTGCCCGACCAGCGCGTTGACCAGCGTGCTCTTGCCGCGCTTGAACTCGCCGGCCACCACCAGGTGGAACGCATGCCCGGCGAAGCGCTCGCGCAGGGCGGCGAATGCGTCGGCGCGGCGGCCGGGCAGGCGCGCGGCCGCCGCGATCGCCGCGGCCAGCCGCGCATGGCGCCGGTCGAAGGCCGTGCTCATGCCGCGGCGCCCTCGTCCAGCGCGGGCACGCCCAGGCAGCGCCGCAGCGTGCGCAGGGCCAGATACGTCCACGCCAGGTCGGGCAGCGCCTCCGGCCGCAACGCGAAGCCGCCGCTGCCGGTCTGGCAGCCCGCGATGAAGTCGATGGCGTCGTCGGCGTGGTCGACCGGGATGCCCAGGCGCGCGCAGCAGGCCACGCCCGCGCAGGTCGTCTCCAGGCTGGGCGACAGCGAGTGCGCGGTCAGCTGGAAGCCGAAGCCGCGGACCGCCAGGCGGCGCACGAACGCCGCCGTCCGCGGCCCTGCCCGCTCGCCGCAGGCGGCCAGCACCGCCAGCGCTTCCGCCGTGTCGTGCAGGTTGGGCGGATGGCCGTAGCCGCCATCGGGGTCCTCCGCCTCGCGCAGCGCATGCGCGAGCGCGGCTTCATCGCGCGGCAGGCCGGCATGCCGCCGGAGCCACAGGCCGTAGGCCAGCCGCCGCAGGGGCGACTGGAGGTCCGTCCCGTCCATCGCCGGCAGGCGCAGGGACAGCGCGGCGATGGCGGCCCGCACCTCGGCCTCGTGGAAGTCCGCGGCGCCGAGCGCCTGCAGGCCGCGCACGCGGTAGCAGAGGGCGAACGGCTGCGGCTCGACGGGCAGGCCGCGGATGAACGCCACGTGCCGCGCGTGCCCGGGCAGGCGCTCGCGCGTCAGCAGCCTCCAGGCCCCCACGCCATGCCAGGTGTCGGCGAGGCTGGGTTCCTCGAGGTAGTAGCCGCGGTAGAAGCAGAAGCCGCCGCCGGGCGACTGGCGTTCCAGCAGGTAGGCGCGCGCCTGCCGGAAGGCGCGCGCCAGGCGCTGCCGCAGGACGGGATTCGGTGCGGTGATCGCGGGCGTACAGGACACGGGGAGTTCCTCGGGGGAGCTTCGAGTTGCCTGTAGGAGTCATCAGCCGTCGCGGCAATCGTAGGTGGACTCCATCACCCGTCCGCCGGCAAGCATGCCATCTTCCGCGCCTTCCTGCCCGGCGCTTTCCCGGTCGCACACCGTCGCCGGGGACTCGCGGCCCCGCCCGCCACGGCACGCGCGGCTCTCCCCGCCACCGTCTTGATGCGCGGATGGGGCTGGGGTACTGTTGATCGCGGGAGATGGCATTCCTCCCCGCATGACCCAACCGCCGCAAGGCTAATGATGCCTACCAACGACGCGCTTCGGTGACGAAGCTCCTGGTAGGCACGACTTTCCCCCGCAAAGTCCGTCTCCGAGTGCGCGCCTGGCAGGCCCATTGGGAGCTTGGTCATGTACAGCGTTCATCCCGACGGATTCCCCGCAGGAGAGGAAGGCGGCGGGCACATCCTGGTGCTCTACGACGGCTCGCCGGACACCGACAGGGCCGTCGAGCATGCCCTGACGCTCGCGCGGCAACGCTCGGCGCGGCTGTTCGTGCTGGCGGTCGCGCCGCATTCCGCGAATGCCGGCGCCGCCGCTTCCGCCCGCGTCGCCCTGACCGACGACCTCATCGCCTTCGCCCGGCTGGGACGGCGCCTGGGCGTGGAAGTCGACGGCAGCTGCCTCGACCAGCCCGACCGCGGCATCGTCGAGCAGGTCATCGCCAGCCACCGCATCGACCGCGTCGTGCTGCCGAAGGCGGACGGCGTGCCGAAGTCGCCCGGCGCCCGGCTGCTGCGCGACCTCGGCCGGGACTGCCCCGTCCCGGTCGTGTTCAGCACGGACCGCCCCGCGGGAGCCGCGCCATGACCCGGCTGCTCCTGATACGCCACGGCGAGGTGCAGGGCATCGACCCGCCCACCTTCCGCGGGCGGCTCGACCTGCCGCTGACCCCGCGCGGCCTGCGCCAGGCGGAGGCCACCGCCGAGTACCTGACCGGCCGCACCGCGCTGGGCGCGGTCTACTGCAGCCCGCTGAGCCGCTGCGTGCGCACGGCGGACACGATCTGCGCGCCGTTCCACACCGCCGCGATCCCCCACCCCGAGCTCAACGACATCAACTACGGCGCCTGGACCGGCCTCGGCGTCGACGAGGTGTGCAGGCGCTGGCCGCGCGAGGCCGCGCTGTGGAAGGTGGCGCCGCATGCGTTCCGCATCCCCGGCGGGGAATCGCTGCAGGACCTGGCCGCGCGCACGGCGGACGCGCTGACCGCGATCCTGCACAAGCACCCGCGCGGCACCATCGCCATGGTCACCCACGACAGCGTGATCCGCGCCCTGCTCTGCCATGCGCTCGGGCTGCCGCTCTCCGCCTACTGGCTGTTCGCCCCGTCGCCGTGCGGCATCAGCACCATCGCCTACGCCGACGACCGCTTCGTCGTCGAGGCGGTCAACGAAACCCAGCACCTTTCGAGTCTCTGAGGACCGCGCATGGCCTTCTCCGCAGTATCCCCCGGCTGGAACGTGCCGCACGACGTCAACGCCATCGTCGAGATCCCGATGGACGCCGACCCGGTCAAGTACGAGGTCGACAAGGCGTCCGGCGCCATCTTCGTGGACCGCGTGCTGTCCACGCCGATGCGCTACCCGTGCAACTACGGCTACATGCCGCAGACGCTGTGCGGCGACGGCGACCCGCTGGACGTGCTGATCGTCATGCCGATCCCGCTGGTGCCCGGCTCGGTGATCGCCTGCCGCCCGGTGGGCCTGATGATGATGACCGACGAGAACGGCGAGGACGCCAAGCTGATCGCCGTGCCCAACGCCAAGGTGTTCCCCGCCTACCAGCACGTCCGCGACGTCACGGACGTGCCGGAAACCACCCGCGCCCGCATCCAGCACTTCTTCGAGCACTACAAGGACCTGGAGAAGGGCAAGTGGGTCCGCATGGAGGGTTGGCGCCATGCCGATGCCGCCCACGATGAAATCCAGCGCTCGGTCAAGGCCTACGCCGCCGCGCGCCAGGGCTGACGCGGGCCCGGCGGTGGCGCTGCCGGACCGGCCGGCGGGAGCGGTTGCGGCGCCGCCTGCCGAGGAGGCGCGCCGCGCGCTGATGGACGCCATCCAGCAGCTGCCGCTGGCCGCGCACTTCGGCCGCGCCGCGCTGAAGGAAGCCGAGCGCATGGCGCGCGGCGCGCAGCACTGGCACAAGCCGCTGGCCTGGTACCGCCCCGGCGGCGGCCGCGGCGACGCCCTGCAATGCGCCGTGACGGACGAGGGCCGGCTGCTGCGGGTGAGCGTGTTTCTCTACCCGCTGTTCGGGCAGCTGCAGGTCGCCTCCGAATGCGGCTGCGGCCAGCCGCTGTGCGCGCACGCCGCCGCGCTGATGCTTCGCCTGCAACAGCTGCTGGACTGGCCGCGCGCGATGTCGCCGCTCGAACGCTGGCGGCACAGCCTGGCCATGCACGAGGAAACGGCGGCAGCGCCGGCGGCCGTGGCCGACGCGGTCGCGCCGCGGCAACTGGTCTGCCTGCTGGAGACGGTGGACGAGCAGGACAGCGTGCGGCTGGCCGCGCGGCTGGTGCTGGTGCCCGCCGTCGACGGCCTCGCGCAGCCGCATCGCTGGATCGCCGCCGACCAGGCGCGCGCACGGCCGCACCTCTCCCGCCAGGCGCTGATGTGGCAGGCGCAGCTCGCGCTCGGCCGGCGCCGCTCCGGCAAGTCCGAGCAGGGGTACTTCCTGCAGGGCCACGGCGGCGCGGCGCTGCTGGCCGAATGGCTGGAGGCCGGCCTCTGCCACCACGCGCACGGCCTGCGCCCGCTCGTGGCCGGGGCGCCGCGGCAGCCGCCATGGCGATGGCGCCTCGATGCGCGCGGCCGGGCCGTGCTGGAACTGGCGTGGGAGGACGGCCGCGAGCTGCGGCCGATCGAACTGGACGCGCTGTACTACCTCGACGAGCACGACGGCCGGATCGGCCGGCTGGAACTGGGCGCGGCCGCCTGGGCGATGGCCCGGCACATGCCGCCGGCCGATCCGCGGGAGCTCGACGCGCTGCGCGCCGACTGGCCGCCGCATCCGCTGCTGTCCGCCCTGCCCGCGCCGCCGCCGGCGCCGCCGCTGCGCGAGCTGCGCGCGCCACTGCGGCCGGTGGCCGTGCTCGGCGCCTCGCGCCATGCGCTGCGCGGCGACTACGTGTTCCACCTGCAGGCCTGGGCCGACTACGGCGGCCTTCGCCTGCCGCTGGCCGACGAGCCCTGGCGCGCCGAATGGGTGCGCATGGAACGCGACGGCCTCGTCGCCATCCGGCGCGACGTGGAGGCGGAAATGCAGGCCGGCCAGGCGCTGGCCGCGCTGGGCCTGGTCGGCCTGGGCACGCTGGTGCCGGAGGCGTGGCGCCAGCTGGCGCCGCCGCCGCCCGCCGCGGCGCTGGGCTGCCGCGAGCTGTACCAGGGCGGCGCCGAGACCTTCACCGCGCTGGAGGCGCGCCTGCAGGCGCTGGGCAACGCCGGCATCCGCCTCGAGTACGACGCGGAGCTGCCGTTCACCGTGCTGCCGCACGAGCCGCGCTTCCGCGCCACGCTGGCGCCCGGCGAGGGCGGCGCGTGGACGCAGTTCGAGCTGGCCGCCACGCTCGACAACGGCGAGGAGATCGACGTGCTGCCGATCGTGCTCGGCGGCCTGGCGCGCCGCGAGTTCGCGCTGGCGCCGGCGGCGGACGAGCCGCCCGACGCGCACTGGCTGGCGCCGCTCGGCCACGCGCGCTGGCTGCCGCTGCGGCTCGCGTGGCTGCGCGAGTGGATGACCCCGCTGCTGGAATGCCTGCACCGCCCGGGCCGGCGCGCGGACGCCGCCGGGCTGGACCTGTCGCGCTCGCAGGCGATGGCGCTGAGCGACGCGCTGCGCCAGCAGGGCATTCCGGTGGAAGGCCCGCAGGCGGCGGACATCGCCGGCGCGCTGGCCGCACTGCGCGAGGCGCTGGCCGCGCCCGCGCCGGCGCTGCCGGCCGGCTTCCGCGGGCAGCTGCGCCACTACCAGCGCGAGGGGTTGCAATGGCTGCAGGCGCTGCGCCGGCACGGCCTGGGCGGCGTGCTCGCCGACGACATGGGCCTGGGCAAGACCGTGCAGGTCATCGCCCACCTGCTGCTGGAGGACGAGGCGGGCCGGCTCGACCGGCCGGCGCTGATCGTCGCCCCCACCAGCCTGGTGTTCAACTGGCTGGACGAGATCGCGCGCTTCGCGCCCTCCCTGCGCCGCGTCAACTTCACCGGCCCGGCGCGCGCCGCGCGGCTGCCGGAGCTGCCCGGCGCGCACGTGATCGTCACCAGCTACGCGCTGCTGGCCAACGACGTCGAGGCGCTGGAAAAGCTCGACTACGCCCTGCTGGTGCTGGACGAGGCGCAGTGGATCAAGAACCCGCTGACCCGCACCGCGCGCGCGGTGCGCCGGCTGCGCGCGCCGCACCGGCTGGCGGTCACCGGCACGCCGCTGGAGAACCACCTGGGCGAGCTGTGGGCGCATTTCGACGCGGTGCTGCCCGGCTACCTCGGCGACTACCGCAGCTTCAACCGCAGCTTCCGCCTGCCGATCGAGCGGCACGGCGACGACGCGCGCGGCGAGATCCTGCGCCGGCGCATCGCGCCGTTCCTGCTGCGCCGGCGCAAGGCCGAGGTGGCGCCGGAGCTGCCGGCCAAGACCGAGACGGTGCTGCGCGTGGCGATGGGCGAGGCGCAGCGGCGCGTGTACGAGTCGCTGCGCCTGGCGATGAACGCGCGCGTGCGCGAGGCGCTGGCCAGCTACGGCGCCGAGCAGTCGCGCGTGGTGGTGCTGTCGGCCCTGCTGCGCCTGCGCCAGGCCTGCTGCGACCCGCGCCTGCTCGACCTGCCCGAGCCGCCGCCCTCGGCCAAGCTGGACGCGCTGCTGGAGCTGGTGCAGGCGCTGCGCGAGGAGGAGCGCCAGGTGCTGGTGTTCAGCCAGTTCACCTCGATGCTCGCGCTGCTCTCCGCGGCGCTGGAAAAGGCCGGCCTCCGGCACGCCCTGCTCACCGGCGACACCGCCGACCGCGCCGAGCCGGTGCGGCGCTTCCAGCAGCGCGAGACGCCGATCCTGCTGGCCAGCCTCAAGGCCGGCGGCGTGGGCCTCAACCTCACCGCCGCCGACGCAGTGATCCACTACGACCCGTGGTGGAACCCGGCGGTGGAGCAGCAGGCGGTCGACCGCGCGCACCGCCTGGGCCGCGAGCAGCCGGTGTTCGTCTACAAGCTGCTGTGCGAGGACACCATCGAGGACAAGATCGAGGCGATGAAGACGGAGAAGAGCGACCTCGCCGGCCTGCTGCTCGACGCCGCCGACGCGCCCGGCGCACTGGACGCGCGCGACCTGCGGGCCCTGTTCGACCTGCCCGCCCCCTAGATTCCCACTGCCACGGAGCCCCCACGCCATGCGTATCACCCACCTGGATGCGATCGAAGTCCTCGACTCGCGCGGCAACCCCACCGTCGAGGCGTGGCTGCGCCTGGAGGACGGCTCCGAAGGCCGCGCCATCACCCCGTCCGGCGCCTCCACCGGCATGCACGAGGCGGTGGAGCTGCGCGACGGCGACCCGCAGCGCTACGGCGGCAAGGGCGTGCAGCAGGCGGTCGGCCACGTGCGCGGCGAGATCGCCGCGGCGCTGGTCGGCAGCGCGCCGGCCGACCAGCGCGCGCTCGACGACGCGCTGCGCGCGCTGGACGGCACGCCGCACAAGTCGCGCCTGGGCGCCAACGCCCTGCTCGCCGTGTCGATCGCCTACGCGCGCGCGGCGGCGGCCTCGCGCCGGCTGCCGCTGTACCGCTACCTGGGCGGCGACGAGGCCGCGCTGCTGCCGGTGCCCTGCCTCAACGTGATCAACGGCGGCCGCCACGCGGACAACACGGTGGACTTCCAGGAGTTCAAGATCGTGCCGCACCGCGCGCCCAGCTTCGCCGAGGCGATCCGCATCGGCGAGGAGGTGTTCCACGCGCTGAAGTCGCTGCTGCACGCGCACGGGCTGTCCACCGGCGTGGGCGACGAGGGCGGCTTCGCGCCCAACCTGCACAGCAACGAGCAGGCCATCGAGCTGATCCTGAAGGCGATCCGGGCCGCCGGCTACAAGCCCGGCGACGACGTGGCGCTCGCGCTCGACCCTGCCGCCAGCGAGATGTGGCACCACGGCCGCTACCGCTTCTTCAAGTCCAACCAGTCCGAGCGCGACAGCGCGGCGATGATCGCGCTGTGGGACGACTGGCTGCAGCGCTACCCGATCGTGCTGCTGGAGGACCCGCTCTCCGAGCACGACTGGGACGGCTGGAGCGAGCTGACCCGCCAGCTCGGCGAGCGCGTGGAGCTGGTCGGCGACGACATCTTCTGCACCAACCCGGAGCTGCTGCGCCGGGGCATCAAGGAAGGCGTGGCCAACGCCATCCTGATCAAGCCCAACCAGATCGGCACGGTGACCGAGACGCTGGACTGCGCCGCCGAGGCGAAGGCCGCCGGCTACGGCTGCTACGTGTCGCACCGCTCCGGCGAGACCGAGGACAGCTTCATCGCCGACCTGGTGGTGGCGCTGGGCTGCGGCCACATCAAGACCGGCTCCGGCTGCCGCGGCGAGCGCACCGCCAAGTTCAACCGGCTGCTGCGCATCGAGCACGAGCTGGGCGCCAGGGCGCGCTTCGCCGGCCGCGGCGCGTTCGTCCGCTGACGCCGTGCGGCACCGCTGCCGCGCGCCGCGAGGGCACGCGCGCGCCGCCTTCCAACGCCCCGGCCGGTCGAACCGGCCGGCCGCCGTCGCCCCATGCCGCCACGGACCGGCGGCGCCTCTCACGGCCCGCCACGCAACCGCATGCCCCTTCATAAGGACATTCCGCATCGGACCTTCCGGCCATCGGGGCCCTGCCCCATACTGCGACGCGACGGAGATGGCATTCCTCCGACCCTGCGCACCGGGTGAACCGCCGCTCGCGGCTGATGATGCCTGCCGACTGCCGGAGGCAGGACGCAGGCGTCTTTCCGAGCGACGCCCGCGGACCGCGCGCCTCCAAGGACCCGGAGGCCACCGCTTGAACCGCCGCACCCGCATGCCCGTTTCCCGCCGTCCTTCGCCCGTGGCGCGGCCGGCCCGCCTGGCGAGACGCTGCGCCGACGCCACCGGAGCCGCGGCATGAACGCCGGTGACGCCAGGCACGGTGCGACCACGGCCAGCCGCACCGCCATGCGGTTCGTGCTGTTGATCGGCGCGCTCAGCTTCTTCGCCGACTTCACCTACGAGGGCTCGCGCAGCATCCTCGGCCCCTATCTCGCCTCGCTGCAGGCCAGCGCCTTCGTGGTCGGCGCGGTGACCGGCTTCGGCGAGCTGCTGGGCTACGGCCTGCGCTTCTTCTCCGGCCGGCTGGCCGACCGCACCGGCCGCTTCTGGCCCATCACCATCGTCGGCTACGTGGTGCAGATGGCCGCGGTGCCGGCGCTGGCGCTGACCCACGACTGGCCGGCCGCCGCCGTGCTGATCGTGCTGGAACGCACCGGCCGCGCGATCCGCAACCCGCCGCGCGACGCGATGCTCTCGCACGCGGCCGCGCACCTGGGCGGCTACGGCTGGACCTTCGGCGTGCACGAGGCCTGCGACCAGTTCGGCGCGATGTTCGGGCCGCTCGCGGTCGCCTGGGTGTTGGCGCGCCACGGCAGCTACCACCAGGCCTTCGCGGTGCTGCTCGTGCCGGCGGCGATCAACCTGGCGCTGGTGCTGGCCGCGCGGCTGCTCTATCCCAGGCCGGAGGACATGGAGCAGACAGCGGGCGGCCCTCGGGATGGCGCCGCCTTCCCGCGCACGTTCTGGGTCTACCTGGCCGGCGCGGCGCTGGTCGCGCTCGGCTTCGCCGACTATCCGCTGCTGGCCTACCACTTCAACCGCAGCGGCAGCGTGCCGGCCGACTGGATCGCGGCGTTCTACGCCGTGGCGATGGCGGTCAGCGGTACCGCCTCGCTGGTGCTGGGCCGGCTGTTCGACCGCTACGGCTTCCGCGTGCTGGTGCTGCTGACCGCGGCGGCCTCGCTGTTCGCGCCGCTGGCCTTCCTCGGCGGCTTCTCGCTCGCGCTGGCCGGCGCGGCGGTCTGGGGCATGGGCATCGGCGTGCACGAATCGATCATCCCGGCGGCGGTGGCGCCGATGGTCCCGGCGCGGCGCCGCGCCTCGGCGTTCGGGCTGTTCACGGCCGGCTACGGCATCTTCTGGTTCCTCGGCAGCGCCGCCATCGGTCTGCTCTACGAGCGCTCGATAGCGTGGACCGTCGCCTTTTGCGTGGTCACCCAGTGGCTGGCCGTGCCGGTCTTCCTCTGGGTGGGACGGCGGGTCCGCCTGCCCCGCCGCGCCTGAGGGCAGGGTCCGGCGCGGCGCGCGCCCGCCGGGGAACGGCGGCGACTCGCGGCCTTACGCGCGCCCGGCCCCGGCATGCGCCGTCCGGTCGTCGGGCCGGCCGGCCCCGCCATCGCCGGACGTCGCCTGCCCCTCCCCGAACACCTGCCGGTAGAGGTCCGCGCCATGGCTGGTCTCCAGCGGCTCGCCCTCGGCCAG
The DNA here is from genome assembly GCF_003148905.1 of Fulvimonas soli. Taxonomy (GTDB): domain Bacteria; phylum Pseudomonadota; class Gammaproteobacteria; order Xanthomonadales; family Rhodanobacteraceae; genus Fulvimonas; species Fulvimonas soli. The sequence continues at coordinate 81,838 of NZ_QGHC01000004.1, read as the reverse complement.
CCGGAACGTGCGCGTGCCGTCGGCGAGCCGCTGCGCGCGCAGGAAGAGCGCGTCCGGCATGCGGCGCTCGTACAGCCCGCGGGCGAACGTGTACAGGTGGGTGACGAAGACGACCTTGACGTTCCGCGCCAGCAGCGCCTCGACCACCTGCCGCGCCACCTCCGATCCCTCGCGCTCGTTGGTCGAGGCGAAGGATTCGTTGAACAGCACCAGCGCGCCCGGCCCGACCTGGCCGGCCAGGTCGCTCAGGCGGGCCAGCTCCTCGTCGAACTTGCCGCTGGCCATGGCGGCGTCCTCCTCGCGCTTGTAGTGCGTGAACAGCCCGCCGCACAGCTCCGCCGCGAACGCGCGCGCGGTCACGAACATGCCCGCCTGCATCATCAGCTGCGCCAGGCCCAGGCTGCGCATGAAGGTCGACTTGCCGCCCTGGTTCGCCCCGGTGACCACCAGCAGCCGCTTGCCGTCGGCCGCGAGCGTGTTGCCCACCGGCGGGCGCTCCTGGGCCAGCGCGAGCGCCGCGTCGCAGAGCCCCTCGAACCCGAGCGTCCCCGAACCGGCCGCCGCCGCCGCCGGGAACGCCGTCGGCACGCCCAGCGCCTCCAGCCGCGCATGCAGGTTCAGGCAGCCGACGTAGAAGGCGAGCTCGGCGCGCAGCATCTCGAAGAAGGCCAGGATGTGGTCCATGGACTGCGCGAGCGCGTTCGCCACGTCGTTGATCGCGCGGTCGCGCATGCCGGCCAGCGTGCGCGCGCCGGCCAGGTCGCGCTCGGCGATGCGGAACGTGTACGCGGGCGGGCGCTTCCCGAACGCGCGCCTGAGCCAGCCGGCCGCGGGCGGGTGCGGCCGGCGCAGCACGTAGCCGTTTCCCTGGTTCTCCGGCCCGAGCATCGCGCTCATCAGCACGCCGTCCTTGAAGCGCAGCTCGGCCAGGTGCGCGCGCACGTTCCCGAGGTAGGCGTCGTCGAACTCCTCGCGCAACATGGCGAACAGCGCGCCGAACCCGCGCGAGGCGAATCCGCCGGCGTGCGCTTCGGCCAGGCCACGCAGCTTTTCCAGCACGTCCATGAACATCCGCAGCATGCTGATCGCGCCGTGCAGGATCGAGGTGGGATGGTCGCCCAGGAAGCTCCAGTAGTTCTTCTTCCTGTTCTCGATCGCCTCCACCGCGAGCGCGTAGAGCTGGCGCACCACCTCGGGCTGGCGCAGCGCATCCCGCAGCGCCGCCTGGCGGTGAAGGATCGTCGGCACGTCGCCGTGCAGGCCCTGCAGCAGGGCCTTCCGCGCGATGTCGAGCAGGAAGTCGTCCCCGCCGGCCATCGCGTGCAGCAGCACGTCCAGCCCCAGGTCCTGCCGCAGCAGCGCCTCGTGGGACGGCGCCGGCCGCTGCGCGTCGAAATCCCGGTCCGGGTGCATCAGGTACGCCTTCATGGCCGTATGCGCTCCAGCAGGCGAGGATAGGTCACGCCGTATTTCTCGGCGATCGCCAGCGCGTAGGCCAGCCCGTCGGCGGGGCGGCGCTCCACCTTGTAGGTACGCACGGCCGGGTCCGCCGGATCGACCGTGCTCACCATGCTGACGGTGCGCCGATCGAACGTGGCCAGCTCGGTGAGGAAGGTGACGCAGACGCCGAGCGCGTCGAGCCGGGCGAGCCGCTCCATCACCTTGCGGCTCAGGAAGACGGCATCGTCCAGCGTGGTCGAGGAGAAGATCTCGTTGAGGATGACGATGCTGCGCGGGCTCGCCTGCGCCAGGACGTCGCGGATCCTGACGAGGTCGTCCTGCAGCTTGCCGCGCAGGTTCTCGATGCGCTCCGCCTGCTCGAAATGCGTGAGCAGCCGGTCGAACAGGTAGAGCCTGGCCTCCGTGCCCGGCACCGGGCATCCCAGGCAGGCCAGCCAGTGCATCTGGCCGAGCATGCGCGCGAAGGTGGTCTTGCCGCCCTGGTTGGGCCCGGAGACCACGAAGATCCGTTCCTCCCCGTCCAGCTCGAAGTCGTTGCACACCACGCCCTGGCCGCCCAGCTTGGCGGCCAGCGCCAGGTCGAATGCCGCCCTGCCCCGGATCGCCTTGCTCGCGCCCGACACTTCCGGGTAGCAGAACGCCAGCCCGCGCTGGCGCAGCGGCCGCAGGTAGGCCAGGCAGGCGAGGTAGAACTGCACCTCGCGGTCGAAGCGGGCCATGCGCGCGTCCACGAACTCCGCGTGCGCGGTGCAGAAATCCGCCAGCCGCCGGAAAGCCTCCGGATGCAGCAGGGCCACGCGGTCCAGGATCTGCGCCTCGACGTGGTCGAGGCCGACGTGCGCGCGGAATCCGACGCCGTAGTTCCTGCCGCCCTGCCGCCGGAACTTGGCGAAGGTGGCCTCGATGGCGACGCGGGCATCCTCCTCGCCGTCGTACGCGCGCACCGTGACGCTGCCGCCCTTGATGAGCAGGCCGTAGCGGATCGCGGCCAGGCCGGCCTTGCACGCCTCCGCGTCCGCCAGCAGGCGCTGGAAGGCCGCGTCGGCGACGTAGCCGTCCAGATGCTCCCGCAACGCGCGCATGCCCCGCGAGGCCAGCTCCAGCGGCTGCAGGTCCCTGGCCAGGCGGCGCACGCTCTCGACATAGAGCTCCGCGGCGCCGAGGAACCAGCGCTGCTGCTCGAGGGGATAGAAGAGCTTGCGCATCCGCGCGAGCCGGTCGCGCATGGCACTCATGTCCGCGCAGAACGCCTCGACGGCGGCCCTGGGCTGCTCGGCCTCCAGGTCGCGCATCACCTCCTGGCGGTAGGCGATGTCGTCCACGTCCTGCAACGGCGCATGGAACAGCGGGACCAGATCGTAGCTTTCCCGCCCCGCCGTGATCGCCGCCACGATCTGGTCGAGGTTGAGGTCGTGGAAGCAGTCCGGCGCGTCCGCCGGGCCTACGCTGTCCGCCCGCTCCGGAGGAAACAGGATGCTGCGGAACGGTACGGACGGGTTGCCAGGTGGACGGCTCACGGCTCGCGGCTCCTCGGCTTGCTGCACGAACGCGCGAGGTGGCCACATACGGCAACGACCTGCGCACCCGATGCTCGGGGTGAACAGGCATCATCAACCGGACAAGGTGATTCGCCCTGGTTCGACAGGACCGGAGGAATGCCATCTCCGGCTGGGGATTCTACCCGTTACAGGGGGCGGCTCAACCCGTCCACGGATGGTTCGCCGTCGACGATGGGGCATGCGATGGCGGACAGAGCGCCAGGGTCGGCATTCCCACCGTCCCGGGCGCGCTCATGTGCCCAGGAAGCGGCCAGGGTCGGTCGGCTTCGGTCTTCGCGCGACGGCCCGTTGGCCCTAGACGGCACGATGACTCCGCCGGGTGTCCACTGCGCAGATCATCCAGGCGGGAGGAGAACGGCCATGGCCATCTGCGAGGTCTGCGGCAACAGCTACGCGAACACCTTCACCGTCTTCTTCGAGGGCCGCGAGCACGTGTTCGACGCCTTCGAGTGCGCGATCCACGCGCTGGCGCCGCGCTGCCAGTCGTGCCGTTGCACGGTGATCGGGCACGGCGTGGAGCACGACGGCCGCATCTTCTGCTGCGCGTTCTGCGCCCGCAAGGCCGGGGTGGACGGCCTGGTGGACCACAACTGACCCGCGCGGCGGCGTGACGGATAATGGCCTTCCCTGTGTCGGCCATCATCCGCATGTCTTCCGTGCCCGTCCCTGCCAGCGGCGACCTGGCCGCCTTCCTTGCCGGCCACCGGCGCCTGTTCGTGCTGACCGGGGCCGGTTGCAGCACGGCGTCCGGCATCCCGGACTACCGCGACGCGGACGGCGGCTGGAAGCGCGCGCAGCCGGTGACCTACCAGGCCTTCATGGGCGAAGAGGCCACGCGCAGGCGCTACTGGGCGCGCAGCCTGGTCGGCTGGCGGCGGTTCGGGCGCGCCCTGCCGAACGACGCGCACCATGCCCTGCGCCGGCTGGAGGAACAGGAACGCCTGACGCTGCTGGTCACGCAGAACGTGGACGGCCTGCACCAGCGGGCCGGCAGCCGGCGCGTGGTGGACCTGCACGGCCGGCTGGACCAGGTGCGCTGCATGGCCTGCGAGCGCCGCTTTCCGCGCCAGGATTTCCAGCAGCGCCTGCTCGCGCTGAACCCGGATTGGGCCGCGCTGGACGCCGCCGACGCGCCCGACGGCGACGCCGACCTGGACGGGCATGACTTCACCGGCTTCGCGGTGCCGCCCTGCCCGCACTGCGGCGGCGTGTTCAAGCCCGACGTGGTGTTCTTCGGCGAGAACGTGCCGCGCGAGCGCGTGCAGCGGGCGATGCAGGCGCTGGACGAGGCCGACGCCATGCTGGTGGTCGGCTCCTCGCTGATGGTGTTCTCCGGCTACCGCTTCGCCCACGCGGCGGCCAGGGCCGGCAAGCCGATCGCCGCGGTGAACCTGGGCCGCACCCGCGCCGATCCGCTGCTGGCGCTCAAGGTCGAGCGATCCTGCGCGGAGGCGCTGGCTTTCCTGCTTTGAGGGCGGTGGCCAAGGGCGTTTCGGCCTGGGCGCGCATTCAACATGGGCGCGCGTCCCTTCTCCGCGAAGTGCATCTCCCCTCACCGTCATTCCGGCGAAGGCCGGAATCCACTAAAAGCACGTTGTGCGAAGCACGCAAAATCACTTCGAGCGCTCCGCGCGAGGGCTTGACCGGGGATGATCCGCTGCGCTCGTCCCTTCGTGGCCACCTGCGCAGGCGTTCTTCGCGCCACGCGCTCGCCGGGCCCTCGCGGGAATGGCGAACGCTGGTACGCCCGGAAGCCGGAACGCCCCTACCGCCGGGCGCGGAAGAACTCGCGCAACATGGCCGAGGATTCCTCGGCGAGCAGTCCGCCCTGCACCTCCACGCGGTGGTTGTGCCGCTCGGAGACCAGCGTGTCGAACACGCTGCCGGCGGCGCCGGTCTTGGGGTCGGCGGCCGCGTACACCACCCGGCCCACGCGCGCGTGCACCAGCGCCATCGCGCACATCGCGCAGGGCTCCAGCGTCACGTACAGCGTGGTGCCCGCAGGCATGCGGTGGTTGGCCAGCTTCTCGCCCGCCGCGCGCAGCGCCATGATCTCGGCATGCGCGCTCGGGTCGCTGAGCGTGATGTTGCGGTTCCAGCCCAGCCCGACGATCTGTCCCTCGTGCACCAGCACCGCGCCCACCGGCACCTCGTCCTCGGCATCGCGCGCATGCGCGGCCAGCTGCAGGGCGCGGCGCATGAAGGCCGCGTCCTGCGCGCTGAACGGAGACTCGTCGACGGTGGCGATTTCTTCAGACATTCAATGGATTGAGCGCAATACTTGCAGTCCGGGGGACAGCCGCCTCACGGATGGAAGGCTGCAACCGGCTGATTTTCATCATTCCCACTCGATCATCAACGAGTCACGCAAGTCCGCGTGATTAAAGGGATTGGCTTTGATCGACATGGGCCTCTACCGTCGCTTTTACCGTCAGAAAAACACGCCCTTTGCTGGCGCGGGTTTACGCGGCATCGGCTCATCATCAATCAGCGTCAATCATACCGAACAGGCGACTGCACTTCAGCCCCGCTCTTCGGGAGCAGCCTGACGTGTTCCATCCTCATACGCCCTCCAGCAACCGGGCAATGGCTTCGGGCGACGGCAACTGATCCTTCAGCTTCTTCGGCAGCGTCTTGGTGATCTCGTAGGTCGCCACGCCGATGGGCTTGCGCGCGTCGCGCAGCGCGTACTCGACGATGGTGCGGGTCTTCTCCTTGCACAGGATGATGCCGATGGACGGGTTCTCGTCCTCCTGCCGCACCTGCGCGTCCAGCGCGGCCAGGTAGAACTGCATCTTGCCGACGAACTCCGGCTCGAACGCGCCGATCTTCAATTCGATGGCGACCAGCGCACGCAAGCGGCGATGGAACAGCAGCAGGTCGATGAAGTATTCCTTGTCTTCAACCTCCAGCCGGTACTGGCTGCCCATGAAGGCAAACATGCCGCCCATCGCCCGCAGGAAGTCCTCGATGCGGGCGATCAGCGCGCGCTCCAGTTCGCGCTCGCTGTGCTGCTCACCCAGTTCGAGGAAGTCGAAGGCATACTCGTCCTTCACCGCCAGCTTGGCTTGCGCGCGCAATGCCGGTGTCAACGCCTGGTCGAAATTGGTCTGGCCGAGCAGCGACTTCTCGTAGCTCTGGTTGTCGATCTGGTGCGCGAGCACGTTCTTCGACCAGCCGAACTTGCGCGTCATGCGCAGGTAGAACTCGCGCTCCTGCGCGTCCTTGCAGCGCGACAGGATCAGCAGGTTGTGCGCCCAGCCGATTTCTCCAACCAGTGGTTGGAGTTTTGGCGCAGCACTGTATTCCTGAAAGAACTGGCGCATGTACCACAGGTTCTGCGTCGAGAACCCGCCCACGCCAGGGAAGGCCACGCGCAAGTCGGCGGAAAGCCGCTCCACCACACTCTTGCCCCAGCCTTCGGTCTGCTGCCGCTCGACGATCATCCGCCCAATGTCCCAATACAGGCCGACCAGTTCCTTGTTGACCGCGCGCAGTGCCGCGTATTGCGCGGACTGGATGCGCGCCTTCACCTCGGCCAGCAAGGCCGGGTAGTCCTTCGCCGTGGCGGCCAGCACCGCGCCGGTCTTTCGCACCGCTGGCGTGCTTGTCTTGCGAGTGGTTTTCTTCTTACTCGTCGCCATCAGCGACCTCCTCGTCGGTACTGCCCTGCTTCATCATCGCCCGGCGCGGCAAGAACACGCGAGAGCGTTGTTCCGCCGCCCGGCCATCTTTACTGTTCAGCGAATCTTGGTCGTCTCCGCAGGCGCCCGCTGCAAGCCGCCGGCTATTTGGGATTGTTTGTCCGGTCGTAGTCAGACTACGACAACGACAATTTATCCAAACGGCTCGGACGCGACCCTCGACGGACCGCCGCCGCTCCATCCCCGGTCTTCCGGCGGCTATCCAGCAGTCTTCGCCCCTCCACCGCCCTTCCTGAACCCCCGATCCCCAGCCATGAACGCCTCCAGCATGTACGGGATCAGCGTCGTCGCATCGACCGCTTCGCCGTAGGTCTGCGCGTGCATGGCCGCATAGCGGTCGAGGTCGGCCTTGAGCGTGGCCGGACACGCGAACGTCAGCTTCACGCTCTCGGTCTTGGGCAGCGGCCCGAGCCGCAGCTTGCGCGCCGTGCTCATCGAGTCCCCCGATTGAAGAACAGCGGCTGGTACGGTCGCAGCACTAAATCGCGGTTGACGATGATGCGTACTGGCAAGCCCGGTCGCTCGGTCAAGGTCGGTTGGATGTTGAGGTTGCGCCGGGTCATCTCCTGGCCGACTTGGTTCACGCTGTCCTGCAAGCTGTCGCGGCCGGCGACGATGACGCGATCGCCGTTGCGGTTCTCTGGCGCGGCCAGTTCGGCGCCGACGCCCAGCAGCGTCGTCAGTGCCGCACCGGCGAAGATGCGATCCCAATGCCAATCGACGCCATCTTCCAAGCCGGCGTAGCCGGCCGGGTCGGTGCCGGCCAGATTGTCGAGCGTGAGCGAAGACGTGTCGGGCAGGATGATCCGGTTCCAGACGACTTGGACGCGGCTCTGCCCGTAGGCGACCTGGCTGTTGTATTTGCCGAAGATGCGCGATCCCTGCGGGATCAGCAGATAGCGGCCCGTCGCGGTGTCGTACACCGGCTCCGTCACCGTGCCGATCACGTCGCCCGGCAAGTCGGACTTGATGCCCGTCACCAGCGCCGCGGCGATCACCGTGCCGGCCATCACCTGATACGGCGAAGCCGGCATTTGCAGGTTGCCGGAATTACGGGTTTCCGTGGTTCCGGCTTTCTGGAACGCCTCCTTCTGGTCTTGCCGGTTCTGCACGGCGGTCGGGTCGGCCGGCTGTGCTGCCGTCGAGGCCGGCCCGGCGGCCTGCGGGTCGAAGCCTGTCAGGCCGGATGCCGGCGCGACCGCAGCGGTCTGCGCCGGTGCAGCCGCAGCGCGCTGGTTGCTGGAACGGAAGAACACCGATGAACCCGCTGCCGCTTCCGCCTCCTTGCGCAGCGCGTCGCGCTCGGCCGCTGCCGCATCCTGGCCGGGCGGCGTGTAGCTGGCCACAACCGGCGGCTGCGACTTGACGATGGCCGGGCCGAGGTCGCCCGGCAGCGGCGGCCCCAGCTCCGGCACCTTCGGCGGCAGCTGGGAGTAGTCGGCGGGAAGCCGGTTGAGTTCTTCGGACTTCGACACGCGATCGACGTTGTAAAGCTCGGTCGCATCGTTGTTGCCGCGCGGGTGCTTCGGCTGCAACGACCACAGGGTTGCGCCCAGCACGGCGACGCCGAGGCCACCCGTCAACAACGCCAGCGTGCGCCGGTTGAGGCGCGTCACCGGGCGCGGCTGCGCGCGCAGCGCCACGTTCTCCGGCGCGACTTTCGGCGCGGCATCGGGAATCGGCACGTCGGGGGTTTCGTCCTGGCTCATGGTCAGTTCCCCCGCGTGCCATCCGTGCGCTCGATGCGCACCACATCGCCCTTGTCGCCGCCGAGGCGCAGTTCGGCCGCGCCGAACAGTCGATCCACGATGTAGTACGGCGAGCGGAAGCGGTAGTTGACGAGCTGCCCGTCACCCTGCGCGCCGATGACGAACAGCGGCGGCAGTTCGCCTTGGGCGATGCCGGGCGGAAACTGGATATAGACCTTCTCGCCGTCGTCGAAGGCGCGCAGCGGCTTCCACGGCGGATTGCTGCCGCTGATCGCGTAGCGGAAGCGGATCTTCTCCAGCGACAGGCCGGCGTCGATCGGCGCGGCAGCTTGCGCCGCCCGATCCTGACGCTGCAAGGCAAGCATCTGGTCCTTCGGATACTCCCACGACACCGACGCCATCCAAGCCTTGTCGGTCGAGGTCAGCTCGATCAGGTAGGTGCGCCGGCTGGTGGTGATGACCAAGTTCGTCTTGAGGCCCGAACGGATCGGCTTCACCAGCACGTTGACGCGCAGCGCGTCGCCGGTGCCGCTGGACGTGTCGCCGACGATCCAGCGCACCGTGTCGCCAGCGGCAACCGTCACCAGCTCCTCGCCGGGCTGGAGCGAAATCACGGTCACGCGCCCCGGTGCCGCATAGACCTGATACAGCGCGCCATCGGTGAAGGGCCAGACCTGGATCGCATTGACGTAGCCCTCGCGCGTCGGCGCGATGCGTGCCTCGGCGTTGGCACGCGACACGCGCACGGTTTCGTCGGCCGGTTCCGGCGCAGGCTTGGCATCGTCCAGCGGTTTCATCTGCGCCGGCATCGGCAGCACCTTCGGCACTTCCACCACTTCGACCGGCTTGGGCGGTTCGGGCTGCGGCTGCGCCTGCACCGGCTCATCGAGCGAGATGCGCGGCGGCGGCTTGCCCTGCGAGGCGCAGCCCGACAGGGCTGCCACGGTCAGCACGAAAGCGTAAAAGCGGAAAGACAGATTCATGGCTTGGCTCCTTCGGACGCATCGAGTTCGCGGCTCCACGACAAACCGTTGACGTAGATGCCCAGCGGGTTCTTGCGCAGTCGCTGCTCGGTGCGCGGGGTTTGCAGGACGATGGAAACCACGGCGTTCCAGCGTTCGGTGCCGGTGGGTGCGCCGTTGGCGAACCGCTGCTCCGTCCAACGCACGTTGAACGACGAATCGCTGGCGCGCGTGACGCTGGTGATCTGCACCGTGACCGATTCCTTGCCGACGCGGGCGAAGGGATCGTTCTTGCTGGCGTAGTCGTTGAGCACGACGGCGCCCTTGTCCGTGGTGTAGTCGTAGGCGTCGAGCCAGTTCTGCCGTACTACGATCGGGTCGATCGAAAGCGAACGAACCAGCGTGATGAAGTGCGCGAGGTGGAAAGCGATCTGTGCATCTGCCGGCCGGTATGGTGTGGCGGCTTCGCCGACCGCGCGCACTTCGCCGGTCTTGTCCACCTCCACCACGTAGGGCGTGACGATGGACTGTGCCGAACGCCACACCAGGCCGCCGGCCATCAGCAGCGCGAGCGCGAGACAGCCGAAGGCCATGAAGCGCCAGTTCTTCGCCTGCACGCGGGCCGAGCCAATGCGCTCGTCCCATGCCTGCGCGGCGGCTTGATACGGAGTGGCCGGCTGCGGCGTGTGGGCGTAGCGCACCTGCGGTCGCTTGAATCGCATGAGTCGTTCTCCTCAAGAATCGCTTCATTCGTCGGATTGGCCCAGGCTTGGGCCTTGTGCCGAGCCGCCGCCGTCCCCGCCGCGCAGCGTGTGCGCGGTGGTGGTCGCCGCGTGGGCGATCTGCTGGCGACGATGCAGGCGCTTAGCCCAGGCGGGTTGCTCTTGGTTGGTGGCGGCCGAGGTGGAGCTGGCGCTGGATGCGCCCGCTTCGGTGGACGCGCCGGCAGTCGCGCCACCTTCGCCACGGAATGCACCGGCCACCCGCTCGCCGAATGCGCGTGCGCCAGCGGCGACTCGCTGCCCGGCGGCCTGCGCGCCCGTCCGCGCGACGTTGCCCACGCCTGCGGCGGCGCCCCTGAAGCCGCCGCCCGCCGCAGCCGAGCCGGCTTGGAACGCCGACCGTGCGCTGCCGGCCGTTGAAGCGGCGGCCCGTGCGCCGCTACCTATCGCACTGGCCGCCGCCGGCGCCATGCGCGCGCCAGCGGCCACGGCACCGCCAACGCCAGTTGCGGCAGCGCCGATAGCGACGGCGGTTCCGGCGGCGCCCAGCGCCGCACCAGCCATCGCGCCCGCGCCGAGCTGCGGCGCACCGGACACCAGGCCCGTGGCGATGCCCGGCCCATAGATGCCGAGCGCGAGCATGGCGAGCGAGGCCAGCATCACGACCAGCGCATGGTCGATGGATGGTTCGCCCGGCGTGGTCTGGAACTCCGCGAACAGGCCGGTGCCGATGCCGACGATGACGGCGAGGACCAGCACCTTGATACCGGACGACACCACGTTGCCGAGCACCTTTTCGGCGAGGAACGCGGTCTTGTTCCAGAGCGCGAACGGCACCAGCACGAAGCCGGCCAGCGTGGTCAGCTTGAACTCGATCAACGTGATGAAAAGCTGCACCGCCAGCACGAAGAAGCAGACGATGACGGTCAGCCACGCGAGGAACATCACGACGATGGGCGTCATGTTGATGAACACTTCGGGGAAGCCGGCCATGTCGCTGATCTGGTCGAGGATCGGCGCGGCGGCGTCGATGCCGGTCTTGGCGAGATGGCCCGGTTGCAGGAATGTCTCCATGCTCACGGCCGAGCCGGTGGCCGTCAGGCCCAGGCCAGCGAACGAGCGGAACACGATGCTCGCCAGCATGTTGAAGTTGCCGATGATGTAGGCGAAGGCGCCGACGTAGAGCACCTTGCGAATGAGCTTCGCCAACACGTCTTCGCCCTGGCCGGTGGCGTGGCCCAGCGCCCAATACAGGCCGGCGAGCGTCATGTCGATCGCCACCAGCGTTGCGGTCAGGAATCCGACTTCGCCGCGCAGCAGGCCGAAGCCGGAGTCGATGTAGGCGGAAAAGACGTTGAGGAAATGGTCGATGATCGAAACGTCGTTCATGGCCGTTTCTCCAGCGGCGCGTCGGGGCCGTCGAAGCTGGCCGGGATCGGCGGCAGATCGGCGAGCGTCTGGTATTCGTCGGGCTGGGTTTGCCCGGAGAGGAAGCGGCGCAGGTCGGCTTGCGCGACCTGCGCACAAAACGCGCCGTCATGCTCGCCACGGCGGCACTGCGCGCGCAGCGCGTGCAGCCGCGTCGGATCGGTGGCCAGCGCATCGACCGACAGCGCCTGCGGCCGGTCGCAGCCGGCCAGCAGGCACGCGAAGGCGAACAGGACGGGCGCGCGTTGCATGGTCGTTCCCGTCAGTTGCCGTAGAAGTTCACGGTCTGCGGCGTGTATGGCGTGCCGGTGCCGAGGAAGCGTCGCGTCACCTCGCGGCCACGTTCGACGGCAGCGGCTTGCCGCGCCAGTTCCAGCGACACCGCGCGCCCCTGCGTGAGCTGAAGCTGCTGGGCCTGGATCGACTGTTTGGCCTGCAAGGCGAGAAGCTGATTGGTCGCCTGCTGCGCCTGCAAGGCACCAGTGGCCGACTGGCTCTGGTTCACGAGGTCGGTCAGCACGTCTTCGTCTTCGGTCAGGTTTTGCGACACCTGAGCCTGCATCTGCATCGCGGTCTGCAAGCCGGTCAGCGTGTTGCGCCACCGCTGCTGCGCGTCCTGGTACATCTGGTTGCCGCTGATGGTCGCGGCGTACTGATCCGGGTACAGGCGCGCGAACTCGGCGTTCATGCTCTGCACCTCGAACGCCAGCCCTTGCGCCTGCGCGATCAGACGTTCGGTCGTCGCCAGCGTCGAGCGCAGCCGGTTGACGACGTTGAACGGCAGGCTGGCGAGATTGCGCGCCTGGTTCGTCAGCATCTGCGCTTCGTTCTGGAGCTGGTTGATCTGGTTTTCGATCATTTCCATCGTGCGGATTGCGGTCAGCGTGTTCTGCACGAGGTTGGTCGGGTCGATCACGGTGATGGCCGCCGCCGGCTGCGAAAGCAGCAGTGAGCCGGACAGCACAGCGGCGAGCGCCGCGGAAAGGACGCGGGTTTTCATGGCGAAGTCTCCTGGGGTTGGCGAGCGAGGAAGGACGCCGCGGACGGCAGCAGATCGGCCGCCCAATCGAGGCCGCGATGGCGCAGCCATGCGCCGGCGAAGCCGGGAGCGCCGGCCTGCGTCAGCACGCGGTCAATGTCGCGTTGGTCTTGCGCGGTGGATGCGCCGGCGAAGGCGAGCGCGGCCGGCCCCAGGTCGAGGTCGAACAGGCGATTGCCGAGGCGCGATTGGTAGTAGTAATCGCGCTTGGGCTGCGCGGTGGCGACGATTTCGATTTGCCGGCTGTTGAGGCCGAAGCCCTCGTAGATCGTGCAAATCTGCGGCTCGGTGGCCTGCGGGTTAGGCAAGAAAATCCTGCTCGCGCAGCTTTCGATGATCGCGGGCGCGATGGTCGAATCCTTGATGTCGGCCAGCGACTGCGTGGCGAAGATGACGCTGACGTTCTTTTTCATGAGCGTCTTGAGCCATTGCCGGATGCGGGCCGCGAAGGACGGTTCATCGAGGAACAGCCACGCCTCATCGAGAATCAGCAGCGTGGGCGCTCCGTCGAAACGCTCGTCGAAGCGGGCGAACAGGTAGCGCAGCACCGCTTGCACGGCGGCGGGGCTGTGCATCAGTTCTTCCATCTCAAAGCCCTGCACGTCGCCGCTGCCCAGCCGGTCGTGATCGGCGTCCAGCAGCTTGCCGTGCGCGCCGCCGAGCACATACGGCGACAGCGCCTGCCGCAGCGCGTTCGATTGCAACAGCACGGAAAGCCCGGTCATCGTGCGCTGTTCCTGCGGCGCACCCGCGAGGCTGCCCAGCGCCGACCAGATGGCCGCTTTCTCGTCCGGGCCAACGGTCACGCCCTCATGCAGCAGCCGGCCTTCCACCCATTCGGCGGCCCAGGAGCGGTAGCCCTCATGGTCGATGCGGGCGAGCGGCTGGAACGCGATGCCGCCATCCGCGCCTAGGTCGTAGTGCTCGCCGCCCAGGCCCAGGATGGTGGCGTGCATCGAGCGGCCCATGTCGAAGGCGAAGATCCGCGAGCCGAAGTAGCGGCGGAACTGCAAGGCCAGCGTCGCCAGCAGCACGGACTTACCCATGCCCGTAGGGCCGGCGACCAGCGTATGCCCCACGTCGCCGATGTGCGTCACCAGCCGGAACGGCGTCGCGCCATCGGTGCGGGTGACGATCAGCGGTGGGCCGTCGAGGTGGTCGTTCTTCTCCGGCCCGGCCCACACCGCCGACAGCGGCATCATGTGCGCCAGGTTCAGCGTCGAGACGATGGGCTGGCGCACGTTCGCGTAGGCGTTGCCGGGAATCGAGGACAGCCACGCATCCACCGCATTGAGGGTTTCGGGGATCGTCACGAAGCCGCGCCCCTGGATGACGCGCTCCACCATGCGCAGCTTTTCGTCGGCCACGGCGGCGTCCGCATCCATGACGGTGACGGTGGCCGTCAGGTAGCCGAAGGCGACTTGATCGCTGCCTAGCTCCTGCAAGGCCGCGTCTGCATCGGCGGCCTTGTTGCTGGCGTCGGTATCGACCAGCGGGCTTTCCTGCTGGAAGATCGTTTCGCGCAGCAGCGCCACCACGTTCTTGCGCTTGGCGAACCACTGGCGGCGCAGGCGGCCGAGTTCCTTTTCCGCATCGGCTTTGTCCATGCAGATAAAGCGCGTGCTCCAGCGATAGCCAAAGCCCAGGCGGTTGAGGTCGTCCAGCAAGCCCGGCCAGGTCGAGGTCGGAAAGCCCCGCACCGACACCACGCGCAGGTGCTGGTCGCCCAGCGTGGGCGCGAGGCCGCCGGCCAAGGCGGAATCGGCCAGCAGCGCGTCGATGTGGAACGGTACTTCTGGCACGCCCACGCGGTAGCGCCGCGTCGAGACGGTCGCGTGCAGGTAGGTCAGCGTCTCGGCATCATCGAGCCAGGCGATTTCCGGCATCACGCCGTCGAGCAAATCGAATACGCGATCGGTTTCCGCCACGAAGGCATCGAGCCGGCCGCGCCAGTCCACGCCGTCGCCGGGCGAGTTCTCGTAGAGCAGCTTGGCGGCGCGGGCGCGGGATTCCTCGGGCGGCAGGAACGCCACCGTCAGGTGATAGCCGCTCTCGAAGTGGTTGCCCGATTCCTCGAAGGCGGCGCGGCGTTCCTCGTCCACCAGCCACGACAGCGGTTCGGGAAAATCGGAGTGCGGGTAATCCGCCGCCGGCCGGCGCTCGGCCTCGATGAACAGCGCCCAGCCCGATCCCAGGCGGCGCAGCGCGTTGTTGGGCCGCGCCGATGCGGCGATCAGCTCGCTTTGCGTGGCGCTGTCCAAGTCGGGGCCGCGAAAGCGGGCCGTGCGCTGGAAACTGCCGTCCTTGTTCAAGACGACGCCCGGCGCGATCAGCCCGGCCCAGGGCAGCCAATCGGCGAGCAAGGCCGGGCGCTGGCGGTATTCGGCAAGGTTCAGCATCGCGGCATCCCCCTACACGTCCAGCAGCGGCTTGTGCTTGATGTGCCGGGCGAAGACCTGCATGAACTGCGGATCGACGCGCGCGCCCCACACGGCGAGCGAGTGGCCGACGATCCAGAGCACCACGCCGGGAATCCACAGTTGCAGACCCAGGCCCACGGCGGCGGCGAGCGTGCCGTTCGCAATGGCGACGGTACGCGGCGCACCGCCCATGAGGATCGGTTCGGTCAGCGAGCGGTGCAGCGGCACCTCGAAGCCCGGCAGGTCGTTGGCGGTGCTCATACGACCGCCCCGCCGGAGAAGCTGAAGAACGACAGGAAGAACGAGGACGCCGCGAAGGCGATGCTCAACCCGAACACGATCTGGATGAGCTTGCGGAAGCCGCCGCTGGTGTCGCCGAAGGCGAGCGCGAGGCCCGTGGCGATGATGATGATGACGGCGACGATGCGCGCGACTGGCCCCTGGATCGAATCCAGAATCGACTGCAACGGGCCTTCCCACGGCATCGACGAACCGGCCGCCTTCGCCGTGCCTGCCGTCATCAGCATGACGGCGGCCAGCAGCAGGCCGTGGTGCGCCGGGCCGGCCAGGCGACGCAGGCGTGCGAAGCACGAAGCCGGATTTGCGGAAAAACGGAAAGCATGGGTGTGCATCTGCGTCATGGCAGTTCTCCAGGGTGGTCAGGGGATGGGAAAGACAGCGGCAGTTCGGGAAGCGGTGGCTCCAGCGCATCCGCCAGGCGATAGCCCGCGCCGTCATAGCCAGTGACGCGGGCGATGCTCTCGATGCGGCGCTTGCGGCCACGGCCGGCGATGAACACGACGACGTTCACCGCCTCGGCGATCAGGGCGCGCGGCGGGTTCACCGCGACTTCGAGAATCAACTGCTCCAGGCGCAGCAGCGCGCCCAAGGCGGAGCCGGCGTGGATGGTGGCGATGCCGCCGGGATGGCCGGTGCCCCACACCTTCACCAAGTCCAGGGCTTCACCGCCGCGCACTTCGCCGACGATCACGCGGTCGGGGCGCAGGCGCATGGTGGCGCGCACCAGCTCGGTCATCGACACGACGCCAGCGCGCGTGCGCAGCGGAACGTGGTCACGCGCTGCGCATTGCAGTTCGATGGTGTCTTCGAGCACCAGCACGCGGTCGCCGGTGGCGGCGATTTCCGCGAGCAAGGCATTGGCGAGCGTGGTCTTGCCGGTGCTGGTGCCGCCCGCGATGAGGATGTTCTGCCGCTCGCGCACGGCACGGCGCAGGAACTCGGCTTGCGGCGCGGACAGGATTCCGTCGGCGACGTAGCGATCCAGGCCGATGATGCTCACGGCCCGTTTGCGCAGGGCGAAGGCCGGCCCCGGCGCCGCTGGCGGCAAGATGCCCTCGAAGCGTTCGCCCGTCTCCGGCAGTTCGGCGGTCAAGAGCGGCTGGCCGCGATGCACCTCTGCGCCGACGTGCGCAGCGACCAGGCGGATGATGCGTTCGCCGTCTTCCTCGGATAGCTCCATGCCCAGCGGTGCGCGACCGGACGACAGCCGATCCACCCATAGGGTGTGGTCGGGGTTGAGCATGATTTCCACCACGTCGGGGTCTTCGAGCGCGGCGGCGATGACCGGCCCCATTGCTGTGCGCAACATGCGGATGCGCCGGTCGAGCGACGTGCTGGCGAAGGACTGCGGTTGCGCACTCATGAGGCACGCTCCTGGGCTTCGGCCAGCGCCGCCGCATCGTCCAGCTGGGCGGTGTCGGGGTTCAGTTCCTCCACCACGTCGCGCACCAGGCTGCGCCCGCGCATCAGGTGGCGGCCGAGCTGTTCGACGAACTGCTCAAAGCGCGCCTTGCCCTGTGCGCGGGCGGCTTCCTGATGGGCTTCGGGAACCGGCGTGCTGACCGTCAGGAAGTAGCGGACGAACAGCGCCAGCGTTTCGATTTCGATGTTCTGGTCGCGCTCCAGCCGCTCGAACTGGCGCGTCAGCCGGTCGAGGCGCTTGGCGATGGCGGCCTCGCGCTGGTCGCCCGCGTCGGGCGACAGCCACGACGCCAGCGCCGCCGCGACGATGGACGACTTGGACACGCCTTTCTTGGCGGCCAGTTCGTCGAGGCGCTTGGCGTGCTCGTGCGGAATGAACAGGTTGAGGCGGTACTGGCTCATAGCTCGATCCCGTCGTGTTGGTCGAGGGACGCCAGCCGGGCTGTGCGTTGCATGGCCGGGTCGAGCTGGCGAGGAAGCGGCAACGGCAGGTCGTCGTCGTCATCAAGCAGCGCCAGGTCGGTGCCGGCGGTCTGCGGTTCGGGGCTGTATTCGGCGACCTCGGATAGCTCCGGTTGCCGGCGTGGGCCGCCGTCGTCGGCGGTGCCGGTGTCGTCGCCCGTGAGGCCAGTGGCAGGCGCGGCCGGAACGGCGGGAATGGCCAGCCCGCTCCAGTCGTCGGGCCGTAGCGGCGGCGCATCGGCGTAGCGCCGGGTGGCGAGCGCAGGCGGCGGCAACACGCGGCGCTTGAAATTGGCGTCGGCGTAGTAGCGCAGCTTTTTCGCCTTGATCGGCGCGACGCTGGACACCATCACCACGGCCTCGTCGGGCGGAAGCTGCATCACTTCGCCCGGCGTCAGCAGCGGGCGCGCGGTTTCCTGGCGCGACACCATCAGGTGTCCGAGCCACGGGGCGAGCCGGTGGCCGGCGTAGTTACGCTGCGCGCGTAGCTCTGTGGCGGTGCCGAGCGTTTCGGAGATGCGTTTGGCGGTGCGTTCGTCGTTGGTGGCGAACGTCACCCGCACATGGCAGTTGTCGAGGATGGAATGGTTCTGCCCATACGCCTTGTCGATCTGGTTGAGCGACTGCGAAATCAGGAAGGCACGCAAGCCATAGCCGGCCATGAAGGCAAGCGCAGACTCAAAGAAATCCAGGCGCCCCAGCGCCGGGAATTCGTCCAGCATCAACAACAGCTTGTGGCGGCGCGCGATGCCGTCGCTGCCGTCGAGTGATTCGGTCAGGCGTCGGCCGATCTGGTTGAGAATCAAGCGCACCAGCGGCTTCGTGCGGCTGATGTCGGACGGCGGCACGACGAGGTACAGCGAGACGGGATGCTCGGACGCAATTAGGTCGGCGATGCGCCAGTCGCAACGAGAAGTGACTTCGGCCACCGTGGGGTCGCGGTACAGGCCGAGGAACGACATGGCCGTGGACAGCACGCCCGATCGCTCGTTGTCCGACTTGTTGAGCACTTCGCGCGCTGCGGATGCGACGACGGGATGCGGAGCATCGCCCAAGTGCCGCGTTGTCATCATCCGGTGCAGCGTCAGCTCGAACGGGCACGCGGGATCGGACAGGAAGTTGGCGGCCGCGCAGCGTCTTGTCCTCGCCCGCGTAGAACACATGCAGGATGGCGCCGACCAACAGTGCGTGACTGGTCTTTTCCCAATGGTTGCGGCGTTCGAGCGCGCCTTCGGGATCGACCAGAATGTCCGCGATATTCTGCACGTCGCGTACTTCATGCGCGCCGCGTCGGACTTCGAGCAGCGGGTTGTACGCGGCCGATTTCGCATCGGTCGGGTTGAACAGCAGGCAATGCGAGAAGCGCGAGCGCCAGCCCGCAGTGATGCTCCAGTTCTCGCCCTTGATGTCGTGGATGACGGCGGACGCGGGCCAGCTCAACAGCGTCGGCACCACGAGGCCGACACCTTTGCCGGAGCGCGTCAGCGCGAAGGTCAGGACGTGTTCCGGGCCTTCATGGCGCAGGTACTGACCGCGATGCAGGCCGAGGAACACGCCCGCAGGCTTGTCGAGTCCGGCCTTGTGAATGTCGGCGGCTTCGGCCCAGCGTGCCGAGCCGTAGGTCGTAACGAGCTTCGATTGCCGCGAGCGCCACACCGACATGGCGATGGCGACCAGCGCGGCAACCAGGCCCCCGCTGCCCGCGATGGCACCGCCTATGCTGAAAATGTGCGGCGCATAGCCATCGAACAGGAACCACCACTCGAACAGTCGCCATGGGTGATAGACCGGCGTATCGAGAAAGTAGAACCACGGCGAGCCAAGGCGTAGCTGATAGCCCAGGGCAGCGGCTGTCCATTGTGTGGCAGTCCACACGCCGGCGAGCGCGATGCCGAACACGACGGCAATCTGCCCGAACAGCACGCCTTGACCTTGCATCCCGGCCTCCGCTTTTTCTCGCGCGACACGCGGCACAAAGGCGCGCCTCAGTTGCGAGGATTGGCGTCAGGTCGAGGGCCGGTCAAAGACCGTTATCGGCAGAAACGTCGTGGAAAAAGGCGCCACCGGCCCCTTTGCGAACGTCACGTTTACCACGCTGGCAGAAGCAAGCCCGGACAATGCCCGGACGTCGGCCTAGAACCGGTACGACACGTTGAGACTGCCCTGCTGTGCGCGGGCGCCACCCGTGTTGAAGAGTGTGTCGTAGCTGAAGGTGACGTCGAGGTTCTTTGCCGCGTGCAGCGTCACTCCGACGCCCGCGGTCAAGTAGCCGCGCGGCAGGCTCGTCCCCGGCGCCGTGAACTGCGTGCCGTCCTGTGACATCACCCCCAGGCTCCGGCTGGCGTCGAGCAGTTCGCGCGCGTACCCCACGCGCAACTGCGCGTTGGCCGGATGCGC
Organism: Fulvimonas soli; assembly: GCF_003148905.1. Taxonomy (GTDB): domain Bacteria; phylum Pseudomonadota; class Gammaproteobacteria; order Xanthomonadales; family Rhodanobacteraceae; genus Fulvimonas; species Fulvimonas soli. The sequence continues at coordinate 62,253 of NZ_QGHC01000004.1, read as the reverse complement.
GGCATCGCCGAACGCCTGGTCGAGCGCGACCCCCACATAGGGTTGCAGGCTGTTGACCGTATCCGAACCCACCTTCAGGTTCTGGCCGCCCGCGCCGTGCTCGCCGAAGCCGTCGGCGTGGAACCAGGCGTAGCGCAGGCCCAGCTTCGGCGTCAGCGTGGTGTTCGCGCCCAGGGCCAGCGGCAGGCTGGCCTGCGCGCCCAGGGTGAACTCCTGCCCGGCGTGATCGTCCTCGGCCATGCCGAACTGGCCGAAAGAACGTTTCTGCGAAAGGGAAACCAGCCCCACCCCGGCGGTCGCGCCCAGCGTTACCGGGCCGGCGTCGCGCCGGCCATAGAGCATCGCCCGCACCGTATCGAGCGTGCCTGTATCGCCGGTGTCGTGCTCGGACAGCGCGGCATGGTCGTAGCCGAAGGCGATGCCCGCGGCGTCCGGATCCGAGGAGAAGTCCCGGCCGGCCAGGAAGCCGTAACGCTGCGCTTGGAAGCCCGGCGCGGCGGCGCGACCGGCCACCTCGGTGACGTTGCCGGTCAGGGTCGCCCAAGCCGCGCTGCCCGAAGCGTTCGCGTCCGCAGCCGCGCCGCCGGCCGACCCCGCGCGATCGAGCAGCGCGGCGTTGGTGGCCTGCGCGCCGAGGACGGCGGCGGTGCCCATTGCGGTGTAGATGCTGGTCTGGGTGGGCGCGACGACGACGGAAGCGTTCGAGCCAGTCAGCGACAAATCGACCGTGTTGTCCGTATAGCCCAGCCCAGGCGACAGGCCGCCCAGATTGGCCGTGCCGATATGGTTGACCGTGTCGAAAGCGCCCGTGATGCCCTGGGAGGCCGAGACCAGGGTGTAGGACCGGGGCGAATACGTGCCGGGAGCGTAGGTCACGTTCAGCGTGCCGGCCAGGCTGGCGCTGCCGCCGACCTTGAGTTGCGATGCCGCAGTGGGGCTGACCTCGATGTTCAGCGCGGCGTTGCCGGTTTGCTTATAGTTGCCTTTCACGCTCAGCGTGCCGATGGACCCGCCCGGGGCGACGATGCCGTTGTTGGCAACGTCGCCCAGGATGCTGCCATGGCCGCGCAGGGTGCCCGCGTCATCGACCGTGACGTTGCTGCCCAGAACCGCCGAGGGCGTATTGATATCGCCCACTTCCAGCGTGCCGCCCGACACCGTGGTCGTGCCGCTGAAGGCCGAGCTGTCACCGTTGAGGGTCAGCAGGCCGCTGCCTTGCTTGACGAACTGGCCCGTGCCCGTGAACGTGCCGCTGAAGATGCCACTGGCGTTGGTCAGAGTAAGCGACTGGCTGCCCAGGTTCACCGTGCCGGAACCGGCCAGGTTCTTGATGGACGCTCCCGACGTAGTCCCTGAAATGTCGAGCACGCCGTTGTCGAGCACGCCGCTGGACGCGGCAACGCTACCCGCGCCGGAGAGCGCCAGCGTGCCCGCCGCGATCGTCGTCGTGCCGGTGTAGGTGTTGGCGCCGGTCAGCACCAGCGTGCCGTCGCCGGCCTTGGTCATCGCGCCGGCGCCGGCTATGGCGCTGCCGATGGCGAGCGTGGTGCCGGACAGCGTATCGAAGGCGCCGCCGTTCGTGCCCAGCGTCACCGCGCGCGCGGTCGTCATGTCCGCCGTGGTCCGCAGCGTGCCGCCGTCCAGCCCCAGCCCGCCCGCCGCGGCGCCCAGGTTGGCGTCGCTCGCCACCTGCACCACGCCGCCGTCGATCTGCGTGCCGCCCGTGTAGGTGTTCGCCCCGTTCAGGACCAGAGTGCCGAAATCGGTCTTTTCCAGCGTCGTCGCGCCGGCCAGCACGCTGTTGATCGTGGCCGTGTACGCGGCGCCGTCCGAGGCGCCATCGCCCACGCGGATGACCGACACGCCGGGAGCCGCCGTCGATCCGACCAGCGTGATCGCATCGCCTTGCACCACATAGCCGTCGCTGGCGAACTGCATGCCCGAGGCGCCGACCGCGCCCAGCGAGCCATCCACCGTCACCGTGCCCGGCGCCGCCGAGAAGACGGCGTAGGCATTGCTGGCCCAGGGTGCGTTGAGCGTGCCGTCGACCGTGGTCCAGTTGTCGTTGCCCGCGCTGTTCTGCCACACGCCATCGCCGCCGGCGATCGCGCCGTCGTTCTTGCCGCCCGCCGCGCCGTCCCAATAGTTGAGCGTCAGGCCGGCGGTATTGACCAGGTTCACCTGATTGACCACCGAGGTCTGCACGAAGAAGCTGCCGGCGGGCACCGTGCCCAGCGCCAGCCCGTTGTTGGTCAGCGAGCCCGCATAGTTGATGACGCGATAGATGCCGGGGTCGAGGCTGCCGCCCGTGCTGGTCGCCACGTTCAGCGTGCCGCCCAGGGTGAGGTTGCCCTGCACGTCGGTCAGGTCGTTGAGCGGGCCGCCCACCACGTTCGCCTGGCCGAAGCTGTAGGCCAGACTCGCGCCGTTGTCCAGGGACAGGTCGCCCTTGATCGTGAGCGTGCCCGGCGCCGGGCCCGTATCGCCCGGCGTCAGCGTGCCGCCGCCGGCGATGGCCACGCTGCCGCCGATCGTGCCGATGCCGCCCAGGGCCGCGCCGCCGGCCACGCTGGTCGCCCCGGTCGCCGCGCTCTGGTCGCCGTCGATGTAGAGCGTGCCGCCCGATACGGTGGTGGCGCCGGCATAGCTGTTGGCGCCCGTCAGCACCGTCGCCGACCCGGCCGGTCCCGACTGCGTGACCGAACCCGTGCCGGACACCACGCCGTTCATGGTCAGCGTACCGGCGCGGTCGAAGACCAGCGCGCCGTTGTCGACGACGTTGCCGACGATGCTGCCGCTGGCGCCGCCGCTGCCCAGTTGCAGCGTGCCCGCGCTGATCGTGGTGCCGCCCGTGTAGCTGTTGTCGGCGGTCAGGATGGTCGTGCCGCTACCGGCCTGCACCAGGACTCCCGTGCCCGACACCGTGCCGTCGACAGTCAGGGCGTCGCTGCGGTCGAAGGCCAGCACGCCGTTGTCCACCACATTGCCGACGATGCTGCCGCTGGCGCCGCCATCGCCGATCTGCAGCGTGCCGGCGTTGACCGTGGTGCCGCCGGCATAGCTGTTGGCACCCGTCAGCACCAGCGTGCCGTCGCCCCGCTTGATGAGGCCGCCGTTGCCCGACATGACGCCGGACTGCGTGAGCAGCGTGCCGCTGTCCACGTCGAACGTGCCATCGGCGAGCAGCGTGGTGGCGCGGTTCATGGTGAAGCTGCCGGTCGTGCGCAGCGCGCCGCCGCTGAAGGTCAGCGTGCCGGCGGCGTGGCCGAGGCTGGTGTTGCTGGCGACCTGAAGCGTACCGGCGGCCATCGTGGTGCCGCCGCTGTAGCTGTTGGCCTGCGTCAGCGTCAGCGTGCCGTCGCCCAGCTTGGTCACGCTGCCCGTGCCGCTGATGGAACTGTCGAAGCTCACCGCATCGCTGCGGTTGAAGGCCAGCTCGCCGTTGTCCGTCACGGGGCCGTTGATCATGCCCGACGTGCCGCCGTCGCCAAGCTGCAGGGTGCCGCCGCTGATGACCGTGACGAAGGGCTGGCTGGTCCCACTGTCGCCGGTGAGGGTGAGCGTACCCGCCCCCTCCTTGGTGAAGCCGCCCGGCAGCGGCTTCGTCGTCAGCATGCTGCCGCTCAAGGTGACGTCATGACCGTTGGTGTCGATGATGTCGTCGTCGGCGCTGAAGCCTCCCCACGCCAGGTCGTTCGCCAGCGTGAAGTCGCCGAGGAAGCGCAGGGTGGCGCTGTCGCCGCCCGATCCCAGCACGATCTGGCCGGAGCCGAGGGCGTTGGCATTGCCGACTTGCAGGACGCCGGCGTTGATGTTCGTGCCGCCGGTGTAGGTATTCGCACCCGCGAGGGTGAGCGTACCGTCGCCGGTCTTGGTCAGGCCGCCGTCGCCGGCGATCGCGCCATGGGCCGTCAGGTCGGCGTCGGTCTGCAGCGTGCCGCCGCCGGCGCCCAGCGCGATGTCGCGCGCGCTGGTGAAGGCCGCGGTGTTTTGCAGTGTGCCGCCGTCGAGCGTCAGACCGCCGCTGGCATCGCCCAGGTTGGCGTCGGACGACACGGAAAGCGTGCCGCCCGCCACCGTCGTGCCGCCGGTGTAGGTATTCGCGCCGCCGAGCACCAGCGTGCCCGCGCCGCTCTTGGTCAGGCCATTGGTACCGGCAATCGGCGCGTCGATAGCGGCGGTGGTGCCGGCGTTGAGCACTTCCACCGTCGCGGCGCCGGTGAGCTCCAGCTTGCCGCTGCCGGCGGCCGAAAGCCGGTAGCCGTCCGTGAGGAACGACAGCGCCGGCGCGCTGGCGGTGTAGCCGTCGGCGATCGTCACCGTGCCGGCCGTGCCGGCGAAGATGGCGGCCAGGTCGCCGCTCCAGGCGCTGTTGGCGCTGCCGGCGCCGTTGGTCCAGTTGCTGGTGCTACCATCCCAAGCGCCGCTGCCGCCCGCGCCTTGGGCCACGCCGGACGGCGTGGTGTTCGCGCCGTCCCAATACTGCGCCGTGGCCGCGGTCACGCCGAGCTTGACCTGGTGGGCGGTCGCCGTGTCGAGCTGGTAGTCGTAGGCTACCGGCATGACGCCGAAGTCCAGGCCGTTGTCGGTGAGCGTGCCGCCGTAGCTGAACAGTTGGTACTCGCCCGCACCGTAGCCGGACAGCGCGCTGACGTTGAGCTTGCCGTCCAGCGTAAGGTTGCCGCCCACGTTCACCAGATCGCTGTCCACGCCGGCCGTGCCGGCGGAATTGCCCAGCTCGAATTGCAGCAGCGAGCCGCTGTTCAGCGTCAGGTTACCGGCGATGGTGGTGGTGCCGGGCGAATTGCCCGGGGCCAAGGTGCCGCCGTCCTGCACGGTGACGCTGCCGCCGATGCCGCCGTGGCCGCCCAGCAGGCCGCCGGCGTTCACCGTCACGTCGCCGCCGAAGCTGGCGCTGCTGTGCGCGGCGTCGCTGCCGACGATCAGGGCTCCGTTCACCGTGGCGTTGCTGCTCGTGCTGCTGCCGTCGACGACGAGCGTACCGGCGGTGACCAGGGTGTCGCCGGTGTAGGTGCTGGCGCCCGTGAGCAGGGTCGTGCCGGTGCCGCGCTGGTTGACGGCCAGCGCGCCGGTGAGCGGCGCGGCCAGGGTCAGACTGTCGGTCTGGTTGAAGTTGACGATGCCGCCGCTGGCAACCTGGCCGGTGATGGGGGCGCCGCTGTAGCTGCCCGCCGTGGTGGGGTTGGCGAGGTCGGGGCTGCCGAAGTTGATGGTGCTACCGTTCCACAACCGCACGCCAGTCCCGGAGCCCGTCATGAGCGTGCCGCCATCCTCCAGCGTGAGGCTTCCATTGAACAGATTGACATCAAGGATGCTGCTGGTGGTTGTCAGGGTGGAGCCCGGGCCGGTAACGATGATTCGGCCGGAAGAAGACAGATCGGCGCGACCGCCCGTGATTCCAAGCGTATCGATGACGCCCCCGTTCTTGACGACCAGAGCGGCATCGTTGTTGATCCCGACATCTATGCTTTCGGCGTTCGTGAGATTGCCGCCGTCCACCACCAAGGCGCCGCCGTCCACTGATGTGGAAGTGACGGGAGAGGCCGAATTGCTGCCGTAATCGGCCGTGCCGGTGAGCGTCAGTGTGCCGGCGCCCAGCTTGGCGAGGCCGCCCGCGCCGCCGATCGTGCCGGAGAGCGTCAGGTCGGCGTCGGTCTGGAAGATGCCCGCGGTGCCGCTGCCCAGGGTGATGTCGCGCGCGCTGGTGAAGGCCGCGGTGTTTTCCAGCGTGCCGCCGGCGAGCGTGAGGCCGCCCGAGGCCGCGCCCAGGTTGGCGTCGGCCGACACGGCCAGCGTGCCGCCGCTGATGGTGGTGCTGCCGGCGTAGGTGTTGGCGCCGGAGAGCGTGAAGGTGCCCGTGCCGGTCTTGACCAGGCCGCCGGCGCCACTGATGACGCCGGAGAAGGTGGTGCTGGTGTCGTCGCCGCCCGTGGTGAGCAGGGTCGCGCCGTTGCCGCCGAGGGTGACGCCGCCCGCGCCCGCGAGCGAGCCGATGCTCTGGCTGTTGTCGTTCAGGTCGAGCGTCGCGCCCGCGTTTACCGTGATGGCGCTGTCGTCGCCCAGGACGTTGGACGCGATCGCCCGCAGCGTGCCGGCCTGGACCGTCCACGGCGTCGCCTGCGTGGTCGCGCCGCTCAGCGCCCAGGTGGAGGCGCCGGTTTTCTCGAAGACGCCGAAGCCGGAATATTGCGTGCCGATCTGCGAGACGTCGAAGACGGCGTCCGCGTCGCCGCCCAGGCGCAGCGTGTCGGCGCTGCTGTAGGCGAGGACATTGCCGGTGATCGTGGAGCCGGCCCGCAGTTCCAGCGTGTTCACGCCACCGGTGAAGTCGATGGCGTCGGCCCGCGTCGCGCCGTCGCCGGACAGGCCGCCGCTGATCGTGCCGCTGTTGATGACGGTCAGATCCGCGCCGGTGATGCCGACGCCGCCGACGCCGTTCGGGCTGCCGGCATAGGCAGCCCCGCCGTTGCCGCCCTGCACCGTGCCGGTGATGACGGCCGTGCCGCCCGACTGGGCGAACACCAGCCCGGCGCCGCCGTTGCCGCCGCTGCCGCTGGCGCCGGCGCCGAGCCCACCGCCGCCTTTGCCGCCATCGCCGCCCGATACCGTGCCGGCGATGGTGACGCTAGCGTCCGGTTGGGCAAGATACAGCCCGACGCCGCCGCTGCCGCCGTCGCCGCCGTAGCGGTTGGGGCTGTCACCGCCCGCGCCGCCATCGCCGCCCCGGACGGTGAGGCTGCCGGCCAGCGTACCGAGATCGCCGCCGGCGTCCATCACCACTCCGTAGCCGCCCGCGCCACCGCCGCCGCCATCGCCGCCGGAGCCGAAGCCGCCTTGGCCACCGCCGCTACCCGCAGTGGCGGCGGTGATGTCCGAAAGCGTGCCGGCCAGCACCGCGCCATGCGCGCCGCCCGCGCCACCGTTGCCGGCGCCGGAGGCCGAGTCGCCCTGGCCGCCCGCGCCGCCGGTGATGCCTGCGCCGCCGCCGCCGCCGCCCTGCGTGCTGCCCGGAACAGCATCGCCGCCCGCGCCGCCCGGCCCCAGCGGATTGTCCACCCCGCCCGCGCCGCCCAGGCCGGTATTCCTGTGGTTGCTTCCGCCGCCGCCATCGGCCAAGGCGGGTCCGGCGGCCAGCGCCAGCGCCAGCGCCGCGCCCGCCAGGGCGGCGCTTCGCCCCGCCTTGCCCCGCGCCCGGGCGGTTTCGGAAACGACCTGCCACAACCCGAGGCTGCGGTTGAATACGATGCGGTAGATACGGTTCATGCGTCCCCCTGGATGCGCTCGATGGGCTTGTGCGTTGCGCAGCAAGCCCTCAGCCAGAGACGCTTCACGCCCGCCACGCGGCAGGCCCATGGACAGTGATACGGGCAGCCGGCTCCTCAGCCCCTCCACTTTAGGAATCCGGGTTGGCGCGAAAAAGTCGCCGCGAACGGCGACATCGGCTAGCGGCCCAGCCAGAGCGACATCAACTGCGCGCCGTCGGAGACGCCGTACTTCCTGAAGATGCGCCGCGCGTACTCACGGGTGGTGTGCGGGCTGTGGCCCAGGACCGTGGCGATCTGCTTCTGGGTCTGCCCTTGCAGCAGGCCGCGCAGCACCTGCCGCTCGGCGGGAGACAGCGGCGCCGAGGCCACGCCCACGCCTTCGGCCAGCATCTGCTGGCGATGGAACCACCTGAGCCCGCGTAGGGCGGCGCCGGCGGCATCGCGCTCGGCGTCGGTGAAGGGCGGCCGGCCGGGCTCGCGGAAGATGCCGACGTAAAGTTCCGCGTCCTGGTTGATGGGGATGCCGGCCCACAGGGCGTCGGCACGGTTCATGCCCAGGTAGTAGTCGCGGTAGTAGTCGCCCTGGAACCAGGCGGGGCCGACCAGCTCGGCCAGGCGGTGGATGCGGAAGCGCCCGGAGTCGGCGACTTGGCGCAGCACGGTCTCATCGACCCGACCGCGCTCCACGCCGCGCTGCTGCTCGCGCGCCTTGCCCACCAGGATCCGGTCCGGATGCAGGAAATGGATGACGCGCGCGCGCCAGCCGCGCACCGGGTCGCCGGGGCCGACGTCGTCCATGCGCACGGCGCCGGTCCAGTTGGCGTTCTGCGCGCCGACCAGGGCACACAGGCCGGTGAGAAGATGGTTGCGCGCGTCCTGCGCCCGGGCCGCGCCGAAATCGGCCAGTTCGTCCCATAGGGCATAGATGGCGCTTTGCGCGGCGGGATCGGTCATCGTGCGTCGTTCGATCAAAGGCAGGATGGCATAAACCTATCAATTATAACCGGTTGATACATTTGGCCGAACGCGAAATCCTCCCCCGGCCCGACGGTTTCAGGAGACGCCGCGCCGTCGCCCGACGTGCCACGACACCCCGTTGCCGTGCATCGTGGCCGCCAATTGCTGCCCCAACCGCGGCTCGACCACCGGCTTCCACGGCACCAGCGAGAAGCCCATGCCGTCGTCGAGCATGGCGTAGCGCCCGCTGGCGAGCATGACGGAGCGCCGGTAGATGCCGGCCACGCGCTGCCCGTCGGCTACGGGGCGATGCTCCAATCCAGTTTCGGCCGCAATGTCTTTTGCAGTCTGCGCCAGCTCGCGCCCGCGCAGCGTCGCCAGCAGGTTGCGCGCAAGGACGACGCGCTGCCCACGATGCTCGGCCAAGCCCTGTTCGGCCAGGAAGTCGGCGCGCTGGCGTAGCGCGTCCTTGACCTCGGCCCCAAAGCCCAGGTGGCCCAGCCCCTTCCCGCCGCCGATCAACTGCTGGTCGAGCCAGGTGGCGCCGATCACGCGGGCCTGCCGCTCAATCGGCAGGTGCGATTTGAGATCCACCGCCACGCCGCCGCCAAGGCGCTGCGCGTCGTACTGACGGCCTCGCTCGGCTAGGTCGTCGGGAATGCGCCAAACCCCTTCGGCTTCGCGCTCCACGATGCCGGCTCGGCGCAGGGCTTCAAGCCGGCGGACATGGGCGGCGACCACTTCGCGCGGATCGCGGTCGGGCGTGGCCTGACCTTGGGCGACGGCCAGGTGATGATCAGTGCGGTACACGCCATCGACGGACAGTGCGGCGATGTTCCGATCAGCGGCGCGCACGTCGGCCGCGCCTTTCACCTCCACCACGGCGCCGGTCGGGTACTGCTCCAGCTCCGACCGCGGCGGCAGTGCGACGTAGTGGGCTTTGCCGTCCGTGCCATCGACGATCAGATAGCCCTTGTCGTACAGCTCATCGGCCAGTCCTTTGCCGGCGACGCGACCGATGACGGCGCGACCGTCCGCGCCCAGCGGGAACACGGCCAGCTCGCGTGACTTGCCGCTCATCGCCCGCTGCATGGTGCGGATGATGTCGCCGCGCTCGCCCATCGCCCGCAGGGTCGGCTCGGCCTCGGCGTGGACGGCCCACGCGCCGGGCTGCTGCTCGGTCGCCAGGCCCATGCGCTGCAAGCGTTGCAGGCGACCGATCAACGCTTGCCGCTGCCGTTGCAGCCGGGGTTCGGCGAAGCGTTCGACGCGCACCAGGCCGTCGTCGCCGGCCTCGCGTTGCAAGCTGCGATCCAGCCCCGTCCATCGCTCCTGTTCCACCTCGCGCAGCATGGCGCGCTGCATCTCCAGCTCGGTGCGCGGCCCCAGCCACTCGGTCGCCAGCTCCGACGCCCGCTGACGCATCCCCTCGGCGATGTAGTCGCGGGAAATGATGAGGTCTTTGCCGGTGTCGTCCTTGCCGCGCAGGACGACGTGTGTGTGCGGGTGGCGCTGCGACCGTGCAAGCCGCCGCGCAAGAGGTTTTCCTGCGTGCGGTTGAACACGCTCCACAGGTCGCGGCGGTCGTCGTCGAGACGGCGCGGCGCGAGCACCTGCGTTTCGGTGATGGGCGCGGGCTTGTTCGGGTCGTCGTACTTCAACGCCAGCGCGGCACGCGCGAACACTTCGGCCTCGCCGCTGTCCAGCGTGACGGCCTGCATGGCATCGCGGGATTCCTGCGCCCGGTCGAAGCCGTGCAGGACTTCGTAGGCGCCTTCGATGACCTGCGCGGCCACGTCGCCTTTGTGGGGCACGCGCACGTCGGCCACGGTATCGCCGCACACCAGTCCGTTCTTGCAAACGAACCGGAACATGCCGGCAAGCATCTGATAGCTGCTCGTCCCGTCATGGGAGTTCAGCAGGATGATTTCGTTGGCCTCGCGGCCGTTGATCTGGCTGGCGTGGCGCAGCCGGATCATGTGCTTGGTGTAGTCGCGGCGGTCGTCCTGCCGCACGCGGGTCTGCGTCACCATGAAAGGCTCGAAGCCTTCGCTGCGAAGCTCGCGCAGCACGGTGGCGGTGGGGATATAGCTGTACCGTTCCGAGCGGCTTTCGTGCGGGGCATCCGCGAAGATGGACGGGGCTACGGCGCGAATCTGGTCATCCGACAAGGGATGTTCCGAGCGCAGCACCGGGGAGCGGGATGCGAAGCGGGAAGCAAGTTGCATGGTCGTTCTCCTGACAAGGGTTGCTGTCGAAAACCCCCACCGGATTCCTAGATTCGGAGCCCGCCTTTCGGCTTCTCCGGTGGGGTCGGCGCGGAGACCTGGGCCGGCCTCGTTGCCACCGTCTTTCCTGAGTTCATCGCCCGCGACGGTCAGGAGCGCGCGGACGGGGGCCGTCAAGGAGGCAAGCGCAGGGTTGGTGCGGCCCGCAGGCGCAGCCGAGGACACGGCCCTGCGCGCCTTGACGGCACACGGCCGCGGGCTACAGTCGCGGACAAGGTGATGAAGTCAGGAAAGGCGGATCGACAGGCAACGGCCGCTGCGTTGGCGCAGACACCACGCAAGCGAAGCGCGCAGGCGCGGATCTCGGAGCCGGGCCGAAGGCCGCGCCGCGCCGGCGCAGCCGGAGCGGCGGACTTGCAGGGGCGCCAAGCGCAGCGCAGCGCGGCGGGGATAGCCCGCAGGGCTTTCCCCTGGAGTGCAAGCGGCAGCGCGTAGCGCCGCAGGCGTGAAGGCATCGGCAGCGGACGCGGCAAAAAGGGGGCCGAAGCCCCCTTCGTTCAAAGCAGGCCGCGTTCGGCAAAGGATGCCGTGGTGTCGCCGGCGACGATGACGTGATCGAGCACGCGCACGTCCACCAGGTCCAGTGCCTGCTTGAGCCGTGCAGTCAGCGCGCGGTCTGCCGCGCTTGGCTCGGGGCTTCCGCTCGGATGGTTGTGCGAGAGGATCAGTGCCGCCGCGTTGCACCGCAGAGCTTCCTTGACCACCTCGCGCGGATGAACCGAAGCGCCGTCGATCGTGCCGCGGAACATTTCCAGGTAGTCGATCAAGCGATGACGCGAATCGAGGAACAGCACCGCGAAGACTTCATGGTCGAAGCCGGCGAGCTTCGTGCGCAGGTACGTCTTCACCGTCGCCGGCGAATCGAACAGCGTGCCGCGCTGCATCTTCTGGTCGATGACCTGGCGCGCGGCTTCAAGGATGTCGTCGGCCGACGCCGGCAGATAGCGCCCGTGCGCATCGCGTACCAGCAATGCGGACTCGAACGAGGAAAAGGACAGTTGCGACATGATCGTGCTCCGGTTGACGGGCGGAATTGCCCGGAACCGTCGCCAGCACGGCGCAGCGCAAGCAGTCAGGGGGCGAAGCCGGCCGCCAGGACGCCAGCGCGCCATGCGCGCGCAGCCCTTGACGGCGAGAACGCCGTGGTACGGTGAGGGGAACAGCAAGACCGCCCCACTGCCCTGCCCCTTGGCAAGCGGAGCGCGCAGGCCCGCGAGGGCCGAAGGCGTCAGGGATCAAAGCCGAATGGCCGCGACTCGACACGAGGCGCGGGGCGCAGCCCGCGAGCCCGACGGCGGAACGCCGGGACGCAAGCAGCTATAGGTAGACTGGCATTTCCAACCACAGAGATATTGAGCGCATCATGATGGCAAGTACGACGACAGGCGCCGCGATGGAATGGTTGTTCAAGATGGCGCAGCGCGCACCGATGAATATTGCTCCCGAGCGCCAAGACGAACTTGCCTCAGAGATATTTGGGGCCGAGAAATGGACAATCTCGTGGAGCGACCAACCTGCGAATTTTTTTGCAGTACCACAAGACAAGGCCATCTACCTGACCGCCGCAGGACAGGCCAGCCTATGGTGCCTGGCCTACACGGCCTTTCATGTTATGGACATCGCTTCTCGGAGCCAACGTGCTACCGATTTCGACAGGCAATCCGTCCTGGACATAGGCGAATACTGCGCTGCACTTCATCTCGGCGAATACATTGCGTTCGCGCGATCGCTCTTTCACGCTGATCGCCCTTGGCCGGACAATCTGGAGACGCCGCTTGAGAGTCCAAAGGAAGACTCGAATGAATGGCGTATCAACAATGTTTACTTGGGAGCGCTTAGCTGGATATTGCTCCATGAAGTCGCGCACGTTTACCACGAAGACCAGAAATTCGTGCCGGACAGCTTGCGCATTCGGCAGGAATATTTAGCTGATGGCTTCGCCACAAAGTGGATTCTGGACAACGCCGGCAAAGGGCTTCGGCGCGAGTTCCGTATTCTCATGATCGCGGTCGCGCTGACATGGTTGTTCTTGAATGAATCGGAGTTAGGACGGGGAAATACGCACCCCGCAGCCATACTTCGATTCAGAGAAGCCGCAGAGCAATTTAAGGCTGGATCAAGAAGCGCAGGACTGGAGAACGCGACATATCTGCTGAAAGCGGTACTTGATCCCGAGACGGCAGCACCCGCACATGAAACGCCTCTGGAAGCATTTGAGTGGATGTCCATGCGACTTGAGTCACTATTCCCGGTCTAGCGACGACGCTCACGTTGCTGAGTGTCCTTTCGCATCGAAGGCGCGCTGTTCGATCTGCAACTGCGCTCTATGAGTCGCATGGTGCATGCCTTCCAAAAAAGCGCGTCGCCCCAAAGGACGACGCGCTTGCCAGGTCACACGACGATCCGCCCGGCGTGCCATGCTTCGCGCGCGTAGGCGCTCAGGCGCTTCTCTGCGCAAAAGTGCAAATCGCGCTCGATCGGCAAGCCGAGCTTTCCCCGGACGATCGCCAACTCCTGCAAGCTGACCCAGCCGAGCTCGGGCGTCCCCATGCCCAAGTCGCACAGACCGAAGGCGTGGTCATGATCGTCCGGGTCGATCTCGGTCAGCAGCCAGGTCGCGCCGGCGTCCGGCGTGAACAGCTTGACCACGGGTGCCGGATCGAAGCCCGGGTTCTGAAGTGATTCGCGGCCGTTGGCCAGCAGCAGGAAGCGTTGTTCGTCGGTGATGAGTGTGTTCATGGCGATCTCCGGTTGCACGGGCGGAATTGCCCAGAACCGTCGCCAGCACGGCGCAGCGCAGCAGTCAGGGGGCGAAGCCGGCCGCCAGGACGCCAGCGCGCATAGCGCGCGCAGCCCTTGACGGCAAGACCGCCGTGATACGGTGAAGGGAACAGCAAGACCGCCCCACTACCCTGCTCCTCAGCAAGCGGAGCGCGCAGGCCCACCAGGGCCGAAGGCGTCAGGGATCAAAGCCGGATGGCCGCGACTCGGCACGAGGCGCGGGGCGCAGCCCGCGAGCCCGACGGCGGAACGCCGGGACGTCCCTCGACGTGCTCTCCGGCAGGCGACCAAAAACAGGACAAACGGCAGTTGACACGCTACATCTAGTGTGTTGACACCTCCCGTGACCCCGGATATAGTGTTAGCACTCTCGGCGGCAGAGTGCTAATTCCAACAACCTGCCACCCATCCCAATCAAAGGGGAAAGTGCTGTGGCAGACGTACATCAGGTCATCTTCTATCCGGTCGGTAATGGCGACACGACCCAAATCGTCCTGTCGAAGGGGCGTCGCGTTCTGTTCGACTTCTGCCACCGGGACAAGGCGGAAGACGCCGACACACCGGAAATCGACCTCAAGGCTCGGCTGAAGGAAGACTTGAAGGCCGCCAACCGCGACTACTTCGATGTCGTCGCATTCACGCACGCCGACCTCGATCACATCCAAGGCAGCACCGAGTTCTTCGAGTTGCAGCATGCGAAGAAGTACCACGGTGACGGTCGAATCAAGATTCGAGAGTTGTGGGTGCCGGCGGCGATGCTGCTTGAAGAAGCGGACAACGATCATCAGACCGAGGAATACGTCCTGCTTCGCCAAGAGGCACGGCACCGTCTACTGGAGGGCAAGGACATCCTCGTCTTCTCGAAGCCGCAAGCATTGGCCGATTGGCTGGAACCGCTGCTGAAAGCCCGCGGCGAATCGGCATCCGCGCGCGATCACCTCTTTATCGACGCCGGCACGATCGTGCCCGGCTTCACGCTGACGAAGGATGGCGTCGAGTTCTTCTGCCACTCCCCGTTCATTAAGCACTGCGACGACGGCGACATCATCCGCAACAGCGCCGCGTTGGTGTTCAACGTGCGCTTCAATGCCGACGGCTCTACCTACGACTATCTGGAGGTCGGCGACGCGGAATACGGCGATCTGGAAGACATCGTTAGCACGACGCGCTACCACAAGAACGATGATCGCCTGGCATGGGACCTGTTCAACATCCCGCATCATTGCAGCTATCGCGCATTGAATGAGGACAAGGGCAAGGACGAAACGGTCCCCACTCCGCTGGTGAAGGACCTGCTGCTGATGGGCAAATCCGATGCATACATCGTCAGTTGCAGCAAGCCGATCCCGGATGTCAAGGATTCGTATGAGCAGGTCCAACCGCCGCACATCCAAGCCCGCAAGGCGTATGAGCGCTACTTGAAGGAAGTCGGCGGGCGCAAGTTCCTGGTCACGATGGAGGAGCCGAACGCCAACAAGCCCGAGCCGATCATCTTCGAGATCGGCAGCGCCGGCGTGACCTGGAAGCGTTCGGCAACCATCGGCGCGCCGGCCATCCTGGCGTCGAGGCCTCCGCGAGCTGGCTGATGACCGATGCGTACCACGAACTGGTAAATGTCACAGAGGTCGGAAGCGCCGATGCACTGACCATTCCGCGTGCGCGCGCGTTGCTCGATGCCGTCCAGCGACAACGCGACTACTCGTTGATCCGGCTTCTGCGGCATTCCGCAGATGGCGCGGCAACACTCGAATGTCTGATCGTCGAAGTCGAGTGCGACGGCATCCCGCCGAAAAATCCAGTCGGCATCCGCTACCGGGAACGCTTGGCGCTATGCGTCCCCAACGACCCCAAGCGGCTGATCGAGGTCTTGGCGCTGCGTCAGGACTTCCCGATTTTGATGCACCAGAATCAGGGCGTACACGGTGCGCCGGCCAGTTTGTGCCTGTACTTCGATCCACCTGCTGCCGTGTTGCGCACTTGGACACCTGCGGCGTTCCTGCGCCGCATCCAGTGGTGGCTGGAAAAGAGTGCTCGTGGCGAGCTGCACCCGGCTGACCAGCCGGTTGAGCACTTGTTCTTCGCCAGCAAGTACGAATTGGTCCTGCCGTGGAATCTGGCCGAACTGCGCAAGAACCCTGAGCTACGCTTCATGGTGCTGCGGCAGGAAGAACGCCCCGATCAAGGATTCACCTGCTTTCTGCAACCGATCTCGAAAGGTGCGCCGCAAGCAAAGACCTTTGCTCATATCGAGTTGACGCTGCCGCCCATCGTGCACGGCTTCGTTGAGCGTGATCCCGCCACCCTCGGGCAGTTGGCAGACCTGCTGACACAGCGCAATGTGGATCTCATCACGCCGCTTCGAGCAAAGCTGCAAGACGGCGTTGGCGAATCCGGTGCTGCCGCTTCGGCCGATGACAAGGCCACGGTCATCCTGCTTCACATCCCGATCAAACGAAGCGCCGACGCTGAACCCGACGGCATCACGCACCGGGCGTTCCTCGTGCCGATCGGCGCACTTGAACTCGGCGTCGCCACCGGCGCGCTGCTGACACACCAAGGGCGTTACTTCAAGGACGTGATGAACCAGCAGCCCTCGACGGCGTGGCAAAACCAGCCCGTCTTGCCGATGGACGTGCTGGTACAGAACGATGCAGCGGCCGCGAGACGCCAGTCGGGCATCTTCGACGAAGGTCCGGCGGCCGTCCTGATCGGCGCCGGATCGCTTGGCAGCGCATTGCTCAACCTATGGGGCCGCAGCGGTTGGGGACGCTGGACGGTCATCGACAAGGATCACATCAAGCCCCACAACCTCTCAAGGCACGCCGCCTATACGCAGCACATCGGCGAGACGAAAGCGACGGTCGTCGCCGGCCTGCACGCTGCTGCGACGGAAGGCGCGACCGAAGTCGTGCCTATCGTCGCCGATGCCACCGACCTTTCGTTGGAGTCGGTTGCGCACGCGCTCGCCGCCGCGAGTCTTGTCGTCGATGCCTCGACAACGCTCGAATATCCGCGTGCGGCAAGTGGGGCCGATACGCTGCCACGCCATTGCTCGGTGTTCATCACACCCGACGGCAACGCGGCAGTGCTGCTTGTGGAAGATGCCGAACGCGCGCACCGCCTGCGCACGCTCGAAGCCCAGTATTACCGCGCCCTGATTCAGGAGGACTGGGGCAGAACGCACCTCAGCGGTCACACCAACACGTTCTGGAGCGGCGCGAGTTGCCGCGACATCTCGGCGGTAATGCCGTATTCGCGCATCCTGGGCCAGGCAAGCACACTGGCCGAACAAGTTCAGGCCGCGACGACCAACAAGGACGCTCTCATACGCGCGTGGCAACGAGATCCGATGCGCGGTGCTATCACCGTGCATGATGTCCCCGTTCTGCCGGAAAGACGCATCTCGCTCGACGACTTGGACGTGTTCATCGACGATGGCGTCGAACAACAACTGCGGGAGCTACGCCGTCGGGGTTTTCCCAACGAGACCGGCGGCGTGCTGCTCGGCTACTACGACTTCAACATCAAAGCTGTGGTGATCGTTGCCGGCCTGCCAGCGCCGCCCGACAGCAAAGCCAGTCGAGATTCCTTCGAGCGCGGCATCGCCGGCCTGGCCGAAGCGGTGAAGGATGCCAGCGTGCGCACCGCTGGCATGGTCAGCTACATCGGCGAATGGCATAGCCATCCTCCCGGTCACTCCGCCTCGCCCAGCGGGCACGATCTGGTGCAACTCATTCAGTT
Source organism: Fulvimonas soli (assembly GCF_003148905.1). Classification (GTDB taxonomy): domain Bacteria; phylum Pseudomonadota; class Gammaproteobacteria; order Xanthomonadales; family Rhodanobacteraceae; genus Fulvimonas; species Fulvimonas soli. The sequence continues at coordinate 45,200 of NZ_QGHC01000004.1, read as the reverse complement.
GGCGCTGGGGATGTCCGACGACGGGCTGCCGGCCATCCAGCTCATCGTCGGCGAGCACGATCTTCAAGTCCTTCAGGGCGCGGTGAAGTGACGTGCCCGGACAGATGATTCTGAAAATATGGGATGTGCAGCATGGCGCATGTGCCATGCTCACGCATCGCTCGTCCCTGGGTAACGAAGGCAGGCTCGCCATGATCGACTCCGGTCATAACCATGACACGGGCTGGAAACCGAGCACCTATATCCGGCACTACTTGAAGCGGAGCGTGCTGGACTACCTGTTCGTCACCAATGCAGACCTCGATCACATCAGCGATCTGAACAACCTGTGGCGTGAGGGAATCGCGGTCTCCACCTTCGTTCGCAACCGCAGCGTGTCGCCCGAAGTGATGAAGATCATCAAGGAAGTCAGCGGCGAGTTGACCGACGACATCCAGCGATACTTGGATCTTCACGCCAGCTATGTCTATCCGGTCGATACCCCATTCGATCAGAACATGGGTGGCATCACGGTGAAGACATTCTGGAACTCGACGCCACGCTTCTACGACACGAACAATCTAAGCCTGGTCGCGTTCTTCAAGTTCGGCACCTTCAAGATTCTGTTCCCTGGCGATCTTGAGGAGGACGGCTGGCTCGCGCTGCTGGAGCAGCCTGACTTTCGTGCTGAGTTGGCCGGGACGACCGTGCTCGTGGCCTCTCATCACGGACGCGAAAACGGCTATTGTGAGGCGCTATTTAACTACATCCATCCTCGCGCCATCGTGATGTCCGACAAGGCGATCGTTCACGACACGCAGCGCATGACGCAGACGTACCGCCAGCGCGTGGTCGATCATTGGCCGAACGGCGTTTCGGTCAGGACAACAGGCAAGCAGCGGCATGTACTGACGACGCGGCGTGATGGGTGGATTCAATTTGTCGTCGATGAATTTGGCAACTTCGACATCTACACCGAGAACAACGGATGAGAGACACCAAAGACTACAGCAGCAAGACGTTGAAGGGTCGCAATCTTGCGTGGCTCGTAGCGACGCTTGTCCTCGATGTCCTGATCCTCCTGGTGCTCGCCTTCCATACGGCGATCCAAGACTTGACGCCGACCGCCATCGCGGCCGTCCGAACCAGCCTCACGGTCCTGCTGCCGATTCCAGTTTTGATCCTGTCGTCGCTGATCTCGGCTGACCACAAAGCCATGTTGGTTTTCTGGCGCGTCAAGTTCCCGCTTCCCGGATCGCGCGCGTTCTCCGTGTACGCACCAGCGGATCACCGCATTGACTTGGCGAAATTGAAGAAGAACGTCGGAGCGTTTCCCATAGAGCCGCGCGAACAGAACGCCAAGTGGTACGGCTTGTACAAACAGGTCGATTCGGACCCCTCGGTCGCAGACAGCCACAAGAACTATCTGCTGTTCCGCGACATCGCGGCAATGTCGCTATTGCTGATGCCTGTGCTGCCTGTTGCCATGTACTTCATCGGCATTGATGCGACACGCATTCTGATTACGGCGGCCGTTTTCCTTTGCCAGTATCTGATTACCGCATTCAGTGCACGGACAACAGGCATACGCTTCGTGCAGAACGTCCTGGCTGTGCACGCCAGTCGGAAAGTGACTGCCTCACGGCCAACAGGGGCGCCAAAGGCGTAACGCACACTGGACTCGCCCTTCTACGCCGCAGCAAGTTGTCCCGATAGGTACTGAACTCCACCATGTCTCCATGCGGCGTACTCATGGAGTCCGAGGTGGAACAGCTATCGCAAACATCTAATGCGCTCCCCTTGCCGGGGACGGAAGCCTACGAGGCGCTGCCGCAGTTTCCGAAAAGCCCCCTTCCCTTCCGGCGCACCATCCGCCGCCAGGAACTGCGGCTGATTGTTCCCTTGGCCGAAACGACGATCTACGAAATGGAACGCCGCGGCGAGTTTCCACGCCGTTTCAACCTGACGCCGCGCTGCGTCGTGTGGGACTTGGCCGAAGTGGAAGCGTGGATCGAGCAGCGCAAGCAAGCACCTCGCGGCCGTGTCTCCAAGCCGGATGTCCACCAACGGAAAACCCGCCCTGTTCGGGCGGGTTCGAGTGAGGAATGACGCCGGGCTACGGCTCTCATCCAACCAAGGCTTGCAGTTCCTTGGACGCCGAGCGCGGCAAGCGCTGGCCTTCCTTCGCCACGTTCACCTGCAAAGCCACCCGCGCCACGTCCAGCACGTCCTTGGCCAGCGCATAGCTGCCCTTGGCCTGCAACCAGGTCAGCACGTCCGCCAAATGCCAGATCGAGGCGCTGCCCTCATGCACCGGCGCCGGAAAGCTGCCCGGATGGGCCAGCATCAGCTTGCGCATGTTCTGCCGCGATACGCCCACGATCTCAGCCACGTCGGTCAGGCCGACCAAATCCGGTGCCACCTCGATCAGCTTGGCCGCCGGCGCCGCGCGGCGCACATCCGACAATGCGCTGCGCACGGCGGCGCCGGCGTTGGCCGCTTCGCGGGTGAACTCCAGCGCCAGGCGCCCCGGCTGCCCGATGCCGACCAAGGCATCGTCGCAGCCGGCTTCGCCCAGGCGCTCGACCAGCGCATCCGGGTCGCGGTCATCATCGGCAAGCTGGTACTTCAGAGTGAAGGTGTATTCCATCGCGCTACTCCTTGGCATCGTCATCAGCCTCGCGCTGCTGACGATGCGTGGTGCAGTTGTCCACGACACGCCGCAACGCGCGGGCGTGGTTGCCGGGGTTCTTCGGCGTGCTCCATACGCTGGTGATGCAGAACTCACCGCAGCGGCATTCCTCGTCGTTGTACGGACAGTAAATCCGCCCCCAGGCGTGGCTGCCGCCGACTTCGACGCGCCAGCCCTGCCCTTCGGCATGCCTGAGAGCTTCCTCGACCTCTTTCTTCGGGTGAGGGGAACGGGCCATCAGCGACCTCCAGTATCGGGGTGATCGGCTAGGTTGTCAAGTGACAACCTAGCCGCCATTTCAGGCCACCGCGCTCAACGCCGGCACGACTACGCTCTTCGGCAACAGCGTTGGCACGTAGGTCTGCCCGCCGCCCCAGGCATCGACCAGGTTGGCCCACTCTTGCAGCATGTGCCGCCGCTGTTCGGCGTACTCGGCCTTGTTGTAGACCGAACGCGAGGAACGCCCGTCCTCGTGCGCCAGGCACTTCTCGATCCAGTCGCGGTTGAAGCCGATTTCGTTCAACAGCGTCGAGCCGGTACGGCGCAAGTCGTGGACGGTGAACGGTTGCAGCGGCAGCCCCTTGGTCTTTGCCGCCTCCGCGATGAGCTGCGTGACCCGATTCAAGGTCGCATTGGACATGAACCGCTCGGCGTCGTAACGAGAGGGAAAAACGAACCTTGAGCCGGCCGCGCAGGCGTGCAGCGTCACGAAGATGTCGAGCGCCTGGCTCGACAGATAGACCACGTGCGGGTTGCGTCCCTTCATCCGCTGCTTCGGGATCGTCCAGGTCTTGCTCTCGAAATCGATCTCATCCCAAGTGGCCTGGATCAGTTCGCTCTTGCGTACCAGCGTCAGCAGGATCAGGCGCAGTGCCAGCTTGATGGTGGGATAGGTCGCCACCGACTCGATCTGTTGCACAAACAGTCGGATTTCCAGCGGCGACAAGGCGCGGTCCTTTGGGACGAAGGTGGCGATCGACGCCGCGCCCACGCTGTTGGCGGGGTTGTCCACCTTTTCGCCGTGGGCGATGGCGTAGACATAGACCTGCTTCACGATGTCCCGAATCTGGACCGCGGTGGCCGGCGCCCCGCGCTCCTTGACCTTGTTGCACAAGGCCCGCAAGTCTTCGGCCTGGATCTCGGTCAGCAGGCGATTCTTGAAGACCGGCAGGATGTCCCGGTCGATGATGTGCTTGCGCATGGCGCGCGTGCTGTCGGCCAACCTTGCGTTGGCCAGCCAAGTGTCCATCGCCGTGCCGAAGGTCTTGATGGCAACCACCCGGCGTTTCTCGCGCTGCTTTTCCAGCGCAGGCGAGGTGCCCTTGAGCACGGCTTTGCGCGCGTCCAGGAGCAGTTCGCGCGCCATCGCCAGTGAGATGCCGCCGGGGCCGTAGCGCCCGAGGGTCAGCGTCTCGCGGCGGCCGTTGAGGCGGTAGTCGTAGCGGAAGGTGACAGTGCCGCCAGGCGATACCGTCACGTACATCCCGTCTCGGTCAGAAGCCTTATAAATCTTGGACTTAGGCTTGAAATTGCGTAGTGCAGCGTCGGTCAGCATCGAGGTTTCCTCCGGCTTTGACGGATTTACCGTCAGGTTTTACCGTCAGGGACCTGGAGACCTGCTGATGCCCGGAAAGCCCCATAAAACAAGCTTTCCCGAGGAGGCTTTTACCGTCAAAGACGGTAAAAGTCTGAATAGTGAACGGGAGTGTCTTAATCCGGCCTCGATTTTTACCGTCAGCTCTACCGTCAATTTTTTCTGCTGGCCGGCGATAGCCACCGATAGCTTCCGCGAAGTATTTCTTTCTAAATCAACACGTTGCGTCAGTTTTTCGATAGCTAGCGATAGTCCCCGAAGCTCGTCAATTCACTCCCACTCGATGGTGGCAGGCGGCTTGCCACTGATGTCATAGACGACACGAGAAACACCACGCAACTCATTGATAATCCTGTTAGACACCTTGCCGAGGAAGTCATACGGCAGGGGCGCCCAGTGTGCGGTCATGAAGTCGATGGTCTCCACCGCACGCAGCGCGATCACCCACTCGTAGGCGCGCGCGTCGCCCACCACGCCCACCGACTTCACCGGCAGGAACACCGCGAAGGCCTGGCTGACCCGGTCGTACAGGTCGGCCTTGCGCAGTTCCTCGATGAAGATGGCGTCGGCGCGGGCCAGCAGCTCGGCGTACTCGGGCTTCACCTCGCCCAGGATGCGCACGCCCAGGCCGGGGCCCGGGAACGGATGGCGGTAGACCATCTCGCGCGGCAGGCCCAGTTCCACGCCGATGCGCCGCACCTCGTCCTTGAACAGCTCGCGCAGCGGCTCGACCAGGCCGAGCTTCATGTCCGCCGGCAGGCCGCCCACGTTGTGGTGGCTCTTGATGACGTGGGCCTTGCCGGTCTTGCTGCCGGCCGACTCGATCACGTCCGGGTAGATGGTGCCCTGCGCCAGCCACTTCACGTGGCCGTCGCCGGCGGCGGTGACCTTGGCCGATTCCTCGTCGAAGATCTCCACGAACAGGCGGCCGATGATCTTGCGCTTGGCCTCCGGGTCGGCCACGCCCTGCAGCGCCTTGAAGTAGCGCTCGGCCGCGTTCACGCGGATCACCTTGACGCCCATGTGCTCGGCCATGGTGGCCATCACCTGGTCGCCTTCCTTCCAGCGCAGCAGGCCGGTGTCGACGAACACGCAGGTGAGCTGGTCGCCGATCGCCCGGTGCAGCAGCGCGGCCACCACCGAGGAATCCACGCCGCCGGACAGGCCCAGCAGCACGTGGTCCCGCCCCACCTGGGCGCGCACGCGGGCGATCTGGTCCTCGATGATGTGCGCGGCGGTCCACAGCGTGGCGCAGCCGCAGATCTCGGTGACGAAGCGCCTGAGCAGCGCGGTGCCCTGCTTGGTGTGCGTGACCTCGGGATGGAACTGCACGCCGTACCAGCGCTTGGCCTCGTTCTCCATCACCGCGACCGGGATGCGGTCGGTGACGCCGGTGACGGCGAAGCCCGGCGGTGCCCTGGAGACGTGGTCGCCGTGGCTCATCCACACGTCCAGCCGGTGGCGGCCGCCGTGGTCGCTCAGGCCCTCGAACAGGCGGCTGCCGCCCACGATGTCCACCTCGGCATGGCCGAACTCGCGCGCGTCCGCCGCCTCGGTGGCGCCGCCCAGCTGCGCGGCCAGGGTCTGCATGCCGTAGCAGATGCCGAGGATGGGCAGGCCCGAGTCGAACACCTCCTGCGGCGCCTTCGGCGCGCCCGGCAGCGTGGTCGATTCCGGGCCGCCGGAGAGGATGATGCCCTTGGCGCCGAAGCGGGCGATCTCCGCCGGGTCGTGGTCCCAGGCCCAGATCTCGCAGTACACGCCGATCTCGCGCACGCGGCGGGCGATCAGCTGGGTGTACTGCGCGCCGAAGTCGAGGATGAGGATCTTGTCGCTGTGGATGTCGGTCATGGGATGGGCCGTGGCTCGTGCGTCTTGGCGATGGTCGATGCTATCGAGGATTTCTCGGGGACGAGGGACGAGTAGCGGGGGCGCATGGCAAGGCGCTCTTTCGCCATGGGCATACGAACAAAAAACGCGGCGTCGGCCGCGTTCTGCTCAAGCCGGGCGGGTGCGACGCGGAGGCGGAAAGACACGCCCTCACTGCTCGCCTCTCGCCCCTTGCCCTCACCTCACGAATTCAGCCGGTAGTTCGGCGCTTCCTTGGTGATCTGGATGTCGTGCGGGTGCGCCTCGGTGACGCCGGCCGAGGTCACCTTGACGAACTGCGCCTTCTTGCGCACGTCGTCGATGGTGGCGGCGCCGAGGTAGCCCATCGAGGCGCGCAGGCCGCCGATCAGCTGGTGGATGATGTTGCGCAGCGGGCCGCGGTACGGCACGCGGCCCTCGATGCCCTCGGGCACCAGCTTGTCGGCGTCGGCCTCGTCCTGGAAGTAGCGGTCCTTGGAGCCCAGCGCCATCGCGCCCAGCGAGCCCATGCCGCGGTAGCTCTTGTACGAGCGCCCCTGGAACAGCTCCACCTCGCCCGGCGACTCCTCGGTGCCGGCGAACATCGAGCCCAGCATCACCGACGAGGCGCCGGCGGCCAGCGCCTTGGGGATGTCGCCCGAGTAGCGGATGCCGCCGTCGGCGATCAGCGGGATGTCGTCCTTGAGCGCGGAGGCGACCAGGTCGATCGCGGTGATCTGCGGCACGCCCACGCCGGCCACCACGCGGGTGGTGCAGATGGAGCCGGGGCCCACGCCCACCTTCACCGCGTCGGCGCCGGCGTCGCGCAGCGCCAGCGCGGCGTCGCCGGTGACGATGTTGCCGGCGATCACCTGTACCTGCGGGAAGCTCTTCTTCACCCATGCCACGCGGTCGATCACGCCCTGCGAGTGGCCGTGCGCGGTGTCCACCACCAGCACGTCCACGCCGGCCTCGACCAGCGCGGCCACGCGCTGCTCGGTGTCGCCGCCCACGCCCACCGCGGCGCCGACCAGCAGGCGCTCGTGCGCGTCCTTGGCGGCGTTGGGGTTGTCGCGCGCCTTCTGGATGTCCTTGACGGTGATCAGCCCGCGCAGCTGGAAGTCGTCGTTGACCACCAGCACCTTCTCGATGCGGTGCTGGTGCAGCAGCTGCAGCACCTCGTCCTGGCTGGCGCCCTCCTTCACCGTCACCAGCTTGTCCTGGCGCGTCATGATGTTGCGCACCGGGTCGTCGTGCTTGCGCTCGAAGCGCAGGTCGCGGCTGGTGACGATGCCCACCAGCCTCTCGCCGTCCACCACCGGCACGCCGGAGATGTTGTGCGCGCGGGTGAGCTGCAGCACCTCGCGGATCGATGTGCCCGGGCTCACGCTGATCGGGTTGCGGATCACGCCGGCCTCGAACTTCTTGACCAGCCGCACCTCGGCCGCCTGCTGCTCGGCGGTCATGTTCTTGTGGATGATGCCGATGCCGCCCTGCTGCGCCATGGTGATGGCCAGGCGCGCCTCGGTCACGGTGTCCATCGCGGCGGAGACGATGGGGATGTTCAGGCGGATGGCGCGGGTGAGCCGCGTGGAGGTGTCCACGTCGCGCGGCAGGACCGTGGAGTGGGCCGGAACGAGGTAGACGTCGTCGTAGGTGAGGGCCTCGGCGAGGATGCGCATGCGGGGGTCTCGCTGCAAAGATGGGATTATACGCGAGGAGGCGGGGGACCGAAAGCGAGGGGCGAGGGACGAGTAGCGAGGGCGCGAGGAGGCGCCCGAGGCGCGGAAAGTCGCGCGCCGTCGTCGGGATCGCAACGGGCCTGCCGGACGGCCGGGTTTTGGCGCCCTCGCCACTCGCCCCTTCCTCCCTCGCCCCTGCCCCCTACCGCGCCTCGGCCGCCTCCAGCGTATTCTCGATCAGCGTCGCCACCGTCATCGGGCCCACGCCGCCGGGCACCGGCGTGATCCAACTGGCGCGCTCGGCCGCCAGGGCGAACTCGACGTCGCCGACCAGCCGGCCGTCGTCCAGCCGGTTGATGCCCACGTCGACCACCACCGCGCCGGGTTTGATCCATTCGCCCTTCACCAGCCCCGGCTTGCCGACCGCCACGATCACGATGTCGGCCTGGCGCACGAAGCCCTCCAGGCCACGGGTGAAGCGGTGACAGCAGGTGACGGTGCAGCCGGCGATCAGCAGCTCCAGCGCCAGCGGCCGGCCCACGTGGTTGGACACGCCGACCACCACCGCGTGCTGGCCGCGCACCGGGCGGTCGGTGTGGCCGAGCAGGGTCATCACGCCCTTGGGCGTGCACGGGCGCAGGCCGAAGCGGCGCAGCGCCAGGCGGCCCACGTTGACCGCCTGGAAGCCGTCCACGTCCTTGTCCGGGTCGATGCGGTCGACCAGCGCGTCCTCGTCGATGTGCGGCGGCAGCGGCGACTGCACCAGGATGCCGTGCACCGCCGGGTCGGCGTTGAGGCGGTCGATCAGCGCGAACAGTTCGTCCTGCGTGGTGCTCGCCGGCAGATCGAAGTCGAAGGAGCGGAAGCCGACCTGGTGGCAGGCCTTGCGCTTGTTGCGCACGTAGACCGAGGAAGCCGGGTCGTCGCCGACCAGCACCACCGCCAGCCCCGGCTCGGGCAGGCCCTGCGCCTTGCGCTCGGCGACGCGCCGGCCGATCCGCTCCAGCAGTTCCTGCGCGATGCGTTTGCCGTCGAGGATGCGTGCGCCCATGGCCCTGCCCGTCCGTAAAGGCGCACATTATCCTGACTGGCCGAGAGGCGCACAAACGGAGGAAGGCTTCCCGTGCCGACGGAATCCATCGATCCCGCCGTCGAGCTCGCCGACGGCCCGCTGCGCGTGAGGCCCTGGCAGCCGCAGGACGCCGGTGCCCTGCTCGACGCCGTGCGGACCTCGCTGGACAGCGTGGGACGCTGGCTGCCGTGGTGCCACGCCGGCTACGGCATGGCCGAGGCGCAGGCGTGGATCGCGCATTGCCGGGAGAGCTGGGAGGCGGGCGAGCAGTTCGCGTTCGGCCTGTTCGATGCGGCCACCGGCGTGGTGCAGGGCGGCGTCGGCCTCAACCAGCGCAACCGGCTGCACCGCAGCGCCAACCTCGGCTACTGGGTGCGCCAGTCGCGGCAGGGCCGCGGCCTGGCGGCGCGCGCCGCGCTGGCGGTGGCGCGCTTCGGCTTCGGGCGCCTGGGGCTGGTCCGCATCGAGATCGTCGCGCATCCGGACAACCGCGCCAGCCGGCGCACCGCCGAGAAGCTCGGCGCGCGCTTCGAGTGCATCGCGCGCCAGCGCCTGTGGGCGCGGGGCGCGGCGACGGACGCGGCGGTGTACGCGCTGATTCCGTCCGACCTCGCTCAGCCGGCGGCGGCGCAGAACCGCGCCACGTCCTCGTAGCCGCGGAACACCGCGTCGGCGCCGCAGCCCGGGCAGGCCGGGTCGCGCGGCAGGCGCGTCTCGCGGAAGCGCATCGCCAGCGCGTCGAAGGCCAGCAGACGGCCGACCAGCGGCTCGCCGATGCCGAGGATCAGCTTCAGCGCCTCGGTCGCCTGCAGCAGGCCCACGATGCCCGGCAGCACGCCGAGCACGCCGGCCTCGCTGCAGTTCGGCGCGTCGGCGGCAGCCGGCGGCTCGGGAAACAGGCAGCGGTAGCACGGCGAACCGGCGCGGCGCGGGTCGAACACGCTGACCTGCCCGGCGAAGCGCTCCACCGCACCGTACACCATCGGCAGCTGCAGGCGCAGCGAGGCCGCGGCCAGCAGGTAGCGCGCGGGGAAGTTGTCGGCGCCGTCGATCAGCACGTCGTGGCCGGCCAGCAGCGCCTCCACGTTGCCGGCGTGCAGGCGCTCGCTGCGCGTCTCCACGCGCACGCGCGGGTTGAGCGCGGCCAGCGTCAGCCGCGCCGACTCGGTCTTGGGCATGCCCACGCGCGCGTCGGCGTGGATCACCTGGCGGTGCAGGTTGGAGCGCTCCACGCGGTCGTCGTCGACCAGCGTGAGCCGGCCCACGCCGGCCGCGGCCAGGTACAGCGCCGCCGGCGCGCCGAGGCCGCCGGCGCCGAGCAGCACCACCTTCGCCGCGGCGAGCCGCGCCTGCCCCGCCTCGCCGACCTGCGGCAGGCGCAGCTGGCGCGCGTAGCGCTCGGCCGCGTCGGCGTCGGGCGCGCCCTGCGCAATCGGCAATCCCTCGGCCTTCCAGCGCTCGAAGCCGCCGGCCACCGAGGCCACCTCGGCATAGCCCATTCGCTGCAGCGCCTCGGCGGCCAGCAGCGAGCGCTGGCCGCTGCCGCACAGCGCCAGGATCGGCCGGCGGCGGTCCGGCTCGACCTGTCCGATGCGCAATTCGAGAAAGCCGCGCGAAAGGCCCAGCGCGCCCGCCGGCGTACCGGCGGCGCGCTCGCCGTCCTCGCGCACGTCGAGCAGCAGCGCGCCCTGCGCCTGGCGCGCCAGCGCCTCGGCGGGAGCGACTTCCGGGATGCGGCTGCGCAGGTCGGTCAGCCAGGACTGGCGGTCGGGATAGGCGGTCATGGCCAGAGTGTAGGACACGCCAACTTCGATCGGATCGCCCATGCCTTGCGCCCTCTCCCCTGCGGGGAGAGGGCCGGGGTGAGGGGCCACGCTTGCCGCGAGGCACGAAGGATGAAATGCCGCCGCGAGCCCCGCCCCCTCACCTCGGTCCTCCCCCCGGAGGGAAGCGGAAGAAAGCGGTGGGCAGGTTCGTATCGGCGATGGACAACGCCGCTTCGGCTTCGCACATCGAAACGGGCGTCGGGCCCGAAAGGCGCCGAACCCGCCTACTTCTTGCGCCGCTTCATCTCGCGGATCATCCGCTGCCGCTTGCGGATCTGCCCTTCGGTGAGCACGTTCTTCTTGCCGGCGAACGGGTTCTCGCCCTCGCGGAACTCGATGCGGATGGGCGTGCCCTCCAGCTTGTAGCGCTGGCGGAAAAAGCCTTCCAGGTAGCGGCGGTACGCCGGCGCGATGTGCTTCGTGCGGCTGCCGTGGATGACGATGGTGGGCGGGTTGCTGCCGCCAGGATGGGCGAAACGCAGCTTGGGCGCGTGGCCGCGCACCAGCGGCGGCTGGTAGTTCTCGTAGGCCTTTTCCAGCGTGCGGGTGAGGTCGGCCGAGCCCAGCGTGCGGGTCGCCGCCGCGTGCGCGCGCACGATGGCGCGCATCAGCTCGCGCAGGCCCGAGCCGTGCAGCGCCGAGATGAACACCACCTTGGCCCATTCGACGAACTGCAGGCGCCGCTCCAGCGCGCGCTGGCACTGCTCGCGCTGGTAGGCGTCCAGACCGTCCCACTTGTTGACGGCGATCACCAGCGCCCGGCCCTCGTCCACCGCGTGGCCGATCAGGGTGAGGTCCTGGTCGGCCAGGTTCTCGCGCGCGTCGACCATCACCACCACCACCTGGGCGGCGGCCATCGACTGCAGCGTCTTGATCACGCTGAACTTCTCCAACGCCTCCTCGACGCGCGCCTTGCGCCGCACGCCGGCGGTGTCGATCAGGGTGTACCTGCGGCCGTCGCGCTCCAGCGGCACGCGGATCGGGTCGCGCGTGGTGCCGGCGACGTCCGAGACGACCAGGCGGTCCTCGCCGAGCAGGCGGTTGACCAGGGTGGACTTGCCGGCGTTGGGACGGCCGACGATGGCGACGCGGATGGAGTCGTCCCCGCCTTCGGCCAGCTCCTCGTGCGCGTCCTCCGGCAGCAGCGGCAGCAGCGCCCCGACCAGGTCGTCGGTGCCGCGGTTGTGCGCGGCCGAGAGCGGCAGCGTGGCGGCGATGCCGAAGCGGGAAAACTCCGCCAGCGCGCCCTGCACGTCCAGCCCGTCGGTCTTGTTGACCGCCAGCACGATGGGCTTGCCGCTGCGGCGCAGCTCGTCGAGGATGCCGCGGTCCTGCGGCAGCAGGCCCTCGCGCGCGTCCACCACGAACACCAGCGCCTGCGCCTCGCCGATGGCCAGGCGCACCTGCTGCGCGGTGAGCGCGTCCAGCCCCTCGTCCACGCCGGACAGGCCGCCGGTGTCGACCGCCACGAACGGCCGCGCGCCGAGGCGGCAGACGCCGTAGTGGCGGTCGCGGGTGACGCCCGGCAGGTCGGCCACCAGGGCGTCGCGGCTGCGCGTCAGCGCGTTGAAGAGGGTCGACTTACCGACGTTGGGGCGGCCGACCAGGGCGACGACGGGCAGCATGGGTCCGCATGGTTCCTTGCGGTCAGTGCGCGCCGAGGCGGTAGGCGCCGATGCGGCCCTTCACGTCCTCGACGTACACGGTGTCGCCGGCCACCACCGGCTGCGCGCGGATGGCCTTCTTGGACAGGCGCTCGCGCGCGGCCAGCGCGCCGTCGCCGGTCTGCAGCCAGTGCACGTAGCCTTCCATGTCGCCGACCACCGCGTAGTTGCCCTGCACCGCCGGGCCGGTGAGCCAGCGGTACCTCAGCGCGTCGTTCTTCCACATGTCGGCGCCGCCGTTCTTGTCGAACGCCCACACCTGCGACTCGTCGTTGACGCCGTACAGCGCGTTGCCGCCGGCCGCCAGCGAGGTGAAGGTGGAGAACGGATGCGACCACAGCGGGCGGCCGCTGGGGCCGTCGATCGCCACCAGGTTGCCGTGGTAGGCGGCGCCGTAGAGCGTGCTGCCGTCCAGCAGGATGCTGCCGTCGGCGTCGTCCAGGCGCTCGATGTCGGTGCGGCCCTCGCCGTTGGCCAGCGACTGCTCCCACAGCTTCTCGCCGTTGTCCAGCCGCACCGCCACCAGCTTGCCGGCGTCGCTGCCGAAGAACACCACGCCGTTGGCGATCAGCAGCGGGCCGTTGCCGCGCAGGCTGAGCAGCGGCACGGCCGTCTGGTCGTAGACCCAGCGGCGCTCGCCGCTGCCGGCGTCCAGGCCGTAGAGGCGGCCGTCGCCGGTGCGCGCCACGACCAGGCCGTTGGCGATCGACGGGGTGGCCAGCACTTCCGAGGACAGCGCCGCCTCCCAGCGCGGGCTGCCGTCCTTCGCGTTGACGCCGTAGACGTGGCCGTCGAGCGTGCCGATCACCAGCAGGTCGCCGCTCACCACCGGGCCGCCGGCGTAGAAGGCGTCCTTGCGCTTCTTGTCGCCCCAGCCGAACCAGCCGTGCGTGCGCGAGCTCTTGGACCACAGCGTCTTGCCGCTGCTGGCGTCGAACGCGGCCAGCTCGCCGTCGTTGCTCGCCGCGTACAGCACGCCGTCGACCACCGCCGGACGCAGGCGCAGGCCGGTCTCGCCGGCGCCCTTGCCCACGCGCGCGGTCCACAGCCGCTGCACCTGCACGGTCGGCTTGAAGTCCTTGGCCAGCGGAGTCGGCGGCTGGACGTTCTCCTTCTTGAACGAGTGGCAGCCCGCCAGCGCCACCAGCGAAGTCGCCGCGACCAGCAGCGCGCGTTTCATCAGACCAGCTTTCATGCACCCTGCTTCCCGGCCACGGCCAGATCGTCGAGTTTCATCTGCAAGGCGCCGCGTTGCGGCGCGTCCTCGCCCAGCGCCGCCAGCGCGGCCTCGTAGGCCTTGCGCGCGTCGTCCGGACGGTTGAGCTTGACCAGCGCATCGCCGCGTAGTTCCTGCGCCAGCCCCTTGTAGGCGTCGCCGGCCACGCCGTCGATCCGCGCCAGCGCGTCGGCGGCCTTGCCCGAGGCCAGCTCCACCTGGGCGATGCGCAGCTGCATCAGCGCCTTCAGCGCCGCGTCCTTCAGGTGGCCCTCGGCCCACTGCAGCGAGGCCAGCGCCCTGTCCAGCTGCTTGGCCTGCACCTCGCGCTGCGCGCGCTCGCCGACCGCGAAGGCGGTGTAGCTGGAGTCGGCGAACTCGCTCTGCAGCTGGCCGGTCAGGCGGTCGGCCTGGTCGTTCTGCCCGGCGAGCACCGCGGCCTGCAGCTGCTGGTAGAGATTGGCCGCGGCCATCTGCCGCGAGGCCTGGTGGTTGCGCCACTGCTGCCAGCCGAAGATGCCGACCAGGCCGATGGCGATGCCGACGACGATCGAGAGGCCGTTCTGGCGCAGCCACTTCTGTACGAGCTCGCCCTGTTCGTAATCGTCGTATGCGTCGAATGCCATGCCTTCACCGTTTTGGGGACCGCGCCGCCCGCGCATGCGGGAGCGGGTCGTGCACGAGGGATGAGATGCCGCGGCCCGCCGGCGTGCGGCGGACAAAGGGGAAGCATAACCGAAATGCACCGCCCGGCGAGGCCGGGCGACGCATCACATGCCCGCGGGCACGGCCTTGCCGTCCTGCAGCTGGACGCGGAAATGCGCGACGTTGGCGCGGCGGTAGCCGTCCAGCGCGACCGGCTGGCCGTCGATGCTGACCTGCGCGCCCTCGGCGTTGCCGATGCGCACGTCCAGCGGCTGCCCGCTGCGGTAAGTCTTGTTGCTGCCGGCCGGCAGCAGGCCGTACTCCAGGCGCGTGCCCTTGCCGTCGACGACCTCGACCCAGCTCGCCTCGGCCAGGCTGAGGCCGAGCACGTGGCCGCCCGCGTCCGCGCTGCCGGCCTCGGCGGCCGACGCCTGCGGCTTGGCCGCCTGCAGCGTCTCGCTGCCGAGGTTCGGGAACGGCGCCATCGAGGCCATCAGCGGCTGACCGTCGCCCTGCGCCGGCGCGTCCGCGCGCTGCGCGGGAACGGCGACCGGCGGCATGGCGGAGCCGGCGCGCGCCGGCGCGTCCTGCTGCACCACCGGCGTGGCGTCGAGCGGCGCGAGATGGCTCATGTCGCGGTCGAGCGTGCCGCGCACGCCCAGCCAGATCACCGGCACCACGATCACCGCGGTGAGCACCACGTAGGTGGCCGCGGTGGCGTAGCGCTCGAGCAGGTAGCGCGAGTGCGAGATGCCGCCGGTGGCCACCAGCGCCGGCTCGGCGCCGGCGCGCTTGATGCGCGCGAGCTCGGCCTGGATCGCGGCCTCGTCGACGCCCAGGTGGCGCGCGTACTTGCCGATGTAGCTGCCGAGGTAGATCTGGTGGTCGATGCCTTCGTGCTGGTCGCTCTCCAGCTGGCGCAACACGCGCACGGGCAGCTTCAGCGCATGCCCGCAGCTCTCCAGGTCGAGGCCGCGCGCCTCGCGCGCCGCGCGCAGGCGGCTGCCGAAGCTGGCGGCATGGGTTTCAGGCGGTAGAGCTTCCGTATTCACCGAACGATTGTCGAACAGATCCTTCTCACGCGGATCGTGTCCGGCCGGATGGGACTGCTGTGACGTCATTGGCTTGCGGTTGCATCGAGGGCACGGGCCTGTTCCGAGTCCGGGAACTGGCTCTGCAGGCGTTTGCCGTAATTGAGGGCCGCGTCCTTGTTGCCCAGGCGGGTTTCGATGTCGTGGCCGAGCTTCAGCGAGACGGCGCTGGGCTGGCCCAGTGCGTCGAACCGCTGCAGGAAGGCGCGCGCGCGGAACGCATCGTTGTTCAGGTAGAGCAGATTGGCAAGCTGCAGCAGCGCCTCGCCGTTCTGCGGGTTGGCGTCGACCGCCTTGCGGAAGCTGGCCTCGGCGCCGGCCTTGTCGCCGGCGCGCAGCCGGCAGACGCCGTCGTTGGTCCAGGCCACGTCCGGGGTGCGGTAGAACGGATCGGCGACGGCCCTGGCGAAGTAGCTCTCGCCCTCGGCGTACTTGCCGACCTTGCACAGGAAGGCGCCGAGGTTGTTGTTGGGACCGCCCTTGGTCGGCTCCAGCGCGACCGCCTTGCGGTAGTGCCCCTCCGCCTCGGGCAGGTGGTTGATGCGCTCGTAGACCACCGCGATCACGGTGTGCGCCGGCGCATAGTCCGGGTCGAACTGCAGCGCCTTGGTCAGCTTCTCCAGCGCCGTCTGCAGGTCGCCGTTGGCGAGGTACTGCTGGCCCAGCTCGGTGTGGATGCGGGCGGCGTCCTGCGCCTCGTCCTTCTTGCTGGCATGCGGCATGTTGCCCGAGGGGGTCAGCGTGTTGCCGTCGTGCGTGGTGACGCAGCCGGCCACGGCCAGCAGCGCGGCGAGCATGGCGACCCGTTCAATGCGCATGGACCACTTCCCCCTCCAGTCGTTTGCGGAACTCGGCCTGGCGGCGCGTGCGGTCCAGCACCTGGCCCTTGAGCTGGCCGCAGGCGGCATCGATGTCGTCGCCGCGGGTGCGGCGCAGCATGGTCAGGATGTCGGCGTTGAGCAGCTGGGTCTGGAACGCGCGGATGGTCTCGGCGTCCGAGCGCTCGAAGCGCGTGCCCGGGAAGGGATTGAACGGGATCAGGTTGACCTTGCAGCTGCCGGTGGGCAGCTTGCGCATCAGCCTGATCAGCTGGCGCGCGTGCTCGGGCTGGTCGTTCACGCCCTTCATCAGGGTGTACTCGAAGGTGATCGAGGTGCGCGGCCGGCGCGCGATCCAGCGCTGGCAGGCGCCCATCAGCTCGGCGATCGGGTAGCGCTTGTTGAGCGGCACCAGCTCGGTGCGCAGCTCGTCGTTGGCCGCGTGCAGCGACACCGCCAGCGACACGTCGATGGCCTCCGACAGCTTGTCGATCATCGGCACCAGGCCGGCGGTGGACAGCGTGACGCGCTTGGAGGCCAGGCCGAAGCCCAGGTCGTCGCGCATCAGGCTCATCGCCGCGACCACGTTGTCGAAGTTCAGCAGCGGCTCGCCCATGCCCATCATCACCACGTTGGTGATGCGGCGGTTCTGGTGGGTGACGTTGCCGAGGTACTTGGCCGCCACCCACATCTGGCCGATGATCTCGGCGGCGGCGAGGTTGCGGTTGAAGCCCTGCGTGGCGGTGGAGCAGAACTGGCAGTTGAGCCCGCAGCCCACCTGCGAGGACACGCACAGCGTGCCGCGGGTGGGCTCGGGGATGTATACCGCCTCGACGGCGTTGCCGCCGTCCATGCCCAGCAGCCACTTGTGCGTGCCGTCGGCGGCGCCCTTGTCGAACAGGGTCTTCGGCGGGCCGATGTAGCACGACGCCTCGAGCTTGGCCCGCAGCGCCTTGCCGACGTCGGTCATGTGCTCGAAGCGGTCCTCCAGGCGGTGGTAGATCCACTTCATCACCTGCTCGGCGCGATACGGCTTCTCGCCGAGCCGCGCGAAGAAGTCGCGCAGCCCCTGGCGATCGAAGTCGAGCAGGTTGACCTTTTCCGCCGGGGCGGTCGGGTCGGATGGCATGGATGCTGGAGTGTTCACAACCTTTCAGTGTGCGGGCGGTTCGTGGGGAAAGCGGCCGCGGAGGGCCGCCTTCCGGTCCTTGCGGTCAGGAACGGTCGCCGTGGATTTCGGTCGCGGCGAAGAAGTAGGCGATCTCGGTCTTGGCGGTCTCGGCGGCGTCGGAGCCGTGCACCGCGTTGGCGT
Source organism: Fulvimonas soli (assembly GCF_003148905.1). Lineage (GTDB taxonomy): Bacteria > Pseudomonadota > Gammaproteobacteria > Xanthomonadales > Rhodanobacteraceae > Fulvimonas > Fulvimonas soli. The sequence goes on along the minus strand of NZ_QGHC01000004.1, from coordinate 27,761 downwards.
CGATCGAGTCGGCGAAGTCCGCGCGGATGGTGCCCGGCGCGGCGTCCTTCGGGTTGGTGGCGCCCATCAGCTCGCGGTTGCGGGCGATGGCGTTGTCGCCTTCGAGCACCTGGATCATCACCGGGCCGGAGATCATGAACTCGACCAGCGCGTTGAAGAACGGGCGCGCCCTGTGCACGGCATAGAAGCCCTCGGCCTCCTTGCGCGACAGCTGCTTCATCTTGGCGGCCACGATCTTGAGGCCGGCCTTCTCGAAGCGGGCGTAGATTTCGCCGATCACGTTCTTGGCAACGGCATCCGGCTTGATGATGGAAAGGGTGCGCTCCAGCGCCATACGGTCTGCTCCGGGGATACGGGTACTTGAGAGTGGGCGGGGCCGGCATCGTGCCGGCGAATGTAGGACCAAACCCGACACGGAATGCGGATTTAGCTCACGAAAGTTTGACAGATTCTCATCCATACGCAAGCCCGTACGCCCATGGATGCGAACGGCCGTTTGACGGGCGGAAAGCCTCGCGCGTATCCTCAAACGATCGTTTGATTCCAGCCGCCGGGGAACCATCCGCGTGAACAGCTCCGCCTCGACCAAGGAACGCATCCTCACCGCCGCCGAGCAGCTGTTCGCCCAGCGCGGCTTCGACGGCGCCTCGCTGCGGCAACTCACCGCGGCCGCGGGCGTCAACCTGGCCGCGGTGAACTACCACTTCGGCTCCAAGGACCGGCTGGTCGAGGAAGTGTTCCGGCGCCGCCTGGACAGCCTCAACGCGCACCGCCTGGCGGCGCTGGCCAAGGTGGCCGGCCGGCCGCAGACCACCCTGGAGGACGTGCTCGACGCCTTCATCCGCCCTGCCCTGGCGCTGTCCAGCGACGGCAGCGGCTCGCTGTTCATGCGCGTGCTGGCGCGCGCCTTCGCCGAGCACGACGACACCCTGCGCCAGTTCCTGTCGGAGAACTACGGCCACGTGATGCGCCAGTTCACCGCCGAGTTCGCCCGCCTGCTGCCCCGCCTGAGCAAGGAGGAGCTGTACTGGCGCATCGACCTGGTCACCGGCGCGCTGACCCACGCCATGTCCGGCTTCGGCATGATCCAGCGCAAGAGCGACGTCAGCGAGGCCGCCCACCGCGAGCAGACCGTCGCCCACCTGGTGCGCTTCGCCGCCGCCGGCCTCAGCGCCCCCTGAAATCCCGGTCGCCGGCCGGCAACGGCCGGCGCCTTTACTTCACGTCTCTACCTGTCCGCATCACCGGAGAAGCCAATGACCGCATCGCCCCAGACCGCGCTACGCATCCGCAAGGCCGCGGTGCTCGGCGCCGGCGTGATGGGCGCGCAGATCGCCGCGCACCTGACCAACGCCGACGTCGAGACCGTGCTGTTCGACCTGCCCGCGAAGGAAGGCCCCAAGAGCGGCATCGCGCTGAAGGCCATCGAGAACCTCAAGAAGCTCTCGCCCGCCCCGCTGGCCGACAAGGACCGCGCGGCCGCGATCGTCCCGGCCAACTACGACGAGCATCTGGACCTGCTCGAGGACTGCGACCTGATCGTCGAGGCGATCGCCGAGCGGATGGACTGGAAGCTCGACCTGTACCGGAAGATCGCCCCGCACGTCGCTCCCGGCGCGGTGCTGGCCTCCAACACCTCGGGCCTGTCGATCAACGGCCTGGCCGAGGCGCTGCCGGAGGAGCTGCGCCACCGCTTCAGCGGCGTGCACTTCTTCAACCCGCCGCGCTACATGCACCTGGTCGAGCTGATCCCGACCCGGCTCACCGACCCGAAGGTGATCGAGGGCCTGGAAGCCTTCCTCACCACCACCGTCGGCAAGGGCGTGGTGATCGCCAAGGACACGCCCAACTTCATCGGCAACCGCATCGGCGTGTTCTCGATGCTGGCCACCATGCACCACACCGAGCAGTTCGGCTTGGGCTTCGACGTGGTGGACGCGCTCACCGGCCCGGCCGTGGGCCGCCCCAAGAGCGCCACCTACCGCACCGCCGACGTGGTGGGCCTGGACACGATGGCGCACGTCATCAAGACCATGGCCGACACCCTGGCCGACGACCCGTGGCACGAGTACTTCAAGGCGCCGAGCTGGCTGCAGGGCCTGATCGACGCGGGCGCGCTGGGCCAGAAGAACGGCGCGGGCTTCTACAAGAAGGTCGGCAAGGATATCGTGGTGCTCGACTTGGCGAAGAAGGACTACGTGCCGTCCGAGCCGAAGGCCTCCGACGAGGTGGCCGCGATCCTCGCCATCAAGGACCCGGCCGAGAAGTTCGCCAGGCTGCGCGCCTCGTCCGACCCGCAGGCGCAGTTCCTGTGGGCGACCTTCCGCGACCTGTTCCACTACACCGCCTACCATCTGGCCGGCATCGCCGACACCGCGCGCGACGTCGACTTCGCCATCCGCTGGGGCTACGGCTGGAAGCTCGGCCCGTTCGAGACCTGGCAGGCCGCCGGCTGGCAGCAGGTGGCCAAGTGGATCCAGGAGGACATCGACGCCGGCAAGGCGATGAGCAAGGCGCCGCTGCCCGCGTGGGTCACCGACGGCCGCGCCGGCGTGCACGGCAAGGAAGGCTCCTGGTCGGCCGCCGAGGGCAAGTACGAGCCGCGTTCGTCGCATCCGGTCTACGCGCGCCAGCTGTTCCCCGATCCGATCCTGGGCGAGAAGTTCGACCAGGGCACCACCGTGTGGGAGAACGAGGGCGTGCGCCTGTGGACGCTGGGCGACGACGGCGTGGGCATCCTCTCGTTCAAGACCAAGATGAACACGGTCAACGACCACGTGCTCGACGGCATCCAGCACGCCATCGGCATCGCGGAGGAGAAGCTCAGGGCGGTGGTGATCTGGCAGACCGGCGAGCCGTTCTCCGCCGGCGCCGACCTGAAGGGCGCGCTGGGCCTGCTGCAGGCGGGCAAGTTCGACGCCTTCGAGGCGATGGTCGCCAACTTCCAGCGCACCAGCATGCGCATCAAGCACGCGCTGGTGCCGGTGGTGGCCGCGGTGCGCGGCCTGTGCCTGGGCGGCGGCTGCGAGTTCCAGATGCACTCGGCGCGCACCGTGGCGGCGCTGGAGAGCTACATCGGCCTGGTCGAGGCCGGCGTGGGCCTGCTGCCCGCCGGCGGCGGCCTGCACGAGCTGGCGCTGCGCGCGGCCAAGGCCAACCCGGCCGACCCGTTCGAGGCGCTGAAGAAGGTGTTCGAGACCGTGGCGATGGCCAAGGTCGCCGGCAGCGCGCTGGAGGCCAAGCAGATGGGCCTGATGCGCGACAGCGACGTGGTGGTGTTCAACGCCTACGAGCTGCTCCACGTGGCGAAGAAGACCGCGCTGGCGCTGGCCGAGAGCGGCTGGCGCCCGCCGCTGTACCAGCGCGCGATCCCGGTCGCCGGCGACGTCGGCACCGCCACCTTCCGCGCCCAGCTCGCCAACCTGCAGGCCGGCTACTTCGCCTCCGAGCACGACGTGGCGATCGCCGCGCGCATCGCCGACACCCTGTGCGGCGGCGCGATCGAGCGCGGCTCGCTGGTGGACGAGCAGTGGCTGCTCGACCTGGAGCGCAAGCACTTCGTGGAGCTGGCCAGGACCGAGAAGACCCAGGCGCGCATCGCGCACACGATGGCGACGGGCAAGCCGTTGCGCAATTGAAACGCGGGAACAGGGAACGGGGAACAGGGAACGCGAAGGCTGTCGTAAGCATGTCCCTTGCGCCCTGCCCCGGACCTGATCCCGGCCACCTTTGATCGGAGGGTACGAGAACGAGACGCCCAGGCCGGCAGCGACGTACCGGCGCCACCTGCACGTTCCCCGTTCCCTGTTCCCCGCTCCCACTCCACCGAGAACCCAGCCATGACCAAGCAAGTCCAAGACGCCTACATCGTCGCCGCCACCCGCACCCCGGTCGGCAAGGCGCCGCGCGGCGTGTTCCGCAACACCCGTCCCGACGACCTGCTCGCCCACGTCATCAAGGCCGTGCTGGCGCAGGCGCCGGGCGTCGACCCGCACCGCATCGGCGACGCCGTGATCGGCTGCGCCATGCCCGAGGCCGAGCAGGGCATGAACGTGGCGCGCATCGGCGTGCTGCTGGCCGGCCTGCCCGACACCGTGCCGGGCGTCACCATCAACCGCTTCTGCTCCTCCGGCGTGCAGGCCATCGCGATGGCCGCCGACCGCATCCGCCTGGGCGAGGCCGACCTGATGCTCGCCGGCGGCACCGAGAGCATGACCATGGTGCCGATGATGGGCCACAAGATCGCCATGAACCCGGCGATCTTCACCGACGAGAACATCGGCATCGCCTACGGCATGGGCATCACCGCCGAGAACGTCGCCAAGCAGTGGAAGATCGGCCGCGAGGAGCAGGACGCCTTCGCCGCGCAGAGCCACGAGCGCGCGCTCAAGGCCATCGCCGCCGGCGAGTTCAGGGACGAGATCAGCCCGTTCCGCCTCGACGACCACTACCCCGACCTCGCCACCCGCGGCATCCGCACCGACAGCCGCGTGATCGACACCGACGAGGGCCCGCGCCCGGGCAGCACGCCGGAAGTGCTGGGCAAGCTCAAGCCGGTGTTCCGCAACGGCCAGTTCGGCGGCACGGTGACCGCGGGCAACTCCTCGCAGATGTCCGACGGCGCCGGCGCGCTGCTGCTGGCCAGCGAACAGGCGATCAAGGACTACGGCCTCACCCCGCTCGCCCGCTTCGTCGGCTACGCGGTGGCCGGCGTGAAGCCGGAGATCATGGGCATCGGGCCGAAGGAGGCGATCCCGAAGGCGCTCAGGCAATGCGGCCTCACCCAGGACCAGCTCGACTGGATCGAGCTCAACGAGGCCTTCGCCGCGCAGTCGCTGGCGGTGATCAAGGACCTCGGCCTGGACCCGGCCAGGGTCAACCCGCTGGGCGGCGCCATCGCGCTGGGCCACCCGCTGGGCGCCACCGGCGCGATCCGCGCCGCCACGCTGATCCACGGCCTGCGCCGGCGCAAGCAGAAGTACGGCATGGTGACCATGTGCATCGGCACCGGCATGGGCGCGGCGGGAATCTTCGAGTCACTCTGACCTTTCCCTTTGACCGGGATCGACGAAACCGGAGGGCTCCGCGATCAAGCGGAGCCCTTTTTGCATGCATGCCCGACAAGCCGGGTCGGGCTTCGCTTGCGGCGATCCTTCGGCCGCGACGCGGCCTGGATCGGCTTCCCCGAACGCTTGGTTTCAGCCGCTCCACCGTGATCCAGGCGGCGGCGACGGAGTTCGGGTTGCCAGGCAGACCGCTCTCACGAACGGCGCGGGCTTCACCGCCTCCCCTGCAACGCCCGGCAATCGGCGTAGAACGCGCGCGTGCCCTCCCACGCCGCGGCCGGCGCGACGAGGAAGCCATAGCGGACGCGGCCGGCGGCGGTCTCGACCCAGGCGCCCAGCGAGACCGTGCGCAGCACGCGGTTCAGCTCGGCGAACGGCAGCGGGCGGGCGAACACCAGCGCGTCGCCCTCCGCATGCGGGCGCTCGCCCGGCTGCGGCTGCCAGGGTTGCCGCTCCACCTCGAAATAGGCTGCGCGGGCCTGCGAGGCCAGCTGCCGGGCGTGCTCGTAGCCCACCGTGTAGTAGGCGGTCAGCGTCACGCCGCCGGGCGCGCAGCGCAATGCGATCCGGTTCCGCCCGCCGCGCACCGTCTGCGACAGCGTCAGCTGCGGCGCGGGCCCCGGCTGGTAGGACGCGGCCAGCGGCTGGCGGCCGTTGTTGGCCACCAGCCAGGGCGCCATCTCCTCCGGCTTCCACCAGACCACGCCGTTCTCCGCCGGGCCCAGCACGTGGGCGAAATAGTCGGGGCGCACGTCCATCTCGACCAGGTAGTCGCGCAGCGCCGCGGGCGAGGCCGGCTGCGCGGGCCCGCTCGCGCCTTGCGGGCCCGGCAGCAGCGATGCGTGCAGGCCGATGCGGTCCGACCCGCTCGGCGCCCAGCGGTACACGCCGCCCAGGTAGGCATACGCGCAGGCGTCCAGGCAGACCGCCGGGCGCGCCGGTACCACGCTGCGCGTCGGCTTGCGCCACAGCCCCACGTGGGTGTTGAGCCCGGCCGAGCGGAACAGCCGCCCCAGCGCCAGCCCGGAAGGCACATCGCCGGCCGAGGAATCCAGATAGACGTCCGAGCCGCGCGGGATCCGGCCCGAGCGCAGCATCCCGTCGACCTGCCGCAGCGCATCCGGGCCGATGGGGCCGGACAGGTAGACCTGCGGCGCCTTGGCCACGCGCAGCGTCAGGCGGTCGCTGCGCACCTGGATGGAGGCCCTGCCCGCCGCGTCCCGGTCCGCCGACGCGGACGCGGCCCGCGTCGACATGCCCGCCCCCTGCAGCAGGACGGCCAGGGCCAGCAGGCATCCCGATTTCCGTGGAATCGACCGATCCGGCAATGCCGCCTCGCGCTCAGCCAAAGGCAGGGAGTGTCGCCGAGCCGGGCCCGCATTGCATGAACGCTCCGTTGCCGCGGGGCGGCGGAGGCGCTTCACCCGGCCTGGACGCACCACGGCATCTGCTACGCGGCATGATTCCCTGTTTCGGCGACCATGCCGCCAACGAGCGCACCTACCTCGCCTGGGTGCGCACGGCGATCACCGTGATGGCCTTCGGCTTCCTGCTGGAGCGCTTCGACATCTTCCTGGCCTACGCCTCGCGCGCCGCCGGCCAGCCGGTGCCGCGGCTGCACGTGCACGCCTCGGAAGTGCTGGGGCCGCTCCTGCTGCTGTTCGGCGCGCTGGTGGTGCTGCTGGTCACGATCCGCTTCGACCGCAACCGCAGGCTGATCGACTCCCCGGAAGTGCGGAGCTACGGTCGCACGCTGCTGGAGCGCCTGATGGCGCCGCTGCTGATCGTGATGGCCGGCTTCCTCGCCGTGTACGTGGCGCGCCAGCTGCTGGCGATCGGCTAGCGCCGCGCCTAGCGCACCGCGCGCGGCGTGGGCCGCGCGATGCCGCCGCGATGCGGGCGCGGCCAGGGGCACAGCATGGGCACCTCGCGCTGGTAGCGGCGGTAATCGCCGCCGTGGAGGGCGACCAGGTCGCGCTCCTCCAGGAACCTCACCGCGACCAGGATGTAGGCGGTGCTGGCGGCGGCGAACAGCAGGTGGCCCACGCTCATCCGCGGCGTGGCCCAGAACGCGACGATGAAACCGAGCATCAGCGGATGGCGCACGACGCGGTAGTACAGGTGGCGCTTGAACGGCAGCGGCGTGTACGGCCGCCCCTGCGCGTCCAGCCAGACCTGGCGCAGGCCGAACAGGTCGAAATGGTTGATCACGAAGGTGCCGCTGAGCACCAGCAGCCAGCCGCACGCGCACAGCGCGAGCAGCGGCCAGGCGGCCCAGCCGCCGACGTTCCAGACCGTGCCGGGCAGCGGCCGCCACTGCCAGAACAGCAGGATCAGCGCGAGGCTGGACAGCAGCACGTAGGTGCTGCGCTCGACGGCCGGCGGCAGCAGGCGCGCGAGCCAGGCCTTGAAGCCGCGCCGCGCCATGCCGCTGTGCTGCATGGCGAACAGGCCCAGCAGCGCCAGGTCGATCACCCACATGGCGGGCGTCGCCGGCCCGGCGGGCAGCGGGCGGTCCACGGTCCTGGGCAGCGGCAGGTCGCCGACGAAGCCGATGGCGTAGAGGAAGGTGAGGAAGAACACGGCGTAGCAGACCGCGCCGTAGCCGAGGGTGAGCAAGGCACGCATGATCGTCGCCCTCCAGTCGGGACCGAACCGCGGCGCCGCGCATGCCCGGTGCCGTCCACGGCGCGCGGCGGATGGCGCAAGCCTAGTCCCCGCCCGGCGCATGCCGACACTGGATGCTCCGCCTATCCCGCCCGGCCGATGGCGGGCGGCGCCCGGCCGGAGCATCCTGGTCCGCTCGGCCGGCCCGCCGCGATTTCCCGGCGGCAGGCTGGCGCGTGACAGCCGCCCCGTCCAGCGCGGGACCGGCTTGACCGGCGTCAACGGAATCTTCCGGCCTGCGCGCTAGATTGCCTCCACCTTGGGCACACGCCGGCGAAGGCCGCGGCCGGCAGGAGGCGACGACATGGCGCAGACCTGGATCCTGGTGGCGGACGGCGCGCGGGCGCGCGTGATCGAGTGCAACGCGCGCAACGGCGTATGGAACGAGGTGGCCTGCTTCGACAACCCCGAGGGCCGCCTGCCCGGCCGCAGCCTCACCCGCGACCGGCCGCCGCGCGCGGCGGAAAGCGTCGGCAGCGCGCGGCACGCGATCGAGCCGCACACCACGCCGCGCGAGAAGAGCGCCGGCAACTTCGCCCGCCTGCTCGGCGACGCGCTGGCGCGCGGGCTGGAGGAACGCCGCTACGAGAAGCTGGTGCTGGTGGCGCCGCCGCGCTTCCTCGGCGCGCTGCACGAGCACATCGGCGCGCCGCTGATGCAGCACGTGACCGGCGAGGTGCGGCGCAACCTCACCACCCTGCCCACCGCGGAACTGCGCGAGCGGCTGCCGTCGCGGCTGCTGCACTAGGGCGTGTCATCAATTGAGCAGGATGACGGCGGCAGCGCCGTAGATAGCACCGAGGAAATTACGAGCCGTTTTGTCGTATCGAGTGGCGATGGCGCGGTACTGCTTGAGCTTGGCGAAGAAGTTCTCGATCAGGTGCCGGGCTTTGTATAGCGCCCGATCGTAGTCCCGCATCACCTTTCGCGTCGGATGGGAGGGAATGACGACCTGTGCCCCGATGCGCTGCATGGGTTCAATGACCCGAGCCTGCGCATCGTAGGCTCGGTCGGCAATCAATGCCTGGGTCGACAAGCTCGGCAACAAGGCATCGGCACCTTCCAGATCCGAAGCTTGGCCGGTACAGCACGGCTTCAACGAACCGCCGATTGTCCTTCGCCGTCACCCCGACATGCCCGGGCCGGCCGGGCAAAAGAGGCTCGATGCGAACCCATTGATCGTCTCGAAGTCCATAGCGTCGGGTCATTGAACGGCTGCGCTCGCAAGAAAACCCAAGCTTCGCTTATCTAGTCAATTGATGACAGGCCCTAGGCGCGCGGCGGCGCCTGGTCCCGCGCCGGCGCGGGCTAGAAGCGTGCCGGACGGCGGCCGCGATGGCCCGCGCCGTGCCCGGGGGCGACCGCGGCCCCTCCACCTGGCCGATCGATTCCCCGGTCGCGCACCCCGCACGCGGCGGGGCGCGGACCGGCCCCGGATCAGTTGACGGCGATCCGGCGCGAGCTGCCGTTGGCCTTCTTGGGCAGGTCGAGGGTGAGCACGCCGTTCTCGTAGTGCGCTTCGGCCTTCGCGCTGTCCACCTCGGCAGGCAGGGTGAAGCTGCGGAACACCTGGCCGCAGTAGCGCTCCGTGCACAGGTCCTTCCGGTTCTCCTTCTTCTGCGTCTCGCGCTTGACCTCGGCGCCGATCGCCACCTGGCTGCCCTCCACCGAGACCTCGATGTCGTCCTTGCTCACGCCGGGGATGTCGGCCTTCACGTGGAAGGCGCCGTCGTCCTCGCTGACGTCGATGCGCATGTCCGGGGCGGCTTCCAGCTCGCGCCACAGCGGACGCGCGGCGAGGCCGCGGAAGAATTCGTCGAAGCCGGCCGTCGGGTCGAGGCGCGCGACGGACCGGAAGGGGTTCCAGCGGGCAAGTGTGGTCATGGTGTCGTCTCCGCATGTCGTTGCGGCCGCTTCGCACGCGGCGAGGCGGTCGTCCATCCGCCGTTCCGCCGGCTCGCGCCGGCGGAACGGGCCAGTCCGCAGCCTGCGCCCGGCATGCGGACGCGGCATTGATGCAAGTCAACGCCGCATCGCGCTATGCCGCCGTCGCCACCGCGTTGACAAAGCGATAACGGCAACGGTGAATACGCGCATGACCCCGTCCGCCACGCAGCGCCCCCGCGCTTCCCTCGCCTACCCTGCGGCGCTGCTCGCGCTGTTCGCCCTGTTCTGGCTGGCGCTGGCGATCCGCCCCTGGTACCGCCAGGACTGGCTGCTGGAGAACGTGGTGGTGTTCGCCGCGGTGCCGCTGTTCGCGTTCACCGCGCGCCGGCTGCGCTTCTCCGACCTGGCCTACACGCTGTTGTTCGTCTTCCTCTGCGCGCACGAGGTGGGCGCGCACTTCACCTACGCCCAGGTGCCCTACGACGAGGCGTTCCGCCGGCTCAGCGGCCAGTCGCTGGACGCGCTGCTCGGCCTGCGCCGCAACCACTACGACCGCCTGGTGCATTTCCTGTTCGGCCTGCTGCTGTTGCCGCTGGCGGCGGAGCTGTTCCGCGCCGAGGCGCCGCCGCGTTCCGCGTTGTGGCGCTTCCTGCTGCCGGTGCTGTTCATCGAGTCGCTGTCGGCGATCTTCGAGCTGATCGAGTGGCTGGCCGCCACGGTGTTCGGCGGCGACCTCGGCCAGGCCTACCTCGGCACGCAGGGCGACGTGTGGGACGCGCAGTGGGACATGCTGCTGGCGCTGGCCGGCGCCACGCTGACGCAGTGCCTGCGCTTCCTCGCGGCGCGGCGCGCGCCCGCGGCCGCCGTATGACGGCCCGCGGGACGCGGGTGAACGGCACCCAACGCGGGCCGGCGGAATTCACCGCGCGCTGACCCGGCCTTGCCAAGACTGCGGCGTCCCCCACACGAGGAACCCGCGCATGAAGAAGCTTGCTCCCTTCGCCCTGGCCCTCGCCCTCGGCGCGACCGGCGCCGTCACGGCGCAGGATGCGCTGACGGAGCACGAAGTGCGCGCCCAGCTCGAACGCCAGGGCTACACCAAGGTGCACGACCTCAAGTTCAGCGACGGCATGTGGCGCGCGCACGCCAAGAGCGGCGACGGCAACCGCGTGACCGTGCGCGTGGACCCGACCACCGGCCAGGCCTTCGCCGACGAGGCGGTGTCGCGCCTGAGCGAGCGCGACGTGCGCGCCGCGCTGTCCACCCAGGGCTACACCGACGTGCACGACGTGGACTTCGAGGACGGCCTGTGGCGCGCCAAGGCCGAGAACGGCGCGGGCAAGCACGTGCGGCTGGAGGTCGACCCCGAGTCCGGCCGCGTGGTCGCCTCCGACTGAAGGCCCGGGCGCGCTCAGGTCGCGCGGCGGCGGCTGGTGAAGAAGCCGTTGAGGGTGAGCCGGCCCGTGCGCGGGTCGTCGCCGAGCCGCTCCGGCGCGAGGATGTCGCCGGAATGCAGGATGCTGCCGTCGTAGAAGATCAGCCGGTTGAAGCGGGCCTCGACGCCGCCGGTGCGCGCGAAGTAGTCGTTCGACGCGAGCATGTAGCCGGGCCGGAGGCCGTAGCGCTGCGCGAAGGCCGCGACGGAGAGCTGCGTGGCGTCGTTGTAGAAGCGCGCGGTCTCCTCCGCCGGGCGCACGGCGCGGTAGAAGCCGGTGCCGCCCAGCCGCGCGTCCTTGAACAGATACAGCACCGAGGCCTGGATGCTGCAGGCCGGGTCGATGCCCACCTGGTCGCTGTGGCAGAACCACTGGTAGGGACGCAGCGCCTGCGGCGGCAGGGTCACCATCGCCAGGCGGCAGTGCATGTGCAGCAGCCGGCGCGCGTCGAACAGCTCGCGCATGTGGCGCAGGTAGAAGGTCTGCAGCGCATCGTTGAGCTGCGGCGGCAGCGGCAGGTAGTTACCCGGGTAGGCGTTGAAGTCGACCGGGCGGAACGCCGCGCGCTGCGCCGACGCCCAGTCCACCAGGCGCTCCGGCTCCAGCAGCGCGTCGTCGATCACGTAGCAGACGTTGCCGTCGTCGAGCGGCACGCGGTCGATGCGGGGGCGCGGATTGAACAGGACGGCATTCGGCATGGCGCGGGCAGCGGCGGGCGACGGCAGCACAGTAGGCAAACCGCCGGCCGGACTCAACGCCCGGAGGCGTCGCCCGCGGCACGGCAAGAACAAGAAGCGGAGTTTCCGCCGCGCCCGCCAGCCTGCACCCATCGTCCCTGACCGATGGAACATGCCATGAACCGTGCGGACGCCATCCGGTGCGCCGCCATCACCGCCGATTCCCGCTGGCCGCAGCTGCTGGCGCACGAGGCCGCTGCCCACGGCAGCTTCCAGTACTCGGTGCGCTCGACCGGCGTGTACTGCCGCCCCTCCTGCGCGGCGCGCGCGCCGCGCCCGGAGCACGTGGCCTTCCACGCCAGTCCGCGCGAGGCCGAGCGCGCCGGTTTCCGGCCGTGCAAGCGCTGTCACCCGGAACGCGACGCCGCTGGCGAAACCGTCCGCTACGGCTTCGGCCGCGGCCCGCTGGGCCTGGTGCTGGTCGCCCGCGGCGCGCGCGGCATCCGCGCGATCCTGCCGGGCGACGACGAGCGCTCGCTGGCCACGGACCTGCGCCGGCGCCTGCCGCGCGAGCGGCTGCAACGAGAGGACCATCCGGGTCGCTGGCTAGCGCGCGTGCTGGCGGCGATCGAGCAGCCGGCCTGGCGCTGGACCCGCGCGGCACGCCGTTCCAGCGGCGCGTGTGGGAAGCGCTGCGCGCCATCCCGGCCGGCGCGGCGGCATGGGGCGATGCGTGGGTGGACTGGGGCGGGGGCGGCCCCTCACCCCGGCCCGCTCTCCGGAGGGGAGAGGGCGAACGGCGCGGGGTCAGGCGAGCTGTTCGGCGGCGGGGCGCCCGAACGCGGGCGGACGGTCGGCGGGCGCGGCGCCGAAGGCCTTGTTCGGCGTCGCGCCCATCGTGAAGGCCAGCGTGCCGCCCCCGGCCAGCTCGGCGTGGCCGATCCAGCTCTTCGTCCACGGCTGGCCGTTCCAGCGCACCGACTGGATGTACGGGCGGCCGGGGCCGTTGCCGTGCGCCTCCACCACCAGCTTGCGGCCGCCGCCGAGGTCGAGCTCGGCGCGGTCGAGCAGCGGGCTGCCGAACACGTAGTTGGCGCTGACCGGGTCGACCGCATACAGGCCCAGCGCGCCCAGCACGTACCACGCGCTCATCTGGCCGCAGTCCTCGTTGCCGGCCAGGCCGTCCGGCGCGGCGCGGTACATGGTCTCCAGCAGCATGCGCACGCGCGCCTGCGTCTTGTGGTGCGCGCCGGTGTAGGCGTAGAGGTAGGCCACGTGGTGGCCGGGCTCGTTGCCGTGCGCGTACTGGCCGACCAAGCCGGCGATGTCCGGCGGCGCGTCCGGCGGCAGCTGCGCGGGCGTGGCGAACAGCGCGTCCAGCTTGCGCTCGAACGCCTCCATGCCGCCGAACAGCCGCGCGTAGGCGTAGACGTCGTGCTGGTTGAGGAAGGTGGCCTGCCAGGCGTTGGACTCGGTGAAGTCGCGCCAGCGCGCGCCGTGGCCCATCGCCTGCGGGTCGAACGGCTCGATCCACTGCCCGTCGGCCGCGCGCGGGCGCACGAAGCCGAGCTTCGGGTCGAACACGTTGCGGTAGTTGCGCGAGCGCTCGCGCAGCGCCTCGGCGTCTCCGTGCGCGCCGGCGGCGTCGGCGAGGCTGGCCAGCGCCCAGTCGTCGTAGGCGTATTCCAGCGTCTTGCTGACCGCCTCGCCTTCCCGGTCGCTGGGAATGTAGCCGAGCTTGCGGTAGTACGGCAGGCCGCGGTAGTCGTCGTCCATCGCGCGCTTGCGCAGCAGCGGCCAGGCGCGCGCGTAGTCGATGCCGGCGAAGCCCTTGGCCTGCGCCTCGGCGATCACCGCGACGGAGTGGTAGCCGATCATGCAGCCGGTCTCCCTGCCCTGCAACGGCCACACCGGCGGGCCGTCCGGGCTCTCGGCCATCATGCGCACCAGGCCGTCCACCAGGTCGGGCACGCGCCCGGCCTGGTACAGGGTGAACAGCGGGTGCAGCGCGCGGTAGGTGTCCCACAGCGAGTAGGTGCTGTAGTTGTGCCTGCCCGGCGGCAGCGCGTGCACGGCCAGGTCCATGCCGCGGTAGCGGCCGTCCACGTCGCTGAACAGCGTGGGCGCGAGCAGGGTGTGGTAGAGCGCGCTGTAGAACACGCGCCGCGTCTCCTCCGAGGGCGTGTCGATGCGGATGCGGCCGAGCTCGGCCTCCCACGCCTGGGCGGCGGCCCGCTGCGCCCCGTCGAAGTCCCAGCCGGGGACCTCCGCCTCCAGGTTGCGCAGCGCGCCGTCGATGTCCACCGCCGAGAGGCCCACCTTCACCAGCAGCGGCGCGCGCTGCGCGTCGTCGAAGTGCAGCGCGGCCTTGAGGTGCGCGCCCTTCGCCTCGGCGCTGCCGTCGGGCAGCGGCGCGTCCTCGCTGTACAACGTGGCGCGCGCGAACGGGCGCGACACCTTCATGGCGAAGTAGATGTGCCGCCCGTTGGCCCACTGGTGCACGACGCGGCCGCCGACCAGGGTGTCGCGGCCGACCAGCTTCAATTGCGCGCCGCTGACCTTGCACGGCACCGCCGGGTCGTCGTGGTAGCCGTGCGCGAGGTCGACCAGCAGGTGCCCCGCGCCCGGCCTGCCGAAGGTATAGCGGTGCAGGCCGGCGCGCAGCGTGGCGGTGAGCTCGGCCAGCACCTCCACGTCGGTGAGCCGCACGCGGTAGTAGCCCGGCCGCGCCCGCTCGTCCGCGTAGCGCGAGCGGTAGCCGCGCTTCGGCGGGCCGCTGCGCCTGGGCTCGTCGGCGGAAGGCCGCACCGCGTCGTAGCGCGAGTGGTGGTTCGTGCCGGCGTATTCGCGGTCGCCCGGTTGCAGCTGCACCTCGCCGGTGCCGGGCATCACCAGCACGTCCAGCATGTCGCTGGCGCCGGTGCCGGACAGGTGGGTGTGCGAGAAGCCCATGATCGAGCCGTCGTCCTGGTGGTAGCCCGAGCAGGCGTCCCATTCGGCGTCGTAGGTGTCGGGGCTGAGCTGCACCATGCCGAACGGCAGCGTGGCGCCGGGGAAGGTGTGGCCGTGGCCGCCGGTGCCGACGAACACGTCCACGTGGCGCGAGACGCCCGCGGCGGCGGCCGTCCCCGCGCCACCGGCTGCCGCGCGCGGCGCACCCAGCGCCGGCAGCCGCGCCAGCGGCGCGCCCAGCGCGGTCATGGCCATGCCCTGCAGGAAGCGTCTGCGCGTCACCATGGGAAAACCTCCGGGGAATGCGTGGGGAAGGCGGCCGGCATCGCGCGGCTCACGCGGCCAGCAGGCGGGGACGCTGCCGCGCGAGCCGCACGATCAGCTCGCCGAACAGCGTGTTGGCCCAGGCGAACCAGGGCCGCGTGTACTTCGCCGGGTCGTCCTGGTCGAAGGCCTCGTGCATGAAGCCGGTGCCGGCGTGCGCGGCCTTGAGCCAGGCCAGGCACTGGCGGATCTCGCCGTCGTCGTCGCTGGTGAGCGCGCGCATGGTGATCGACAGCGGCCAGATCATGCGCAGCCCCTGGTGCGGCCCGCCGATGCCCTCGGCGGCGCGGCCGCGGAAGAAGTACGGGTTGCGCGGGCTCCACGCCAGCGCGCGGCTGCGCCGATAGCGCGCGTCGTCCGGCGCGCAGCAGCCGAGGTAGGCCAGGCTGGAGAGGCCGGGCGCGTTGGCGTCGTCCATGAACAGCCGGTTGCCGTAGCCGTCCACCTCGTAGGCCCAGACCTCGCCGCCCTGCCCGTCGTCCATGACGCCGTGCGCATCGGCCGCACGTGCCACCTCGTCCGCCAGCGCGACGCACTCGTCGGCGAAGGCGCGGTCGCCGTACAGCGCCTGCGCCATCGGTGCGAGCAGGCGCAGCGCCGCCACCGCGAACAGGTTGCCGGGGACGTTGAACGGGTAGATGCAGGCGTCGTCGGAGGGGCGGAACGCGGCGTGGATCAGCCCCACCGGCCGCGTCGGGTTGCCGTAGCCGCCGAGGAACTGCGTGTCGGTCGGGTTGGCCGAGGGCCGCTGGAAGTGGTACGGCCCCGGCCCGTCCTTGCGCTGCTGCGCGCGGAAGGTGGCGACCACCAGGCGCATCGCCGCGCGCCAGTCCCCGTCGAACGGCTCGCGGTCGCCGGTGGCGCGCCAGTAGGCGTGGGCCAGCCGCACCGGGTAGCACAGCGAGTCGATCTCCCACTTGCGCTCGGCCACGCCCGGTTTCATCTCGGTGAGGTCGGCCTGCGCCCAGCTCAGCGTCGAGCGGCCGCGCGGGTCGGGCAGGAAGGCGTTGGCGTAGGGGTCGAGCGCGATGCAGCGCGCCTGCCGGCGGATCAGCCCGCGCAGCAGGCGGCGCAGCGGTGCGTCGCGCGCGGCCAGCGGCACGTAGGGCCACACCTGCGCGGAGGAATCGCGCAGCCACATCGCGTCGATGTCGCCGGTGATGACGAAGGTGTCCGGCTTGCCGTCGAGCGTGCCGGCCTCGACCGTGGTGTCCAGCGTGTTCGGGTAGCAGTTCTCGAACAGCCAGGCCAGCTCGGGGTCGCCGATGCGCGCCTTCACCTGCGCGATCTGCGTCTCGACGGCCGGGCTGGCGAACTTGCGTTTCCCCGGCGGCGGGCGGCGGCTGGCGAAGCTCCCGCCGGACGGCGACGCGGCGACGGCGCGGACCGGGCCGGCCAGCGCCGCGGCGGCGCCGAGCGCGCCGAAGCGCAGCAGGTCGCGCCGCGAGATCACCGCGCCGCCCCCGGCGCCGGCCTCGTCGCGCCGGCCAGCGAGCGCAGGCGCAGGGCGCGGCGCAGGGCTTCGATGTCGGCCGTGGTGGTCAGTCGCACTTGCCGGTGCTCCCCGGGCAGCAGGTCGAAGGCGTTGTCCGAAACCTGGACTTCCAGCCCATTAAAATCGATCCAAATCGCACGCGCCAGCCGCGTTGCAGCAATTTCCAGCAGCGGACCGTGACCGTCGTCGCGTACCTCGGCCGTCAGGCCGGGATCGGGCAAGGCCAGCGCCACGGCCGGCCGGAAGAACACCAGCCGGCGTGAGACCGTCTCCCCGCCCACGCGCCACTCCAGCACGACGACCGTGCGTGCAGGATCGGCGCCGCGCAGCAGCGCCCGGTCGTCGAGGTCCAGCGCGGGCGTGCTGGCCAGCGGCGCGGCGCGCACCGCCTCGCGCCGCGCCGAAAGTTCATGGCCGTCGAAGCCGAGCACGCGCACGGCGAGCTCGCCGTCCAGCGGCTCGCGCCGGTCGGACACCAGCCAGGCGCGCACGCGGCCGCCGTCGTGGAACGCGGCCAGGCGCAGCGGCGCGTAGAAGCGCCGCGCGTGGAACTGCAGCGCCTTCCAGCGCCCGAAGTAGTCGATGCTCGACCACGAGGCGCCGGGCCAGACGTCGTTGAGCTGCCAGTACAGCGAGCCCATGCTGCGCGGCCGCGCGCTGCGCAGATGGTCGGCGGCCAGCTCGATGCCCTCGGCCTGCATCACCTGGCTGAGGTACGCGAAGGACTCGAAATCCCTCGGCTCGCCGTAGCCGCGGCGGACGTACAGCAGCAGGCGCCGGTTGCCGTTGCCCTTGTCGTACTTCTGGTGCGCGCGCAGCACCGGCGATTCGGGCGAGAGATCGCCCGGCGCGGCGAAGGCGCGGATCGTGTCCATCGCGGGAAGGGACTGCAGCCCGTACTCGGACTGGAAGCGCGGCGTGACGCGCAGGTACTCCTCCACCGGCCGGGCCTCGCCCGACCACACCTCCCAGTAGTGGTAGTCGCCGTCGCCGGGCACGTTGGCGGGGCCAGCGTAGTCGGTACCCGGCGAGCCGGCCCAGTACGGCACCTCCGGCGACTCCTCCCTCGCCACCGCGCGCAGGGTGCGGTCGAACAGCGCGCGCATGCCCTGCTCCACCCTCGCGCGCTCGGCCGCGCCGATCGCCTGCGCGAAGGCCTTGCGGTCGGGCCAGGCTTCCCAGCCGGTCTGCACCTCGTTGTTGCCGCACCACAGCACCAGGCTGGGATGGTCGCGCAGGCGCCGCACCTGCTGGCGCGCCTCCTGCTCGACGTTGGCGCGGAAGGCCTCGTCGTAGGGCGGCACGGCGCCGCCGAACATGAAGTCCTGCCAGACCATCAGGCCGAGCCGGTCGGCCTCGTCGAAAAAGGCGTCGCTGGGATAGATGCCGCCGCCCCACACGCGCAGCATGTTCATGTTGGCGTCGCGGGCGGAGGCCAGCAGCTGCCGCATGCGCGCCTCGTCCATGCGCGCGGGGAAGCTGTCGAACGGGATCAGGTTGGCGCCCTTGGCGAACACCGGCACGCCGTTGACCACGAAGGCGAAGCCGCGGCCCCAGCGGTCGCGCTCGCGGCGCAGCTCGACGCGGCGCAGGCCGGTGCCGCGCTCCGCCTCGGCGAGCGGACGGCCGTCCGCGTCCGTCACCACGACATGGAAGCGGTAGAGGTTCTGCGGGCCGTAGCCGGCCGGCCACCAGCGCTGCGGCCGGTCGATGGTCAGGGGCAGGTCCAGCGTGTTGCGGCCCGCGGTCAGCGCCACTTCGCGCGCCGCCTCGCCCCGGCGGCCGTCGGGCGCGGTCCAGCGCACCGCGAGCCGCGCCGGCCCGGCCCGCTCGGCCTGCACCTCGACCTGAGCGTGCAGCTGCGCCCGCTCGGCGTCCACGCGGTCCTGCGCGATATGGAAGTCGGCCAGCCGCAGCGCGTCCCAGCCCTCCAGCCGCACCGGCTGCCACAGGCCCGCGGTGACGTAGCGCGGGCCCCAATCCCAGCCGTACTGGTAGGCGGCCTTGCGCACGTAGTTGGCGGTCTGCCGGCCCGGCGGCTCGTCGCCGAAGGCGGAGTCGAACTCGCCCGGCAGCGCGTAGGGCTGCTTGGCCAGCCAGGGTTGCAGGCGTGCGACCGGCGAGTGGAACACCACGCGCAGCCGGTTGTCGCCCGCGTGCAGGTAGGGTTTCGCGTCCACCCGCCAGCGCCGGAACATGTTGTCGGCGAACAGCAGCGGCCGGCCGTTGAGCTCGACGTCGGCGAAGGTGTCCAGGCCGTCGAACACCAGCTCCAGGTGCCGCTTGGCGGCCAGCGCGGGATCGAGCCGGAAGTCCAGCCGGTATTCCCAATCGGCCAGGCCGATCCATTGCAGCGACGCCTCGTTGTCGCGCCAGAACGGGTCGCCGATCAGGCCGGCCGCGAGAAGGTCGGTCTGCACGCTGCCCGGCACCTGCGCGGCGTGCCAGGCCGCCGCCTGCGGCTGCGCGCGCGCCGCCGGCGCGTCCGGCGCGAGGCGGAACCGCCAGCCCGCGGTCAGCGCCTGCGTCGAGAGGTCCTGCGCCCGCGGCGCGCCGGCGCCGGCCAGCGCCGCCGCCAGCGCCAGCGCCCGCACGGCGCGGCGCCATCCGCGGCGCGTCCTGTCGTGGAGGGATGCCTCCGCCATGACCCTCGGCCTCGTTTCCATGCGATCGTCTCCCAGGCTTGCCGTGCGCTCCGCGGACAGGTCCCCGAGCATAGCCGCAGACGTGCACGCGGATCAGGCGTGCGCATCACGCGCCGCTGGCGCCGCCGCGACGACAATCCGTTTCCCGCGCCGGCCCTGGCGCCGCCGCGGCGCGCCGCCATCTCGGGCGCAGGCCCCGCGCGGGGCGTTGTTCAATGGAGCACGGCATGATCGAACGCAGACCCTTCGACCGCCTGGGCGCCGCCGACCACGGCTGGCTCAAGGCCAGGCACCACTTCTCCTTCGCCGACTACCGCGATCCCGCCCGCATGGGCTGGGGCGCGCTGCGCGTGTGGAACGACGACGCCATCGCGCCGCACGCCGGCTTCCCGCCCCACCCGCACGCGGATATGGAGATCGTCACCTACGTGCGCGAGGGCGCGATCAGCCACCAGGA
Organism: Fulvimonas soli; assembly: GCF_003148905.1. Classification (GTDB taxonomy): domain Bacteria; phylum Pseudomonadota; class Gammaproteobacteria; order Xanthomonadales; family Rhodanobacteraceae; genus Fulvimonas; species Fulvimonas soli. Next base: position 8,155 of record NZ_QGHC01000004.1, on the reverse strand, counting down.
CAGCCTGGGCAACCGCGGCCGCACCGTGGCCGGCGACGTGCAGGTGATGAGCGCCGGCAGCGGCATCACCCACGCCGAATACAACCTGGAGCCGCAGACCACGCGCATCTTCCAGATCTGGATCATCCCGGACCGGCAGGGCCTGCCGCCGTCTTGGGGCACCCGGCCGTTCCCCGCCGGCGAGCGCGCCGGGCGCTTCGTGGTGCTGGCCAGCGGCGGAGGACGACGGCGCCCTGCCCCTGCGCGCCGAGGCGCGCGTGCTGGGCGCCGCGCTGGAGGCCGGCGAGCGCGCCGAGTACGTGACGGCGCCGGGCCGCTACGCCTATCTGGTGCCGGCCAGGGGCACGGTGGACGTCAACGGCGTGCGGATCGAGGCGTGCGACGGCGCGGCGATCCGCGGCGAGGCCGCCCTGCACGTGACCGCGCTGGAGGACGCCGAGCTGGTGCTGGTCGATGTCGCTCCGTAGCGCTTGCTCTCTCTCCCCGGCGGGGCACGCCACGGTGGGGATACAACCCGTTCTTAGCATAGCTCCAGAAGCCTTCGATGCCGTTGATGTGGTCGCGCCCGACCGGCCGTCCCTTATTCCTTTTCCTTGCGGATTATCACTTGCTCGCCGCGCAGCTTCAGTATCGAACGGCTCGCGCTGGGCACAGCAGGCCCACAGCAGGCGATAGAACCGCTCACGTGCCGCCGCGCTGACGCGGCTGCGGAAACGCTGCCGATACCAGTCCGGCAGGGGCTGCTTGACCGGACTGGGCGGCCGCACCGAATTCCATGCAGATCCAGCTGAAGCGATGGCCGCGGGCACGACATTTGAGCCGACTATCCACCCGCCAGTAATGGCGGGCACCCACGCAAGCAGGGCAATACTTCATGACCAAATCCTCGAAGATTTGATCCGGTTTGGCCAGGAATTAGCAAATTTTCCGGCAATGATGCCGGTGCAACGGAAACCTGCTAAAAATCACGCGTAGGTTTGCAAGGGGGAAAAGTATGGACGCTGGAAAGACACTGTGTTTCGCCACGGTAGCACTGGCCTTCACTTCCAGCGGGTTGGTTGCTGGCGAGGTGCATTACTACTACACCGACCCGAACGGGAACGTGCTCGCGAAGGCCGACGCGCAAGGCGACATCGTGGCCCGCTACGACTACAAGCCTTATGGCTCGTCCGTGCCGAGCACGGGCGCACCACCGGACGGGCCGGGCTACTCGGGCCACGTCAACGACCCTGATACCGGGCTCATCTACATGCAGGCGCGCTACTACGACCCGGGGTCGGCCCGATTCCTGAGTGTGGACCCGGACGATCCGGGCTTGGGCAACGTGTTCAATTACAACCGCCACGAGTACGTCAACAACAACCCGGTCATGGGCGTCGACCCGACCGGCCGCGTCATCCAGATCGTGGGCGACACCAATTTCAAGCAGCGCATGCAGGCCGATATCAGGACCATCCGTCAGGGACCGGGCGGCCATGTACTGATCGAGAAGCTCCAGGCGACGCCGAACATTATCTACGTGGAGCCGCAGGTGCCCGGTCAAGGGCAACAGCACCCAGGCCGATCCTTCCGGCATTTCCACTAACGGCAAGGGCACAGGTTCCACGGTGCGGATCGATCCTTCGCAAACGACCGGCGGCATGGACGAGACAGGCAACACGTACCGGCCGGGATACGTCGGCGTGGCGCACGAGTTCGGCCATGCCCGCGCCATCGACCAGGGTGTGCAGAGCTACGACAAGGGCGGCAAGACCCCCGGTACGACGCCGCCGAGCGAGACCCATTCGATGGCCAACGAGAACATGGTGCGTCGGGAGCACAATCTGCCGATCCGTCCCAGCTACTACGATCCGCCGCCTCCAACGCCGCCGAATCCGCCTCCCCCGCCTCCACACAGTCCGACCAACCCATGAGTGCTATTCGCATGTCCAAGCCAAAGCGGATGGCCGCCCTGCTCCTGCTCGCATCATCGACCGCCACCGCGGGTCAGGCGGCGACATGGACGCCGACGCCGGCGTTGATCGCCGAGGTGGAAGCGCACCTCGTCCTGCCCGACGGCGCCGGGCCGCTGGATCAGTACGGCCGCTACTACTACGGCGACGTCAAGCACGGCCGTCGCGTGTTAGTGGGCGAGTTCGTGCAGGTGTCCGATCCCGGCGTCCACATCGTTGCGCCCACCCAGGCGCCCCGCATCCTGGATGGCGGCTGCTCGGTGATCAACCTGGTCTACGACACGGCGGAGAAGAAGGTCACGCCGCTGTTCTGCAACGGCAGCGCTTGAGCCGAGACAACATACCGCTCAGGGAGGGGCTATGGGCAGGAAATCATCCAAGGCGGAAGGCGCATTGCTGATGCTCGCAATCGTGATCGGCCTGCCCGTCTACCTCGCCACCAGAATATTCCAAACGATAGGCGTCGTAATCCCGGTTCTCGCCATGGTTGCAGTCGTTGCCATTGCCGCATGGGCTAATCACGCCAAGCGGCAACAGCACCTGGCTTATCTGCGCTCCAAGTATCGGGACGAGGCCTTGGTCCAAAGGATCGTTCAGCACCGTTTCTGGGAAGGACAAACCCAAGAGCAGTTGCGCGATTCGCTGGGTGCGCCGGTCGCCATCGACAAGAAGCTTCTCAAGACGATGACCCGCGAGGTATGGAAATACCGGCCATCGGGCGTCAATCGCTATCGCCTTCGCATCACGATAGACAATGGCCGCGTTGTGGGATGGGACCAAAAGAATTAGGGTGTGCCGGAAAAACGCACAATGTCACCGCCCGCGCCGGCATCCGCCGCGCGCGCATTCATTTCAGCAGGATCGGTTCGCCCTTCCCCGGCATCCGGCAGGGCACCCCGCGCTGCCGCAGGCATTCGGCCATCGCGCGCATGCCCACCTCGTAGTCGCCGTGCACCAGCAGCACCTCGCGCCGCGGCGCGTCGCCCAGCCAGTCCAGCAGGCCGGCCTGGTCGGCGTGGGCGGAGAAGCCGTTGATCGTCCACAGCTGGGCGCGCACGCGGACGTCATCGTCGAACAGCCGCACCGTCTTCGCCCCGTCGATGATGCGCCGCGCCAGCGTGCCGCTGGCGGCGTAGCCGACGAACACGATGCTGCTCTTCTCGCGCCACAGGTTGTGGCGCAGGTGGTGGCGCACGCGCCCGCCGTCGCACATGCCCGAGCCGGCCAGGATGATCGCGCCGCCCTCGATGCGGTTGATCGCCATCGAGTCGGCGGTCTCGCGGGTGAAGCGCAGGTTGGGCATGCCGAACGGGTCGTCGCGCGCGAGCGTCGCGCGGAACGCCTCGTCGAAGCACTCGGGGTGGCGGCGGAAGATCTCGGTGGCCGAGATCGCCATTGGCGAATCGAGGAACACCTGCGCGCCCGCCGGCACTCTGCCCTCGCGCAGGCCGCGGTGCAGGTAGTACAGCACCTCCTGCGCGCGTTCCATGGCGAAGGTGGGGATGACCACGTTGCCGCCGCGGCCCAGCGTCTGCTCCACCGCGCGGTACAGCTCGTCCACCGAATCGGGCAGCGAGCGGTGCGTGCGGTTGCCGTAGGTGGTTTCCATCGCCACGTATTCGGCCTGCGGCGCCGGCTGCGGATCGCGCAGGATCGGCCGGCCCGGGCTGCCCAGGTCGCCGGAGAACACGACGCGCAAGGACGTCCCGCCGTCCTCCAGTTCCAGCAGGATCGAGGCCGAGCCCAGGATGTGGCCGGCATCGCGGAAGGTGGCGCGAATGCCCTCGGCGACCGCCACCGGCACGCCGTAGCCGACCGGCTCGGCGAAGAAATCGAAGCTGTGCAGTGCATCGTCCAGGGTGTACAGCGGCGCCGCGCCGTCGCGGCCGCTGCGCGCGGCGCGGCGCGCTTCCTCCTCCTGCAGGCCGGCGGCGTCCAGCAGCACCACGCGGGCCAGGTCGCGGGTGGCGGCGGTGGCGTGGATGCGGCCGCGGAAGCCCTCGCGCACCAGCCGGGGGATGCGCCCGCAGTGGTCCAGGTGCGCGTGGGTGAGCAGCAGCGCGTCGATGCCGGCCGGATCGAACTCGAACGGCTCGGCATTGGCCCGCTCGCGCTCGCGGCCGCCCTGGAACAGGCCGCAGTCCACCAGCACGCTGCGCGCGCCGCAGCGCACCAGGTGGCAGGAGCCGGTGACTTCCTTCGCCGCGCCGTGGCAGCTGTAGACGATCATCGCCCGCGCACTCCCCGCCGCCCGCCGCGCGGCGTTCCGCCCGCGGCCCGTCGCGCCATCCTAGCGGCTCGCGGCCTACCGGGCATGCGTCAATGCATCATCAGCACGGGGACGCGCGCGTGCTCCAGCACGTGCCGCGTGGCTCCGCCCAGCACGCGCTCGCGCATCCGCGAGTGGCCGTAGGCGCCCATCACCAGCAGGTCGTAGCCGCGCACCTCGCGCAGCAGCGCGGCGCCGGCCGAGGACGGCTCGGCGTGGAAGCGGCGCCGGCGCGCGGCGATGCCGTGCGCGGCCAGGTAGGCGCAGGGATCGAAGCGCGGCAGGCCGCTGACGTCCTCATCCGGCTCCGGCGCGCCGTCCAGCACGCAGACCTCGCCCGCCCCGGCCAGCAGCGGCAGGGCGGCGCGGATCGCGCGGATCGCCTCTATGCGCCCGTTCCAGCCGACCGCGATGCGCGCGAAGGCCGCCTCCGGCTCGCCCTCCGGCAGCACCAGGCAGGGCGTGCGGCAGCCGAGCAGCGCCTCGCCCAGCACCTCGAACAGGCCCTCCGGCGCGACCAGGTCGCGCTCCAGCACCGCCAGGTCGTGCCACGCGCCGAGCATGCGCAGGGTCTGCGCCACGCCGGTGCGCACCACCGCCCAGCGCGCGGCCTGCACGCCGTAGCGGGCGGCGAAGCCGGCGAAGTCGGCGCGCGCCGGGTCGTCCTGCGACTGGCTGCTCTCGTAGAGCAGCGCCAGCACCGTGGGCTCGGCCTCGGCGGCGTTGAGCAGGCGCAGCGCCGGATCGAGGTAGCAGCCGGTGAGCGTGCCGTTCCAGCGCGCGGCGAGCCGCGCGCCGACCACCGCGGCCGCGCTCCACGGCGCGGCGGAAGTGACCAGGGCGAGCACGTCGCCGGCGCGGCCGACGGCCGGCGCCGGCGCGACCGCCGCGTTCCGCGTTCCCGAAGCGCCCATGTCCGGCTCCCTACAGGTCCAGCGTGTGGACGACCTGGTGCGCGTCGGCCGGGTCGGGCTTCCGCCGGAAGCCGAGGAACGCGGCCAGCTCGCGCATCGGCTCGTTCTCCGCCGCGTCGATCGAGAACATCTGGCGGAAGCCGTTCTGGCGCGCCGCGTCGATCAGGCGCCGCATCAGCGCCACCGCCAGCCCGCGGTGGCGCCAGTCGTCCGCCACGGTCACCGCGCATTCGCAGCGGCTGGCGTCCGCGGCGGCGGCGTAGCGGCTCACGCCCACCTCGCGCAGCGCGCCGTTGTCGTGGACCAGCGCCACGAAGGCCATGCTGTGCACGTAGTCCACGTTGACCATCTGGTCGAGCAGCACCGGCCCGGCCTCGCGCACCATGCCGAAGAAGCGGAAGTGCTGCGACTCGGGCGACAGGCGCTCGATGAAGTCGCGCTCGCGCTCGCGGTCCTCCGGCCGGATCGGGCGGATCAGCACGTGGCTGCCGTCGTTGAGCGTCTCGATCCAGTGGTCGCCGGGCAGCGCCGCGGCGGCTTCGGCGAGGGCCGGATGCAGGGTGGGCGTGGCGATCATGGCGGACCTCCGGAAGTGGAGAAAAACGCGCCGCCGCAATCGCGGCGCGCTACGACGCCTTTGTAGTCCTTCCTGCGGCGCGCGGCTTGACCAGGGTCAAGTGCGCGCCGCTAGCCGGCTTCCCTGCCCCGCGGCAGCGGCCGGGCGTTGCCGCAGAGCCCGGCCAGCAGGTCCGGGCGCAGGATGCGCACCGTCTTGCGGTTCACCGACAGGATGCCGGCGTCCTCCATGCGGCCGAACAGCCGGCTCACCGTCTCCACCACCAGGCCGAGGTAGTTGGCGATGTCGTAGCGCGACATCGGCAGGGTCAGCGTGGCGGTGTCGCGCGAGAGCCGGCCGTAGCGCTCGGACAGGCTGCGCAGGAAGGTCGCCAGCCGCTCCTGCGCCTGCTGGCGGCCCATCATCACCAGGTGGCTCTGCTCGGCGACCACCTCGCGGCTGATCACGCGCATCAGCTGCCGGTGCAGCGACGGCACGTCGCGCGTCACCTGCTGCATCATCGAGTAGGGCAGCTCGCAGATGCTGGTGCGCTCCAGCGCCTCGGCGCTGCACTGGTGGCGATCGTCGGCCAGCGCGTCCACCCCGACGATCTCGCCGGGCAGGCTGAAGCCGAGGATCTGCGCGTCGCCGGCCGGGTTCTCCACGTAGGTCTTCAGCGAGCCGGAGCGCACCACGTACAGCGCGTGGAAGGCGTCGCCCTGGCGGAACAGCAGCTTGCCGCGGTCCAGCGTGCGCTTGTCGCGCACCGCGGTGTCCAGCCGCTCCATGTCCTGGCGGTCGATGCCCGCCGGCAGGCAGAGCTCGTGCAGGGCGCACGAGCCGCAACTGCGGCGCAGCTGGTTGAGGTCGAGGACGGTGCCGGCTTCCACCGCGGAAACCTCTCGCAACGGGAGGCTCGCACCATAGCACCGCCGGCGCGCCGCTTGCAGCGGCGCGTCGCCGCAGCCTTCAGTGGCAGACCAGCACCGGGATCTGGGTGTTGAGCAGCACCTTGTGCGTCTCGCTGCCAAGCAGCAGGCGGTCGAAGCCGCGCCAGCCGTGCGAGGCCATCACGATCAGGTCGCAGCCCTGCCTGGTGGCGGCGCCGATGATCGCGGTGTACGGGCGCTGGTCGAACTCGAAGCCGCCGGTGCAGGCCACCTTGGCCGCCTCGGCGCGCTGCCTCACCTCGTCCAGGCAGCGCTGCGCGCGCCTGGTCGCCTCGTCGGTGTAGAACTCCTGCGTGGCCTGGATCATCTCGGCCAGGTAGGCCACGGTCGGGAACGGCGCCACCACGTGGAAGGCGTAGACCTTCGCGCCCAGCTGGGCCGCCAGCCCGATGCCGGTGTCGACCGCGCGCAGCGACAGGTCCGAACCGTCGGTGGGCAGCAGGATGTGCTTGAACATGGCAGGACTCCTCGTCGATGGAAGGCGCGCCGGGCGGCGCGCCTGTCACGCCCCGCAGCGTGCACGCGGCGCGCGCGGGCGATGTTGACCCGGATCAAGCGAAACGCCGGATCGCGCGGGGTTGACCCCGGTCAAGCGCTCCCGGCCGGGCGGCGCTAGATTGCCGAAGTCAGCCCCACGGAAGCGCGCCCATGGTCGGCCCCGCCCTCGAATCCCCCCCGGCGCCGCCGCGCGGCTGGCTGCGCCGGCTCGGCGCGGGCCTGATCACCGGCGCCGCCGACGACGACCCCGGCGGCATCGCCACCTACTCGCAGGCCGGCGCGCGGTTCGGCTACGCCACGCTGTGGAGCGCGCTGCTCACCCTGCCGCCGATGATCGCCATCCAGACCGTGTGCGCGCACGTGGGCCGCGTCACCGGGCGCGGCCTGGCCGCGAACATGCGGCAGGTCTACCCGAAACCGCTGCTGCTCGGCCTGATCGGCCTGCTGTTGCTCGCCAACATCGCCAACCTGGCCGCCGACATCGGCGCGATGGGCGAGGCGCTGCGGCTGCTGGCCGGCGGTCCGGCGCCGCTGTACGCCTTCGGCTTCGCCCTGCTCTCGCTGGCGCTGGAGATCTGGGTGCCGTTCCCGCGCTACGCGCCGCTGCTCAAGCTGCTCACGCTCAGCCTGTTCGCCTACGTGCTCACCGCGCTGGTGGCGCAGGTGCCGTGGCGCAGCCTGGCCTGGCAGCTGTGGCCGCGGCATGCGGGGCACGACTACATGGTCGTCGTGGTGGCGATCTTCGGCACCACCATCAGCCCCTACCTGTTCTTCTGGCAGGCCTCGGAGGAAGCCGAGGAGGAGGAGGCCGCCAGCGACGCCTCGCCGCTGCTGCTCGCACCCGAGCAGGCCGAGGCGGCGTTCCGGCGCATCCGCTTCGACACCGGGGTGGGCATGGTCTGACCTGCCCCCACTGAGCCATACCAAGTGAAGCTGTAAAGTCCGTCAACCACGAGGACGGACATGAAGAAGAGTCGCTTCACCACCGAGCAGATCATCGGGTTCATCAAGCAGTC